>NZ_CP084318.1:302500-1502500 GCF_020310025.1 Leeuwenhoekiella palythoae
GCCAGATTCATACAGGGTTTCACGTGCCCCGCACTACTCAGGATACCACTATCTATAACGCTCTTTACCTATACCGGGCTATCACCGTCTATGGCCACTCTTTCCAAAGTGTTCTAATTCATTACGCATAAAATGTCGTGGTCCTACAACCCCGATCCTGCCGTAACAGAATCGGTTTGGGCTATTCCGAGTTCGCTCGCCGCTACTATCGGAATCACTATTGTTTTCTCTTCCTCCGGGTACTTAGATGTTTCAGTTCTCCGGGTTTACCTCCTTACGGATACTATACCTTCAGTATAGTGGGTTGCCCCATTCGGATATCTGCGGATCAATTTGTATGTGCCAATCCCCGCAGCTTTTCGCAGCTTATCACGTCCTTCATCGCCTCTGAGAGCCTAGGCATTCCCCATACGCCCTTATTTAGCTTATTGTACTTTTTGCTCTTATAAGGACCTTGGTATTGCTACCTTGGCCTTTTGTATTATTAATGAGTTCTATCTATAATATAACTTAGTTATTACTAACTATATAAAATTTGTTTCTCTCGTATTCTTATTATTTCCCAATATGTCAATGAACTGTATTCAATTCTAAATTCAAAATTTTGAATTCAAAATTAAAATGGTGGAGAATATCGGAGTCGAACCGATGACCTCCTGCGTGCAAGGCAGGCGCTCTAGCCAGCTGAGCTAATCCCCCAGATAAATTCAGAATTTAGAATTCAGAATTTTACTAGAATTAGAATTCTTAGCTTCTAGAATTTCCTTCAATATTTGTTTATGAACTTCCTCTAAAACCAAGTCTGTGACTTTAGTCTTAAAGACATCCGCCTTCGCGGATATACTGCGCGCCTTTTTGGCGTGTAGTAGTCTCAGGCAGACTCGAACTGCCGACCTCTACATTATCAGTGTAGCGCTCTAACCAGCTGAGCTATGAGACTGTCCTATTTATCAGAAGAATGATCCCGATTTTACTCAGGATCATCAACCGAAAAATATCTTGAATTGACAACTAAAACTAAAACTTCGTCTTTCCTTATAGTCGCGTCTTTAACTGCTATGCAGCAAAGCTCTAGAAAGGAGGTGTTCCAGCCGCACCTTCCGGTACGGCTACCTTGTTACGACTTAGCCCCAGTTACCGGTCTTACCCTAGGCCGCTCCTTGCGGTGACGGACTTCAGGTACCCCCAGCTTCCATGGCTTGACGGGCGGTGTGTACAAGGCCCGGGAACGTATTCACCGCATCATGGCTGATATGCGATTACTAGCGATTCCAGCTTCACGGGGTCGAGTTGCAGACCCCGATCCGAACTGTGATAGGTTTTATAGATTCGCTCCGCCTTGCGACGTGGCTGCTCTCTGTACCTACCATTGTAGCACGTGTGTGGCCCAGGACGTAAGGGCCGTGATGATTTGACGTCATCCCCACCTTCCTCACGGTTTGCACCGGCAGTCTTGCTAGAGTTCCCGACATTACTCGCTGGCAACTAACAACAGGGGTTGCGCTCGTTATAGGACTTAACCTGACACCTCACGGCACGAGCTGACGACAACCATGCAGCACCTTGTAATCTGTCCGAAGAAAAATCTGTTTCCAAATCTGTCAGACTACATTTAAGCCCTGGTAAGGTTCCTCGCGTATCATCGAATTAAACCACATGCTCCACCGCTTGTGCGGGCCCCCGTCAATTCCTTTGAGTTTCATTCTTGCGAACGTACTCCCCAGGTGGGTTACTTATCACTTTCGCTTGGCCACCCAGCCCTCAATTAGGCCGGACAGCTAGTAACCATCGTTTACGGCGTGGACTACCAGGGTATCTAATCCTGTTCGCTCCCCACGCTTTCGTCCATCAGTGTCAATATATTGTTAGTAACCTGCCTTCGCAATCGGTATTCTATGTAATATCTATGCATTTCACCGCTACACTACATATTCTAGTTACTTCACAACAATTCAAGACTAACAGTATCAATGGCAATTCTACAGTTAAGCTGCAGACTTTCACCACTGACTTATTAGTCCACCTACGGACCCTTTAAACCCAATGATTCCGGATAACGCTTGCACCCTCCGTATTACCGCGGCTGCTGGCACGGAGTTAGCCGGTGCTTATTCTTACGGTACCGTCATCGTGCTACACGTAACACTTATTCTTCCCGTATAAAAGCAGTTTACAACCCATAGGGCAGTCTTCCTGCACGCGGCATGGCTGGATCAGGCTCCCGCCCATTGTCCAATATTCCTCACTGCTGCCTCCCGTAGGAGTCTGGTCCGTGTCTCAGTACCAGTGTGGGGGATCTCCCTCTCAGGACCCCTACCTATCGTTGCCTAGGTGTGCCGTTACCACACCTACTAGCTAATAGGACGCATGCTCATCTTGTACCGTAACCTTTACTATTAATACGATGCCATATCA
The DNA here is from genome assembly GCF_020310025.1 of Leeuwenhoekiella palythoae. Taxonomy (GTDB): domain Bacteria; phylum Bacteroidota; class Bacteroidia; order Flavobacteriales; family Flavobacteriaceae; genus Leeuwenhoekiella; species Leeuwenhoekiella palythoae. The sequence continues at coordinate 304,916 of NZ_CP084318.1, forward strand.
ATAGACTATGGAGGATTAATCCAAGTTTCCCTGGGCTATACTCCAGTACAAGGCAGATTGCATACGCGTTACGCACCCGTGCGCCACTCGTCAGCAAATTAGCAAGCTAATTCCTGTTACCGTTCGACTTGCATGTGTTAGGCCTGCCGCTAGCGTTCATCCTGAGCCAGGATCAAACTCTTCATCGTAGTATCTTAAATAATATTCCACGATATAAGGAAATTTAATCACCTCTGTAGAAACAGAAGCTCAAAATGGTCGTTCTAGTTTTAATTCAATTCCGATGTAAAATCGGAACGCGTTGTCAATTCAATATGTCAATTAACTTCTCCCCTAATTAAAGAAGATCATTTATCGTTAGATGTTAAGGAATCGAACCTCTCTCCGATAGCTATCGGGATACCAAATCATCTCGTTTTCAATGTGCGTTGCTCTCCGTGAAAGCGGCTGCAAATATACAAACCTTTTTTCTTACCAAACAAATAAAAATTAAAGTTTTTTTTAAGCCGTTTTTATGAAATCTTACAAAGAACTTAACCCGACTTTTTGCCGAAAATCGGGAGGCAAAGATACCACCCTTTTCCTTTATAAAACAAGCTTTTTTTAAACTTTATTTTTTGGCCCCGCCAAAAGGTATCAACAACCTCTAAGCGAACATTTGTTTCAATAAACAACCTATAAGCTTACCTTAAGATTGTTTACTTGATCTATATTTCTATGAACGTAAAACCGTTTTTTATATCCGATTTTGGAGGCGCAAATATAGAACGATTATCTAACCCCACAAGCACTTTTTTAAAGTATTTTTAAAATAATTTTGTAACACCTTGTTTACAGCATTTTACATTCTTAAAGTTTTTTAAAAAAGTTCTTTCTGCTGCAATTGGAATGCTTCGGTAGTAAAATAAATAACAAAACAAAACTCTTCCGCTAGGATATTTTCACGCTTTTAGGTCTAAAAAACAATTCATCATTATAATATGACAACTGGGTAATTCTATTTACTCATAATTCTACAGCGCTTTTACATTTGCTTCAGTATTCATTTAAAATCACAATCATGAAAACAACAGTTGTACTATTAATGACTTTTATCAGCTTAATCAGCTACTCTCAAGAAACGAGCTCTATCACAGTTACTATTAATAATGTCCCCAACGACAAAGGCATTGTAGGTTATGGACTTTATTCTAAAGATAATTTTATGGTAGCTGCTCCGATTAAAGCAGCAGAGAGCAACATCACCAACGGTAAGACTACTGTGACCTTTGAAGATGTTCCGCTGGGCACTTACGCTATCTTATGTTATCATGATAGTAACGGAAACAGCAAAATGGATTTTGAAACTAATGGAATGCCTACCGAAGCATACGGCGGATCGAATAATGTCATGGCTATGGGACCTCCACGATGGGAGGATTGTAAATTTGAATTGACTGAAAAACCTGTGGAGTTAGAAATTAGATTCTAAAAAAAGGCAGGTAACTATTATGGTCTGAAATTCATTTATAATTATATAGAGAAAATCAATATGTCGCCCTATTTTTGAAATATAATTAGACACTATGACGATCACACAATTGAAATATGTTTTGGCAGTCGCCGAAAATCAAAACTTTACTAAGGCTGCGGAAAAGACATTTGTCACGCAGCCTACGCTAAGTATGCAAATTCAGAAATTAGAAGATGAGCTGGACATATTGATTTTTGACCGAAGCAAAAAACCTATCGAACTTACAGATATAGGAAGCAAAATCGTTACACAGGCACGTAATATTGTCAATGAGGCCAATCGTATTTCTGACATCGTTGACCAGCAAAAAGGTTTTATTGGTGGTGAGTTTAAACTCGGTGTAATCCCAACGGTGATGCCCACCTTACTCCCTATGTTTCTTCGAAATTTCATTAACCGATATCCTAAGGTTAAACTGAAAATCGAAGAATTGCCTACAGACACTATTGTAGAACGTTTAGCCGAAGGTCATCTTGATGCGGCAATCGCAGCTACCCCGCTTCAGCTTGAAGATATAAAAGAGCGTCCTTTATATTATGAGCCTTTTGTTGCGTACGTTCCTGCAAATCATGCACTGCATAACATAGAGAAATTAACTACCGCAGATTTAGATCTTAATGACATGCTGTTATTAGAAGATGGGCACTGTTTTAGAGATGGAGTTGTCAATCTATGCAAGACCAATCGCAATTATGAAGAAGAGACTTTTTCACTAGAGAGCGGAAGTTTTGAAACTTTAGTAAGGCTAGCGAATGAAGGACTTGGTATGACGCTTTTACCCTACTTGCATACTTTAGACATTAAAGACGAGGAGAAAAAGTATCTGCATCACTTTAAAGAACCGGCGCCCGCACGGGAAGTGAGTCTCTTGTATCATAAAAGCGAATTGAAAATGCAAATTATTGAAGCGTTACGCGCTACAATTGCCGGGGTGGTTAAAGGAGCAATAACCTTTCAAAACGTACAAATTATTAGTCCGTTGCCGCAAACGCAGGGAGCGTTTAGAAAATAAAGAAACTATTAGTTATTAAAAAAGCGACTCAAAATTGAGTCGCTTTTTTAATATTTAGTGCTAGGCGTTGAGATAAATCATACATTGATTAAGGTCTGGATTTGTTTTTACCAAATCTTCGATCCATTCTTTCAATTCCTCAATTTCATACGGTAGTAATCGCTTTGCTGCTTTTTGTAGTTCCTTGCAAAAAAGTACACTGTCAAAACTTACTTTTTTAAGAATAGTTTTGGTGTACTCAAACATTGCTCTTGCCATATTTGATTAGTTTAGGTTAAAATTTTTGTTAGGTAATTTTGGGCTATAAACAGGTTTTTTTAGGAATTCCGTTAAAAATAAGGCTTTAAATCAAAATAATATGTTAAAAATTTAAAATCCTACCGCTTTCCTAGAAGTTAAAATCTATTATCCCCATCAAGCAAATCCCCTAAACCTCCTAAGATACTGCCTTCTCCTTTGTCTTTACCTCCCATTTGTGGAGCAGCAGCCCAAACGCGTTTTGCTAAACGGCTAAAAGGTAACGACTGGATGTAAACCGTTCCCGGCCCGGTCAAGGTTGCAAAGAAAACTCCTTCCCCACCAAAAATGGTATTTTTAATCCCGCCAACAAACTCGATATCATAGTTAACCGTGTGGTCGAAACCAATGATACACCCGGTATCGACTTTTAGTTTTTCGCCAAGACCTAATTCTTTTTTATAAGTTGTTCCGCCAGCATGAACAAAGGCCATCCCATCGCCTTCTAATTTTTGCATAATAAACCCTTCTCCACCAAAGAGTCCGCGACCTAGTTTTCTTGAAAATTCAATTCCTATAGACACGCCTTTAGCAGCGCATAAGAATGCATCTTTTTGACAGATAAACCTTCCTCCATTTTTAGTCAGATCAATAGGGATAATTTTACCGGGATACGGTGAGGCAAAACTCACTTTTTTCTTCCCTACAATATCATTATAGAACACCGTCATAAACATGCTCTCACCGGTAAGCAACCGTTTACCTGCCCCAAAGATCTTATTTAGTAAGCCAGAATCGTTTTTAGAACCATCACCAAATATAGTTTCCATCCTGATCCCGTCTTCCATCATCATAAACGTGCCGGCTTCAGCGATAACTCCCTCTTGAGGATCGAGTTCAATCTCTACGTATTGCATTTCTTCGCCGTAAATCTGGTAATCTATTTCGTGTGCTGTCATTGTAATTTGATTTTTTTGATTTGATTGATACTACTTAATACGTAAGTGAATCAATTAAATTGTTACAAGCAATCTAAAGTCTTTAAACCAGCCGTGCACTTTTGTCAGCTCTTCACCTTTACCGTCCATTCAAAATCAAAAGTACTTACCACTACTCCATCTTCATTCATTCCTATACTTTGCATCCAGAATGTTTGCCCTTCTCCGGTGGCAATTGTCTTTTCAATCGCATCGGCGATTTTGTGACCGTCATTACAGGTAAATATGATCTTGCCAGTAGCTTTTTTGGTAAAAGAAGCTTTATTGTTGGCTACAAGCATAGAGATCTTTTTACCGCTTTCTTTAATTTGATTGATCACCATCGCTCCTGTACTTAACTCTGCAGCCATCCCTTGCACTGCCCAAAACATCGAGTTGAATGGGTTTTGATTAATCCATTTATGCTTAACACTCGTCTTACACATAGTTTCTGAAATCTCTTTCACACGCACACCGCACAACCAGGCAGAAGGAAGCTTAAACATTATAAAACTGTTGAATTTACTAGGGGTAAGTGCCATAATTAAAGTATTGGTTCTTTCAAAAATAGGCTTAAGAAATGAGTTTGCTAAATTTTTATTTTGTTAATAAATAGTTAAATTTAAGTACTATGTAATGCAAAATACCTGCTTTTGTATATATATTTGCATAAAAAAATAATAAGCAATGGAAAATAGCATAACCACCGGACAAAAAAATACGGCCACATTTATTCACTTATCTGTATTTACTCAATTTATATTTCCGTTAGGAAATTTTATCGCGCCACTACTTATTTGGGCGGCTTTAAAGCGTGATTCGATATTTGTAGATAATCACGGCAGACGTGCTCTTAACTTTCAAATGAGCACTTTTGTCTACGCAATAGGTATTGTTCTTATTTCCATACCCTTTATTATTTATCAGATAATAAATATTGTAGACACTCAAGGCTATTTTGACCTCGAGACTCAGTTTGACCATTTTGTATTGCCCAATGCCGCCGCTAGCGGATTGATCATTACAGCCTTAGTCTTTGGTCTATTACTATTGGCTTTATTTGTAGTTACCCTCTTTTCTGTAATCTCTGCAGCGATGAGCGCCAGCAACGGTGAAGACTACAAGTACCCATTAACTATAAACTTTTTCAAACCTCGTTCTGTTTCTACTGTAGATTCAGCTTCAGACTCATCAACTGAAGTCAGCTAGGTTCATTTTAATACCGAGTGAAAATCACTCAAGACAATCAAATTAATTATTCCACTATGTGGACAAAAAACGAACAGTTATTAATCGCTTAACAATGAGAATCTATGAAGATTGAAAACACAAAGGCGCAGATGCGTAAAGGTGTTCTGGAGTACTGCATTCTTTCTATTTTAAAGGATGAAGATGCTTATGTAGCTGAAATACTAGACACACTTAAAGACGCTAAGTTGCTGGTAGTTGAAGGTACTATTTATCCCCTACTTACCAGACTTAAAAATGCCGGTTTATTGAGTTATCGCTGGGAAGAATCAACCAGCGGACCACCCCGTAAATATTATGGTTTAACCGAAACCGGAAAGCTCTTCTTAAATGAACTATCATCAACTTGGGACGACCTTCAGAAAGCCGTTCAACTGGTAACCACTCAAAAATCAAAAAACAATGAATAAGACAGTTAATATTAATCTCGCAGGCCTTTTCTTTCATGTAGATGAGCACGCCTATGCAAAATTGCAGCGCTATTTAGATGCGATAAAACGCTCTTTTACCGACGCGCAAGGCCGTGAAGAAATCATTCAGGATATTGAAGCCCGCATCGCCGAGCTCTTTAATGAACGTGTTAAAAATGAACGTCAAGTCATTGGTATTACCGAAGTTGATGAAGTGATCAATATAATGGGGCAACCTGAAGATTACCGTATTGACGAGGAACTTTTTGAAGACGAACCAGTACACAATACTTATAACAGCACTAAATCATCTTCAAAAAAGCTGTATCGCGACACAGATACTTCGTGGATTGGTGGTGTATGTACAGGTCTTGGCCACTATTTACAAATAGATGCTGTTTGGATCCGTATCGCTCTGGTATTATTAACCATATTTTCGTGGGGCGGATTCATATTGATTTATGCGGCTTTCTGGATTTTTGTTCCAGAAGCGCGTACCACTGCCGAAAAATTGGAAATGCGGGGAAAGCCCGTCAACATAGACAATATTCAGCGTAAAGTAAAAGAAGGATTTGACACCGTTGCAGATTCTGTTAAAAATGTTGACTATGTTAAGTATGGAAACAAAGCTCGTAAAGGAGCAAATTCCCTTGCCGGTACGCTGGGCAAGATCATCATGTTTATCTTAAAAGTCTTTGTAAAGTTTATAGGTATTCTATTAGTACTTATAGGTGGCTCAACACTTATTGGTTTATTTGTTGGCCTTTTCTCTGCAGGAACGTTAGATTTTCTTGATGGAAGTATTGCAGATTACGTAGATATGGTCAACACCTCGGGCGCTCCCCTATGGTTGTTGAGTTTACTAACCTTTTTTGCAGTGGGAATTCCATTTTTTATGCTCTTTTATCTCGGGCTGCGCATTTTAGTAAATACATTAAAACGCATTCCTGTCGTTGCAAAATTAACGATGCTTGGTGTTTGGTTTGTGGCGATAATGGCACTTGCAGTTTTAGGTGTACGACAAGGAATGGCTACTGCAGTTGAAGGCGAGTCTGTAGTTTCCGAAGTGCTTCCTATAAATGCCGGTGACACCCTAAGCGTAAAAATGATCACGCAAAATCAATATGGCGCGTATAAATACCATAACGACAGCTGGAAAATTCGTACTGATTCCGAAGGAAACAAAGTACTGTATAACCGTGATGTAAATTTAAGTGTTCAAAAAAGCGACTCTCCTGAGGCAAAACTTATGATAAGAAAGTCTGCTCAAGGAAATTCTTATGACGCCGCTCAAGACCGTGCTGCCAATATTGTTTATCATTTTGAAATGGACGGAAACACGTTGCTTCTTGATAACTATTTCATTAGCGGAATCAAAAATAAATACCGCAGTCAGGAAGTAGATTTAATTCTTGCCATTCCTGAAGGAACTGTATTATTCACAGATAAAAACATCGAGAGTTATCACAGAAACAGATATTCAGATCTATTAAATTATGAGCACGTGGGTTACCATACACTTATGAATAATGCTGAATTGACCTGCCTTGATTGCCCCGAGGAACCTATTGAGGAGCTCGAAGAACTAGAGGAAATTGAAGAATCTCAATGGAAAGCTGATGAGGCTGAACAAGACACGCTAACAACAGGAACTGTATATGAATATAAATCTGAAGCCAAGCCCAAAAAAGATGGGGTTGCCGTACGACCAGAAGTTCAAAACGATACAGTTTTAAAAGTGTTAGACACAATCAACTAAGCAAACTCAAAGAGTATCGTATCCTTTAACGGAACCATTGAAATATCAATCAAAAATCAACAGTTATGACTACATTAATTAAACTTTTCATCAGCGGTTTTGCCGCCCTAATGCTCACTTCTTGCAATTTTAATTTGCAAATGGGACAAATTGAAGGTAACGGTAACGTAGTTACTCAAGACCTTAATCTTACCCAAGATTTTACTCGTGTGCATAGCAGCAACGGCTGGGATGTGGTACTTGAAAAAGGCAGCAGCTATAAAGTAGTTGCCGAAGTAGACGACAATCTTTTAGAATATCTTGACGTGCATTATGAAGGAAGCACCTTACGTATTGAATCTACAGACAACTCAAATATTGGTAATGCAAGCTCAAGACTCATTCACGTAACTTATGTACAACCTTTAGAAGCCATTAAAGCAAGTAGCGCCTCTAATATAACCGCAGCAGAGGTGCTTACCGGCGATAAGATCAATCTTGATGTGTCTAGCGCAGCTACGGTTAAATTAGGCTTAGATATCAGAGATGTTGAAGCAGACGCCAGCAGCGCCGGAACACTTAGCCTCAATGGTCAGGCGCAGCGTCTTGACTTTGATGCAAGCTCTGCTGCTACGATCAATGCAAAAGATCTTAAAGCTGAATTTTGCAATGCCGAAGCTTCTAGCGCAGGAAGTATACGCACTTATGTTTCAAAAGAAATCACCACAAATGCTTCCAGCGGTGGAGATATTGATTACTGGGGCGAACCTCAACAAGTTGCGGTTAACGAGAGTTCGGGAGGAAGCGTTAGTAAAAAGTAGCAATCTGTTTTGCTAATAACGCCGGTCTACGCCTATTAGACAAATTATCTAAGATTAGCTGAAATGCAACAATATGTAAAATCCCTTTTGGCATCGTCCATAAGGGATTTTATTATATTTGAAGCTTTTCAAAAACATACCGTTGACCTTCTTCATATTTATACGTTATAAAAACTTGCTTTTAATAGCACTCACACAGATTTTGGTGCATTATGGCTTTTTAAAAGCACTTAATCTTCCTACTGCACTTTCTGATCTCAATTTTTTTATACTTAGTCTTGCGACCCTATTCATCGCTGCTGCCGGATATATCATTAATGACATTCAAGATGCGGCGATAGACCGTATTAACAAGCCTAATAAAACCTTTATCCCTGCACCTTTTTCTCAAAATAGTGCTTTCAATTATTATTTGGTTTTAAATATCAGCGGCGTAGGTTTAGGATTTCTTTTAAGCTACCGAATGGGCTTTGGTAATTTTGCCACGCTTTTTGTACTGATCTCTGCCCTACTCTATGTATATGCCAATTTTCTAAAGCGCGTACTGCTTATTGGTAATCTTATCGTAAGCGCAATTGTGGCTTCGGCGATTGGTATCGTGATGGTCTTTGATACCATCCCCGTACTTCAGGGCAACGAACAACAACTTGTCAATCCGCTTTCGGTGCTAAAAGATTATGCAGTATTTGCGTTGATGCTCAACTTTCTTCGGGAAATTATTAAAGATATCGAAGACGCTAATGGCGACTATGCAGCAGGTATTCAGTCGTTACCCATTCTTTTAGGTTTAGAACGCACGGCAAAGCTTTCAGCATATATTGCTGTGATCTACATTTTTACCGTTCTGGGTTATATTTATGTGTACTTGCAAGCCAACGTCTGGATCTCCGCGTATCTTGTTATCGCGATTGTCATACCCTTAGTGTTCTTCTGTATTAAAGCACGCTATGCCGAAAAACATAAACACTACAGCTTTCTCTCAAAATTATTAAAGTTTATTATGCTTCTGGGAATTCTATCTTTGGGTGTGCTTACACTTACTTTAAAATATTAAAGATGAATAAAGCATTATATATAAAAAATTGGAATAAGGGTGGCAATTCATATGTTCTCAAAGGTAATCCTAAAAATAAATGGGTGGGATTTCAAGAATCTGTAATAACCCAACTGTCAAACAAATTCGAAGATTTCAATATTGTTATCTGGACAGATAGAGAAATGGAGGATGATTACTATTGTATTCCTTTCTCGTCGTTAAGACATTTATTTACAAAAGAACATCAAACAACTGGTAAATACCAAAATCGCTGGACGGCTATAATCATCAACCACTCATTCCAGATGCACAGTAATAAAAATTATGCGGTTGACGTATCGAAATATTATTCGGCGGAACTTTTAAAAGAAAATAGGCTTATTTTAGACGAAGACTATTTTATAGAAAATGCAAGAGCTGAAATAAACATACGAATTGGACAGTCGAAATTTAGAAAAAGTGTCCTCTCGAACTTTTATAACAAATGCGCACTAACTGGTATTAGTGAAAAAAATCTTCTAGTAGCAAGCCACATTATACCTTGGTCATTAAACAAAAATGTAAGAGGCGATGTCACCAATGGGATTGCTCTTTACTGTGAAATCGACAAACTATTTGATCAAGGATATATCTCTTTCTCAAATGACTTAAAAGTTATTTTATCTCCAAAGATTAAAAATCTATCAGAACAATTGAGAAATAAAATAGAACCATTAAACAATCTACCCCTACAACCATCACGCAAACAACCAAATATAGAATTCTTAGAATTTCATAGAAAGAATATATTACAATAACCCCTATGCTAGCAAACTTACTCCGCGACAAAAAACTCATCTTAGCCTCGCAATCGCCCCGTCGTCAAGAACTGCTCAAATCTTTAGAAGTTCCTTTTGAAATCAGATTAAAACCTATTGACGAAAGCTACCCTGACGGAATGCAGCCTGCACAGATCGCTGAATATATCGCCAAGAAAAAGGCTGAAGCTTTTAGTGCGCAACTTGCCGCAGATGAAATTTTGATCACAGGAGACACATTAGTTTTTAAAAACAATAGTGCTTTAGGAAAGCCAAAAGATGCTATCGAAGCTAAAGAAATGCTTCAGTTGTTGAGCGGCACGCATCACGAGGTAATCTCTTCTGTTTGCGTGACTACCGCGCAACAGCAATTAGTCACACACGATTCTGCTAAGGTGTATTTTAGGGACTTTGCCGCTGCTGAAATAGCGCATTATATTGAAACTTATAAACCTTTTGACAAAGCCGGAGCATACGGAATTCAAGAATGGATAGGCCACATTGCCCTCCAGAAATTAGAAGGTTCGTATAACACCGTTATGGGCTTACCTACACAAAAATTATACGATTTGCTTCAAAAGCTTCTTGCGGCGTAATTTTTGATACAACTTCAGCAAAAAACTAAGGATTTCTACGATACCACTGAAGTTTTGTATTTTGTTAAACAAACCGAAAACCAAAGTATAGAGGTAGCGTTTTAGCTATCTTTGAACGTGATCCTTCAACTACAAAACATCCTAAAATATGCGCTTTTTATTCGTTTTTCTATGCTGCATTTCGCTGCAATTACAAGCTCAAAAGCCAAAAAAGCCCACTTCTTCTGAAATTTTTGAGCAAATAAAAAGTCTCAATTTTTTAGGTACCGCACTTTATCTGGCGGCACATCCCGATGATGAGAATACCGCAATGATCTCGTATCTCGCAAATGAGGTTCACGCAAGAACGGGTTACCTTTCGCTTACACGTGGCGATGGAGGTCAGAATTTAATTGGTCCGGAAATCAGAGAACTTCTAGGAGTGATTCGTACACAAGAACTGCTTGCAGCACGCCGCACCGACGGCGGCGAACAACGTTTTACCCGTGCAAATGATTTTGGCTATTCTAAGAATCCAGAGGAGACATTAACCTTCTGGGAGCAGGATGAAGTTTTAAAGGACGTGGTTTGGGCCATTCGCAATTTTCAGCCGGATATCATTATCAATCGTTTTGATCATCGTTCTCCCGGAAGCACGCACGGGCATCATACGCTTTCTGCGATGCTGAGCGTTGCTGCCTTTGATAAGGTGGGCGACCCCAATGTATTTCCTGAGCAACTAAACTTGACCAGCACCTGGCAGCCTAAACGTCTTTTTTTTAACACCTCTTGGTGGTTTTATGGAAGCCGTGAAAAATTTGAATCAGCAGACAAAAGCAATCTGGTTTCGGTTGATGTAGGAAGCTATTATCCTGCATACGGACTCAGCAATACGGAGATTTCTGCATTGAGTCGCAGTCAGCACAAATCACAAGGTTTTGGTAATACCGGAACTCGCGGAGAACAGGTGGAGTACCTCGAACTTCTAAAAGGAGATCTTCCGGCAAATGGAAATCTTTTTGAAGGAATTGATACCAGCTGGAATCGTGTTCAGGGCGGAGCGGCTATCGGTGCTATCTTGATGAATGTTCAAAAGAACTATGATTTTCAGAATCCGTCAGCGAGCCTTCCGCAGTTGATCAAAGCCTATGATTTGATTACAAAACTAGAAGATTCATATTGGCGCACTTTAAAAACCAAACAAATTACCGAAGTTATAAAAGCTTGTGCCGGTTTGTACCTCGAAGCCGCTACACACACCCAGACTGCCATTGCGCAGCAAAATATCGTGGTAAGTGTTGAAGCTATAAACCGAAGCACTTTTCCTATACGCTTAGAGCAGATCACCTTGCTTCCTGAAGAAAAGGAGTTTAAGACGGCTGTTGATCTCGATCAAAATGAAACCTTCAAAACAGATTTGAATATCAATACCGGAAATGCTGCGCTCACCACTGCCTATTGGCTAACGGAAGAAGGCTCAGTAGGAATGTACAATGTAGACGATCAAAAACTGATAGGTTTACCCGAAACACCACGAAAATTCAAAGCGGTTTTTCAATTGACTATGAATGGTGTTAGCATCCCAATCACAACTGAATTAGTCTACAAATACAATGATCGTGTGGATGGCGAAGTCTATGAACCTTTTGAAATTGTGCCAAAGGCTTCGGTAGCAGTAAAAGACCCGGTTATTATTTTCGCGGATGCGCAGCCAAAAATCATTCAAACAGATGTAACTGCTTTTATTGATAATTTGGAAGCAAGCGTTGCCTTAAATGTTCCTGCAGATTGGAAAGTAAGCGATCCACAAAAAATACAAATCAGTCAAAAAGGAGAAACTAAAAGTCTATCCTTTACCGTCACTCCGCCTAAAAATGCCAGTGAAGGCGAATTACAACCTGAGTTGACCATTAATGGTGAACGAATTACTGATAAGGTCGTAAAAATTGATTACGATCACATCCCGCTACAAACCTTGGTTTTACCATCACAGAACAAATTAGTGCGTCTGGATATTGCAAAAAAAGGCAGCTACATCGGCTATATTGCCGGCGCAGGTGACGTGATCCCAGAGAGTTTGCGTCAGATAGGGTATCAAGTTGCCGAAATCGCTCCGGTAGAAATAACTGCAGAAAATTTAAAGAATTTTGATGCGGTGGTGATGGGCGTGCGCGCCTATAATGTCGTTGAAGAACTACAATACAAACAGCGTATTTTACTCAACTATGTTGAAAACGGCGGAACTATGGTCGTACAATACAACACCGCACGTGGTTTTAGCTTTGAAAATTTAGGTCCGTACCCACTGCATTTAAGCAGCGATCGTGTAACCGATGAATTTGCCGATGTTACTATTTTAGATCCTGACGCCGAAATTTTAAATTACCCCAACAAGATCACAGACAAAGACTTTGAAGGTTGGGTACAAGAACGCGGTTTGTATTTTCCTGACACCTATGATGAGGCGTATAAGCCTGTGCTTTCTATACACGATAAAAACGAAGATCCCAGCGAGGGAAGCTTGCTCATCTCAAAATACGGGAAAGGTCACTATATTTATACGGGTTTGAGTTTTTTTAGAGAACTTCCCGCTGGCGTTTCCGGAGCATATAGATTGTTTGCTAATATGCTTTCAGTGGGTAAAAACAACGAGAAAATAAAACAATGATGCAACCTAAAAAAGAAGGCTGGTCAAAATATTACACCTTGGTTTTGGTGATGAATGCCGTTTATATCGTGCTGTTCTTTTTATTAATGAATTACTACACCGCTTAATATGCAAACAATTGACTGGATTGTACTGGTAGTTACACTCGCATTTATTGTGTTGTATGGGGTTTACAGAACCCGCGGTCGTCGCAATGTGCAGGATTATATACGCGGTGGTAACGAGTCTAAATGGTGGTCTGTAGGGCTTTCAGTAATGGCAACTCAAGCCAGTGCGATCACATTTTTATCTACTCCCGGACAAGCCTACAATGATGGTCTGGGATTTGTTCAATTCTATTTTGGGCTACCCATCGCCATTATTATTATCTGTATATTTTTTATTCCCATCTATTATAAGCTGAATGTTTATACGGCTTATGAATATCTTGAAAGCAGGTTTGATCTTAGAGTACGTTCCCTAGCTTCTGCGCTGTTTTTGTTATCTCGCGGGTTGGCAGCAGGGATCACAATCTTTGCGCCATCAATTATTCTTTCGGCGGTCTTAGGATGGGATTTAAATACGCTGAACATCATCATCGGGTTGCTCGTGGTTATTTACACGATTTCCGGCGGAACAAAAGCCGTAACGGTTACCCAAAAACAACAAATGGGAATTATTTTCTCAGGAATGTTCGTTGCGTTTTTTCTGATCATAAGTTACCTACCTGAAGACATCAACTTTAACAATGCCTTAGAAATTGCCGGCGCAAGCGGAAAGCTTAACGTGCTGGATTTTTCTTTTGATTTTGAAAACAGATATACTTTTTGGAGCGGAATTCTAGGCGGAACTTTTTTAATGCTTTCCTATTTTGGAACCGACCAAAGCCAAGTGCAGCGCTACCTCAGCGGAAAATCACTACGCGAAATGCAGCTAGGTATGATCTTTAACGGACTCTTAAAAGTACCAATGCAGTTTTTTATTCTTCTGGTTGGAGTGATGGTTTTTGTATTTTATCAATTTAATCCAACACCGCTTAATTTTAACCCTGCAGCAACCAAAGCTGTTCACGGGACTCCATTTGAAAAAGAATACAACGGTTTACAGGTTAAGCTCAATGAATTACGTTCTGATAAATCAGAATTGAGTCATCTGTTGGCCACTGACCCTCAGGCAGAAGTTACCGCGCAAACAGGTAGCACTGTGAGCGCCAAAGCAGCACTGGCAAATATCAACAATGAGGAAAATAAATTGAGAGATCAGGGACGTATGCTCATTGGCCTTGCCGATAAAAATGTGGAGACTAACGACAAAGACTATGTATTCATTCATTTTATCCTCAACAATCTTCCGCGTGGATTGATTGGATTGCTGCTCGCGGTTATTCTATCTGCTGCAATGTCATCTACTGCTTCAGAACTTAATGCACTGGCGGCAACCACAACGGTTGACTTTTACCGGCGTAATCTTAAAGAGGATCGGGATGAAGCCCACTTTGTAGATGCTGCAAAATGGTTTACCCTCAGTTGGGGGATTCTCGCCATTTTAATCGCGTGTACGGCAAACCTTTTTGATAATCTCATTCAGCTGGTTAACATCATTGGTTCTCTGTTCTATGGAACCATTTTAGGGATTTTTATGTCTGCATTCTTTATCAAAAAGATCAAATCGCGCGCAGTATTTATTGGTGCTATCGTTACCCAATTAATTGTATTTGCATTGTTTGGTCTTGATAAATTTGAAATTATCAGACTGCCTTATTTATGGCTCAACGTTGTAGGTTGTGCTTCGGTGATCGCTTGGAGTCTTTTGGTTCAAAGCACCTCAAAAACTGGTACGACTGCCGCTTAACGAAAAAAATCAATATTATGAAAACCATTAGATGGGGAATCCTAGGCTTAGGAAAAATTGCCAACAGCTTCGCCACAGATTTGCAACAGGTTGAAGGCTCTGTGCTTTATGCCGTTGCCTCACGTTCTCAAGAAAAAGCAGATCACTTTGGCGCTGAATACAATGCCACACAATGTTACAACAGCTACGAGCAACTGGTAAAGGATCCTAATGTAGATGCAGTGTATATCGCTACTCCGCACGTCCGGCACCATCAGGATACCTTGCTTTGTTTACAGCATAAAAAGGCGGTTTTGTGCGAAAAGCCTTTTGCCATGAATCGTGAACAAGTTGAAGAAATGATCACAACAGCTCAAGCCAATGATACGTTGTTGATGGAAGCGTTGTGGACGCGCTTTATGCCGCATTTTAAATTTGTACAGCAGGAATTGGAAAGCGGACGTTATGGCGCGGTTAAAACCCTAGCAGCCGATTTTTGTTTTGAAGCCGAATTTAACCCGGAAGGGCGCCTGTTTAATAAAGCACTAGGGGGCGGATCGCTGCTTGATATTGGCATTTACCCTATTTTTTGCGCACTTGCACTTTTTGGAAAACCGGATCATATCGAAGCAAAAGCCAAAATTGGAAAGACAGGGGTTGATGAAGAAACCGAAATGACCTTTAAATACAACTCCGGAATTTCAGCTTTTTTAAGTTCTAGTATTTTAAAGAAAACCCCAACCACAGCAACACTTGTTTGCGAAAAAGGAATGCTCATCTTAAACAGCCGTTTTCATCAAACTGATAAGGTAACAACAATTCTTGAAGGCACTAAGATCGAACACGATTTTGCATACACCGGCAAAGGCTACTATTTTGAAATCGAACATTTTGCCGAACTCCTTCGGCAGGAGAAAAAAGAGAGTCCGTTGATGAGTTACGCCTTCAGTAGATTACTCATCAGTACGCTAGATGAAGTCCGTGAGCTGATCAACCTTCAGTACGCATAAACTGACTCAAAGCAACTCTAAAAAACCGCAGAGCGAAATCTAAATAATTCTGAAAATAGCACCAACAAAAAAGCCGGGGATTACCCGGCTTTTATAATTAGCATTAGATGTTGCTTACATCCCACCCCATTCTTTAAGTGAATCGGTATTCATTTTTACGTAATCAGCATTGCCTGCTGCTTTAGCTCCTGCTAAGGATGCCTTGGCCGCTTCAATAGCTCCCTTTTTATCTCCGGCTTTCGCTAAGATCAAAGACTGCTGACGTAATTGCCAGAATCGCGGAGTTTCGGTTTTTGCCATCGCTTCATCCATCCACATTTTTGCTTGTTGAATATCTTTGCCACTGTTTAAGTAATACACTGCTGCATTATAATAATCTCCCGCCGATGGCCCCTGAAGCGCTTGCTCAATATTGGCCATTACTTCTGCATCTGTATTCACAGAGAATTTTACCGGTACAATAGTGTTGTCCCATAAAAAGCTCATTACAGCGCTATCTGCCATAACATCATCGATCACTATGGTAAACGTTTCCATATTCATAGGCATTTCAATGGGTTCTACCATGGTACGCAATGCGATTTTGCTATCCTCAAACTCGGTGATCAACGGGTTGCTGTGATCAGTATAAAAAACTACTTCCCACATATCTTCACCGGGAACGGTATAAACACTATAAGTACCTGCAGCCAACTCTTTATCTGCGATACGGACAGGTTTATCTACCGTAAACTTTGTTGTTGCATTGGCACCGGTACGCCAGATCTTTCCATAAGGAACTAAGTTACCCACGATCTCGCGGCCGCGTCTATTAGGTCTAGAGTAGTCTACAGATACCTCGGTAAGTCCCACCGTTTGGGTCAACGTGGCGTGAGCACTCGCAGCCGGGGTTTGAATTTGCGCCTGAGTCAAAGCGCTCAAAGCTAGAAAGCAAGAAAGGATTATTTTTTTCATTTTAAAACAATTAATTAGTAGTGTGTTTAAATTCAATTCATTAACCTGTAATTTACTTAAAAAATAAATAGAATTACAACGTTATAACCAGAGCTACCAAATTACAATTTAAGTCGGTTTTAAAATTTAAGATTTGTTTATTTTTTGAATCTAAATTGCTTCCGGAAGTTCAATTCCTTGAGGCTTTTAATTGAAAAATAGTTACAGTTCCTGACAAGCTTCAACCTCAAAAAATCTTTGATGGGATTTTAAATTGAAGTATTTCCGAAGAACCTTTTAAAATCAACTTTAATTTTTGTTTAACTCAATAGTCTTTTTGTTAAACAAAATAGCTTTTATATTTACTTAAAAATCAATAGAAACGGTTTAGAAGCTAGTTTACTCCTAATCCGTTTTATTGAAAAGTTTGAAATGCTATGAAAATTTACACCTTACACACCAAACAAAACCTGCCCATTAGCTTAGAAAAAGCGTGGAGTTTTCTTTCTGATCCTAAAAATCTAAAAGTAATCACACCAGATTATATGGGTTTTGAAATATTATCGGGCGCAGATCGCCCAATGTTTCCGGGTCAGATTATTCAGTATAATGTGACGCCTATTGCGGGTATCAATACGAAGTGGGTGACAGAGATCACGCACGTAAAACATCTGGAGTATTTTGTAGATGAGCAGCGTTTTGGCCCCTATTCGTTATGGCATCACAAACACTTTTTAAAAGAAATTCCAGGAGGTGTAGAAATGGAAGATATTGTGGATTATAAGGTTCCGGCAGGGATCTTAGGACAATTGGTGCATCCTGTTTTAGTGAAACCCAAACTGCAGGAGATATTTGAATACAGAGAACAAAAACTCACAGAACTATTTGGTACCTACACGAAACCGCAAGGGAATTTAGAGGGCATTTCAAGAGAAGATATATTAAATTAAAATTGCTATGAAAAAGAATATACTACTTATTGGAGGCTCTCACGGAATCGGAAAGAGTATCATTGAAACTTTAGACAGTGACTACACGATTTATGTTGCGTCACGTACTGAAGAAAATTTACCCAAAAATGTAACGCATATCAAATATGATGTAACTCAGGACGCTTTAGACACCGAAACGCTTCCGGATGTTTTAGACGGATTTGTATACTGTCCCGGTTCTATTAATCTGAAGCCTTTTAAAATGCTTTCTGAAGAAACCTTTAACGAAGATCTTCAGTTAAACTTTATGGGACTTATTAAATCGTTAAAAGCAGTTGAGGATCGTTTGAAAAAATCAGATCAGGCAAGTTTGGTGTTTTTCAGCACAGTAGCTGTAAAAATGGGAATGCCTTTTCATACCAGCGTTGCAGCAGCAAAAGGAGCTATTGAAGGCTTCGCCAAAGCGCTTGCGGCAGAATATGCACCCCAATATAGGGTCAACGTGATCGCACCCAGCCTGACCGATACACCACTGGCTTCTCGCCTACTGGGCAATGAAAAGAAAAAAGAAAAGATGGATGAACGTCATCCGCTAAAACGTGTGGGAACACCGCAGGATATTGCTAAGGTGGCCGCATTTTTACTCAGTGAAGAAAGCAGCTGGGTAACCGGTCAAATTCTTGGTATTGATGGCGGAATGTCTACCCTAAACATTCACTAAATTACCTCCGCAGCAAGTCCACAAGACTTTCGACAGGAACAAATTTTTAATTTAGAGGCCGACTTAAAGGATATTAAAGCCTTAACAAAGCCTAAAAAATAATTTATGAGTACAGTTTCAATATTTTGGTTTCGCAGGGATCTAAGGCTAGATGATAATGTAGGTTTTTTAGAAGCATTAAAAGGCTCGCATCCGGTTTTACCTATTTTCATTTTTGACAAGGAAATCTTAAACGAACTCCCGCAAGACGATGCCCGCGTAACGTTCATTTACGATACGCTTCAGAAAATGCGCAACGAATTACAGGAAGACCACGGCAGTTCACTAGCGTTATTTTACGGTAAGCCCGAAACTGTATGGAAACAACTCGTTAAGGATTACGATATTGACACGGTATATACCAATCACGATTATGAACCTTATGCCCTTGAGCGTGATGAGCAAATAAAAAAAATGCTCAACAAGGAAGATATCGACTTTAAAACATACAAAGATCAGGTGATTTTTGAAAAAGACGAAGTGGTCAAAGGCGATGGAGATCCTTATGTGGTTTACACGCCTTATAAAAATAAGTGGCAGGAAATTTTTGATGAAGACAAGCATCTAAAAATTCATTATACCAGTCAGCATTTAAAAAATCTAATCCAGAACAGCAGACTGCCCAATCTTGATTTGAGCGATATGGGTTTTAAAAAATCTTCTATTGAAATACCGGAGTATGATGTCACCCCGACCTTGATACAGAATTATGAAGATACCCGTAATTTCCCTGCACAGGATGGCACATCGCATTTGGGTCCGCATTTGCGTTTTGGTACGGTGAGTGTTCGCAAAATGGTAAAAAAAGCAATTGCCGAAAAAAACACTGTTTTCTGGAGCGAACTTATTTGGCGCGAATTCTTTATGCAGATACTATATCATTATCCTAAAACGGTGAATAATGCTTTTAGATCAAAATATGACCGTATTGAATGGCGCAACAATAAAAAGGAATTTGAAAAATGGAAAAAAGGTGAAACCGGTTATTTGTTAGTTGATGCGGGAATGCGTCAACTCAACACGACCGGCTATATGCATAATCGCGTGCGTATGCTGGTAGCGAGTTTTTTATGCAAACACCTGTTGATCGATTGGCGCTGGGGCGAAGCTTACTTTGCCGAAAAACTTCTGGATTATGAGCAATCAAGCAATGTAGGTAACTGGCAATGGGCGGCCGGAAGCGGTGTAGATGCAGCGCCTTATTTTAGAATTTTCAACCCGATGACACAGGTAGATAAGTTTGATAAAGACAAAAAATACATCAAAGAATTTGTACCGGAATTTGATACCGATGACTATCCTGAAAAAATGGTAGATCATAAAGAGGCTCGAGAGCGCTGCCTCAAAACGTATAAAGCTGCGGTCTCTTAAATGAGATAAAGGCATTGTAGCTTTTGATCCTATAAAAGCTTACATCTTCCCTACCCGAAGCAGTAGTGGGAAGTAAAAAGAGCGTTCGGCTGTGCTTCCCCAATTGGCGTCAACATCTGCCTTAATCAGTTCAAGCGGATTCTGACCGTTTGCCTTTTCATAATGCTTAACCGCAGACCACGTGTTCAAATAATTTAGAAATTGAACTTTTGTCCAACGGACTTCCATCTCAAATTTTGGAACGGTAATTTCTTGAAAAGGAAAGGGAATCGTTTGGTAATGTTCATCAAGATACCGCCGCTCAGGATCCCAATAACTATCGGTGATGTTTTTATAAAAATGCTGAATCACTTCGTTTAATTTTCCTGAAGTTTCAAAAACCGAATATCCAATTACCGCTAAAATACCGTGAGGTGCTAAGTGTACTTTAACATTCGCATAGAATTTGTCAAAATCAAACCAATGAATTGCCTGAGCAACAGTGATAAGATCAAATTTTGCATCGTAATTGAATGCTAATTCTGATGTTTGAACTCGATATGTTATATTCTTCAACTGTTGTGCTTCGGCGAGTTGCTGCGAGCTCAAGTCGGTTGCTAAAACGTTTTGAAACCTTGTTGCAAGTTCAACAGCGACTTGCCCGTTACCGGTCGCAACATCCCAAGCATTTAATTTTTCCGGAAGTAAATCATACAAAAATTCAAATACCGCTTTTGGATACGTAGGTCTGAACTTAGCATAATCTTGTGCGTGGTTTGAAAAATTATCTTTCATAATTAAGCATTTACATACTTCGTAAATAACCAGCGTTAACCAAGTCTTCTAAAGCATTTACAGTTTTTAATTTTCCATCCTTTAATACAAGATTGCGATCTGCCAGTTGCCACACATCCTGATAATAATGATCAGTGAGTAAAATACCTTTTTTTGATTTTAACGAACTTAAAAACTCGTGAATCAATTCTTTGAACAAAGGCTCCACCATCGAAAAAGGTTCGTCGAGCAAAAGAAATGGATGCTTTAAATTACCAACGATCAAAACCTCGAGATAGCGCCGCTCGCCTAAAGAAAGTTCGTTTACTTTACGATTTGCGATTTTAGACATTCGTGGCGCTCTAAAAATTAAATCTTGTGCTGCCCCTTCAAAATATCTGGGAATTAAATCCCAAACTTTTGAGGATTGGGATAAAAAACTGAATTGTGGTAAATACCCAATACGTTCATTGGCGACGATAGGGTTTTTATTCCAAAAGTGTTTCCTGACGGAATACTGCGTTTCGTTGATCTTTATAGTTCCGGTTTTGGCAGTTTGAGTACCGAATAGAATGGTGAGCAACGTGCTTTTCCCGCTACCATTTCGCCCGAAAACTCCTAAAATCTCTCCGGTTGCCAACTGAAAATCTACAGATTCTAGAATTTGCTTCTTCCCGAAACTTTTGCTGATATTATTAACTTGCAATAGCGCCAAGGCGTACCAATTTTAAAATTATACATGAAAGTAGTAAAAGTACGGGGGTCAGCGCCAAATTAACCAACCAAGTAGTCCCTATCAATTTCAGCTTAGTATATCCCAGATTGTAATATCCATAGAATTCTTCCTTCTGAAAATAGTGAAACATCAATAATCCTACAGGAGTGCCTAAGATCCCAAAGAGCACGGTTGCACTCGTCAAACTTCCAATGGGAATGCAGACCAACGCAAATAATGCGGCAAAACGGGTAATATCGCGATAAAATTTCCACATAAATTGGCTTCTTTTTAAAAATAACTATTTAAAACCTTTGCGTTACTTAGGGTTACTGATTTTTTAAGGTGAATTTAAACTAGTTTTCAATGCTATGCCGTATTTTGGCTTTTTATCAAAACCCTAACACAATGACAATATTCGTAGATATGGACGAGGTGATCGCCGACACTTATCAGGCGCACATTGACCTCTACAACAACAAATACAACGCAACTCTTAAAAAAGAAGACTGCCTGGGTCACGAAGTGTGGCAAATGGTGCCTGAACCTCATCAAGGTTATGTGCGCAATCACGCCAATGAGCGTGGCTTTTTTATTGATCTGAAAGTGATGAAAGACAGCCAGGAGGTTATGCGTGAACTACACGAGAAACACGACTTATATATCGCCTCTGCTGCCATGCAATTTAAAACCAGCCTTGAGGAAAAAGCAGATTGGCTTGATAAACATTTCCCTTTTATTCCGTGGCAAAATCGCATTTTGTGCGGTCATAAACACGTGCTACGCGGTGACGTTTTAATAGATGATCGCTCTTACAATTTAGCAGCTTTTGAAGGTCGTGGTATTCAATTTACCTCACCACACAATGTAAATACTAACGGTTTTGACCGTGCCGATACCTGGCAGGATATCGCTGATTTATTACTGTAACCGGTTAGAACTATATACAAACAAAAAATCTCGGTATCAAGCCGAGATTTTTTTGTTTGTATACATTTACGATGTTAAGCGGTCCTTATGATCTTTGCACCTATCGCTCTAAGACGTTCATCAATATTCTCATAACCGCGATCTATTTGCTCAATGTTATGAATCGTAGAAGTGCCTTTAGCGCTCAATGCCGCAATCAACAAAGAAATCCCCGCCCGAATATCTGGCGAACTCATCGTGGTAGCTTTTAAAGTTGATTTAAAATCGTGCCCAATAACCGTAGCGCGATGTGGATCACAAAGAATGATCTTCGCCCCCATATCAATTAATTTATCTACGAAAAACAGACGGCTTTCAAACATTTTTTGATGAATCAATACTTCGCCTTTGGCTTGCGTTGCCACTACCAAAACAATACTCAATAAGTCTGGAGTGAATCCCGGCCAAGGTGCATCGCTGATGGTCATAAACGAGCCGTCAATAAAAGTTTCAATTTCATAGCCTTCAGTATGCGCAGGAATAAAAATATCGTCACCTCGTTTTTCAACGGTGATCCCCAGCTTTCTAAAGGTAGCAGGAATAAGTCCTAAATCATTCCAGCTTACATTTTTAATAGTGATCTCACTTTTAGTCATTGCTGCCAGCCCGATCCAAGAACCGATCTCGATCATATCAGGCAAAATGCTATGCTCACAGCCATTAAGTGCTTTTACACCTTCGATCTTAAGCATATTTGAACCAATACCACTGATCTTTGCGCCCATTTTATTGAGCATTTTACACAGCTGTTGTAAATAAGGTTCACAAGCCGCGTTATAAATTGTGGTCTCTCCTTCGGCCATTACCGCAGCCATAACAATATTTGCTGTACCGGTTACCGAAGCTTCATCCAGAAGCATAAACGTTCCGCGTAAACCTTCAGGAGCTTCTACGCCGTAAAAGCGCTCTTCTTTATTATATCGAAATTTTGCACCCAGTTTGATCATTCCTTCAAAATGGGTATCCAGACGTCTACGTCCTATTTTATCACCACCCGGACGCGGAATATATCCTTTACCGAAGCGTGCTAGTAAAGGCCCAACGATCATTATAGAACCGCGCAGACCGCCACCTTCTTTTTTAAACTGTTCACTTTCTAGATACTCTAAGTGCAGTGCATCACTTTTAAAAGAGTATTTGCCTTTGCCTAGTTTTTGAATTTTTACTCCCAGATTGCTCAAAATAGTGATGAGCTTATTGACATCTACAATATCAGGGATGTTGTCAATGACTACTTTTTCCGGAGTTAATAAAACCGCGCAAAGTATTTGTAAGGCTTCATTTTTTGCACCTTGAGGTTGGATGGATCCTTTGAGCTGATGCCCTCCTTCTATCTGAAATGTTCCCATTAAAATGTGTTGCTAAAAATTAGTAACGCTTTTTACCGCGTCCAGATTTTTTTCGGTAAGACTTACCTGATTTTTTGTTGCGCATAAGTTTTTGCGCTTCTTTTAGATCTTCGTCTTTTTTGGCAAGATTGATCTGCCCGTCACTCAATTCAAACAAATGCTTAAAGATCACTTCGTCATCTACGGTATCCTTATTCCAGTTCAGGAAGCATTTTTTCATGTGGTTTGCGATGGTAAACTCTAAAGCCTCTCGCTTTTGACCTTTTTCCCATTGCACCGCCACATCTATCATACGTTTGATGTTGTTTCCGTAGAAACGGTATTTAGGATGATTTTGCGGATAGTCTAAAGGATCTGGATGCTCTTCTAATTTTTCTTTAGAAGGCTTATCATAAGGAGAAACCACATCTAGTTTAAAATCACTCATGATAAACAATTGATCCCAAAGCTTATGCTGAAAATCAGGCACATCACGCAGATGTGGTTGTAAATTACCCATCACTGCGATAATACTGCGCGCTATGATATTGCGCTTTTTTTCATCTTCTTCTTCAACGGCTTGATTAACCATCTTTTGTAAATGGCGCCCATACTCGGGAATAATAAGCTTCTCTCGCTCTGTATTATATTCTAATTGATCTATCAACTGTAAAAATTTAAGTGAAGTAGTTTCTTAAAAAGAAACGATAAGGCAAAGTACTAAAAATTGTAGAAAGGCCCACAGGCCAAAATTAAATTAATGTAATTTAAAAGCTGATTTTATGCGATTACAGCGAAATAACACCTTCAACGCTTGCTACTTCTTTATATTTTGCAATAACCGCATCAGGGTCCTGCATACGCACATTTATAGAAACACTTGTATAAGTACCTTTGCTTGATTCTTTTGTATTGATCACCGCTCCCATATTATCAAAGATTTCTTCAATTTGAGCAATCTTCTGGTTATCAGATGGGACAATAAATTTGTAAAGGTAGGCTGATGGCCACTGTGTGGTTTCTTCGAGTCTGCCTTTTAATTTCTTATAAAATTCTTCAGAGTTTTTATCTGTGCTCATAGCCTTCTTTTGAGGTGCAAAGATACCATTCTAAAGCTAATTTTTTAATCGGTTTGTATTTGAGTATTTTTACCGCCAATTACGAAAGACCTAAAGCATTTATCTTGACAGCAAAACGCATTGTTTTAATAGGAGGCCCCAGTACCGGAAAAACAACTTTACTCAACGCTTTAAAAGAAAAGGGATATCCTTGCCTTGATGAAGTGTCGCGCGAGGTGATCAAAGCTGCACAGCAAGAAGGTATTGAGCAATTATTTCTTACAGAACCCTTGCTTTTTAGCGATAAACTACTAGAACGTCGTATACAGCAATACTTGGATGCCGGTGCCCTTGATGCTGAATATGTTTTTATAGACCGCGGTATTCCTGATGTGTCTGCTTATATGGATTTTATTGGGCAGGAGTATCCTGACCGATTTACTAAAGCGAACTCAACGTATCGCTACGATAAGATATTCTTACTTCCGTTGTGGCGCGATATTCACGTAACCGACAAAGAGCGCTATGAAAGTTTTGAGGAAGCGGTCAAAATTCAAGACGAACTTTTAAAAACGTATCGTTCTTGTGGTTATACTCCTATTGAAGTGCCCAAAGTACCGGTCGAAGATCGCTTAGATTTTATTTTAAAGCATATAACCCTATGATGACCACTCCTCAAGAAGCTTTACAAAAGTTCTGGGGCTATGCATCATTCCGGTCAAAACAGCTTGAGATCATTACAAGTGTCTTAAACGGCAAAGACACCTTTGCGTTGCTTCCTACCGGCGGCGGAAAATCACTTTGTTATCAAATTCCGGCAGTGATCAAAGAGGGAATTACCTTAGTGATCTCTCCCCTGCTCTCTTTAATGAAAGATCAAGTGGTTCAGCTTGAAAAAAGAGGTATTAAAGCCTTGCACATTCCCGGCGGAATCAAATATCAAGAGCTTGATGTTTTATTAGATAATTGCATTTATGGCAATTACAAACTGCTGTATCTATCTCCTGAGCGCTTGCAAAACGAACTCGTTTTAGCACGCCTCAAACAAATGAACATCAATTTGCTGGCAATTGATGAAGCTCATTGTATCTCACAATGGGGTCACGATTTTAGACCGGCTTACCGAAATATTCAAGCGTTTAGAGAACAGTTTCAAGAAATTCCGTGTATAGCGCTTACTGCTACCGCCACGGCTGCCGTACAGCAAGATATCACCACCCAGCTGGCACTAAAAGAGGTAAGCACTTTTAAAGATTCATTTAAGCGGAAGAATCTCGCTTATAAAGTACTCTACGAAGAAAGCAAGCAACAGCGCATTGTTCAGCTTTTTAAGCAACATCCCGGAAGCGGAATTGTCTATGTACGTAGCAGAAAAAGTGCACAGTATTTTGCCCAGTTTCTAAACGAATACGGGATTTCGGCGCATTTTTACCACGGTGGATTAGGCAATGGCGAGCGCCAGGAACGTTTTGCAGCTTGGTCTCAAAACAAAACCCAAGTAATGGTAGCAACCAGTGCCTTTGGGATGGGTATTGATAAAGCTGATGTGCAAACCGTAATACACGTAGAACTGCCTGAAAGTCTCGAAAGCTATTTTCAAGAAGCCGGTAGAGCCGGAAGAAATGGTCAACAAGCAACAAGTGTCATTCTATTTAACAACAGCGATAAAGACCGTTTGACCAATCAGTTTTTGAAGGTATTACCTTCGGTTTCTTTTGTTAAAAAGGTATACAAAAAGCTCAATAGCTATTTTCAAATTTCGTACGGAGAAGGTGAGCACGAAACCTTTCGGTTTGATTTTACCGAATTCTGCAAAACCTATGATTTCAATACATTGCTAACCTATAATGCGCTTCAGTTACTTGATCGCAATAGCGTGCTCTTATTGAGTCAGGAATTTTATCGAAGAGCTACGCTTCAATTTTCGGTTTCTGCCATTAATCTTACCTATTACCTTATTCGCAATCCGGGAATTGATTCCATCGTAAAAAGCTTGTTGCGCACCTATAGTGGAATTTATGATAACGCCATTACCATTGATCATGCATTGATCGCTAAAAAGGCGGAGGTACCTTTGGTTAAAATTCATCAAACGCTTTTGCAATTACATAAAGATGATGTGGCTGTTTATGAGCACTCCCACGCTGATACTGCTATAACCTTTCTAGTGCAACGTGAAGATGATCTTGTGATCAATCGCATTTCAAAAGCGATAACCGCGCAAAACACGCGTAAAGTAGATCAGGTAAAAAGTATGTTGCGCTATATTGAAACGCCGGTGTGTCGCAGTAAACAATTGCTAGCTTATTTTGAAGAACATCAACAAGAAGCCTGCGGAATCTGCGATATTTGCCAAAAGAAAATGAAAACAAGAGCTCCCCTGGCGCTCGAGGATCAAATTTTACACTATTTGAATCAGGGTGCTTGCTCGTCTAAAAGGCTCTTAGAAGTTTTAAAAATAGAGCGTGAAGAAGACCTATTAAGCAGCTTAAAACTGCTATTAATGCAGAAGAAAATTAAAATAACCCCTTCAAATTTATATCAACGAATATGAGAGATTTACGCATAATCTTTATGGGAACACCAGATTTTGCTGTTGCCGGTTTAAAGAATCTTGTCGATAATAAATATACGGTTGTAGGCGTCATTACGGCTCCGGACAGACCTGCCGGCCGCGGACAAAAAATTCAGCAAAGTGCAGTAAAAAAGTATGCCTTATCTCAAGACCTTCAGGTTTTACAACCTACCAACTTAAAGTCTGAAGCTTTTTTAGAAGAATTAAAAAGTCTGAATGCTAACCTACACATCGTAGTCGCATTTAGAATGCTTCCTAAAGTGGTTTGGCAAATGCCGGAA
The DNA here is from genome assembly GCF_020310025.1 of Leeuwenhoekiella palythoae. Taxonomy (GTDB): domain Bacteria; phylum Bacteroidota; class Bacteroidia; order Flavobacteriales; family Flavobacteriaceae; genus Leeuwenhoekiella; species Leeuwenhoekiella palythoae. Next base: position 332,442 of record NZ_CP084318.1, read on the forward strand.
TACGGCACCTTTAATTTGCACGCTTCACTGCTGCCCGATTATCGCGGGGCAGCACCTATTAATTGGGCAATTATAAAAGGGGAAAAAGAAACCGGAGTGACAACCTTTTTTATAGATGAAAAGATAGATACCGGTGCAATCATTCTTCAAGAAAAAGTAGCTATTTCTGAAACAGAAAATGCGGGAGAATTGCATGACAGGCTTATGCATTTAGGTAGCGAGGTTATTCTCAAAACTGTAAAACTAATAGCGGAAGGTCCGGTTGAAACGGTCGCTCAGCCTAAACAAGAACAATTGCATACGGCTTATAAACTCAATCGAGAAAACACTCGTATCAACTGGGAACAACCTGCAAAACAAGTATACAATCACATAAGAGGATTGAGTCCGTATCCGGTGGCTTGGACGCTTTTCACTAATGGAGATGCTCAAGAGCACCAATTAAAAGTCTATAAGGCGACACTGGCTTCTATTGAAGAATCAAATGAATTAGGCAACCCTAGTGTCGGTAAAATAAAAATAAATCACGACAAACTGTATGTTTCAGCCGAAGATGGGTGGGTTCGATTAGACGAAGTTCAACTTTCTGGCAAAAAGCGAATGCCGGTCAAAGATTTGCTAAATGGTTTTAGCATCCAAAGCAAAGCTAAAACGTTGTAATACTAGACCTACGGGGAATTTGCCTTAATTGTGTTAAAAATGCTTGCCGTTATCAACAAAACGTTAAAGTTATCAACATAAACCGTGATTTCCTGCGCTATTGCTTGCGTGAACGAAATATCCGTCTAAATTTGTTAGGACAATAAACAAAAGTTTAACCGACATTTAATTTTTTTAAAATTTTAAAATTATGAACAAATCAGATTTAATTGATGCAATGGCAGAAGATGCTGGAATCACAAAAGCAGCAGCTAAAAAAGCATTGGAATCATTTTTAGGAAATATCGAAAAATCATTGAAAGGTGGCGACCGCGTTTCTCTTGTAGGTTTTGGTTCTTGGTCTGTATCTAAGCGTGCAGCTCGCGAAGGAAGAAACCCACAAACTGGAAAAACAATCCAAATCGCTGCTAAAAATGTAGTGAAGTTTAAAGCTGGTTCAGATTTATCTGACGCTGTAAACTAATTCTTACAGTTTATATACTTTTAAAAGCCCCGAGTGATCGGGGCTTTTTTATTAAGTGTTATTTTTTTGTTAATTAAAAAAAATAGATTAGTTTAGAACAAAAGATGTTCATGACGACCAATAAGCCTCAAAAAGGAAAACTTTTGATAGCAGAACCGGCGATTATAGGCGATGTTTCGTTTAACAGATCTGTCGTGCTTCTTGCCAATCATAATGAAGAAGGCTCTGTTGGTTTTATTCTTAATAAGCCTCTTACGTTTACCCTTAACGAATTAATTCCGGAGATCAAAGGTGACGCTATGCAAATCTACAATGGCGGTCCCGTTGAACAAGACAATCTTTATTTCTTACACAAAGTGCCAGACCTCATCCCTGAGAGTATTGAGATTTCTAACGGCATTTATTGGGGCGGTGATTTTGATACCGTTGTAGATTTAATCGCTTCCAATAAAATATCAACCGATGAAATTCGGTTTTTTTTAGGTTATTCAGGATGGGATTGCAATCAGCTGGATAGCGAATTAGATGCAAACGCCTGGATCGTCACTGATAATACCTATGATAAAGAAATCATCAACAAATGCTTTCCTGAATTATGGAAGGAAAAAATGTTAGAGCTTGGCGGTGAATACCTATTATGGTCTAACGCTCCTGAAAATCCTAGTAATAACTAGTTGCTTTCTTAACCTAAGCGCGCTTTTGTATTTAATTTACCTAAGAGATTTTTAGCTACTGTATTAGTGTATGTTTTCTTACGATACTTGCTAATTGGCTGAATGCCTACGATAGCATTTGTAATAAACAATTCATCTGCCTTTTGGAGCTCAAAAGGAGATATCGCTGCTTCCTCTAGTGTAAAATCGTCTAATTTAGCAATGATCTCAATCAATTGCTTACGTATAATTCCGCGGAGACATCCCTCATCAAGAGGCGGCGTTTTAATCGTAGATCCTTTTACAAGAAATAGATTTCCATTTAACGCTTCAACTACCGACTTGTTTGTGTTGAGCAATAAGCAATTGGCATAATCATTCTCTTTTGCAAAAATGCTTCCGGTGACGTGAATGATTTTATTTGCTGTTTTTAATGTAGAAAGAAGATCTGCATTGACGTAATGATCTTTATATAGCTCTACCTCGTAATGGTCTTCCGTTAGGGTGAAAAAGGGATCCTTTAGCTCTTTAGCAAAAATATAGAAAGAAACGTTGTTATCTTCGGGCAAATACTTACCGCCCTCATTGCGGGTCACTGTGAGTCTGAGACTTGCTGCTTGATCCTTTAAATTTTCAGCCTCCACTACTTTTAGAAGTTCGTCCTGTAAATCTTCAAGCGTAAAACCCATAGGGATTTCCATACGCAGGATACGCATAGAAGCCATAAGTCTAAAATAATGATCTTCCCAAAAAAATAATTTTCCACCAGAATACCGTATGGTTTCAAAAACTGCATCTCCGTAAAGCATTCCCCTATTGTGTGCAGAAAATTGTGGTGTTTCGGTAAGTGTTCCGTTAAAATTGATCATAAAAAAAGTCCCTTTTTTCAAAGGGACAAATATATAATTTAAGAATAGGTTATTTAGTTTGAACCTATGATATGTTTTAATTCAGAAATCTGATTTTCCCAAAACATTTTCCCCTCGTCGATCTCATCTTCCTCGGCAAAATCTGTAACGATCAAAGACACATCTTTTGTGATCTCATCTACAACAATACGCAGTTCAAAAAAGTAAAGATTCTCATCTTCTACGTCATCCATCCATCTGAATTTGATGCGCTCATCACTCTTTTTTCCTAATAACTTTGCTTTTTCTTCACTTCCATTCCAGATGAAGGTGTAATACTCGCCACGTGAATTCACGTTATCGGCAAACCACTCAGACATTCCTGATGGCGAAGACATATATTGATATAATAACGACGGTGAGGCCTGTATAGGGAACTCTATTTCAAATTTTACTTTTTCTTCCATTGATTCTTTACTAGGTTGGGCTGCCAATATAAATATTAATTACAGAGTAAAAAAGATTAGCACTAATTTTTTATTTTAATATTAAGATGCTTGCCAACTTGATAAATGTTATTATATTTGCACCCGCTTAGGAAAAAAGCCTCGGCTTTCTTTTTAAGATCAAAATTTGGCGAGGTAGCTCAGTTGGTTAGAGCGTCGGATTCATAACCCGGAGGTCGGGGGATCGTGCCCCCCTCTCGCTACTTGATTATCAGGCAGTTACAAAATTTTGTAACTGCCTGACTCACAAAAGGTACAACATAGGTAAAACTTTAACATTTTTAACACTTAAAAATGACCGTGTTCTACCAATCTGAATCAATTGAACTCATATCTAATTATCTACTATTTCTCTTCTTAAATAGTTCAATTTCCTTTTTATACAAGTTAAAAAACTTGTATTCCATTTACAATACTTAAACTTTTTACTTGGCTTGGTCAATAAAAAGACGTTTTCTAGCTCTTTGAACAGGTCTGAATTATACCTCTCTTAGACTTCAATTGTTGATAAGTACTCTAAACCTTTAAAAGATCCATTCAATTTGAAGTCTTATGTGAATGAATAATTTCAATTGATGTCAAAATATATGGTTTGCTTTTAATCCATTTTGTGTATAAAAATGCGCTTAGTATAAGCCTTTAAACTTACCTGCTACTTACTTTTATCAAAGGAATTCTATAAAAAAGAAACAAAGCGCTTTGTTCATTATTCATTTTAAAAACGAATATTATGAACACGATTAAATTAGACGAAAGGCTGGAGAGAATTGAATCGCTTCTGCTCGCCCAAAAAAAAGTACTTACCATTGAAGAAGCCTGCGATTATACAGGTATGTCTCGCAGTTACCTTTACAAATTGACTTCGACCGGAGTAATACCACACTGCAAACCCAGTGGCAAACTCATCTATTTCGATATTGATTTGCTAAACGAATGGCTTTTAAACAATCAACAAGATTCTCATTTTCAACTTGAAGACAAGAATCGTAGTTCAACTTCTAAGAAACGTTGATTAGTTCACTAAACACCCCTTCTCCTTATGGATGGGGTGTTCCATTTTCATTTAAACATATCTTATTATGAAAGCCATACCCTATATACGTGTAGGAACATCTTATTACAAGTTAGTCAAAGCGCCTACGATTGCAGGTCACTTTAATGAATTCTTAATTCCTTGGAGTATTGAAACCATAAGACAGGATCACGGTAAAACCTATTTAAGTAACATATCGAAGTATGATGGGTTTACCTGTATTCCCAGTCATACTGATTTTAAACCGGAATACTATCATTTTTATAACACCTACTCTTCGCTTAGCAAAAAACCACAGCAGGGAACCATAATTTATACTCAAAAATTCATCAAACATATTTTCGGAGAGCACTATGAGTTCGGACTGGATTACTTACAACTACTATACTTGCGGCCAGTTCAGATACTGCCGATTTTATGTTTGGTATCCCGGGAACGTTCCACCGGTAAAAGCACCTTCTTAAAGTGGTTGAAAATCATTTTTGAAAACAATCTCACCTATCTGACTAATGACAGTTTTACCAGTCAGTTCAACGCAGATTGGGCCAATAAATTACTTATCTGTATTGATGAAGTACTCTTTAATAAAGAAGAACTCACCGAACGCATTAAATACCTGAGTACAACCAATATTAATATGCTTGAAGCGAAAGGCAAAGATAAACGAGAGGTTGAGTTTTTTGGCAAGTTTATCCTCTGCAGCAATAACGAAGACAACTTTATTAAAATAGATGGAAACGAGACCCGATTTTGGATTCGAAAAATACCCAAGCTTGATCTAGAAGTAACTAATTATTTAGAACATCTTGAAGCGGAGGTTCCAGCATTTCTATATTTTTTGGAACATCGTAAAATATATTCAAAGCATACTACCAGAATGTGGTTTCATTCAAGTCAAATTAGAACAAAAGCACTAACCCGTTTAGTGCTTAATAATCGAAACCGGGTAGAAAAAGAACTTGCGGAGATTCTGCTTTTGGCATTAGATCATTTCAACCTTACTGAAATTAATCTGTGTCCTATTGATGCTTTGAACCTCTTGAGTAGAACCAGAATCAAAACAGATCTTACTCAATTGAGAAGGCTGCTTAAAAAGGATTGGAGGCTCACTAATAAATCCAATACGCTTTGCTACCAAAAACTACTGATGTGGCAAGACGGATCGCTACAGTTTACAGAGGCCAAAGGAAGATACTTCACCATCACTAAGGATTTTTTAATTGAAAATTTTGATGCAGTGATGAATGATGAAGCTGAAGACTAGTATTTATAACTATTGAAGTACTCATCACTTATTCATCTTTAAATCATCAAAATAAAAAGTGATGCAGATGAAAAAAAAAGAATGATGAGCCGATGCACTTTTGATGATTTAAGAAACCTAGAATCTATAAGGGATAGAAGCTCAAAACATCACTTCATCAAAAAATAACTACAAAGTAAAGCCTGATGAAAAAAGAAAAACTATCGTGTGAACAAGCCCGAAAAATATCCATCGTTAAGGCGCTGGAATTTTTAGGGCACCTTCCCACTCGCAATACGGAAAAGGAAGCTTGGTTTCTGAGTCCCCTGCGGTCAGAAACCCAAGCCTCCTTTAAAGTCTCTAAATCTTTAAACTGCTGGTACGATCACGGACTGGGTAAAGGCGGCAACTGTATCGATCTCGTCTGTGAGCTTCAGAATATAACTATACGTGAAGCTTTAGCAATTTTAGCTCAAGTAAATACCGGAAACTTTGCGCTTCCAAAAGCACAACAAGCAAAGGTCAAGGAATCTGGAATTGTCATCAGACAGGTAAAACCGATTCAACATCCGGCATTATTAGCCTATCTGAAAAGTCGAAAAATTAATCCGGTTGTAGCGCAGGGGTTTTGCCAAGAAGTGCATTATACCATTAAAGAGAAGTACGGTTTTTCAATTGGTCTAAAAAACAATTCCGAAGGTTGGGAACTGAGAAACAAATATTTCAAAGCATCAAGCTCTCCAAAGGACTTGCGATGGATCACTAATGGAACTCAAAACTTGATCGTCATAGAGGGAATGTTTGATCTGTTATCGCTGGTTACACGCTTTCCAAACTTAATACGGGAAGCTGATTTTCTGATTTTAAACTCCATTGCTTTTGCTGAAAAAACACTCCCCTATTTTGACACCTACACTACTGTTGAATTGTATCTCGATCAGGATAAAGCCGGAAGAAAAACAAATTCATTCTTTCTGAACACTACTGCTACGTGTATTGATAAATCCAGTTTCTATAAAGCGGAAAAAGACCTCAATGCCTGGCTGATGAAAACGCATTAAAATGATTTCTGGGAAGCAGGGCAAGATGTGTGGCTGTGGCCACAATCTTGCTTTGCTCCCGATGGTTGCAAAGAAAAAAAACAAACGATGAAACGAGCACTTATTAAATTCAGATGTAGCGTGTATGAGAAAAAATTGCTGCAGGTAAAAGCAAAAGCTGCAGGCTTGAGCCTGAGTGCTTTTTGCAGAAGAAGTTTGTTGGAGCAACAGATCACCGAGCGGATGAATGAAGAGCATATTCATACCTATAAAATGCTGGTGAAGTATCACAACAATTTTAAACGCATCGGGAATATGTATAAGAAAGGTAATCCAAAACTTAGTGAGGAAGTCATTCAGGTAGCTAAAGAAATCAAGAAACATTTAAAAACCATAATGAAATGATTGGTAAAGGCAGTGCTATATCCAGTACCCTTGGTGCGTTACGTTACGGTAATGATCCAAACAAACAAGCAGAGCTAGTATATAGCGATCTGGTGGTAGGCGATACTGCTGAAGAAATCACCCAAGAATTTAAAGCCGTGCAAGCCCTCAATCAAAATTGTGAGCGCAACACGTTGAGTTTTGTTCTAAGTCCAACGGTAACCGATGGAGCTCAAATGATCACTGAAGATTTAGGTAGACTCACTAAAACCTTTATTCAACATATGAAATTACAAGAGCGCCAGGCGGTCGCTTATGTACATCGGGACAAAGCACATACCCACATACATCTCTATGTGAATCGCATCGATCTAAAGGGTAAGTCTTATACTGATAGTTTTATCGGAAAACAAAGTCAGTGGGCTGCTGAGCGGACTGCAAAGCAAATGGGTATTCAAACCGTACAGGACGTACAGCTTGAGAAAAATAAAGCTTTAGCACAGACGCGAGGTGAAATTCATAAAGCTCATCAGCAAGTTATTCAAGGTTCCACCAAAGATCTTCAGACATACATCAATCATATGCAAAAGCAGCACATTACCGTGATACCGGTGATCAATAAATCCAAACAGCTGCAGGGGTTTCGTTTCGAATATAAAGGTCAAAACATTAAGGGAAGTGAAGTGCATCGCTCAATGTCGGCCAGTAATTTGCTTAAATCCATCAACCGCGCCAAAGCTGTTGTGTTATCTGGAGGAAGCATTCCTATTGCACCAAGCTTGGCCAAAGCTGTGGCTAAGAAAGTATTAAAACTAGTAATCGATAAAGGAATTGGAATATGACTAAACTAGAACACCTATCAGAACTACTGGTTGAAGAATTGCATTCATTCAAACAAGAGGTCAATCGTTTAGAACGAATTGAACAAGGTCTTAAGAGTACCTCCATACAAGCAGATAGCTCCCAAATTGAAAAGATGGTCGAAACGCATCTTAGAAAATTGGAACTGGATCAAATCTCGCAGCAGGAAAATCACAAGGAACTGCTAAGCAAGATCAAGCGTACGCGAACGATCCCCAATTGGCTTGTCATCTTAGCCCTGCTTCTTTTTCTTTCACAAGCCTTTTGTATTGTCTTTCTATTGCTGCGCTAAGAAGTGAAATTGGAATTAATTTTTTCTTTCAAAAAGACCTGTCTTTTGTGAAGGCCTTTCCGAAAGAAAAAATTGTGGAAAGGGATTTTAGGTGTAAGCTTCTGCTCAAACCAAACTGCTTAAAAATACAATAAAATCATTTTTAGAGAATACAATCCCTAAAAATAGCTATATTTGGGGAATACAATCCCTAAATATGATTAAAAGAAGTTTAGAAGAAAATATAGAGAATCGATTTGGTACAGGTAAAGCGATTCTTTTAATTGGCCCACGACAAGTAGGTAAAACTACGCTTTTTAATAAGCTGCTAGAGGATAAAAAATACCTGTTTTTAAATGGGGATGATCCTACTGTGCGTAAACTACTTTCAAATCCCAATTTAGAGCAACTTAAAAATATCATAGGGAACTACAAAATTGTATTTATCGATGAAGCTCAGCGCATAGATAACATAGGACTTACATTAAAACTAATTACGGATCAACTCAAGTCGGTTCAACTGCTAGTGAGTGGGTCATCTGCTTTTGAATTAAACAATCACACTCAGGAGCCTCTTACGGGCAGAAAATGGGAGTATCAACTCTATCCAATATCTTGGACAGAATTTGAATCTAATGTAGGGTACTTAAAAGCTGAACAGCAATTAGAATTACGTGTGGTTTACGGAATGTATCCTGACGTGATTAACAATTTTGGTGAAGAAAAAGATATTTTAAAGCAACTTACCGATAGCTATTTGTATAAAGATATTCTAAGCTATGGTGGGATTCGTAAGCCTGAAATCTTAGAGAAACTTTTAAGAGCATTAGCATTTCAAATAGGTAGCGAAGTAAGCTATAATGAGCTAGCTCAATTATTAGGTATTGATAAAAAAACAGTAGGTACGTATATTGATTTACTATGCCAAGCATATGTTATTTTTAAACTACCAAGTTTTAGTAAAAACTTACGAAACGAAATTAAGACCAATCAAAAAATCTACTTCTACGATACCGGTGTTCGCAATATGATTATAGGTGATTTAAATCCTATGGAAATACGCCAAGATAAAGGCAACCTCTGGGAGAATTTTTTAATTGCCGAACGTTTAAAGCATAATGCGTATACTGGTTCATTAGCCAAAGGCTATTTTTGGAGAACGGTATCACAACAAGAGATTGACTACGTAGAGGAAGAGGCAGGAAAACTAAAAGCTTTTGAAATTAAATGGAATCCTAAAAGTAAAGTAAAAGTTCCTAAGGCTTTTATAGAAGCCTACAATGTCCAAATCGAAGTGATTAACAAAGATAATTTTAGATTTTTTTTAAAATGACCTATCAAAAATTAACAACATTATCTAATGCATCATCTACATCATCCTGCATGAAATTGGATTGATACATAATCGTAGTTGTCACTGATGAATGCCGATATAATTTCTGCAACATTTGAATGGGAATTTTACTTCCGGAAATATTACCGAAACTGTGACGAGCAATATGCATACTCAGTTTTTTAGAAATCCCTAGGTGCTCAGCAATCTTTTTTAAATGACGATTACAGGTGCGGGTAACTGTCTTAATTCGTGTGCGAAGTATTTTAGCATCTTTAGGATCTACAAAGCGTAACTCCTGAAATACAAAATCGTCTTCAGCTAAACTCCTATAATATTCTAGTATAGGTTTTGCCTTCTCAGGAATTTTTAATGAAACTAACTTTTGGTTTTTTCCCATTCTATAACGTAATCTATTGTCTATAAAATCAGACCATTTCAACTGGAGTACATCCCCTACTCGTATTCCGGCAAAGTAAAAGCTGATTAACCATATATTCAATGCATGTTGTTGAGATGGCGTTAAGCCTTGAGCATCTTCTAAAAGTTTCACTTCTTCGACATTGAGACCTATTTTATCTGACTCTAAAAATTTAATTGTATATCCACCTCTGCCAAATGGATAATGGTTGCGTTCTGCCCACTTCTCTCCTATTGCTATATTATAAATCGTTCTTATGGCGATCATATAATTTACTGTAGTACGGTGCGCTAAACCAACCTCATTTTTAAGATAAGCCTCAAAACGTTTTAAAAGGTCAACTGTTATTTCATTGAAGTGTAATTTTTCTGATTTGGCAAAAGCTTTAAACTTATCCATTCTACTTTTAACTACATCGCGTTGATGAAACTGACCACGCTCTTCAAGCCGTCGCAATTGAATCTTTACCGCACTGAAAAAATCAAACCGATCCTTTTTTACAATATTGGTTTTAATAGTTGAAACAGATTGATATTCTTTTTCGGACTCTGCATGAAGCAGTCGCTTATTGGCTTCACTCAACTTTGATAGAATTAGCTGGTTAATGTAAATTGCATCAGGATGTGACTTCCTCACTAAACCTTTTTGCTGGTTCCATTGCATCTTATCAATATATTGACCTGTAAAAATGTAGGATGTTTTTCTGTCTTTTGTAATTCTTATGGCGATTGGGTACAACAATCTCGCATTTGGTTTATTTCGAAGTACTGTTTGAATTGAGGCCATGATCTGGAAATTAGACCATTAAATTACTAAATTTTAGGTACAACATAGGTACAACAAATTGCCATTTTCCTTGATATCAATTGATATTATGTAAAATAGAATTTTATTTAACTAATTGATTTTGAGTGTTTTTGATGTTTTTTAGTGTGCGATTTTGAATTTTCATAACCCGGAGGTCGGGGGATCGTGCCCCCCTCTCGCTACAGAATTTAAAGGCAGTTGCAAAAGGCAATTGCCTTTTTTTATTCCCGTACTTTAAGCGCTTTTAAGTTTTAAAAGTCAGCATTTTATTCAGCTTCTATCAAAATTATGTGCTGCTGTGCAAATACACCAAAGTTTTAAGATATTTACAAATAGTAAAAATCCTCGAGGCAAATCTCGAAGTACTTAACCTCGATTATCGAGTAAAATTTAGGCAAAATTGGAAGATTATATCATTGGCATTGGGAAGCGCATTCGCGAAATCAGAAAAGAAAAAGGACTTACCATCAATACCGTAGCTTCTAGCGCCGAAGTGAGTAACGGACTTATCTCACGCGTTGAAAACGGACGTACGATTCCCTCGCTACCTGTTCTTCTAAATATTATTGCTGCACTAGATACTGAAGTTGCCTCCTTCTTCAATAGTTTACCTCAAGGCGGAAAAACAGCATTTATTGTTTCACGCAAAGAAGAACATGCTATTATTGAAAAGGAAGACGATGCTAAAGGTTTTCAATACAAATCTATATTTGGAAAATCGCTTTCATCGATCGCTTTTGAAGCAGTGCTACTCGAAATACAGCCGGGATCTGAGCGTGGCAAAGTAGAAACCGACGCTTACGAATTTAAATATATGCTTAGCGGAAGCTGCGTCTATAACATAGGAGATGAAGAAGTCACCTTACACCAAGGAGATTCTATATTCTTTGACGGTAGAATTCCCCACGTACCTATCAATCGCACGACTGCACCAACATCGATGCTGGTGCTTTATTTCTATTTAAAAGATGCTGAAAACTAGGACTTGATCAATAGCGCTTCGAGTTCTGTTAGCGTATTTAAAATATAATCAGGGTTTGCCTTTTCTAACTGTTCGCGTGTTTGTGCACCGCTCAAGACACCTACGGTTAAACCACAATTGGCATTTTTACCTTCAATAATATCGATTTCAGAATCCCCTGCTTTAAGTACTTCTGCCGGATCTGTGACTCCAAACGCGTTCATCGCTTTTTGAATCATATCAGGTGCGGGCCTGCCGTTTTCTACATCATCTGCTGTAATAAGCATATCGATATCCTCTCCTACATTCCATTCTAATTTAGCTAAAAGTTTTGTCGCAGTTTTTTCATCATATCCCGTATTGAGTACCACGTAAATATCCTGCTTCCGTAAGGCTTTAAAAAAGGCTAACATCCCTTTAAACGTGTCGATATCCAACGTATCGTATGCCAATTCTAAAGCTGGTTTAAAGGCTGCAAAAGCTGTAGCTGCCTCTTTTTTCACTTCTTTAGAAGCGGTGCAATTGGTCAATACATCGGTAATGGCTTGGTGCTTTTCTTTGCCTGCGCCATACTCCAAAACCTGATCAAGGCTAACTTCATATCCCAGGTCATTGATTACTTTTTGAACCGTCTTATAAACGATATTATTTTCATTAACAGTAGTTCCTGCCATATCAAAAACGGCAAGTTTTATAGTATGCATACGTATTTAATTAAGTATAGTTTCTAGATGATGTTTTGCAAAACCGGCGCTTCCGGTCATTCCTTTTCCGCCGATGCCTGTTGCAACATGAATGCGAGCGTCGATATCTTTTAAGAAAATATCCTGCGTTTTACACTGCGAGTAAATTCCATACCAGCGGTCTTGGATTTCGTAAGTAGGTAAATCGAAGATCTTTTTGGCTTCACCGATCATAAAATTGTCAATGTTCATATTCAAATCATAGCCCAAATCTTCAATTTTATCTGCATCGGCATATTCGTGTGAATCTCCCAGAATCACCGAGCCGTCTACCGCCTGTTTAAATAGAATATGAACACCCCATTTTTTCTCTAGACCTTCAGGATCTTCTTGGGCTTTTATCGCTTGAAAGGAAGGACACTCATAAAATGCCTCATAACGCCTGATAGACAATCCCGTCAAAATTGAACCTGGCAATTCAAAATTATGCTGTGGCTTGGTTTGCATCATTTGTAATTTAGAAAGCTGCAAATCACTTTCGTAAAACAAGTGCGGATACAAAGTTTTAAAGTCGCTTCCGTTACAAATAAGCACCTGTGAAGTAGAAAATTGTGTACCTGCAGCAGTAGTCACTTCTACTTGATCTAAAAGTTCTTCCAGGTTTATAACTTTCGTATTTGTAAATAAATCCAAACCTTTTTGTGCAACAAGATACTGCTGCAAGCGGTGAATCATTGTTCGTGGTTCTACCGTTACCTCCTCTGGAAAAAACAGACCGGCCTTTACATAATCTGCCCGTAAACCGGGATATTTTTCAAGACATTGCGCCTTGGTAAGTAAGGTTGAAGAATATTCATTTTGCTTATTTATAGCGGAAAGTTCTTCGATAAGTTGTACTTCTTCAGCGTTAGAAGCGAGATACACCGAGCCGTTTTGACGAATTGTAATATCAAATTCATTCTGAATCGCTTTATAAATAGCTAAGCTTTCCCTTCCAAAATTTTGCCACTTGGTGTTCATCCCAGACGGAACAACCTGCCCAAAATTACGGGTTGTAGCTCCCTGAGGTCTGCTGCTTTGCTCCAAAACCGCGACGCGTAATCCCTTATTTAAAGCGTGATATGCATGAAACGTGCCCAGCACTCCCCCGCCTACAATGAGTAGATCATATTTAGTTTTCATAAGCCATAATATTAAAATTCGCTTTGCGATGTTTTTTTCGCAAATAGAAAAAGGAAACAACCACACTTACACTCCCAATGACCGAAAGCCAGTAGGCGCCATTGATAAAAAACTTCAACCAGGAGATCGTACTCATCCCAAAATTCTTGTAGAGCAAGACCGCCATACTCCCTAAATATCCAAAAGCATCTGCCAGATAAATTAAAAAACCGGCGTTGCCTTTAATTCGAAAGGCAGCAATAAACCTATCAAAGAACAGTGCATTAAAAGGAACGTAGCAGATGTATAAACCAAATCCCGAGATCACCATCCATAAAAAAGGGTTGAGCAGTTGCGCTTGCAACAGAAAGGTGGCAATACCTACTGAAAATGTACCAAAAAGTAATATGCCGTGATACGTAAGTAAGGCTTTCAAATTATCTTTGATCGCATATACTGACGCCAAAATGATCAGAACCAAAAAGGCCACCACCAGTTCTGAAGTGCTGTACACAGAAATATCTCCCGCATAGCCCAGGCCGTCCCAAAGTTCGCGCGCATAATTATCTCGCAAATCTCTAAACGCAGTAAGCACGGTATAAAACAGAATAAGAATAAACAAGGGTAAAGCAAATTGCTTGATGACTTTGCTTCGGTCTTTGGGTCGCATGGGAACACGCGCAACCCGTAAAGCTTTGTCTTCTTGTGTAGGTTGTGGCACGGTTTCTAACAAACGGGCAAAAAGCACTAGTGGAATTATAAACAATGCTCCGGTAACGGCCGGCATCCAAAACTGTGTAACACCCCAACTTGCCATTACCCATAAACCTATAGATTTTACAACACCACTCGAAACGATAAAACTGGTGCATAAAATCACGCCGAGAATTTCGGTATATTTTCTTCCTTCAAGGTAAGAGAAAACAATCCCCCAAATCATTCCCAGCGGCAATCCATTAAAAAACAAGAAAATGAAATTGTAAGGTTGGGATACCCAGCCAAAAAGAATTAACGCTACTTCAGAAATCCCTATCAATCCCAGGAGATACATTAAACGCTGCCGCGGTTCTAATTCTGAAATTACTTTTATACCAATAAATTTAGAAAGCATATATCCTAAAACCTGAGTGATGATAAGGACTATTTTGTAGTCGATACCCAAAACACTTAGATCTTCAAACGTGGCAACAGCAAACGGCTTTCTAAACGCATACATACAGAAATATGCACCAAAAGCAGCGATAGATGCCTTGCTCACAAATGCCAAATCTTGTTTTTTAATGCCCATAGTACTTCTTGAATAAACCGGCCGAAAGCTTTAAAACCTATCGACCGGTATTTTAAAATTTAAATAAAAACAAGCACCTCAAACATAAATAAAAGTTTACTTATAATAAAATTAAAGTCTATTTAATTGAATTTATTTTACAAATAGTAAACAAGTTTAAAGCATACCATTGAGGCTTTGGTTAGAATCTAATTTTGAATTTAGAGGCAAGCCATTAAGTATTAAATGCTTTGGCGGTGCAAATAAACTAGTTAAGTATTTCCTCGATTAGGGAAACTATGCGCGTAGGATGTAATTGCTCTACAGATCGTACTTCGCCAAGTGCGGCTCCGCCCTTTCCTAAAATAATCAACCACGTCTCGTCTGCGCCTTTGATGTCACTGCCGTGACTCCTCCAAGTATCTAAAGGCTGCGTTCCCCTACCGTGATCTGTGGTTATGATGATCGTAGTTTGATCTTTATAAAACGGATCTGACTGAATAGAATCCCATAATTCTTTGAGCATCGCATCGGTAGTATGTGCCGAATGTAGATAAGCATCATATTCGCCGTCGTGTGCAAAATCATCGGTTTCTCCATAAGCGATGTAGACCAAACTTGGGTGTTTCTTTTTTAGATATTCCAAAGCATAATGGTGGGTAAAAGCATCGAGACGTACACTTCCCCACGGACTCGGAATTTCCTTTTGCAACTGATTTAAAAAGACTTCACGATCTGTGAGTGGTAGTGTTTCTGCCGAATCAAAAGCTGCATTCACCGGAACACCACTGCGTTCTTCATTGATGATAAATGGAAAAACATCCCAACTGCTAAAGGCTGCTACCTTATCCTTGTATGCTTCGGTGTTATTTATTTTTTCTAAAATGGTGCGGTTGGGATTCTGAATTTTAGCATTACTGGTTATACGCTCATCATCAGCTTTTCCTGTAAGAATTTCATTGTATCCGGGATATGAAAACCACATCGCATTCGTCAAATTCACTTTACTGCCTAGGGTTCTGTTCCCGTGTATTTCTCCCAAGTTCACCACTTCATTCCAGATAAAAGGCAACAGCGCTTTGCGTCGTGCTTCGGGTGTAGAACGCCAAAATTCAGCCTTTAAACCAGAGGTATCTTGTACATAATTTTTATTGGCAATCAACGCAGGGTCTGCTCCGGTAAACAATTCTTGCCAGCGGAAACCGTCGAGTGTTACTAAAACTACTTTTTGCTCGGTCGCTTCTTGTGCAACTGCCTTGTTGATTCCTGCAATCGCAATACAGAGGATCGCAGCGATTAGTTTAATTTTCATAATCCTTTTTAATTTGTTTTGAAGCTAGCTACTTCTGACCAATTACTCCAACTCAAGTATTGATCGCGATAACGCACACGCCAGAAATAGGTTGTTTGTGGTTTTAAACGCGCTAACATTTCGTCTGTAAGATCATCGTCTTTTTGCCTATTTTCCTCATAGTACCAGTTTTCTGCCTGTTTCCAACGGTCTACCTCCGGGTTTTCAAAATTAGTAGAAGTAGCCAGCTGCCAATGCGAAGCGGTATGTGTGCTCGTCGCTCGTCCTCCTTCAAAACCTGAAGCTTTCAAGGTGATTTTTGTAGTCGCTATTTCTTCCTCTTTAGGCGAAAGTGCTTCTGGAGCTTTTGGTTTTTGATTCAGTTTATAGACTGTGATTTCATCTGTAACTTCATTGTCTTTTGGGTTTATGGTATTTCCGCGACTAATGCGTTTCAGGCTAATTTTTGGATCTGCAGGATTAGGATCTACATTGACCATTACAAAACCATACTCGTCCTGTGTAACGGTAAACTCGTCGTAATCGCGCCCTTCAAATTCGCCCCAATTGTCAATTGCCCCACCGGCCGAAGCAACATTTACCCAAAGATGATTGTGGTCTCTCGACTGCCCGCGGGAATAGCCGTGGGTGTGCCCAAAGAAATGCACACTTGGTTTTCCTGTTTTGTCTGAAAATGCTTCGAGCATTTTGACCACTTTCCCGGTAGATTCTTCCTCTCCCGGAATCCATAATTCTGATTTATACGGGTGATGCAACTGCGCGAATACAAAATCGATATCATCAGCATTCTCGGTTTCTTTAAGTACATTTTCAAGCCAGGTATACTGCTGTCGCAGATCGCGATATTCATCATTAGAATCTAAACCAATGATACGCACGTTTCCGTAGTCTTTATACCACCAATGCTCTGCAAAAGCGGGATCACCATTTTCTGGCAGACTGAAATATTTAAAGAAAAACTGAGAATTTTGTTCGTGATTTCCGGGAACCGGATAAACAGGCACCTCAGAAAATAGTTTTTCTGAAGGTTTAAAAAAATCGGTGTTCCACTGCTCGTAATTACTTCCCTGAGCGACCAAATCACCAGGAATCATAACCAAAGCCAAATTATCGGGTACTTCACCCCCAAACTGCTCCTGTAGATACTTCATAATCCCTTCATTGACCACTTCATTAAACTTATCGGGTTGACTACGATCTATTTGCATATCACTCATCGCGATCAGGTTAAAGGCTTCTGCCTCTCCAGAAAACGGAGGGGTTTTAAACTGAAAAATGTCAGACGTGAGTTTATCGGTTTTTACACGGTAGTAATAGGTTGTAAAACGTTTTAAACCCGTAAGCTGCACCTCGTGCAATCGCGAGGCTCCAAAAGTCACTTTATACGAACTTCCCTCAGCCAATTTCCCCAGTTTTTCTGAAGTGCCATACTCAACAATACTTTCACCATCTATGGCGGTTTCCCATTTGATGATGATCGAATTTGGTTCGGCGTCTTGTAAATAAGGTTTTACAATAAATGAATTTTCCTGTGCTTGTATAATGCCATAAAAAGAGCACATTAAAAGCAACAAATAGGTTTGTAATTTCATAGTTATGCTTGTGTTATTTTGTAGAAAGCTGTTCTTAGAATGTTCAGCGCTTCAGCGAGTTGAGTTTCAGTTATGGTAAGTGCGGGACAAAGCTGCAATACATTTCCTTTAGAAACTTTAAAGCTCAACCCGTTTTTAAGACATTCATACATTATAGTTTCAGCCTGTGCTGAAGCTTTTTCTTTAGTCACCCGACTGGTAACCAGTTCGATTCCCCATAAAAGTCCGATGCCGCGCACATCGCCAATCAATTCAAAATCGGCTTGCAGCTGATTCAGTTCGGCTTGCATCATTCCTTCTAGATAAACCACGTGTTCGAGTAGGTGTTCTTCTTCGATTATTTCTAATGTAGTGCTTGCTGCCGCTGCACCCATCGGACTTTTTTCAAAAGTGTAATGCCCTAAAGAGATGTGATTAAATTGATCAAACTCCTTTTTAGTAACTATCGCCGCCTGCGGAATGATCCCGCCTCCAAGGCCTTTTCCTAAGCACAAAATATCAGGAATAATATCATAATGTTCATAAGCAAACAGTTTTCCTGTGCGACCAAGGGCAATGGGAATCTCATCTAAAATGAGTAATACGCCATATTGATCACAAAGCTTGCGGGCTGTTTTCCAAAAGTGTTTTGACGGAATTTGAGCATCGGTATTGCGTACTGTTTCTGCTAGAAAAGCCCCGATCTGGTTGTCTTTGGCAAGAACATATTCGAGATATTCTAAAGCTTTTTCTTCATTATTCTCATAAATCCCACGATATGTGATAGGCGGAGGAATACGCTCTACACCCGGCATCATAGGTCCCATTTCCTCCCTAAAAACCGATTCTCCACTCACGCTTACTACATCAAGAGAAGCGCCGTGAAACGAATCCCAAAAGGAAAGCACTTTGTATTTTCCGGTTACCGCTCGAGCCAATTTCAAAGCGATTCCCACAGCCGAACTTCCGTTTGGAGTCATTAAAATTTTGTCTAAACCGGCAGTGAGACTGGTCAATTTCTCAGCAAAATTTATTGCTGTTTCGTTGGTGTAGCGTCGTGTCGAAAAGGTAAGCGCATCTAGTTGTTGTTTTAAAGCTGCTACAAGTTTAGGATGTGAAAATCCTAACTGATGCACGTTGTTTCCGTGGAAATCAAAATAATCCTTACCAGAAGTATTGGTGATCAACGCACCTTGAGCATTTGCCAGAACATCAAGACAAGGCGTTGATAAAGCCTGGTGCATAAAATACCGGGCATCTTTCTCCAGCAAGGTTTTAGCTTCGGTAGAAACTTGGTCTTTAAGCCACGTTTTTCTGGCTTCCGAAAGGTTGATATCCCCTTCTACGATCATCTCATTTTTTGAAAGCTTTTCTTTCATCCTGATGTTTTAGTCTTGACTCAATTTATCTGCAGGAATGATTTGTTTACCAATTCCCGGCCCCTGGTATTTGGCATCCAAATAATATCCGCCACCGCCATTAAAATACTCAATTTTAAGCGTATGCTTTCCTTTTGCTAAAGATACGCTGCCACTTCGCTCCTGCACACCGTGGTCGCCATCGTTATTTACCACAAGTTGGTTATCAACATAAAGCGTGCTTCCGTCATCACTTGTCGTGTAAAACGTGTACTCACCTGGAGTCGAAACCTCCAATTGCGCTGTAAAGACCACTGCGGTATTTGCTACTTCAGAAATTTCATCAAGAACTTCGGTTGAAAACTCCATCGTAACTCCCGATTGCTTAGGTTTCTTATTTGTAAAATCTGGAAGCGCACTTAAAGGTTCTTCCTGAAAGATCGCATAGGTCACCCCGGGCTTTTTTGATACGGAAACCAAACGATAATTTCCTTCTGCAATTTTGCTTTGGATTTTGCCTTCTTCTACAACTATTGCACGTACGAGCGTGGTTTGATCTACGTAAAACGGCGCATCATATTTTACCGCATGTTTAGCACTAGGGTCACTCCCATCTAGCGTATAATAAATGCTCCCTGAAGCATTAGGATTGTTTATAACCACCGAAACCTGCTCCTCTTGGAACAATCCTCCGGCCGGTGCATAGGGTCCGTTTTGTGGTTTAAATTGAGGGGCTTGTAAAGCTTCTAACTTTTTATACTTCAAAACCGGTTTCTCATACCCTACAAAAGCGCTTTTTACCGGTCGACCTATCCACGCTTGCGGAGTTTCTAAACCAGCAATGAAAGCCACTGTTGCCGCGTTGTCGTATTGATACACAGTCTCTTCGATGGCATACCCTTTTTTTACACATTTTCCATAAAGAATAAACGGAATAAGCACCTCATCGAGCGATTCACCACCGTGCCCTTTTCCGAGACCGCCGTGATCTGAAGACACGATAAAAACCGTTTCCTCAAAAATCCCTGCATCCTGAGTCGATTTGATAATATCGCCTATGAGCAGATCGGCCTTTTCTACCGCTTTGTAATAACTGGCGCTGCCGTGACCTTCACTATGTCCTGCGTGGTCCACGTGGTCCAAATGAATAAAAGTAAAGTCTGGTTTATGCGCTTTGATATAGTTGATGGCTTCTTGAGTCGTTTTATCTTCGTGGTCAGCATCAATATCAAAATCAACATCTGCCGGATTGTACAATCTCCCAAAACCATCCCAATCGTAAATGGCGCCAACGTGTGCTTCCGGCTTTTGATCGTGGAATAATGTGAAAATACTAGGAAAACGACTATCTCCTCCTGAAACTACCGCAGGAAGCGTATAATCGTTTACTTCCCAGCCGTTGGAGGTAATTCCGTGTTGTTCGGTACCTGCGCCCATAAGCATACTCGCCCAATTAGAACTTGAGCTCGAAGGTAAAACCGACCGCGCTTGAAGTGTGGAAGCGCCATTTTTAATGAGACTATCCAGCACCGGTGTTTTGGCATTTTGAATTCCATTGGGACTCATCCCATCTACCCCAATAACCACAAGGTGTTTAATACCAGGTTCTGGTTCATCGTTTGTATCGCAGGCTACTAAAATCAACACAGCGAGCGCAGTGCTTAACTTTAAAAACTTATTCATAATTAGCTGTTTCATATCTAAACTAAAAACAGGTAAGGGTTACTCAACAAACTTGAGCAACCCAACCTGAGTTTTGAAGTTGATGGTTAGTAACGGGTACCGGTTTCCCACCAGCCTTTTACATTGATATTATCTCCACCCATTGCACCTACAGCTGCTTGATAATTGGCGGTATTCAACGTTTGCTCTGATGAAGGATACAAGAAACGCACAGGGTACAGATCTCCATTGAGGCTGTCTGGTCCCGGTTCTAAAGCCGGCAAACCGGTTCTTCTGTAATTGAACCAACCTTGATAATCTACATTCCAAAGGGCGATGGTTTTCTGGGTCAATAGTAATTCTAAAGAACCGTCATAAGCTACCGCCGGTTGCGCTAAATACGCCGTTACGTCAGCATCGCTTACCCCCCAGTAATTCATACTCGCTCGTACTCCCTCGTTATAATACGCTTCAGCATTACCGCTTATGATTCCACGCGCTACGGCTTCGGCTAAAATGAATTGTACTTCTGAGTTTTTCATAATAAAAGCTTCGGCATCTGTTGCTGAATAATAAAACAAATCAACATCTAAACGACTCGGACTATTTGCATCATCAAAAGCACGTGCGTTATCTTGATTTAGACCGATAGGCATTCCTACCCAGTTTCCATCGCT
The DNA here is from genome assembly GCF_020310025.1 of Leeuwenhoekiella palythoae. Taxonomy (GTDB): domain Bacteria; phylum Bacteroidota; class Bacteroidia; order Flavobacteriales; family Flavobacteriaceae; genus Leeuwenhoekiella; species Leeuwenhoekiella palythoae. The sequence continues at coordinate 353,617 of NZ_CP084318.1, forward strand.
GTTACGATCAAACCAAATATCTAATCGAGGATCGTTAAATCTGTTGAAATACTCTAAGGCGGTATCGCATAAACTCTTCTCATCAAAGCCACCAATACGACCCGTGCTTTGTGGCCAAGAATCTGTATTTGAAGTTCCGCTATAGATTAAGGTTGCATTATCTGAATTAGAGTTGATGTAGTTTCCTGCATTTACAATGGCTTGCATCGCTGAAGACACATCGCGCTGTTTTGAGATACGCAATAAATAACGCAAGCGTAAGGCGTTTGCCAATTTTCTCCACTGTGCAGGGTTGCCATCGTAGATCACATCTCCAGAAGCGCCGCTTATGCTTTGATTTTGGGCTAAGGCAGCATCTGCAGCTGCCAGATCTGCCAAAACGCCGTCGTAGATCATTTCCTGATTGTCGTAAACGGGTGTAAAAATCCCTTCAGATTGACCGGCTAAAGCTTCAGCGTAGGGTACGTTTCCGTAGAGATCTGTAAGGTTTGCAAAACACAACGCACGCAACGTAAGTGCAATACCCTCATAAGTGCTGTTCTGTGTTCCTTCGGCACGAGAAATCTCTAGAATATCGTCGATTTCCGGAAGAATTCCGTAGAAAAAATTCCACATTCCCTGATCTCCCCAATCAAACTGCGCAAAACCCGGAAAGTTATTTTTTGCCATCAATTGGGTGATCGTGTTACCGTCACTATAGCCCTCTTGAGTAAGCGTTCTGGTAATTTCTGAAGTTACCGTAGAAGTAAGCAAGTTTGCACTTACTGCTTCTGGAGCATTTGGGTTGGTATTGATTTCTTCAAAATTGTCTGTACAGCCAGTTATCAAAAGACAAGCGAGTACAAAAATTTGTATGATAGTTAGTTTTTTCATCGTGTGTTTTCTTAAAATTCTAGATTTAGATTTACACCATAACTGCGCGTACTAGGCAGTGCCATATCTTCAACTCCGGGAACAATGGTGCCTCCTGAGAATGAAATACTTTCCGGATCTACGTGGTCATTTTCTGTCCATAACGCCAGGTTTCTACCTACAAGCGAAATAGTTGCAGAAGTAAACGGCACAGTATTAAACCATTTCTTAGGCAAATTATAGCCTAGTTTTACCTCTCTTAGTTTTACATAAGTTGCGTCAAACATAGAGCTCTCTTCATTACTACGGTTATACACGTGCGAATAGTAGTTTGAAGCTGATACGTTTTGTGTATTGGGCGAGTAAGACCCGTCGCCATTTTCTACAACACCTGCCGCTACAATACCTGTTTCTCTGCCCGGCACTGTAAAATCAAGCATTCCTGTAGTTCCCCCAATGGCCACAGTGCGCGAATGAAATTCTCCTCCTTGTCTCCAATCAAAAAGAAAACTGAAGTTGAAATTTTTATACTGAAAGCTATTCTGGAAACCAACCATAAAGTCCGGACTGTAATTACCCAATTTTCTCAACTCGTTATCTACTATAGGAAGACCAGAATCCGGATTGATAATCCACTGACCAAAATATTGACTATTAGGGTCTTCAACCTTACGGAAACCGGTACCGTATAAATCGCCTATGCGCTCACCAACTCGTGCTCCTACGGTCAAATAGTTACTCTTGATCGTGTAAAAATCTAGCCCGTCTGTAAGTTCTTTAACCTCACCTCTGTTTGTGGTAAAGTTGATCGAAGAATTCCATCGGAAATTATCGGTACGTACCGGAGTGGCATTCAAGGTAATTTCTAAACCGCGATTTTGAACTTCTCCCGCATTGATCACCCGCGAACTGTATCCCGAAGTATTAGATACCGGAAGCGATATAATTTGGTTCTTTGTCGTCGACTGATATACGGCTACATCAAGACCTAAACGATTTTTGAAAAAACGCACATCGGCACCCAATTCTATTGAATTGGTTTTTTCAGGCTTTAAATCAGAATTTCTTAATTCTGAAGGCGAATACACTCTCGAGAATCCGTTAAAGGTATCACCAAAACCATAGGTTGCAGCAAGGTTGTATGGGCTGGTATCGTTACCTACAACCGCATAACCTCCTCTTATTTTTGCAAAGCTGATCGCTTCTGGCATTTCAAACATATCAGAAAGAATAGCACTTACACCTGCAGAAGGGTAGAAATAACTGTTATTATCTTCGGGAAGTGTAGAAGACCAATCATTTCTGGCGGTGAGGTCTAAAAACAAATAATTTTTATAGGCTAAATTACCAAAGGCATAAGCACTGTTTACTCTAAATTCGCTGTCATAATCATTTGTCGTAAGCGGCTCTGCAGCGTTTCCGAAGTTATAAATCGCAGGAATTGAAAGAGAATTAGCACTTATACGCTGATAACGATTTTTCGCCACACGATGGTTTGCTCCAACAGAAATACCAAAATCTAAATCATCGGTAAGCACTTTGTTGTAAGACAAAAGGAAGTCGGTATTTTGTTCTTGAGCAAAAATATAATCCTCACGATATTGCCCATTAGGGAAACGCTGCGTTGAGTATGCTCGTTTGCGCATATCAAGCTCATTTGAATAGTCGAGCCCTGTACGAAACATAAGATCTAAACCTTCTGCCAGTTTAAGATCGGCGCGCATATTTGTGATCACACGGTCACGGTTAAAGGCATTGGTGTTTTCATAAACTGTGAAGAATGGATTGTCGTGATAGTTGTAGTTATAATTAAACTGCTGCACGTTTTCTAAGCCCGGCTGCCAGTAGTCTCTAAGACCATTCATATCGATATGACGCCCAAACCAAATCCATAAATACATCACGTTTTCCGTTCCATAGGAATTGTTAGGACGGTTGTCTGAATTAGAATTGATGTAATTCATCGACGCAGTGACTTTTAACCAATCGGTTAAATTATACGAACCATTGATCGCGTAAGTGCGTCTTTTAAAATTTGAATTCGGAACAATACTTTCACTATCTAAATCTGTAAACGAAACTCTAAAGTTTCCATCTTTATTAGCGCCGGTAAAAGCGATGTTGTTACTCATCGTAAAACCGGTTTCAAAAAAGTCTCTAATGTTATCGGGATGCGCAACAAAAGGCGTTGCGATGATCTCATCTGCAAAAGTTCCATCAGCATTACGCGGTCTCAAATTGACATCACCTGCTCTAAATCCGCTTGTCGTCGGACTATCGTGCTGCGGAATTAACTGGCCGTTAAGTGCAGGTCCCCAGCTCTCATCAACGTGATCGTTTACACCACCTGTTATCGAGCGGTTTTGACCACCATCATTAAAAGCAAACTGACCGTTTGAACCTTGACCGTATTCATTTTGATATTCTGGTAAGGTAAGTAAGGTCTCAAAAGTAGAATTGTGATTAAAAGAAACACCAATTCCTTTAGTTCCTCTACCCGACTTTGTAGTGATCAAAACAACACCATTTGCACCACGCGAACCGTAAAGTGCTGTTGCGTTAGGCCCTTTAAGTACGGTCATTTCTTCAACATCATCAGGGTTGATATCCATTGCGCCGTTACCAAAGTCAACTCCCATGTTTCCGTCTCCTCCGGCATTATTAACGTTGTTATTAATAGGAATTCCATCTACAACAAAAAGCGGGGAATTGGCATTAGGACTCGGATTTAAAGAGTTTTCACCACGAATGATGATCTGTGAACTTGAACCTACTCCACTATTCCCGCCGGTAACCCGTACACCGGCCATTTTACCAGATAATGAGTTTACAACATTGGTTTCCTTAGCTTCAGCGAGATCATCACCTTCTACTTTTTGTACGGAGTATGCGAGTTTTTTGGTAGATCGCTTGATCCCTAAGGCCGTTACCACAACCTCATCAAGACTTTGAGCATCCTCTTCCAGTACGATCGTAATTTCAGATTTTCCGGTTATATCTACTTCCTGAGATTTGAATCCCATAAAGGTTACTTCAAGTATATTTTCATTTTCAGGAACAGCTATAGTAAAGTTTCCGTCAAAGTCGGTTACCACACCTACAGTAGTGTTTTTAACCACAACACTTGCCCCCGGAAGCGGCATTCCGTTAGTGTCTGTCACCGTACCTTGAAGCGACCTATCCTGAGCGAACAGCACAGTAGCCAAAAAGAACAGCGTAATTTGTGTTACATAAATTAGTTTTTTCATTGCTTGGATCAATTATTAATATTAGTAAATAATTAATCACAAATTTTGTCATATTTTGACTATATGTAAACTTTTGAGTTTTACGAAATCTTTAACAGCGTTTAAAATTTAGGTTGCCCCTCTGTACTATCTTATCTCAAAACGTCACTCTTAGGACAAGAATCAGATAAACGTTAAGGAATTATTAATGATTTTCATTTATGGTTTGGCATAATCTAAAAAAGAGCTGCAAAAAGGAAAATCAACCTCATTCTTACCGATGTTTCTCAAGCAGTAATCTTAGCATCATAGTCAAGATCTACGCCTCACAACTTGATCAATTTCCACAATAGTGTAGAATTTTTCTACACTATTCTACAACTGTCCCCATACTGTTTTTCCTCTAAAACTGCGCTAAACCCCTATAAAACAACACAACATGATTCCTGCAGCTTACTATTGTCGTTTAGGTCTCATTCTTGAATACTATTATGTGGAAACCTAAAAAATTGAAATATGAATTATTTAAATAACCCCAATACAAAGTTTGCGATCATTCTAGCGCTTTGTCTTGCTGCTTTTACATCTTGCCGAGAGGAAGAGGTAGAAGACGAAGGATTGCCATTACCGGTAATCAGCTTACAAGAAACCAGCGCTGCTAAGAATTTTGAATACATCGGCTCTATAGAAGGTGTTGAATCTGTTGAGATCAGACCTCAAGTTGATGGCATTCTAGAAGAAATATATGTTGATGAAGGTGAGTTTGTTGAAAAAGGTCAGCCTTTATTCAAAATAAATAGTCAGCCGTATATGGAAGACTATAAAAACGCCATGGCTAACGTAAATCTTGAAAAAGCTAAACTAGAGAAAGCAAAAAGTGACGTTGAGCGTTTACAACCCCTTATCGATAATGAAGTGATTTCTGAAGTACGTATGAAATCTGTTAAAGCAGATTATCAAGTGGCACTTTCTTCTTTACAACAAGCGCAGGCACAAGCAGCCAATATGCGTATCAATTTAGATTTCACCACGATTAAAGCACCTGTAAATGGTTTTATGGGACGTATTCCAAAATCAATAGGTAACGTGGTGAAGAAAACAGATTCAGAGCCGTTGACTAATCTTTCTAATGTAAATGATATCTATGTTTATTTTTCTATGAGTGAGTCTGACTACCTCTATTTTGAGCGTGCGAAAAATGACAAAACTTCAAAGAAAAACAAGGTAAACGATCAGGTTAAACTAGTCCTTGCTGACGGTTCTATTTATGAGCACGGTGGTAAGATTGATGCCAACTCCGGTCAAATTGATCGTTCTACAGGTTCGATTACTTTAAGAGCAAAATTCAATAATCCGGATACCTTACTACGCTCTGGTAACACCGGTAAAATCTTGATGGAAGAGATTTACCCATCTGCGATTCTCGTTCCACAAAGCGCTACGACCTTTATTCAGGATAAGAAATTTGTCTTCATTCTTGATGAAAACAATATTGCTCAGCGTCGTGAAATCATCACAAAAGGACGCTCTGGTGATAATTATATCGTAGACTCAAAAAGCTTATCTCCTAAAGATCGCATCGTGGTTTCGGGATTAGATAAATTGGCTTCAGGTATCAAGGTAAAACCGCTTCAAAGAGGCCAGCTTACCAGCAGTCTATAACATCCTAGACACATTTTTAGAGTTCTTATTTCGTATTAAGTCTAATACCGAAACAGCTAACCTATGTTTAAAAAGATTATAAAAAAGCCGGTTTTTACGCTGGTGATCACAATAGTATTGGTACTTGCGGGAGCCGCCAGTATCACCTCTTTACCCGTTGAACGTTTTCCTGAAATTGCCCCTCCCAGTGTAAGTGTGGCGGTATATTACCCGGGTGGTAATGCCGAAACGGTTGCAAAATCTGTTTTATTACCTATCGAGGAAGCGCTCAATGGTACAGAAAATATGACCTATGCCAACTCTACAGCTACCAACTCTGGTCGTGGACGAGTAACTATTTACTTCAAACCGGGAACTAATCCCGATCAGGCAGCGGTAGACATTCAAAACCGGATTTCAGTGATTACTGAAAAAATTCCGCCAGAAGTTACTGAGGCCGGTATTTCGGTTACTAAAAGAATGAAAGGTAGTATCATGACGATCAATATCTTCAGTAAAGATTCTACCTATGATGAGACCTTCCTTAATGCTTATACAAGAATCAATATTCGCCGTGAGCTTAAACGTGTAGAAGGTTTAGCCGAAGCTTCCATCTTACGTCAGCGGGATTACGCGATGCGTATTTGGTTGAATCCACAAAAAATGGCTTCGTATAACCTTACTCCCAGAGAAGTTTACAATCAGGTAAAAGATCAAAACTTTGAAGCGGCACCGGGTAAATTCGGTGAAAATTCAGATGAGCTTTTTGAAATTGTAATGAAGTATGACGGGCGTTTCAGCGAGATTGAAGAATATGAAAATCTTGTCATTAAAACCAATGAAGATGGTGCCCAACTACGTCTTAAAGATGTTGCGCGTATCGAGTTTGGTGCGTCAAACTACACCAGTGAAAACCGTCTAGACGGAAAACCTTCGGTAACGATCGATATTGTGCAAATGAATGGTGCAAATGCCAAAACCATTGATGAACGTATTAGAGAGATACTTGAAGAACAGAAAAAATTATTCCCCGAAGGCATCGATTATGAGATTACTTACAGTGTAAGAGATCAGATCGATGAATCGATGAGCCAAGTAATGCACACGCTTGTAGAGGCATTTATTCTGGTTTTTATTGTGGTATTTATATTCCTGCAGGACTTTAGAGCGACCATTATTACAGCTATTTCAATTCCGGTTTCCCTCTTAGGAACGTTTTTCTTCCTAAATATTATTGGCGCTTCGATGAACGTACTCAGTATGTTGTCGTTGGTACTTGCCATTGGTATTGTGGTAGATGACGCGATTGTAGTAATGGAGGCTATTCACGAGAAAATGACGCATCACGGCCTTTCTGCCCGCAAAGCAGTTTCTGCCGCGATGGACGAAATTACAGGTGCCATTATTTCTATTACAGTGGTAATTGCTGCCGTATTTTTACCGGTTGCTTTCTTAAGTGGTCCTGTGGGAGTATTTTATCAAGAATTTGCATACACGATCATTTTTGCGGTTTTAATTTCTGCGATAAATGCATTGACGCTTACTCCGGTATTGACCAAGATTTTCTTCGGAAAGAAAAAGCGTGAAAAGAAGAAACGCGGAATGGCCAAAACGGTTTCAGAACTGCGTCAGGTACGAAAAGCCAAAGTAGCAAAGCGCAAAGGACTGCGTAAGTTTGACAGTGGTTTTGATAAGTTTACAGACAAATACCTCAATGTTGTACGTTGGTTCTTGAACCATAAATGGATAGGCGTAGGTGCTCTGGCAGCAATTATTGTCGCTACCATTTTTCTTTCGCGAATTACGCCTAGCGCCTTTATCCCAACTGAAGACGATAACTTCTTGATCTTCTCCATGAAAATGCCAGAAGGTTCTTCATTACACAGAACAAATGCTGCGCTAAGAAAAGCAGATTCTATTCTTCAATTAGATCCTGCCGTGAAAGGCGTGAATACTGTTTCTGGTTTTAATGTTGTAGATAATGCTAATAGTCCGTCTTCTGGTTTAGGATATGTTCAGCTAAAACACGCTGCAGAGCGTGGAGAAATTGAAGACATTCAAGAGGTCATCAAAAGCTTGTTGAGCAAGCTTGATCAAATCCCTGAAACCGATTTCAATATGTATCCAAGACCTACGATACAAGGGTTTGGTAACTTTGACGGGGTTCAGTTTATGTTGCAAGACCGCTCTGATGGTGACTTGGGAGAATTTGGTCAGATCGTAAATGAATTCATCAACACCCTGAGCAATCAGAAAGAAGTTGACAACGCATTTACCTCGTTCAATCCAAATTTCCCGCAGTATCGTCTTAAGATCGACTACGAAAAAGCAAAGGCTTTAGGTGTTAGTGTAAAAGACATGATGTTTACGGTGCAGTCGTATTTTGGTCGTGTACAGCCGGGTGATTTCAACCGCTTTAGCAGACAATATGGTGTGTATATGCAGGCCGATATTCCTTATAGAGAATCGCCGGAGTCTTTCAACAGCATTTTTGTGAAAAACAACAAAGGTGAAATGGTGCCTGTAAACACGATCGTTCGCTTAGAGCAAGCTTATGGTCCTGAAGTTGTTAACCGTTACAATCTGTATAATGCGGCAAAAATAAACGTAACCCCGGCAAAAGGATACAGTACTGGTGACGTGATGAAAAAGATCGAAGAATTGACCAGCGAAAAACTGCCAGCAAGTTTGAGCTATGAGTGGACCAGTATGAGTCTGGAAGAGAAAAATTCTGGTGGAGACACCATGATTGTCTTCATCATCATCATTCTTCTGGTATACTTTATTCTGGCCTCGCAGTATGAAAGCTTCTTACTTCCGCTAGCGGTAATGTTATCGCTGCCTGTAGGTATTTTCGGTGTGTTTGCCGCGATCAATTTGGCCGGACTTGACAACAACATTTATGTACAAATAGGTATTATTATGTTGATTGGTCTTTTGGCTAAAAATGCCATTCTTATTGTAGAGTTTGTTGCGCAAAAACGACGTTCTGGCCTCAATGTATTCGATGCGGTTCTCGAAGCAAGTGCGTTGCGTATTAGACCTATTATTATGACCTCGCTTGCATTTACCGTAGGACTTGTACCGTTGATGTTTGCTGAAGGTTCTTCAGCACAAGGTAATCACTCGGTGAGTATTGGTACAGCCGGCGGTATGGTAGGAGGTATTGTTCTAGGGATTTTTGTAATTCCTGTGATGGCATATATTTTCCAGATGTTGCACGACAAGTACAACTTAGAGCGCTACGGAGATAAAGAAATTGAAGAAGAAAACTAACCTAACCACTATGAAAACGATTAATATAAACACCATAAAAAGAAAACCGAATATAAACCGATATCTCAGCGCAAGCTTGATATTGTTGACACTTTTAATACTTGGTAGTTGTAAAGTGGGGCAAAGATATGAGCGACCTCAATTTGATGATGTTTCTGAAGAGTTTTATGTAAAAGATTCTGTTCTAAATGATTCTCTGGCTGAAGCGGCAATTACTCGCGATAGCTTGATGATGTCACATATTCCGTGGAGAGAATTTATTGAAGACAGCACGTTGATTTCCCTTATAGACACAGCTCTTGTTAATAACATCGATTTGCAAAAAGCGATGCGCAATATGGATATTGGGATGGAATATTTATCCCAATCAAAGGCTAACTTTTTACCATCGGTTAATGCGACTCCGGCAGGTTTTAGAAGAGAGTATTACTCAGAAAACTATAACAATTACGGCTCTAACCGTGCGAGACGCAATCACGGAGAAAATGTACCGAGAAGTTTATATACAGAACGCTTGGAATATTCATCTGCCTTGCAAGCCGATTGGGAACTGGATATCTGGGGAAAATTGAGATGGCAAAAGGAAGCAGCGCGTGCCGACTTTATGAAGTCTCAAGAGTTTAAAAAAGTTGTACAAACCGAATTGATCGCAGAAGTTGCTTCAACCTATTACAATTTAATAATGCTGAAGTCTCAGGTTGAAGTAGCACAAAAAAACTACGCGCTTAATGACAGCACTTACAACATTGTAAAACTGCAATATGATGCGGGCGAAACCACTTCTTTGGCGCTTCAGCAAACCAAATCACAGCAGTTAAAAGCACAGTCTCTTATTCCACAGTTAGAACGCGAGTATACGGTTCAAGAAAATAAATTAAACCGACTTTTAGGAAGATCACCGCGTCCCATCGAGCTTAATGCAGATCTTGATGCTATACAATTTCAGAAAAAATACAAGACCGGTGTTCCGTTAGAATTGATTAAAAATCGTCCAGATGTGGCGATGGCAGAATATGAACTCATCGCTCAAAACGCACGTACCGGTGTTGCCGAAGCTTTAAAATATCCTTCGCTTTCCATCGGTGCAGGATTGGGATTGAATTCGTTTCAGTTAGAGAATTTCTTTGATCCCGTAAGTTCAGCTTTTGCATTGCTTAACGGTTCTATCTTTCAGCCTATTTTTAATAATAGAAAGCTTAAAACCAATTATCGAGTGGCGCTTTCAGAACGGGAGATCGCACAATTGGAGTTTAAGGATAACCTGATCGGTGCGGTAGAAGATGTTTCTAATTCGCTAACCCGAATCAACAAACTCACCGAAGAATATAAAATCGCACAAGAGCGTATTGAAGTTACACAAAAAGGACTTAAAGATGCCGCGCTCCTGTTTAAAGGTGGCTTCGCAAACTACCTCGAAGTGATCACAGCTCAAAGCGACGCTTTAGAAAGTGAACTGAATGAAATCAATACCAAAAAGCAAATTTTAATTGCAAACATTGAGCTCTACCGCAGTCTTGGTGGTGGATGGCAATAAAACTAAATGCTTATAAAAATTAAAGCCGCAATTAAATAATTGCGGCTTTTTTTAGGTTTAAAATTCAAAATTGAATCCCTTTTCTATCAACTTTTGATAGGTATCCGGATTGAATTTATACAGTTTTGCTGCACGATGCGATACATCTTTTTGCTTTTCGTCAAGTGCAGTGAGCAAATTCATTCTTAAAATTTTTCTTCTAAAGTTGGGCTTATCCATCTCGTAGCCTAAAATTTCTTCATATAAATGCATCAACTGAAGCAACGTGAATTTTTCGGGCAGTAGGTTAAAACCTATAGGTTCCTGTTTAATTCGGCGACGTAACCTGCGCAATCCGACTCCCAGAATATGCAAGTGATCATAAATAAGCGTCTCCACTTCAGAAACCTTAAACCAGCCCACTTCTGACGCGGTTGCTCCAGGCTTTAAACCCGTCCAATCTTCTTTTTTGATCAAGGCATAATACCCAACTGTGATCACTCGCGACAAAGGAAAACGATCGGGTTCACTAAAGGCACGCAGCTGTTCTAGATAAACATCTTTTATCCCGGTAAGCTCCAACAGCAACCTATTTGCAGCAGCGTCTGTGCTTTCATCGGTAAAGATCCATCCTCCCGGAAGGCCCCATTTATCCTTGCTTATTCCGTCGGCGTGCTTGACCAAAAGGACTTCTAAGTTTCCTTGATTAAAACCAAAAATCACGCAATCAATGGTTAAACTATCGAGTATGGTCGCTTCATTTTGTTTTGTCATAATTCTGGTTCTCAATCGCTAATGACGAGATAGTTTTAATGGGTATTGTGATAATTATATTTTTATATGTATACTTGTAGTCATAAAAACTATAAGTTGTCCATTGGACTAAAATAAGAGATTTAATTTAAACGCTTATGTATTTTTTAGGAATCGACTTGGGCAGCTCATCGATCAAGCTAGCCGTTCTTGATGCCAATACCGGCAAATCGGTAGCCAGTTCTACGGTTCCTGATCAAGAAATGCGCATTGATGCACCTCAAAGTGGCTGGGCAGAACAGCATCCCGAAAAATGGTGGGAATACACGTGTAACGGTATCAAAAAACTAGGCGATCAAGGTATCGATCTTAAACAGATCAAAGCCATTGGTATTTCTTATCAAATGCACGGCCTCGTGCTCACCGATAAAGATTTAAACGTGCTGCGCCCGTCTATTATCTGGTGTGATAGTCGTGCTGCTTCTATAGGTGAAAAATACTATCAGGAAAAAGGAGCAAGCTTTTTTCAAGACCGGGTTTTACAAAGTCCGGGGAATTTTACCGCTTCTAAGTTGAAATGGGTTCAAGAAAACGAACCTCAACTTTTTGATCAAATTGCGCATATGATGTTGCCCGGAGATTTTCTGGCAGCTAAATTTTCTGGAGTAGCACAAACCAGTAAATCCGGACTTTCTGAAGCTGCACTCTGGGACTATAAAAAGAATGCTTTAGCCGAAGAAGTACTCGAGGCTTTAGACCTTCCGCGTGCGGTAATTCCGGAGATCTTTCCTAATTTTAGTCATCAAGCGACTATTGCTCCTAAAATCGCTGAAGCTTTAGGACTTTCAAAAAATGTAGAAATCACTTACAGAGCTGGAGATCAGCCCAACAATGCCCTTGCGCTTAACGTCAACAAACCCGGAGAAATCGCTACTACTGCAGGAACTTCGGCAGTGATCTATTCGGTGACCGATCAAGATGCTTTTGATGCAGAAAACCGTATCAATACCTTTTTGCACGTAAACAATACGGAAGCTCAAAAACGCAACGGTGTTTTATTATGCATTAATGGTTCTGGGATCTTGTACCAATGGTTGCGTAAAATGCTCTCCACCGGAAAGGATGAATTGCTTTCCTACGACTTCTTAAATGCACAAGCGGCAAAAGTAGGTCCGGGTAGTGATGGCTTACACTTCTACCCTTTTGGCAATGGTGTTGAACGCATTTTTAACAATAAAAAATCCTTCAGCGGTCTGCAAAATTTAGATTTCAACAGGCACGCAGCTGCGCATATGGTTCGTGCGGCTTGTGAAGGTATTGTGTATGCAATGAATTATGGCTTTGAGGTGATGCAGCAAATTGGTGCCGGTGGTACTTCAGTAAAAGCAACAAAAGCCAATTTATTTTTAAGTCCGGTATTTAGAGAGATTTTTGTGAATACTACGCAGACTTCCTTAGAACTGTACGAAACCAATGGCGCTGAAGGTGCTGCCCGTGGCGCTGCTTATGGCTACGGATTTTATAAAAGTCTGGATGAAGCTGCACAAGGACTAGAATTGTTAAGCACTCAAGAACCTCAATCAGCATTGAAAGAACACTACACTAATTTATATCAAACCTGGAAAAAGAATATTCAAATACTAGATTAATGAGCACCTATTTTAAAAACATAGACCCGATCAAATTTGAGGGAAAAGAAAGCGATAATCCACTTGCTTTTAAATACTACGATGAAAATAAAGTAGTCGCAGGAAAAACACTTAAAGAGCATATGCGTTTTGCGATGGCTTATTGGCATACGCTCAACAATAAGGGCGGAGATCCGTTTGGTGCTCCTACCGAAACTTTTGCCTGGGATGCCAATCCTGATCCTGTGGCTCGTGCTAAGGATAAAATGGATGCTGCTTTTGAATTTATGACCAAGCTGGGCTTGCCGTATTATTGTTTTCACGATGTAGATCTTGTAGATGAAACGCCTGATCTTGCCGAATTTGAAAAGCGTATTGCAGCGGTTGTTGCCTATGCAAAAACAAAGCAGCAAGAAAGCGGCATCAAGCTTTTATGGGGAACTTCAAACCTCTTTAGTAATCCGCGTTATATGAATGGCGCAGCAACCAATCCCAATTTTGACGTGGTGGCTTATGCCGGCGCTCAATTGAAAATAGCGATAGACGCTACACTTGAATTGGGTGGTGAGAACTACGTGTTCTGGGGTGGTCGTGAAGGCTATATGAGTCTTTTGAATACCGATATGAAACGCGAGCAAGATCACCTGGCACAATTTCTTACCATGGCTAGAGATTATGCCCGCAAACAAGGTTTTAAAGGGAATTTCCTTATCGAGCCCAAACCTATGGAACCAACCAAGCATCAATATGATTTTGATGCTGCAACAAGTCTTGGCTTCATCAATAAATATGGATTGCAAGATGACTTTAAACTGAATATTGAAGTGAATCACGCAACCCTGGCAAGTCATACCTTTGAGCACGAATTACAAGTTGCTGTAGATGCAGGCATGTTAGGAAGTATCGATGCCAATCGCGGAGATTATCAAAACGGCTGGGATACAGACCAGTTCCCGATAGATGTTTTTGAAGTTACACAAGCCATGCTAGTCATTCTTGAAGGCGGTGGTATTCAAGGCGGCGGAATAAATTTTGATGCCAAAGTGCGTCGCAATTCTATTGACCTTGAAGATAAATTTATAGCACACATCGCCGGGATGGACACCTTTGCACGTGGCCTGATCGCTGCAGATCATCTATTGCAAAATACTTCATACAGCGCGTTGCGTAAAGAACGCTATGCATCTTTTGATAACGGAAACGGTGCTAAGTTCGAAACAGGTGCTTTGAGCCTTGAGCAACTTAGTGAGATAGGTAGAAAAAGCGGTGAGCCTACCCCATTGAGCGGAAGACAAGAACTTTACGAGCAGTTAGTGGCTAACTCCTTCTAATTATTGTTTCATAATAATCTTCAAAAAGCTCCCTCTTGGGGGCTTTTTTTATGCGTAAATACTTGTTACTAGTATAAACTAAGTAAGCTTTATTAAATGCTTGTTAAACAAGCTATTCTCTAGGAGATTGCAGATTGCCTTTCTTATACTCTTGATAACATAATTTAAACAAACCATGAGTATCATTGATAGAATATTAGGGAATGCCAGCGAAATGTCTTTAGAAGACCTTACCAAGAAATATGATCGCTTGCTCACAGAAAGAGAACATATTGAAGTTGGATTTCAGCTGCTTAGAGACGTCTTTATTTTTACTTCTAAACGGCTAATCCTTGTAGATAAACAAGGACTTACAGGAAGAAAAACCGAATATAAAAGTTTGCCTTACAAGAATATTTCTCGCTTTTCTTTAGAAACCGCCGGAACTTTTGATTTAGATGCTGAATTGAAAATCTGGATCTCTAGCGAAAATGTTCCTAGCGTAAGTAAGAAGTTTAATAAGCAAATTGATGTCTATGCTATACAGCGCTACTTAGCAGGAAAAATCCTTTAGTGTAAAATTAACACATACATTTTTAAATTCCCTAAACCGGTTTAGTTAAAAAATTTAACACTAAAATATTGTTAATCAGTAGATTTTGAGCTTTTGATTAGTAATTCCTACAAATTCTTGTTGTAATTTTAAAAGCCCAAGTCTGATCTAAACCACAACAATCTCATGAAAGCTACACTCCAAATCGCAAATCAAAACTTTAAAGGTTCACAAGAAGTCATCAACAGATGTCTCAATAGGATTATGGAAGTACGTGTTTTGGAGATCAATCTCAAAAAACAGATCATTGCGGTTGACTACGCAAAACCAAGCGTTTATGAGCGCATCAAAAATGAACTCAACAGTTTGGGTTTGGCCGTTGGCGAGCTCGAACCTCTAAAGTAAACTCCCCCGAAGTGTCAAAGCTTTTGGCGGTTTCAATATATTTTTAGTATAAAAAAGTCTGTCTTACAAGGCAGACTTTTTTTTTTTGCAGTATCGTTTGTAACGTAGATTCTAGGCAGTTCGACAGCTTTAGTTAAAAAATCTTTAACAAATACTTCCTCCAAAAGTTTTAAAAAGTACAAGAGAAGTGTATCTTTCAAGTTCAACTACCAACCAAACACATTTACGAAATATGCTAAATCTTGTACGTACCGACTCAAAAAATGCTGATTTCTTAAAAATGGTAAAAGAACTTGATCAAACTCTCAAAGTTACAGACGGAGATGATCACGCATTTTACAATCAATTTAATGCATTAGACCGAATAAAAAATGTCATTGTCGCTTATGACAGTGGAATTCCGGTAGCCTGCGGTTCCTTTAGAGAATACGGTCCTAAGAGCGTAGAGATCAAAAGAATGTACACCAAACCTTTGTACCGCAAACGCGGCTATGCCAGTGCTATTCTTGAAGCATTAGAAAACTGGGCAAGTGAAATAGGTTACACCAAGTGTGTACTTGAAACCGGAATTTTTCAACCCCCGGCAATTGCACTTTACAAAAAACGGGAATACGATGTTATTCCTAATTATGGGCAATACAGCGGCGTAGGCGGCAGTATGTGTTTCCTAAAATATCTTGCTGCCGTTTAAACCACGCGTGCTATATCAACTTCGACTGAAAGTTGGCTTTTTCCACTACCATAAACCACTCCTTTTAAAGGAGGAACATCATAATAATCTCTTCCCCAACCTACGACCAGATGTTGGTCGCCGGGGATTTGATTATTGGTAGGATCAAAATCTACCCAGCCAAAACCCGGGATAAAAATAGAGAACCAGGCGTGAGATGCGTCGGCTCCTATTAATTTTTCCTGGCCCGGAGGTGGTAAGGTTTCTATGTATCCACTGATGTAACGCGCCGGCAGCCCTATAGATCGAATACACGCAATAGCGATTTGCGCAAAATCCTGACAAACCCCCTTGCGTTCTTCCATCACTTCATGTATTGGCGTAGAAACACTGGTAAACCCTGAAACAAAATCAAAATCAGTATAAATACGCTGCATTAATTCCTCGGCAGCTTCAAAAACCGAACGATTGGATTTAAAGCTTTCGCGAGCATATTTTTCAACCGCTTCACCGGTTTTATTGATAAAAATAGAATCTAATACAAACTGCTTAGCCTCTAATATTTCAATTTCAGTTTTTAAAAGATTTTCTTTGGCTTGATCTAACGTAACACGTGTACATTTATCTGACCTAAAGTCTGTTTTAAACTGCTCATATTCCCTGCGCAATTTGCTGGTTGTCGTCACTTTCAACTGCCTATGTTCTTTCTGAATAGAAAAACGAGTGATGTAATTTCCGAAGAAATCCACGCGCTCAGAGACTTCATCGGCTTCGGGTGCAATCGCCATCTTGTATTCTAGCAACTCCTGCCCTAGCGAACGCCTTGGCTTTAATACTGCGATATTATGACAGTAGCTCACAGGCGCATCATAATCATATTTTGTGGTATGCGTAACGGAATACAACATTAGAGCGGAAAGTTTTGATCTACAAGCTGACTCTGCTTATATGTATGATTAAAGTAGGTGTTAGAAATTGCCTGAGAAGTGGCAAATAATAAATCGCTCAATTCTTCTAAAAGTTTATCCAGATCCTTTCGAATATTTCCGTCGTTTTCCTTTACTGTAGCCAACTGATCTGAGTTCGCCAAGCGCAGTTTAGAAAAGGCTTCAAATACATATTTTTCGTAATGCATAAGCGCGTCAGACTTTTGTGAATGTGGTAAACGCGAAATATCTTTTTGTAACCGCCCAAGCTGAAAGGTCAACGATCGTGGATATTTTAAATCCATCAACAAAAGACTAATTACCGGTTCTACGCGTATATACGATCTGTAACTATAGCGGTAAATGTTTAAACTTTCGTGACTGCTTAACAAGGATTCTAGCACTTCATATTCGGTTTGCCCAGATTGTTTGATCACCAGAAGGGAACGGCATTTTGTAATCGTAAGCATACTCTGCTCTAACTGAAGGCCTATAAAATAAAGCAATAAGCCTTGTTCGACCATTATGCTTTCTTCAATGAGTCCCATAAAAGCAATTAATCGCGTGATCAATTGATTAAGGGTTTTGATCATTTTATTGACGGTGATCTGTTTTTCATTTTCCAGATTGCGCCATAATTTTTGAATGTTTTCAAAAACCCGCCACATATCGCTGCTCCACAAATTCCTGATGGAATAATAGGAATTGCTGAACATCATCATCGAGTTTGCCAGACTTCCTATTTTATTTCGGTCTAAAACTACCGCCATCATTTCCTTCAGCGGATTATCCATCGCGTAGGTGCCGTTCTTATTTTTCTCCATAAAGCCGGGATAGGTACCGGTCATCTGCGTCACCGCTTTATAAAGAATATTCATTTTAACCGAGCAGGTTTGTTGATTAGATTCGGCTTCAGGAGCGTTCATCTGTTTTAAGACCATTCGTAAAAAACGTGCATTTACTAAAGTGCGTCCCACATAACGACCAGCCCAATATAAATTTTCCGCAGTCAAACTCGGTAGATCATCAAGACCGCTTACCGAAACGGCAGATCTGCGATTCCAGCTATAATTGGCCGTCTCTTCACTTTTAAGATCTCCAATGATCCAAAAATCTTTACTGGTTCCCCCACGTTGATTAGAAACTCTCAGTTTTCCACGCTCCGGAGCGACACGTACCAATCCGCCGGGCATGACATTGTAGCCACTTTTTCCTGCAATGGTAAACGTACGAGCGACCATATTTCGCGGTTCAAAAGTTCCTTTTGAATAGTTGGGCGCGGTAGAAAAACTG
Source organism: Leeuwenhoekiella palythoae (assembly GCF_020310025.1). Classification (GTDB taxonomy): domain Bacteria; phylum Bacteroidota; class Bacteroidia; order Flavobacteriales; family Flavobacteriaceae; genus Leeuwenhoekiella; species Leeuwenhoekiella palythoae. Next base: position 371,664 of record NZ_CP084318.1, read on the forward strand.
ATGCGTTCCTGAGCAACAAAATGGTAAGGCTTCTTTAAAATTTCTTTCCGAAGTGCTTCAAGCTCTTCGGTACACATTTGAGACCCAAAATGTATGTGTTCGCGATTGGTACGATCAATCGGCTTAATGACGAGGTTTGCTAAATTCTTCAGCACATAGTCTTTCTCTTTTTCTTGACCACACCACCAACTTGCTATTTGAGGCAGCTGTAAATCTTCCTTTAGAAAATATTTACAAATAGCCGGCATAAACGGGATAAGACCAGGGTTTTCTAAAACGCCACTACCTATAGGATTCACCACCGCTACATTCTGTCTACGCACTACATCCAGTAATCCTGCAACTCCTAGATGAGAATCTTCGCGTAACTCAAGCGGATCTGTAAAAATATCATCAACACGCCGTAAAACCACGTGTACTTTCTTTAAGCCTTTAAGCGATTTCATAAACAGAAATCCGTCGCGCACCACCAAGTCATTTCCCTGAACCAGAGGGTATCCTAAAAATGACGCTAAATAGGCGTGTTCAAAATAAGTCTCGTTATGCGAGCCCGGAGTAAGAATAACAATGTTGGGATTTTCAACTTTGTCTGGAGAAGCCTCTAGCAACAACTCGTTGAATTCTTTAAAAAATTCTGAAAGCCGCTTGATATTCATTTCAGCAAAAATATCGGCAAGAACGCGGTTTGCCGTAGAGCGATTTTCAAGAGCATAACCCATTCCTGATGGTGCCTGAGAGCGGTCATTCACTACCCACATTCTGCCATCAGTTCCACGAGCAATATCTGCGGCATACAGCAGTAAATGTTTATCAATCTTATACTGAATTTTATCACATTGCCGTAAAAATCCGCGATGCCCATAGATCACTTCGTGCGGCACAATACCTTCTTTGATCAACTTACGCTCGCCATAAATATCTTTAAGCACGAGATCGAGCAGGTGCGCACGTTGTTTAAGGCCTTTTTCAATTTTTTGCCATTCGTTCGCTTTGAGAATAAAAGGAACTACGTTGAGATTCCAAGGGCGGTTAAGTCCGTTGGGATCGTTATACACATTATACGTAACCCCGTTTTCTTCCAGCAGCCAGTTGATATCGTTTTGACGTTGTGTCAAGCCGTCAATCCCTATGCGCTTAAAGTTCTCTAAAAGCTCCTGCCAATCTTCCTTAACGCTGAGATCTGGGGTAAACATCTCGTCGTAGGTATAATCTGTAAAATACTTGGTAAACCAAGCATTAGTAGCCACAGTCATATTCAGGGTTGTAAATAATTATTTCTTTCGCAAATCTAGTAAATGTGGGAATTCTGGATTTACAGGAATTTCTTTAAAATTAAATGTTTTTTCTGAAGAAGTTGATTTTAAAGTTCGGCCTGCAAGCTTGGTATCGGGCTCTTTTTCAGTATAAACCAAATTGCCTTGCGTATGCCCAATATCCCAAAAACGATTGATTCTTCTAGATTCTGCTTCTAAACTGTTTATAGGGTACGTCTCATAATTGCGCCCACCCGGGTGTGATACAAAATACGTGCAACCACCAATAGAGCGCTGATTCCACAAATCAACAATATCAAAAACCAATGGTGTATCTACAGGAATTGTAGGGTGCAAAGCAGACCACGGCTGCCAAGCTTTATAACGTACTCCGGCAACATATTCTCCTTTGACACCGGTATTGCTTAATTGTACTTTCACACCGTTGCACGTCAACACATAGCGCTCATCATTAAAGTTTGAAACTTTGATCTGCACACGTTCTAGAGAAGAATCTACGTAGCGCGAAGTCCCACCACCGGTCATTTCTTCTCCAAGTACATTCCAAGGTTCTATCGCCGCACGCAATTCGACTTGCATATCTTTTATATCAACCAAACCATACAGAGGAAAACGGAATTCAAAAAACGGATCAAACCAATCTAATTTGAACGGATATCCTGCCGCATTAAGCTGCTCAACAATGTCCTTAATATCTTCTCGCACATAATGCTCCATCAAGAATTTATCGTGCAACTGTGTGCCCCAACGGGTAAGTTTATGTTTATACGGTTCATTCCAAAACCAGGAAACCAGAGTGCGCACGAGCAACATTTGCATCAAACTCATTTGTGCGTGAGGCGGCATATCAAACGCGCGTAATTCAAGAATTCCTAGTCTGCCGGAAGACGAATCTGGCGAATATAATTTATCGATACAAAATTCCGCACGATGGGTATTCCCGGTAATATCGGTCAGTAAATGCCTGAATAATCTATCGGTCAGCCAAAACGGTACATCTTCATCCTCCGGAATTTGATTGAATGCAATTTCCAGTTCGTATAAATTTTCCTGGCGACCTTCATCAACTCGTGGTGCCTGACTCGTTGAACCGATAAATCCGCCGGAAAATAAATAGGAAAGTCCCGGGTGATGTTGCCAGAATGTAAGCAAACTGCGCAACAAATCTGGTCGGCGTAACAACGGACTATCAGCCGGAGTGACACCGCCTAAGGTCACGTGGTTTCCGCCACCGGTGCCGGTGTGTTTTCCGTCGAGCATAAATTTTTCGGTACCTAAACGGCTCTTTTTAGCTTCTTCATACAATGTGAGCGTGTTTTTGGTAAGTTCGTCCCAATTCTTCGCCGGATGTACATTCACTTCAATAACTCCGGGATCTGGCGTCACCTTCAACACCTCAAGACGATTATCTCGTGGTGGCTCATACCCTTCGATCAATACAGGAACATTCAGCTTTTTTGCTGCAGCTTCCACAGAAGCCATTAAGTCTATAAACGTTTCGGCATTGTCTAAAGGCGGAAGAAATAAATAAAGTTTTTTATCCCGAACCTCAGCACAAATCGCGGTGCGTGCAAACGGATTCTTTTCTTTCTTATCTGCGTTATGATCAACTTTTCCGTTTTTCTTTTTGGGTTTTTCGGCGGCTTTACGTTTTTCTAAAGCTTCACCGTAAGGCCCAAAAGGCTTTCGTTTGTCAAAAAGATCAGGATCTGCAATGGGTTGTGTAGGTACATCGGGTTCTTCGATCAACGAATTAAGCGGTAAACGCAAACCTACCGGTGAATTACCCGGAATGAGAAAAAGATGATTTCTACGGAAACGCCACGGACTCGTAACCCATTTTCCTTGAATATTGGCCAACGGCATCACGTGACCTATTTTTTTATCTAATCCTTGTTCTAAAACTTTATTGAGACGATTGCGCACCGAAGTCGCGACATCATCGCCTTTTAAAGGGTCAACATCTACAGGAAGTCTTCCCTCTTCCCACATAAAATAAAACACATCTTCATAGGCGGGAGTAATGTACTCTAATCGGATCCCGAGGTTAAGCGCCAATTCTTGCAGAAAGGTCTTTGTGATTCCTTCCGGCAAATCATATTCCTCATTGAAAGAAGCCATAAGTGACTCGTCTTTCCAAATAGGAATACCGTCTTTACGCCAATGTAAACCTATAGACCAACGTGGAATAGGTTCGCCGGGATACCATTTTCCTTGTGCGTGGTGAAACATTCCACCTTGACCAAATTTATGCAGCAAACGTTTAGAAAGTCCTTCAGAAAGTTTGCGCTTTTCAGGACCGTCTGCAGCGGTATTCCACTGGTCTGATTCCATATCATCTATAGATACAAAAGTGGGCTCCCCTCCCATCGTAAGACGTACATCGCCTGCCTGCAATTCCTTTTCAACCTCAAAGCCTAGCTCATAAATTGCGTTCCATTGCGCTTCTGTATAGGGCTTGGTAACTCTCGGAGATTCAAATATTCGGGTAACCGAATTATCAAATTCAAACTCCGTTTCCGCAGGATCAGAAAAACCAACTACGGGTGCTGCGCTTTCAAAAGAAGGCGTACACGCTAACGGAATATGTCCTTCCCCAGCCAATAAACCCGAAGTGGAATCCAAACCAATCCAGCCGGCTCCCGGAATATATACTTCTGCCCAGGCGTGCAAATCAGTAAAATCTTCTTCTGGACCGGAAGGACCATCTAACGATTTTTCATCAGATTTTAACTGTACCAAATAGCCCGAAACAAATCGTGCTGCCAATCCTAAATGCCGTAAACTTTGCACGAGTAACCAGGCAAAATCCCGACAAGAACCTAATTTTTTCTCGAGCGTTTCTTCACAAGATTGTACGCCCGGCTCCATACGCACCGTATAATTGAGGTACTCATTAATGTGGCGGTTGAGACCGATTAAAAAGTAAATCGTGAGCTGCTCTGAAACATCAATGGTTTTTAGAAACTTCTTGAGTAGCGGACCGTCGTCTGTTATTTCTAAATACGGAAGTAATTCTTTTTTTAGCGAATCTTTGTATTTAAACGGAAATTCTTCCACCGAATCTTCCACAAAAAAATCAAACGGATTGATCGTTTTTAGGTCGGCTATAATTTCAACATCTATAGAAAGTTCGTCTGTTTTTTCAGGAAAAACCACACGCGCCAGATAATTTCCAAAGGGATCTTGCTGCCAGTTAAAAAAGTGATTTTCCGGCTTTATTTTAAGCGAATAGGCCTCAATGGGAGTTCTGCTATGGGGCGCAGGGCGCAGTCTAAAAATATGTGGCGAAAGCGAAATACGTTTATCATACTTGTATTTCGTCTTATGAGAGATCGCAACTTTTAAGGCCATAAAGAACTGGTTTTATATTGAATAACGCACAAAGCGCCCGCGGGTTTACTATATACTAAGATAGCATACCACACAGTAAATTAAGCAGGAAGCTTAAAAAACTAATTCTTTACGACCTATTTTTGAGTAATTAATAATTTAAGACTGTATCAGACTTATATCATTAATCAATTACCAGCATTTATTCTAAAAATCAGAATATCAAAAACCAAAAAGTGTGGTTTATTCTTGTTTTAAAAATGCCAAGAAATGCTGATGCATCGCTTCGGTATAATCGTAATGTGTTACGATACGAAGTTTACCTTTTCCTAAGGCACTGATATGAATATCTTCGGCTTTGAGGCGTTCTATAAACTGTAACTCATCTGCATCTGCACGCAGATTAAAGATCAAAATATTGGTTTCTACCGGCTCTACGTGTGCTACTTCAGCATGCTGATTTAAAGCAATTGAAAGTTCTTGAGCGCGTTTGTGATCATCTGCCATACGCTGCCAATGATGCTCAATACCATACAGCCCGGCCGCCGCAGCAAAACCTACCTGACGCATACCCCCTCCTAAAACTTTGCGTACACGCATCGCTTTATCCATAAATTTTTGTTTACCCACGAGCACAGAACCCATTGGCGCGCCTAAGCCTTTAGACAAACACACTGAAATCGTATCAAACGCAGCCCCATAATCCTTAGGAGATTCATCGGTGACTACGAGCGCGTTCCAAAGTCGTGCTCCGTCAAGGTGAAAGCCTAAACCGTGATCGTCACAGATCTTTCTGATTTTTAGTATTTCTCTAAAATCATAACAAGCCCCACCTCCTTTGTTTGTGGTATTTTCAAGGCACACCAGAGACGTCAACGGACTGTGATAAAAATCTGGCGGATTGATATGTTCTTCAACCTGATCAGCCGTAATCATCCCGCGATGCCCGTCTACGAGTTTGCAAGAAACGCCGCTGTTAAACGAAACGCCACCACCTTCATAGTTATACACGTGCGCGTATTTATCTGCGATAAGTTGCTCGCCGGGTTGGGTATGAATTTTAATCGCCGCTTGATTGGTCATCGATCCTGTTGGGAAATACAACGCCGAATCCATCCCAAATAATTCGGCAATATGCGCTTCTAGTTTATTAACGCTGGGATCTTCTTTATATACATCATCTCCAACTTCGGCGTGCATCATTGCATCTAACATTCCCGAAGTGGGTTTTGTGATCGTATCGCTACGCAGGTCTATTTTCATTCTATATTATGTTTTCTTAATTATCTTAAATGTTCCCCGCCATCAACCGGAATCACCGCTCCATTGATCCAGTTGGCTTCGGTTTTGGTCAATAAGTACACCACATTGGCAACATCCTCCGGAGTGGTCAATCGCTTTTGCGGGTTGCGCTCTAGTGCCTGAGCTATAAGCTGATCACTTCCCGGGATCAATTGTAAACTTTCGGTATTGGTTACGCCGGCTTGAATACAATTTGCCGTAATTTTTAACGGTGCCAATTCAAATGTTAAACTGCGAATTATGGCTTCTAAAGCTGCTTTTGCTGCGGAAACTGCCGCGTAATTGGGTAAAGGTTTTGTGCTTCCTTCGCTTGTAAAAGTTAGGATTTTCCCGTTTTCTTCAAATAAACCAGCGTTTGCAAATGCGCTCGCCCAGTCGTATAAACTCACCGCCATCGCTTCGGCAGTAAGTATAAAATCCTTCCCGGAAAGTTTAGCTACGGAAGCGTCCTCTGCATAAATCGGTTTGAGATTTCCTTTGGCAATACTGTGCAATAACACTTTTACTGAAGCATTGCGCTCTGTAAAGAAATCTTTTACCTTATCAATAGTTGCCGGGTTGAGCGCATCAAGATTAAAGCTTTCGATCTGAATTCCTGTTTCGCGCAAAGCTTCAATCGTATGGTTAAATTCCTCGAGCTTGCTTCTGCGCGTGCGGTGCACGATGCAAAGATGTAAACCCTTAGCGGCGAGTTTTTTTGCCGAAGCAAAACCTAAACCGCTGCTTCCACCCAAGATCAGCGCCCAGCTGTTAGCCGTTTCTTCGGTATTAAATTCAAAAGTATTTACCATTGTAACAATATACGTTGTGCTGAAAAACCGGGACCAAAACTAAGCATCAATCCATAATCTTCGGCAGGAATTTTTCGATTTAAGAAACGTTCTAAAACATACAACACCGTTACACTGCTCATATTGCCATAAAGGCGAAGAACTTCTTTAGTATCGTCAATATTTTTTCCGGAAGCGCCAAACAAGCTTTCCACGGTCTGAACGATCTTCTTTCCGCCGGGATGAAATACCAAATTATTAACCTCTGAAATACTTATGTTATTCTTAGCGAGAAACGGATTGATAATCTGCGGAAAGTGCGCTGCTATAGTTTCTGGAACCGATTTGTCAAGAATCATTTTGAGTCCGTTGTTTGTCAGGTCAAACCCCATCATTTGTTCGGCATCGTAAAAATGATACATTTCGGTATCGATGATTTTTGGTCCTAACGCCTGTTCTTCTGAAGAAAGCAATACGCAGGCCGCGCCATCTCCAAAAATCGCCGCACTCACAATATTGGCCATCGAAAAATCATCTAGCTGAAAAGTCGCCGTAGGACTTTCGACCGCGATCACTGCAGCACGTTTACCGGGATTGGCTTTTAGAAAATCATTAGCATACAACATCCCGGAAATTCCTGCGGCGCAACCCATTTCGGTGACCGGTAATCGGGTAATTTCTTGTCTCAGCTTTAAGCGGTTAATGAGATAGGCGTCAAGCGACGGAATCATAATTCCCGTGCAACTCACGGTGATGATGTAATCTAGCGATTGCGGTTCCCAACCTGTTTTTTCAAGTGCTGAGCGCAGAGCATCTTCTCCAAGCTGGATTACTTCGCGTTTATAAATGTTGTTTTTATGCTCAAAAGAAGTCGCGGTAAACACCTCATCGGGAGCCATAATACTGTAGCGCTTGTCTACCCCTGCATTGGTGAAGATCTTTTTTACTTTACGTTGAAAACGCTCCTCCTGCCCTGCCATCCATTGTGTGACCAATGGGAGAATCTCTTGGGTTTCTCGGCTATATTGCGGGACAGCTTTGGCTACACCTGCGATTGCTACTTTTGATTTTCTAATATCCATAAATATCTGAACGCCCAGCGCCATTTTATACTAAACGACTGTACCCCGAGTTTTGATGTATAAGATAGCAATTCGTTTTTTGTAAAGGCGCGTTCTATAGAAATTAAACCATCGTGTCGTGCCATTGCGCTTTTCATAAATACACGGCTATACGCCTGAAACAATCGATATGCAATCGTACTTCGCTGTAAATCATTGATCACTACTCCTAAGTTAGCCAACTTTAAAAACTGCGCTAGGAACTTTAAAATTTCAGCATCATTAAAGTGGTGCATGGTTAAGGTTGAAGTGATTATGTCTATTTCCAGATGGGTTTCATTCAGCTTAAAAACATCTTGAACTTGAAACGACAGCTCCGGAAAATCTTGTGAGCGTTTTTGTGCCAAAGCAATACTTTTGGGATTGATATCGATTCCTATCAGTTTTACAGCAATAGAACGCTTTCTGGCAAAGTTGGCGATACTGCGCAGCATTGCACCGTCGCCACAACCTACATCAAGAATGGTGTAACTTTTTTGTGAAAACCGATCAAAAAAATAGCGCAAGCCCTCAAGCGTCACTTGCTGTCCGCCCAAGTATTTATTGACGCGGGTAACCTCGGCCAAGGCGGCTTTTAAAGTAGCTTCATCCACGTTGGGGTCATCCATCAATTCTGGGGTTAATTTGCGATACTTCAAATTTTTAAAGGTTTTCCGTGGGTTGTTTGAATGAGCTTTCGTGTCACTTTTGGCAAGTATTTTAGCACTTGTATTCCTGTAGATGTAAGCGCATCGTTTTGCAACGCGTGCTGCAGCAGGTTTCCGGCAAGCAAGCGATTGGTAAACGTACGCTTCCAGAGCCGCTCATAATGTTGCTCTAGTTCGCTACGAGACCAATCTTGATTAGCGTACTCAACAATACATTCTGAAGCTAATTTAGCCGAAATAACCGCCATCGCCATCCCGTTTCCGCATAAGGGATGAATGAGTCCGGCGCTGTCTCCACACATCAACATATGATTTTCTACGCTCGGTTTTGATTGAAAAGCGATCTGACTGATACTGATAGGTTGGTCAAAAAGTGGTTGAGCGTGTGCAAAGAAGTCATTCAAATTCGGATTCTCACAAAGCACCTGTTGCTGAAATGTTTCAATATTCTTAAAAGGCTTGAACGCTTCGGTACGGGTTAGATAGCAGACATTTATTTTGTAATCTTCCACCCTAGAAATTCCGCAGTAACCACCTTTAAAATTATGCAGACTCACTTGGTTTGAACGAATTTCCCCAGCATAGTGGGCTTTAACCGCCAACCAATTGTTCTTATAATTTGTGAAATTTCGGTCCAGTTTAAAGTCTAAATTAGAACGTTTCCCAAAGGCGCCAATCACCAAATCGGCGTTGAACTCTTGCTGATCTTTAGTTAAAATACAAAATGTATTTTCAGCAAAACGAATATCCTCAACAGTCTTATCGATCAAGGTGCATCCTAAACTAAGGGCATATTCTAAAAGATGATGATCTAGCTGATATCTACTTATCCCAAATCCGCCTAGAGGCAATTTAATATCAAGCGAGTTTCCATTGACCGCAGACAACGCTAAATGATCAATTGCGACCGCGCCCCACTGTAGAGGATCAACGCCCAGATAGTTCCAATACGGTAAAATTTCGTTAGAAAGGTACTCACCGCAAACTTTATGTTTTGGGAAGTGCTCTTTCTCAAAAAGCAACACATCAAATCCAGACTTGCGCAAATGAATTGCGGCAGTTAAACCGGCCAGTCCTGCACCAATAATTGCTATGTTAAACGACTTTTTCAATCGAGTTTCAAATTACGATTTAAACAACATCAGGGCAAGCCTCGGACAATTAGGCGTATAAAAAAACTCCTTACATCAATCAATATAAGGAGTTCTCTCAATTAAGCATCCTAAAAAAGGAATCTTAGTATAAGCCTTTTAATTTTCACCCGCTTCCTGCTTAGCTTCGTTTACCATCTCTTGGTTAGGTACGATTGCTAAAGTTACGCGACGGTTTTTAGAACGTCCTTCCGCAGTATCATTAGTATATTTTGGTTGCTCTTCACCATACCATTGTGTAGTGAAACGACCGGAAGCAATTCCTTGTGTTACCAAGTAGTTAGTAACCGCTTGCGCACGGTTTTTAGAAAGCGTCATATTATAATCCGCCGAACCGGTACTATCAGTATGCCCAACTACTAAAACATTGGTTTGAGGATATTCTTGCATTACGCGTGCAAGACCATTTAAAGTTTCTTGAGATGCGCTATTGATGTCATACTTGTTGGTTGCAAAATACACCCCACTATTCTCATCAAAATTTACAACGATACCATCATCTACACGCTCCACTTCAGCTCCAGGAATTTCTTCCTCGATACGTTGTGCTTGCTTATCCATTTTTTTACCGATCACGTTACCGGCAGCACCACCTACAACACCACCTATAACAGCTCCTAGTTCACCACCATCGCCTTTTTTACCAACATTGTTACCAATTACAGCGCCTAAAATAGCACCACCGGCTGCACCAATTACGGTACCTTTTTGTTGATTATTTGCATTTCTTGTGGCCTCACATCCCGTTAGCATCGTAATAGCGATCGCAAGTACCGAAACATTTTTAAGTATATTTTTCATAATTGTTTTATTGATTATTTATATAAAAATATGCTTTTAGCTTGAAGTTTTAGGTTCAATCTAAAAGCATATCAATTTATTAAACTTATTCAGAGATTTTAGAAAAGTTCATTACAATCGTAAATGGTTTTCCATCTACTTGAACCGTCTGCGTAAAGGTTAATTCGTTATCAGACAAATAGTTGATATTTAAACGAAAACCAGCATTGTTCATTGTTGATTTCATTTTCTCATCTGTGGGCTTTAGCAAAATATCATAAGAAGTCGCACTCTCTTGAGCGGGAATACTCCATACAAAATAGCGTTTGCCTAATGCACAACTTCCATCGGTAATTTCGTAATTACCAAAGTTGTTATTCGGGATGAACCTCCAGGTACTTCCCACCATACACTCAGATGAAGCGTCGCCAAAAAGCGTCACATCGTAAACTCCCGGAGCGTTGTTGTAATTGATATTATCTAAATTCCAATAACCTTTAAGAGTTTTTCTAGATTGTTTTACAACTTGATCGCTGCTTCCGCAAGAGACCAGAAACACACTTAAAAGTAATACTGTGATAATCCGTTTCATAAATTAAATATTGATTAAACTAAGTTTTATCTAAATAGTCTTGAAAGTAAACTAATCAAGAATAAAACGATAAAAATGAAGAAAAGTATTTTAGCAATACTCTCTGCTCCAGATGCGATTCCACCGAATCCAAAGATTGCTGCTACGATCGCAATAATGATAAATATAACTGTCCACTTCAACATAATTTTTAAGATTTATTGGTTAGTAATAGTCCAAAAATATAGAGAAGCCACAGTCGATTTTTTAGAATTAATAGTGTTTAACTTTGCGCTGTTAAAATGCGTTAAGGAATAGTTTGCGCTCTTTTGATTCCGATAAAATTTTAACATTAATACTTGAGTAATGCTTCGATAGCCTCTGCCAATTTACGCTTTGCCAGGTACTGATTTTCAAGAGGCTGCGCAAAAGGTATGGGCGTATCTAAACTTGATAATCGCTTGATCGGGGCGTCTAAATAAGTGAAACACTCCTCTGCAATGTAGGCCGAAATATCAGCAGTTATGTTTCCGAAGTTTACATCTTCGGTCACCAATAAAACCTTTCCTGTTTTTACTACGGAAGCTTTAATCGTACCATAATCTAACGGAATCAAACTACGCAAATCTATGAGCTCAACAGACCAATCTTTATGTTCATTTAAAACTTCTATCGCCCAATGCACCGGAGCGCCGTAAGTGATGAGTGTAATTTTTGAGCCTTCCTGCACCACCGAAGCTTTCCCCAAAGGCAAGGTGTAATAGTCTTCAGGAATTTCTTGTGTAATGGTTCTATACAACGCTTTATGCTCAAAAAACAACACGGGATTCTGATCTTCTATTGCTGCTGCAAGTAAACCTTTGGCATCATAAGGAAAAGCGGGATATACGACTTTAAGGCCGGCAGTATGGGTAAACCACGCCTCGTTAGTCTGGCTGTGAAACGGTCCTGCCCCTACTCCTGCACCGCACGGCATTCTGATCACCACGTCTGCCGATTGGCCCCAGCGGTAATAACTTTTGGCCAAATAATTAACGATAGGATTAAAACCACTACTTACAAAATCTGCAAATTGCATTTCTACAATAGCTTTGTATCCGTTAATGGACAAGCCCATTGCGGTTTCAACAATTGCCGACTCACAAATGGGAGTATTTCTGATGCGTTCTGTACCAAATTGCTCCACAAAACCTTCAGTAATTTTAAACACACCGCCGTATGCTGCTACGTCTTGCCCCATTAAAACGAGATTCGCAAAACGCTCTAAACATTGACGAAGCCCTAATTGAATGGCATCTATAAACCGAACCTGTTGTGTAGCCTCACCAGGTTTTGTTTGCTCCAATTCAACTGGAGCAAAAACCTCGTTGAGTTCGGTATGCAGATCAGCATTTAAAGCTGGTTCTACAGCAACCTTTTGCAAAGCTTGTTCAATTTCTTGATGTATCTTATCCTCGACCTCCTGCTTTAAGGCTTCGGTTAACAGGCCTTTTTCTATTAAAAACGATTCAAAATTAGTCACAGGGTCACGCAATGCCCAAGTGTCTAATAAGGTTTCCGGCACATATTTAACACCGCTCGCCTCCTCGTGCCCACGCATTCTAAAGGTTTTAAATTCGATCAAAACCGGTCGTGATCGCTCTCTTACTGATTGCGCAATAGTGCTGAGCTTCGTATACACTTCAAGAATATTGTTGCCATCTATAATGTGGCTTTCCATCCCGTAACCTTGGGCTCGATCTGCCAGATGCTCACAGCGGTATTGCTCTGATGTGGGGGTGGAAAGTCCGTAACCGTTGTTCTCAATACAAAATAGCACCGGTAAATCCCATACCGAGGCTACATTTAATGCCTCGTGAAAATCACCTTCGCTGGTACCGCCTTCGCCCGTAAAAACGGCGGTGATTTTTGCTTCATTGCGCAACTTGTGTGCTAAAGCGATTCCGTCTGCGACTCCGAGTTGTGGACCCAGATGTGAAATCATACCCACTATTTTATAGTCTTGTGTTCCAAAATGAAAACTGCGGTCTCTGCCCTTAGTGAATCCATTAGGTTTTCCTTGCCATTGACTAAAAAGCCGATCTAGCGGAATTTCCCTGCTCGTAAAAACTCCCAGATTGCGATGCATAGGTAAAATATATTCACCGCTATGCAACGCCAAAGTCACACCAACCGCAATTGCTTCTTGCCCAATTCCACTAAACCATTTAGAAATTTTTCCTTGGCGTAAAAGAATCAACATCTTTTCTTCAATGCGTCTTGGTCGCAACACATGCTCATACAGTTTTAATAAAGTCTCGCTGTTCAAATCATAAGACTGTAATGCGCGCTGCAGGTTTTCTTCTATATTCATACTTTAAATTTATACAATGCCTGTGCTCTGAAAAATAATTGTTTTTTGACTGAGGCTTATGTTTCACCTAAACTTCACCTGCTTTTATATATTTCGCCACTAAAATTTAAATTATACATAAATGATAGTGAGCGACTTATATTTTAAGGATTGTTTAAAAATTGGAGCCGTAAATATTTAATATCTTTACATATTGTAAACATTGAATGTACCTCTAAATTATGAATAATATACCCAGCGTTAACCTCGCAGACTTTTTAAGTGAAGACCCGGCAAAGAAGCAAAAATTTGTTGATGAGATTGGTAAAGCTTATGAAGAAATAGGATTTGTTTCCTTAAAAAATCATTTTCTTGATGACGCTTTAGTCGATGCTCTATATAGTGAAGTAAAATCCTTTTTTGATCTTCCCGAAGCAACAAAACAGAAGTATGAAATTGACGGTCTTGGTGGCCAGCGCGGTTATATCTCCTTTGGAAAAGAACACGCTAAAGGCAAAAAAGAAGGGGATCTAAAAGAATTTTGGCATTTTGGTCAAGAACCGGATGCTGATGCTAATTTGATCGAAGAATACCCTGAAAATGTTGAAGTCAAAGAACTAGAAAACTTCAATAAAACCGGGATGGAAGCGTATAAAATGCTTGAAAAAACCGGAATTTATGTATTACGTGCTTTGGCTCTTTACATCGGTTTAGACGAGTTTTATTTTGATAAATGGGCAAGAAATGGCAATAGTATTTTGCGCCCTATACACTATCCTCCCATTACTGAAGAACCTAAAGGCGCTGTGCGTGCTGGTGCACACGGTGATATCAATTTGATCACGTTGTTGATGGGTGCCTCAGCAGGTGGATTGCAAGTTTTGAGAAATGACGGCGAGTGGATTGATGCCATTCCTAATGAAGACGAACTGGTGATCAACGTAGGTGATATGCTGGAGCGTCACACCAATAATAAATTAAGATCCACGATTCACCGCGTTACCAATCCGCCTAAAGAGCAGTGGGATACACCGCGTTATTCCATTCCGTTTTTTATGCATCCGCGCAGTGAAATGCCATTGAATTGTTTAGAGGAATGTGTTGATGATGCCCATCCAAAAGCCTATCCTGATATTACAGCAGGCGAATTTTTACACCAACGTCTTGTTGAAATAGGCTTGATTAAAAAATAATTGAATGGACTTACAAGACCAGCTCAAAAATTTATTTCCTGATCACGAACCCGAACCGGATCAACACGAGGAAGATCCTAATGATCTAGGGATCTGGATACAAGAAGATCCGCTATTGTGTAAATATGAAAAACGCAAAGGAAAGCCCATTACCATTATTGAAGGCTATACCGGTGCCGATTCAGATTTTAAAATTCTGTCTAAAGAGCTCAAAAAAATGTTAGGCGTAGGCGGAAGTTTTAAAAAAGAACAAATAATAATTCAAGGAGATTATCGCGATAAAATCATGACGTTTTTAAAAGACAAGGGTTTTAAAGTGAAACGTGTAGGCGGCTAATTAAGAACCCTTTCTTATGAAAAAAAACACATTGCATATCACCAATGGTGACAGTCTTACTGATCGTTTAAACACGCTGGATTTAGACGGTGATCTGGTCATTTGGCGTGAAATGCTTTGTGAAGGCCCTACGGTTGAAAAAGTAGGTTCTCCTGAATTTATCGCAGCGCGCAAGAAATTCCTTAAGGAAACCTATAAAATCTCTGAAACAGACTACGAGCAAAAATTCGTGAGTCAGTTGAATAAGCTAAATGCGATCAACTCGTACGACGAAGTGATTCTTTGGTTTGAGTTTGACTTATTTTGTCACATCAATATGCTGGCTGCGATAAGCTACCTTATTCAGCACAAAAGTACGATGCCCATTTATATTGTGTGTAGCGGTTGGGTGAAAGGACAATCCCAATTAAAAGGTCTTTCGGAGTTGACAGACGAGCAGCTTTTTATGCATTACGATAAGAAGATTAGACTGGCTCCCGAAGATCTAAAAATTGCGCATCACATCTGGCAGTTGTATTGTGATGAGAAACCTATTGAACTTAAAGCAGAGATTAAAAAAAGCTCTAACTTCAAATATTTGTCCAGTTGCATCAGAGCACATATTGAACGTTTTCCCAACAAGAATACCGGTCTCAACACCCTTGAGACTAACATTTTAAAACTTATAGATCTACACGATATTACTTCTAAGCAGCAACTTTGCGGTTTTGTTCTAAACTATCAAGGCTATTACGGCTACGGCGATATGCAAATCAGCAGAATGATCAAGGCGCTCAAGCCCTTTTTTAGAATGCACGAAGGCAAATTAGTTTTAAGTACCAAAGGTAAAAACGTGCTGGAAGGATCAGAGAATTATTATGACATTGTAAAAGACCAATCTACTTACGGCGGAACTCACAAATATTCCTTTTTATACAATCCTGCAAGTCACGAACTTTTAAAATACAGCTAGAATGACGCTGGCCCCTTCTGAATTTATACTCAATGAAGATGGTAGCATTTATCACCTTCACCTCCTACCCCATCAAATCGCGCAAACCATAATCACCGTTGGAGATCCAGATCGGGTGGATACGGTTACACAACATTTTGACAGCATTGAATGTTCTGTTCAAAAGCGGGAGTTTAAAACCACAACCGGTGTTTATAAAAGCAAGCGAATCACGGTTATTTCAACGGGAATTGGCACCGACAATATTGATATTGTATTAAACGAATTAGATGCGCTTGTCAATATTGAGTTTAAAACACGAATGCTTAAACCCGAGCATACCGCACTCCAAATTATACGGTTGGGTACTAGCGGGTCTATACAGAAAGATATTCCGGTTGATGCAGTTTTGTTGAGCGAAAAAGCTTTGGGCTTTGATGCTTTACTTCATTTTTACCAAAGTAAAATTGTAAGAGATCAAGATCTTGAACAAGCTTTTGTAACCCATATCAATTGGAATCCGGAAAAAAGTATTCCGTATGCTGTTTCGGCAAGTGCTTCCCTCTTAAAGCATTTTAAAACAGAAGCACATTATACAGGAATCACAGCTACTAATGTTGGGTTTTATGGTCCTCAAGGCAGACAACTTCGATTAAAAACCGAAGATGGCACGCTCAATAATAAATTAGAAACCTTTGAACACAAAGGAGAACGCATTACCAACCTAGAGATGGAAACATCAGGGATTTATGGCTTGAGTACACTTCTAGGGCATCAGGCACTTTCAGTAAATGCGATCTTAGCCAACAGAGCTACCGGTGTTTTCAGTAAAAATCCTGCTAACACCGTAAATCAGATGATCCTAGCCGCGTTAGACCGTATTGCATTGCTCTAACCTCTTTTAACAAAAGCTTAATTCAGACCGTTAAGGGCTTTCGTATTTTTGAAGAAAACCTATCAAAATATGGAAAATGATCTGGCTGATAATTTAATTCACAGAGATTTAAACTGGCTCAGTTTTAATGCTCGTGTTTTACAAGAAGCTCAAGATAAAGAGAACAACCCGCTTTATGAGCGGATGAAATTTTTAGCCATTTATTCCTCAAATCTTGATGAATATTTTAGGGTACGTGTTAGTCAGCTTCGCCAGATGAAACGCGTAGAAAAAAGCATCAGAAAAAAGCTTGCGCTGAAGCCTAACAGAACCGTAAAACAAATTCTCGCGATAGTTAAAGAGCAACAAGAAGCTTTTGGTAAAATTTACAATGATGAGATTTTACCTGAACTAGCCCAGAACAATATTGTT
The DNA here is from genome assembly GCF_020310025.1 of Leeuwenhoekiella palythoae. Taxonomy (GTDB): domain Bacteria; phylum Bacteroidota; class Bacteroidia; order Flavobacteriales; family Flavobacteriaceae; genus Leeuwenhoekiella; species Leeuwenhoekiella palythoae. The sequence continues at coordinate 388,712 of NZ_CP084318.1, forward strand.
TTGGTTCCTTCAGAGCAGTATACTAACATTCAGGCGCAATTGGCTAACATTTGGTTCATTGCACACATCAAGAATAATCTGGAAACCAAAGTCATTGATCCTTCAAAAGAAAAAGAGATTTTTCTTGAAAATCAGAGCTTGTATCTATGCGTAACCTTTTCTGATTCAAAAAATATAGGTTTTGTAAAAATCCCAACACAAACTAACGATCGCTTTGTAGATCTAGGAAAAGTTGAAGGCACCTATCACATCACGTTTCTAGATGATATCATTAGGTACGAAATTCATAATATTTTTAATTCTGAAACCATTGATGGTGTTTATGAGATCAAACTTTCTCGTGATGCCGAACTTTACATTGATGATGAATTAGGCGGAATTTTAGCCGAACGTATTTATAAATCTTTAGAACAACGCCAGGAAGGACAACCCACACGGTTGCTCTATGATGCAGCAATGCCAAAACCGGTGGCAAAGCGCTTGCGCAAACTACTAAATTTAGGGAAGATCGATATGATGCCCGGCGGGCGCTATCACAACTTTAATGACTTTTTTAAATTCCCAGATCCTACCAATAATCCTGAGCTGCATTACGAGAACAAAGCCTTTATAAAACACCGTACTCTCGAGAAAGCTCCGGACTTCTTCAAAGCAATTGCCGAAAAAGACCAACTCGTACACTTCCCGTTTATGAGTTTTAATTATGTAGAACGCTTTGTGGAGCAAGCCGCAGCAGATGATGCTGTGACGCATATTAAAATTTCGTTATATCGCGTTGCTGATGAATCTGTTCTTACTTCGGCACTGCTGAAAGCCATCAAAAACGGGAAGAAAGTAACGATTTTCATTGAAGCCAAAGCGCGTTTTGATGAAGAGAATAACATCACTTGGGGACGCAAATTTGAAGAACAAGGAGCCCGCGTAATTTATAGCTATCCAAGAATTAAAGTGCATTCAAAAATTTTGATGATCATTCGTGAAGAGCAAGACAAACCGGTACGTTACGCCTACATCGGAACCGGAAATTTTAACGGCGAAACGTCTAAAATTTACTGTGATCACGGTTTATTTACTGCGCATAAAAAAATCACTAAAGAGCTGGGCCGTGTTTTTAGAGTGCTTGAGGGAGAGCTAATTATTCCACGGAATAAACATTTATTAATTTCTCCTTTTACGACGCGTAGAACTTTTGAGAAACTCATTCACAATGAGATCGAGGCCGCTCAAGCCGGTAAAAAGGCTCAGGTTACTGCAAAAATGAACAGTCTTGAAGATCCAGATATGATTCAGCTGTTGTACAAAGCGAGTCAGGCCGGCGTACAAATCAGACTGATTGTACGTGGATTCACGTGCCTTATTCCGGGAGTTAAAGGCTTGAGTGAAAATATATACATGACTTCTATTGTTGACCGTTATTTAGAGCACGGCCGTATTTACCTGTTTTATAATGGTGGCGATGAGCAAATGTATATGGGCTCTGCCGATTGGATGACGCGCAATCTTGACCGTAGGATTGAGGTGCTTACGCCAGTTTATGATAAAGACCTGTTTGCTGAACTTAAAGATATTTTAGTGCTTCAACTCGCCGATAATGTCAAAGCCAGAATTCAAGATGAAGCCGAAAGTAATGTATATGTAAAACAGAAATCTGGAGATAAGCGCATACGGTCGCAATATGAAATTTACGATTATCTAAAACTTAAAAATCACTAGCATGACCACGATACGTATTGGTGGAGTACCAGAACATTTTAATCTTCCTATTCATTTATGTATTGAAGAAGGGCTTTTTGCCGAAAAAGGAATTCACGTAGATTGGGTTGAATTTCCAGGAGGAACCGGCGCTATGAACGCGGCTTTACGGAATGATGAAATTGACCTTGCCATCATTCTCACCGAAGGGATAATCAAAGATATCGCAAACGGAAATCCGTCTAAAATCATTCAGAATTATGTTTCTAGTCCGTTGCGCTGGGGAGTTCACGTAGCTTCAAAAAGTGATTTTCACACCATCGCAGATCTTGAAGACAAGCGTCCTGCCATTAGCAGATATGGCTCCGGAAGTCACGTGATGGCTTACGTACAGGCCAATGAATTAGGTTGGGATACTTCAAAAATTGAATGTGTAGTCGTCAACAATATAGATACTGCAGTTGAGGCATTAACTCAAAAAGATGCCGATTATTTTATGTGGGAACACTTCACTACTAAACCTTTAGTCGATAAGGAAGTCTTTAGACGCGTAGGAGATTTCCCCACACCTTGGTCTAGTTTTGTGATTGCCGCCACCGATAAAGCCATTGAAGATCAATCAGAAATTTTGCGTATTGTCTTAGAAGTTATAAATGCAAAAACAAGTGTGTTTAAAGGCCTCAGCCGTATAGAAACGCAACTTGCTGAGCGGTACCAGCAAAATTTAGAAGACATTAAAAAGTGGTTATCGATAACGAGTTGGTCTCAAAATCAATTAGAAAATTCTGAGCGCGATTTGGTTTTGAAATACCTTAAAAAACTGGATATGGTCGATAAAACGTCTGATTCTCAACAATATTTAAAAAAGATTTAATATAAGTTTTATCTTTTTTTTAGCGATTAGCTGGAAAAAAATGTACAATTTTACCCCCGAATTAATTGAGCAATCAAAATTTTTGAACTATGGTTACATTTTTAATTATTTTGGGTGCCCTGCTGATCATTAATGTTTTGTTATTCAAATTTAGTGTAGCAGGGGGTCCGGTGGCTGAAAAACCACGAAAGCATGTAACCCCTAAACAAAAGGATTTAAGACAGCCTTTAGCTTTTAACAAAGCGTCTTAATTTTGACCTCAAATCCAACATCTAGAAAAGCAGCTTTTTTTGAAAGCTGCTTTTTTTTATTTGGCTCCGCCAAAGAACTTGATCCTAAGGCTTGCTTCGAAATTATAATGATATTCCTGCACACCAACTAGAGAACTCGCATCGAGGTTGATCTCTACCATTGTATAGGCACTAGACCTTGCTGCTGCAAAAGTGCATTTGTTTTGCTAAAATGCTGATTCCCGAACCAATATCCGCGGTTTGCACTTAAAGGTGATGGGTGGCCGCTAGTAAGAATATGATGTTTTTGCTTGTTTACTTTTGCAGCCTTTTTCTTTGCAAAACCTCCCCAAAGTAAAAACACCACGTTTTCTTTTTGTTCTGAGATCAATTCAATTACTCGGTCTGTAAACTGCTCCCAGCCTTTGCCTTGATGAGATCCCGCTTGATGCGCGCGCACGGTAAGCGTAGCATTAAGCAGCAAAACACCTTGCTCAGCCCAACGCTCAAGATTTCCGTTTGCAGGAGCACTTATGCTTAGATCTGTCTCAAGTTCCTTATAAATATTGATCAATGACGGCGGTGGCGCAACTCCATTGGGCACCGAAAAACAAAGTCCGTGCGCCTGACCCGGACCGTGGTAGGGATCTTGACCTATAATGACCACTTTAAGATCATCAAAACTACACAGATCAAAAGCTTTAAAAATATCTTTCCCTTTAGGATAACACGTATGCTGTGTATACTCAGTTTTTACAAAGTCAACCAAATCCTTAAAATACGGTTTATCAAATTCTTCAGCTAAAAGTGCTTTCCAGCTTGGGTGTATGTCAACGTTCATGAAAATCTTAAATTTGCAGTAAAAGTCGGTAAAGGAGCTTTAGAACCAAAGCAGAATACTCATTAAATACAAGAGGACTGTTTAAAGACTAGTGAACATCGTGTTCTACACACTCTTTTCCATTTTTAATTTGTAAAAAAGCTAATTAAGCTCTTAAGCCTTGACGGCAGACTATGATAAAGATTCATCCTAAAACCCTTTCAGATTTAGAATTCCACACGGTTTGTGCGCAATTGAGTGCGCTTTGCATCACCGATATGGGCAAAGTAAAGGCCTTAAAACTGGCACCTCAGCGCAATTATAGAAAGACATTATTTGTTCTTGATCAAACCCAAGAATACATTAACGCGGATACGCACGAAACGCCTATTCCTAATCACGGTTTTGATGCGCTTGATCATGAACTCAAGATGCTGGGGATAGAAGATACGGTACTTGAGGTGGGTAGTTTTAGAAAAATAGGTAGCCTTTCAGAAACGGTAAATACACACTTAAGATACTTTAGAAAATTTCAGGAAACATTTCCGGTACTGCATCAAACCGTTCGCGATACTGAATATACCACTGCCTTGACCGATGAGATCAACACCATCGTTGATCGCTATGGCGAAATTAAAGATGATGCCTCACCGGTACTCTTACAAACCAGAAGAGCCATCAATGAGGTAAAGGGTAAAATCAACAGCAGCTTTGCTTCGGCGCTATCGCGCTACGCCTCTTATGGTTATTTAGATGAAATACGCGAATCTATCGTAGATAACGTACGTGTTCTGGCAGTTTCGGCAATGCACAGACGCAAGGTAAAAGGTTCGATTCTTGGGAATTCAAAAACCGGAAGCATTGTTTACATTCAGCCGGAAGCAACCCAGTCGCATCAGCGCGAACTCAACAATCTGCTGTATGATGAGCAAGAAGAGGTTAAACGCATTTTAAAAGCACTCACCGATTTTGTTCGACCTTTTAGTCCGTTATTAACAGAGTATCAAAAGCTGCTGAGTACAATAGACGTCATTGCAGCAAAAGCAAAGTACGCCAAGAAGCTTGACGCGGTGCTGCCAAAAATCACTAAAGATCGCGAACTAGAGATTAAAGAGGCCTATCACCCACTCTTGCTTTTAAACAACAGAAAACGCGGGGAGAAAACCTATCCGCAGGACATCAAACTGGATGCAGACAATCGTATCATTGTCATCAGCGGCCCCAATGCCGGCGGAAAGAGTATTACTCTAAAAACCGTGGGCTTGCTTCAAGTGATGCTGCAAAGCGGACTCTTGATTCCTGTACACGAATACTCTCGTTTTTGCCTTTTTGATAAAATTCTTACGGATATTGGTGACAATCAAAGTATAGAGAATCACTTGAGTACCTATAGCTACCGTCTGAAGAATATGAACTATTTTCTGCGGAAATGTGACGACAAGACCTTATTTCTCATTGATGAATTTGGTACCGGTAGTGATCCTGAATTGGGTGGTGCTTTAGCCGAAACCTTTCTCGAAGTATTTTATGAGCGCAACAGCTATGGAATTATCACAACCCATTATGCCAATTTAAAAATGATGGCAAATGAGACCGAAGCGATCACCAATGCCAATATGCTTTTTGACTCGCGCACGCTTGAGCCGCTTTACAAATTATATGTAGGTGAAGCCGGAAGCTCGTTTACTTTTGAAGTGGCACAGAAAAATGGGATTCCCTATTCGCTTATCAACCGCTCTAAAAAGAAAGTAGAACGAGGTAAAATACGTTTTGATAAAAGTATAGCCAACTTGCAAAAAGAACGCAGCAAGCTAGCCAAAACCACTACTTCTTTAAAAACTAAAGAGCAGGAAGCGGCAAAACAGCAGCAAGAGTTAAATAAAACCAATGCACGCATTCAGGAGAAGTTAGAAAGCTATCAAGAGCTTTACGACAGTAACCAGCGTTTGATTTATCTGGGGCAAAAACTAGATGACCTGAGCGAGAAGTTTTTCAGTAATAAGAATAAAAAATTGCTTCTAGACGAACTCTACAAAGTGGTTCAGATTGAAAATTCAAAACGGCAAAGGCAGAGTGCAAAACAAAAACGCGCTCAGAAGGCTAAGGAGCGTCGCATTCAGCAAGAAGCAGAAAAGAAGGTTCAAGTAATCCGTCAAAAGAAGAAAGAGGAAAAACAGAAAGAAATTCAGGTTGAAAAAGCAAAACCTAAAGTAAGCTTGCAAGTTGGCGATCAAGTACGCCTGCCAGACGGTAGAGCCGTAGGCAGTATCGACAAAATTGAAAAAGGCAAAGCAACCGTAGATTATGGTATGTTTACCACCCAAGTGGACGTTGACACGCTTGAATTTGTTAAAAGACCTAAAGCTAAATAATGAATCGCGGGCTAGCTAAATCATTACTATTTCTAGGAGCCTTATTACTGGTTCTCAATATACTTTTTACTACTAGCTTTACAGATATTGGTTTTATTTTACGTGTTACCGCTAACCTATTGTTAATCTTGGCTATGATTCAAGTACTTTATTTTAATAAACAGCGGTAGCTATGAAAGATAAAATCATTCTGTTTGACGGGGTATGTAATTTATGCAATGGTGCTATCAATTTTATCATCAAGCACGATCCTAAAGGTATTTTCAAATTTGCTTCGTTACAAGGAGAGACCGGTAAACAGCTGCTTGCTCAACACAATATAGATCCGCAGGAGACTGATTCTATTGTATTAATCGATAACGATCAGGTTTCTGTGAAGTCTTCGGCGGCCTTGCGCATTGCAAAAAATCTCAATCAGGGTTATCCATTACTTTTTGGTTTTATGATCATTCCAACCTTTATTAGAAATGGCGTGTATGATTTTATTGCTGCAAACCGTTACAAGTGGTTTGGGAAAAAAGAAAGTTGTATGCTTCCAACTCCCGAGTTGCGCTCTCGCTTTCTAGATTAAATAATTGCTATGAATAATACTATTGGCGTTTAGCTTAAACTTTTCGCTTATATTTAAGCTAATTTGATTTAGGTCAATTCAATTTAAAACCTGCTCACAACGCGATCAATCACTAAGCCATTGCACTTGATGATCGTTTAATATATCGTTTTATGAAAATATACTACGCGTTTGCCTTTATCGCCCTGCTCTGCTCAAATCTTCTTAGTGCTTCAGAAAAACCGCTGATCGCTCAAAGCTCTAAAATTGAAAAAGTCACTGTGTTTTTGCAAGGCGCAACTATTGAACGTAGTGCTTCGGTACAATTGAGAACAGGTGTTAACGAACTCGTTTTTGACAATCTATCCCCAGATATTATCGAAAACAGTATTCAGCTGAGAGGCCTTAAAGACGCCAGTATTTTGTCTATTGCTTTTAATCTGGATTACCTTGATAAAAAAAATGTTTCCGCAGAATATGAATCGCTAGAAACGAGATTAGACGAACTTCTTTTTGAAAGAAATGCTATTCAAAGTACAATTGAAGGTTACGAGCGTGAGCTTAAATTGCTTTCAGAAAATCAGCGTATCAATAGCGATAATACCGATTTATCCTTAGAAAAAATCAAACAAATAAGTACCTATTATCGGCAACGCAGCACCGAAATTCAGAATACGATTTACAAACAAAAAAGAGCGCTGCAAGACTTGGAACGCGATATTAATGATCATCGCCAGCAAATGAATAATCTTGAAGATTCTCGTAAAGAAATGCGCGGCGAGATTACTGTAAAACTTCAAGCAGAAAGCGCTTCTTATCTAAATATGGAGCTCTCTTATAATATTGAGAATGCAGGCTGGTTTCCATTTTATGATATTCGCGCCAACAATACGACAGACCCCATTGAACTCAGTTATAAAGCTAGTGTTTACCAGCAAAGTGGCATAGATTGGGACGACGTGAATCTCGTGTTGTCTACAGGTGACCCAAATACTAATAACCTCAAACCCGACTTGCAACCTAAATACCTCAATTTCGTTAATAGAAATTACAAGCGCTCAAGCGCGGTAAGCCGAAGTAATTTTAAACACAATCCTACAGTAAGAAGTGTTTCCGGTATCGTTACCGACGATTCAGGAGCGCCGCTTCCGGGAGTTAATATTGCTCAAACCGGTTCGACTAATGGCACAACTAGTGATTTTAATGGTAAGTATCGAATTGCCATAAACAATTCTGGAGGTAATGAATTAAGGTATTCTTATGTGGGATTTGAAACCCAATCGATCCCGGTTTATGCATCGATGATGAATGTGCGATTAGAAGCAAATCAGGAAGTTTTAGAGGAAGTTGCTATAGTTGGCTATGAGACGACAGATGTATCAAGAGCCTTGGCAGGTAAAGCTGCTGGGATTAATATTAGAGGTTCAAATTCTGTGGCTCCTGCTTCTTACAATGAAAATGTTCAGGCCAAGGAAGAAAGTTTAACTAACACTCGTTTTGAAATCAAAAAGCGCTATACGATCGTTTCTAATTCAGACATCACTACTATAGAGATTGATGCGTTCAACCTTCCGGCAAACTATCAACATTACGCGGCACCAGAGCTCAATGAGAATGTGTTTTTAACCGCGACCGTGACTGATTGGGAGCGTTATGATCTGCTGCAAGGCGAAGCCAATATTTATTTTGAAGGAAGCTACGCAGGCAAAACCGCTATCAGTCCGTTAGCTACAACAGACAGTCTTGAAATCTCTCTGGGCATCGATCCTAACATTATTGTCAAACGCGAGAAAAAAGACAATTTTAAAAGCAAATCTTTGTTGGGCGGCACTCGCGTGGTTACAAACGCTTATGAAATTTCGGTGCGTAATTCTAAAAGCTCAACGATTAACTTGCTCCTAGAAGATCGCATACCTGTTTCTCAAAATAAGGAGATTAAAATCTCTGACCAAGAAACTGCTGATGCCGATTATGATGAACAAACAGGAATTCTTAAATGGAAATTAGAATTAGCTCCTAAAGCTTCAGCAACTAAAAATTTCTCGTACGAAGTGCGCTACCCGAAAGACCGCTATATAAACTTATAATTATGACGCAACCCCGACTACTTATTTTTGATGTTAATGAAACGCTTCTAGATCTGAAACCATTAGCACGCCGAATCAATGCTGTATTAAGCGATGAGCATGCTTTTGAGCTTTGGTTTAGTACGCTGTTGCACTATTCTTTAGTGGAAACGGTAAGTGGAAAACATCAAGATTTTAGTAAGATCGCCAAAGCCACGTTTAAAATGACAGCGGCCAAATACAAAAAAATGCTGGCGGAAGAAGAAATTGACAGCATTCTGGGTTTGATTACACAGCTTCCGGCACACAGCGATGTTTCTAAAGCTTTATCCAAGCTGAAGAATAAATACACTTTAGTGGCCTTAACTAACGGAAACAGTCAAGTTGCAAAAGAACAATTAAATTTTGCCGAAATAGCACCATTATTTGATCGCATTTTTAGCGTAGATGAAGCCGAAGCTTTTAAACCGAATGCAAAACCTTATCAATTTGTGCTCAGCAAGATGCAAGTTGATCCCGAAAATGCTATGTTGGTCGCAGCCCATGGTTGGGATATCACCGGTGCACAACGCGCCGGACTTCAAACCAGCTTTATTGCTCGTGAAGGAAAATTCAAATACCCCCTTGCAGAACAGCCCACTTACGATTGCAAGGATTTAAATGAGTTAGTTGAACGTTTGACCTGAGTTGATGGCATCTATGGTGTCTGGCTTGATTTCCCATGTAAAATCGCTGTAGGTATTCCCCGTTCCGGTAAGTTGCATCGAAAAACCAATTGTGACAGCTGGATCTTGATCTATTGGTAAAAGAATAGAAGTCAAACCTGCAGCCGGACCTTCGGTTGCTGTCACTTCCCCTTCATAACTCAGAAATTGAATCACATTATTTGAAGGGTCTACCAAAGCTATTCCATCATTCGGTCCATTTTGTATGTCTGGTGTAGATATATTTTTAACTCCTAGCCCATTCTCAATTTCCACAATAATGCCAGAAATAGTATGAGTGTCTATTATCCCCCCATCACTACCATTATATTCAATAATTCTATAACCTGTTAAATCAATCCCAGCCGAACCTGCTATCTCTACACGTTCATTAACATCACCACTCACATTATCATAATGAATCTCATTAATCCAAAGGTTCACATCATTATCTACTACAGTAAGATCAAAAGCTGAGTTCGCACCAATTGTTGGTGCGCCTGAGCCGCCACTCGCATTGGTTATCGAAAATAAGATCTGCTCATTACCCTCAACTTCTGTGTCATCTACCAGTGTGAATACTTCGATAGCATTAAAAACCTGAGTATCTGGTGGAATCGTGATTACTTGAGCGGTAGTTTCGACCAAATCATCATACGATGATGCCGCAACAGTTAGGGTGAGTCCGTTAGTTGCTGAAGGATTAGTGATATTAAACTCCAAATCAATAGCTACATCACTTTCGCTTTGCGAAGTTTCCGTTATCGTAAAAGATACTTCAGTGGGCTGGACAGAGTTTTGAAGTAGATAAATATTTTCCCAAAAGGTTCCGTTGTAAACCTGCAAACCATAAATAGAAGCATCAGGATCATTCACAAAAACCATCAACCCGGTATCTGCATCTGTAGGATTGATCAAATCTCGTTGTGCCACGGTAACGCGTGGAGGCATTAAACCTTTAAAACTTCCATCCGACGCTTCGCTGTTAATTTCCAGCATAGAAGATTCGCTAGGACTTGTAGTACCAATCCCTACTTGAGCATAAAGGCAGTAATTTCCGAAAAGTAAAAGGAGTAAAAATGTTTTCATACTTACACATTTAAAATTAAATGGTAAGTCAAGCTGCTGATAGGGGACAGCTTACAGTAGATTGGGCTAATCTAAATTAGAAAAAATCTACATCAAAACAAATTATAATCTGAAAATCAACGCATTACTATTTTTCATCAATATCAAAAGCAGCATCAGGCTTTTTGTTAGGATTGTAATTGAACATCCCTTCCCCCTTAGCAATCACCGAAGAAACCGTAGCATCACCAGTAACGTTTACCACAGTTCTACACATATCAAGAATACGATCTACCGGGAAAATAATACCAATCCACGCCGGATTTAAACCTACAGACTCCAATACAATTATAAGCATCACTAAGCCCGCGCTAGGTACTGCTGCTGACCCAATAGACGCTAAAGTAGCAGTTAATACGATAGTCAGTTGTTGGCCAATGGTAAGGTCAATCATATGCAGCTGCGCAAGAAAAACAACGGCAACCGCCTGATACAGGCAGGTACCGTCCATATTGACCGTGGCACCAATAGGCAATACAAAACTGGTCACCTTTTTATCGACACCTAGATTGTCTTCAACACATTCCATAGTTACGGGAAGTGTCGCCGCGCTACTTGAAGTTGAAAACGCCAAGGTTTGTGCAGGTCCCATCGCTCTGAAAAAACCGAAATACGAAACTTTTCTTACAAATATTTTAAATATCAGCGGGTAGATCACAAAGATCATAAGCCCTAGCCCTCCAAAAACAGTGAGCGAATACCAACTCAAGCCTTTAAAGATCTCTACTACTTTACCAATGTCGTTACCGGCCATTTGGCTGACCACACCGGCAAGTAAGGCGAATACAAAAAATGGTGCAGCTTGCATAGTAAAGTCGACCATTTTTAAGAAGACTTCCATAATACCATCAACTGCTTTGGTGACCGGGGCTACTTTTTTCTGATCTATAAACAGCATACTGATGCCAAAAAATAAACCGAAAAAAATAACCTGAAGCATCAAGCCATTATCTGCCAGCGAACTGAAAAAATTATCTGGTACAATATCAACTAACGGCTGCAATGGTCCGGCATCTTTGGTAGCATCTGCGGCCTGCATTTTATCATTCATCGAAGCGTCTTTCAGATCGCTTTTAGTAAGGTCTGAAATCTCCCGCGCGCGATCCATAAATTCAGGATCTTGTAAGTAATTGATACCGTCTTTGATTACATAGCCTTCTTCGGCAGCCCAAATCTCATAACTGATACGGTTGTCAATTCGGCTTTGCTCATCAACTAGTTTACCAGGGCCAATAAGATTTACGAGAAATAACCCCATCCCAACCGCGAGCACGGTTGTTACCAGATAGGCGAGCAAGGTCTTCCCTCCCATTCTACCTAAACTTGCAGGATCACCTAGATTAGCAACACCACTTATTATCGAAAAAAGCACTAGCGGAACCGCAATGAGTTTCAGAAGATTGATAAAGATCTTTCCAAAAGGAGCGATCCAATCTATGGTAAACTGACTCCATCCTAATTGGCTAGAAATTAAGGCCCAAATTATACCAAGAACGAGACCAATAATTATCTTCCAATGTAGTGCGATTTTCTTCATAAATAAGTGCTTTGTTACTTTGAGCTGAAAGATAAACAAAATCCCTATCTAGTGTAAGCTTCCGCGCGCTTTTGATGCGGAATTGTTAGTAAATCCTTGATTTTGTCGAAAAATAAATAAGAAGATTTTAAGTTCACCCTCCAGTGGTAAACGCACAAGGTAAACGCTCGAAACCTATTTCAATTTTGAGGAAGTATAACCCTTTGACCGCGTCAAAAAAAAGCTCCAGTATTTAACTGAAGCTTTTGCAAATAACATAATAATGGCTAAATCTTTGAGCCTTTGTTTAATAGCATATAATCTGCCAGAACCAATGCTGCCATTGCTTCTACAATTGGCACTGCACGAGGTACAACACACGGATCGTGGCGCCCCTTTCCTTGCATTTCGGTGGCGTTTCCTTCTTTATCAATAGTTGGCTGATTTTGCATAATGGTCGCAACCGGTTTAAACGCTACTCGGAAATAAATATCCATCCCATTACTGATTCCGCCTTGAATACCACCGCTCAGATTGGTCTTTGTGCTTCCGTCTGCATTAAAGAGATCGTTGTGCTCACTACCCAGCATAGAAGCCCCGTGAAAACCGCTTCCGTATTCAAAACCTTTTACGGCATTTATGGAGAGCATTGCCTTGCCCAGCTCAGCGTGCAGTTTGTCAAAAACCGGTTCGCCAAGACCAACAGGCACATTTTGAATCACGCACATCACGGTCCCGCCAATGGTATCTCCTGCTTTACGTATTTCTTTGATCTTATCGATCATTTTTTCTGCGAAAGCCTCATCAGGACAACGCACGATATTGGATTCGATCTTATCAAAATCCAATTCCTGATACGGCGTCGTCATATGAATTTCTCCTACCGAATCAACAAACGCATTGATCTTAATGTCTTTTAAAAACTGCTTAGCAATCGCTCCTGCCGCTACTCTACTCGCAGTTTCCCGCGCTGAAGATCTTCCGCCGCCGCGATAATCACGTACGCCGTATTTTTGGTCATAGGTATAATCTGCGTGTGAAGGACGATAGGTATCTTTGATATGGCTGTAATCGTGTGACTTTTGATTGGTATTCACAATATTGAACCCGATAGGAGTTCCTGTAGTTTTTCCTTCAAAAATCCCTGAAAAGAAATTCACCGAATCCGGCTCTTTACGCTGGGTTACAATTTTAGATTGCCCCGGTTTGCGGCGTTCCATATCGCGATACACCAGATCCAGATCGATCTCGATCCCGGCCGGACAGCCGTCAATGATACCACCTATAGCTTCCCCGTGAGATTCTCCAAAGGTGGTAAGCGTAAATAATTTTCCAAAAGTATTACCTGCCATAACAAATTGTTGAGTGGCGAAAATAATGTGTTTTTGGCTAAAAGCCTTACCCAGAATGCGCTAATTGAAACTAAAAATCTTAAAAGACTAAAATTATTTAATAATCACATAAAGCTACCGTAACACCTATGCATGTAATTTGTTAAAAATCATATTCTTTGAAACGTAAAGTTGAACTCGTTATCCTTTCTGATGTGCATCTGGGTACTTATGGTGCGCACGCAAAAGAACTGGTAAGTTATCTGCAAAGTATAAAGCCTAAAACGCTGGTTTTAAACGGAGACATCATCGATATCTGGCAATTTAGAAAGCGGTATTTTCCAAAATCGCATTTACAAGTGATCAAAAAGATCATTTCGTTGGCTGCCAAGGGAACCAAAGTCTATTACATCACCGGAAATCACGACGAGAAACTGCGTAAATTCAGTCCGGTGGAATTTGGAAATATTTCCATTCTAGATAAGTTGGTTTTAAATTTAGACGGAAAAAAGGCCTGGATTTTTCACGGTGATGTGTTTGACGCTTCGATACAGCACACCAAGTGGATCGCGAAACTAGGCGGTTGGGGCTATGATTTTCTTATCATTCTCAACAGCTTTATCAATTGGTGTCTGGTAAGCTTAGGAAGACCGAAATATTCGCTATCTAAAAAGATCAAAAACAGCGTCAAAAAAGCCGTAAGCTTTATCACCGATTTTGAAGAAACCGCTGCCGAGCTCGCTATCGAGAACCAATTTGACTATGTGATCTGCGGGCACATTCACCAACCCCAAATGCGTAAGGTTGAAACCTCACAAGGAGCTTGCCTATATCTCAACAGCGGCGATTGGATCGAAAATCTTACCGCATTAGAATACGACAAAGGCATCTGGTCTTTAATGGAATATGAAAAACAAAACCTACCTGAAACACAAGAGGATGAATCGGTAAACACTGAGATCGATCCTGTTGCGCTATTGGCTTCAATTAAAACTTTTTAATCCAGAATTTTCAGCTTTGCAAAACGCAATAAAAGCTTTTTGATTCCGCCGGTTTGAAATTGAATTTCTGCTTTTTGATCCTGCCCCACTCCTTCTAAATTCAATACCTGCCCACGACCAAAACGGCTATGTTCTACGTGCATCCCTTTCTGTAGTTTTCCGTTAAGTTCATCGGTTTGTGGTGCCGAAGCAGCTTGAGGACGAAGCTTTCTTAATTTTCGCAGCTGTTCTTCAGAAGGTTTACCCATCGTGGGCGGTGTACCGCTTACCGGTTTTTTTAGCCGTAATTTACTCTTATCAGGTTCGCCAAAAATATCGCTGTCAATCATAGGTTTGTAGCGATAGGTATCCATCGGTGTTTGGATGTCTAAATATTGCTCATCGATCTCTTCAATAAAACGGCTGGGTTCTGCATCTATAAGTTTTCCCCATCGATATCTCGATTCGGTATAGGTGAGATAGGCTTGTTTTTCTGCACGCGTCAACGCCACATAAAACAGGCGGCGCTCTTCTTCGAGTTCGCTGCGCGTGTTCATACTCATTCCGCTAGGGAACAGGTCTTCTTCCATCCCAACGATATACACGTATGGGAATTCTAGTCCTTTTGCCAAGTGAATCGTCATCAGTGAAACACGGTCAATATCATCAACTTCCTTATCCATATCTGTTGCCAAAGCAACATCTTCTAAGAATTCGGTTAAGCTTCCGGTGGCGTCAGCGATTTCCTTTTGTCCTTCCACAAAATCGCGCATACCGTTGAGTAATTCTTCAATATTCTCAATTCGCGCGATCCCTTCCGGCGTACCGTCTTTTTTGAGTTCTTGTAATAATCCGGTTTTACGTGCTACTGTTTCTGCAACTGCAAAAGCATCTTGATTTTCGCTCATAATTTTAAAGCTGTGAATCATATTCACAAAATTATAGAGCTTGTTTTTTGTGCTGTTGTTGATGTTGATATCCAGATGCTGAATATTCTCCATCACCTCAAAAATCGAACGGTTGTATTGTTTAGAAGCGATCGTCAGACGATCAAGCGTGGTCGCTCCTATTCCTCGAGCGGGATAATTAATAATTCTTTTAAGCGCTTCCTCGTCATTAGGATTAACCAAAATACGCAGATACGCCAGCACATCTTTAATTTCTTTGCGTTGATAAAACGATAAACCACCAAAAATACGATAAGGAATTTCGCGCTTACGTAAGGCGTCTTCCATCGCACGCGATTGTGCATTGGTTCTGTACAAAATCGCAAAATCGCTGTGTTTAAGCTGCTGGTTCATCTTGGTCTCAAAGATGTTGCTCGCTACATAACGCCCTTCTTCCCCATCTGTCAAAGAGCGATGCACAATGATCTTGGGTCCACTATCATTTGCGGTCCAAACGACTTTATCCAGCTTGGTCTGGTTGTGCTCAATAACTGAGTTTGCCGCCTCAACAATATTCTTTGTGGAACGATAATTTTGCTCTAAACGATAGACTTTTACATCGTCATAATCTCGTTGAAAGTTGAGAATGTTATTAATATTCGCTCCGCGGAAAGCATAAATACTCTGTGAATCATCTCCTACCACACAGATGTTTTGATAACGGTCTGCAAGTGCTTTTACAATAAGATATTGTGAATGGTTCGTATCCTGGTACTCATCAACCAGAATGTATTGAAAACGCTTTTGATACTTTGCTAAAACTTCAGGAAAACGCGCCAACAATTCATTGGTTCGCAGCAATAAATCATCAAAATCCATTGCTCCGGCTTTAAAACAGCGATCCACATATTCTTTATAAATCTCACCCAAGCGTGGCTTTTTTGCCATCGCATCGGCTTCCATCAGTTCAGGATTTTGAAAATAAGCCTTGACCGTGATCAAACTGTTTTTGAAAGAAGAAATACGGCTATGCACTTGCTTGTACTTGTAGATATCCTTATCCAGTCCCATTTCTTTGATGATCGCAGAAATAAGACGCTGCGAATCCTGAGAATCATATATCGTAAAGTTGGGCGGAAAACCAAGGTGATGTCCTTCAATACGCAGAATTTTTGCAAAAACCGAGTGAAAGGTTCCCATCCACAAGTTCTTGGCTTCGCTATTCCCTACAATAGTCCCGATACGGGTTTTCATCTCACGCGCCGCTTTGTTTGTAAACGTGAGCGATAAAATATTAAACGCATCTACACCTTGCTGCATCAAGTGTGCAATACGCATCGTAAGTACTCTGGTTTTCCCCGAACCTGCACCGGCAATCACCATCATCGCTCCTTCTTTCTGTAAAACCGGTGCGCGTTGTGCTTCATTTAATCCTGCTAAAAGTGCCTCCAAAACAATTCAATTTTTTTAAAATAATGGGACTTAAAAAAGATCGTGCAGCGCAAAACGAGCGTGCAAGAATCTCAATATCTGCCAAAGGGCGAAAATTAAGGAAACTTATTTTTTTAGCAGAATTCCAACCGTGTTAGTTATCAAGAATTTTTCAGCAGTATTTGTTCTCTAAAGAGGTTTGAAAAGAATTTTAGTTCATTGAAAAAAACTTCCTGAATCGACGCAACCTTTTTAAAATAAAGCATCTATGAAGTAACAATCAATCAATAAACGACAGCATGAAAACTAATTACCTTTTTCTTTTCATCTTCTGCTCCTTACTTTTTATATCCTGTACCGAAGATGGAGCACTTTCTGAATCTGAAGACAGTTTTACCGAAGATGGACTAGCTTCAACTGAGCCTGGCGGCGAATCCTCTGGAGTGGGTGATGGTTATGGTTCGCAAGACAACTCTGGTATCGTAACCGCCGGAGAGTGGAATGACCTCGCCAACTGGAGTTTCTGGCAAAATCTACTCAACCAAGAAGAAGCCGATGCTTTTACTTCTGATTGGCAATTTAACACAGCAAACAGATTTTCTTTTAAGGTTACAGATGCGAGCAATCTTCCTGCCGTTGATATTCCTATCAATGTAAAGCAAGGCAACAACATCGTTTGGGAGGCACGAACTGATAACCAGGGAACCGCAGAATTATGGATCGATCTTAAAAATAACACGCAGAAAACAGCTGATGCTTCGACGTACAGCTTTTACATAAACAATACTCCTATAACTGCTTCGGTACACGCTTTTGCTCAGGGTGTAAATACCATTAAACTGAACGCAAGTGTGCCGGTGCAATCTAAAGTTGACCTGGCTTTTATTGTGGATGCAACAGGCTCTATGGGTGATGAGATGGACTTTCTAAAAGATGATCTAAAACAGGTTATTCAAAATGTAAAAAGCAACGATGGTAACTTGCAAATTTCAACAGGCACGGTTTTTTACCGGGATACCGGTGATGCTTATGTGGTTAAAGAGTCGGCATTTACCACAAATCTCGAAAGCACGCTAAGTTTTATAAGCGACCAAGAAGCCGAAGGTGGTGGCGATTTTCCAGAAGCTGTACATACTGCTTTAAAAGCGGGAGTTGATCAGTTGCAATGGTCTACCTCAGCCAAAAGTAGAATCGCATTTCTGCTGCTCGATGCGCCACCGCATAACGAATCTCAGATCAAAGACGATATGCATACTTCCATTCAAAAAGCTGCAAAAAAAGGAATAAAGATCATTCCTATTGTTGCAAGTGGCATCAATAAAGAAACCGAATTCCTGATGCGAAATTTTAGCATTACCACTAACGGGACTTATGTATTTATTACAAACGACAGCGGCGTGGGTAACGACCAT
The DNA here is from genome assembly GCF_020310025.1 of Leeuwenhoekiella palythoae. Lineage (GTDB taxonomy): Bacteria > Bacteroidota > Bacteroidia > Flavobacteriales > Flavobacteriaceae > Leeuwenhoekiella > Leeuwenhoekiella palythoae. The sequence continues at coordinate 406,705 of NZ_CP084318.1, forward strand.
CTAGAACCTACTGTTGGGGAATATGAAGTAGAATATTTAAAAGATTTGATGGTGCGTTTGATCACTAAATACACCGAGTAAACTACCGGGTAGCGAACCTGGGGAAGATAACACCTCTGGTGACGCCCGTAAAAATAGATGTTGGAGAGGAAAAGGACGTGATTTTCGTTAGATCGAGAACACGTCCTTTTTATTTTAAATCCATTCAAAGTGAAAAGATGCGCGCTGTAAATTATCAATATAGTATCATTTCACCAGAAAATTCACATAACCACAATTCGTAGCCTATTCGTTTTAGCTTCCCGAGCTTTTCAATATATTTATTCTTTGTTAAGATTTTTTTATGAAACTAAAACGTTTTGTTTTTGGGCTCTTCTCCCTACTGATTTCTATTTACGCTGAAGCTCAGAAAAAGGTTGAAGGACCACTCATTCACGGGTATGGCGAGACATTTGCTGTTCCGCAACCCGACTTGGCTGTTGATACAGAAGCCGACTACAAAGTTGTTTTTGATATTGCAAATGCGCCGGAAGATCCCGCTAAGCTTAACCCATATTTCAACACAGTAGCACGCTTTTTAAATATGCACGCCCACGCCGGGATAGAAAAATCAAAACTTCAGCCCGTACTCGTAGTCCACGGAAGCGCTGCATTTGGTCTGCTAAAAAATAAATTCTACAAAGAACAATTTGGTGTTGACAACCCCAATCTTGAATTACTCAATACATTACACAAACTAAAGATCCCGGTAATATTATGTGGTCAAACCGCCGGTGCGCGCGATATTTCAGTTGAAAAGCGCTGGGGAAAAACGCAGCTAGCACTTTCGGCCATGACCGCATTGATACAATATCAAAATATGGATTACGCATTAATTTCCTTCTAAATTCTATCTTATGAAACAACTAAACACACTGTTTTTCTTCGCTTTAGGGTTGAGTGCTTTTGCTCAATCTGCAAATCCCGACTTGATCGCAGCCGCTGAAGCGATTGAGCCTAAAGTGATCAACTGGCGTCACGATATTCACGAACATCCTGAATTGAGCAACCGTGAATTTGAAACTGCCGCTAAAGTCGCCAAACATCTAGAGTCCTTAGGTATTGAGGTTCAAACTGAAGTGGCTAAAACCGGAGTTGTAGGTATTTTGAAAGGTGACCATCCGGGAAAAGTGGTTGCGCTTCGTGCAGATATGGATGCACTTCCGGTTACCGAACGTAACGATTTGTCCTTTAAAAGCGAAGTAACCACAACTTTCATGGGTGCTGAAACCGGTGTGATGCACGCCTGTGGTCACGACACACACGTTGCGATCCTTATGGGTACTGCCGAAGTTTTAGCTCAAAATAAAGACAAAATTCACGGGACGGTAAAGTTTATTTTTCAGCCGGCTGAAGAGGGAGCGCCTCCGGGAGAAGAAGGCGGTGCTGCGCTGATGATCAAAGAAGGCGTTTTAAAAAGTCCGGATGTGGATGCCATTTTTGGATTGCACATCAACAGCGCGACTCCGGTAGGAACCATTGCGTACAAACCCGGTGGGACGATGGCTGCCGTTGAACGTTTTGTGGTCAATATCAAAGGAAAACAAACGCACGGCTCGCAACCTTGGGGTGGTGTTGATCCTATTTACATTGCATCAAAAGTCGTTGATGGTTTTCAGTCGATCATCAGTAGAGAGTCCAATTTGCTTGTAGAACCTGCCGTAATCACCGTTGGTAAAATCACCGCCGGTGTACGTTTTAATATAATTCCTGAAAGTGCAGAACTTATAGGTACGGTACGCACGCTTGATCCTGATATGCGCGAGTTGATCATGAGACGTATGACGGAAATGAGCGAAGGATTAGCAAAAGCCTACGGCGGAAGCGCAACTATTGAATTCCAAAGCAATACCGCCATCACCTATAACGACCTCGAACTTACTGAGCAAATGCTACCTACCCTTCAAGGAGTGGCAGGAACAGAAAATGTAAAACTGGTTAAAGCCACTACCGGTGGAGAAGACTTCAGTTATTTTCAAGAAGAAGTACCGGGATTCTTCTTTTTCTTAGGCGGAATGACTCCGGGAAATACCGAAGCTTATCCACATCATACGCCAGATTTTCAAATTGATGACGACGGAATGCTATTAGGTGTTAAAACCATGTCACAGCTGGTAGTTGATTATCTAAGTGCTTCTTAATAGTAACACGCATACCTTTTATGAAAAGAGTCCCCTTACTGCTCTGCATTTTGTTTTTAAATATCTTAGGATGTAAACAAGCTGAACCCTTATCATTAACTCAAATACAAAACCCCGTAGGTAGCGAGAACATCGCTTACCAATGGGGTTTTCTTGCACTTGAAGCTACCGCTCACGACACTGAATGGTTTAACCCCAGACCCACCGTGACCTCCCGCTTTTTAGGGTTGATTTTTACAGCAACCTTTGACGCGTGGTCGAGATATGATGCGGCGGCTACACCAGTTTACCTTCAAGATGTTGATCGCACGCCTGCGAAAGAACACAATCTTCGCAACAAAGAGATCGCTATCAGTTATGCTGCCTATCGCGCAATGTGCGAATACTACCCTAAAGACCAACCGATGTTCGCTGAGTTTATGAACACGCTAGGCCTAGATCCCAAAGATGAAAGTACAGACGCATCAACTCCCGTAGGTATTGGAAATCTAGCAGCAAGGGCAGTGATTGAAGCCCGTACCGGCGATGGTGCCAATCAATACGGTGAAGAAACCGGCTCAGACGGAATTACCTATTTTGATTACACTGGCTATAAGCCGGTAAATTCAGATACGATTATGGTAGATCCCAACCGCTGGCAACCTAAATATTTTACCGATAATAACGGTAAAAAATATGCACCCGGATGCTTAACTCCGTATTGGGACAAAGTAAAACCCATTGGTTTAAAATCTGGTGATCAGTTCAGACCCGGACCTCCTCCGCTTATCGGTTCTGAGGAATTAAAAACTCAAGTAGATGAGGTTGTAACGCTTCAGGCCAATTTAAGCGATGCAGACAAAGCACTCGTTGAATTTATGCGTGATGGACCAAAATCTGTGCAGCAAGCCGGACACTGGCTCAATTTTGCTCAGTTTGTATCACGCCGTGATCAGCACACCCTTGACCAAGATATCAAAATGTACTTTTATAATCAGATGGTAGCAATGGATGCATTCATCGCCTCTTGGGACTCTAAAATGTTCTATGATTTTGCCCGTCCCTATGCTTTAGTGCACGAATATTACAGCGGAAAAACAATCACCGCCTGGGGCGGAAAAGGCATTGGAATGATAGAAATGGATGGTAGCCAGTGGCGCCCTTACTCTCCGGACAACTTTTTGTGTCCGCCCTTTCCCAGTTATACTTCTGGTCATAGTACTATAAGTGGTGGTTGTGCTGAAGCTTTAAAACTATGGACCGGAAGTGATACTTTTGGTGCTGAAGCCACACTTGTTGCCGGAGCGCTTACCGAACCTAAACATTTAGGCGATACAATAACACTTAAATTTCCAACTTTTACTAAAGCAGGAGAAATGGCTGGAATTTCTCGAGTCATGGGTGGCTATCACATACAAGCCGATAATAACGCCGGTCTAGAACTGGGCCGCAACGTTGCACACGAAGATTATGTCTTCTATTTGAAACATGTAGGCAAATAATGCTTTTGGGTTAAAAATTCTTAAATTCTACGTATTTCGGGGTTTAGATACTCGCCGAAATAGTAAGTTTGAACCCTGAATTTTGATACCCGATATGAACGATTTTTTTACTTTTTTAGCGCTGATTCCGTGGTGGGCTTGGATACTCATCGTTTTAGTGATCATAGGCATTCGCGATGTTTTTTTCAATAAAAAACACATTATAACGCACAACTTCCCAATCGTGGGCCACATACGCTATATGCTAGAAAGTATAGGTCCGGAATTGCGACAGTATATCGTGGCCAACAACCGCGAAGAACTTCCGTTTAACCGTATCGAACGCGGCTGGATCTATGCTTCGGCAAAAAACCAAAACAACTATGAAGGTTTTGGTACCGACCAAAACATTTATGAAGCCAACTATATTTTCATCAACAATGCGATGATGGGCTTTAAAGTTCCACCGGAGCATCCCAATGCTAAGAATCCGTATTTTCTTCCTTGTGCAAAAGTGATGGGAGCCTATAACAAGCGACGCAAGCCTTATCGCCCGGCTTCGGCGATCAATGTTTCTGCAATGAGTTTTGGTTCACTTTCCGCCAGAGCAATCGAGTCGCTTAATCGCGGGTGTAAACTGGCACACGCTTACCATAACTGCGGTGAGGGAGGTCTTTCTCCATATCACAAAAAAGGTGCAGACATCGTTTATCAAATAGGTACAGGGTACTTTGGCGTTCGTGATGAGCACGGAAATTTTTCCATGGAAAAAATGGTTGCTCTTGTTGAAGCTAACCCTGAGATCAAAGCTATTGAAGTAAAGCTTTCGCAAGGCGCAAAACCCGGAAAAGGAGGCGTACTTCCGGCCTCTAAGATCACTCAGGAAATTTCTGAAATACGCCACGTGCCTATGGGCAAAGATGTGATCTCCCCTGCCACTCACACGGCTTTTGATGGTGTAGAAGGCTTGATCGAATTTGTAGAACAAATTGCTGAAGCGACCGGTCTTCCTGTCGGAATTAAAGCTGCAATAGGAAAACTTCAAGATTGGGAAAAGCTGGCTCAGCTGATGGTAAAAACCAATAAAGGTCCAGATTTTATTCAGGTTGACGGTGGCGAGGGCGGTACCGGTGCGGCTCCTCCAAGTTTTGCCGATCACGTTTCGCTTCCGTGGGTGTATGCGTTTAGTGATCTGTATAAGATCTTTAAAAAACACCATCTTACAGACCGTATTGTTTTTATAGGAAGTGGAAAATTAGGACTTCCGGCAAAAGGCGCAATGGCTTTTGCGATGGGTGCCGATGTGATCAATGTGGCTCGTGAAGCTATGCTTTCTATAGGTTGTATTCAGGCGAAAGCATGTCACAACAATACCTGCCCTAGTGGCGTTGCTACACAAAATAAGTGGTTGCAATCAGGAATCAATATCGAAGATAAAGCAGTACGGACTAACTTCTACTTTAAAAACTTTAGAAAAGAATTACTTGAGATCACTCACGCTTGTGGTTATGAACACCCGTGCCAGTTGACAACTGAAGATGTTGACTTAACTTTAGGCGATAAAAACTTGAGTCAGACGCTGGCGGCTTGTTTTACCTATCATAAAGTTGAAGTCCCTTTTGAAGGTATGTCTTCTTTATTAAACTGCCAGTATTTAGGCGGGCATTACGATAGAGAAACCGTGAAATCTGAAAAAAGTGGCCAAAAACAATTTGAAGACGTACGCTATTAATTATGAATGATATTTTAGACATTTTGATACCGGTGCTTCCGGCGGTGGTGGTAGGCTTACTCGCCTATTACTTTTTTGATGGATTTTTAAAGAACGAAGAAAACAGAAGGCGCTTTATTTTGCATAAGGAAGCTCAAACCGAAGCCTTACCCATAAGACTACAAGCTTATGAGCGGCTCACCTTATTTTTAGAGCGTATTTCACCTTTGCAATTACTTATCAGAGTAAAACCGACCGGCGAGGATAAAAAGGCGTATGTAGATTTGCTTGCAGCGACAATTGAGCAAGAATTTGAACATAATCTAACGCAGCAGGTTTATGTTTCTAACGAATGTTGGGCCGCAATTAAATCGGCTAAAAATACCTTGATCCAACAACTGAGAAAAACACTTGTAGATACGCAGCTCCAGAATGCTCAAGATATTCGGGAGTATATTTTAACAAATTTTGACGAGTCACAGAATCCTTCTTCGCTTGCTTTAGACTATCTTAAGGCTGAAGTTCAAGAGTTGTTCGGTTAAAAAACTATGCTATGCGCTACCTTCTTTCCCTAATTACCATTGTTTTCTTGCTCGTGGGATGTGATGAGCAAAAAAAAGAAAGCAGCTCAATCAATCCCATAAATTGGGAAAAACGTCGTGCTACTATTACTAATCAAGACAGCCTAAAACCCGCAAAAACCTATCTGGGCATTTATTCTGAAATTTATAGTACCTCAGAACACCTCACGCACGATTTAACGGTAACCGTGAGTTTGAGAAATACAAGCGAGACCGCGGCTGTGTATTTGACCAAAGGTGCTTATTATGATACCACCGGAAAACTCATTCACACCTATTTTGATTTCCCTATTGTTTTAAAACCTTTGGAAACTGTAGAAATCATAATTGAAGAAGGCGATAAAACCGGAGGTACCGGAGGAAACTTTATTTTTAATTGGCTCGATGATGCTTCAGTTACTGATCCCCTTTTTGAAGGAATAATGATCTCAACCCGAGGAACTCAAGGCCTCTCCTTTACCACCGAAGGAAAACGTATAGAATAATGACTTCCGCTTAAATTAGCCTGCTAACAAACGCATCTCCAAAACTGATACCCTATGAATTTAACCATCGAAAATATTGTCTTCATTGGCTCTGTTTTACTCCTAATAAGTATTATAGTTGGTAAAACCTCGTATAAATTTGGGGTTCCTACGCTGATTTTATTTTTAGGAATCGGGATGATCGCGGGCTCTGATGGAATTGGAGGCATTCAGTTTGACAATCCGCAAATAGCACAGTTTATAGGTATTGTCTCCCTTAATTTCATTTTATTTTCGGGGGGATTAGACACGCAATGGTCTTCGGTGAAACCTATTTTACGGGAAGGCCTGGCATTATCTACAGCCGGCGTACTATTAACGGCAGTGTCCTTAGGCTGCTTTGTGTATTATGTTACAGATTTTACGATTTATGAGAGTATGCTCCTCGGCTCTATCGTTTCGTCTACTGATGCTGCTGCGGTATTTTCCATTTTGCGATCAAAAAGTCTAGCGCTAAAAACCAATTTACGCCCAACCCTTGAGCTTGAAAGCGGTAGTAATGACCCGATGGCATATGTATTGACCATCGCGTTTTTGACCTTAGTGATCAATCAAGATCAAGGTTTGATTTCTGTTATACCTATGCTTTTAAAGCAAATGGTCATTGGTGGAATTGCCGGTTTTCTATTTGGGAAATTCAGTAAACTCATCATCAATAAGATCGAATTAGGTTTTGAAGGACTTTATCCTGTTTTGGTAATCGCTTTAATGTTTATTACCTTTTCAGCAACTGAATTTATTGGAGGTAACGGTTTCCTTGCTATTTATATTTGCGCGGTTTATCTAGGCAACCAAGATTTAATTCATAAACAAACCATTTTAAAAATGTTTGATGGATTGGCTTGGTTGATGCAGATCGTATTGTTCCTGACATTAGGGCTGCTCGTCTTTCCTACGCAAGTGATTCCTTATATCGGGATTGGTCTAATGATCTCGCTATTCCTTATTTTCGTCGCGCGACCTGTTGGGGTTTTCATCAGTCTAGCATTTTTTAAGATGAAAATGCGCCGCAGATTTTATATTTCCTGGGTGGGATTGCGCGGGGCTGTGCCCATTGTATTTGCGACGTATCCCCTTCTCGCCGGAATTGACAAGGCCAATATGATTTTTAATATTGTGTTTTTTATCTCACTGACTTCGGTGCTTATTCAAGGAACTACGCTTTCGTTGGTGGCAAAATGGCTTAAAGTAGGCTTGCCCGAAGAAAGCAAAGCACAGCGTAATATGAATCATCTTATTTCTGAAATTCCAAAAACAGCGATGCGGGAAATCAAGATCTCACCGCACTGTAAAGCGGCTGACACTAAGATCATTGACTTGGGCTTTCCTAAAAATGCGATCATTGCTATGATTAAACGCAATGATAAATTCCTGACTCCAAAAGGTTCAACAGTGATTAATGCCGGCGATACGCTAGTGGTTTTGAGCGAAGATGAAGAAGGATTGGACGATGTAATTAAATGCGTTAATTAAATCAAAATAGAGATACGCACCACGCAACCTTTGTTTAGCTTCGGTATCTGAAAAGAAACGAAGCCTATGAAACTCTTCTGTACTTTATTACTCGCAGCACTTTTATTTATTTCTGGTTGTGACGCTTCCTCAAAAGCAACCGATGAAGAAAGCTGCACCGAAACTAATACTGCCTATGTTTCTGAAGTAACAGGGGACTCTGCAGTTGCGGTAGGCGATGAACTTGAGCTAAGCGTTTCGTTCCCGGTGAATAATGGCTGTGGCCAGTTTAATGCTTTTACAGAAACTGAAGACGGCAACGTAATTACAATTGAGGTTGAAGCTATTTATGACACCTGCAGTATGTGTACGATGGATATCCCAACGCGTACAGCAACTTATACTTTTAAAGCGGAAACCGAAGGAAGCTATACTTTAAAATTCAAGTCTTCAGAAACAGAATTTATCACTAAAACAATTACTGTAAACTAGAGCTTTATAACAGAAGCTATTCTGTTTCGGGCAATTCGCGAAGTTTATTCTCCTGAGCCTGTTTGGCTTTTGCGGCTGCGTAATCCCAACCTTGCTGCCACCAATTGGTCATCAGCTTTTTATTAAAGATCAAACTGTTTTCCGTTAGTTTTGACGGGGTATAATACAGATTCAACGGTACGTCTTTGTTAATTGCAGCTAACTTACCTACGATCACATCGTGGTATTCTACCTGATCCATCAAAAAGCCAAAAAGATTGACCATCAATGAAAAGGGATTGTTGCCCAAGACCTTGTTGTACTCCATATTTTCTGACTCCAGAATAATCGCATCCACCTCGGTCGCTCCGCGGCGTATAGCCTCACGAATAGGCACTATACACCCAAAACCACCATCAGCATACTCAAAGCCATTCTTTTTCACCAAACTCATAAACGGAATGTAGTTACAGCTGATCCAGATCCACTCGCAAAAATCTTCGTAATTCCAATTGCGAATCGATTTATATTCCACAGTATTTTTGGTGAGATTTGAAACGGTCACGACCACATCTGCAGTCTGTTTTTTTATCTGTTCAAACTCGGCTTTAGAGAGGTTTTTCTTGATGTTTTTCAGCAGGTTTTTGCTCTCCCCAAACGTACGCTTCCGTCTGATGAATTGCCAGACCGTATTCCAATAGTTAATGGAGACATACTCCCGATCACCACGCTTTTTAATATTAAACGGATTGACATTAAAAATCGTGTTTTGATTAACCTGCGTATATACTTCATACGCACGCTTGATATTGTTATTTGCAAGTTGAGAGATTAGCAAACTACCGGTTGAAGTGCCTAAGAACAAATCATATTTGTGTCCCTGCTCTTCAATCAAATGTTGAGCCACACCGCCGGCGTATGCGCCTTTACTTCCTCCTCCTGAAATAACTAATGCGCGCATCAGGTTAATTTTTCGGCTAAAAGTTGTTTTTCTTTTTCATCAGAAATATCAAGCTTTTTCAACTCTCTGCGATAATCTGCATTTTTCACTACCTCATCAAGAATTTGACGACAGGTTTGTGCAAACCGCCAATTGTGATGAAAACAAGCTTCCACAAGATTTTTTAAACTCTTGGGTTCAAACAACTGCAATTGATACAGCTTAGTAAAGGCTTGCTCGCGAGTTTCAAAAGAGTATCTATTACCCGTATAACGTGTTAATCGGAAAAAATGATCTCTAATGTAGGCTTCCTCATAATCTAGAGTAGAAATCGCCAAAGCCAACCACAAGATCTCCACATTGTGATTAGAAAACCCTTGAACCCCCTTCATCTTATCTAAATACTTATGTCTTTCTGAAGGAAAGGACGTCCATAAGTTCATAAAAGCAAGCTCTCTCGTAATATAAGAATCGTCATTCAATAAACGCTCATAATTGGTTTTCATAGCAGCGGGAACCTTAGTCACCGTTTGCGCAATGGCTTGTCGTACCCATGGATTATTAGTGTAAAATGCGCGTTCATAAATACGACCGGCAGCAGCTGGCGAAACATCTGCTAGTTGGTAAATAGCCTCAGGACCCGAGTATTTATCAGGCAATGCCAGTAGGTCAAAAAGTTTCTGTGATTTTTGCCCATAAGAAAGCTTGCGTAAATCTACCGTGCGCTTATAGCGCTGAATCACCTGGAAATCTTGTAAGGTCGCGATCGCTTCCTCATATCTAAAGTCGGCTGCTTGCAACCAGTTTTGTTCAAATTCTTGCAAATCCTGACCGCTTGCTGCACGCGCTTCCGCTAGAAAATCTTCGGTTTCTACATTGCTGAATTTATGCGTATTAAGGTAATTTTTCACAGCAGTTTTAAATGCCTCGTCTCCTATTTGTTTACGCAACATATGCAGTGCCCAGGCACCTTTTTCGTAAAACGTAAGCGAACTCGCTTTAGGGTTGAGCAGGCTTTCGCCGTTTCCTTTATCAGTCATTGCTTTTAGTTGCATTGCAGACTGAAACAGTTTCCACGCATATACTTCATCTCCTAAAACTTCAGCTTCGGCTAACAATGCGTAATAGGTTGCAAAACCTTCTTGCAGCCAGTGATGTGTTCCTGAAGTTTCGGTCACATAATCTCCAAACCATTGATGCGCGAGTTCGTGCGCATTTACATTCACATAATTACGATCTGTAAAACCGCTGCGATCTACCATATAGGCATCACTAAAAATGGTTGCGGTAGTGTTTTCCATTCCGGCATAGAGAAAGTCCTTTACGGGCACCTGCTTATACACCGGCCACGGATAAGGAACTCCAATTTCTTCCTCTAAAAAATCAAAAATATCATCAGAATATTTGTAGGTGGTCATCACTTTAAGTGAATCTTCAGGGTAATAGTACAAATCAATGGGCACACCAGAATCAGATCTACGGCTTTGTTTGCGGTAATCGCCTAGAACAACCGCTACCAGATAGCTAGACATAGGTTCTGACATTTCATAATGCCAGATGAATTTATCATCAACTTCTTCTTTTTCCTTTAAAACACCATTAGCAATCACCTCTTGCCCCGGATACGCTACAATAGAAAGGTCAAACTCGATCTTATCGTTCATATCGTCAATACTCGGCAACCAATTAGAAGTATATTTCCCCTGACCTTGTGTCCAGATTTGCTGAAAACCGCCATTATTCACGAAGTACAGCGCCTTATTAGGTTGCGCCGTATAATTAAGCATCAAATTATAGGTTTTACCCTTCTCAAAACTTTGGGTGAAAATTATGCGACCTTCATCTGTATGTGTTGGGACGATCTTACCATTAAGAAGTGCCTCATATTTTGCGATGTTTTTAGCATCCAGATAAACAAAATCTGCATTGGCTTTCATGGTAAATTTAATCTCCATTTTACCGGTAACACTAGACTTGGCAAAGTCAAAATCAAGCATTGCATATATGCGTTCAAAGTCAACCGTTTCGGTTTGTTGGGCGTACGTGGTGCTTATCAAAAACGCTGTGATAAGCGAAAAAATCAATCTCATAAAATCACTCTAATGAATAGGCTGCCAAATTAAGGATTTGAATTCAAACCTGCTTGTTTTAAGTGTACCGAATACGAGAATAAAATAATTGGGTTTTATATCTTCGTTTATCAAGATCATTCTAGGCTGAAAATAGCCTGAAAAGAAAACTTTTTAGAGTACATTATCTTTCAAACGGTTTGATCTTAGAGCAAACTAAAATGAGTAGCAATGCTAAAACGCGAACCTTTTTTTTTAATTCTACTTCTTGTGATAGCTGCCGCGCTTCAATTGCTATTCTTTGGCTCCTCCGGTTTTAGTGCGGAAAAAACTACCGCTATCAACATTGGCGACACCTATTATGTAGTTTCTGTTCTATACATTTTTTCGGGAATATTTTGCCTTTTACTTTTTTTAGGAAACGGATTAAAACTCTTAATTCAGAAAAAATTAGAAATCGCAACAGTGCTTTTCTTTATCATTGCTTCTGGAGTACTACTGGTATTCTGCACTCAATTTTTGAGTGCTTTACATGAAATGCAGTCCGCAGATGAAGCTAGGGCTGTGCTTATCAAAATAGTAAACAGCATCAGATTATTTGTAGCGCTCGTAGCAGGTATCACTTTAGTTTTCATCGGAAAAAAATCTACAAGCGCTTATCTAATTCATGAGTAGTAAACTTCAGATTCCTATAGATTACCTAAAAGGCGTTGGCCCCAACCGGGCTAATTTGTTGCGCTCAGAATTGGGAATTCATACGTATCAGGATTTGCTCAATCTTTTTCCTAATCGTTATATTGACAAAACGCAATATTACACGGTTAGTCAGTTGCAACCTACCAGCGCCGATGTACAGATCATTGGTAAAGTCACACATATTAAAACGGTGGGAGAAGGAAGATCAAAACGCTTGGTCGCAACCTTTATCGATCAAACCGGCGCTATGGAACTGGTGTGGTTCAAGGGGTTAAAATGGATACGAGAAAGCCTAAAAATAAACGTGCCCTATGTCGCCTTTGGAAAAGTGCAACGTTTTGGCAGCTCCTACTCGATCGCACATCCCGATCTAGAATTGCTTGAAGAACACAAAAAAGGCTTGCGCATTGCGATGCAACCGGTGTACCCTTCAACCGAAAAACTAAGCAACAAGGGCATTACCAATCGTGTGATGAATGGCTTGATGCAAACGCTTTTTCAAGAAGTGCATAAGAGTATTGAAGAATCTCTTTCTGAATCCATTAGAAATACATTGAAGTTGATTTCGCGTCGGGAAGCCTATCTTAATATTCACTTTCCGCAGCAGCAAGAAAAACTGGCAAAGGCGCAATTTCGGCTGAAATTTGAAGAACTTTTTTTTATTCAGTTGCAGCTTTTAGTAAAAAACCAACTGCATAAACAAAAAATTAAAGGCTATGCTTTTGAGGAAATCGGAGACTATTTTACCACTTTTTATAATAAACATTTACCTTTTGAACTCACCGGCGCTCAAAAACGAGTTGTGAAAGAAATTCGTAACGATCTGGGAAAACCTGCACAGATGAATCGCCTGCTTCAGGGAGATGTGGGAAGCGGCAAAACCATCGTTGCCCTGATGACAATGCTGATCGCGCTTGACAACAATTTTCAGGCCTGCCTTATGGCTCCAACCGAGATTTTGGCCATTCAGCATTTTCAGGGAATCAGTGAATTGTGCGAAAAACTAAATATTAAAATCGCGCTGCTCACTGGTTCGTCAAAGACCAAAGAACGACGAGAAATTCATCAAAGTCTTGAAGATGGCAGCCTAAATATTTTAATAGGAACACACGCGCTGCTTGAAGATAAAGTAAAATTTAAAAATCTGGGACTTGCTGTTATTGATGAGCAACACCGCTTTGGTGTAGCGCAGCGCAGCAAGCTTTGGCACAAAAATGAACTGCCGCCGCATATTTTGATAATGACAGCAACCCCCATTCCGCGTACGTTGGCGATGAGTGTTTATGGTGATCTTGATGTTTCGGTGATCGATGAGTTACCTCCCGGAAGAAAAGCCATTAAAACCGTGCATCGCTATGATAACAACCGTTTAAAAGTGTTTGGTTTTATTCGCGATGAGATCAAAAAAGGCCGACAGATCTATGTCGTCTATCCACTTATTCAAGAGAGTGAGGCGCTTGATTATAAAGACCTGATGGATGGTTATGAAAGCATCGCACGTGAATTCCCGATGCCTGATTATCAAATTTCGATCGTGCACGGACAAATGAAACCCGCAGACAAAGATTACGAGATGAACCGCTTTGTAAACGGTGAAACACAAATCATGGTCGCCACTACCGTGATCGAAGTGGGTGTAAATGTCCCCAATGCTTCGGTGATGATCATTGAAAGTGCAGAGCGTTTTGGGCTGTCACAACTGCATCAGTTACGTGGACGCGTGGGGCGCGGTGCAGACCAGAGTTATTGTATTTTAATGACCGGTCATAAACTTTCTGAAGATTCAAAAACCCGCCTACAAACGATGACGCAAACCAATGACGGTTTTGAAATCGCCGAAGTAGATCTAAAACTACGCGGTCCCGGCGATATTATGGGCACGCAACAAAGCGGGGTACTTAACCTTAAAATCGCTGATATTGTGAAGGATAACGAAGTCATGAAAATCGCACGCAATTATGCTTCTGCATTGCTTAAAGAAGATCCGCAATTGGCACAGCCCGAAAATTTACCCATACGCAAAACCTATGCGCAGGTCATGAAATTCAAAAATATCTGGAACTATATTTCCTAACACATTTCAAGATTTTCCTGTTGATAAACACGGTAGATAAAGTCGTGATTAACCCCAAGTATTTGAGTAAAAAAGCAGGGTAAATAGTATATTTGCCCTTTCAAAAATATAAGAATGCAAATAAGCTACAACTGGTTAAAACAGTTTATTAATATTGATTGGGAAGCCGAAAAAACCGGTAATTTATTGACAGACTTAGGTCTTGAGGTTGAAGGGATAGAAGCTTTTCAAAGTGTAAAAGGAGGGTTAAAGGGTATTGTAGTTGGTCACGTGCTTACGTGCGTTAAACACCCCAATGCTGACCGTTTAAAACTTACCACTGTAGATCTTGGTGATGGTGAACCGGTACAAATCGTATGTGGAGCACCCAATGTTGACGCCGGTCAAAAAGTTCCTGTAGCAACCGTGGGTACAACGCTTTATGATGATAAAGGTGAGCCTTGGAAAATTAAAAAAGGAAAGATTCGCGGCGAAGTAAGTAATGGAATGATTTGCGCTGAAGACGAACTTGGTCTTGGTGAAAGTCACGATGGAATTATGATCTTAGAAGAAGATCTAAAACCGGGGACTCCGCTTGCTAAAATCTTTGAAGTTGAAGATGATTATGTTTTTGAAATTGGCTTGACCCCCAACCGTGCAGATGCGATGAGTCATATGGGTACCGCGCGCGATTTACGTGCAGGACTTATTCAGTCTGGTGTGCATCCTGAATTCATCACGCCTTCTACGAGTTCGTTTAGAATTGATAACCGCACCCAAAAAATAAGTGTGCAGGTTTTAAATAATGAAAAAGCACCGCGCTATTGCGGAATCACCTTAAGCGGTTTAACCGTAAAAGAATCACCGGCCTGGATTCAAAACAGGCTTAAAGCGATTGGACTTACCCCAAAAAATAATATCGTTGATATCACGAATTACGTGTTGCACGAACTAGGGCAACCGCTTCACGCTTTTGACTTGGCAAAAATTGCCGGAAAGCAGATCAATGTTAAAACGGTAGCTGCAGGTACAAAATTCACTACTCTTGATGGTATTGAGCGTGAACTGCACGAGGAAGATCTGATGATTTGCGATGCTGAAAAACCTATGTGTATCGCCGGTGTTTTTGGCGGTGAGCATAGCGGTGTAACGGAAGAAACGACTTCTATATTTTTAGAAAGTGCCTATTTTGACCCTGTAAACATACGTAAAACGGCTAAGCGTCACGCACTTAATACCGATGCCTCTTTTAGATTTGAGCGCGGTATTGATCCTAATATTACAGAATATGCTTTAATACGTGCCGTTTTGTTAATTCAAGAATGTGCCGGTGGCGAAGTAACAAGTGACGTGGTGGATTTCTATCCTAAAAAGATTGAAGATCATCAAGTAGTGCTCAATTTTGATCGTGCTGAAAAACTCATTGGAGAAGCAATCCCCAAAGAGACCATAAAGTCTATTTTGTCTTCTCTAGATATCAAGATCAATAATATTACAGAATCTGGTATTGGGATGACCATCCCTGCATACCGTAATGATGTGACCCGTGAGGTAGATGTTATTGAAGAAATTTTACGCGTTTACGGCTACAACAAAATTCAATTTAAGTCAAAGCTTAATGCTTCGGTTTCAAAAAGCAGCCGCTTTGCAGATCATAAAATTCAGCAAGTAACTGGTACACTATTAGCTTCGTTAGGATTTAACGAAATCCTGAACAATTCCCTGACCTCTCCGGTGTACGCTTCTTTAAACGATGCTTTTAAAGAAGATTATAACGTAACGATGCTGAATCCGTTGAGTACTGATCTTTCGGTAATGCGTCAATCTTTGCTGTTTAGCGGATTAGAAGTTGTGGCTTTTAACAGCAACCGCAGACAACCGGATTTAAAACTTTTTGAATTCGGAAAAAGCTATCATAACTTCCCGGGTGGCCGTGAAGAATATAAGCATTTAACCCTGCTTTTAAGCGGAAAGCAAAATGCCGAAAACTGGTTTCAGCAACAACAAAACACTACGTTCTTTGATTTAAAAGGAAGTGTTGAAGCTGTGCTTTCAAGATTAGGTATCGCCCAGTGGAAGGTAAAACCGGTAAAAGACACTCAATTCTCTGAAGGTTTAGAGTACACTGTGCAGAAAAAGCAAGTGGTTTCTTTTGGCTTGGTTTCTAAAGCTATTCGTAAGCATTTTGATATTGAGCAAGAAGTTTTATTCGCTGATTTTAATTGGGACACCATTTTAGATCTGGTTCAACAGAATTCGATCAAATTTGTGCCAATTCCTAAAAATCCTGCGGTACGACGTGATTTTGCGTTGCTTTTAGATCAGGATGTGACCTTTGATCAGATTTATCAGGAAGCTTTTATGGTAGAGAAAAAATTACTGCAAAATGTAGCCTTGTTTGATGTGTACGAGGGTAAAAACCTTCCGGAAGGGAAAAAGAGTTATGCTGTGAGTTTTACGCTTCAGGATGAACACAAAACCCTAACCGATAAAGAAATTGATAAAATCATGAACAAGTTGCAGCAGCGCTTTGAGAAAAGCTTAAACGCTGAATTGCGCTAGATTTTTTAGCATTTGGCGTGTTGTGCTTTAGTCTTCAAATAGTTAACTTTAAGACTTAAAAAGAAGAATGATGCTGTTAAAAAGAACCAACATTCACGAAAAATTGCTTCGTGAACAACGTCTAAACACCAATGCCGGAGAATCAAAAATCATAAACTGGGTTAATCAATTTCTTAAGAACACACCCGCTAACAATGCGCGTATTTTAGACAAGCTCAAGCAACAAAACGGTGATGCTTCGGCAACTGCTTTTATTTTTGACAAGCTTGATACAGAACGCATATTTCACGAAAAAAGCATTAAAAGAATTTGCGTGGATTACAGGCTAAGGTTTTTAGACACGCATTTTTTTAAAGGAACCTATCCTCAAGAAGCTCTTGATGAAATCAAACATCTGGAAGAAGCACATGAAACTAGCCTTTCTAACTTTAAAATAATGGCTCCGTCAAAAATGTTTGTCTTAAGCAAAACAGACGATCCTCTTTTATTTGCACCAATGGGTAATGGTTATTATTATCTTATTCATAAATGGGGCAATGACCTGCACCCGTTACGCAAACTGCTAATGTGGCCTTTTAAAACTTTTGAGACACTAGTTTTTACCATTATGATTTCGAGTATTTTAGCTACGGTACTAGTACCTGATGGCCTGTTTGCGCCGGAACAAAGCTTAAGTCAAGATGCGATGGTTTTCTTTTTTATGTTTAAATCTATCGCCGCTGTGGTGATCTACTACGGCTTTGCGTTGGGAAAAAACTTCAACACCGCCATCTGGAAGTGTCAATATGATAAAGCACAATGATTAAAGATTCAAAGTATGAGCGTGTATATACAGGCTCTGAAATCAATGTAAACCACCTAAAATCACAACTGGAAGACGCCGGTATCAGCAGCGTCGTTCGCAACGATCACGAGAGTGCCATACGTGCCGGTTTTGGCAGTGACTATGATCGCGGCGTATTATTATTTGTAGAAAAGGATAACCTATTAAGAGCTAAACATATTATCGAAAAAACCACTTCAGAACCTAAGTTCACCGATGCCGAATTAGAAGAGCAGGCTACGCAAAGCCGCTTGAAAGAGCAAACCACTGAGCGTAAAGGCGAGCGGCCATTAATTCAAAAAGAAGAAAAGCCGAAGCGCTCTTTTTTTAATCTCGCATTAAATGCCGCTTTACTTATCTATTCACTATGGCGCTTGTATCCCCTCACTCAAGGAGAAGAGTTGCCCACCTATCGTATACTCTTGAGTGGTTTTATTGCAGTTTTCTGCGGTTTTACGCTCGTGCGACATTTTATAAAAAAGTAAGAACAAAAGTTCTCTTAAAATAAAAAAGATCCGTGGTCTGTACCACGGATCTTTTTTGTTTTTATTCAGCTGATAGCTTACGCTTCTACAGCGTACATCTGCTCGCGTTGCTCTTTTATCTTTGGGTCATTCATATACTCATCAAATGTAAGATAACGATCTATTGCACCTTTTGGAGTTAATTCAACAATACGATTACCTACTGTTTGCGCGAACTCGTGATCACTCGTAGTCAACAAAATAGTCCCTTTAAAATTCTTCAGACTGTTATTGATCGCCGTGATCGATTCAAGATCCAAGTGGTTAGTAGGTTCATCAAACATCAATACGTTTGCGCGCTGCATCATCATTCTGCTTAACATACAACGTACTTTTTCACCCCCTGACAACACGTTTGAAGTTTTGAGCGCTTCTTCTCCCGAAAAGATCATTTTCCCTAAGAAACCTCTCAAATAAACTTCTTCACGCTCCTGTTCGGTTTTAGCATATTGACGCAGCCAGTCTACTAAGGTCAATTCGTTATCAAAGAATTCTTGATTATCTACAGGAAGATAAGACTGATTCGTCGTCACCCCCCACTCATACTTTCCTTCTAGCGCATTTTGCTTACCATTCAGGATCTCATAAAATGCAGTGGTTGCTCTACTGTCTTTAGAATATACTACAACTTTGTCACCCTTAGCTAGGTTGAGATTCACGTTTTTAAACAAAACTTCTCCATCAATAGAAGATGCTAGTTTCTCCACATTTAAAATCTGATCTCCTGCTTCGCGCTCACGCTCAAAAATAATTGCGGGATATCTTCGGCTAGATGGCTTGATCTCATTTACATTAAGCTTATCAATCATCTTTTTACGGGACGTTGCCTGCTTACTCTTTGCTACGTTTGCACTAAAACGACGAATAAACTCTTCAAGCTCCTTTTTCTTTTCTTCAGCCTTCTTGTTTTGTTGCGCGCGTTGACGAGCAGCCAATTGAGAAGACTCATACCAGAAAGTATAATTTCCGCTGAAATGCGAAATCTTTCCAAAATCTATATCAGATATATGTGTACATACCGCATCTAAAAAGTGACGGTCGTGAGATACTACAATGACGCAGTTGTCGTAATTCGCCAAGAAATTCTCTAACCAGTTGATCGTTTCATAATCAAGGTCGTTAGTAGGCTCATCCATTATCAACACATCTGGATTTCCAAAAAGTGCCTGAGCCAAAAGCACACGTACCTTTTGCTTACCGTCAAGATCCTTTACCAGACTGTAATGCAAATCTTCGGTGATCCCAAGGTTTGACAATAAAGCCGCAGCATCACTGTCTGCATTCCACCCGTTCATCTCTTCAAACTCGACCTGAAGTTCCCCGATACGCTCAGCATTTTCGTCTGAATAATCAGCATACAGCGCATCAATTTCTGTCTTGATCTTAAATAAGGGCTTGTTCCCCATCAAAACCGTTTCTAAAACAGTATGCTCATCGTAAGCATAGTGATCTTGCTCTAAAACCGACATTCTTTTGCCCGGCTCCAAGTGCACGTGACCACTTGTAGGATCTTCTTTGCCCGAAATAATTTTTAGAAATGTAGATTTTCCTGCACCATTTGCTCCTATAATTCCATAGCAATTGCCTTGAGTGAACGAGACATTTACTTCGTCAAACAATACGCGTTTTCCAAACTGTACAGATAAATTTGATACTGATAACATATGCTTAAAGCCTGATTTTATTGTGATTTGCAAAAGTACAGCTATTACCGTAAAACAAGAAACATTAACTTTTTAATATTGTGATTTAACGTGCAATTAACAGCCTAGATTAATCGCCCCTTATACATTTGAGCAATTTTTAAAAATTAACCTATTGCATTACCTCTATCTCAATCTTTTATGAGCGTTAAGCTACTTTTAGCCACCTTTCTATCCCTATCGTTACTAGGTTGCTCTGAGCAAACGCATAAAGCAAAATCCGGAACGTATCTGGGAGGAGAAATTGTAAATCCCACTTCTAATTTTGTGCTTCTGCGCAAGAACGACAGGCTTATTGACAGCATTAAGTTAGATCAAAACAACCGTTTTTTATACAAGATTGAAAATGCACAAGAGGGACTCTATCAAATATTTCATAATGAAGGGCAAATAATATTTATCGAGCCCAACGATAGTTTAATGTTACGGGTGAACACCTACGAGTTTGACGAAACCTTGACCTTTTCGGGTTTTGGTGCTCCTCGCAACAACTTACTAGTCGAACTTTTCTTGCTTAACGAACACGAGAATGAGCTCATGCTTCAGGATGAGATTTATCAGCAAGACCCGGAAACCTTTAGCAAAAGCATCGCCTTACTCAAGGCAGAGCGTGAGAAGATTCTACAAGACTTTTTAAAGAAAAATGAAGCAGACGCCTATTTTGAAAAAATAGCCGAAACCGTAGTGAATTACGATTTTTACGCGCGTAAAGAAGTTTACCCAATGTCGCATTTTGGTGTTGACCGGGTAGCCTTTTTAGAAAGTCTTCCGCAGTCGTTTTTCGATTATCGAAAGGATGCAGATTTTAATGACGCGAGTCTGTTAGAGCTTTATAGTTATCAGCGTTTTCTGATCAATTATTTCAATCAAGCAGCCTTTAAAGACTATTATAAACAAGAAGCCTACGACCCGTTATCCTTTACACATAATTTGCACAAGTTGCGATTGATTGATTCCCAAATCGAAAACGACTCTGTTGAAAGCTTTCTACTCACCAGAACTATACGCGATTACCTGGCAAACAGCAACGACAAAAAAGGTGGACAAACCTTGTATGACATGTATATGGAGCGCATAGCTTCTAAAGATGATAAGTTGATTATACAAGAGCTTTATGAATCCAATAAAAATATTGAGACCGGTAAGCGTATCCCTAACGAAAAACTGGTAAATTTTGATAATGATACTTTAAGTTTTGAACGTATCATCACGAAACCTACATTTATTTTCTTCTGGTCGTCTTCCAGAAAATCGCACGCCATCAGAGCACAGAAACTCGCCTCTTCACTACAACAAAAATATCCTGAGTACTCTTACCTCGCCATAAATGTCAATGACAGTTATGACAACTGGCAGAACACGGTTTCTCGTTATAATTTTGATAGTGCAAAACAGTATTATTTTAAAGATTCTTTTGATGAATTAGCAGAAGACCTAGCGCTAAACAGCTTGCTGAAAACGTTTATCGTAGACCGCAATGGGATTATCATCAACGCGCACGCTAATATATTCAGCTCTAACTTTGAGCAAGAACTTTTAGAAGCATTGAATCAGTAATGCGTATTGGATCGCGCAAGTGAACATTAGATACAGTCGATTTAAAGGTCTTTCAACCTTTAAAGGAAATCCATAAAAAAGCCTGCGTGATGCAGGCTTTTCTAATTTATCTTAAAGCTAAAGGATTAGCTATTTCCCTTCTTATAATCTGCTAAGAATTTCTCTAGACCAATATCGGTTAAAGGGTGTTTTAGTAAACCTTCAATAGAGCTTAATGGTCCGGTCATAACATCTGATCCTAATTTAGCGCAATCAATTACGTGCATGGTGTGACGTACAGATGCTGCTAAAATTTGTGTTTCAAACGCATAGTTATCATAAACCAAACGAATATCTGAAATCAATTGAAGTCCGTCTGTTGAGATATCATCTAGACGTCCTAAAAATGGTGATACGTAAGTAGCTCCAGCTTTAGCAGCAAGCAACGCCTGCCCTACCGAAAATACTAGTGTACAGTTAGTTTTTATTCCTTTATCGCTAAAGTATTTTAAAGCTTTAATACCGTCTTTAATCATAGGTATTTTAACTACGATCTGCTCGTGAAGTGCTGCTAACTCTTCACCTTCTTTGATCATTCCGTCAATGTCAGTAGCAATAACTTCTGCACTTACATCACCGTCAACTAAGTTACAGATGTCAACATAGTGTTTTAAAATATTTTCTCTACCGGTAATACCTTCTTTAGCCATCAAAGATGGATTAGTAGTTACCCCGTCAAGAACACCTAGTTCTTGAGCTTCTTTAATCTGATCAAGATTTGCTGTATCAATAAAAAATTTCATGTGAAGAATTTAGATTATCTAATATTTGTTGTTCAAAATTACGCAATATAATCGTTAATATTTAAGAACAAGACGTTTAAAACCTGTTAAGTGTTGATTTTACACTAAATTAACCTTCAATCTACAATTTATAGTGATTGAGCAGCAAGCGCTCGTAGATTTTACTCGGCAGCACACCTTTGAGAAAAACCGAAATCTTCTGCATAAAAGCACCTACTTTATAGTGCACTTTTGGTTCTTTTTCGGTAATAATTGAATAAACGGCTTTACCCATTTTCTGAGGATCCTCACCGTGATCTACGTGCTCGTCCATTAAAGCGAGTGATTTGCCGTAGTTTTCTTTATACGGTGAAGTTTCCTTTAAAGGTGCGTGATAGCGCCCGGAAGCAATATTCGTCGCAAAATCTCCGGGAGCTACATTGGTGAGTTTTATATTAAACTCTTTTAATTCCATTCTTAAGGCTTCGGTGGTCAATCCTAATGCGCCTTTAGTTGCAGAATATGCGCTACGATACGGTAATCCCATATACCCCGCAATAGACGTAACGTTAATGATGAGTCCGCTGCGCTGCTCACGCATTGCAGGTAAAACCGCTTTAATGACTTTTAACGGACCAAAATAATTTGTTTCAAAAATAGATTTGAGCTCTTCCTCCGGAATTTCTTCTAAAGGACCGGTAATTCCCTTTCCGGCATTATTGATAAGCACATCAATGCGCGACTCCTTGGCGAGCACTGCAGCTACGGCAGCTTTAACCGTTTCACCTTGTGTTACATCTAAAGCAAGAAAATGCACTCCATTTACGAGTTCATTTTTGGGGTTTCGGCTTGTGCCGTAAACGATAAAACCTTTGGTGACTAAAAATTCTGCGATAGATTTCCCGATTCCTGAAGAGGCTCCTGTGATCAAGACTACTTGAGACATATTAATAATTTAGAGCGGGGAAAATACGTAATATTAGGGCATAAAAAAAGGCAAGCTACCTACATCACACCGCTACGACCATCTACCCTTGCTGCGTTCCCGCCCTGGGGGAATTCGACAGGAGCTGGTTGTGTAGGACTTGCCGGCTGCAAATATACAGCAATAGAACAGTATACCAAACGTTTTTTAAACTGAATTTATTGATTTAACTTGACCACAAAATTTAAAATCCCATGCGCATTTATAACCTTCTCGCTGTCTTTATTTTAAGCCTTACTTTACTGGCTTGCGGCAACGGAAAAGATTTAAGTAAAAGTTTTAAACTTACCCTAAATAAGGCCGAAAACAGTCTTAAAAATGGCGATCAAGTGAGCATAAGCCTGAAGTCAAAAGGAGAAATCCCTATCGATTCTGTGATTTATAAACTGGATGGTGCAGTCTTAGGAACCAAAACAGATTTAAGTCCTCTGGAGATCGCTTTTGACGTAACTAAATTAGGAGCCAAAAATTTGAGCGCGCAGGTCTATGCCGAAGGAAAACAAGCCACGCTAAATTCTAAACTTACCTTTTTAGCTTCTGAAACTCCTACGCTATATACCTATGAGATTGTCAATACCTACCCACACGATAAAAGTTCGTACACGCAAGGTTTAGAATTTCACGATAATATATTATATGAAAGCGTGGGAGAATATGGTGAATCTGGTCTGCTTAAAACCGAGTTAGAAACCGGAAAAATCTTGGAGCGCAAAGATCTTGAGAAAAAATATTTCGCCGAAGGCTTAACGGTGATCAACAACCAACTTGTTCAATTGACTTGGCGTGAGAATGTAGGTTTTGTGTATGACTTGAATAGTTTTGAAAAAACCGACACCTTTAATTACGGAAAAAGCAAAGAAGGTTGGGGATTGTGTAATGACGGTCAGGTGATCTATAAATCTGACGGCACCGAAAAAATATGGCTGCTTGACCCGGAAACTTTTGCCGAACAGGAGTATATTCAAGTTGTAGATTCTAAAAAACTACGCTCTAAATACAACGAACTGGAGTGGGTAGATGGTAAAATCTACGCTAACAGTTATCAGTTTGATAGCATTTCGATAATTAACCCAACAACAGGAGCGATCGAGGGTGTGGTAGATCTACGTCCGCTAAAAAAGGAAATCAGCTCCATTACCGATGCCGATAATGAAGTGCTAAATGGTATTGCATACAACGCAGCGACAAAGCAACTTTATGTTACCGGTAAACACTGGGACAAGCTGTTTGAAATTCGTTTGATTAAGAAATAACTACTTTGAAAAACCTGCTAAAATGTAGTCTTTTAAGTGCTCTTGTCGGTTTCGGGCTGCTCCTGCTTCATTCGTGCAGAACAGATTTCGAACCCAGCCGAAGCACGGGGAACTTAGAATTCTCAAGAGATACTATTTTTTTAGACACGGTTTTTTCAAACATTGGTAGCAGCACCTATAGTTTTAAAGTTTACAACCGATCTAACGAACTCATTAGCATTCCTCAAGTACGACTCGCGCAAGGCGAAAATTCGCAATACCGGCTCAATATAGATGGAATTCCGGGAAAAACTTTTGAAAATGTAGAACTGCCTGCTAAAGACAGTATCTATGTTTTCATGGAAACCACAGTTGACGCTTCACAGCAAGATGAAAATCAGTTTTTATATACAGATCAAATCCTTTTTGATTCTGGAGTTTACGAGCAGCAGGTAGCATTGGTCACCCTTATTCAAGACGCTATTTTTTTATATCCTGAACGGAATGCTCAAGGAATCAAAGAAACCTTGACTTTAGGCACCGATGAAGATGGCAACCCGATAACCATTGAAGGTTTTATTTTAGAAGAAGATCAACTTGTTTGGACGAATCAAAAACCTTATGTGATCTATGGCTATGCCGGTGTTGCAGGCGAACAAACCTTACGTATTGAAGCAGGAGCGCGTATTCATTTTCACGAAAATAGCGGGATCATACTGAGTAACGGCGCCAGGCTGGAAGCCAACGGAAGTTTAAGCCAAGATCCTTATCGTTTAGAAGGTGAGATCATTCTGGAAGGAGATCGGCTGGAGCCTGAATTTAGTGCTGTTCCCGGGCAATGGGGCACGCTGTGGTTCACCCCGGGAAGCACTGCACGTATGCAGCACGTTACAATTAAAAACAATGCGATTGGCATTTTGGCTGAGGGACATTCTAACACCAACACCCCTGACCACTACTTCAAAAATGTTCAGATTTATAACACGGCTTCGGTAGGGCTTTACGGTGTAAACGCTTCTATATTAGGAGAAAATCTCGTGATAGGAAATTCCGGAATTTCTAATTTTTGGGCTCGACAAGGTGGAAGTTACGAGTTTGTACACAGTACATTTGCTAATTATTGGAATCGAAGTTTTAGAAATACGCCTTCGGTACAATTGGCGAATTTTTTAGAAACCGAAGACGAACTGTTGATCGCTGATCTTACTAAAGCCCAATTTACCAATTGTATCATCTACGGAAACGCAACAAGAGAAATAGGACTCGAAGCAGTGGATGCAGCAACATTTCAGTATAATTTTTCAAATAGCTTAGTGCGATTTGAAGATCCTTTTAATGATTTTACTGCTAACCCTTTATATCAGTTTGCTAACGAAACTTTGTACACCGATATACTTTTAAATGAAGACCCTAATTTTGAAAATACTTCTCTAAACAATTATAAAATCATCGCTCCTTCTGCCGCTAGGGCTTTGGGAAATGAAAGCGGTGCAATTCAGGTACCCACAGACCTTTTAGGCATTGCCCGAGAAGAACACATAGATTCCGGAGCCTATCAAGCAACCGACAATGAAAATTAGTGTATGAATTATAAATACCTCTTACTAAGTCTTTTTTTTGCATACACTTCTATCTACGGGCAAGCTCCTGAACTCACCGCTGCGGGAGATCAAGTGTATTGTCCGTTGACTTCAATTCCTATTGCTACTGATTTTGAGCTTAATAATCCCGCAGGAACGGTGATCGATGCGCTTTACATTCAAATTTCTTCGGGCTATGAGCAAGGAAACGATTTTTTAGAGTTTCCCAACCTCAACCCTAATATCACCCAAAGTTTCAATGAAGCAGACGGAAAACTTACACTTCGTTTTTCTTCAACTATAACCAACGCTGAAGTTATTGAGGCGGTTGAAGCAGTAACCTTTAGAAGTGATGACGCTTCGGTGAGCGGAAAAAAAGAGTTTTCTATCAGTATTGGTCAAGCCAATTACCTCCCCTCATCTGATCATTATTATGAGTATGTACCTGCCAATCTTATTACTTGGCAAGATGCAAGGATAGCAGCACAAAACAGAACCTATTACGGCCTTCAAGGCTATCTCGCAACCATTACAACACTAGATGAAGCTGTTTTGTGCGGAGAACAAACTCAAGGTGCCGGCTGGATTGGCGGCACCGATGAAGCTGTAGAAGGCGTTTGGGAATGGGTAACGGGACCAGAAGGTCTAGCTGGCGGTGTAGAATTTTGGAGAGGTGGCCCCGGCGGTAGCACCACAACTTTCGCATATTGGAATCCGGGAGAACCAAACAATACTAACGGTGGAGAAGACTATGCGCATATCACCGCTCCTGGAGTTGGCATTGAAGGTTCTTGGAATGATTTAAGAACCACGGGAGAAACCAATCCGCTTTTTCAGGCAAAAGGATATATTGTTGAATATGGCGGAATGCCGGGTGATCCTGTATTAAAAATTGCAGCAGCTACTCAAATTCGTATTCCTGTCACTTCAGCTACCGGAGATTCGCGGTGTGGTCCCGGCGTTGTCACATTGGATGCGACTACAAATGCCGGTGAGTTGCACTGGTATGATAGTCAAAGTGGAGGAAATCTTTTATTTACGGGCACTCAATTCACTCCAAATTTAACAAGTTCGCAAACCTTTTATGTGGCCGCAGAACCTGTAGGATGTACTTCCGGAAAAAGAAGAGCGGTTGAGGCAGAAATTCTCCCGGAGGTTGCAGCCCCCAATCAGATCACATTTTCTAATTGTGATGAAGATGGAACGCCTGACGGATTTGTAGATTTTAATTTACAACAAATCATTCCGTATTTAACAGCTGATCCTGCTGTTCAGATAACCTTTTACAGCACGCGTTTTGACGCGGATACTAATTCTGGAAGCAATGTTTTAACAACGCCTTATAACAATGCTTCCGGCAATATAATTTATGCATATATTTTCAATAGTGCAGGATGTTCTGCAGTTTCTGAAGTGCAGCTACAGGTTTCCACCACCTCTTTTCCTAATGGTTTTTTATACAATTTAACCAGCTGCGACACCGATGCTCAACAGGATGGTTTTATGGATTTTGACCTCAACGAAGCTTCTTCAGCAATGCTGAATGTGTTTCCGTCAGGGGCTAATCTTGAGGTCTCCTATTTCCGTTCTGAACAAGATGCTCTCTTAGCTCAAAATGAAATAAGCACCGCCAGCTTCTACCAAAACGAGGTTGCTTACAATCAAATCGTATACGTGCGCGTTGAAGATCAAAATTCTGGTGGATGTTACGGAGTGGGTCCGCATTTAGAGCTTCAGGTAGAACCACTCCCAATTTTTGATGTCGTTAATGAGGGCAAATTTTGCAGTAACGCGAGTTCGTTTACCTTAGAAACCGAAAATGCCCAAGGTGTTTATAATTACAGTTGGTATGATGCTTCAAACACACGCATAAGCACATCGGCTCAGGTTACCGTTACCACCCCGGGAATTTATACAGTCACCGCAACTACAACTTACGGTTGCATTTCTGAACCTAAGCAAATTGAAGTTATCGCTTCTGAAGCTGCGCTGCTCGATCTAGAGAATATTGAAGTTATTCAGGAAAACGGGAGCAACAGTATACATATTGCTGATTTAAGCATGCTGGGAATTGGGGATTATGAATTTGCATTGGGCGATCCCATAGGTCCATATCAGACAGACCCGACATTTGAAGATGTTGCTATTGGTTTGCAAACCTTATACGTGCGTGACCAGAACGGTTGCGGAATAAGCAGTATTGAAATTCCTGTGCTAGGTTTCCCAAAGTATTTCACGCCAAACAATGATGGTTATCACGATACTTGGGGAGCGCAAGGTGTTGCTTCAAATGAATTTTCTGCGATTCAAATTCTTATTTTTAATAGATTCGGAAAGCTCTTAAAAACGCTTTACGATTTCAATTCGAGCTGGGACGGCAGCACACGCGGTAGCAACCTTCCGGCAGACGATTATTGGTATAAAGTGCTTTTGACAAAAACAGACGGATCTCTTGTAAATTATCAAGGTCACCTAACATTAAAGCGCTAAATGGAAACGGATTCCCCAAATCAAATCGCTGTTTTTAGTTATGGCACCCTTCAAGATCCTGAAGTTCAAAAGGAACTATATAACCGCGTGCTTGAAGGTCAACCTGATCGCCTTTCAGGTTATATTTTGGAAAGCATTAATCTTCTCGATTCTTCCTTCAATTATATCTCCTACCCCATCGCAAGCCCAACCGGTAATCCGCAGGATATTATTGAAGGTTTTGTTTTCTACTTATCAGAGCACGAATTAAAGATCACTGATACTTATGAGAGTGAAGCTTATGAGCGAGTCCAGATTAAATTAGATTCTGGTATTGAAGCGATTGTCTATCAAACTCCTATTTGTTAATTTTTTATTAAAAAATTATTTTGAATAATAGTATTCTAGTCAATCTCGACTCATTTTTAAGTCATTTGCGCCTCAATTTTCTAATTCTAAAATTCAATTGGTTTATATCAAAGGCTGTTAGTCTAAAAAATTGACAATTTATCTAGGCTTTTAATCGACTTTCGGATTAACGTTCATTTTTATAGATGAACAACCACAAAATGCTGTTTTACAAAAGTTTAATTTCTGCTTGTTTAATTTTAAACTAGAAATCAGAATTTTATGAGCAGAAAGCTACTCTTTTTCCTTCTTATGATTTGTGCCAACCTGAGTATTGGTCAAGGTTTAAGTCACTTAGATGGTACGGTGAACATCTCTTTAGAAGATGAAACCATCGATGCCACATACACATTAAGCAATCTACCTGTGGATACACAGACCTTGTCGTTTAGACTCAATGAGTATATCAAGGTGAAATCGATCTCCCTAAATGGTGAGCGCATTGCCTCTAGCAAAGTTCCTCACAACTGTACTGATTGTTTGATCTATAACGTTCTGGTAGGCTGCGAGGTGGTAATCACGCCACAATCTACACTTACGATTGTTACCGAGGGAAAGTTTAAAAATTTTGATAGCGAAGGCGGAGCAAAACGTTACAAAGGGCAATTAGTATATTCTAACGGTGTTCTAAGAGCGACCAATTCAGATAAATGGTATCCTGAGATCGTCAATAAATCGAGTAATATCTCAGATTATATGGATCCTTTTAATTACACCTATAGTATTACCGCTAATTGCGAAGATTGTGATAAAATTTATATAGGTAAAGGGCAACCGCAGCCCAGTGGGTCTAAATTTACAAATGCCCAGGCAGAAGGAGATTTAGTTTTGTTGGCCGGTAATCTTGAATATCAAACCGGAAAATATGCTAATTACATAAATGTTCCTCAAGAAGCCATCCCCGCACTTGAGGCTAAGTTTGCTAAAACCCGTGGATTTCTAGAAGAATTGACCCAAGTAGCACCCAATGACAAAGTAGTCTATGCGCAAGTAAGTTCGCCGGTGTATGGTAATGAATCTACATACAATACGATCATCAACACCGGAGCGCAGGTTGACGTTAAAAAAATAGACGATGCCATTGAAGAGGGTGACGCCTACTTTTATATGGCAAGTGCCTTTAAACCGGAAAGTCAGTTAGATCGTATGCTGCTTCAATCTTTAGCGAAATATGTTAAACTGCGCTATCTGAAAAAATACAGCGTTGATCAATACAATAACCTAAACTCTTTCTTAGAAGGAAACACTTCTAATGCCGGTCTGGCTTCAGAGAGACGCGAACTTAGAGCGTTGCTTATTTCTCCTGAGCAGTTTAAAATTTTGGAAAACGAAATCGGAGAAGCAGAAATGAATACGTTCATCTCTAATGTTTTTCAGAATTTGAGAGTAGGTAAACGCAGTATGCAAGCATTTACAGATAGTTTCAATCAAATTCAACTTGCTAATAAATCAGAACGTTTTGCTCAATTAGAGAAAAACCTGCAAACACAATTCGAATTAAGATCAACAATTCCAGATGCACGAGAAGTCATTACAGAATACTAACACATAAACTCGGGGCAACTCTTAATAGCCATTCGCTGAGAAAATTATTATTTTGAGCCAGCCTTGAGGAGATTATACCCTTTGGCGGCGCCAAAAAAAAAAGACCCGCAACTTGCGGGTCTTTTCAGTTTTAATTGAGAAGATTCTCAAACTTCCCAAATTTGGTATTCATAACACTTAAAGCCTTAGAATAATTTAAAATGCGGTCAACCGTCTCTTGAGTCGGTTTTAAATTGTTGTCAAGCGCGCACGCTTTTTTTGAGTAAATGTTTTCCATTAAATGACGTTTGGTTAATAGTCCCTATATAACGCACACTTTCTGGATTTAGTCTATCTTAATTTGTTAAAACTATATTGTTTTTCTCAATCACTTTCCGCAGGTTGATCAGTGCATAACGCATACGACCTAGAGCGGTATTGATGCTCACATCAGTGCGCTCTGCTATCTCTTTAAAACTCATATCTTTATAGATGCGCATCACCAAAACATCGCGCTGATCTTCAGGAAGTTCGTCAATAAGTTTACGTACATCTTCTTCCACCTGATCTTTGATAATTCTTTTTTCAGCATTTAGATCTGGATCTCCTAAAACAGAAAAAATATTGAAGTCCCCCGTGTTATCAAATTTTGGCATTCGCTTATTCTTTCTAAAATGGTCTATAACCAGATTATGCGAAATACGCATTACCCAGGGTAAAAATTTACCCTCTTCATTATAACCACCGCGTTTTAGCGTGCGTATGACTTTTATAAAGGTGTCTTGAAAAATATCTTCGGTTACATCACGGTCATAAACCTTTGAATAAATAAAACTATATACTCGTTGCTGATGTCTCGAAATTAATATAGAAAGTGCCGACTCGTCGCCTTTAATATAGCTGCTCACCAGAGTCGCGTCTGTAGTTAACATTTCTTCCATAAAATTACTTTTGTAGGTTAAATTTGGCCTTAGGGCCGGTAAAAATTTTAAAAAGTAATTTTAAGGTATAGGTGTTCTGTTAATGTTAATACAAACCAAATATAACAACTTTCATTCCAAATAAACAACACGTCCTGTACAATTTTAACATTAACAGGACGTTGGCCAAATCTTTGAGCGCGTATCAATCCTATAAATTATCTTTGCATACCTATACAAATTGCTATGATTGTTGACGTTTCAAAAGCCAACCCTAAAGAGAATATTATCATTAAAGGGGCCAAGCTTCATAACCTAAAAAATATAAATACCATTATTCCACGTAACAAGCTGGTTGTGATTACCGGTTTGTCTGGATCAGGAAAATCAAGCCTCGCTTTTGATACGCTTTATGCCGAAGGTCAGCGCAGGTATGTAGAAAGCCTGTCGTCATACGCACGGCAGTTTTTAGGCCGACTTAACAAACCAAAGGTTGACTATATTAAAGGTATTGCACCCGCGATCGCTATCGAGCAAAAGGTAAACAGTACCAATCCGCGCTCAACCGTAGGAACATCTACTGAAATTTACGATTACCTCAAATTACTTTTTGCCCGAATTGGGAAGACCTACTCTCCCATCTCTGGTGATGAGGTTAAGAAGGATACCGTGACCGATGTTGTAGATTATGTAAAGCAGTTTGATGAGCGTAGCAAACTCCTATTACTTGCTCCCTTTCTGGTTGAAGAAGGACGCAAAATTGAAGAAAAACTCAATATCCTTCAGCAGCAAGGTTACGCACGGATCAAAGTCAATGACACCGTCATACGTATTGATGAAGCCGGAAGCATCAAAAAAACAGACAAACTCTTTCTAGTGGTAGACCGAATCATCAAAAAAGATGATGAAGACTTTTACAATCGCTTAGCTGATGCCGTGCAAACGGCATTTTATGAAGGTAAAGGAGAAGCTTTTATTGAAGATCTTGATACTGGTAAGCAACGTCACTTTAGCAATAGTTTTGAATTGGACGGCATGAGCTTTTTAGAGCCTAATGTGCATTTATTCAGTTTTAACAATCCTTATGGCGCTTGCCCTACGTGTGAAGGTTACGGTGATGTGATTGGTATTGATGAAGATCTGGTTGTTCCAAACACAGCACTTTCGATTTATGAAAATGCTGTATTTCCTTGGCGTGGCGATAGTATGAGTTACTATCGCGACCAACTGGTAAACAACGCTTATAAATTTGATTTTCCTATTCACAAACCTTATTTTGAGCTCAGCGACGCGCAAAAAGAGTTGCTATGGAATGGAAATCAGTATTTTGAAGGTATTCACCAATTTTTTGAATTTTTGGAGTCCAAAGCGTATAAAATTCAAAATCGGGTGATGTTGTCACGCTATCGCGGAAAAACGCGTTGCAAAACTTGTGGTGGCAAACGTCTGCGTAAAGAAGCGAATTATGTCAAAATTGGTGGAACCACAATCACAGACCTTGTTGGGCTTCCGCTGAACAAAGTGGCTGACTTTTTTAAGAATCTTCAACTGAGTGAACACGATAGCAAAATCGCAAAGCGTCTGCTCACCGAGATTGAGAGTCGATTAGAATTCCTGTCTAAAGTAGGCTTAAATTACCTTACGTTAAACCGAAAATCAAATACCCTTTCTGGAGGAGAATCTCAACGAATCAACCTTGCGACTTCATTGGGAAGCAGCCTTGTGGGATCTATGTATATACTAGACGAGCCTAGCATTGGCCTGCATCCGAAAGATACCGAACGTCTTATAGAAGTTCTTAAAAATCTTAGAGATTTAGGAAATACAGTGATCGTTGTAGAACATGATGAAGACATTATGAAAGCAGCAGATGAGATTATTGATATTGGTCCGGAAGCCGGAACTTTTGGTGGCGATGTTGTTGCTGTGGGCACGTATGATGAGATTCTAAAAAGTGAATCGCTTACCGCAAAATATCTCAATGGTGATCTTGAAATTAAAGTCCCTGAAAAACGCCGGGAATCTAAATATTATGTTGAGGTCAAAGGCGCACGAGAAAACAACCTGAAAAATATAGATGTACGTTTTCCATTAGGAATGTTTGTCGCAGTAACCGGAGTTTCCGGAAGTGGTAAAAGTACGCTGGTAAAAAAACTACTCTACCCTGCCCTACTTAAAGAAACCGGCGGTTATGGTGAGAAAGTGGGCCAAATGACCGGGATTGAGGGGAAGTTTGATAATATCAATCATATTGAGTTTGTAGATCAAAATCCTATTGGTCGTTCCTCACGTTCCAATCCTGTTACCTACATCAAGGCCTATGATGATATTCGTTCGCTTTTTGCCGGTCAGAAATTGAGTAAGATCAGAAATTTTCAAACCAAACACTTCTCCTTTAATGTTGATGGGGGGCGTTGCGAAAATTGTAAAGGCGAAGGCGAAGTCACCATTGAGATGCAGTTTATGGCAGATGTGCATCTAGAATGTGAAGTGTGTAAAGGGAAACGCTTTAAAAAAGAGGTGCTTGAGGTTACGTTTGAAAACAAAAATATTGATGACATACTCAATATGACCATCGATGATGCTATTACCTTTTTTAAAGAGCACAAGCAAGATAAAATTACCCGCAAGCTTAAACCCTTGCAAGATGTGGGCTTAGGCTATGTCACTTTAGGGCAAAGTTCGTCTACCCTTTCTGGTGGCGAGGCACAGCGTATCAAGCTCGCTTCCTTTTTAGTCAAAGGCACTTCCAAAGAAAAGAATCTATTTATTTTTGACGAACCTACTACAGGTTTGCACTTTCATGATATTCAGAAATTGCTTACTTCCTTTCAGGCATTGATCAAAAAAGGACATTCTATTCTTGTTGTTGAACACAATTTAGACCTGATCAAATGTGCAGATCACGTAATTGATTTAGGTCTTGAAGGTGGCGAAAACGGCGGATATCTCATCGCTTCAGGAACCCCGGAAGAGGTTGCTAAAAATAAAAAATCATATACTGCTCCTTATCTAAAAGACAAACTTTAATGGAAAATAACATATCATAGGCAAGTTTGTCTCCCGCGACCGGGCAGTTCTATAAAGCATTATTTGGAAACCAATTTTCAATTTTTAGGCATCTCGATAACTTTCGGGGCGGTATAGTAAAACCCTTTGTAGTGCCCATAAAATTGTAAAACAGTCAAGAGGTGTGAAAAATTCACACCTCTTTTTTTTATTTTAAATTATTAAATTTCAGACACTTAAATTCCACAGAACTCTTCCCCAGTACTATCACAAATACGTAATTTTAATTTTTGGCACGAGGTTTGGTTTATACATATCAGAACCGAGACAGCGCAACGCGCGTTATCTCAAAAACTAAAAATTATGAAACGCACCTTACTCTTTTTGGCAGTCAGCTTCGTAATCGGAGTTTCTGCACAGGCAAACGAACGTATAGAAGGGCAAACGCTTACAGCAAATACTGCAAGCAAAATGCATCTGGAACCTGTAGTTTTTATAGAACGAGGTGTTGAATTTTTAGTTTATCCTGAGGGAACATTAGATTTTAATCTTCCACCGGCGTCGATAAGCTTGAATGGTAGACGGATAAACCAAATTTATTACAATCCAAATTCGGTTTATGGTTCAGATCAAGCGTATCGTAAAGGATATATTCAATACAACCGTAACGGCCAAGTAGCACAAATAGGTAATTTGAACATTGATTACCATCGTAATGGGAGTGTTGAAAAGATAGGCGATATAGCGCTTACATATAAAAAAGGACGCTTAGATAAAATAGGAAATTTAAAAATGCACTATGATAGAAGCGGGCGTATTTATAAGCAAACGGGGACTATCAGTAAAGCATATGAAGTACAAGATGTACGCTCGCAAATGGTTTACAGCACGCGCAGTCGTAGGTCATAATGATAAACCCCACGAACGTGGGACATAGTTTGATTTTTTTGGTTGGTTAGTTAGTTGAAAATCCTCGATACTTTAGTGTATCGGGGATTTTTTATGGGCTGTTGCGAGCTGCTTATTTTGTAATTTTGCAGCATGCAAATTCAAGACACTATAGCTGCATTAGCGACTGCGCCAGGCGCAGGAGCAATTGCTGTAATTCGGGTTTCAGGAACTCAGGCGCTTTCGATCGTTTCTGATCTTTTTCAAGCGAAAAGCAAAAAAAAGCTGATCGAGCAAGATTCGCACACGCTTCATCTGGGCAACATAATTGATGGTTCCCGGATTATTGATGAAGTTTTAGTTTCTATTTTTAAAGGGAAACGCTCCTATACCGGTGAACCCACTGTTGAGATTTCGTGTCACGGTAGTTCTTACATTCAGCAAGAAATTCTTCAGCTTTTATTTAGAAATGGCTGCCGGGCAGCAAAAGCCGGCGAATTTACCCTACGTGCGTTCATCAACGGGAAAATGGATTTAAGTCAGGCAGAAGCTGTAGCAGACCTCATCGCCAGTGATAACGCCGGGGCTCATCAGATCGCTATGCAGCAAATGCGCGGCGGTTTCTCAAACGAAATTGCGCAGCTGCGTCAAGAATTACTCAATTTTGCTTCGCTTATCGAGCTCGAACTTGACTTTGCTGAAGAAGATGTAGAATTCGCCAACCGTGAAGAATTTCAGCAATTAATATCAAAGATTACACGCGTTCTTAAACGACTGATCGACTCCTTTGCAACCGGAAATGTGATTAAAAACGGAATTCCTGTGGCTATTGTGGGCGAACCTAATGTGGGTAAATCAACCTTATTGAACGCCTTGCTCAACGAAGAACGTGCTATTGTTAGTGATATCGCCGGTACTACTAGAGATACTATCGAAGATGAAATTTCAATAGGTGGTATTGGTTTCCGGTTTATAGATACGGCGGGAATCCGCGAAACCGCAGATGTTATTGAAGGTTTGGGGATTAAAAAAACCTTTGAAAAGATCGCACAAGCTCAGGTGGTTCTTTACCTGATCAATTCTGAAAAATTTAAAGATCAAGCCGAATTATTTACGGTGGAAATACAAAAGATAAGAAATCGCTTCCCAGACAAGCCACTAGTACTGGTCGCAAATAAGATCGATCACCTCACGGAAGCTGAACAAGAATCGATCAACAACCAACTTGCCAAACTGGTCTCAGAAGGTAACAAATCGGCGGTTTTGCTAATTTCAGCTAAAACCGGAACTGGGGTCGAAGCGCTTAAGGAGCAGTTGCTTCAATTTGTAAATACCGGTGCACTTCGCAATAACGAAACTCTGGTAACCAACTCCCGTCATTACGACGCACTACTTAAAGCCTTGGAAGAGATCGAAAAAGTACAACTGGGCATCGATGCCGGTTTAAGCGGTGATTTGTTGGCTATTGATATTCGAGAAGCGCTGTATCACTTTGGCGAAATCACAGGACAAGTCACTAATGATGAATTGCTCGGAAATATTTTTGCTAATTTTTGTATTGGTAAATAAATCAGGAATTTATTCTGATGTCATTTGATATCAAATTAGCAAAAAAACCAACAAAATCAATGCTTCACGAACCTTATTTATTCAACATCATTTTCTCATAAATCACTTTTAATTAACCTTTTGTTACACCCCTGGTACACCTCAATGTTAAAATGTATATGCAAGGTGTACCAAAGTACACCTCGTTTGGCTTTTTTGAATTAATTTTACAAAAAGCTCATATTATGGTAATTAAGCTCAAAAAGAAAAAACTTACATCAGGAAAGTACAGTCTTTACATTGAATATTATAAAGGCAAGACCAGAGATGCCAACGGCAAACAAATTCATTCAAGAGAGTTTGAGTACCTTAAACAATATCTCTATATCAATCCTAAAAACGCACTTGAAAAGAGAGAGAATGAAGAAACACTTTTAAGGGCGGAACAAATATTATCCATTCGCCGAGCGGAATATGCTCAAGGTAAATATGGAATTAAAGATCGTAGCAAAGACAAATTACTATTTCTCTCTTATTACGATAAGTTAAAAGAAGAGCGCTATGAATCTAAGGGTAATTACGATAACTGGGATGCTGCCCAAAATCATATCGAAAGTTATTGCAAAACTTTGAACACTACTTTTGAAGATATAGATGAAAATTTTGTAGTAGGATTTAAGAAGTACCTCAATAAAAAAGCAAAGACTAAATCCGGCACTCTTTTATCTCAGAACTCAAAGTATACTTATTTCAATAAATTTAAGGCTGCTTTACGCCAAGCTTTTGAGGATGGTTATA
Source organism: Leeuwenhoekiella palythoae (assembly GCF_020310025.1). Classification (GTDB taxonomy): domain Bacteria; phylum Bacteroidota; class Bacteroidia; order Flavobacteriales; family Flavobacteriaceae; genus Leeuwenhoekiella; species Leeuwenhoekiella palythoae. The sequence continues at coordinate 444,133 of NZ_CP084318.1, forward strand.
CCAATAGAAATTATGCCACTGCCGTGAAAGGTTTTGCCATGGGTGAAACGACGCGTGAATATCTCACGTATGAAGAATTGCAAAACTTAGCTAAAGCTGAATGTAAGCATCAAATGCTTAAAAATGCTTTCCTATTTAGTTGCCTTACCGGATTACGCTGGAGTGATGTCAATAAACTCACTTGGTCTGAAGTACGTGATGAAGAAGAAGGTTCCCGGCTCGTATTTAAGCAGAAGAAAACGGCTGCTCAGGAATACCAATACTTATCGGATCAAGCTCGTTCCATTCTAGGAGACCGAAAGCAAGAAAATGCACGTGTGTTTCAAGGCTTGAAGTACGGGGCTCACTTTAACGCGGAAATACTCCGTTGGTGTATGCGCGCCGGAATTACTAAGCACATAACCTTTCATAGCGCCAGACATACCCACGCCGTTCTTTTACTGGAGCGCGGAGCAGACATTTATACCGTATCCAAAATTCTTGGACACAAAGAAATTCGCACAACTCAGATCTATGCTAAAATTGTAGACACTAAGAAGAAAGAAGCAGCCTATTTGATTCCGAAATTGGAAATCTCAGATTTGACCTGTTGATAACTCTCAAAAACTTCGTTATCCTAAATATTTTTTGTTGAGATTTGGTTGATCCATCACAGACTAAAATTTTTGTTGCAATCATTTGATATCATTTGAAAGCAAAGAACTTACACAATTGTTTTTCCTTGTTTTGTGCATAAAAACAGCCTAATAAACTTCATTTAAATTAACCTTGGCGCTACTTTTAATTCTAGAATTCAATCATAAATAAACAAAGCGCTTTGTTCACTATTCACCTTAAAATCGAATATGATGAACACGATTAATTTGGACGAACGGCTAGCACGCATTGAATCGCTGTTACTTAGCCAGAAAAAAGTACTCAATCTTGATGAAGCCTGTGACTATACAGGTATGTCACGAAGCTATCTTTACAAACTGACCTCCACCGGAGCTATCCCACACAGCAAGCCAGGAGGTAAACTTATTTACTTTGATATCGATCTGCTCAACAACTGGCTTTTAGAAAATCAGCGTAAATCGCAATCGCAGATTGAGCAGGAAGCCCTTGAATACACCTTGAAAAAACGGTGATGCTACTCTAAGCCCCTAATTCTATTTGAATTAGGGGTTCTTTTCATTATTAATACTATTCACTATGAAAGCTATACCTTATAAAAGGGTGGGCACCACGTATTACAAATTGGTGGCTGCTCCTACTATTGCCGGTCATTTCAATGAGTTTCTTGTGCATTGGAATATCGAGACCATCAAACAAGATCACGGTAAAGCCTATTTGACAAAAATCCCCAAATATGATGGGTTTACTTGTATTCCAAATCATATCAACTTTAAACAGGAATACAAAGGCTTTTACAATATCTATTCCCCACTAAGCAAAGAACCTCTTGAAGGTTCTTGTGAAACCACTATTGGTTTTCTCGAGCACATCTTTGGTAGGCAATTGGCCTTGGGATTGGATTATCTGCAACTACTCTACACTAGACCTGTTCAGGTTCTACCGATTCTTTGCCTGGTATCTAAAGAACGTTCCACAGGGAAAAGCACCTTTCTGAAATGGCTTAAATCCATTTTTGAGAACAATCTTACCTATCTTACAAATGATAGTTTTAGCAGTCAGTTTAATTCTGATTGGGCCAATAAACTCCTAATCTGTATTGATGAAGTACTCTTCAATAAAGAAGAGCTTACCGAACGCATCAAATACCTTAGTACCACCAATATCAATAAGCTCGAGGCTAAAGGAAAAGATAAACGCGAAGTGGAATTCTTTGGCAAGTTTATTCTCTGCAGTAACAACGAGGATAACTTCATTAAGATCGATGCCAATGAAACGCGTTTTTGGGTGTTGAAGGTGCCTTCTATTAAAAAAGAAAGCACAAACTTTTTGGAACACCTGATTGCGGAGATTCCGGCATTTCTTTATTTCCTATCCAATCGCAAACTAAGCACACCACATCAGACGCGTATGTGGTTTACTCCAGGACAGATCAAAACAGCTGCGCTTACCAAGCTTGTAAAAAATAATAGGAACCGCGTAGAAAAAGAGTTGGCAAGTATCCTTATGGGAGTTATTGAAAAATTTGATTTGGACGAAGTGGATTTTTGTCCGCTGGATGCTTTGAATGCTTTGAACAAAACTCGAGTAAAGACAGATCTTACCCAGCTGCGCAGATTATTAAAAGTGGACTGGAAACTTACCAATCAACCCAACTCCAATCAGTATCGAAAATTTGTGATTTGGTCTGAAGGTACCATCACCCTAATTGAGGCCAAAGGCCGCTACTTTACCGTAAAAAAGGAATTTCTGATACAAAATTTTGATGAGACGATGACAGATGAGGATGATCCCCCTGTTTACAAGGGCTGAGGCTGTCATCATTTTATCATCAAACTGTCATCAAAAAAATAAATGATGACAAAAACTAAGCTTAAAAAATCAAAAATGATGAAACGATGAATTTTTGATGACACGGTAAGGCCAGTTTTTATAGGGTCTAAGAGGATTTGTCATCAAATCATCATTTTATTTCTAAAAATAGAGTGCAGATGAAAAAAGAAAAATTATCGTGTGAACAAGCCCGAAAAATATCCATCGTTAAGGCGCTGGCATTTTTAGGGCACCTTCCCACTCGCAATACGGAAAAGGAAGCTTGGTTTCTGAGTCCCCTGCGGTCAGAAACCCAAGCCTCCTTTAAAGTTTCTAAGAAATTAAACTGCTGGTACGATCACGGACTGGGTAAAGGCGGCAACTGTATCGATCTTATTTGTGAGCTTCAGAACATCCGTGTACGTGAAGCTTTAGCAATTTTAGCTCAAGTCAATACCGGAAACTATGCGCTTCCAGAAGCACAACTATTGAAAGTAAACGAATCTGGAACTGTAATCAGACAGGTAAAACCGATTCAACATCCGGCATTATTTGCCTATCTGAAAAGCCGAAAAATTAACCCGGTTGTAGCGCAGGGGTTTTGCAAAGAAGTGCATTATACCATTAAAGAGAAGTACGGTTTTTCAATTGGTCTAAAAAACAATTCCGGAGGATGGGAACTTAGAAACAAATATTTTAAAGCATCAAGTTCACCAAAGGACTTGCGATGGATCTATAATGGATCTCAAAACTTGATCGTCTTAGAAGGAATGTTTGATCTGTTATCGCTGCTTACACTTTTTCCAAACATAAAACGGGAAGCTGATTTTTTGATCTTAAACTCCATTGCTTTTGCTGATAAAGCACTCCCCTATTTTGATACCTACACTACTGTTGAATTGTATCTCGATCAGGATAAAGCCGGAAGAAAAACAACCTCATTCTTTCTGAACAACAATGCTACGTGTATTGATAAATCCAACTTCTATAAAGTGGAAAAAGACATTAATGCCTGGCTGATGAAAACGCATTAAACTGATTTCTGGAAAGCAGGGCAAGATGTGTGGCTGTGGCCACAATCTTGCTTTGCTCCCGGTGGTTGCAAAGAAAAACAAACGATGAAACGAGCACTTATCAAATTCAGATGCAGCGTGTATGAGAAAAAATTGCTGCAGGTAAAAGCAAAAGCTGCAGGCTTAAGCCTGAGTGCTTTTTGCAGAAGAAGTTTGTTGGAGCAACAGATCACCGAGCGGATGAATGAAGAACATATTCATACCTATAAAATGCTAGTGAAGTATCACAACAATTTTAAACGTATTGGGAATATGTATAAAAAAGGTAATCCAAAACTTAGCGAGGAAGTCATTCAGGTAGCTGAAGAAATCAAGAAACATTTAAAGACTATAATGAAATGATAGGTAAAGGAAGTGCTATATCCAGTACCCTTGGTGCGTTGCGTTACGGTAATGATCCAAACAAACAAGCGGAGCTGGTATATAGCGATCTGGTTGTGGGCGATACTGCTGAAGAAATCACTCAAGAATTTAAAGCCGTGCAAGCCCTCAATCAAAATTGTGAGCGCAATACACTGAGTTTTGTTCTAAGTCCAACGGTAACCGATGGAGCTCAAATGAACGCCGAGGATTTAGGGAACCTCACTAAAACCTTTATTCAACATATGAAATTACAAGAGCGCCAGGCAGTGGCGTATGTACATCGGGACAAAGCACATACCCACATACATCTCTATGTGAATCGTATCGATCTAAAGGGTAAGGCTTATACTGATAGTTTTATTGGAAAACAAAGTCAGTGGGCCGCTGAGCGGACTGCAAAGCAAATGGGTATTCAAACCGTACAGGACGTTCAACTTGAAAAAAACAAAGCCTTAGCACAGACGCGAAGTGAAATCCATAAAGCCCATCAGCAGGTTCTTCAAGGTTCTACTAATGATCTTCAGACTTACATCAATCGCATGCAAGAGCAACACATTACCGTGATCCCGGTGATCAATAAATCAAAACAGCTGCAGGGGTTTCGTTTTGAATACAAAGGTCAAAACATTAAGGGAAGTGAAGTGCATCGTTCGATGTCGGCCAGTAATTTGCTTAAATCCATCAACCGCGCCAAAGCTGTTGTGTTATCCGGAGGAAGCATACCTATTGCGCCAAGCCTGGCCAAAGCTGTGGCTAAGAAAGTATTAAAAATTGTAATCGATAAAGGTATTGGAATATGACTAAACTAGAACACCTATCAGAACTACTGGTTGAAGAATTACATTCATTCAAACAAGAGGTCAATCGCTTAGAACGGATTGAAAAAGGTCTTAAAAGTACCTCCATAAAAGCAGATAGCACTCAAATTGAAAAGATGATCGATTCGCATCTTAGAAAATTAAAACTGGATCTAATCTCGCAGCAGGAAAATCGCAAGGAACTACTAAGGAAGATCAAGTATACGCGAACGATCCCCAACTGGCTTGTCATCTTAGCCCTGTTTCTTTTTCTTTCACAAGCATTTTGTATTGTCTTTTTATTGCTGCGCTAAATAGTAATATTTGATTTAATTTTTCTTTCAAAAAGACCTGTCTTTTGTGAAGGCCTTTTCGAAAGAAAAAATTAGGATGAGGGAGATGTTTCACTTTCATAATAATCATATCAATAATTTTGGCAGCCTCATTAATCTTCTAACCCCTGTTTTTATCGTAGGCTGCTTTTATAATAAAGCGAATAATATATTTATTCTATCCATGCATTGAGAGATATTGATATCAATCTCGCAGAACACAGTGTTTATTAAATTGGCACAAGACCAGAGAAAAAGCTAAGGTCTATTGCTGATTCCGAAAATCTTATGATCCGTTAATTTGAAAAAGCTTGAACTGAATAATTCCCCTTATCCTCATCACCTGACTTACAAATAATATTAGTAAACCACTGACCTCTTCCCATATTCAGATTCTAGTTATAACTTGAGAATATAAACTGTTTGACCTCCTCCCATATTTAGGTACTGGTCATAACTAGAGAATCTGGGCTATTGACCTCCTCCCATATTTAGGTACTGGTCATAACTAGAGAATCTGGGCTATTTTCATTGACTTCAATGTACTCATTGGGTGACATGTCACCCAATGAACTGTGTGGTCTGAACCCGTTATAGTCTTCCCTCCAAATATCGAACTTTTCCTGAGCATCTTCCAAAGAGAAGAACCAATTTGTATTTAAACACTCATCCTTGAAAGACCCATTGAAGCTTTCTATAAATGGATTATTTGTGAGTTTGCCGAAGCGTGCGAAGTCACAATTAACACTGGATCTAAGTCATTGCTTTAGTCTATTGTGTAGTGGTTTCGAAAATCTTTTACTCTTTATTAAATATTTTCTTTTTGTGGTTAATCCCCCAATCTTTCAGTGCAAAAATTATCGGATTTAAGGTATCTGCATAAGGAGTCAATTTGTATGAGATTTTTACTGGATAATCGTCAATGACAATTCTTTTAATGAGTTGGTGTTGTTCCAAATCCTTCAGCTCTTTAGCCAGAACCTTGGGTGTTAATCCATCAATACTATCCTGAATATCCGTAAATCTTTCGTTACCAATACCCATTGAAATAATAATAGGTAATTTCCATTTACCATTGATCACCTCTAAGGTATCCCTCACGGGCCTTACCGTGTCCAGACAATTATAATATCCTTTTTTTACAGCCATATGATTTATTTTCTTACTTTCCTTTAGGAAAGGACTATACAAAGGAAAGTAGTTTTTATTAATTTTGCAAATGTAATTATACAGGAAGCTACTTTATAGATAAACTTTTGGTTGGCAAAGGTTGATGTAAAGTTCGATGTATGTAAACACGAAGAAATAAAACCTCTTATAGGTTGAACTAACGCGAAAAACGATGAAAATAGGAATAATTGGAGCAGGTTTAATCGGCAAGACACTTGCGAAAAAATTTAATGCTGCCGGACATCAGGTTAAATTAGGAGATGCTAAGGGAGCAGCTAGTATAGATACTATTGCTCGCTCTGCGGGTGTATCTGCGGTGGAAATGGAGGAGGTAACAAAAGATATAGAGGTGCTCGTTGTTTCTATACCACTTTTTGCGATCCCAGACCTTGCTAAATCACTACAAGGAAAGGTGGCTGATGATGTAATAATTGTTGAAACCACGAACTACTGGCCGCATCGGGATAATAAGATCGAAGCGATTGATAATGGAATGGTGGCCAGTGTCTGGGTGCAGGAGCAGTTTGGAAGACCGGTTGTAAAGACATTCAGCAATATCAATGCCTACAGTTTGACTGCCGAAGGTAAACCGAAAGGAGCTAGCGGAAGAATTGCCCTGGCTGTAGCTTCTGATGATCAGAAAGCAAAAGAGGTCGTATTAGGTTTAGTAGATGATGCGGGTTTTGATGCATTGGATGCCGGTATACTTGAAGATTCTTGGCGTCAGCAACCCTGTTCGCCAGCCTATTGTACCGATCTTAGCCTTTCTGAGCTTGCCAAAGCAAGAGCAATGGCTAATAGAGAAACCTTGAAAGAAAATCAGGAGCTTGCATTTGGCAAAATGCAACATCTTGGTGAGGAATATTTTAAAATTCTTATTTCAGGAGATTATCCAGATGGATTTGTAGATCACGCGGTAGATATTGCTCGTGAGATCAATAATTTACCGCCACGAAAGTAAAATAGCTCGTATACAGCAATTTAAAAGGACTCTGTAGCTCACGGATAAAACTGAAATTTATGGATTAGGTGCTATCGGGAGTTTATTAAAAGAATTACGTAAGTATAGATTAATAGCATTTCAGAATATATGAAGAAAGAAAAAATAGCATATTCCATTTTAGAACTGGCCGTTGTTTCGCAAGGAGATTCTATAAAACAGACGCTCAACAATTCACTGGCGCTTGCACAAGAAGCGGAAGTTTCAAACTACAAACGTATTTGGTTTGCCGAGCATCATAATTCAGATAATATCGCCAGTAGCGCTACCTCCTTGCTTATGGGCTATATTGCAGAAAACACCCACAGTATAAGAGTGGGTTCAGGAGGGATTATGCTTCCCAACCACGCTCCCTTAATTATAGCTGAACAATTTGGTACGCTGGCGCATTTGTATCCGAATCGGATTGATTTAGGTTTGGGGCGAGCACCGGGTACAGATCCTCAAACTGCCAAAGCTATACGATCTGATTTTATGCAGGCGGCACATTCATTTCCAGGAGAAATAAAGAAAATTCAGCAGTATTTTGCTCCGGAAAATAAAAAATCACCTGTACGGGCTACCATTGCTGAAGGAACAGATGTACCCCTGTATATACTAGGTTCTAGTACAGATAGTGCTCATTTAGCCGCAAAAGAGGGCTTGCCTTATGCCTTTGCGAGCCATTTTGCATCCAATCATTTACACAATGCCTTGAGAATATATAAACAGGAATTTCAACCTTCTGAATTTTTGCAGAAACCTTATACAATAGCAGGAATCAATGTGTATGTCGCAGATACCGACGAAGAAGCCGAGCGCATGTTCACCAGCTTGATCAGGATGTTTATGTCGGTCTTAACTGGCGGCAGAGATCCCCTGCAACCACCAACACCAATGACGGATGAACTAATAGGAATGTTTAAGCATCCTTCCTTACATCAAATGCTGAAATATTCTTTTGTAGGAAGTAAACAGACCGTGAAAAACCAGGTTCAGGATTTCTTAGGCAAAACCGAAGTGGATGAACTCATCGCGGTCTCTACAGCATACGTCTTAGAAGACCGGTTGAAATCCATTAGATTATTCGCAGAAGTTATGACAGAAATAAATACTGAAAATAATTCGTGATGAAAAAGAAGAAATTAAAATTGGCAGCCAATACTGATGGTCCGGGATGGAATTTTGTAGGTTGGCAGCATCCCGATATCCCGGCCGATTCTAGTGAAAATATTGATTTTTATATCCAACAGGCTCAGCTGGCAGAATCTGCAAAGTTCGACACGCTCTTTTTGGTCGATGTAAGTCATGTAGGTCCGGGGAATATTCCGCATTACCTGAGTATGTTCGAAGGTGTTTCGCTCATGTCTGCCCTTAGCATGCACACAAAAAAAATAGGTCTTTCGGCTACCGTTTCTACTTCTTATGCCGATCCGTATAGCGTAGCCAGACAAATCCTTTCGTTAGATAAAATAAGTAAGGGGCGTGCGTCCTTAAATGCCATTACCTCAAATCCGGGCGGCATGGTTAATTTCAGCCGTGGGCATTTGGGCAAGCAAGACCAAAGTCCCATGCAAAAAGAATTTTTGGAAATCCTCTTAGGATTATGGGATACCTATGAGGATGATGCATTTGTGAGGGATAAGAAAAGGGGCGTGTATCTAAATCCCTATAAAATGCATAGAGTTGATTATAGCGGGAAGTATTTTTCGGTGGAAGGTCCCTTGAATATTAGTCGTTCTATACAAGGGCGTCCGGTGCTGTATACAGCAGGGATGTCAGCAACCTTATTTGATCACGCCACAACCTATACAGATGGAGTATTTACTCATGGCAACACACTTGAAGAGGCTGTGGGAATCGCAAATGATATCAGGCGAAGATTAATTAAAAAAGGAAGAAAGCCTGAGGACTTTATCATATCCATCTCACAAAACCCTATCGTTGGCAGAACAGAACAAGAAGCGCAAGAAAAATATCTGGAGCTCCTACGGTTAAAGCCAAATAATAGTCTTCCTCGTCCACTGTTTTTTGGATCTGCCGAAAAAGTGGCCAATCAGGTGCAGCAATGGTATGAAGAGGGCGCAATAGATATGCTGATACTCCGCCAGGATCACCCCCATGGATTGAAGGATTTCATTGAATTAGTGGTACCTATTTTACAGGAGCGTGGTATATACCGAACCGAATATGAATCTGATAAGCTCAGAGGAAATCTGGAAATCCCTAAACCTTCATTTAGAAAAATTAGTACATAAAGTAATAAAAGAAAATAATCCTTAATTAATTAGAATTTTAAATTAAATCACAATGAAAGCAATGTATACAGCCGAAGCAACGGCAACAGGTGGCAGAAATGGTCATGTTAAATCAGATAATGGTGTGTTGGATATTCAGGTTAGAGCACCTAAAGCCATGGGGGGTGCCAATGATGATTACACCAATCCTGAACAATTATTTGCTGCGGGTTACGCCGCATGTTTTGATAGTGCTTTAAACCATACTATACGGCAGGAAAAAGTAAAAACAGGTGAAACTTCTGTAACAGCTAAAGTATCTATCGGTTCAACAGAAAACGGAGCCTTTGGCTTGGCGGTAGAACTGGCAGTTAATATCGCAGACGTATCAATCGAAGAAGCACAACGGCTTACGGATCGAGCTCACCAAGTTTGCCCCTACTCAAACGCTACCCGAAATAACATTGAAGTAAAACTTAGTACAACTAACAATTAAAAAGCTTGAAAACGGGGAATGAATGAAAATGCAGCAGTGCTTATTGATGTTCATCCAGTATTTCCTTTATGCAAAATGTGGATGTGGTTAATCACCTTGCGTTAATTCAGCTACCTGATTTAAACAATATATTAACGCTTTCCTTTAGGAAAGTACTATACTAAAGAAAGTGTGTTTTAGTAAATTTGTAACTAAGCTTTTAAAAATAATAATGATATGAAAATAGGAATTTTAGGAGTAGGTCATATAGGAAAGACCTTAGCGCTAACATTGCCCGACTCAGGGCATAAAGTAGAAGTAGCCAATTCAAGAGGCCCAGAAACTATAGAGCAAGCGGCACTTGTTACAGGAGCAGAACCTGTTACCGCTGAGCAAGCGGTTAAGGGTAAAGATGTCATCATCTTATCGATCCCTTTCAACCGAATTCCGGAGATCAAACCCCTTCTTGCAGAAGTACCAGAAGACGTAACCATAATAGATACCTCTAATTATTATCCGTCACGAGACAACAATATCCCCGCTATTGACGAAGGTCAAGTAGAAAGTTTGTGGGTAAGCGAACAATTAGGAAGACCTATTGCCAAGGCTTGGAATGCCATAGGATATATTTCTTTTGAAGAAAGCGGAAAGCCGGCCGGAAGTTCAGATCGTATTGCCATTCCTATTGCGGCAGATCGTGACCAGGATCGTAAAATCACGATGCAATTAGTGGATGAGACCGGATTTGATGCTTTCGATGCAGGCTCACTGGCTGATTCCTGGAGGCAACAACCGGGTTCCCCTGTTTACTGTACAGATCTTTCTCTGCACGAAATAGAAGAATTGATTGATACTGCGGAAAAAGAACGTTTGCCAAAGCGTAGAGATCTGGCGGTTGCGGCTGTCGCAGAGCGGGCAGATGGCGAAATGAGCTCTGTAGACAATAAGTTTCTTGTAGGCCTAAACAGGGTTTTATATATTATGTAGTTCCCAATATGCAGAACAATGCAAAAAAAATACTGGTTGCTATGCACCTGGGCAATGGCTATGGCTCCCAACCCGGAGCCTGGCGCATGCCCGGCGTAGACCCGGAAAGTTTCACAAACTTTGATGTCATGGTAAAACAGGCGCAGGCAGCCGAACGCGGTAAACTGCATTTTCTGTTTTTCCCTGATGGGCCGGCCAGCGAAAGAGATATTGAGACCCAACCTCCCGGCCCTAATATCGATGTGATGATGACCATGGCCGCCATCGCACGGGAAACGAAACGGATTGGGTTGGTAGCAACCGGTTCTACAACATTTAACGAACCGTTCAATCTGGCAAGGCATTTCAAAGCTTTGGATGTAATGAGCCACGGCCGGGCAGGGTGGAATGCAGTTACCTCGAGTACAGATGATACCGCAGCTTATTACGGCAAGAGGATTCCATCGAGTGAGGAGCGCTATGGCCGAGCCCATGAGATGATTCAGCTGATGCAGGCACTTTGGGGAAGCTGGGGAAAGGATGCCTGGGTCCACAACAAAGAAAATAGCGAATTCACAAAAAAAGGGGCTATCAATGCCATTAATCTGCAAGGCGAATATGTAGGCGCTAGCGGACCGCTGTATGTTCCACCATCAGCGCAAGGACAGCCTGTGATCGTTCATGGCGGTGGTAGCCCTAATGCCCACGAACTCGCAGGACGTTTTGCCAATGTTGTGGTTGGCGCTACCTTCACCATTGATGATGCGCGGGCTCAACGCAAAGCGTTTAGAGATGCAGCTAAGCGGTATAGTCGTGATCCTGATGAGATCAAATTCTTTGCAGGTCTCATGACCACGATTGCCAAAGACAGGCGTACCGCTTTAGATCGCAGGATTCAGTTAACGGAGAGTAATTTCCCGGAAAGAGTCGCTTACCTGCAACGTATGCTGGGTATTCCTCTTGATATCAATCGATTGAACGAACCGCTAAACCAAGCACAGTTAACAAATGCACGCCCGTCTCCTTATGATCCTAGGTCTGCTCATGCGTTAAAAATTGCAAAAGAAGGCTGGAGTCTTCGCGATATTATTGCCCATGGTGTTATTGATTACCATCCGGTGATTGTTGGACCGGGTGTAGAAGCCGCAGATCATATGCAGGAATGGTTTGAAGCAGGCGCTGTAGATGGATTTTGGATTACACCAGATGTGAATGCTGATGGGATCGATGCTTTTGTAGATGAAGTGGTGCCTATTCTTCAGCAGCGTGGTTTGTTCCATGAGGATTATGAAGGGGAAACATTTCGAGCCAATCTGGGAGTGCCAGATCAATACGGTATTGATCCTAGAATAATGAATCATAAAAACAAATAAGAATAATTGTTGGCAGATTGATAAGGAAACACCAGCTCAGAAATTTAGCAAAAAGGGACATCAAATAATAATTACCAATTCCAGAGGACCGCATACGATCGATTTCGCAGGTCAAACAGGTGTCAAAGCAGTCAAAATTGAATAGGTAGTTTTAGACAGAAGATCCTGTTATTCTGCATCTCTTTCAGGAAAGTCACGGGATTACCAAAGGATTTGTTCAGTCAGTTGGAGATAGCGATACCTATGATCGGTATCTCCAATTATTTTCCATCCCGAGATGGTGTGATCGAAGAATTAGAACAAGGTTAACTACACAGCCTTTGGGTTGAGAGGTAAATTGGCCGGCCGGTAGTGAAAACTTTTAGCACTAGTATCGCACCCAGTTTTGTAATGGGTGTCCTGCCGAACGGAACGCCGGGAAGAATAGTTCTAACAGTATTAGGAGATCGTTAAAGCAGTATAGAAACAGCCATGCAACTGGTCAATGATACGGGATTTGATGCCTACAACACAGGTTCTATTGCAGAATCCTGGAGCTTATTAATTTTCAATCTTTAAAACCAGACTATTTCGATATAATCTTCTACATAACGTTACCTAACAGGCATTTTTTGTAATGTTTTCACAGGTTGGTTTAGATCTATATTGATAAAACTTAACAGTCTTCAATAGCAGCGATCCATTAGATTGATTTTGGCATTTAGAAAAAATTCAACTCTTGATTATTTTATTTTTAGACAAAAACACTATATTTGTCTAAAATTAGACGTAATATTATTTTTTGCTGAATGAAAGATGATTTAGTTAAAGAGCACATTATCAATTCTTCCGTAGCGGTATTTAAAAAATTAGGATTTGATAAAGTCACAATGGACGATATTGCTAAAGCCGCAAATAAAGGAAGGAGTACACTCTACTATTACTTTAAAAACAAACACGAGGTTTTTGAGCAGGTGGCCGAGATGGAATATCTTTCTATAATAGAACCGGCTAAAGCAAAAATTAAAAAATCCAACAACATTGAAGAAAACCTACGGTTCTATAATGAGATTAAACTCAAAAGTCTCATAGACAAAACCAAAGAATATACTTTTCTACTAGAAGATATCAGGCAAGACTTCAATATTGCTCATTCCCTATTTATAAAATTAAGGCATATAGAGAATAGTATTTTTCAGGAAATACTCACGTGGGCAATCCATAAAAAAGAAATCGCTCCCATTAATCAGGAAAATAGGCAATTTTTAGCAATGACTATGGTCACTGTCTATAATAGTTTAGAAAAAGAAATGCTGCTTTACGGCATCATAGAAAATATGTCTGTAAGGATAGATTGGCTTGTCAATATTCTTATTAAAGGTTTAAAATACGATCAATAACTAAAATCCTCACCATTTAAAATTATAACATATGCGCAAGTTTCATTTCATCCTTTTGTGTTGTTTGGCAACATTATTATTTCAAAGTTGTAAAAAAGAAGAAAAAGAAAGGGAAATTCAGCCCATCGAGGTTAAAACCGTAATGGTAGGCAAGACTTCTTCAGAAAACAGTGGAGTCCATTTTTCTGCCACCGGTAGAATCGCTGCCGATAAAAGCGTAAAACTAAGTTTTCAGGTATCCGGAACCATTGAACAATTTCCGGTAAGTATGGGCGATTTTGTACAAAAAGGAAGCTTAATTGCCAAAATAGATGGCACAGCCTATCAAAAACAATATGAAGCAAGAAGAGCGCAGGCTGAAATGGCAGAAGACAATTACAATCGTGTAGCAGAAGTCTATAGCAAAGGTAGTATTGCTGAAGTAAAAATGGTAGAAGCTCGATCTAACTATAAACAGGCCGAAGCAGCCGCGCAAGCCAGCTACCAAAATGTAAAGTTTACTCGTATCACCGCTCCTTTTACGGGTTATATTGGTGAAAAAATGATGGAAACCGGAGATCTGGCATCACCCGGGCAACCCATCGTCGATTTTTTTGATATTGATAAGCTTAAAGCCATTATTCCTATTCCAGACGATCAGGTTAATCAATATCAAACCGGAGATAAAGCTATTGTGAAAATAGAGGTCTTAGATACTGTATACGAAGGGGAAGTTACAGAAATATCCGTACAATCAGATAGCAATACTCCGAGCTATACCGCAAAAATTACCATTACTAATCAAAACAAAAAAATAAAGCCCGGTATGGCCTGTACGGTTATACTTCCCGAAAAGGAAAAAACTTCAGAAGAGGACTCTAAAATTTTCATTGTTCCTGTAGAAACCGTTTCGGTAACCGAAAAGAATGAAAATTTTGTCTATGTAGTCAATGAAAATAAGGCAGAACGACGCATTGTAAAAACCGGAAAACTATACAACAATGGCATCGCCATCACCGAAGGTTTACAAAAAGGAGATCAACTTATCACTTCAGGCTATCATAAGCTTACGCAAGACACTCCGGTTACCATTAAAAACAAACAATAAGTGCTTATTTTATGAAAAAACAAGGTTCTATGATAGAATGGGCAATGAAAAATAAAGCTTTTCCACTGGCATTAGCTTTTATTTTTGTGGTGATTGGCTTGTTAGGGCTTTTCAATATGCCTCGTAACGAATTTCCTGAATTTACGATTAGACAAGGAGTGGTAATTGGGGTTTATCCCGGTGCCAATTCACAAGAAGTAGAAGAACAACTTACCGCTAAAGTTGAAAAGTTTCTCTTCAGCTATAATGAAGTAGATAAAGAAAAAACCTATTCCTATTCGCGAGAAGGCGAAATGTATATTTATGTGGAAGTAGCCGACCGTATAGGCCACCATGAAACTGAACAATTTTGGAACAAGCTTAAGAATGATCTATTAATCTTTCAGCAACGTAGTGTTCCTCCCGGTGTTAAGGGAATTATAGTGAATAGTGATTTTGGAAGTACTGCCGCGATGATTCTCGCTGTAGAATCTAAAAACAGACCTTATAAAGACCTGCAAAAACACGTAGAAGAAATAGAAGATCAACTGCGTCAGGTGGAAGGGATGGCAAAGATTAGTCACTCTGGTGGCCTTACCGAGCAAATTGCGGTTTATGTAGACCAAAACAAATTGGCACAATTCGGTATCAGTCCGGGCACTTTAATGCAAAGCTTGCAATCGCAGGGAACCATAAGGCCTAACGGAACTTTAGAGTCGCCTAGTTTTGACCGTCCTATAAATTTGAAAGTATTCCTTAAAAATGTGACCGATATTTCAAACCACATTGTAAGCACCGATCGAGACGGTCGCGTGATCCGTATAAGAGATATTGCCGAAGTAAAAAAAGAATACGAAGATCCAGACTCCTTTATTACCGCTAACGGAACCAAAGCGATGATCATCACGCTAGAGATGGCTTCAGGTAATAATATTGTACAATTTGGAGAACGAATTGATGAAAAACTGGATACTTTTCAAGAACAACTTCCGCAGGATATTCAGTTAAGAAAAATCGCAAATCAGCCCGAAGTAGTTCATCATTCCATAAGCCACTTCCTTAAAGAATTCGGCTTTGCCCTTGCAGGGGTAATTATTGTAACGCTACTGCTTTTGCCTTTTCGTGTAGCTTCAGTTGCCGCAGCCACCATTCCTATAACCATTCTGGCAACACTAGCGTTAATGTTTATGCTGGGAATGGAGCTGAATACTGTAACCTTAGCTGCTCTAATTATCGTGCTGGGAATTGTCGTAGATGATCCCATTGTGGTGATAGACAACCACGTGGAAAAACTAGATGAAGGGCAATCCGTTTGGAAAGCAGCCCTTAACAGTGCCAAAGAACTTTTCCCATCGGTATTTACAGCAACCCTTGCGATATCGGCCACTTTCCTGCCTTTGGTATTCTTTATGTCGGGAACTGCGAAAGACTTTTTAAGTACCTTTCCGTATACCATAATGCTGGCATTATTCCTTTCGCTGGCCATTTCTGTATTATTAGTGCCCTTCTTCAATACCATATTCATTAAAAAAGGATTGCACCATAACAAAAAGGATGAAGACAAAGAGAAGAAAAAATCGATGCTAGAAAAGTTACAGCACTTTTTCGATAAGAGTGTTGAAAGCGCCATGAAGCATTATAAAATTACAGTAGGTATTGGTGTACTTTCTATAGTTGTAGGAGTATTCTTTTTCTCTAACCTATCGCAGGAATTGTTTCCGGTAATTGAAAGGAACCAGTTTGCAGTAGAAGTTTATCTTTCTAAAAACAGCAGTCTCGAGGAAACAGAAAAAGTAGTTAAAGCGTTTGAGAAGGTAATGGAAAAAGATGAGCGTATTCAAGACTATACCAGTTTTATAGGCGAAAGTTCTCCAAGATTTCATATGGTATATGCGCCTAACCTTCCTGCTAAAAACTACGCCCAAATTTTAGTGACCACTACCTCAGACGATGCTACGGAAGAGGTGTTAAAAGAATATGATAAAAAATATTCTGAAATGTTTACCAATGCGTATGTAAGGATGAAACAGCTGAATATGGTTGCCAAACCTGCGCAGGTAGAAGTGCGCCTTTTTGGTGATAATATTGACACCTTGAAAAGCTACGGAAACAAAATTATTGATCTGGCAAGGGAAACTCCGGAAACCATTTGGTCTAGAACCAATTATGGGGAAATGCAGCAAACCCTTACCATTGATGTTAATGAAACCGAAGCATCACGCCTGGGACTAACAAGTGAAGATATCGCCAACACTATAGCAATGAATATGGAAGGCTTAAATGCCACACAGGTTTGGGATGGGGATTACGCTATTAACGTAAAAATAAAGGCTGAAGATCACAAAAATCAATCGGTTTCCAGCCTAAGGGAATTATCCATTATTTCGCCTAACACCGGTAAAACAGTACCACTACGTCAGGTAGCCAAAATAGCCCCGGGTTGGGAACAAGAACAAATTGTTAGACGTAACGGAATGCGCTGTTTAACGGTACGCGTAGATATCGAAAAAGGAGCCGTAGCTAATGTAGTATTAGGCAAGCTTCGTCCCAAAATAGAAGAAATGATGCTTCCCGATAGCATTACTGTAGACTATGGAGGCGAACACGAAATGAGTCAGGAAAACCTAATGCCTATGGGGATCTCCTTATCCATAAGTATTCTTATTATATTCTTAATTCTACTTTGGCATTTCAAGGAATTTAAACAAGCCTTATTAAGTTTCATCACAATGCCGCTTAGTATATTTGGTGCAGCCTTAGGACTAATGTTAATGCAATATCCTTTTGGATTTACTTCCTTCTTAGGGCTATTGGCACTTTGCGGGATCGTGGTAAGAAACGGTATTATATTAATCGATTTTGCTAATGAATTGAGAATTCATCACGACCATTCAGTTTACCAAGCTGCCGCACACGCCGCCAAACGAAGAATGCGTCCTATTTTCCTTACCTCCTCTGCAGCAGCTGTTGGAGTAACACCTATGATTATTAGTAGATCAAGTTTGTGGGGACCATTAGGAACCGTTATCGCTTTTGGTTTAATGATGTCTATGATACTTACTTTATATGTTTTACCCGTATTATACTGGCTGTTCTTTAGGAACGAGAAAGACGAAGAGGAAAAAGGAGAAACAAAAGAAAATAATGCAAACGCCTAGAAATAGTATGAAAAAGATGCTAATAAAGAACAGTACATCCCTAGTTATTTGTTGTATGCTAAGTTTTTTGTCCTGCGGGAGTTTACTTGCACAAGAAAAACTAAATTTAGAGGAAGTTAAGCAAGCCGCATTATCGTACAGCAACGATATCAAAAATGGAAAAATAAGAATTGAACAAGCTGAAGCTGCCAAACAAGAAGCTATTGCCAACTATTTTCCACAGATTAGCGCTACGGGGGTCGGACTGTATGGGTTTAAGGACTTTATACCTCCTATACCAGAAATACTGCCCGATGGAATCGATAATTTTTATCAGGCAGGGGCAACAGCGACCGAAGTTGTGTATGCCGGGGGAAAAATAAGAAGTGCTAACGCTTTGGCAAATCTTCAGGCGGAAACCCGAACCATACAAGCCGAACAGACGGTGGATTCGGTAATTCTCAATACTGAACAGAAATACTGGCAACTAGTACAAGTACAAGAACAACTTAAAGCTATACGGGCAAGTAAAATATACCTTGATGAATTACTGAAGCAACAGCAAGATTTGCTTTCAGCCGGACTTATCGCTAAAAATCAATTATTGCGGGTAAGAACCAACCGCAGCAGAGTTCTTTTACAAAAAAGCAAACTCGGTAATCAGCGTAAACTTGCATTACTTGATTTAGGGCTTTATGTAGGGAAAATTTATGATACAACTACAGTCGTCGCAGATACATTAAAGCAAGTTACCCCTCCCCGAATTAAATATCCTAAGCCCGACCTTGATTTTGATAATAACAATAATTACAAGTTGCTTGAAAAATCGATAACCGCATCGCAACTACAAACAAAAATTACAAAATCAGACGTATTACCACAGGTTTCTGTGGGAGTTAATGCGGGTTATTTCGGGACGTTCAACGATGCGATTGAGAGTCAGTTTATGCCGTTTGCCTTTGGGATGGTAAGCATTCCCATCTCCGATTGGTGGGGAGCCGGGCGTCATAAAGTAAAGCAAAAAGCCTTGCAGGAAAAAATTGTCCAGAATAATTTCCAAGATCGTAAAGACGAACTTAAAATAGGCATTATGAAGTGCTGGTACGACCTGATGGATGCCTATAAGCAAATTAATTATGCTAAGGACAATCTGGAGTATGCCAACGAGAACCTAAAGGTACAACGGGATAATTACAACAGCGGACTTAATAATCTTACCGATCTATTAGACGCACAACAACAAGTAGAATCGGCCGAAACCGAATACGCCAATGCCTATGCCAATTATAAAATTGCAGAATCCAATTATTTATTTGTAACAGATAACTTATAATAATCAGTAAGTTCTTGGTTGTGTCCATTTCATAATACCATCCATATTTTAATAATATTAATTACAAAAGAATGTTTAGATCAAGCCTCCTGTACCAATATCCACTTTTGAGGTTGTTTTTCAGGCAGGTTGGCTTTTGGTTTGTAGCCTATGGAGTGCTGTTGGTCGTACTATATTTCACGGCACAAATGGTAAAAACGCCATTAGACATTAATTGGAATATTAAATTCCCCAAGCTTTTTCTTTTTTTTATGGCATTTGGTTTTTTAACTGCAACTGTACTTTCTCTAGTGGAAGGATTACTGAAAATATTGCCATTTAAAAGTAGCTCTCTGATTGTTAACAGTCTGGTTAGGACGATTTTTTATTTTGTTGCTCTATGGCTTATTTTGAACGTCATAAAAAATGTATTAAATGACTATAGTTACTTATTTATAAGTGGATATTCGACAACACCTTCAAATACGAGGAATTTTGATATTATCATCCTAACTTATACCTTGTTTATGATTTTTATTGTCAGCTTTATAAATGAAATGATCAGTAAAAACAGCCCCGGGTTTACTATGCCTATGATCCTTGGTAAATATCGATTCCCTAAGGAAGAAAAAAGGATCTTTATATTTCTGGATCTCAAAGATTCTACCCATTTGGCTGAAGAATTGGGGCACTTAAAGTATAGTAGTTTTATTCAGGAAAGCATTATGGAGGTCAACCAAGCAGCTAAAATCTTTAAAGCTCATATCTATCAATATGTTGGCGATGAGATTGTACTTACCTGGAAGTTAGAACACTTTAATACATTAAAAGCCATTAAATTCTTGTTCGCAGTACACAAAAGATTTGAAAAAAGAAAGGATTATTATAATTCTGTTTACGGAACAGTGCCGTTTTTCCGTGCCGGTATACATCAGGGAATCGTTACTGCTATTGAAATTGGTGACCTGAAAAGGGAAATTGCCTTTCACGGTGACACCATGAATGTATGTTCTAGAATACAGAGACTTTGCAAAACTGTGAATAAAAAAATACTTATTTCAGAAGAGGTAAATCAGAATGAGGAAATAGCCCTAAACTTTAAAGTTACTGCGCTAGGTTCACATTATCTTGAAGGGAGAGAGCATCCTATCAATCTATTTTCAGTGGAAGAAGAATGATTAATGATTCTTTTCCCAAAATTTAAAAAATAGAGTAGAAATGATTATACAGCTATAAAAGTTATTCATCGGAGTTCCAGAACTATCAATTCAAGGATTTTCTAAATTGAATGGGTGACATTTTTGTCTTTGCTTTAAAAAGTTTACTAAATGACTGCGGATAATCGAAGCCCATTTGATAGGCTACTTCTGAGGCTGTCAAATCGCTTGTACTGAGCATCACCTTTGATTTTTCAATTACCTTTTGGTGAATATAATGTTGGGTAGTTTGACCTGTGGTGGCTCTTAACATATCACTCAAATAATTTGGAGAAACGTGTAACGCATTGGATAGAAATCCAACTGTTGGGAGTCCGTTGTGGAGTGGTAAACCTTTTTCAAAATAATCATTTAATGTTTGCTCTAACTTGCTCAATAAACTCGTGTTGGCAGGTTTTCGGGTTATAAATTGCCGATTATAATATCGATTGGAATAGTTTAATAGTACTTCTAAATGTGAAATGATTACATCCTGACTAAAATGGTCTATCGAAGTTTGGTATTCCTTGTGAATATGCTCCATAATGCCACCAATATTGGCTTCTTCCTCATCAGATAAATGTAAAGCTTCGTTCATTTCGTATTTAAAAAAACCAAACTCATTAATACGATTGGCAAGAGGATAGGTTTGTAAAAAATCTGGGTGAAATAGCAGCCACCATCCTTGTGGTTTATTCTTGCCCGGGGTTTCTACAGCTATCAATTGTCCGGGACCACAGAAAATCATTACGCCCTCATCAAAATCATACCATTGCTGGCCGTACTTCATTTTTCCATCAAAATCTTTTTTGATAAAAACAGAATAAAAATCATTGATAAAACTTCCGGGAACAGCTTCGTTGACCTCGTTTAATTCATCAAGATTGATGACACTTATAAGAGGATGTTTTGGTGACTTTATATTGAGCATACGATGCACTTCGGTCACGGAGGAAACGTGTTTAAAAGATTTTTTATTCATAATTTAAAAATAGTAAAAAAGGAAACAGTTGTGCTGTTTCCTTTCTTAAGTAGTTAACTTATTGATCAATACTTTCCATTCCGTGGGCATCATATCTTGCACCTGTGTCTGCTCCTAGTGGAACAATCCGTTCTAAACGCTGCACATCTTCATTGCTCAATATAATATTTGTAGCCTCAAAGTTCTTTTCTAAATGGGTTCTTTTGCTGGTTCCCGGTATTGGAACATAACCTTTAACTAAAACCCAAGCCAAAGCCAACTGCGCAGTAGTCACTTGTTTCTCGTTTGCTATTAGTTCAATTTCTTGTACCAAATCAAGATTTTTTTGAAACTGTTCTCCTTGAAAACGAGGAATATTCAAACGCCAATCGCCTTCCTTTAAGTCTGACGGACTTTTAATATCTCCGGTTATAAAACCTCTACCTAAAGGTGAATACGGCACAAAACCGATTCCCATTTCATCCAATGCCTTTAAAATACCTGCTTCTTCTACCGTTCTTTCAAACAATGAATATTCGGTTTGTAATGCTGAAATAGGATGTATATTGTGCGCTCTTTTTATAGTTTCTGCAGTGACTTCAGAAAGTCCAAGGTATTTCACTTTTCCTTCTTTGACCAAATCCGCCATCGCTCCGATAGTATCTTCAATAGGAACATTGGGGTCTAAACGGTGCAGGTAATACAAATCGATATAATCTGTATTCAGATTTTTCAAAGAGCGCTCTACAGCCGTGCGTACATATTCGGGTGTTGCGTTTACTTTCCAGGTTAATTCACCCTTATCATTTATTTCGTAACCAAACTTTGTCGCAATGGTATACTGATCTCGCTTGCCCTGAATTGCTTTTCCAAGGAGGCGCTCATTGTCTCCGGGACCGTATTGGTCGGCAGTATCTAAGAAGTTACCGCCCAGCTCCAGTGCTCGGTGAATGGTATTAATGGCTTCTTCTTGGTCTGCGGTTTTGTACACATCGTGACCGGCAAATTTGGTCATTCCCATACATCCAAGTCCTACTTGTGGAACGACCAATCCTTGTGATCCTAATTTTACTTTTTTCATTAGTTCTCGTTTTTAATTCGGATACAAAGTTCAGGAAAGAAGTGTCCTTGTAAGTGTTCAAATCTCTTAGGTTTGTATGCAAATCGCTCTTCAGCTATTGTTTTGTCAATTTGAGTACGGTGATTTCTGAAGTGGTTCCCAATCTAAATGGTGGTCCCCAGTAGCCGGTTCCAGAATTGGTATAGACCCACATATTTTCACATTTGTTAAGTCCTTTCGTATATGGCTGAAAAAGTTTTATAAGAATATTCCAGGGGAAGAACTGTCCTGCATGCGTATGCCCTGAAAGTTGTAAGTCAAAATAGGGAGCAGCTTCCTCGGCAATATTGGGTTGATGCGCTAATAAAATTTTAAGGTCTGTCTCCGGACTTCCCAAAAGTGCTTTCTGAAGATCAGGTCCACTGCCAGGATCCACTTCTTTTACTTCCGGATCGATGACTCCGGCAAAAAGGATGGATCTTTCCTTTTCAGGAACGACAAGATGTTCATTCATCAACACCTGAATACCCAAACTCTTGAAATACGCTAACCATTTATCACTGTCTTTGAGGTACTCGTGATTTCCGACGACATACAAAACCTGACTTTGCACTGTTAGTTTTGAGAGAGACGCTAGATAAGATTGATATCTTTCAAAACTTCCATCAGCAATATCTCCAGTTAAAACAACAAGATCTGCTTTTTGGTTTAGCGCCATCTCTACCGCATTATTTACATAAGTAGCGTCAATACCCGGGCCTGTATGTAGGTCGCTGATTTGAACAATTTTATAATTTTCTAAAGATGAGGGTAGATTATTGATTGGTATCTCAACGCTTACCAATTCCGGTCCTAGCTTAGCTTTCCAAAAACCTACTGCGAGCAATAAAAAAGAGAAACTAAACAAAAATGAAGTCGCAGATTTTGAAAACACAATAGATACCCATTCCACCTTTAAATAGACCAATGGAAGAAAAAGGATGTCTCTAAGGATAAGAAATGTAAGCAGTAGACCAAGTAGACCGATATCGAAATGCACTAGGGCTCTAAGAATCAAATCTGGTTTTTCAGGTAAAACGCCATACCATACCAATGGGTATAGCAATACCGTACCCACTATAAGGGATGCTAGAAGCCAAGAATACGTACCAATTCCGGTAATTCTATACCCTAGAAACAGCAATAGCGCAGCACAAATCGAAACAGCGATGACCAGAAACCAATTCATATATTTTTTTACTGGCCACAAAAGTCACAACTATTGCTTTATGAAAAGGGTTTAAATCTCTGTTTTTTGTGTTTAGATTTGTTGATTTCGGCCGATTTAATGCTTAACTAAAAGCGTATCGTTATTATGATGAATCAACTCTTTAAGTTAACAAAGAAATGTAATAATTATACTGCACAAATCTGCCCAATTCAAATCTACAATTTCGGCTAAGCCTAATGATTTATAACAAGAATAGAGAAAAGCTCTCTGTACGTTATCATTGCTACAAATGCATCAGCAAGAACACTATTTGTAAGCTACCTCAGACTAGAACTGGTTAATTTTTCTAAACATGTTCAAATGACGAGATTAAAATTCTACATGATCATCTAACTGAAAAGCAACTGATAAATTCGTTAATTTGATTAAAACATCACGTATGGCTATTCAAGCAACAAAATTGCAACTATCGAAAATCATATTGGAAAATGAAAAGACGGACTTTTGGGATGAATTGAGTATATCTGAACAAAAAGAAATAAAAAAAGG
Organism: Leeuwenhoekiella palythoae; assembly: GCF_020310025.1. Lineage (GTDB taxonomy): Bacteria > Bacteroidota > Bacteroidia > Flavobacteriales > Flavobacteriaceae > Leeuwenhoekiella > Leeuwenhoekiella palythoae. The sequence continues at coordinate 468,195 of NZ_CP084318.1, forward strand.
CATAAAAGATTTAGACAATGGAAAACGAATTTCTTACGAATCTTTTTTAGAGAAAATATCTTAATAAATAAATTTATTTTATCTGCATTTGCTAAAGTTAAAAATTTTTAAAATGTTAAATTTTGTTAACGCATCACCAATTCGGTGTCCCCTTTTTTCAAAATCCGTGTGATGCCTCATAAACATTGATACAGTAAAATTTTGGTCGTTCCGCCCGACTCCACAAAAAACATTAAAATCCTGCCAGATGTATCTGAGCAGGATTTTTGGTTTAAGACCTCTGAGCGCTAGCGAAGGGAATTTTACATTTGCTGAACTGGAGATATTACGGTGAAGCAATGCTAGCCCACCTGGCGCTATTAAAAATGCGTTTTATATCACTCCCCATACTCCGCTTTCATCCAGTTGTACGGACTTCTTGCAACCCACTGCCCACGTGTAAAATCAGGGAATTCTTGCGGTTCGCCATTATTGGCAATCGAGGCTTCAGAAAGTGGCGTGATCGCACTCCAGGCTGCTGCGTCGTAAGCATCAATAGGTGGAGCAACCTTAGCGAGTGCCGACTCTACAAAGGCTTTCATCACAAAATAATCCATTCCACCGTGACCGGCTCCGGTGGCTTCTGCTTCATACTTTTTCCAGACCGGATGGTCGTATTGGGTCAACCACTCTTGTGCATCATCCCAGCGGTGCGGCTCAGATTTGCCTTCGATGTAGATTCGGTCGCCATCCTTTTCCCATAATCCATTTGCTCCTTGCACTCTAAACCCTAACGAATAAGGTCTGGGCAAATTGGTGTCGTGCGTCACAATGATTGTTTCTCCGTTAGCACACGCTATAGTAGACGTGATCACATCGCCTTGCTTAAATTTGACCTTAGCATTAGGATGCGATGCACCTGCTTGCGCTACAATATGATTGTGCAGGCCTACAGCTTTGGTAGCACTGGCAGTCATACTTACAAAACGATTACCCCGGTTGATGTCTGCCATTACTGCGATAGGTCCCACTCCGTGTGTAGGATACGTATCCCCGTTGCGATACACCGAATGTTTGGTGCGCCATTTTGCTTCAGAGATTCCTTTTTCGCCAAACTCCACACCACCGCCATAGGGTTGTTTCCCATCATTAAACTTCACTTCTCTAAGGTCGTGTTGATAGCCACAACGGTAGTGAATCATTTCACCAAAAACCTGTTGTTTTACCATATTGAGCACGGCCATCACATCCCTGCGAAAATTCACATTCTCCAAAAACATCATATGCGTGCCGGTCGCCTCGTGGGTATTTACCAGATCCCAGCACTCCTCGATGGTTTGTGATGCCGAAACTTCCAAGCCGGCATATACCCCGGCCTTCATCGCCGCCACGGCCATCTTGGTATGCCACAACCACGGCGTAGCAATGATCACTGCATCTACTTCTTTTGAATCCAAAAGGTTTAAATAATCTTCTTCGTGCTTGCCAAAAACCAAAGGCTTCTTTCTCCCCTGTTTATCGATTAGGTCTAATGCGATCTCAATGCGCTGCGGATCAATGTCGCAAATCGCAGTGATTTCCGTATCGGTTCGTCGCATTGCGTTGTTTAAGTGATTGATTCCTCTTAAACCAACCCCGATGAAACCAAGTTTTAATTTTTCGGCCAAAGGCTTTGCATTTAGTGGAAAAACCAAATGCGGTGTAAGACTTATTCCGGCTCCAACCACCGCAGTTCCTTTAATAAACGTTCTTCTGGAATTCATAGATTTTAGTTTGACATTGGAGCATGCTTCATTGCTACTCGTATCTTTGTTAAATTAAAACATTCCTTCGGTCCTACAAAACCCTGCTAAACCTCAACCTATGTTACGCCCTTTTATCGATGCTCACGTTCATCTTAATACCAATACGCAGACTAAGCTTCAACTGGCAGCGCAGTACGATGCGTATTTCGTTTCCATCAATACTGATATTCCTTTCTTTATTGACCTCCAAGCGCAACAAGAGATGATCACTACCCTAAACAAAAGTGCGCAGCGTTCGTTTTTTATCACCTCCTTTGATACTCAATATTGGAATACCCCCCGCTGGCTCCCTCACGCTATGGAACAAATTAAAGCCGGAATTGCCGCCGGTGCCAAGGGCGTTAAGATCTGGAAGAATATTGGGATGGACGAAAACCTGAAAGACGCGCAAGGGAATTTTGTTTTGCTTGATGATGCACGTTTTGATCCCATTTTTCAATACTTGAGCGATGCCGGAATTTTATTGATCAACCATCAAGGCGAACCGCGTAATTGCTGGTTACCGCTGGAAGAAATGACTGTCGCTTCTGACCGGAACTATTTTGCTGCGCATCCCGAATACCATATGTTTAAAAACAAGCACTACCCGTCTTACGAAACGCATATGGCCGCACGGGACCGGGTGTTAGAACGCTATCCAAAGTTGAACTATGTAGGCTTGCATTTGTTTAGTATGGAATATGATCTCGACGAGGTCGCTAAGCGGCTCGACCGGTTTCCCAATACGAAAACAGATCTTGCCGAACGCATTTGCCACGTACAGCTGCAAGCAATGCAGGATTGGAAAAAAGTCCGTCAGTTTTTTATAGACTATCAGGATCGCATCATTTATGGCACTGATGTTATTGATGACGGAAGTACCTCTGCGGAAACCATTGCCGCCAAACTAGAACAACTTTGGAAGTATCACTGGGAGTTCTTTGCCACAGACCATATTATGGAAGCTCCTGAATTCACCGGAAGCTTTAAAGGTTTAAACCTGCCGCAACCCGTCTTGAAAAAAATCTTTTACAGCAACGCCGTAGCCACCTACAAGCTAGACCTTCCCCAAACCGATTTTTAAAAGAAGAGATACGAAATTCAGTGGGCAGTACCAGTAGGCAGTCTTAATGAGCAGTTTGCTATTGTTATAGTTTTTTATTTCTGATTTATTATTCCGTATTAAAGTACAAAGTCAGAAGTACGAGATACAAATAAGCTACGAGCTGTCACTTCGAGCGCATCCCGAAAGCTTTCGGGAGAGAAGCTTTTTGCAGTCATCAAGGTCAGTTCGCAGTGGGCAATTGCGCTATTCATTATTCGTGATTTATTATTCTAAGGCGTTCTCACGCTTCCTGTCCCAATGCATATCGGGAATGGTATCGCGTGTTAAGAGCAGTACAGTCATTTCGACCATCGGGAGAAATCACATCTGGTGTGCGCCTCATTAAAAGCCCTCATCCCCAGCCCTTCTCCCGCAAAAGAAGGGAGTTAGCAACTTGTGTGATCTTCCCAATAGCTATCGGAAGTCGTCGAGATGAATGATTGTTGTGAAAAGAATTTCTACTCGTACCCGAAGGGTTTGATAAAATGTAATATACAAAAGTAGAAATACGAAATGCAGAGTTCAGTAGTCAGTGGCAGTGGGCAGTTTTCTGTTTAGGGTTTATTGTTTTGAGTTTGCTTTTTATAATACAAAACACAACGCTAATGTCACTTCGAGCGCATCCCGAAAGCTTTCGGGAGAGAAGCCTAGCTGATGAGATGCTGAAACAATCCCGATAGTTATCGGGACAGTATGACAGCTCTTATTCATAAGCGTTACACACATTCATACCCGAAGGGTTACGCGAAATCAAAACTCCCTCGGTTCAGAATAGACGTAGGAAGCTCCGAAGGACAGGAGCGATAGCGACGCGGAGCTGACAAGGCGGTTTTCGCGATAGCGAAAAATTCCTAAGCGAGGGCGTCGTTTCTTTTCTGCATCCGACGACCACAGGGAGAGGAATGCACCTGTTGTGCTATGTGAAAATGCTAGTCGAATTAGTAATGGTAAAGAAAATGAACAGAACGTGATTTGAAAGAAAACATATTAAAATGACCTTAATAAGTTCGTACAAAAACCTCGCGCTGCCTGTCCCAATGAATATTAGGAATGGTATCGCGTGTATGTAATCTTTTACTATAACTTCAACCTTACGAAATTCAATCCTTGAATAGCCCCATAAAAAATCCCTGTAAACAAAAGCTTACAGGGATTAGAACATATTCAAATGTTGTACTTACAATTCGATTTTCTCTGCTTGGGTATAGATCAATTCATTTGAATTGGAAGAGCGTGCGCCAATACGTACAAAAACATATTCTGCATTTTGTAAATCTTCCGGAATACTAACAGAAACCGATGCTGGGCTTCCAAAAGAAAACGCTTCTACCGGTAGTGCTTCCGCATAATCATTGATATTTCGATCTAAAAGAACCGAGTTGCTCATAAATACAAATACCTCCTGCAACTCGCTGCCGGATACTACTTGATTGATCTGAAAATCGGCAGAGAGCGAACTTCCCGAAACAGCATAGCTGGCATCGGTTAAGGTGATGTACGGAGTGACCGGTACATCAAGTTCTGTTCTTCCGTTTACATTGATAACAATGGTGTCTGTAAGCTGCGGCTGCCAAGGGTCGCCCCCTTTACGTACCAATTTGTATTCTCCATCAAACAAACTGACGGAATAACTTCCGTCCTGAGCGATATAAACCGGAATAAACTCATTTAGGGCATACCCATCTTGCCAAAGCTCAAGTTCGGCACTGTTTGAACGTACACTCACCGGTGCGCCATCATAAGTGATCTGGCCTTCAAGTATAGCAGCCGGTTCGTCAAAATTATCTTTTTCACAGCCCGTAAGCACCACACTCAGCGCGATGAAACTATATATTATTGTTTTTCTCATAAAATTCATTTTTAAAAAAAGAACTCCTTTTAAGAAGCGGTCTTCTTAATGAAACGGATTTCTAACCAATTTAGGATTGTTGTTCAAAACGCCTTGATCTATAGAGGCGTAGTAATTCGCAAAGCGGAATAAGCGCGCTCTTCTAAAACGAGTAGGACGTAACTTTTGATAGATGTATTTATCATTGTCTGGATGTCCGGGACGCACGATACGATATGGAAACACGCCATAAACCACCGCATTCTCATTAGACTCATCACCGTCCCATACTTCGTGCGCAACTCTCCAGCGCTTAAGATCAAAGAATCTATGATCTTCAAAAGCCAACTCGGTACGGCGCTCCTCACGAATATCCTGAAGCGTTACGGTTGCAATACTGTTTTCAGGGAAACCGGCACGCTCCCGTAACGTATTGATATAACCCGTTGCTACGGCAGGCTGATTGAGCTCAAAGGCTGCTTCTGCAGCATTCAAATAGATCTCCCCCAGTCTAAACCAAGGCCACCAGTTTTGTGACGCTACCCCTCGTAAACTCGCTCCGGAAGCATCACTTAAAAACTTACGCATATAAAACCCGGTGTTGCTTACAAACTGTGCATTGTCCTGCGGGCCATCTGCACCGGTGAACAATCCGCCGTCATCATACGTACTTCCTAATTCTTGTGCTGTTAGCAATTCGTACGCTCCGCTTTCTTGATAAACGGCTACACCCGCTTGTAATTTTACCGGCGAACCGCCAAACTCGGTCCCCGGGTAGATCACCGTTCCGTAAAGACGTGCATCTTTATTATCAAAAATACCGGTGATCTCATCGTAAACAATAGGAGTTCCATCTGTATCTTCAATATTTAAAGTTCCGTCTGAGCCGTCTAAGTAATCAAAGCTTTCTACCAGATTTAATGATGGGGTAAGGTTAGTAGGATATTCGTTATCATCAGTCAAACTACGCGGAATATTCTCAAAAGTAAATCCGTGTGTTTTTAGACTGGTCTCATAATCTTTAGCAAAAATGATCTCGCTGCTGGCTTTATCCATAAGCATCTCATAAAAGTTCATCTGCTTATTGGCATTCTGATTGTACAATGCATAACCGCTATCTTCAATGATCTCTTGAGAGGCAGCCAAAGCCTTCTCATAATAGCCGGTAGCCATACTTGCAGGAATTCCTACTTCTTCTCCCGGAAGGGTTATTGGCGTATCCATCAGATTGTTGTATTTCGCTAAAGAAGCTGCGTAAAGCATCGCTCTACTTTCTAAAGCTAAGGCAGTAATACGGTTAGCACGCGTACGGCTTCCTTCATTGCTACTTAAATTACCTTTAATGGCTTCCATCTCCTCAAAGATAAAATCATAGACCTCGTACTCTTTAGCACGTGGCACCTGAAGGTATTCCGGATTCCCGCTATAGTCGTAAATCAACTGCTCCGTCACGAGCGGCACCCCGCCCATACGCTTTACCATTTCAAAATAAACCATTGCGCGTATAAACCGAAGCTCCCCATTAAACTGTGCCTTTTGGGTCTCACTGATTTCTGTACCAAATTCTTCCAGATTTTCTAACGCCAAGTTGATGTCGCGAATAAAGGTGTAATCCCAATACCGCCCGTAATCATTGCCATACTGAAAGTCGTTGCGCCAGTTTTGATCAAAGTGTCCTGACCACATCGCATCGTCTATTTCGGCCATTCCACCGGAATAAAACACGCCGTGCATAGAAGGAATACGGTCATAATAATTGGCCAGAAGGGATACGACCAACTCGGGGTCGTTCCATAACTGGTCATCGTCGATTATATTTTTTGGATCACGTTCTAGCCAACCGTCATTATCGCAGCTAAAGCACGCGACAAGCATGGCTAAACATAAAAAGTGTACTATTTTAATTTTCATTGTCATTTTTTTTAAAGCGTAAGATTAACACCAACTACCACTGTTTTTTGCTGCGGATAAACCACCGCTCCACTTGCTGAGATCTCCGGGTCGATACCATATTCCTTAACATTGTCAAAGGAAACCAGATTAGAACCGGTCACATAAAGTCTCAAACGATCTGCATTGATCTTAGACACCCAGCTCTCTGGGAAGGTATAGCCCAGCTCAATGTTGCGCAGGCGTAAAAACCATACGTTAGTCAGCCAGAAGTCACTATTACGGGCATTAGGACCTACGTTACCATTACGCAATGCAGGGTATTTTCCGGGAATCCACTCACTGTTTGGATCATAAGGATCGGCACGATGCCAGCGGTCTGTAAGTAAATAGGCCGGTGAGTTTCCACCCGCATGAAACGGATTTCTAAGTTCGTAATCCTGAAACCACGACTGCATAGAACCTCCGGCAAGATCAACTGTAAAGTCAATATTCTTCCAGTTCATACTTATCGTACCACCATAAGAAAGAATAGGTGACCAATTGGTTGGGTATCCTATAGGACGCTCATCCATATAGTTGATGATACCGTCATTATTCACATCCTTATAAATAAAATCTCCCGGCAATAAGGTTTGATTGTTCTGCCCGTCGATATTCACTTCGTAGTTGTTGATCTGGTCTTCAGACTCAAAGCGGCCTACCACCTGATAGCCCCACCATACACCGCCCCAACGGTCTTCGATAGAGTTTCGGTATTCGTTATACGAGTTTCCAAAACGGGGTTTATAGGTCGAAATATTCTTATACCTTGAGTAGGTCATATTTCCACTTACAGAAAATTGAAAATCATTGCTGATGCTTCCGCGATAGGTGATGATTCCTTCCGCTCCGTTATAACCATTCTCATTAAGGTTTTCGTTTGGTAAGGTGTAGCCTACCTCACTGGGCAACAACACATCATAACGCGGCGCCGGCACCCCGGTTCTTCTAATTCTAAAGACATCTGCCGTAAGGGTCAACTTATTTTTGAACATGGAGATATCTACACCAATATTGGAGTTGGTATTGGTCACCCAAGATAGATTGGTTATCGGTAAACCACGCGGTCTTAAACCGGTGGTATAGTTTCCATCAAGTACAGCGTTACCGTTATTCCAAGTATAGCCACCAATATAGTCAAACATGCCTACGCCTTGCTCCTGCCCGGTTTGACCGGTTGAAGCACGTATTTTAAGGTCATTGATCACATCGGTAAGCGGTTCAAAGAATTTTTCATCAGAAATACGCCAACCCACAGAAATCCCAGGGAAGAATCCCCAGCGCTCACCCGGCGGATACAGGTATGATGCATCGTATCTACCCAATAATTCTACCAGATATTTATCTTTATAACTGTAGTTGATCTTACCAATATATCCCGCGCGCGCTTGATAATTCCAGCTGTCTGCAAATGAGTTCAGTTGATCAAATTCCAATAAAGGCAAATAGTTGTTAGAAGGATTCGTTCCTAATTGTAAATAATCCTGCTCAAAGTCTGAACGTTCAAAAGCCCCCATTATAGAAAACTTGTGATCACCAATGGTTTTAGCATAATCCAGTTTGATCTGCGAGAAAGTACTGATGTCTTCCCGTTCGGTTTGAAACCTCCAACCTCCATCTGCACCACCGGTCGCATTGTAGGTATCATTGGCTTCGTCATACGTGTACACATCATAGGTGTACTGGAACCCATCAAATTTATTATTGCTGAAATTATACGAGTGTGTTCCACGAACTTTCAGTCCGAAACCAAACTCATACTCCGCAAACAGGTTGACGTTCAAGTTACGGGCAAAATTATCTTTATACCCTACGATATCTCTCTTAAACAAAGCCGGGTTACGGGCAAAATCTCTGGTTTGATTAGGATATTCCGGATTGTTATTAGCATATGGAGGCACCGTAGGCAGGTTACTGAACACGCCTAAAATAGCAGAGAAATAACCATCCCCACCAGGTAGTCCCACATCACGCGTTTCTTCTAATCTACCGCTTATTTGCGCACCAACTTTTACGCGCTTAGCGATCTTAGATTCAATATTAGCTTGCAAATTGGTTCGCTCATAACCAAAATCATCCAGCAGCGCTTTCTGATTGGTGTTCGCTAAAGAAAGGTAGTAATTGGTTTTATCCGTACCTCCCGAAACACTCGCATTGATGTGCGACTGTGGCACATTATCCCGCATTAAAAAGTCATAGTAATCATAACTCTGATATCCCGGTTCGGTACCCTCTTGCCATTTCTGTAATTCCTCTGGCGTGTAGACGGTATTAGGATCTCTACCCTCATTTTGCGCCGCCTCTACGAGTCCGCGTGTGTACTGTGCTGCATTAGCCAACTCTGGAAAGCGCGTAAGGTTTTGCCAACCGTAGTAACTGCTGATACTGATACGCGGTTTGTCGTTGTTTTTTCCTTTTTTAGTAGTTACCAAAACAACACCGTTTGCAGCACGCATTCCGTAAACCGCAGCAGAGGCATCTTTAAGAATCGTGATACTCTCAATATCTTCAGGGTTTAGGGAATTGAACATATCGTTCCCCGAATTCCCGGTAGACTGTACCCAGTCGCGACCCGTATCTCCACCATAAGGCACTCCGTCTATCACATACAGCGGATTCCCAAGGTTTCTGATCTCCAATTGGGCACCACGCCCCGGGCGTGCATCCTGCGCACGTACCGAAACCCCTTGGATCTTACCGGCTAAAGCTCCGGCAGTTGTGGTAGAGGTGGTTCGGGTGATATCTTCTGTGTCAATCGTACTGATCGCCCCGGTCACATCCTTTTCTCTCTTGGTCCCATATCCTACAACCACTACAGCGTCAAGAGCCTCCTCATCCGTTTTTAAGGTCGCCTCATAGGTATTTTCCGCAGTTACCGGCAATTCTTGTGGTTGATAGCCCACATACGAAATAAGCAATACCCCATCCGCTAAAGTACTGGAGATGCTAAGGTTGAATTTACCGTCAAAGTCGGTTACTGCACCGTTAGACGTGCCTTTGATCAAGACTGAAGCCCCCGGCAACGGCATACCGGTATCGTCGTAAACAGTTCCTGAAATTTGCCGATCCTGCGCTTGAGCAAATGCCGTAAACAGGCAAAGCAAAAAAAGATACCTCAGCCGAAAGCGCTTAGGATTTTTTAAAACGTTATACATACACGAAAAGTTTTGTAATAAGATGTCTTCTGTGAAAATCGATTCCACAAGAAAACGATTGCGTTAATTTTATCGTTACAATGTTCTTAAACTTGCGCCATTTTCAACGGGTAGTATTTGTTCACTCCTAGGGCACAAATTATCGCGAAGTGTTAATTTTATTGGGTTTCTAACGTTTTAGTCTTAAAAAAGCACTCCAACATTAAATTTTAAGTGTCCATTTAACATTTGTAATCCGAAAACGATTTATGACGTCAAGGCTGTTTTTGTTTTTATTCTTTTATTCGTGGTTTGTGATTTATCATTCGGGAATGCGTACCTAAGACTTTTTATAAATACGGAGTTCAGAATTCAGTTGGCAGTGGCAGTTTTTATGCTGCTGTTTGTTATTTCTGATTTATAATTTTGGATTGTGGAAACTAATTAAACTACGAAAGTAGAAATACGAAATACAAATAAGCAACGCACTGTCACTTCGAGTGATTCTCGAGCGCCTTAGCGCGAGAGGATTGTATCGAGAAGTCATATGAAGTCAGTAGTCCCGGTTGACAGTTTGTTGTTTTCAGTTTGCTTGTTTTCAACGTTACCGCGCTGCCTGTCCCAATGAAGATTGGGAATTGTATCACATATTTTAGAGTTGGACAACTATCCGCACCTCTAACGCGATCAGCTCCCCTCCTTGATGAGGAGGGGTGGCAGCGAAGCGCACGCAGTGTGCAGCAGCTGACGGGGTGGTGTTGCCACAGATGTACTAGAACCACCCCTGCCCTGCTGCGCGGGCTTTCCCCTCCTTCAAAAGGAGGGGAGCTTTGTTGTATTCTTTTGTTAGTGATCCTTGTGATGAGATGCTGAAACAATCCCGATAGTTATCGGGACAGCATGACAGCTCTTATTCATAGGCGTTATACGCATTCATACCCGAAAGGTTGGATAAAATAAATAATACGAAAGTAGAAATACCAAATACACCTTGATGTTACCGCGCTGCCTGTCCCAATGAAGATTGGGAATGGTATCGCGTGTTTGTAAGTAGTCTCAGTCATTTCGACCATCGGGAGAAATCACATCTGGTGTGCGCTTCATCATAAACGCTCATCCCCAGCCCTTCTCCAGCAGGAGAAGGGAGCTCCTATGCGAGTGAGATCTTCCCGATAGCTATCGGGACTCGTCGAGATGACTGATTGTTTTTGAAAAGAATTTCTACTCATACCCGAAGGGTTTGATAAAATAAAAAATTTGAAAGTAGAAATACGAAATGTAGAGTTCAGTTGGCAGGGGCAGTGGGCAGTTGTTATTCCATTGTTTGTTGTTTCTGATTTGTTATTCGGGATTGGGAAAATACGAAGTTAGAAATACGAAATACAAATAAGCAACGCACTGTCACTTCGAGTGATTCTCGAGCGCCTTAGCGCGAGAGGATTGTATCGAGAAGTCATATGAAGTCAGTAGTCCCGGTTGGCAGTTTGTTGTTTTCAGTTTGCTTGTATCAATGTTACCGCGCTGCCGGTCCTAATGAAGATTGGGAATGGTATTGCGTGTTGATGAGTAATCACAGTCATTTCGACCACTGGGAGAAATTACATCTGCTGCGCACTTCATCATAAGCCTTCATCCCCAACCCTTCTCCCGCAGGAGAAGGGAGCTCCTATGCGAGTGAGATCTTCCCGATAGCTATCGGGACTCGTCGAGATGACTGATTGTTTCTAAAAACAATTTTTACTCATACTAGAAGGGTTTGATAAAATGAAAAAAACGAAATATACTATGATGTTCGCGCGCGATTGTATCGCGTGTTCCGTATAATCGAAATCCTAGTTCATAAACCAAAGGAATAACACCCTTCCTTGAAAGGAAGGGTTGGGGATGGATGTCATGCTAAAAACTAAAACATCCCTCTAAACCTCCGTTCTCCCAATAGTTATCGTAAGGGAAATTTTCAAAGTCAATACGTTGTTTATAGTGCTAGTCAACGTACGACCTATCAATATATAATGACAGGCTTCAAGTACTAGGCGTAGTATCAGATCTACTTGATAATGCTTCTGTAAATCCATACGCGCTTCAACGCTTTAGCAAAGTATCTTTCAAGATTACAAATAGTAAACAAAAATTAATTTACAGATAATACTACTAATCGTTCTATACGCTACTTTTAAATTAAGCTTATGAACATTATACTTGACCCTCCAAAAAATAAATACCTCAACTTTGACGAATTCTCATTGTTTGCTTATTTAGAATTTAAAGAGATTCAAAATCTCGAAAATAAAATTTGTACCCAAACTTTTAAAAAAGGAGCCTATATCTATCAACCTCCTGCAAACCAGGGCTATGTTTATGAGATTGTGACTGGTGCTGTGAAGCTAGGTTCCTATACCGAAACCGGTACTGAATTTGTACACGATATTATACACACAGGAGACTATTTTGGGAATTTAAAGTACTTAAACAATCAATTTTTTGAATTCTCTAAAACACTCGTGAGCTCTACCATTCGAATGTATAAACTCGATTTTTTTAAAGAGATTGTTCCTCAAGATTCTTTTTTGGCAGAGTGGTTTATGTCGTACTTAGTGAAGCGCTGGTGCCAGAGTGAGAAGAAAATAAAAATTATCAAAGAGAAAGATTTGCAGCATAAAATAAAGAGCTTGCGATCGCTATATAATCTACCAATTATTGATGCTGATAATGAAACCTATAATTTGTATGACTTACTAACCCAGCAAGAGCTGGGGGACATTGCTGGTGCTTCACGCCAGACAATATCCCTTGCTCAGAAACTCTAAATGCAATCTTACTATTCTGAAATAATGCCGGGATGATATCTCCCATCCTTAACAGTGAAGTCAAGGTCTAAAAGTTTTGAAATTAGAGGCGCTATATCTTCAAGCCCTAGCACACCAATTGCTTTAGGCGTAGCATCAATACCTGCACCGGAAATTATAAATCCGGTTTGTATTTGCTTGATGTCTGGAAAATAACCATGAGTTCCACCAGAACGTGCTTCTAATAAGTTTCCGGTTGCTTTACCAGACATTGCAATACCCGGCACAGGATTTAAGGCTAATACCACATTAGGATCTGCACCTATATCTTGCAATTCTTGCTTTTCTACAATTCTAAATAGCTTCTTAGTTGATAGCGTCAAGCTGGCTAATTTTGATTTAATTGTCTGTAGGGTTTTTGTATCATTTTTATCTTTCAAATGTAGAAAGGCAGCTGCACCAGAAGTATTAAAATACGCCTTCCACGCTTTGCGTTCTGTATCTGCATTTACAATTCCCAGTTCGCTTAACCATACATTAGGTTTTAGCGCAGCATGAATATCTACAAAACCGTGATCTCCAGTTATAATGAATGTGGTTCTATCTAGAACACCTGCGCGCGCTGCGGCTTCCCTGATTTTACCTATAGCACGGTCGATTGCAGCAAGTGCAAAAGGCACTTTATGTCCTTCCCTGCCCTCTTCATGCTGAAAATGATCACTAGCAATCAGATGTACGGTCATAAAATTAGGTTTGTATTCTTCTAGAACGTAAGCAGCCATCTCACCTGTACGATCTTCTCTATTTAAATAATCTCCATTAAATGTACGTTCATTCAATTGGCCAAGAACGGCTGTTTCCATTTCTGCGAGCAAACCTTTTGGAGTTTCATTATCTCGCATAGGTTCGATTCTTCCGTAGTCGCTTTCCAATGTCCATACCTCCGGAATATTATACGTAATAGGGGCTCCTACTGAAACCGGCCATATAAAACTTGCACTGGTTAAACCCTTCGCTTTTACCGCATCCCATAGGGTGGGTGTTTGTATTAAATCAAATTCCCAATACCACTTTTCTGAAGGCAGGTCGTACTCAAACGGACTATTATAGTAAATACCGTGTGTGGCAGGGAAGGCACCTGTTATTAGAGTGGTATGTGACGGGTAGGTAACTGAAGGAAAAACGCCGCGTACCCCACTAGCTGTAACACCGTGGTTTTGTAAGTCTTTTATATGGGGTACTGGCCATTTTGGTTCGGTATAAAATTCTGGCCTAAAACCATCTATTGATATCAAGATAACGTGATCGCTTATGCGCTCTTGTGCCTGAATACAATTTATAAACAAGGTAAAACCTGCTACTATAAACAGAATAGATTTTGATAATCTCATATATAAAGTTTAAAAAGAGGCTGCTGTACTTGCAGCCTCTGAAATTTTATTTATTAATTGAAAGAATAGCGCATACCTAATTGCAACCTCCAAGGGGTTCCATTTATAGGTTCGGTTCCTGTTCCTGTTTGTACACCGTAGGTATAGCCTTGCGTGGTAGAATCAAAGCCGTTAATGCGCATTAAATCCCTATCGCCATAATTGTTATCATTGCCCCAATCTTTGTTTAAAAGATTAGCAAAATTGAATACATCTGCAGACAGTTCTAGCGCGTGTGTTTTAGCTCCTTTAAACGTAAATTTCTTTTGCAAACGCAAATCGATTGTTGCCGCAAACGGATTTTTACCACCATTACGTTCTGCAAAACCGCCAAAACTTTCCCGCAGATATTCTTTAAAGCCAGAGGAAGTCTCAGGATCTGCTAATATCTGGTTATAGGCATCACGGATATCTTGTGGAGTAGCGGGATCATTAGGATCATAAATGTAAGCAATATCGTTACTCAGGTTAAAATCTCCATTTGCGCTGGTATTACTAGCTGTCATCAGACTGTAACGGGTACCACCAGTTCCTGTAATGGTAGCTCCTAATACAAAGCCTTTCCACGTAGGTGAAGCTCCATTTATAACAAACTTGCTTCCAAATTGATTATCTGAATATCCATAATTTAATGCTCTGGGATCTCCTGTAACCGGTAGAAATGTAGATGTGTTTGCTACACAGCAGTTGTAAGATGAGTTATCTTTTGCTCTGTTTACCGTAACACTTGCATTTACATACCCATCAGCTCCTAGACGTGCAGATCCTTCAACAATTAAAGAAGCGTTATCTAAAATTCCATCGGGTCTTAAGACTAAAGTTCTCCCCACCGCATCAGATATTCTTGAATTCGTCCAGTCGGTTCTGCCATCTTCTCCTATAGTAGCAGCAGGTACAAATACCGGTCTTCCTTCTGGAGTAACAAAATATGGCGTCGTTACCAGGTTGGTTTCTTGATATACATAGTTATTTTTGGTATGACTTATAAGTGCATTTACCCCCAGACTGTATCGGTTACCAAAGAAGTGCGTATAGCTCAGGTTTCCTTTAAAAATGGTAGGCACCTCAAAATTATCTGTTACAGCATTAATTGTAGAAAAAGCTGAAGCTCCTGCGGGAATTCCCGGTACTGTAGCAGGGTCTTCACGATATCCCGGAAAATTGGGCACGGGTACATTAGCTCCGGTAACATCTATGGCTCCAAGTAACGTACCGCTGTTTTGAATGTTATTTACCTGTGCATAATAATGAGGCTGTGCAGTAAACATACCTCCTCCTAATTTTAATATGTCTTTATTTTTTCCTTTTACATTCCACGTAAGCTGAAAACGAGGCTGAATATTATCATAATCATTAGGGCGCTCATCGGTGCGTATTCCTAGCTCGTTAAATACAACCGGATTAAATTCTGCTGCATCTTGAAAATAAGTAGCATCCCAACGCACACCTCCGGTGAATTCTAAATCTGGTGTAATATCAAAATCTACCTGAGCAAAAAGAGCAAGGTCTAAAACAGTCTGCTTTACCAGCGGTAAGCCTTGAAGCGGAACTTCGCGTGCGTAACGCGACGGATTTAGATTTGCAAAATCATCTAACGAATCAAAGAAGAATCGGCCATTTTGTTCATTAGAAAGTAAGGTTTCTAACGAGGTAATCATATTATCTGTACCAAAAGTGAAATCAAACTTACCTGCATTCACATAGGTGATGTTGCTAATCTGAAATTGATTTTCAACATTAGTTTCCGGGGAGTAACGCTGACCTCCTAACTGTACACTTTGCGTTCGATTAGAACCATTAGGCAATACTGATGCAACCTGAACAATGGCACGAGGTATGTTTGATGAGGGCAATTGAGAGCTAGGTGTATATGCGCGCTCTGCGTGTTGGTATTGAAGTTTTAATTCATTAGTTACTCTGGGTGAAAATACAGAGCGTAACGAAAGGAATGTACTGTTCTCCTGTGATTCAAAATCAGAATAGGTTTCTGCAATTTCGATATTGCTGTTATCACTCACGCTCATTGGGTTTTCCCACTTATTAAATAAATTTCTAAGAGTAAGCGTGTGCTTGTTATTAATCTGCCAATCTAAACGCACAAATAGATTATTGGCGTGAGTTACTCTATCAAATTGACCTATTTGCTGCTGATTGCTCAACCCGTAGCGGTCTCTACCTATCTGTAGAAAACGATCTAAATTTGTTTGTGTGATTCCCAGACGATTTGCATCATCATCACTTTGTATATCTGCAATACTCAATGGGTTTCCGGCATCCTGACGCTCATAAACTAAAAAGAAATGTAACTTATCTTTTACAAGCGGACCACCCAAACTGAGTCCGTATTGTGAATTATAAAAATCGGCTTCTCTTCGCTCCCCCTGTATATTGTATTTGCTTTGTAATGCATCTGCACGGTGATAGAAAAAGGTACTCCCTTTAAATTCGTTTGTTCCTGATTTTGTTACTGATGTTATGGCTCCCCCGCCTTGGCGTCCTTGGGTAACATTATAGTCATTGGTACTCACCTCAAACTCACGTATGGCTTCGAGAGATATGGTGTAGGGTCCTCTACCAATTTCTCCAGCGGTCAGCTGATTTCTAAAATTAACCCCATCTATAGTCACATTTGTTGAGGTTCTACGCTGTCCACCAAGATTTATAGCACCGCCTCCCTGAAGTGGCGAAAGACTGGTTAGATTTGTAAAGTTTCTACCTTCGGTGGGCAGGTTTTTTATCTGCGTACTACTTATTTTAGTCGAAGCTCCCAATTGATCTATTCGCTTAGTCAAATTAGAGGCTTTAATAGTTACCGCGTCAAGTGCTGTAGCTTCTTCTCGTAGTATAAAATCTAAAACTACTACATCGCTTAAATTAAGGCTTATGTTTTCTTTAATCACTTCTTGAAATCCCATATACTTGGCGCTCACGTTATAGGGTCCACCTAAGGGTAATTGATTTAATGAAAATTCTCCATTTTCGTTTGCAACTGCACCAAATACGAAACCGGTTGAGGTATTTGTTACCACAATTTCGGCTCCCATAAGCGGAATACCCGTATCATCTAATACAGTCCCCTTGATTTTTGTATTGGTCGATTGGGCTAATAGGGTTGATGTATACACAACCACGAGCAGTGTTGTACTTAAAATTTTGTTTAAAAACCGATCTCTAGATAAGCTGCGGTTACTGGTAATTTTCTTCATTTGTGAATAGTTGAATTAATTACTGGCGAAAATAGATTAGCAACTTTTCCTCAAATGTTAGTTTTTAACATCGACCCCACGCTTAACCTAGGTTTTACATTTTGATAACAACAGCAGTAAGGTTACTTTTCCTACTCCGAGCCCCCCTAACAAAACCTAAATAAAGGCTAATAGCGTATAAAATCAAGGAAGACAACCTGTAAAACGATGCTAAAAAAACTAGGATAGCAATCGAAACAAACTAAAAACTCTTTTTAATAAATGTTTTAAACTCATACCCGAAGGGTTTGATAAAATGAAAAATACAAAAGTAGAAATACGAAATACAGAGTTAAGTAGGCAGTAGCAGTGGGCAGTTGTTATTCTATTATTTGTTGTTTCTGATTTGTTATTTGGGATTGTAGAAATACGAAGTTAGAAATACGAAATACAAATAAGCAACGCACTGTTACTTCGAGTGATTCTCGAGCGCCTTAGCGCGAGTGGATTGTATCGAGAAGTCATATGAAGTCAGTAGTCCCGGTTGGCAGTTTGTTGTTTTCAGTTTGCTTGTTTTCAACGTTACCGCGCTGCCTGTCCCAATGAAGATTGGGAATTATATCGCGTGTTCCGTATAATCTAAATATTATTTCATAAACCAAAGAAGTAGCTCCCTTCCTTGGAAGGAAGGGTTGGGGATGGATGTTAAATAAGAAAATAAAACATCCCTCTAAATCTCCCTTCTTACGATAGCTATCGGAAGGGAGACTTATCTTATTGACTTTTTATAAATCACGGTGAACTCAAGTATTTTTTGATAGCAATAGAAAAACGAAATACAGAGTTCAATAGCCAGTGGCAATGGGCAGTTGTTATTCTATTATTTGTTGTTTCTGATTTGTTATTTGGGATTGTAGAAATACGAAGTTAGAAATACGAAATACAAATAAGCAACGCACTGTCACTTCGAGTGATTCTCGAGCGCCTTAGCGCGAGAGGATTGTATCGAGAAGTCATATGAAGTCAGTAGTCCCGGTTAGCAGTTTGTTGTTTTCAGTTTGCTTGTATCAACGTTACCGCGCTGCCTGTTCCAATGAATAGTGGTAATGGTATCGCGTGTTTATGAGCAGTACAGTCTTTTAACTTGCTAGAGAAATAGCAGTCTTTAAGGAAAGAATATTAAATAATACTTTTATTCATACTCCTTTCCTTTTTGCATCGCCCATAAAAGAAACAAAAAAGTCTAGGCTTACATAAGCTTCTCTAAATTTTATGCTCGCTGCACTGCATTGTTTCCAAAGAAAATAGCCCAACGCGGCAGGCTGGCTCATTCGCTAGAATAGTCCACAGGACTATTCTTTGACGCTCTGCCCTAAATTTAACGAGAACCTCATGATAGGCCGATACTGACGTTTGAATTGGCTTTGCATAAAAAAGAGGCCCTGTCACTTCGAGCGCATCCCGAAGCTTCGGGAGAGAAGCCTTACTGGATGAGATGCTGAAACAATCCCGATAGTTATCGGGACAGCATGACAGCACTTATTCATAAGCGTTATACGCATTCTTACCCGAAGGGTTAAACGCGATCAGCTCCCCTCCTCGTTGAGGAGGGGTGGCAGCGAAGCGCACGCAGTGTGCAAAAGCTGACGGGGTGGTGTTGCCGCAACTGTACTAGAACCACCCCTGCCCTGCTGTG
The DNA here is from genome assembly GCF_020310025.1 of Leeuwenhoekiella palythoae. Taxonomy (GTDB): domain Bacteria; phylum Bacteroidota; class Bacteroidia; order Flavobacteriales; family Flavobacteriaceae; genus Leeuwenhoekiella; species Leeuwenhoekiella palythoae. The sequence continues at coordinate 487,054 of NZ_CP084318.1, forward strand.
CAGGCATTCACCAGTTCAAAAGATATTTCTTATCCCTTTTAAAACATAAATACCAACCTTCCTCTTGTTAAGTATCGGGCGATGGATGGCTTATAATGTATTTAAAAACGCTACAACCCTCAGACGCTGCAAACCTGCGTTAAATATTCCTTAATTCAAATACTATTAACAAATGCTCCAATCAAATTTCCTCTAAATGACCTACCTTAAATAATCTGATTTTAAACAAACTATTATGCGCTCAATTTGGAATGGTTCAATTAGTTTTGGTTTGGTTTCCATACCTATAAAAATGTATTCCGGCTCGGAGGACCGTAAGTTGGATCTAGATATGCTCGACCGCCACGACAATGCGCGTATACGCTACAAACGCATTAATGAAGACACTGGAAAAGAGGTAGAATGGAAAGATATTGTCAAAGGTTTCAAGCAGGATGATGGTTATGTAGTGCTTGAAAAGGAAGACTTTGAACAAGCCAACCTCAAAAAAAGCAAAACCATCGATATCGAGGAATTTATTGACGAGGCCGAAGTTGCCGATGTTCTTTTTAAAAAACCTTATTTTCTCGAACCACAGAAAGAAGGAGGCAAATCGTACAACCTGCTACGCAACGCATTGAAAAAAACTAAAAAATTAGGTGTGGGTACATTTGTGATGCGTCAAAAAGAACATCTTAGTCTGGTGGGTGTTTATAACGCTGCTTTGGTTTTACACGTGATCAGGTTTGAAGACGAGATACGCGATCCTGGAGAACTTAAATTATCTAAAACTAAAGTGAGTAAAAAAGAAGTGGATATGGCCATCTCGCTCATTGAAAATTACACCGAGGCCTTTGACTTGACCAAATACAAAGACGTATACAACGACCAGTTGATGAAAATTATTAAGTCGAAATCTACCGGAAAAGTTAAAGAACCTCAAAAATTTGAAACTAAACCCACACCCGCAAAAGATTTAATGGCACAGCTAAAAGCCAGTCTTGAGAAAAAGAAAAAAAACAAAGCTTCCTGATATGGGGCTGGAGGAATATAAACGTAAAAGGGACTTTAGCAAAACTCCAGAACCCGCTGCAGACATCCACTCTAAATCAGCGGGTCGTTTTGTCATTCAACGGCATCGGGCTTCTCGTTTGCATTACGATCTGCGGCTAGAGTTCGATGGGGTGCTCAAAAGTTGGGCTGTGCCCAAAGGTCCTTCGCTCAATCCTGCAGACAAGCGCCTTGCGGTGCAGACTGAAGATCATCCTATACGCTATCTAACTTTTCAAGGCACTATCCCAAAAGGGAATTATGGCGCCGGGAAAATGACCATTTGGGATGAAGGCACCTATACCATAGCACCCGGATATCCCGAGGATGCCCTGAAGCAACAGTTTGAAAAAGGCGACTTAAAACTTCTTTTTTTTGGCACCAAGATAAAAGGAACCTTCGCTCTGGTGCATACCAAAAGAAAAAATGCTGATAATCATTGGTTACTCATTAAAAAACAAGATTCTTATGCTACCAATTTACACTACGATGCAGAGTTACTTGCAAACCGTGACCCAGCATCAGACACCACTTTGGTCCCTACCCAAAAACTCACCCCCTTTCAATTTATTCGGCCTATGCTGGCCTCCACTACTAAAACGATATTTAATGATCCCGAGTGGGTATATGAACTCAAATGGGACGGTTATCGGGTTCTGGCACATATTAAGGATGGGAAGGTTCATCTGCATTCGCGAAACGGGATCAACTATACAACAACGTTTGACATACTAAAACAGGATTTAGAGAGCGTTGAGCATGATACCATTCTGGATGGTGAAGTGGTCATCGTAGATGCTGAGGGCTTACCGCAGTTTCAGGCGTTGCAGAATTATACACATACTACATCAGGCACATTGCGCTATTATGTTTTTGATATGCTCCACCTCAATGGGCATGACATGCTCAACCTCCCCCTTTTAGATCGTAAAAGTCTGATTCCGGAAGTCATCGCAGGATGTGAATCTACCCTGTATTGCTCTCATATTGAGGATATGGGTGCTGCACTCTATAAGAAGGCTGTTGATGCGGGAATGGAAGGCGTCATCGCTAAGCATAAACAATCAACCTATACACCGGGATACCGTTCTGAAAAATGGCTTAAGATCAAACATAGGCTTACCGAAGAAACTCTGATCTGCGGGTATACCGAGTCAGATAGCAGCGGTAAACTGTTTGGGAGTCTGATTCTAGGTATGTATGCTGAAGACAAACTGAAATATGTGGGCAATTGTGGTTCCGGGTTTAACACTCAAGAGCAACATTGGCTGATGAAGCAGTTGAAAAAACTAGGGGTAGCTGAAAACCCCTTTGGTAAAAAGATAAACCTGAAGGGCCGAAAGCCAAACTGGACAAGTCCGCAGTTAATTTGTGAAGTTCACTTTTCCGAATGGACGTCAAACCGTATCATGCGCCATCCGGTTTATAAAGGTCTTCGGAACGATAAGATTCCGCATGAGATTCATATTCAGAAACCACATTCCGCAGCTAAGCAAACACAATCCAGCGCTGAAACAGGTCTAGACGTAGGCGGACACCAAGTTAAATTCACCAATCTGGAAAAAATATATTGGCCTGCTTCCGGCTTCACCAAGTATGACCTAATAGATTACTATATTCAGGTTTCCGCATATATTTTGCCCTACCTCAAAGACAGGCCTCAGAGCTTACACCGGCATCCAGACGGAATTGACCAAAAAGGTTTTTACCATAAAGACCATGATCATCTTCCGGCGTGGATGGATACGGTTTCCGTATTTTCTAAATCTTCTGACCGCATGATTAACTACCTATTGTGCCAAAACGAAGCCGGATTGCTGTATATGGCCAATCTGGGGTGTATTGAAATCAACCCTTGGAATTCGCGAGTAGGTAAATTAGAGAAACCCGATTATGCCATAATCGATCTTGATCCCTCAGACACCAATACCTTTGAAGAAGTTATCACTGTAGCGCAGGCGGTTAAAGAAATTTTAGATCAGGCAGGTATTCAAGGTTTTTGCAAAACCTCTGGTTCGAGTGGTTTACACATCTACATCCCGTTGGCGGCACAGTACAGTTATGCCGAAGCTCGTAATTTCACCAAATTGCTGTGTATGTATGTGGAGGAAAAGGTTCCTAAGCTTAGCAGTATGGCCCGTACGATTAAAGACCGAAAAGGTAAAATTTATCTGGACTATCTGCAAAACAGAAAAGGGCAAACACTTGCCGCCCCCTATTGTGTCAGACCCAAACCCGGAGCAACGGTTTCTGCTCCTCTAGAGTGGAAGGAAGTCAAGGCGGGACTACAAATCAATCAGTTTACCATAAAAACAATGCTCGACCGTCTAGCAGAACAGGGCGATCTATTTGCTGGAGTTTTAGGAATGGGTATTGATATGGCTGCTGCCCTTAAAAAGTTAGATACGGCATAACCTATATTTTTAGAAATATATTACATCTCTTAATAATTTGTTATTTAAGAATACTTAAACAGTATATCCTGAGATATCCCGGTAAATTGAGGATACTTAGCCTTACCATATAAGGTATTACTTTACTGACAAACCAACTGCTTTTTTATGAATACAAATCCTGTGCATTTTACCTTAAACGGAAAACCCGTTAAAATTAGTATTGAACCATGGACCACACTACTTGACTATCTGCGCTATCATAAAAAACTCGTTGGCACAAAAAAGGGGTGTGACCACGGCCAGTGCGGTGCTTGCACTGTTCTTGTTGACGGTAATAGTGTAAATTCTTGCCTTTGCCTTTTGGTGAGTCTTGATGGCAAAGACATCACCACCATTGAAGGTATTGGAACAGCCGACAATTTAAGCGTGGAACAGCAGATTTTTATAGAAGAAGATGCGTACCAATGTGGATTCTGTACTCCCGGACAAATTTGCTCTACCATTGCGATGCGAAACCGTGGGGAAATCAATTCTGAAGAAGAACTCAAAGATTGGATGAGTGGCAACCTTTGTCGTTGTGCCGCCTATAAGAATTTAACGAAAGCCGCTCGCCGCATTTACAAAGAATCCTAAACCTATGAAACCATTTCAATACACCCGACTATCAACCCAGGATCTCGCTTCAGGTACAACCTTACGAGATTCTACGATTCTTGCCGGCGGAACTAACTTAATAGACTTGATGAAATATGGAGTGGAAAAACCCGATCGTCTTGCAGATATCGGAAAGTTGCCTTACGCTCAAATCGAAGAATCTGATGAGGGTTTATTACTAGGAGCATTGGTTACCAATGCAGATACGGCTTATCATTCCGCCGTAAAAAAGACGTATCCTCTGCTTCACAAAGCCATCCTTTCCGCAGCTTCCGCTCAGTTGCGTAATCGGGCTACAAATGGGGGAAATCTCCTGCAACGCACACGCTGTTATTATTTTTACGATACCGCAATGCCCTGTAATAAGCGTGAACCGGGAAGCGGATGTGCCGCAATTAACGGCTTTAACCGTATCCATGCTATTTTAGGTACTTCAGCGTCGTGTATTGCCACGCACCCTTCTGATATGTGTGTAGCCTTAGCCGCCTTGGAAGCTGAAGTTCATGTGTTGCGAAAGGGAGCAACCCTCGTGATTCCTTTTGACCAACTACACAGACTTCCGGGAGATCATCCAGAAAAAGACCATAATCTGGAACCCGGAGATCTCATAACCCATATTCAATTACCCACGGAAGGGTTCTCAGACCATTTTGAATATTTAAAAATCCGTGATCGCGAGTCGTATGCGTTTGCACTCATCTCTGTTGCCGCATGCTTAAAAGTTTCCGAGGGTAAAATTGAAGACATCCGTGTCGCTTTAGGCGGTGTCGCTCACAAACCCTGGAAGCTAAAAAAAGTAGAAAAAGAAATGATTGGTAAAGTGGCTTCTACCGATAACTTTCAATTCTTCGCAGAACGATTAATTCAAGGTGCCCAGAGTTTCGGAACCAATGACTTTAAAATCTTGCTGGTTAAACGTGCTATCGTACGTGCTTTAAACAGCGCTCTAAATCCATCATAATGCTCAATATAGGTAACAAACAAACCCGAGTCGACGGTCCGCAAAAAGTAACCGGAAAAGCGACCTATACTGCGGATATCGCAGCTCCATTTTACCATGCCTACGTTTTACAAAGCACCATTGCCTGTGGAAGCATCACCGCCATAGACACTACGGCAGCAGAGGCTTTTGAAGGGGTAAAAGCTATTTTTACGCACTTAAATCTTCCAGAGCGTTTAAAGAATAAAGTTGACTATACCGATCCGCTTGCCCCTCCCGGAAAGCCATTTCGACCTTTTTATAACAATACAATACTTTATAATGGTCAACCTATTGCCTTAGTCGTTGCTGAAAGCTTTGAACAGGCACGCTATGCTTCTAAGCTGATCAAAGTGACCTACGAAGAGAAGAAATTTAAAGGCAGCTTAGCGGAGAACCTCAAAAATGCCAGCGCCGATCGCGCTCCGGAACCGGCAAAAAACAGAGGGGATTTTACAAAAGCTTTTAAAAATTCCGACTATACCATCATTCGCGAATACCGACAGTCGCGCAACTACCACAATCCGATGGAACCTCACGCCACAAGCGTTGAATATAATAGCGATGGTAACATCGTGGTCTATGATAAAATACAAGGGGTTGCTAGTTCACTAAAATATCTAAAGGGTGTGTTTGGCCTTGGCGCAGATTCAGTTCGGGTAAAAAGTGATTTTGTAGGCGGTGCGTTCGGCTCCGGTCTTCGCCCACAGTACCAGTTATTTATGGCAACCCTTGCTGCTTTAGAATTAAAACACAATGTGCAAATGGTTATGACACGGGCGCAAATGTTCAGTTTTGGATATCGGCCAGAAGTCATTCACACCATGAAATTGGGATGTTCAAAAGACGGTACACTAACAGCGCTTTCCCATAAAACTGTAGGAGAGACCTCTACATTTGAAGATTTTAACGAGACTATTGTAGACTGGTCTGGACTCCTATACAAATGCGATAATGTAAATTTAGAATATGAATTAACACCTGTACAAAGTTATACCCCTCTCGATATGCGCGCGCCTGGTGGCGTCTCTGGGGTTTATGCCTTAGAATGTGCTATAGATGAACTTGCCCACGAGGCGGGCATTGATCCGCTGGAATTCCGTCGTAAAAATTATGTAGATTATGATCAGAATGAAAACAAACCCTTCACCAGCAAAGAGCTGAAGGCTTGTTATGCTCGATGTGAGGAAGTGTTTAACTGGAATAATAGAAAAAGTCTAGCTAAAACTGACCCACACTTGCTTTCGGGTTATGGGATGGCCACAGGTTCTTGGGAAGCATTGCAACAACCTGCTTCCGTTGCTCTGAGTATGAATGAGATGGGTACATTTACCATTAAATGTGCCACTGCAGATATTGGCACCGGAACCTATACCGTCATGTCTCAGATCGCCGCAGACAAATTGGGGGTATCTCTAGACAAAATAAAATTTAAGCTGGGAGATACGGCGTTCCCAGACTCCCCAATAGAAGGTGGCTCTTGGACGGTTTCGTCCGTAGGATCGGCGGTCGCCGCGATTTGTGAAAAATTTCAATACCGAATCTTTGATGTATGGAAACGAAATAATCCTGAATATCAAGCAGTAGCTTTTGAAGCTATTTCGTTTCAAAATGCTAAGCTGGTATATGGTTTTAAAACTTTTGCTTTCACGGAAATTATGCAGCAGGCTTCCAAGGATGAATTAAGCATCGCTCATAGTGAAGCACCTGCGGATGGTCAAGACACCCATTCGGGTTATGCCCACTGTTGTGTGATGGTTGAAGTTACAGTTGATAAGGAATTAGGGATTATAAAAGTGCCCCGCCTTGTCAATGTTTCTGCAGCGGGTAAAATAATCAATCCTAAAACTGCTGAAAATCAATTGTTAGGATCGATGATCTGGGGTCTGGGGATGGCCCTACGTGAGGAGGGAATGGTAGACTCCCGGTATGGGCGGGTCATGAATGCCAACTTCGCTGAATATCATATTGCAGTAAATGCAGATATACACGATATACACACGGAGTTTGTGGAAGAGCATGACGACAAAGTGAATCCGCTGGGTGCCAAGGGTGTAGGAGAACTTGGAATTGTAGGCCTCGCCGCAGCAATAAGCAATGCTATTTTTGACGCTACCGGAAAAAGACTGAGAAAGCTTCCTATGCTCTTGGATGATGTTTTAGAAGTCTAACCACCTCGTTCGTATAGGAACGTCGGGAGCAATCATATCTGGTGTGCGCTTCCTCATACCCCCTCATCCCCAGTGCTTCTGTAATAGGCAGTCTCAGTTGGCAGTTTTCTGTTTCTAAAGTATTGAGAAGTTAGATAAAAGAGCTAAGACTTTTGAAAGTATAAGAAGTACAAAGTAAGAAGTACAACGTATTGTCACTTCGAGTGATTCTGAAGCGCCAGAGCGCGAGAGGATTGTATCGAGAAGTCATATGAAGTCAGTAGTCCCGGTTGGCAGTTTGTTGTTTTCAGTTTGCTTCTTTTCAACGTTACCGCGCTGCCGGTCCCAATGAAGATTGGGAATTGTATCAAATGTTTGTCCAATCAAAATAGCATTGTTTTAAACAAACAAGTAACGCCCTTCCTTTGAAGGAAGGGTTGGGGATGGATGTTAAATAAGAAACTAAAACATCCCTCTAAATCTCCCTTCAAAGGGAGACTTGGCTTATTGACTTTTTATAAAAATCACGGTGAACTCAAGTATTTTTTGATAGCAATAGGAAAACGAAATACAGAGTTCAATAGGCAGTAGCAGTGGGCAGTGAGCTGTTTTCAGTTTTCTGTTTCTAAAGTATTGAGAAGTACAACGTGTTGTCACTTCGAGTGATTCTGGAGCGCCAGAGCGCGAGAGGATTGTATCGAGAAGCATTTTACAGTCGGCAGTCTTAGTTAGCGGTTTTTAGTTTTTTGAAATTACCGCGCTGCTTGTCCCAATGAAGATTGGGAATGGTATCGCGTGTTTTTAAAGCACATCAATTCAATAAGTTGCATTTAAGTGTCATCCTGCCGTATCTTATATTCCAACTTTAAAATCAGCTCTTCCAGAAACTTAGTCTTACTACCTTTTCGAGCTTTGATTTCGCCATACGTTTTATAAACCCCATCCAATTTAATATTGAAAAAATCCTCAAAAGAGGAAACTATAATATTGAGATCAGACAATCCGTGATTTAAATACTGCGACGCGTACAAAGCATAAATGAGTTCAACCAATGCGGTTTTTGAGCCAGACCAGAGCATCACATGATGCTTCTGAGGCATATAAACAGCTTCACTATTGGGATTTATAGTCTTAAGAGCATCTCTTATATAATGAATAAGGCGGTACATCGCTTGCACTTGGGCCCAAAGCATATCGTGCGAACAGCTAAAATCAGGATAATCATAAGTATAGAGCATCGGGGTCATTGGAAAATTCTGCTGCGCATTGCGGGTAAAGAATTGATGATCCAGATAAGTGTGTCCTTCTTCCATATACCGTACAAAATTCATATTGCGGTTAAAGAATTTATTAATCTTACGCAACTCTTTTTTATAAAACCGGGTCTGGAAAGAAGCTCCGGCCTTGGGTTTCCGCAGCTCACAAGTTCGCATTTCAGTAAAATAAATAAGATAACTCATCGGGCAGGGTTTGAGATGCTTAAAAAAATAAATCTCTTGAGGCACATCCTCAAAATCTTCCTGCTCCACGAGCTCTTTGAGACCAACTAAAGTTTTAGAGGCCACCTCAATCCCCAGCTCTGCTTTTTTAAGGGCTTCAGATACAACCAATACCTGAGTATTTAAATCTTGGTGAAATTTTTTTATTGCCGTAGTAAACATGGTAACATCAGTTATACAGGTGAGTACATAGGGAGGTATAGATAATTTCAAAGTACTGGATATATAGGGATTATCGAAACGGTTTGAAGACCGAGGAAATAGGAACAGTTTTAATACAGTTCAAGCAAACCACAAGACACTCGGCTTGAAAAAGTAATACATCGTAACAGGTGAGATAACATCGCCAAATTTTAGTTCGTGTATTAATAAATAAGCTACTAGGCATAGACTGCCATCACTATTGCGTTTCTTTTCCTCTTGAATAAAATCATCATATTTTTGAATCTGCATAGTATATGTTTTAGCACTTACTAACCGAAACTAACTAATTTCCAGAACAATACACAACACCCACCCTTTATCACAATAAAATAATCCGTCAAACTATACTTTTTATCCCTCATAATATAATCTGAGTCAACTAATCCCTTAAACCACACTTTAAATCCCTTATAACTAACTAATTAATAAGCCTTTTTTATAATTTTAATCATAAAAAATATTTATCATGCGCCAGTACTATAAAAACGCGTATGCCGAATATCGGATTGAAGCAGGAATCCTGTTTTTATACTACACCACACGCTGTCTCTCCCTACATATAGCAACAAAGGTTGTACAAGATCGTCTGCGTTTTCAGATTGATACACCGTATCCGATATACTGCGACGTTAGAGAAATCATAGGTTCTACCAAAGAAGCAAGAGACTACCTGTTACAGGAAGGTTCAGTGTTAACCCTGGCAATAGCGTTTCACATCGACAGGGGACTTTCTGAGAGCATGTTAAAGTTCTATTTACTACATCGTGAACCACATATCGCTACCCAATTCTTCTATGAGAAAGACCCGGCAGTCGCGTTCCTTAAAAAATACCGGGAACCAAAACAATAACTAACGATCTAAATGAAATGAACTATGGTTAATATTGATGCACGAGCCGAAGAAATCAAAAACATGATTCTCAAGATGGGAGCAGGTGATTTTAGCTACCGCATTCCCCGTAGCGCAGACAATACGGAGACAGAATCTATTATTGCCTTACTCAATATGCTGGCGCAGGAGTTTGAGGTTGCTTACAATCCTCTTTTCGGTATTCCGCCAACTACTATGATAACACGGGTACAACACTATTTTTTTATTCTTGATGATCAAAACGGGGTTTTACAAACCAACTTTAATATTGATACAGACAGCCCACTGGAAAAGCAGAACTTTTTAAACATCCTTTCTTCTACTTCTCAGGCAGCATTTAAAAAGCTCGTAAAGACTCTTAAAAAAAAAGATAAGACGCTTCATACGCAATTAGAGGTATTAAGCGATAAAAAATTAGTGCTGCCTCTCAACTGTAGTGTTGTTCAAATAGAGGGTTCTCATCCTGCTGCAAAGTTTTTGGTCATGTTAAGCCATATTCAAACCTTAAATCCTTTACTAATAGGTAAACTACCGGTTAAGCGGGAATATCCGATGCTAAAATTAAAAATCCTGAAAAGCTCACAGGATATTAAAAAGTTTCGTGATATAGAGGTTTATATCAGAAAGCATAGTAACGAGCCACTCGTTTCTTTAAAGGATATTGCGTCAAAGTTCAACATTAATGAGTATAAGCTTAAAAAGGGATTTAAAGAATTATATCAAACCAGTGTATTTAAATACCACCTGCGATCCCGCTTAACCCATGCCCTTCAACTTATTATCAACACAACAGATCGACTTTCAGCCATATCCCAAAAAACGGGTTTTAAGAATTATGTTCATTTTGCTCAGGCATTTAAAAAGGAATTCGGGGTATCACCAAGCCACCATCGCAAGCAAAAATAATCCCTTACACTATATTCTTAATCCCTTATGCTTAAACAAGATAGGCGAAATTTATCCTATAAAGTTTTTACTATGGCTACGGGAAAATCTATAAAGCAAATCATAATCCAAGGAGTAGTATGCTGCCTCATCCTACTCTGGATGTATGCCGCTACGGCTAAAATCCTCGAGTTTGACCAGTTTAAAATACAGATGAGTCAGGTCGGTTTTCTAAAACCGATGGCTGGCATTCTGGTATGGCTCATCCCACTTGTAGAATACAGCCTGGCAGCCCTGCTGCTCGTATCTGGAACTCGCTGGCTGGGGTTATTGGGTTCCGCAATACTAATGAGCGTATTTACGGTATATATAACCGGGATGATCAGCTTTAGTCTAAAACTGCCCTGCTCATGTGGTGGGATTATCAATCACCTCACCTGGCAGCAGCATCTGATATTTAACCTGTTTTTTACTGGCTTGGCTTATTGGGGCTGTTACCGTTTTAAACACTTTAAAATAACCAACATTTAAAATATGAATCGTGTGCACGACGATTAGGGAGAGCCGAAAACCTTCGAATTCGAGTAGGCATAATCTTTTAATACTTTTTATTATGAAAAAGTCTAAAATAATGTTCCCGGTGATGACACTGGGACTGGCAGTAGGTCTGGCTTTTGCCAATACCGCAAACCAGTCAAATGGATGGATTGACCTGAATGATACTCCAACGCAACTGGATACGGATCCTTGTGAGGGTTTGGGAGGTGAGTGTAGTGTTATTTATCAAGATGATCCTCAAGGACGGATTTTCGAGGTCTTTACAGATGAATCATTGACTACCCGTAAAGCAAGTAGTAATAATACACCTTATGTGATTCCGGGTACTCCTTAATCCAATTGGATTAAACCCGGTAAAATGCCTCCCCATAGCCGCTTCTATGGGGAGGTTATTTTAATTACTAACTTCGGGATCACCCTTTCCCATAAAAATATACCGATGCTTAGGGATCAGTTTTTCTTGTATAAAAGCCTGAATATCCCGAGGACTTATCCCTTCTAAATAAGCTTTAACCGCTTCCGGATCCGGCAGTTGCAAATCCCATTTATAATGGCTATATCCTTTATCTATAATGGATTTACCCGTTATACCCACTATATAAAATCTACTTTTAATCGCATCTAATTCCTTCACAGATATAGGATGTTCTTTAAACCGGGACACCAACTCCTGCATGTCTTTGATCAGATTATTTTCCATCCCGGCAACAGTAGGTAATATAATTGCAAAGTTGCCTCGTTGGAGATCAAGGTCTGTATAAGCTAAAGCTTGGATAAGATACAAGCCTCTTTTTTTAACATGACGCAGTTCCCACAAGCGGGTATGAATTACATCCCGCATCAGTTGTAAGTTAACCTGTGCTTTCCAGTCATCCCGGGCTACAGGATAGGTATACTGTATTTTAAGGTTCAGATCGGAAGGCAATATACCGGGAATGGCAAACGCTTTCTTTAAAGTCCCTTGAGGTAAGGTATTTACCTCTTCCTCTTCCCGTTTTACCTGATTTATAGATACCGGCAAATTTCCCAAATAGGTTTCCAAAAGCGGTAGGACTTCCGCTTCCTTAAAATCTCCACTCAGCAAAAACACAAACTCCTGAGGATGTTGAAATAAGCTTAGATAAATTTGCTTCAGTTCGCTCATAGTAGATTGCTGTACCGCCTCATAACGTGCTAAAGCCGTCAATCCTGCGTTTGGCCCTTCCAGCTCCTTTTTACTAAGCACCTGCAAATCATTTTCTTCCCTGCCGTAAGGGGGTCTCTTATAAAAAAAATATTCGTCCTCTTTCCAATAGGTAAAGGCTCCGGGATCTTCACGAGGTGCAGACAAATACAAATAAGCCAGTTGTAACAAAGCTTCAAGACGTTCTGCCGGGGCTTTCAGTTTTATACCGGATTCTTCCTGGTTTACATATAAGGCTTTTCCATAAATCATTCCCAGGTTGGTAAGCATGCGTTGCATTTCAAAATGGGAATAGGCACCCACCCCCGAGGTATGAACCCACTCGGGTACAAGCTTGGCTTTTATAAAGTCCTCTTTATTCAGGTTACGTGCACCTGCATTGCGAAAACCGTGTAAATTTAAGGGAGCACCCTCCTGAGGGTAAAGTACTACACGCAGACCATTAGCCATTTGCATCACACGACCACCTAAAGTGTCAGTTTCGATAATTTTAGATTCAACTTGAGGCAATTGTGCGATTAAAGAATCGGGTAATATCTTCGTTTGAGGCACTCCACTAATCTCTATATTATCACCCTCAGGTTGCTGCAACCAGCTGCGGAACTCAGCCTCACTTAAGTTTAATACAGCGGCACCTTTGGGGACCAAAATCCCAATATCCTGAGGCCCGGCATTTAAAAAGGCTTTGAGCTCCGAATTTACAGTATCACACGAGAGCCCATTTAACCAGCGCTTCTTTAAAGCAAGCTGATCAAACTCTAGGGATTCCTCTGCCAGCATCCGTTGGTCATAAGTAGATAATACTGATCCCAGAGCATTCGTATCCCTTCCCTCAATAGCCTTTAATTCTCGTTGTCGGTATTTCTGATAAGCAGCCTCATCAACCCCTTGTTTTTTAAGTTGATTAAGGGCCGCTATTACTTGCTGTACTGCTTCCTGTTCCTTCCCGGTAAATACCGTAAAGTTCAGTCTCAGGGCTGGCAAACGCATTTCTTTATCAATTCCGAGCTTATAATGCAGCCTATAATTCCCAGGAATCTGACGCAGGTGATCTCCTATAAGCGCATACAACATTTCATACATCCATTTGTGCTGTAAAGCTTTAGGTTCCGATTTGGGAGGGATTTGGTTTCGCCAGTATAAATCGATATTAGTCTCGGAGAGCTCCAATTCATCAGTTTCAAGCTGTTCCAATTGTATAAGCTGGTTGGGGCGGCGTAAATACTCCAATTTAGGATGATCCAGTTTTTTGGCCGGGGTTGCTTTTAACTTCCCGAAATAAGCTTTAATATCCTGCGCTGCCTGATCCAGGTCGGTAATAGCCCCCACCATCATCAGGGTAGCCCGCTGCGGGTGATACCAGTCTTTATAAAAAGAAGATACAGCGTCCCAATCAAAACCCTTGACATGCTCATAATAGTGTTCCGGTCGTACAGGTGGAGCATAAATCTTCGAAAGGTTCCAGAACAGGCGCTCTTCATCGTATCCTAGCGGACCATTTCGATGGATGTACTCCTGATAAAAACTGCCGTGTTCTGCTGCTAGGTTTTCTGGAGTCGGTTTTAAACTGCCCCCAATGATTCGGCTTAGCAAATCCAACTCTGCAGTATAGATTTCAGAACCTACTGTATCAAAAAGGAAAAGGTAGCAGGTATGTCTGGCATGGGTATGTCCCTGCCATGGGAATTTACCGCTATGAACGGCATCCAGCAAAGCTCCGCCTGCGGCTGTAGCTTCATCCAAAAAAATTGCAAAGGGTAAATGCTCCAGATAATGCGAAATATCGGTTTGCCCATCGACTTCCAGCTCATGACCCGTATTTACATATAGATTCATAGATACGTTTTGTCCCTCCCAGGCTTTATTGGAATGGATCAAATACCGCATCCCGTTATCCAGAGTACCACTACGGATACCGGTTTCTATGGTATCTGTTTCGGTTTGACCGTATGTAAATGGACTGTACACAAGAAAAAAGATATATATCAGGCTAAAAAAATTCAATGATTTTAAACGTTTAATATCCTGCATTTTGAGTGAGATTAGGGTTTTTTAATAATTCGGCTTCAGGAATTGGGTATAGCAAATCGGTTTCAGAGACTTCTTCCAGTACCTCCAAAGCCTTTCCGGTACGCTTTAAATCCAGCCAGCGATGCCCCCATTCGCTAAAGAGTTCGTGATAACGCTGCTGCATCACCTCGTCTAACAGCTGCTCCTGGGTAAGTGCCGGGGTATAAACCAGAGTATCCAGACCGGCACGCTCCCGTATGGCATTAATGTCAGCTACCGCCGCTTCCAGTTTGCCCTGCCGGGTACGGGCCTCTGCCCGTATCAGGTACTGCTCGGCCAGGCGCATCAACATGGAGTATTCGCTTAAATCCCCACCACTGGCATCATAGCGTATCTTATATTTATAGGGATAATAGTAGGTTTCAGCAGCATTGTTAAAACTGCCAATCCAATCCTCTTGTCTTAGATCCCCGGCTTCCCATTCTTGCATTAAATTTTCACTTAGGCTGACCGGGCTTCCCGTTGGGGTAATGCGGATCAGCAGATTGCCATCGCGTGTATGGCTAAAGGTTCCTCCCCAGCCTTCCGGCGATACCTGCCAGAGTGCTTCCGGGCTGTTAGCTAAAAACACGGTATTTAAATCATCAGGCAACTCATACAGATCAGTTGCGGCCAAGACTTCACTGCTGTAGGTTTCGGCCTGCTCCCAATTTTCCAGATACAGATGCACTCGCGCCAGCAAGCCCAAAGCCGTAAAACGATTCGCCCGGGTACGATCATTATCAGGATAGCCGGTATCCAATAGTTCAGCTGCCCGGTTTAAATCTTCCAAAATCAGATCGTAAACCTCAGTTTGCGGACTTCGGGCTTTTAAGGCATTTATAGTATAATCCGTTTGGGTAACCAAAGGCACATCCCCGTATAAATTGGTCAGGTAGAAATAGGTAAATGTCCGTATAAAGCGGGATTCCCCTTCCAAAGCTTCTCGGGTTTCCGGACTTAAACCACTGTTATCTACACCCCCCTCCAGAATCGCATTACACATATAAATCGTATTGTAAGCACCAGACCATAAGGCCAGATTCAGGCTGTTGGTTGCTTCCGGTTGATGCGCGGCAAAGGCTTCCATTTCAGGTACTGCATTGGTTACGATATAGGTATCTGCAGAGAGCCCGCCCAAAAAACTGACACTTTGGTTACCTCCTGCTGCAAAAGCCGTATTAAACAATTGGATATACACCCCGTCCATCGCCTCGCGGGCGGTGGCATCATCGCTAAACACCGTAACATTCGTGATACGGTCGTTCGGTACTTCAACTTCTACAAAAGATTCACAGGCGCACATCAGGCAGAGCACCGCTAGGCATAACAGGTATAGATGGTTATTTCTAAAATGTTTCATATCGTTAAAAATTAAGTTTAAGCCCCGCTGTCAGCATGCGTAAAGCGGGTAAGGTGGTTCCGGGATACTGGGGGTCTAAGCCGCGGTAAGCGGTCAGTGTAAACAGGTTTTGCCCCTGTAGAAATAAGATGCACGAGTGTAACCCAAGGGATTCAGTAGGGAGCTCATAACTAAGCCCCAAGGTACGCAGTCGTAAAAAAGAAGTGTCTGTATACAGTTTATCACTGGTCTGGTATCTAAAGTTTGCCAATAGGGCACTTACTCCTACCGAGGCCTTTTGGATTTCTGCAATATCTCCCGGGTTTTGCCAACGCCGGTCGTAATCTTCCTGTAACATAGTACCCATTCTGCCGGGTGTTAAAGCAGGATAATATTGCAGCCCGTCCTGTACGACAAACTCCCATAAAAAATCAAGGCTTACACGACCATAAGTAAACTGATTCTGAAACCCTCCAAAGAGGGTTCGGGTAAGATCTTTAACCACCACGCGGTCATCAGAGTTATACACCCCATCTTCATTGACATCCGCAACCTTGTACAAACCGGTTTCGGGATCTACCCCGGTATAGTCATACAATAACTGAATGTTCAGGGACTCCCCTACTTTGTAGGTGTTGGCATACGAACTTTCTTCTATTCCCGGAAAAGACACCAGTCGGTTTTCAGGGATACTCACATTCAGCGAAGCCTGCCAATTAAAGCGACCTGAGTTTAGGTTTGTAGAGGCTTCAAACTCCCACCCCGTATTTTCTACAGTGGCATCCAGATTGGCCTGTACACTGGTAAAACCCGTGATGGCAGGCAGGTTATAGCCCACCAGCTGATTGGAAGAGCGGTTGCGGTACCAACTCGTATTCAGACGTAAATGGTCATTCAGGAAACCCAGTTCTAAGGCCAGCTCCAGCTTGCGGTTGCGCTCCCACGAATAAATAGGATTGGTCAATTGAGTGGGATACAAACCTCCCCCTCCCGGAGTGGCAGAATAGGTATCCAGATACCCATAATCCCCTATCTGATCACTCCCAGCACTACCATAGCTGCCTCGTAGTTTGGTAAATGATAAAAAGGGCTTTAGACCTTGCATCCAGCGTTCTTCACTCAGGATCCACGCCCCGCCTACAGCCCCAAAACTGGCAAAACGCCGGGACGGACCAAACCTGCTGCTACCGTCCCGCCTTCCGGTAAGATTCAGGTAGTATTTACGAGCGTAATGGAGACCGATGCGCCCAAAAGCGGCGGCATAGGCATATTCCTGAATGCTATTCGCAATTACGCTTAGTTGCTCTGCTGCCGCCAGATTGCCCAGTAGCTGGTCATTTGCATAACCTGTACCAACGATATTGAGTGCGGTATTTTTGCGATGCTGAAAAGTGCTTCCCGCCAGAGCATCCAGATTAAACCTCCCCCAGGTATTGCGATAATTCAGTTGTGGCTCCACAATCCAGGATTGGCGACCGGCTGTAATATGCAGGGAGCGTGAACGTGCATTCGCCCATAGTGCCGGATCATAAAACCGGATGGGTTGCTCGGTGAGCTCTTCGCTATTTAGCAGCGTATAGCCGGTACTGAGTCGCGCTTCCAGCTGCGGGGTGATGGCATAGCTCAAACTCAGGTTGCTGATAAGCTGCTGCACCCGAGCTTCACTCTCCCGGTACAAGGTGGCAAGTGGATTACTCCAACTCGAGTCTTCCCAGTTCAACTCCCCGTCATCGGTATACAATGCCGGTGCATTGGGTGCCAGCGATAAGGCGGTACTTACAAAGCTGCTGCCGTCAAACTGTTGGTTATTATCACTACCAAAGGAGGTGCTCAATTGCAACTTAAAACGTTCATCACTGCTGCGGTGGTTCAAACTGAGGTTTGCGGTAAGTTTGTTATACTTAAAATCGCCCGGAAAGACCGAGGTTTCCCGTTGATAGCCTACGCCCAGGTTATAATACGTTAGTTCACTCCCACCACTCACGCCCAGATTGACCCCGGTAGTTGCTGCTGTGCCACCAAACAAAGTTTCCTGCCAGTCAGTATACCGATCTGTGTCCCACAAGAGCAAATCAGGGGAATTCGTTTCTGTAGGCGTTGCGCCGTCATTGGCAAAGGCTTCCTGTCTCAGACTGATATAGTCTGCTGTATTAATCAAATCCAATTTACGGGGTACCACACCGGCACCGGTATAGACCTGCGCGTTGATGCGGGCCTTTTGATTCCCGCCTGTTCCTTTTTTGGTGGTGATCAGGATCACCCCGTTTGCTCCACGCGAACCGTAGATGGCGGTAGCATCGGCATCTTTGAGAACTTCGATGCTTTCAATGTTCGCAGGATTCAGGGTATTAAGCGGATCTATACCTGAGATAGTTGGGCTGGTTAGCCCGCTAAAACTGTTAAGCGGTGCACTGTCTATAGGTACGCCATCAATAATATACAGCGGCAGGTTACCCGTGTTGCCAAAACCGTTACGCAAGCTGTTCTGCCCGCGTATTTGAATAGCAGGCGCATTCCCCGGTACGCCGCTGCGCTGTACGATAGAGACCCCGGCCATCCGGCCTTGTAATGCTGTTAGCGGGTTAGTCACCGGCTGCCGCTCGATCTCCTCGGCGGTTACCCGGGTGATACTACCCGTTTGCTCCCTGCGCGTAGTGTTGTAATACCCGGCATTGATGGTCACTTCGCCCAAGTCGGTGATGTCCTGTTGCAGGACAATAGTAAAATTGGTTTGATTCCCTACCGGTAGGCGTAGCGTTTTAAACCCAAGATAACTGATGCTTAAGGTATCGCTAGGTTGTGCTTGAATGCGAAAGCCCCCCTGCATATCGGTCTGTGTACCCGTGTTGCTGTGCAACAGGCGGATGCTTACACCCGGGATGGGATTTTTTTGAGCATCGGTAACAGTACCGGATACTAGTTGTTGGGGCGTGGCCCAAAGTAGATTTCCTGTTGCCCAAAATAGGGTAACAAGTATCCACGCGGCCCCCGTAAGGCGCGTAGTATAAATTTTCATATCTTCGTCGTGTTAATAAATGAAACAATCGTTTTATTTAAGCTCACGCCTTCCCCACTGATTCCACTCGCAGGGGAAGGCTTTTTTGCTTAACACCCGTATCAACGGGTGGTTTCTTACTTTCTCATAGGCATTTTTTATGGCTAATTCAAGTGTTTATAGGAATGTTCTAAAATTTGGTTTTAAGGTTTCTTTTTCTTCAGTATAGCAAGAAGTACCCGTTAAAAATTTTCGAAGCCTTGGAGAAAATTTAGGGGACTTGTTGCGGTTTTGCCCCTAAGGACAAAAATACCTTAGAAAAAGTGTCCTTTCTTTTGGTTCGTTTTCTTTGGACAATGCAAATCGACGATAGGAGATTCACGAGCTCCAAAACCAATAAGCGACAGCGAGCTAAAGAAAATGAACAGAATATCCTATAAAAACTACTGCTAATGCACCAGTGCTAATACAAAAACTGTATAAGCCCGTGCTGCATGCACTGCACGCAACCCCAACCCAACTACCGCTTAAACTTAGGGAATGACCGGTAACCCACGGGTGCTTTAGCGGATTGATGTGCTCCCGTTGGCACGTTTGTCATATGCTCTTTGTTTTTAAATTATTAATACAGTTTTACTTTATAAATTTTATAATCTAAATTCTTAGCTCTCATCTCCGAAGGGTTAAGCTTCCTTTTGGTCAGTATAGCAAGGGTATCCCGTTAAGAATTTCTGAAGCCTTGGAAGAAATTTAGGGATGCACTTGCGGTTTTTGCGGTAGCAAAAAATACCTATCCAAAAGGCGTCGTTTCTTTTGGTTCGTTTTCTTTAGACGAGTAAAGAAAATGAACAGAAAGCCCTATAGAACCTAAAATCATCATTTGAACAAACCAATTTTCCCGTTAGCTCAAGAAAAAGAAAGCCTTATATACCATAGGCAAAATCACATTAAAAAATTAAACACTACAACCCGCTAGGGCTGGTGACCATTATGGTCTTAATAAAATTTAGGGGGAATAGGGGTGCGAAGCTTGATAATGAGAAGTAAACGACTTTGAAGAGGTAAGTTGAACATTGCAAAAGCCTTAATACAAAAAAGGGCGTGAAAACTTACTTATGCCTTTTAGGTACTGGTATACCTTGCAACAACAAGTAAGCTCACGCCGCGGTCGTGAGCATTTACACTTATCATCTCGTTGCATAAAATTACCAGTTTTAAAAGGCGAGATTCAAAGCGAATGCTTCATGTATTTTAAATCAAGAAGTTTCGCAAATATATTACTATGATCAAATATAACAAAAAATGACAAATACGTCATTGTCATTGGGTTAAATTTTCTATCCCTTTGAAAATATGTCAAAGGCACAATACATAAACGAGGAATTAGTAGAAGCTGTTTATGATCTATTGAAAGATATCCGCAAAGAGGATGGACGTACTCAAGGTGATGTTGCAGGAGATATTTTTAATGATATTAAGCACAATTTTCATATTGGTAGATTAGAAACTAAAGGAGGTAATATGAAAATAAGTACACTATTCGAGTTATGTAAAACATACAAAATTCCAGTATCGGAGTTCTTCGCCAGAATTGAGAAAAGAAATCCTGACCTTAAGATTAAATAATCTTAGAATAACTATTAAGTTTATCACCAGTAACAAAGCTAGTCTTACCCACTATTTTATTCCTAGCCACATCATATTCAATTTCAACAAAGAATAAGTCTACGGCGTAGAGCGCATAGCCTGTGTTGTCTTCAATTAAAGCATCTAAAAATGTACCTTCACTAAAAACCACATCATACTGCTCGTGGTCTGATAAGAGTTTAAAGTCATAGAGACTTAGCTTGCTCATAAAAAGTAAATTACTGCTCTAAGAGTTGTTTAAGATGTTCCGGGCTTAGATATACCGAGTAGGCTTCCAACCTATTGTTTACATCGTATTGCGCTAAGCGTACCCAAACGGAGTCTGTTTCTGATAGACCATATTCAAACTTGATCGTTCCTTTTGGGCTAGTGAAGGATATAGGTTGTGGAGATTCTTCATGAAACCTCCCGCGAACTAAATTATAAATCTTTTCAGCAGTATTCCCTTTTTCTTCAAAAGAGAAACTGGCATAACCCTTTAATTCGGGTTCTAGTTGATTTAAATAGGCTATAGTATTAACGGCTCCTTGTTTAAAGGATTTGGCTAGAACCACATCATCCTCAATAATTTTTGCAATACCCCTATTATTCAAGTCTGGTTTAGCCTGATCTTGGCTAAATGCGATACTAGTACTAAAAAGAATAAGTAAACAAGCAATGGTTAATCCTCTAATCATACCAAAACTATTAAAGTATTAATTTCCAGTAATTTAATATTTTTTCAAATACTGGTTTAAAAAAAATTAAAAACTCCTTTATTCTATCACGACCATGAGCTTTGACTGAGGTGCTATAATATATCAGTTTAGTGAGGTTGCGCTTTATCTATGCCTTTTTAATCCTGAAATATCGATACATTTCTTATGAGAATAGGGAATTCCGTAAATTACTTTTAATATAAATACCTATTTTTAAATGCATAACTCTAAAGTATTGATATTCTGTGCATTTTGAGGGGATATGTATATATTTAGTGTTGATATAATAAGTTAGCGGTAATTAATTAAACAACCTTCGAAATAAATGATAGACCTTAAACTATTTGAAAGATTAAAGCTTGAATCAAGCGAAAAATATGAAAGTGAAACTCTAGAATTTAAAAATTTCAAAGATGCTAATTCACTTAACAATTCCAAAGAGCTTTGTGATGAAATTTCTGCCTTAGCCAATACTAAAGGTGGAACTATTATAATAGGAATTAAGGATTTTAATGATATCAAACATAACAATTTTCAAGATCAATTAGATGGTTTTGAAGTAATTGATTTAGATGTCACAAAAGAAAGAATTAGAGGGAAATTAAAACCAAAAATAGATGTGAAATTATTTTATATCAATTTTGAGAGTAAAAATTATTTGATTATCGAAGTTCCTAGAATTAACTACTCTCTAGTAACTACTTCAAGTGGAAAAGTGTATATCAGAGAGGGTAAATCAAGCGTTCCTGCTGAACCTAATCAGATTCAAGAACTTGTAAATAATTTACAAACTTATGATTGGAGTAGTAAAGATATAAATGTTGAGAATTTTGAAAATTTGCTGGACAAAATTGCCTTGCGTGAAGCCAAAATTGATTTTGCAAATAGAAGAAATATAAATGTTGATAACTTAACAGATTTAGCATTTTTAGAAAGTATAAATGCAACAAAAAATGGAATTTTAAATAATGCTGGTTTGCTATTCTTAGGTACAAAAGATACAATAGAAAAATATTTAGGTAATTACGAATATAGATTTTCTTGGAGAACAAATTCTGGTATATTGATAACTAATGAAGTTTGGAACGATTGTATTTGGAAATCAATAAAAATTGTTAAGAATCATTTTAACAACTGTAATTCAGTTCAAAAGCTTGAATATAATAAACAAAAATATGAACTGAATTTATTAGATGAACAGGCATTCCATGAAGCATTTTTAAATTCAATTGTACATAGAGATTACTCAATTGATGGAATGATATCAATAAATTTTAAAGGTGACGAATTAATAATCTCGAACCCAGGAACCTTCTATGGAGGGGTTAACGAAGATAATATTTCCTATCATGAACCAAGACATAGAAATAAAATACTTGCTAAACTATTAATGACATTTCAATTAGTGGATAGAGCTGGAATGGGAGTTTTGAGAATTAGTTTGAACTCTTTGAAATATGGTAGAGATTTTCCCCAATGGAAAGAAAATCAAAATACTGTTGAAGTTAAAATGCCTTCTGAATATATCAAAGTGCCAATTTTTATTCTAACACAAAAATATCTTACGGATTGTAGCATAATGGATTTATACATTATTAATAAACTGTACGAAAAAGGTTTTGTCAGCGTAACTGAATTAGAATTAGATTTGAAAAATATTTTTAAAAATCCATGGAATGAGATACTAAAGACCTTTAAAAATGAAAAAATACTTGAATATATTGAGTTTAAAGGTACCAATGATGGTCTTTTTATTTGTGCAACCGAAATAGGTAAAATATGGTTAGATGTTAATAAGAAATTTAAAATTCCTTCTAACAGCGAAAAACATGTAAAACTTTATCAATATCTAAAAAAGCATAAAGTAGCTTCTAATGAGGATATAATGAATTTATTGGATTTCTCAAGAGCTAGTGTAACATCTAATTTTTTAGCAAAGTTGAAATATGTGAAAAATTCGGGTAAATCACGTGCAAGTAGATGGAGTTTAAAATAACTACCGCTAATAGCTAGCTTTCGTGCGGTCGGTACGACCCGGCATGAACACCGTGTTGACGGTATAAATTCTTCTAATTTTATCTGGATATTGAGCATTATGTAAGTCAAGGTATAACATATGCTAAATTATGCTTTTAGAAAAATCCGTTAGTTACAACAAAGTTTACCTTATAGAATTATGAGTGATCATGTTAAAAATCAACACTATGTTCCTAGATTTCTTTTAAAAAATTTCTCAAGCAGAGGGAGGAAATTTATTTGGGCATATGATAAATCGAATACGCACCATAAAATAACTGAACGCCCGATCAGAAAAGTTGCTAATGAATTTTACTTCTACGATCAAATAAAGAATGCCAAAGAGGGTAGCTTTGAGTATACCCTTCAATTTGTAGAAAATAATGCAGCTCCAGTATTCGAAAAAATTATCAAGGAAAAAAGTCTCAGAAATTTAAACTCATTAGAAAGGGAAAAAATTGCATTATTTATAGCTGCACAAATTTTCAGAACCAAAGAACATCTTTCTGAAACAGAAAGAATGTCCTCTGAATTTATATCAAAATTAAAAGAAGCATTTAATCAGCCAATAGCCAACCTTAATGCTAAATCGCTTTGGTTTTCTACCTTATCTAAAATACCAATTTATAAGGATGTTTTATTAAAAAAAGTTTGGCATTTAATAGAATCTAAAAACGACTTTATAATATCCGATAATCCCGCAGTTCGACAAAATTCGACCGTAAAGGCTCCAGAAAGGGGAACATTAGGTTTGGATAGCTATGGTATTGAAATTTACTTACCAATATCACCTTCATTTGTAATAGCTATTTTTTGCGAAAAAATCTTTAGAGAAAAAGGTTACAATGAGCTCTATATACAAGAATTTGAAACTCAGAAAGAAGTTATAGAAAACCTGAATTGGTTACAGGTTATTAATTCAGGTCGGTTTGTCTTCTCATCCACACGAGACTTCAGTTTCGTCGAAGACATTTTTAAAGAGCGTGATTTATTTTAGGGTATGGGCAGCTGCGAACGGTCGCTCATAACGGTCTTTAACTGGTGATTTAATTAATCACAAAATATTAAGGTTAAACACTTTTTATTAGAGTTCGTCGGGCATTTTAATTTTTATAGGATTAATTTATAGCATTCTATTTTACTAGGCTTAACGATTTATTCCCCTAGAAAAATCGATACCTTTGTAATATGTTTTATAGAAGGAAAATAATCTTAGCATTAATTCAATTATTAAATGGAGAAGTCGAAAAGACTAGGCTTCAGAAGTTACTATTTCTGTACACTGTAAAAAAGCAAAACCCGGAATATGAGTTTGTCCCTTATAAATATGGTTGTTATTCTTACTCTGTAAAAGCAGATCTGGTAACGATGCTAAAAAAAGACTATTTGTCTGATACTGATAAAGGTTATAAAAAGACAGGCTCAGTAGATTACTTAAGACTTTTAAAAGAGTCGGATAAAAAGTGTTTACTCAAAACCATTGGAGATTATGGTAATATGAGTAATGAGAATCTTATTAAACATACTTACATCAACTTTCCCTATTACGCCATTAATAGTACTATAGCTGAGAAAATGCTTCCTGAAAGCTTTTATGAAAAAATTGAAAAAGCCAGACCTTCTCATAAGGAGCAAACACTTTTTACCATAGGTTATGAAGGTATTTCTTTGGAAAACTATTTGAATAAATTGGTTCAAAATAATATTAGCCTCTTGGTGGATGTACGAAAGAACCCCCTTAGTATGAAATTTGGTTTCAGTAAAACCTTATTAAAAAAATATTGTAATAGTCTCAATATTAGCTATATTCACATTCCAGAAGTTGGTATTAAATCTGAGAAAAGACAGTCTTTAGAAAATCAAGAGGATTATGACATACTTTTTGAGCATTATAAAAAAACAACTCTAAAGGAAAGTCCTGAAAGTCAGGAACAGATTTTAAACTTGCTTAATAAATACAACAGAATTGCGTTGACGTGTTTTGAGTCTAACATTTGTCAATGCCATAGATTACCATTAGCTGAATCCCTACATAAGCTTAAAGATGATTTGATTATCAAACACATTTAAGTTATGCCAAAAACTAAGGTCTTAATTACTGTTAAGACTTATCCAGCAATTTCCGGTAAATACGATGAATTAGTATGTACTGCGGGATTTACAGAAGAGGGTAAATGGATACGTATATATCCGGTACCATTTCGTAAGAAAGACTATGCTCAGCAATATAAAAAGTACGAGTGGATAGAATTAGATCTTGTCAAGAATACAAGTGATTTCAGACCAGAAAGCTTTCGCCCCTATTCTTTAGAAAGCGAAATAAAAATTTTAAATAGATTAGATACCTCTTATAATTGGCATTCAAGAAAACAAATCGTTTTACAGAACGTCTACACTGACTTATCTAAATTAATTAGTGAAGCTAAGAATAAGGAAATTTGCACTTCACTTGCTGTCTTTAAACCTACTAAGATTAAAGATTTTAAAATCACAGAAGTATCCAGAGTTTGGGACAAAAAGAAACTTGAAAAAATAAAAGCTCAAAGAGAGCAAGGAAAGCTTTTCGAGCATCCCGAAGACCCTTTTGAAGTCGTAGATAAATTACCTTATAAATTCGTCTATTCTCTAGAAGATGACCAAGGTAAGAAGAGTAACATGATGATAGAAGACTGGGAAATTGGTGCGCTCTATTGGAACTCACTTAAAAGGTATGAAGGCAACGAGGCAAAAGCTGTAGCCGATGTTAAGAAGAAATACTTTGATGATTTTGCCAAAACCAAAGACTTGTATTTATTCTTAGGCACTTCACAAGTTCATCACTATGTATCTCATAATCCATTTATGATAATTGGGACATTTCACCCGAAATTTGAATATCAAACAAGACTTTTTTAATTAAAATATATTTCAAACTATATCGAGATTAGAGCTATTTCGATTAGCTCAAAAATGAATATTTTACACCTAAACAAGTTAACCTTAATTTTCTTGATAGTAATGATTGAAGAAATTAAGAAAGCCGGTAAGCCATTTGTGTATAGATATCGCGCAGATAATGATTATACACTAGACGAAATAGAACGATCATATGTTTATTTTCAGAAGCGAGAATTATTAAATGATCCTTTTGATTCTACACCTGATTTAATTGAGCTTAAAAAAGTTAATACCAAAAAACTATTGATAGTTTTAGAAAAAATAGCAGGGCGAAAAAAAAGAAATTACATTGAAAAAATACTTAGTCCAAAGCAATTAGAAGAAACTGTAAAGGAATCAATTCCTAAATTCATCAATAAGCATGGTATAGCTTGCTTTTCAATGCTTCCAGGTATAAATATGCCAATGTTAGCAAATTATGCTAATAATCATAAAGGGCTATACTTACAATTTAACAGCCAATATGACTCAGAATTTTTCAAAGGTCTCAGACTAATGAATTATCAAAAAGAATTAAAGAAAATTCAAATTGAAGTCGCTATAAATGAAAGTGATATATCTGAAATATTCTATTTAAAGCAAGATAATTGGTCTTACGAGAAAGAATTGAGGTTGGTTAAAGATAATCATGGGGAATTCATAATAAACCGAAATGCTTTAAGAAATATTATATGTGGTTACAATTGTTCTGACGATTTTATATCCAGAGTTCTGCAAGCCAATAGACTTAATCAGCACGTTTCTGTTTGGCAAATGGAAAAACCTAGTGAGCACAATAGATTAAAATTGAATCTAATTGAATGAATTCAAAAATTTGGTTTGCCTTCCTGTTCCCTTCAGTCTGGTGACTTATTAAGCTGAGCATATTTGTAAGACAACTAAACTTTAAAAGGGAAAGCTTTTTTTGTACTTTAGAAATCTGAGATCTTAAATACCTGCTGGAAACCCGTGGTTTTGAGACTTGGGTAGGTAAGGCGAACTTAGAATTATTCAGTAGAAATTTCCTTTTCAAAAAAGGGAGTCACCTGATGGGAAAAAATATACTCTTCGATCTTTTCGGTCTCAGTTAAATCCACATATTCCACCAAATGACTTTCACTCACATGTTTCCAAGTTTGGTGATTTTTAGGATGCTCTTTTTTACTGGGTTCTTCACCAACTAGAAAGTATTTGCCTTTATTCTTTTCTTTAAAATCAACGGCTTTAGTAAAAGAAATATAACTCGTTAGATCATGTTCTAAATTATAAAGTCTTTTACTAAAATCAATGGTCTGACCAGAAACCACTACCCCATTTTTACCTAAGAAATTAACAGCTACCGGGGTAACCAATTCACTGAAGTCCTTGGATCTTACAGTCACATTAAGGTTTACATTATGCTCTATTTTAGCATAAAGTTTTGTCTTTACTTCATTTAAAATATCCTGCTCTTTGACACCTAAAATTTCTTGAGAATACTGGAAAATAAACTCTTCAAATACTAATTTAAACGTGTCATTGGTAACGTTTAAATCGATGTGCTTGGGTTCTGAGAAATAAACTAAATTATTGGAATAGCTATTTAAATACGAGAAATACGATGCATTAATCCAAGCTGTTTTATGTTCAAAGTTTAATCCCAGTTCTGATTCATTAACTTCGGGATCAATATCATTTTTCAAATGAGTTAAATAACTTTTGAGATGACCATAGCGTTGCGAAGATAAAAATCCTTTGAGCAGCTGTAGTTTCTCTTCTGAGAATTTGAAAATCTTTACCTGCTCATTGAACATAAATAACCCCACACTGATTTTTTCCTGCAAATCAGCGCTTAAGGGTAGATACAGTATGCTAAAAAAAGACTTCATGAGTGTTCTTAAATGTGCTCTTGGATTAAGGTTCTAAAATGATTTACACAAGCTGTATACCATTCCGCATTAAATAGATTATCCCGAATTAATTTTTCAAAAGTGTCCAAATCAATGTTCCACTCTTTAGGAATATCTTCAAGAAGATCAGACAATTCATCCTCACATTTTGCTATGCAAAGGTAAAATTCTGCTACAATGTTATCAACAATTTGTGACAAATTGTTAATCCTACCAAACATAATTTTATATAAATCAGAATAAATAAGAGATTCATTATAACTGATTAGATTAATTCCATACTTCAAATTATTGGTATTGAAAAGGGCTCCGTGATCAAAAACACTAAAATAAAAATGAGCATGTTCTGTCATGTCTACTAGTAAATTAGAATTACCATGATGTCTGTCGTCGTTCGCTAACCAGATATCAAATAGCGCTATTTTAAGTAAGTCTGTTTTATTTTTAATTTTTCTTCGGTAAGCGGCTTTTTTAAAGGAGGGCAGCACCGTATTATCAATTACCAAACTATCTTTTATTAAAAGCGAGCCAAAACATGGTTTCTTAAAATAAGCAGGCTGAATTAAATTTTGAGGCGAATCTGGCACATGTTCTTCAGCTACTTCAATGAAGCATATGGGTGGTGTTTTGAGCTCCCAGCAATCCGCAAACTTTGATCCAATGACCTCATTTACTAATACAGATGGGCTTAATCTACCGTGCTTACAAACCCACTTTTGAAAATCAGCACATGTAACCAGTATAGGCTTGTCCCCGCTATTATATATACGTTCTGATTGGTATAAAGTGCGATGTCTCTGTATCATTGATCAAGTTCACAGAATAAATATATGCAAAAAAATTGCTCCGGCACTTATTTACAGACCATTGCAAAGTTTTCACCTTTTCCTGATTTTTGAGTACCTCCTACTCCATTTTGTCTGTAACGGATGCCTTGGCTAATCAGTAAAATGGATAAATACTTTAAACCAGACTTCAAAGCAAAACAAAGTAGGTTAACTTGGAACACATATCCCGGTACCGTGCTCGTCTTCTCTAATTAAAAATCTTTTTTTAAGGATATTAAGGTTTACAACCTACTATTTGAGGAATTCCTTATGCTACCTGACGTTAACCAGAAAGTGGCCACTCAAAGGGTAATGAGACACCTCAAAACATTGCTTTTGCAGCTATTTCAGAGTAACGGTGCCAGCTGTTTCGGTCAAATTGTGCCAACCGTCCTCAAACTACCGGATATACTTTTTAACTGCTAGCAACCTAAGCAGCATTACTAATTATATAGAGCGCTGCGATTAAAATATAGTCCTACACTCCAATAAGATACTGTCTATCATCTAAATTTACCTAATCATCCAACTAGTTTAAATACTAGCAAATCTTCTGGTTTTGGCAAAGACGAAAGAAAATATTGAATACTATCTAGACCCAAAAAATGATAAAGACTATCTGCAGGATTTGCTGTTAAACATTAAAGAGGCTCAGGCCACTTCAAAACAATTAAATTTTAAAATCCTTGAAGCTAAAAATAAAGGCTTTGTCGTAAAGATAGGGGGGCTCTTTGCTTATGTATCCTATTATCATATGCCCTGGCGCTATAATACGGTTGACTATTGGAAAGCAATATCCGGAAGCTTAGTAAATAAAGTGTTTAAAGCCAAAGTCTATCGTTTTCAAGAAGATCCTATATCCATACGCTTAGATGCTAAATCACACACCTTTAAAAAAATACAGTTAAAAGAGCTTAATACATATCGCGGTATCATCTTAAGTAAAAAGAAATCTGGTTTTTTGGTAGATATGGGTTTCCATTTTAATTGGAAATACGGTTCATTTATGGGGCACATACACAAGGCATCCTTAGGTGAACCGGCAAAATATGAGAACGCCGTGGTGGGCAATGCGATAGAAACTACGTTTTGGGGCTATACTAAAGGAGGAAAGCTCATACTTGGCGATGACAAAGATCATACACAATGGCTCACCCCAGAACTTCAGGATATGGTTGGCACCATTCAACAGGTAAAAGTGATTAAAAGAGCCGATGCTCCGCTTACCTATTCTATTTTAAATAAGGGTCAGAACTATAAAGCCCATCTACCCATCACAAAGCTTTACTACCCCAACACCAAGACTTCAGTAAAAAAAACAGTGGAGCAATTTAAAGATGGCCAAAGCATCTCATGTCTGGTAGTGAAAATTCAAAGGAGGGCAAAAAACTATTTCGTTCTAAAATTAGTAGTTGACTAACTGTATTAAATTTCCCCGGCTTGTGCGCTACCTGTCCCAATGCATATGGGGAATTGCATCGCGTACCCTTCAACAGCTACCCGGCTAATCCAAATAAGCAAACAAATCCTCAACATCCAAGCCGCAATACGCAGCAAACTCATATACTGTTATAAACTGATGCGGTTCTTTTTTTAAAAAGACTCTGATATCTGCCAACAGTCTCCGCCCATAGCGTTCACTCTTTCCGGTGATACACTGTACATCTTTGGGAAACACACACAAGCGTCGGGTTTTCATAAGCAGTTTAAGCTGTAATCCTACCACAAACCTCCTTAGAAAAAACCAGAATCTTTCGGTATGACTTTCGTAGTACCGAAAAAATTTAACAGTATAAATGAGCATTAAAAGCAAGAAGGTCACTTCGAGTATTGGATTGAGGCCTCAGTCGAAATGTATCGAGAAGCCTCGTTAACAATAAACTCCCTAACTTCAAAGACTTCTCGATAAATCGACGGTAGGAGATTCACGAGTTCCCGTAAAATAATAACCACGCGAGCTAAATCGACGTTAGGAGATTCACGAGCTCCAAAATCAATAAGCGACAGCGAGCTACATATGAACCTCAGCTAAGACTGGTCTTCATCCACTCGAAAAGACAGGCGCAACTGCTAGCTACCCTTGAATCTTGACATCCGTTAAAAACATCCCTCCAAACCTCCCTTCTAAGGGAGGCTTCCATTTGAAAAAACAGACTCCCTTCCTTCGAAGGAAGGGCTGGGGATGGATGTCAACCCGAACGCTCAACACTGAACTCTAAAACCGACTACTGAGACTGACTACTAATTCGGTATGCATCAGAACCCCAAACAAGGAATAGTGAATAACAAATAAAAAACAGCACATAAAAAACCCTTCCTCCAGACCTAAATCTGAAAAAAGGGTTTAATACATCAAGAAATCACATAAATGCGATTACGAGTTAGGATCTCTTGGTTTGAAAAAGCGTTTGTGTAAATACTTAAAAAGAACTTTTAAAACCAAAGAAACCACAAAGCTCACACAGGCACCTACACCCGCAAGTACTACTGCTTCAAGCAGCTTGTCGCGTTGCAGGCTGGGAAGGGCTGCGGCCACCATTCCACTCAAGGTGCCCAGTTTTAAAGAGGCAGAGCTACTGTTCATCAGCTGCCATTGTCTCCGCATCCGGATCTGCGTCTGCAACCACCGCCTGACTTACTGCAGTAACCACACTTCCGGCAACCACTGCATACCCGGCAAGACTCAGCACCACAGCCGGTAAGGTCACAGGTACAGCGAGCAACGCCGCTCCCCCGCTGGCCAGGCTAACCCCCACTGCCCGCAGAATGCGGAAAAACCGCGGGGTGGGTTTTTGATAACGATCTAATAAATTCATGAGGGTTATACGTTACGGTTAAATAAATAGTCTCCTGCCGTTCCACCGCATCGCGGTGTACTACCAGTAAGCGTTCTAGAGCCCTTCGGGAATGCAAGCCCTGCCCAATGCCACTAAGCTCAGAAACCGGCGCGATACACCCCTTCAGTTCGCCCAAAGCGTAATTAGCGGGATGCAGCAAGATCATACTGCGTTGCGGCACCCCAACCAAGAGGAGGTGATTTCCAAACTTCTTAGAAATACGCGGCTGTAGTTCATACCGCCCTTCGGGAATGCAGGATACATTCCTGCGATTCTCACGCCAGGGCAGCTCGATCGTAAAGCACACAAACTTCCCGTTTACAAACAGCGCCCCGTTAGTGCCCCGGGCATAATAGCTGCGTTGTAGTACCCATTCCATCTTAAGCCGGTTGAGCTACCTGTACCACGGCCATCGCGTTATACGCTCCGTTTTGCAGGGCATACATCGTGCCGTTTACCTCTTGATAAAACTCAATACTCAGCGCCTGTACCACACTCAGCGTGCTGTCTGCTGTGATACTCACATCCAGATCGGTAGCAGCCACCTCCGTGTTAGTGTAGGGTAAAATACCGGTAGTCACGGTCTTAAAGAGCGAAGTCTGCGCCTCAAAATCGAGTTCGCTTACCCCACAGCTCAGCTTGTAATGCGTAGCCCCTGCAGGTGCCGCGATCTGCACCTGTGGATTGTAAGCTTCCAGCACCAGCCCCACCGCTCCCGTAGCCCGGTCGTAGCTCACACTAAAGGGTGCAGCAAGCGTAGTGCTTAACGGACTGTTGGCATTAAAGTCAAAGCCGTTTAGAAAAGCCAATTCGCCATCGGTCAGGTTACGTTCCCCGCGCTCCGAGGTGGTATCGGTTTTGATGATAGCCAGCAATTGGGTAGTCAATCGACTCACAACCTTAGGGTCTTTAGCCTGTTGCAACAACACCTGCATCGAGTTGCGCAGCAGTTTCCCGCCTTTCCCGGCACGTCCAAATTCCGCCCCGTTCTCCCGGGTACGTTGAAAAGCAGGGTCGGTGGCAATACGCTTGCCATCTACGCCTCCTTTAAAGCGGGCCATATGCCCGTCTGCACTTTTGTAAAAGGCAATATCTCCGATAGTGCCCTTCAACTTGATAATTCCAGCTTGTTTAGCCATAATAAAAAAGATTTAAATTAGGTCACAAAGTAAATAGGCTTATATACTGAAAACCAGGAGCATGGTACATCCGTGCCGATTCTACCGAAAAGGTCACTTTTGGCCGATTCTGCCGGTAAGAAGAGCCTTCCTAATAGCTTTCGCTAGAAAAGTATTAGTATACAATTGTAAGTAGGCTGTATGAGTTTTCAAGGCACATATAAAACAAACTATAATTGGTTAAATCAATAGTAATACCCGAAGGGTTAAACGCAATCAAACTTCACTCGGTTCAGAATAGGCGCAGGCAGCTCCGGATTAAGTTGGCAGTTGCAGTTGGCAGTAGGCAAGGTTTAGTGTTTTTATAAATTTCAGAACTAAGACTAATTATCCATACCCGAAGGGTTTCCTTTCTATTTCTTCAGTATAGCAAGAAGGCTCCGTTAAAAATTTTTGAAGCCTTGGAAGGAATTTAGGGCAACTGTTGCGGTTATCGCCCCTAAGGCGATAAATACCTATCCAAAAGGCGTCCTTTCTTTTCTGCATCCGACGACCACAGGGAGAGGAATGCACCTGTTGTGCTATGTGAAAATGTTAGTCGAATTAGTAATGGTAAAGAAAATGAACAAATATTATTTCTAGTTAAAATCACTCAAACCGAGGTACGAGGTTCACAAGCTCCCGTAAAAATAAAAATCACGCGAGTAAAGAAAATTGTCTTGTCCTGAAATAGCTATACACAATTCGAAAGTGTATGGAAAATGATAAACAAGAAGTTTATGCAGTTCGAGAGAACAAGCAAAGTCGCTATGACAAGCGTTTAATAGCCAAAGTTGTCAAAGAAGTTGAAAATGGACTGCCTCGAAAAGAAGCTAATCGTATTTACGGATTAGGTAGAGCAACTTTAGATGGTTGGATGCGCGATTTCGGCTCTTTAGAATATCAGCAAAATCTTAAGCGTAAAAGCTATACAAATCTGCAGAAGCGCACTATTGTTACTGCAATCGATCAAGGCCGTTTAACGGTCAGAGAGGCTAAGATCATGTACAATATCAAGACGGAGAAAATCATCCGGAATTGGATATTTAAACATAAATTGGAGAAAGTAGAAGTTCACAGAGAAAACATTCCTCCAATGGTCAACAAAAATGAACCACCCGAAAAAGATTTTGAAAAGGAAGACTTGCAGAAAGCTTTAAAAGAAGCTGAGCTAAAAATAACAGCATTAAACACCCTTATTGATGTAGCTGAAGAACAGCTCAAGATTGATATCCGAAAAAAGTCTGGTGCCAAACAGTTTTAAAAATGAAGCAAGACTTCCCACAATTAGGGATAGCTGTTTTATGCCGGCTGTTTGGCAAAACAAGACACGCATACTATGATTCATTATGGCGCAAGGAAGATTGCCTGGTTAAAGAAGATGTCATTCTTCAGGAAGTTGCTTCAATCAGAAAAGAACTGCCACGGCTAGGTACCCGAAAACTGCATTATATGCTTCAGAATAAACTATCCTCTCACCAAATTCAACTGGGTAGGGATTATCTGTTTGATCTATTGGCAGAGCATAAGTTGTTGGTTCGCCAACGCAAGCGAAGGATAACAACCACCGATTCTAGACATTGGATGAAGAAGTACACTAATTTAATCAAAGAGTTAGTGATAATAAGGCCTGAGCAGGTCTGGGTAAGCGATATTACTTACGTGAGACTAGTAAATCAGTGGGGATATTTAAGTTTAATAACAGATGCCTACTCCAGAAGGATAATGGGGTTTAGCTTCCGTCAGGATCTTTCTGCAGAAGGATGTTTAGATGCTTTAAAGATGGCTCTAGATAACCGATTATATGATCAACCTCTAATCCATCATTCTGACAGAGGATCTCAATATTGTTCGCATAAGTATGTTGATTTGTTGCTACAAAATAACATTGCCATTAGCATGACTGAAAATGGAGATCCTTACGAAAATGCATTGGCTGAAAGAATAAATGGTATTATCAAATCAGAGTTCAATCTATATTCAAGTGTATTAGGTTTTGAGAATACTAAAGCGCTAATAGCAAAAAGTATCAAGAATTATAATGAGTTAAGACCTCATGCGAGTTGTGATTACCTAACTCCAGAACAGGCACATCTTACATCGGGTAGCTTAAACAAAAGATGGAAAAACTATAAAAGAAATTTTAATCCTCAAGTTCTGTCTGTATAGTTTATTTAGGATTAAAAAGTAGCTTTGTATAGTTATATTAGGATTTATTAATTAATCTGTATAGCTATTTCAGGACGGGTCAAATTCAGCTCAAAAGTAGGGCATCCCCTAGGCAACAGCATAGCAAAGCCTAGGATAGTGTATGAAGAGTGTATGAAAACGACATTTGAAAAGCTTTATTTTAAGAATCTATTAACAATTATCCAGACAAAGAACTTTTCGTGTCATTTTCAGGATTCCGGATGCATAAACCCCAACTTTTCAACTGGAACCCGTATTTTCACAGCAATTGAATTGCTAATGATGTACCCTTTATTTCTGTATCCGCACTCCCGATATGATTTATAAGCCCACACAGGCTCAGGAATTTGTTGTGGTACGCAGCTATACTACTTTTGTAAACTACATTAAAAAAAAACGGGCTCCCTAAATACGTCAGCTTTGATAATGACCTCGGTCTGGATGAAAACGGTAAGCTGGCTCCAGATGGTCTGGCAGCGACTAAATGGTTGGTTTACGAGTCTCAATTAGACTTAAAAGATTTGAAATTTCATGTACATTCCGCGAATCCGGTCGCAGCAGAACAAATCAGAGGATTACTTACCAATTATATTATTTTTTTGATTAGAGAACAGCTTTAAAACACCGTATACAAAGTCGTAACGAGCCTACCTTTAACTCCCGGAGCCGGTAGGGACAATAGCTCTTTGGCCACTTTTACTTTAAAATTAAAAGGAGGTGCCTGTAGCGCTACCCCACTGTGCTTTTTAAGACGGATACCTTGTCCGCTAATGATATCGATATTTGGAGTAAACTCCTGATCGGGTAAGTGCTCGGTTAGGATCACGTAGGGATACGCGTATAGCTTGTTGACAATCGCTTGTATCTCGGCATTGGAAAGGTGTTGCAACACCTGCCGCAGCAGTGCCACCTCACCTTCAGGCAAGGGGTCTTTGGCAAGGTCTAGGGATGCAAATGTGAGCTGTTTGCTTTTAAAGGTGTTTTGGTTATGCGCGATCAACTCCGGTACGATATCTACAGCTGTATAGGCTTGGGTGTAGGGCACCAATTGATTACCCACATTAAAATCACCACAGCCCAGATCACACACCACCGGTGGGGTTTCTAAGCTTTTAAAAAAGCCAATAACCGCTTTTAGGTAAGCCTGTACCGTCTCTGCATCGTGCGAACCCACTCCGGAATAAAATGATATATCACTCCCACCCCACAGGTTGTGTTCATATACCTGCTGCATGGCATCTTTGGTAGGCCAAGGGGTTTTGGAGGGCTTGCTTTTGTGAGTCATTGAGGTAATTAAAGTATGCTATTTTTAAGTTGCTATAAAACTTCATTAAATTAAAAAGTCACCCGGAGCTTGTCGAAGGAGCAGTCAAGAAATCACAGTGCAATCTTTTAAAAATGTTCTTTTCTTTAACCACATCCTAAGAACTTTATTGAATACGCGCTGGGTCAATAGCAACGAGTCCAACAAAGAGGTGATTGTCGTTTTTCTTAATTTTAGTTACCTTTAAAGTTCATTAATTTAATAGATCATGGGAAAATTTGAAGTTTATCAAGATACTAAAAATGAATATCGATTTCGTTTAAAGGCAAATAACGGACAAAAAATATTGGCCAGTGAAGGATATGCTTCCAAAGCGGGATGTATGAATGGCATTGAATCGGTAAGAGAAAATTCACAACACGATCAGCGGTTCGAACGCTTACAAGCAGCCAATGGCAAACACTATTTTAATTTAAAGGCAACCAATGGTCAAATCATCGGTACAAGTGAACTGTATGAGGCTACCTCAGGCATGGAAAATGGGATTGCTTCCGTAAAGACAAATGCGCCTAAAGCTCCGGTAGAAGAAATCTAAACCCTTACTTGAGTCTGGTTAGGTTGTGCGACAATCATACCAAAATCTAATTCCCAGATCAGTTTATTCACCACTGCCGATATGGTGCAGTTATTTCAAGTCACGCCCTCGTGCCTTTACCGCTGGCGGCGTAAGAAGGTCTTGCCCTTTTTTAAGGTAAGCTACACGGTGTATTACATCAAAGATGAGATCGATGCTTTTGTACGGCATAGAAGCCGGATGAACCGACTCCAACAGGAGGATTGGGATGCTGACCCGGACACCAAAAAGTAAGGTTTTAAGCCCCTTTTCTGCATGTTGTGGGGAGGGGGTTTTAATTATTTAATCTTTCACAAGAAATACAATCTTCCAATACTATAGATTAAAGAAGCGTTTAATAAATAAAGATGTTTTAATGGTGAATTTTACTTTTTAAGAGTACTTCCCTCATAGCCTATTTGCCAAAAATACATATCAACCAGTTTCATTAACGGGTAACCCTGTAGCTTTTTCTCCTGTTTGATAGTTTGTAATTCTTGCTTATGCTGCTCTACATATCCTAAAAGTTTAGTCAGTGAGGTTTTACTAAGCGTAGTAAAAGGTTCTTTACATTGTTTAATACCTGCAATGAAAAAACGATCATAAGCAGGCAAACATCCTAATGTCCCTAGGATTATTTTGGTGACTAGAGTATTTGTTGGAGACACGTTGAAACTCTTATAAACCACTTTTGTAGCTTGAATGAGCGCTATGATCCTGTCAAGATCTTTTACTGAAGCCTCATACTCCATAATACATCTTAAGTCTTGAAATAACCGAATCACCTCAACCATTTTTAAATGTACTGTATAATCCTTTTGCAATAATTGGGATGAGCCTCTATACATCCCCCAACTGGCAAGATAGAAGCCTAGATGTAAAGCCAATTCTTCATCGCTTTTCGATAAATCATTAAAAGCTTTATAACAATGATTCCAAGAGTTATAGCGTTGTGTGGGTTTATTATTTTCTTTTATATATGCCTCAATTATTTCTTCCAAACTACCACTATATTTCTTTCAACCCTAATTCCCTCAAATAACTATTATGCTCTTCCCTACTTGCTTTGATACGCTCTTCTACATCTACAAGCTTGGTATGAACCTCTTCTAAGTCTATGATAGGCTCAGGTTTAGCGGTGCTTACATAACGCGAGATATTAAGATTGTAATCGTTCTTTACGATCTCGTCCATTGAGACGCGACGGGCGTAGCGTTCTATTTTTTCTTCAGGTCTGTTTTGATAGGTATCTAGTATCTTTTGAATGTCTTTTTTACGCAGATAATTTTGACGTTTTTCTTTAGCGAAGTTTTCTTCATCACTTGCATTGATAAACAAGACATCATCTTCTTTTTTACATTTTTTCAAAACTAAAATACACACGGGTATCCCTGTTGAAAAGAAAAGATTTGATGGTAAACCTATGACTGTATCAATATTATTATCCTTTAGAAGTTTCTCACGGATACGAGATTCTGCTCCACCTCTAAACAATACACCGTGTGGTAATATAATAGCCATAGTACCTTCATCACTTAAAAAGTGAAAACCGTGCAGTAAGAATGCAAAGTCTGCAGCTGATTTAGGAGCTAAACCGTAGTTTTTGAAACGAAAGTCTTCTCCTGTAGTTTCACTCGGTGACCAACGTAAACTAAAAGGTGGATTGGCAACAATGGCATCAAACTCTACCTTTTTAGCAGGATTCATTTCGTTGAGTAACGGCCATTCATTTTTTAAAGTATCTCCATGAAAAATATTAAACTCAGAATCCTTTACCCCGTGCAACAGCATATTCATACGGGCTAAGTTGTAAGTAGTTACATTCTTCTCCTGCCCGTAAATCTGACTGATGGTACCTCCTGCCTTCTCAATTTTTGTTTTTACATTTAAGAGCAACGACCCTGAACCACAAGTAAAGTCTAAGACTCTGTTTATCTTTTTCTTTTTACCCAACTTTGGGTCCTGTGCATCTAAGGTGACGATCTCTGAAAGTATGCTCGATATTTGTTGCGGAGTATAAAACTCTCCGGCTTTTTTACCTGACCCGGCGGCAAACTGTCCTATCAAATATTCGTAGGCATCCCCCAGACTATCGGTGTCGGTGTCAAAATCTGCGATACCTTCAGCAATCTTTTGAATAATCGTACATAGCTTTGCATTACGTGCCTCGTAGTTTTTACCTAACTTTTCTGAATCCAGATTGATCTCTGAGAATAGGCCTTTAAAAGAATTACCAAAAGACTCATTCTCTATATACTTAAAGCCCTTTTGTAAAGTCTTTAAGAGATCAGGATGCTGTGTACGTGCCATTTCTGCAATACTCCCCCAGAGATAATCTGGTTCTATCACATAATGGACCTTTTTACGCATCTGCGCTTCAAACTCCTCCACATAATCAGGATTATCGTCGTACCATATTGATAATGGGGTACGTTTATCTTTCTCATCTAATTTTGGATAATCTGAACCTAGTTCCTTTTTTACCGATTCCTGATAATTACTTGATAAATAGCGTAGGAATAAAAAGGAAAGCATATAATCACGGAAACTATCGGCATTCATTGCCCCTCGTAAACTATCTGCTATATCCCAAAGGGCCTTACCTAGTTCGTTTTGTTTTTGTTTTGCTGTCATTCTATATTTGTTTCAATTTCATCATTAAAAATTTCCGGTAAGTAGAATTCATACTTATTAAGGAAACCTTCAAAAATCTTTTTAAATAAATCTTTATTATCTGAGCCCATTTCTTTGGGATTGTAAATGGAATATTTACCATGACTAAAAAGATTTAGAGCTCTATTGAAAAGTACTTCATCATCTAAACCTTGAATACATTTATCTATTCTTTCATATCCAAAAAAACTCGCAGTTTTCTCCAGAATACTTCGTAGGGTATTGAAGTGGTGTGTATAAATCTCACCTGAATCAACAACCTGCTTTAATTGACTAATAATAGCTATATGATGAAAAAATGGCACATCGCCTGTATCTTGAAGTATATAGGTTTCGTCTTTTTTTGAATGTAAAAAGTAGCACTTATTTTTAACGTGCCTTTTTAATTCATTAAACATTACATTAAAAAATAAACTGTGATGAGTTGAAACAACCGTTTTCACTTTACTTCCATCTTCTTTTATCTTTTTTATTAATCTACCTAAATCACAAGCTACAGCAATAGCTTTATTTTCATCTAAAGATGAAATAGGATCATCAATATAAATGTACTTAACCCAATTATAGGCTCCAGTGTCTTCATCACTATTAACCTGGTCAATAGCGATTTCACATATAGCGATAAAGAAACACCATATGAATAAATTCTCTTCTCCCCTAGATATTTTAATATTTTCAACAGTAGTAGTACTATTGTTTATAATAAGTTCTCTTGAAAAAGTTACGGTGTAGTCATCATAGTTAATAAAGAAATTAAGGTCTACATAATTTTGAAAAAGTCCGCCTATTCTGGTTTCCATTTCCAGTTCTTGCAAACCATCAAAAAAAGCAGAATCTTTATTAAATGTGAGCACTCTTTCTCGATCATTTTCTAAATCATTATTCCAACTAAAAAGATCTTCGGTAAATGCATTAAAATACAGCGTGTCTCTAGAATCATCTATTTTACCCAATTCTTTAAACTCCATGGACAATCTTGTTTTACCCGTTCCGTTATGGGCAAAAAACAAAATCAAATCTTTTTCAGAGGTATTATCCCCAGTCAATGTTCTTCTATAGTTTAATGCCACTTCATTTAAAGTACTATAGTTTGTTGATGTACTCATACCCTATTTACATTAACTTTTGGAAACAACTGTTGCAATAAGCCTTTTTTATGCGCTTGTAAATCTTCTATTTTCTGCTTTTGAGATTCTATTAGTTCATCCACTGTAGCTAAACAACTGGCTATTTTTTGCTGTTCTTTTAATGATGGAATAGCGATTTTAATTTTACTCATTACACCATTCATTAACTTCGGATTACCAACATAGGATACGTGCTTTTTGGCAACCGAATTAATTATTTCCGCAACACATTTATTAGCAAACCCATTTTTATTTAAAAGGACTCCACAAACATTTGTACAATAAAATTTACCTTCTCTAAAATTTACATCTCCTGCATTTGCACCGTCTGTTGTCCAAGTAATTGCATCTTCATATAAAAATTCATTGTAAAAGCCCGCTAAACCATTATTCTTTGTTTGAGAAGAGTAGACGGGGAATTTATTTTCTTCGGTTTTAGCTTCAGAAACTAAACTCATTGATAAAACATAACCGCGTGTAACGTCAAAAATTTGACTAACTTCCTTAATTGCCCAATCCTCCTTAAACTCTGGAAAGCGGTATTTAGGTTGTGTTTCTCCTTCTTGTGGAAATAGCTGTTGTAATAAGCCTTTTTTATGGTCTTGTAATAGGTCTAGTTTTTCGGTTTCTGCGCTGATGACTTCATCTAAAGAGGATAAACAGTTGGCTATTTTTTGTTGTTCTTCAAACTTTGGAAAAGGAATTTTGAATTTTAAAAATTCACTAAAATGAACTCTTCTTTTTTCAATTAGCGAACCGGTTGCTACATCATTATAATAAGTTATCATCGGATAACTTTTAAAATAAAACTCACAAAAACTCGAAACAACAGAATTATCACAATTGAACACATTGTAATATTTCGAAACAGCTACTTCTTCTTTTCCTCTATATTTTGCAATTGCTCCAAATCTCAAATTCATAGGATTATATACAAAGTCATCAGTTGACACAACTTTGTATGCATCCAAATCGTCCTTTACTAAAAACGATCGTTCATATCTCTTTGATTTAGGAATAACACCATCTTCTATTGTCAAACTATATTTTGGTAGAGTTTTACTTGCTATATTCTGAGTTTCATTTATGAATTCTCCTATTTCCTGCATATTCCATCCTTCACTATTCCTAAATTCAGGAAAACGTAAATCAGGTATCACTTGTTTTTTTTCTTTACTCATAAGCATTTAATCCTGCTATTTCACGCCCTTGGGCTTGTTTATTTAATAATGGAACTAGATCTTCCATTAAGGCTAATTCTTTAATTCTACGGTCTTTCCAACCTAATTCTAACGGAGCCAATAAGTCGGTTAACTTTTCACCATCAAAGATCATTCGATATAAAATATCGTCTATAAACGCTTTAAGGCTTTCTGTGCTAATACCGTGCTTCTTGGCTAGGGTATTCAGTTCTTGTGTTGCCTTCTCGTCTTTAAACTGCTGATAGCCTTCCCTAATCTCTTTTTCGGTTAAGCCATTCCCTACTTCTAACGTGTTGATATAATCTATAATATCATCACGCTCATCAATTAAGTTGGCACTAGAGCTTAATAAGCTAATCAACTGCTGGCGCGTCATTTTATGCTTAGAAGGTTTGTCTTGGGTATACTTCGCTATTAAGCCAATGATATAGTCGTAATCAATAATAGCTGAAGAAAAGAGTACAAATTCAAAATCTAACTGCTCGATGACCTCCGGCGGGTCACCTTTATCTTGCAGCTTCTTTAGTTGCTTAGCCGTCTCCAGATAATTGCTCTTAAACGA
The DNA here is from genome assembly GCF_020310025.1 of Leeuwenhoekiella palythoae. GTDB lineage: Bacteria > Bacteroidota > Bacteroidia > Flavobacteriales > Flavobacteriaceae > Leeuwenhoekiella > Leeuwenhoekiella palythoae. The sequence goes on from NZ_CP084318.1 coordinate 529,466, forward strand.
GCGAAAGTCGTCTGTAGGCAATAGATTTTCTATCGTATTAACTTGCTCTTCTTCTAGATCGGTATATTGTTCTAGATTGGTTTTAAGCCGTTGTACCTCCTTGAAGTTATTGATAAACTCCGCACGAGCTTCATCACCTTTTAAGTTCGCTACCTCAGAAGGTTTACAGGCTAAGCCTTTAGACTCCATAAAGGTTTTTAGGTTGTTTACGGCTTCCTGGTATTTCGCAATCACCTTAGGCGCTTCATCTACCAACCAGATTTCTTTAGGGTTACTTACAGCTTCTCCAGAAAAACGAATCATTGCTCTGTCTACCTCTTTTTCTTGGTCTCTAAATACTAAAATATTCCCGTAAGGTTTGGTATCGTTAATAACTCTATTGGTACGTGAATACGCTTGTATTAATCCGTGATACTTTAAGTTTTTATCTACGTAGAGCGTATTGAGGTATTTAGAATCAAAACCTGTAAGTAGCATATCTACCACAATAGTCACATCTATTTTGTTCTTATGTGGGTAGTCTTGATTGTTGTATTTTTGATCTTTAATGCGTTGTTGTACATCCTGATAATAGAGATCAAACTCAGAGATCGTATGATTGGTTTTAAACTGCTTGTTGTAATCTGTAATGATAGCGGTTAAGGCTTCCTTCTTTTTATTGGGTTCAACTTCATTGTCCTTCTTCTCTTGTTCCAGATCTTGCTGAAGCTGCTTGATGTCTTTATTACCTTCCGCCGGCGGTGAAAAAACACAAGCGATGTTCAACGGTCTATATTCAGGATTAAAGGCCGCTAATTCTTCTTGCTTTTGCTTGAAATAGCCATAATATTCAATAGCATCATTAATAGAAGATGTCGCTAGTATACTATTAAAACGCCTGTAGTGTGTTGCTTTATCATGTTTTTTGAGTACCGCATCTACTACCGCCATTTTATGACTGAGTTGGTTGTAATTTGTTTCATCTTCCCCCTTAAAGTAGTCAATATGAAACCGCAGTACATTCTTATCTTCAATAGCATGCGTTATGGTATACGCGTGTAGTTCGTTTTGAAAAACATCCTCGGTAGTTTTATAGGTTGCTTCATTGCCCTCTACCGTTTTATAGGTTGCGTTCTCTTCAAAAATAGGAGTTCCTGTAAAACCAAATAGTTGTGCTTTAGGAAAGAACTCCTTAATAGCATCGTGATTATCCCCAAACTGCGAACGGTGACACTCATCAAAGATAAATACCATACGCTTATCTCTTAAGGGTGCTAGCCTATCGTAATACGTTTCTTTGTTATCCTCCCGTTGCTTTCTATTGCGCTTACTGTTTTGATTAAGCGCTAAACCAAGTTTCTGAATCGTGGTAACAATGATCTTGTCGGCATAGTCGGTCGAAAGCATACGACGCACCAGTGTTTCCGTATTCGTATTATCCTCTACACTACCCTCTTGAAATTTATTAAACTCTTCTCTTGTCTGACGGTCTAAGTCTTTACGATCAACTACAAATAAGCACTTCTCAATGTTTGAGTTTTCTTTTAATAGTGTAGAAGCTTTAAAAGACGTAAGTGTTTTACCACTCCCTGTGGTATGCCAGATATAACCATTACCTCTATTTTGATCAATACAATCTACAATCGCCTTTACCGCGTAGATTTGGTACGGGCGCATCACTAGTATTTTCTGCTCACTTGCCACTAAAACCATATAGCGGCTAATCATTTGCCCAAGGTTACACTTAGCTAAGAACTTATCGGTAAAATCATCTAGATGGTTGATTTTTTTATTGTCTTCACTAGCCAATGTATACACCGGTAAAAACTGCTCATCGGCATTGAAAGCAAAGTGCTGGTTGTTATTGTTAGCAAAGTAAAACGTTCTTGACTTGTTGCTTACAATAAACAACTGCATAAAGCACATTAGGGTATTTGCAAACCCGTTACCTGCATCGTTTTTATAATCAACGATTTGTTGCATCGCTTTACGTGGACTTACCTCTAGCGTCTTTAATTCAATCTGAACAACAGGAACTCCGTTAATCAATAAGATCACATCATAACGATGATTACTCGCATCGGTATTCATCCGTAATTGATTGATCACTTCATACTCATTCTTACACCAGTCTTTGATATTAACCAATGAGTAATGCAATGGAGTACCATCCTCTCTTGAAAAGGTATTAGTTTTTCTTAGAAAGTTAGAAGCTTTAAAAACTTCAGCATGGGTGATCTCAACAAGTAGTTTATCAAACTCTGAATCGGTTAGATTAACTCTATTTAATTGTTCAAATCGTTTTCTAAAGTTTTGCTCTAAGTCGGCCTGCGTTCGTATTTCCGGGCGGTAAGTATATTTTAAATCTCGTAATCTTTCGATTAACTCGTTTTCTATTTGTTGTTCTTTGGTCATTTAGGATAGGTAAGTCTTACGATCTAAAAACAGTGATTATTGAACATAGATAATTAAAAATTAAAAATAGGTAAATCAAAGCGTTTAATCACTTTTTAAAACTACGAGTAATACACAAGTTATTAAGGAGGAAATCCGTATACGCATCATAAATTATTCAAAAACAACAAATTAAAGCTACTACCAAATACCAAAACATCAATATAGCATTAGCATAAATCAGTAAATCCTTATATCTTAGACTTACCTAAAACACTGTACCCCAAACCAATATATTAATTTACAGCTTGACACGGCTTAACTTTAATACACGAGCTATGGAATCTACTAACGATCACAATCACCACAAGGGGCAACAGCCACACGACGCATCAAAGCAGACTTCTTATGACACCAAGTACTGCCGTGTCGATAATGAGCAACCTAAACCGCATCTGCCTTATGTGCGCCTGGGTGCTTCAATTTATTATCTACGGAGTTGCAGTGACATCGCGTCACAGAATTAGGGGGTGTGCATTTTTTAGCTTAATTTAAGATCTAACAAGGCACACATCTCGTTTTCATGTTCTTCTATTTGTGTTGGCTCCCATAGTTTTCCATCCATCATTTCAAACATTATCTGTTGTTTTAAACTTTCATTTTTAGACCTGCCCTTTTCTTTTTTAAAGAACGGATGTTCTTTATTATAGCTTGAATTACTACTGGCTGAAATTAAACATAAGTTTCCGAAACTATTAATGACTTGTAGCTTCACCTCATCCCCAATATGCTTGTCGTCAAATAGCTCATTGATTTTTGCTTGTGGAAAAAAATGCTCTATGGAATTGCGTTGGGTAAACTTAAATTTCTTGAAAGTATCTTTTAGATTATTAATCTTATTTAAATAAACACTACCCTCATCTATTGAATTTTCATTTTGAATCTTTTCATCATACTCTAACCATAATAAGTAATCTAAAAAATTGAATACTGCTCGTGGTGTTTGCAGCCCATGCAATTCCTGAAAATTACTTTTTTGATACCGCTCCTTCATTAAATCATACAAACAGTTGTAAATATCCTCAGATTTGATGGAGGGAGTCTTGAATAAATACTTCATTAATGTATGTAACCAAGTCTTGTTGGTATTAGCAGCATAGCTTACTTGAAACATGGATTGGAGCATAATCATTTTATTCTTCCAAGGCTCATCATACGTATTGGTTTGCTTGTAACTACTATTATCACAAGAGTAACTAAGAATTCTCCAATTCCATTCTTTATCAAGATTCTCGTTAATCTCTCTTTTAATCACATATGTGTCAAAGAGGTAACGAACTTGAAGTAGTATTTTTATGAAGTTAAATGCGTTCGGGAAACCTCCATCTTTACTATGATACTTAAAGTTTTTAAGTAAATTCTTGTCTTCTAGGTTGGTCTCTTCAAAACCAGGCATAAACCTCAATACTTGCAACAAGAAGTTTTCAAAATCAATAATTGAACTAAACTTTTCTGTAGTATTACCTACCTCATCTTGCGTATAAGTATCAGCTAATATATAATTGTCAAGAATATAAAGACCTTCAGTAGTATTGGGTTCATCATTTAAATTCTCTAACTCTTTTTCGCTTTGAACTTTTAAATAGGCTTCAATTTTTTCATCACTAGGGAAGCTATTAAAGTTCTCACTAAATAATTCTTTTCTAGTTTCAGGTTTAAAAAAATATTGCACGTGATTGTCCATTTGAGAACAAGCGTCCCAGACTATAGCGTAGTTTTTTTTGTTATATGATTCCTCAAGCTGATCTAAGAATTTAGCTTTTAAAATCTCGTGCTTTTCTAACTGCTCTCCCCTATTATTCATTATTTCAAAATAATGATTCACATTTGTTTTTTCAGGAAGTGTGGTCGTGAATACATAAGTCTTTTTTAGGCATTTTTTAAAAAACACCTCATGCTCCTCTTCTTTTAGATCTTGATTAAAAAATTGATCAATAATACTGAGGGCTGTAGTGAAGCTATCTAGTTCGTTAAAGGTTTCTAAGAAGGTCCGTGTTTCTTCGGGAGTGCTTTTTTCATTTAAACGTTCAATAAAGTTTTTAACCCTTGGTCTTGATTCAAAATACAGGTCATCTTTAATTAAGGAACTTGCATTAGTGAAATGTTGCATCCAAGACAACAAAAGGTACAATGTAGTTAAACGCTGCTGGCCATCAATAACATCATAATACGACCCTTGCTTATATAATACTAAAGTACCTAGATAATAGCTATCTTCTCTATTTTCCATTATATCAAACAGTAAGCGTTTAATTTCTGTCTCACCCCAAGCATAATTTCGTTGATAGATGGGTATTCTAAACTTTAGACCATTGCATAATAATTCCCCTAAGCTGTACAACTTTCCCTGATCTATAATAGTTTCTTCTTTCATTTTTTCTCTTCTAATTGGATTAGTTGCGCATAAAGCCCTTGTTTTTTAAACTCTTTTCGCCTTCTTGAAGTTGTGCGTTCATCATCAACCTTTAATTTCTCAAATCGCTTTATACTATTTAATTTCATTTCCATAGCGTTTATATCCGGTTGAATAAAATTTTCTAACCATTTTATAGGAGTACTTGGATTGGTGATCTTATTCACTATAGTTTCAAATCGTATCTGTTTCTTTTCAATACGCGTCTCAAATACCCATCGATACGCTATTCGTTTAAATGCTTCCAGATGTTCATCCTCTCCAAATCTATCCAGATACACTAACAATAGATTTTTATACAGCTTAATTAAGCGTTTATCACCAATTCTATTACTACCCTCATAATCTAATTTTAAAGCATCTTTTTCTCCGCATATCTCCTCTATGCGTTCTACCTTATCTAGATAATGATTCACATATTGAAAAAACCATTTCCCATTCACAATAGGTTGGTTGTATTCATAATAATTTGTTGCTGATTGGATAATTAATGGATTAAGGTATGGATAGTTTTTCCCTTCTAATTTCAATTTACCAGGAGTGACACCTTTAAAAAGATCAATTTTGTCTTTAACAAAATAATATTCTTTAGCGTCCCTGTGCCAGCTGCGTAAACGGAAAAGATAATTACCAATTACGTCATTCAGGCGATTGTTATCAATAGCTGCTTCCCATTGATTTACTAACCTTTGCTTTTCAGACTCGTAGGTTTGATCCATCTCTCTTAAATGAAATGCTTTTAAAAGATCGGCAGGGTCAAGGGCTTTACCCCTTGCGTTTTGCGAATCAAATAATTGAAAAGCTTCGCCAAGTTCAGTTACTGTAATGACTAAAAAGTTACATCGGTGCAAAATGAAGTCTTTAAGAGCATTTTTTTCCTTTTCCTCTAGTGTAGCTAAATAGCTCTCAATATAAATGTGATTGTACTTAAGGTTGTTTTTTGAATCAATATGCTCAAAGGTGTTTTTTAGAATTCCTTTGATCTTGCCATCTAATACGTGTAAAATTAATGACAAGGTCACTAAGCGCTGTTGGCCGTCAACTATATCAGGCTGTCCTTTTTTTTCATTATTCTCATACTCATGGTGAAAAAGCAAAGTGCCTAACCTATAGGTTTTATCTTCTATAAAAGCCTCTCTTAAAAGATCTTGTAATAGTTGCTTAACACTTTTTTCAGCGTGCCACCTATAGGGTCTCTGATAATAAGGAATACATAGCTCCTTTGTTTCTAGAACCTCAGAAACAGTGTATACATTTACGTCTTGTACCATTTTTATTTTACTATAATAATCTTAAAGTCTTCTTTTGAAACCGTGGGAATTGGCTATTTTAATTTTGATTATTTTTTATAAAAAGTCGAGGTGCTTCTCCTGTATTATCAATTAAAATCTCATTAGCCTTTTCAAATCCTGTAAGCACTTCTTTATGCATCATTTCTAAACTGGCACAGCTTGTTTTACAAGTATCAAAAAAAGTATCAAATGACTCCGTACTTTTTGTAATCAGAACTTCAATTTCAGATTTAGCGAGATAGGATTCCTCTTTAAGTTCATAAATGCGACTGTCTAGATTTACCTTAAATTCCTCAACAAAGTTTCTAAGAGTTTCATGATTTAAATCATCCTTACTAAAGCCATTTATATCCTGCTTAAGCTCTTCAATTCTTCCAATTCTATCCGCATCCATATTAGTTACCGACATACTCATTTTTAATTCGATAAGCTGCGTTATTCTATAAAGTTCTTCTGCGGTTATAGCTGATCTTAGATCATACAACAACCCTAACTCGTTTATTCTTTCAGTAATTTTATTTACCCTTTTTTGACTGCTCCCAAGAAAATTACCAGCTGAATCCACACCTCTCTTTACAGCTTGCATTACTTTATGCTTTCCTATCGAATTACCTAAACTTGCTAATTTCAACTTAGTTTTTTCAACTCTAGTAGCTTGAGCATCTACCACAAGTTCTTCATCTTTTTCACTTGACGTCGCTCCCTGTAATAGAGCATCTATTTCTACCATCTTCTCAATACTACTCGTAACGTATTCTTCACGCATGGTTTCCAAGTCATAAGCAATATGCTCAAGATGTACAAAGTCTTCCACAACAAAATATCTCCTCTGAGCATATTTTTGAAGCGCTTTGTGCGCATATTTCATTTTAGACTCGCGCTCAATGTGATGCATACGAACCAGGTTATCCAGTTTATCCATTATACTATTTAATTGTGAGGTTATAGCATTAAAATAATACTGCCCTGTAACCATTGAGGCTAGTTGAAATACGATTAAAGGAGTAAAGGCACTACCAGTAGCTTTTTCAAAACCTATATGTTGCTCCATTTTACCATCGACACCTTTAACCATTGAACTAAAGGAGCTATCCTTATTATACCTTATTAAATCTTCTACATTTGCCTTGGTTGTAAAAAGCCCTTTAGAAGATAAAGACGAAGCACCTGCTAAACTGCCTACACCTGTCCCTACAGATAATAAATTACCCCAACTTGCTTTCTGATCTCCTGTTAAACTAACCTCTAGCCAATCACTAGCTACAAGTTCTGTACTCAACAAAGAAAAAGATATATCTGCATTTGATTTTTTATTCGTCAATGAGAAATTCTGAGCCATCTCAAGTTCTTCTATTTCCTCTAAAGATTCTTGGTCCTGTTTTATAGCTGCAGGAATGTAGCGTATTTCTTTAGATGAAGGTAGATTTTTAATTGAAGTTAATTCTGCTTTTAGAGTGTCATATTGTTCTTGTAATTGTTGCTTTGATTCGACTAGTTCTTGTGCAATTTGTTTGATAGTTTCAAATCCCACCAAATTTCTTATCCAACTTTTAAAACTCATTTTAATACTATTTATAGGTTAGTTTTTATAAATCTCTTCCGTTAGGGAACATCATATTTAGCATATCTCCTTCATCATACCCATCATCAAAATCGTTATCCTTTAAAAAGTTCTGATAAGACTTGTTCAATTTTTTCCATTGATTACTATCATCGCTGGCTTCTTCTAAATCATCCTCAAATTGCATAGCTGCATCATAATCTTCGCCACCATCTTCATACAAGTCTTCAAGTCGCTCTAGTTCTTGTTTTAATTCTTTTAAGCTTTTCATATTTAATTATTTGGGTTAGTTAATTCTCTTTAATCACTTCTCTAAAATATTCCAGGATCATCACCATCGCGAGGGTGTCGAGTTCGCAATAGCGCGGGAGTCCGTTTTCTAGTTCTTGGCATTTGAGGAGGTCTTCTTCAAATATATTATTTCACGAAATACTTCTAATGAGGATTTCCGTATTCCCACTAAAAAGGGGGAAATACCCGCTATTGGGGATGGTGAAGCGGCTGTAAAAAAAGTACTTTATGACACGGAATTAACTAACCATCCAATACCTGTATTATGAGAATATTTAGGATACTCCTGCTGATACCCCTTTTAAGTTATGCTCAGAATCAAGCTCCTAGAGCGCTTATTGATCAAGCCTTAATAGCCTATGAATCTGAAATCACCGGCTCCCAATTTGTAAACGACAAAACATTAAATATTCTTATAGGTGAGGTTTTAAACCAATACCTTCCCAATACTAAAATCTCTACGCAACGCTTAAGCTTCCTATTAGACGATGATGATAATTCATTTAGCTTAACCGGAAACTTTGATCCTAGACTTACGAAAACCAGTTATCAAAGCTTTTTAGCTTCAGGAGGTCTAAAATTGAAAGGGGAACCTACTGGATCCTTTTATAACTTTAAAGATTCCAATTGGGCACAAAACATAGGTGCTCAATTCAAACTGACCTGATTTATACCGGGTACGCTTACTAAAAACGCTGATCACCAAATAAGTCGGCTTTTAAAAACCTATAGAGAAAAGACTATAAAAAATATGGCGCTCGAAGCTTTAGAAACCAAGCCTTTAGCCCCCAAGGAATTGGAAGAATTAATAGCAACCAAAGAGGCTGAATATATTCTTAAAAATAATTTATACGTATCCATGTATAAATTTTGGGTAACCCTGCAAGGTTATATTCCTCTTACCAAAAGTAGTAACACCTTTACAAACACAACAGATGCAAGTATCAAATCTGAACATCAGTTTGAGGCCTGGGAGGCTTCACTTAGTATAAATGGATTTTATAAGGGTAAAATCTTTTCGTTTAATTTTTCAGCCATTCCTCGTGTTTACCAAAACAACAACATTCTAACGGAGACGGTTCAAAAACGCACTTTTACCACTTTTGAGGGGTCTCCCGAAGGACAACCTGCGCTTACCACTACAGACAGCTATTATTATGGAGCGTATGAAGAGTTTACCTCCGGGCAGGTAAAAGCAGAAGTTTCATCGCTCTATAAAGATTGTATAGGATTGAGTGCTGCCGTGGAACAGAACTTTTGGAATGGTTATGATGCGCTCAACTGGAAATTAGGCATCCCCTTAAATCTAAAAAACAAAGATGGAGCATCAAGCATCGCCTTTGAAATCCAATGGCGTGAATTCAACAAACAACATTACCTCGGCATAAGTCTAGGTAAAGCATTTGGCAAATTTTTAGATTAACCATACCATTCCCGGCTTGGATTTAGGTAATCTGTTGCAGCAGTACTGCCTTAAAACAAGGTAAACGTAACACCTCGACGCAAATAGCGTCGGCAACCTGAATATTAAAAAAGTCTGCTTTTTCACCCCTATTGAAAAAAGCAGACTTTAGAAGATTGGTTAGTTGTTAAGGCCTGAGGCCTTAGTTAGAGCATCTGGTTGTAGATGCCCGTGGTAAATAATTAGTGGTTATAAAGAAATTTGCTACATGCATCTACACATCTTTTGCAAGCTGCTGCACAATTCTGGCAATGTTGAGCCTCGTGGCTGCTGCATTCTTCAGCGCAAGATTCGCATAGGTTTTTACAGTATTCTACAAGAGCCATTAGCTTTTGGCTGGGTACATTAATGCTTAACAATTTGGCTAAGCTAGAGCATACTTCAGCACACATACGATCGTACCGTATACAGGTCACCATCATTTGAATATGGTCTTCCTCAAGACAAGCATCCGCACAATGGTTACAATAATTTGCACATTCATTTAAAGTACTGATTAATTCTTCGTGGTTCATAAGGTTAGTTTTATAAGATTGATACTTTACAATTGCAGTAAACCTAAAGGAGTTGCCTATTGGCATGCACATCTGACGAATTCGGCCTGATGATGCTGTAAAGCGCTTACCGCATGCCCCTGCAGCAGCAGCTACCTACAGCTGCACTTAGGTCATTCTTCAGAAAAAAGCTGTGCAATGCACTACAATCGCTGTTAATAATCAGTACTAAGTTAGGAAGCACACCTGTTAAGATTTGCTAAATAGAAATTAATACAATTCTAAAATATGCTGTTGTTTGTTAAAAAATCATTGACAGTCAACAATAAATACAATGCTTACCGCAACAACCTCAGGAACCTAAAACGTAGAGCGAAAGTTCCAGCTTGCGCAATCTTGTTGGCAGTAGGCAGTTGTTATGCTGCTGTTTGTTATTGCTGATTTATTATTCGGCGTTAAAATACAAAGTCAGAAATACAAAATACAACGTTCAGTCAGCAGTCTCAGTTGGTTGGTTGTTGTTTCTGGTTTATGATTCCGTATTAAAGTAAGAAGTAAGAAGTACGAAATACGAATATGTAACGAGCTGTCACTTCGAGTGATTCTGGAGCACCCTAGTGCGAGCGAATTGTATCGAGAAGTCTTATGAAGTTGGCAGTCTGTTGTTTGCTGTTAACCGTTTATTGTTTCTGATTTATTATTCCGCATTAAAGTACAAAGTAAGAAATACGAAATACGAATATGTAACGAGCTGTCACTTCGAGTGATTCTGGAGCACCCTAGTGCGAGCGAATTGTATCGAGAAGTCTTATGAAGTTGGCAGTCTGTTGTTTGCTGTTAACCGTTTATTGTTTCTGATTTATTATTCCGCATTAAAGTACAAAGTAAGAAATACGAAATACGAATATGTAACGAGCTGTCACTTCGAGTGATTCTGGAGCACCCTAGTGCGAGCGAATTGTATCGAGAAGTCTTATGAAGTTGGCAGTCTGTTGTTTGCTGTTAACCGTTTATTGTTTCTGGTTTATTATTCCGCATTAAAGTACAAAGTAAGAAGTACGAAATACAAAGTTCAGTCAGCAGTCTCAGTTGGCAGTTGGCGGTTTATTGTTTGCTGTTTTCGGTTGATCGTTTGAAAGATTATTGAAAGTACGAAGTCAGAAATACCAAATACGATCAGTTAACGCAAAGTCATTTCGACCATCGGGAGAAATCGCATCTGTTGCGTGTTTCATCAAAAGCCCTCATCCCCGGCCCTTCTCCCAAAGGAGAAGGGAGCTAGCAACCTGTGTGATCTTCCCGATAGCTATCGGGACTAGTCGAGATGACTTAGAATACTCATACCTAAAGGTTTTCTTTCTATTTCTTCAGTATAGCAAGAAGGCTCCGTTAAAAATTTTTGAAGCCTTGGAGAAAATTTAGGAGCCTTATTGCGGTTTTGCCTGGTAAGGCAAAAATACCTAAGAAATAGGGTCTTTTCTTTTGGTTCGTTTTCTTTGGACAAGCAAAGAAAATGAACAAAACATGATTAGATGTTGCTATTAAGCAAATCTACGCTAGGAGATTCACGAGCTCCCGTAAACTAAAAATCACGCAAGTAAAGAAAAGTAAAGAACATGATTTGAAAGAAAACTTATCAAACCAATGCTAGGTAAATAATCCTAGTTTACCTGCTACCTGTCCCAATGTATATAGAGGATTGTATTGCGTGTTTATAATAATACGCAACAAGCTGTCACTTTGAGAGCATCCCGAATGCTTTCGGTCAAGAAGTCTATCTAGCAAGAAACATTTTTACTAAAAACACTTCTCGATACAGTTGAAGCACTGCTAACGCGTTACTTCAACTACTCGAAGTGACGAGTACGCTTACCTTAAGAATGGAACGATTCTAAAACGGATCTATAATCTTCTAAAACTAAAATTCAAACCAATTAAAATATAAACCAAACTACGGAATTCCGTAAAAGAAGTTTTGATGCGCTAACTAGATTTGTTTTTTGTCGGAACAAGCCGAAAAAAGACATTAAACAGAAGTAGGTTTAAATGATACATTTTATGAAAAAACTTTTTACACTCATCCTGCTAATTGCACTAACGCTTACCAGTTGTGCCTCACATCATGGTTTGCCTAAAAACTTTAATCAAAACACAACCGAGGTAGTCCTAACCAAAAAGAATTTTAAAGTTATAGACCTGGTCAAAGGCGAAGCTCAGGCAACCTATGTTTTGGGTATTGGAGGACTTTCAAAAAATGGTCTAATCGCAGAAGCTAAAGCCAATATGCTACGTACTGCTCAAATGAAAGGTGCTTCCCGAAGTATTGTCAATGAAGTTGTCGAAGTTAAATCATCAGGCTTTTTATTTGTGACCAAATTCAAAGTGATTGTTTCTGCGCAAATTATTGAATTTACTGAATAAGTTTTACCATCCTAAAGAATTAAGGAATACGTATGTACTCCTTTTTTTTATTCAGTTCATTAAGTTTAGTTTATTTGATTCTTACTTTTGCATCTGCTTTCGACATAATAGCTCTCTAATGAACACCCCAACACCCCATACCGCCTGCCCCGATTGTCACGGTCTGGGGAAACAGAACCGCGGACTCTCAAAACGTGCGAAGCAGCGGTATCAAAAGGCTTTGGAAGTGTACCAACGTTTCCCTGATAATCCCAAGCCGGTAAAACCCAAAGCGCATCTGCAGGTGTGTCCCACCTGCTCGGGAAGCGGACTCCTCCCTGCCCCGCAACCCCCGAAGCCGGACACCACACGCTTTCCACACCTGGCGATCATTGGGGGTGGGATTGGTGGAACGGCGCTGGCGGTGGCCTGTTTGCACCGGGGAATTCCGTTTACCTTGTACGAACGGGATGCTGATTTTGATACCCGTGCACAGGGCTACGGCCTTACCCTCCAACAGGCACATACGGCGGTAAAAGGTTTTGGAATAGACAGTCTAGAGCAGGGCATCGTTTCTACCCGGCATATCGCACATACGCCAGACGGTACGGTCTTGGGCGAATGGGGAATGCGCAAGTGGGATACGCAAACCAACGCAACGCCTAAACGTACCAACATTCATATTGCCCGTCAAAACTTGCGCTCGGCCTTATTGAACCAACTTTCGGGTGCTGACGCGATACGCTGGGGACATCAGCTTAACGGGTTTGATCTGACGGAAACAGGTATCCAATTGAAGTTTGACACCCAAGAAAACGCCACTACAGCACACGCCGATCTGCTGGTGGGTGCCGACGGTATTCGCAGCAGTGTACGCGAGTTACTCTTTGAGCAAGAGCCCTATCCCTTGCGCTATCTCGATTGTATCGTGATCCTGGGAATCTGTGCGTTAAGCGATCTGCAGAATGCTGCTCAAGAGTTACTGGATCAAAAAACTGTATTTCAAACCGCCAACGGGAACGAGCGTATGTATATGATGCCTTATGATCCCGAGCATATTATGTGGCAGTTCAGTTATCCGCTGGCGGAAGCCGAAGCTAAAAACTTAAGTGCGCAAGGAGCTGAAGCATTAAAAAAGGAGGTGCTGAAACGTACCAACTGGCACGATCCTATTCCACAAATCATCGAAGCCACTCCGGCGGCATTCATTTCGGGTTATCCGGTTTATGACCGGGAGCTGTTAGGTCCATTGGACTTTGCTTCTTGTGGTCCCGTAACCCTATTGGGCGACGCCGCCCATCCTATGAGTCCGTTTAAAGGTCAGGGCGCCAATCAAGCCCTGTTGGATGCCCTAGCCTTAGCCCGACGCATCACCAAAGTGTGCAAACCCAACACTTCGTGGAAGCAGATCAACCTCCGCAAAAAGATCTTGACGCCCTTTGAAACCGAAATGCTTAAGCGCAGTGCCACGAAAGTTGAAGCCTCAGCTAAAGCTGCCCGGGTATTACATTCAGACCAAGTCCTGCAAGAACGCGACGGCCCTCGAGGGGGAGGTAGACAGTAGCAGGTGGCAGTTGGCAGTGGGCAGTCCCAGTTGGCAGTAAGCAGTCGCAGTTTTCAGCTAGCAGTTGCAGTGGGCTGTTTGTTGTTTGTTGTTCCTTATTTAAAATACGAAATACGAAATACGAAATACGAAATACGGAGTGTAGCTGGCGGTGGCAGTTTACCGTTTGTGGTTTATGGTTCCTTGCTAAATATATAGGTAGCAGTATGTCACTTCGAGTGATTCTGGAGCGTCCGCGCGCGAGAGAATTATATCGAGAAGTCTATGTAGCAACAAACATTTTTTACCAAAAATACTTCTCGATACAGTTGAAGCGCTGCTAACGCATTGCTTCAACCACTCGAGGTGACAAGTACGTTTACCCGAAGGGTTACACGCCCTCAAAATTCCCTCGGTTCAGAATAGACGTGAGGGCAGAGCGTTAAGAAAAGGTCTAGTAGACCTTTTTAGCGAATGAGCCAGGTGGCGCGTTGGCTTTGGAATGAAATATTTTACTTCAAGTAAGAACCACTCTTTAAAGATATTGAGCAAAGACACGGAGCTGACAAGGCGGTTTTCGCGGTAGCGAAAAATTCCTTAGCGAGGGCGTCGTTTCTTTTCTGCATCCGACGACCGCAGGGAGAGGAATGCACCTCCTGTGCTATGTAATACTGTTAGTCCAATTAGTACAAGTAAATCGAGGATACGAGATTCACGAGCTCCCGTAAAATAAAAATCAAGCGAGTAAAGAAAATGAACAAAACATAAATTGAAAGAAAACTTATCAAACTGACCTTAAAAACTTAACGCAATTCAATACAATCTAATCCGACAGACACCATTTTATCAAAAGAAATCAACTCCCTTCTTCCCGAGGCTTTGGAAGAAAGAAAGCTTGGGCATGGATGTTATAGAAAAGACTAAAACATCCCTCTAAATCTCCCTTCTTCCGATAGCTATCGGAACGGAGACTTCTATGAATACTTTCCACATTTATAAATTCTGGTTACCACGCTGCCTTGTCCCAATGCATATAAGCAATGATCTTGCGTGTTTTAAATGTTTCAACAACACCACTATATCAGTTCCCCTCCTCGCTGAGGAGGGGTGGCAGCATAGTGCACGTAGTGGCACTTAGCTGACGGGGTGGTGTTTTCAAAAATCTATCAAATTCTTTCCAGCCTACGACGCAAGGGTTCCATTCCCTGTAGATCTAAATCCTAAGTCTATTCCATAAAAAATCTATACATTTAAAACGAATAGCATTGTTTTATATGAACTTTTTAAAGATTTTGGGGCTGATGCTCCTTTTGGTAAGCACCGCTTGCAACTCTAGAAACACAGCCGAAAACGAATGGATCACCCTTTTTAACGGTACCAACCTCAACGGATGGACGCCTAAGTTTTATCATCACGAAGTAGGTGAAAATTATGCCGATACCTTTCGGGTGCAAGACAGCAGTATTGTGGTTGCCTATGATAACTATGATAGCTTTGATGAAACCTACGGACATTTGTTTTATGACGAAGCCTTTGCCTCGTTTCACTTAAAATTCAAATATAGATTCACTGATGAATGGATGGAAGATGCTCCGAGCTATACCTACCGCAACAGTGGCGTGATGTTTCACTCCCAAGCCCCGGAAACAATCTTAAAAGAACAAGACTGGCCGCTTTCGGTGGAATACCAAATGCTGGCGGAAGCCGAACCCGGAAAATCCAGACCTACCGGCAATATGTGTTCGCCCGGTACCGATGTGTATTATAAAGGTGAAAAATCAAACGATCATTGTATCAATTCGTCTTCCCCCACTTTTCGTTGGGATACTTGGGTAGATGCGGACCTCATCGTGTATCAGGATTCGTTAATCATTCATAAAGTAAACGGAAAAGAAGTGCTTCGGTATACTGATACGCAAATAGGCGGCGATGTAGCTAATGGCTACAATTCCAAACTCAAAGTAGATGGGCAAGCCTTAAAAAGCGGATACATCGGTTTACAGGCCGAAGGTCAAGGCGTGATCTTTAAAGACATTAAGCTTAAAAAATTATAAAGCAATCTTTTCTTCTTTAAGCAAGTAAGGAGGTCAAGAAGCCTTTTGGTGGAACCAAAAAAAAGCTCCCGTTGCCGGGAGCTTTTCGTTTTTCATCCAACTAATGAACTCAAAATTAGTTGAGTAATGCGCGAAGCGCTTTTGCTGCTTCTGCAGGATCTTCGGCCCCGTAGATCGCTCCACCTGCAACCGCTACTACAGCCCCAGAGTCTTTTACCGCTTTGATGCTGTCAAGGTTTACACCACCTGCGATAGAAACCGGCACTCCGGCACGTGCTGCCTCATCGATCAATACTTGAATCGAGTAGCCTTCTTCCGCCTGCTCGTCAAGACCTGCGTGTAGTTCCACAAATGCTACCCCCAGTTCCGTTACTTCCTGTGCACGTTTTACACGATCTGCAACACCAATCGTATCTACAACCACACCTTTACCGTGTGCTTTAGCCGCTTTTACCGCCCCTGCGATCGTGCTGTTTCCGGTAGATCCTAAGATGGTGATGTAATCAGCACCTGCCTTAAAAGCCATATCTGCTTCCAACTCGCCGGCATCAGCAGTTTTAAAATCTGCAAATACTTTTTTGTCAGGAAATGCATTCTTAATTGCTGTAATTGCAGCCAATCCTTCACTTTTAATAAGTGGAGTACCCAACTCAATAATGTCTACATAAGGAGCCACTTTGGTTGCCAATGCAAGGGCATCTTCGGTTTTTAATAAATCAATTGCTACTTGTAACTTAGCCATGATATCTTGTTTTTAGTATATTAATAATTATTCTTGTTCTTATTCTAAATTTGCGTGTCGCTGCCAAAGTTGGTCGGCAGTCTTTCCACCTTTATTCCAAAGCAGCTGTATCAGTGCGTCTCCGTAGAGCAATAGCGCTTGCTCAAATAAGCTACCGGCATATTGCTGAGAAACCTCAGCTTCTTGTCTGTTTTTTTGTGCCGCCGGTAGCACCACTACTACATCGGCCAGATCTGCTAAAAGCGATTCCATATTGGTGGTAAAGCAGAGTACGCCAGCTCCTTCCCGTTTTGCTGTTTTTGCTGCGTTCACGATACTGGTGGTACTTCCACTTCCCGAACCTGCAAGCAGTACATCCCCTTTGGTAATCGCCGGCGCGGTGGTCTCTCCTACAATATGTACGTCAAAACCTAAATGCATCAAACGCATACCAAGCGCTTGCATCATAAATCCGCTGCGACCCATTCCCATCAAAAAAATACGCTGCGCACGTTCTAAAGGAGCGATAAGTGCTGCGAGTTGTTCAAAAGCAACACCTTGTCTTAGGTACTCGTGTTCATTATAAATCAGGGCGATTACATCTGCTAATGCGGCTTCACTGCTTATCGTATCAGGGGTTTGCATAATTGCGTGTTTGAATTAGAAAACAAAAGTACTGTGAAGCGCGTGGTACTTGTTTCACAATATGATAGATGTGTGGTACAATCTGCACATTACCAAAATATCTTAGGTACGATATGCTACTTTTGTGGTACATTTTAGAAATCAGTAGGTTTTCTCCTTATTACCTATTGTTAGCAACCCCTTTAAAAAGTTATTTATGCTTAGTGACAAAGTTTTATATATACGTGATCTAGCCGACTGCCCTCCGTCTTATCTGGACGACCCCGGAAGACGTGAATTTTTTGAGATCGTATGGTTACAACAAGAAGATGCGCTGCACCCTCCGCAGTATGATTTTCAAACCGTCAATGGTCATTGGATCTACCTGATCCCACCCTATCGTGTGCATCAGTTGAACAAAGCCGGAAAACGCGGCGTGCTTATTTCATTTAAACAAGAATTGCTCGAAGATGATCTAAAGGAATTTTTACTAGATGTGTTCCGAATCTTTAACCTTCAGGGAGAGTTCTCTTGCTTACAAGTGAGTGAGGAACACGCCCAAAGTCTCTCTGCGGTGTATCAATTGATGTATGCCGAATATGATCAAGATGCGGTAAATCTTATTATGCTGAAGGCGTTACTGAAAGTTTTACTGCTGAAGCTTATCGAGTTAAAAGAACAGCATTTTACACTTCAAGATCTCAATGAAAAGCGCGTCTATGAATTTATGATGCTACTTGAAAAGAATTATCTTGAGGAGCGTACAGCTGCTTTTTACGCCGGAAAGATGGGACTGAGCGCGAAGCGACTCAATCAGATTTTAAAAGAAAAATTAGACAAAACCGTGGTTCAACTACTCCACGACCGCTTGATACTTGAGGCCAAACGCCAGATGATACACAGTGAGCATACCATCAAAGAAATTGGCTATAACCTCAAATTTAAAGACCGTTCTTATTTTAGTCGGTTTTTTAAAACCCACACCGGTCAGACGGCACAGGAGTTTCAAAATCAAGCGCGCCGCTATGTGCTTAAACACGATAATACGCTGTATGCCGACTAAAACGAAATATCCCACTGTATTCTAAAACGCAGCTCGTTTTCAAGTTGGGCGTCTTCGGTCTCATAATCAAAACTTGATAGCTCGGCGGTGAGCTTGTTGCGGTGTCCTTTAAAAAACCAATTGAAGGCAAGTGATTTTTCGTCTAATGATGTTTCCCTATCAATATTCGGATTGAAATTGGCGTAGCGCGCTGCGATCTCCAGTTGCTTAGGCCACCAGCTAATCGCCTGGTGTGCAAAATACCCGGCTTGCATATAATATCCGCGCAATTGGGTAGTTGCATCGGCATCGAGTTTATCAATCACCTCTTTATAATGCAGCTCCGATTGCCAACTGAAGCCTTGATACACAAAAGCGGTCTCAAAGTTCCCCTGATTGATGCGGTACTGTCCGGGTTCCTGAGTTTCAAAACCGGTTAAAAATCCGCCGCCGGAAGAAGAAAATCGAGTAAACGGACTCCGGTTAGTCACTGCTGAAAAAGCGATTTGTGCTTCGGGGGTTTTATGAATTTGCAAGTCGCTGATACCGCCAAAGCCCAGATCATCTCCTAATACATTCCATTGCAGGCGACCAAAATACATCAAGTTTTTATCGTCATTTTCGCTATTAGAGCGTCCTGAGCCGGTAAGTACAGCTGCCCAGTAGCTAAAATCAGCTGCTCCACGACCTTCTAACCTTCCATAGAGTTCAATACCCTGTTGCCGGTCTATGGTAAAGCTTCGGTTTAAAATAGAGCGGTCTACCAATTGTTGCGCACCACTGCTGATGCGGCGCTCGCGTGTGAATTCAACCTTCCACTGGCCAACCTTGATATTGAGCCATTTCCAGCGCTCGATCATTATCCTAAAATCAAGCAGATTCCCGCGCCCCAATTCGTACTCCCAATAATACTTTAACCAAGGTTTATACGCGTGCCCCCCTACTTTGAGTCGGGCTCTGTTGATCTTAAAAACCGAATTCTTTTCGTCATTAAAATCATCAAACGTCACCGGATCATTATCTCCCGGTGTCGCAAAGCGAAATTGCAACCGGCTCTGTATATGCAGACTGAAGGCATCGTCAGGTGCAGTAAATAATACGCCTTTGTTACCATAATCGATATTCCAGCGCGATAGGCTGTCTTGAGGTAGTTCTTGAGCATAGCTGAAACTGTTCAGCAAAAGCAAACAAAAACTAATCGCATAAGTGATGCGGATGGAGCGCGTGCGCATAACAAAAGGGTTAGGCCTGCAAAAGTAAAATTATCTCCTCACTTAACCGCTTAGAAACCTTAAAGAAACCTTTAGGAAACACTCAGAGTTTTCAAGCAGCTACAATTTCGATTAAGCGGATGCCGATGTAAACAGTTTTTTGGCTCCGCCAATAATAAGCAGCACCACAAAACCGATGACCAGTCCTAGTAAAAGATCGGCCAACATACCCGGCCACGTGTGAAAAAGGTCGTGTACCACGTGAAGATTGTGTCTGAAAATTCCTCCGGAAACCAAAAGCAACGCAATGGTCCCGATAACAGATAAAGACTTGATCACTACCGGTAAGGCATTGACTAAAAATTTACCTACTTTATCAGAAAAGCTGTCGTCTTGCTCGTTCAGGTTGATGAGTTTAGCCCCAAATTCGTCCATACGTACGATGAGTGCGACGATTCCATACACCCCAACGGTAGCCACCAAAGCAATGATGGAAACCACAATGATCTGATTGACCAGTTCTTCGCCTGTAACCGTACCTAAAGCAATGATAATGATCTCTACAGAAAGGATAAAATCGGTTAAAATAGCCGACTTCACTTTCTCTTTTTCATAAGCTAAAAGTTCTTCTTCAGTGCGATTTTGTAAAGCGGGTCGCTCCTCTTCGTGAGCGTGTGGCACAAAAAACTCATAGATCTTTTCTGCACCTTCATACGCGAGGTAGAGTCCGCCAATGATCAAGATCACCGTTACCGCCACCGGCACAAACGCACTGAGCAAAAAGGCCACCGGTAGAATAATGATCTTATTGAGCAGCGATCCTTTGGTGATCTTCCACAAGACCGGGATCTCACGATTAGACATAAAGCCGGAAGCTTTCTCGGCATTTACAGCGAGGTCATCGCCTAAAATACCTGCGGTTTTCTTTCCGGCTACTTTAGCCATCACCGAAACATCATCCATAAGCGTTGCAATATCATCAAGAAGCGCAAAAAATCCTGAAGCCATAAGTATATTGGGTTGGTTGTTTGCGGCAAGATAAGTTGCTCTTTTCTAAAAAGGCATTAAAAAAGTGATAATTTATACGATTGCAGTGGGGTTAAACTAGAACGATTGGCGTGAACTCAAAGAGGTCTCTAGTGGCAATTTCTCTAAAATACGCCCATCGTGACTCACCTGAACTGCCAGCGCCGGAGCTTCGGCGTGCGCGAGTGCTAACTGATAGGTAACATAGCCCTCAGCGACTTGCTGCGTTACCTGTGCGATACGATACGCTTCATAGGTTGAAGCAATTTTCTGCTGAACGGGTTCCGGCAATACGCTGGCATCTGCACTTTTTTGGGTTTTTAGCAAATAACCGTCTGCAGAGTACCAGTGTGTATGTTGCGTCTGATCTTCCACAAAGCTTACTTGATAGGTTTTAGAGGTAACCTCCCACTGTACTTCTTGTGCATCGGGATAGTGCACCTCAAAGTTGGTTTGTACATTTTTTGGAATTTCCTGCGCTTGGCTGTTCAGGCTTAATACTGCGGTCATTAAAATTAAAGCGATAGTTTTCATAAGTTCTATTTTTTAGTTGAGACAAAGTACCCGCACAAATCTGAAATCATTTAGGAGTTTTAGCCGCTCAGGATATTAAAGTATGTTAAACATACTTTTGACATCAAGACCGTTAACGTGCTTTAAAAGGATTTACACTACTCAAAAAGCGTCGTAACCATCAGCTGCTGCTAAAGGTGTACGACGCTTTGTAAATGAGCGATTCGGTAAAAGAATCTTTAAAGAAAAGAACCAGTTGTATCCTAAATAGTCAACCTAAAGATCCGTAAGTCAACTGACTCAGAAACGTTTTATGGTCTTGATCCCTTTGGCGCGTTTAATAAGGCATTTTGATCATCAAAAAAGAGTTCGTGCTCTTTCCCAAAAGTATTTTCAACTTCAACCATATACCGCGTTTTTCCGTCTTTGATATATTTTTTAGCCTCATCAAAACGGAAACCGGAGTAGTTTTGTTTCAGTTGATTCTGAATTCCTGCCGGCAGTTCGCTTTCACGAAGCTCTTGTTCACTAGCCACCACGCTTCCATCAGCAGCATAAGACACTTCATAATCTAAGCGGTCGATCTCAAATTCTACCTCATAAGAAAATGCGTGCTGTTCCCACTCAATATCTGTAGCTTTAGGGTATGCCTTGGAGAACGCTTGGCTCACCGGTGCCGGAACTCCAGAGTTTACTGAGGTTTGTGCTGTGGCCAGACTAACGCCGCCCAACAGAATTGCGGTCATAAATACATTTTTCATCGTGTTTCTTTTTTAAATTTGAAACAAAACACGGGAGCAAAACTGAAAAGATTTAGGATAAGCTCACAACTAGAGTCAAACAAAGCCTGGTTTTTATACTTAAGCTTTACGCCGAAAATACTTAACCCCTTGATTTTAAAAGCATCTTAACCTTTGCATAGTTCTTAGTGGTTATTAAAAAAAAGGTCATTACCAATTGATTCCAGATTTGCGCTTTAGCCTTGCAGTCTATATTATGAAACCCCTGCTATGAAGATCTTAATTATAGAAGACGAACCCCAAATGCTGGATAATATGCGCCGCACACTGGAGCAGGAACAGTATTTAGTAGAAAGCGCTGCAACCTATACCGAAGCACTAGATAAAATTGGAGCCTATGCCTACGATTGTATTTTGCTAGATGTGATGCTTCCTGACGGAAACGGTCTAAAAATTCTCAAAGAACTTAAAGCGCAGCAAAAAGAGGAAGGCGTTATTATCGTTTCGGCAAATGATTCGTTAGACGATCGTATTGAAGGGCTCAACCTGGGTGCCGATGACTACCTGCCGAAGCCTTTTCACATGGCCGAATTACGGGCTCGGGTACAAGCGGTTTTACGACGCCGTAACTTTGAAGGGAATCGCAATATACAGTTGGGGAACGTAACCATCAATCCTGAAACACGTCAGGTTTTTATAGCAGAAGAGGACATCAATCTCAACCGGAAAGAATATGATATCCTTACCTATCTGATCGCCAATAAAACCCGCCTTGTTACCAAAGCCGCTCTGGCCGAGCACGTATGGGGAGACCACATTGACCAAGCCGATAGCTTTGATTTTATCTACTCGCAAATAAAAAATCTGCGTAAAAAACTAGAACCGGCAAGCATCAACGTACAGGCGGTTTATGGCGTGGGCTATAAACTTGAAGTCGACTAGATGCGTCTATTAAATTACACCACACAATACTTTGCGCTGCTACTTTTAGGAGTGATCACTATTTGGGCGGTCGCCTTTTATTATGCGATGCTTGATGAGATTTATGACAGTCTCGACGACGGACTCGAGAATCAGAAAATTTTGCTTCTCAAGCGCGCTCAAGAGGATCCTTCGATCTTAGCGCATAATGATTTTGACAAGCACGTGTATAGCTTTACTCCTATTTCGGCACCTAGCTTTGAACAGCAGCAAGAGCGCTATCAAGACACCTTGATGTATATGCTGAACGAGGAAGATTATGAACCGGTGCGTATTTACGAAAGCGCCATACAGGCAAACGGCGGCTATTATAAACTGAAGATCATCACCTCGATGGTAGAGGAAGACGACCTGATCGAAGATCTGGTGAGCTACCTCATTGGCTTATACGCCTTTTTGGTCCTTTGTATTTTAATACTGAATAATCTTTTACTGAAGCGCATCTGGAAACCCTTTCACTACCTTATTGATCAACTTAAAGATTTTAAGCTCGATCGAAAAACCAGCTTAACTACAGCACCCACAAAGATCGAAGAATTTACGCTGCTCAATACGACGGTGACTGCGTTGATCGCTTCGGCACGGCGCTCTTATGAAGAGCAGAAACAGTTTATAGAAAACGCTTCTCACGAGCTGCAAACGCCTCTTGCCATCGTGATCAATAAACTCGAACTCTTTATAGAACAACAACCGCTTAGCGATGAGCAGCTCGTACAAATGGCCAGCGTTCTTGATAATCTGGGCAGACTTACGCGGCTCAACAAATCCTTATTGTTGCTTTCTAAAATTGAGAATGAGCAATATCAGGAGGAAGCTGAAGTAGATTTTAAGCAGTTGCTGCACCAAAGCCTTAGTGACTTTGAAGCTATTGCCGCGCATAAAAATTCAGCCTTAATACTCCTTGAGGAAACCGAAATGTCCTACCGTATGAATCGGGATCTGGCGGTCATTCTGGTTAATAATCTTATTAAAAATGCGCTGGTACACGGCACACCGGGAGCACCTATTCACCTCAGATTAAAACAACATGCATTGAGCATTACCAATCAAGGAACACCTACTCCATTAAAAGTAGACGATATTTTTGCGCGCTTTAAAAAGTCGGGAACCAATGAAAAATCTACCGGTTTAGGTTTGCCCATTGCACAGGCGATTGCGGTAAAGTACCAACTTCAGTTAACCTATAGTTATACTGAGGGACACCAGTTTAGTTTAACGTTTCCGATTTAAGAAATGATTACGAAGCATTCACAAATCATTACCAATTCTTTTCAGAATTATATTGAATCTTTGCTTTTACAACCTTAACGTATGAAATATTTAGCCCATTACGTCATTTTTGGAGCGCTGGCTTTTAGCGGAGTTCTTTCGTATGCGTTTTATAAAAAATCGATCGCTGAAGAACGTGAAATTCTGGAAAATGCCAGTTACAATCTGGTGAACACTTGGGAATTTCCTGAGCTGCTCTATGAGGTAAGCGGTATCGCTTGGGTTAATGATTCTACCCTTGCCTGCATTCAGGATGAGGAAGGTGTGATCTATAATTTTAATCTGAATACCAGCGAGATCACTAAGGATACCCGGTTTGCTAAAGACGATGATTATGAAGCTATCGCGCTCAACGGTACGATGGCGTTCGTGATGCGCAGCGATGGGCACATCTTTGAGATCGCTGATATTATGGCCGATACGCTTGTGGTTTCAGATTTTAAGACGCGTTTTGATTCTAAAAACAATATGGAATCGCTCGCCTATCAACCGGAACACGATAGACTGATCACCATTGCCAAAGATGAAGGTCTTGACGAGGACCGCTATAAAGGTGTTTATGCAATTCCGTTAGAGACCCACGAGCAGGATGAGCAACCGCTTTTTGCGATCGATCTGAAATGGGATGCATTTAAAGCCTTGGAAAAAAAGAAAATAGAAAACACGTTTAAACCTTCAGATATTGCCATACATCCTAAAACCGGTGATTTTTATATAGTAGATGGAACGAGTCCGCACCTGTTGATCGTTTCGGCATCGGGCAGTTTTAAAGCCTTGCACGAACTGAATAAATTTCATTTTGCACAACCCGAAAGTCTTACGTTTAGTCCGGAAGGCACTCTATACATCGCCAACGAGGCAGCTAACGGAGTGGCCACGATGTTTGAAGTCACCTTAAAAGATAAAGAAGTAGAAAAATAAATTAGTTCAAGGCAAGCTCAAGGGTGTTGCATCCTTTGGCTCTGCCAGTATATTTTAATGTTTAGCAGCACGGCGGTGTGAGGCCCGCTTTGCGCGTCAAATAGTAAGCTACCTCAGAACAAGCCAGAGGCGTTAGTTAAAAAAGAAGTTTCAATTTCGAGGCATCCCGATAGTTATCGGGACGGCGTATTACCCCCCCCCCTTTGCGGTGCCTATAAACTGAAGCTTTACTGCTTTTGAATTTTACATTAAAATTAAATGGAGAAGCCGCATCTATTGCTAGATGCGGCTTCAATATATAGAGAAAGCACGTGGCTTTTAGTTTTCGGCGTTCTACAAATCTTTTCCTTTCTTACTTGGCATTATAAAGAAGATCAGCATTGGGCGTAAAACTTTAAGATATAGTTACCGGAAGCATGATTAAGGTTTCAACTCCGCCGGCTTCATCTTTAAGATAATCTACCTTCAACTTGTAATTGATGGCGCGCTCTTCTGCATAATAATTACCGGTCTTCTCATCAAAACCGCCATAATCAGTATACGCGAGACTTACGATCTTATTCTCATCCATCGCATTAAGTGTTTGTAAATCTTGCTCGCTTAACGTATAACGTTTGAGTAACTGATTGAGACTGTGGGTAAAATGTCCTTTTGGTTGTGTTTTCATAGCGTTTGTTTTTTTTCAAAATTATTATGGGTAATAGGATTAAAATGTTAGTAAAATCTTATTTCACAGAAAATTAAGAGCAAAAGAACTGCTCGAATAACCTCAAGATACACCTAAGACTAAGGATGCAGCGTCACGGCTTGCTTATAGGTATCAAACAACCAGAACAGTCTTTTAAAATTTTAAGATGGAGTAGTATTGCTTTTAACAATATAGATTATGGAAATGAAATTTGTTGAAACGCAAGAAACAGTATTGGCCGGACATCTTCAATTTGTTTAGATACTAATCCCTCAAAATCTCTTAACACTTATTTAAAACCGTGTTATAGAGGGTTAAAAAAGATTTCGCATTAACATATTTAGCATAATTTGATCCCTTAAACTTAATAGCCTCTATGAATCACCAATACGCGTTTATTAGATCAATTTTTCAAGTTCGCTTTTCTTTACTACTGATTTTAGTGCTTCCTGCGCTACAGACATTTGCTCAGGATAAAGAAGTAGAACAAACTTTTTATTTTACCGGAAATACCGGAGACGCTCCTAATGCCACTACAACTTCGGTTTTAGAAGCCATTACTACGATGTCTCAAAAGGATGCGAAAGCTACTTTTGTAGCTATCGGAAATATCACTCAACAAGGTTATCCGCCAAAAAAGAAAGACCGTAAGGAGGTTGAAACGTTCTTGCAGCAAGAACTGATGCAACCGCTGGAAGCTTTTAACGGGAACGTGATCCTAATGCCGGGAAAAAACGAATGGAATAAAAACGGACACGAAAATCTGGACGATCTTGAATCTTTTATTCAAGACAACAGCGAGATCGAATTCTGGCCCAATGACGGTTGTCCGCGCGAGATCGAGAACCTTGAGATGGATAATGTTGAGTTATTAATGATCGATTCGCAATGGTTTCTTGAAGACTGGGACGATCATTTGTATCTAAATAATAAATGTGACATCAAGACACGGGACGAATTTTTTGCAAAGTTTAAGGACGATCTTAAAGACGAGCAAAACAAAACCGTGATCGTTGCGGTGCATCATTCCATATTGACCTTGTCTCAACAGAATTTCATAGAGAACATAGGCGGTTTGACCGTTGAAGACTACTACAGCACGCTCAGACAAAAATACGCAGGCACGCTAGAAACACTGGCGAGCCAGTTTCCTGATGTGATCTTCGTTTCGGCGAGTGATCGCAACTTACAGTATGTATTTGATGATGGAATTCCGCAGATCATCAGTGGGGCAGCTTCAGAAAAACTTGACGGAGTGCGCAAAGCGAAAGATGGTCAGTTTGCGTCTAAAGCGCACGGTTTTGCCCGACTTACCGTTTATAAAGACCGAAGCTCTGTAGTCGAGTTTTATGAAACAGACAACGGTACCCCTAAAAAGCTTTTTGAGAAAGAAATTCGGCGACAGCAACCCAAACCTCAGGACATTAATAGTCCGGACATCAGCGGTATGGGAAGTACAAAGAAGGCTTCGATCTACACGAAAGAAGAAACAGATAAAAGCGGGATGTACCGGTTTTTATGGGGCGACCACTACCGAGATATTTATAGTAAAGAAATTGAAGCACCTGTACTTGATCTTTCAAAACTTCCGGGTAACGTTCACGCGATCTCTGAAGGCGGAGGAAATCAGTCACGCTCGCTACGTCTGATTGACGATGAAGAACACGAGTACACGGCACGCGAACTGCGTAAAAGTGCTGTGCGCTTTATTCAGTCTAAAATCACAGATCACTACGTACGTGATTTTATGGAAAACACTATTGCCGAAGATATCGTACAAGATTTTTATACCACCGCGCAACCTTATGCGCCGTTTGCTTTGAATCCTATTTTTGACAGTCTTGATATTTACAACGCGCAACCTAAAATCTATTACCTGCCAAAGCAAAAACAGTTAGGCATATATAATGAAGATTACGGCGACAAACTCTATATGTATGAAGCACACGCCGGCGATGAAAACAAATCTTTTGAACGCTTCGGCGACGCAGATGACATTATAAGCACTAAGGATCTTTTGGCAGAAATACAGGATTCTAAAAAACATCAGGTGGATGAAGCTAATTTTCTAAAAGTGCGCCTAATGGATTTTGCCGTGGGTGATTATGACCGGCATTATGATCAGTGGCGTTGGTCTGCTTTTGAGCAGGAAGACGGTACCACTTTATACAAAACCATTCGCCGGGATCGTGATCAGGCATTTCCTAAGTATGACGGACTCGTTTTAAGTTTGCTAAAAGTGGCGTTGATTGATTTTCGTTCTATGGAAAAGTATGACGAAGACGTAAACAGCGTAAAATGGATGAGTAGGTATGCATATCCGCTGGATCAGGCTTTCTTAAAAAGCCTCACTTGGGAAGATTGGGAACAACAAGTTCAGTTTATTCAAGAGCGACTTACCGATGAAACCATCGCTACTGCTTTTGCTAGCCTACCCGAAGCAGCGCAGGACCAAAGTACAGCAGCGATACAAGAGAACCTAAAAGCGCGTCGCGATAATTTAATGGATATTGCCCACCGCTATTACGAGTATTTGATGCGTCATCAGATTCTATTAGGAACCGGCGATAAAGATGAGTTTGTGATTACCCGTCAAACTGATGGTAAAACCAGCATTAGCCTGACTACCGAAGATGACCGCAGTTTTGAACGTACGTACGATAAAGCGCTTACCAAAGAGATCTGGATTTACGGGCTGGATGATGACGATACTTTTAAAGTGACTGGTGAGGGCGATCAGTACATCCCCATCAAGATTTTAGGAGGAGAAAACAACGACGTTTATGATTTTGAAAATACCCGTGCGGTAAAAGCTTACGATTATAAAAGCAAGAACAATACGTTTGTAAATTCGGGTACGCGGAAATGGCTGGTTGACAGTTATGACATCAACACTTATAATGATGCCTCTCGTAAACTGGATGCCTTCTCTACCCTACCCGCGATCAATTACGATCAGGATACCGGTTTTTCTGCAGGTTTAAGTGGAACCTACACCACCTACGGCTTAGCAAATAATCCGTTTTCAACACAACAAACCTTGACCGCAAAATATTTTGCAGCTACACACGGTATTGAGTTGAAGTATTCAGGGGAATTTGCGCACGCTTTTTACAAATGGAATTTTGGTCTTGACGCACGCTACACTACGCCTAATTATGCGATCAACTTCTTTGGGACCGGAAACGAGACTACCTATGATCGAGATGCAGTAGATCGAGACTTTAACCGGGTACGCATCAGTCAGTGGAGTGTAAATCCGTCCTTGATCTATCGCGAAGATCGCGTGCAATTGCGCTTTGGACCTACCGTCGAATCTTTAAATACCTCCTATTCAGGAAGCGGTGTTACCGGCGATACTAACGTTTTTGCAGCAGGTGATAATGTTTTCAATACGCAGTATTATGCTGGAGCAGAAGCAGCATTTCAATATAAAAATAAGAGCGGTGCTATTGCCTTCATCAGAAGGGGATTTCAGTTTGACTTGGTGACCGGATACAAAACCAATATCGATGAATATGATAACGAATTTGCTTATGTAAACCCGACCCTTTCGGTGGACTATCCCCTGCACCCTAGCGGAATGGCCGTTCTTGCTACTAAGATTGGTGCTGAGATGAATATTGGCGATACCTATGAATTCTATCACGCAGCTACTTTAGGTGGAAACAACAGCTTACGTGGTTTTAGAAATGAGCGCTTTAATGGTAAAACGGCTTTTTATCAAAGTACCGATCTACGTGTAGGTATTGCTGAATTAACCACAAGTTTTATCCCGCTGCGATTAGGCGTTTCTGCCGGATTTGATTATGGTCGTGTTTGGGTACCCAATGAAGATTCTGAACAATGGCATAACAGTTATGGTGGGTCTGTATTCTTAAACGGGTTTAAAGCCCTTACTGCCAATTTAGGCTATTACCGAAGTACCGAAAGCGATCGTGTGTTATTCACGCTGGGATGGAAATTCTAAAACGCTGACACAATAACTTAAAGAAACCGTGTTCCCCCGCACGGTTTTTTTTATGCTCTAAATTTTCAATGGAAAAATTCCGTTAATACGGATTTTTTCCTTTTATAACAATTCAAGATTTGCGTACTTTGCACTTATGAAAGAGGCCAAGTTTGCAGTTATTGACGTTGAGACTACCGGTGGCGGGATCAAAGGCAATAAAATTACAGAGATCTGCATCATTGTTCTTCAGGATGGTAAAGAGCTTGACCGGTTCACTTCACTCGTAAATCCGGGAAGAGAAATTCCGCTGTATATTGAAAAACTAACCGGGATCAATGACCGTATGGTTGAGGATGCGCCTTATTTTGATGAAATTGCGCCACAGATCCTAGAGCTTACTCGTGATTGTATTTTTGTCGCACACAATGTAGGTTTTGATTATAACGTGGTGCGAGCAGAATTTAAAGAAGCCGGTATTGATTTTAACCGAAAACGCTTGTGCACCGTTCGGCTTGCTAAGAAACTCATACCGGGATTGTTTTCATACAGTCTGGGCAATTTGTGTACATCTATAAACATTCCACATTACGACCGGCACCGGGCGCAAGGAGATACCGAAGCTACAGTGATCTTATTTCAACGCTGCCTGGACCTTGATCCGGATTATGAAGTCATCGAGGAATTCCTCAACCGAAAATCAAAAGAGTCGTACTTCCCGCCGCACTTTAAAGCGCAGGATTTTGAGAATCTTCCGCATAAACCGGGTGTGTATTTCTTTAAAGACAAAAACGGAAAACCGCTTTACATCGGTAAGGCGATAGACATACAAAAGCGGGTGCTTTCGCATTTCAGAGAAAAGAGTAATCGCAAATATGAACTGCTGCAAAATACGCACAGTATTGACTATGAACTTACCGGCAGTGAGTTACTGGCGCTGTTGCGGGAAGCTGAACTGATTTTAAAATATTACCCTAAGTACAATAAAGCACAAAAGAATCCGTCGAAACCTTATAAGCTTACCTCCTATCATAATAAACAAGGGATTGAGCAGTTTGCGTTGCATAAAAACAAGATCGCTCCGGTGAGTTGGATGCAGTTTTACACCCGTGAGGAGGCCATTCAGTTTATGGAGCATCTTTGTGAGGAATTTGAATTATGCCCTAAATATTGTGGGCTGCAACAAGGCGTGGCTACCTGCAATCATTATAAAATACACACGTGCAGTGGTGCGTGTTCTGGTGATCTTAGTGTTGCTGATTACAATCTGCGCGTGTCTAAAGCGCTCGATTATATTCACCAGTACGAGCAGTCGTGCCTATTGGTAGAAAAAGGCAGAGAAACGGGTGAGAAATCTTTTATCTATTTAAAACAAGGTCGGTTTTCAGGATATGGTTTTATAGACGATGCAGCCGATTTTAATCATCACGAGGATTTTGAGCATTATCTGATTCCGCAGAAAAGCTCGGCATATGCAGACCGTATTGTGCGTCGCTATCTCGCCACAGAAAAGCAAATTGTACGCTTGCCGCTTACTTCAGTAGAGCAGCATACGCAGAATATTTTTGAAAATTGGTTTGTAGATTAAAGCACTTCCTGCTCAGTAACTCTTCGGGCAAAACGAGAAGCAACCGCACTGATGATCATAATTTGCGAAGCGTGAAATAGCATTAACGGCAATAATACTAAACCCAAGCCAGGCATTCCGGTAAAGATGATCTTTGAAAAGACGGTGCCGTGTACCAATGATTTTTTGGTTCCACAAAATTGCGCAGTTATTTGATCTTCGATCGAAAAGTGTAACCATTTAGCAATGCTTCCGGTCAACCAAAAGACAACAGCAAACAGGCTTAGTACTCCACCCCATATTAAAAGCAAATCTAACCAGGAAACCGAAGCGAATAGTCCGTCTGAAAAA
Organism: Leeuwenhoekiella palythoae; assembly: GCF_020310025.1. Classification (GTDB taxonomy): domain Bacteria; phylum Bacteroidota; class Bacteroidia; order Flavobacteriales; family Flavobacteriaceae; genus Leeuwenhoekiella; species Leeuwenhoekiella palythoae. Next base: position 561,012 of record NZ_CP084318.1, read on the forward strand.
GACTCAGCAAAGCTTTTATAGATGATGAGTAAAATAATACTCTTATCAAATAAAGTGAGTTTCTTGCTGTGTTTCTGAACAAAATCTCCTAAAAACCGCTGCAACAACATCCCAAAAATCACGGGGAGTAAAATCTGAACCACCAGCTTGGTATAGATCTGTGTAAAATCAAAATCGCTTTGCATATCGTCTATAAAAAGGCCCATCCACAGCGGCGTAATGATGATGCCTAGTATTCCGGAAATACTGGCATTAAAAATCGCAGCCGGAATATTTCCTTTAGCGATGGAAACCATCACGACAGACGAACTCACCGTTGAGGGTAAAGCGGCTAAAAAGAAAAAAGACAACCACAGGATCTCGTGGGTTTCATTCTGTAAAAGCGGCCGAAATAACAGCACAAGCAACGGAAAAATTAAAAACGTACAGGCCTGTACTAATAGATGAAGTTTGAAATTTCCCAATCCCGCCTTCAACTTTTGCGGACTCAACTTAAGTCCGTAAAAAAAGAAGATCAACGCAATTCCTATGGCGCTAATAAGATCTAAAGGCACCGGACTTGAAGCAACGCCCCACTGAGGGAAAAAATATGCGATTGCGATAACCACGATAATTGCTACTACAAAACGGTCAATTTTTATGCGCATAGAGGGAGGTGGAGTTATAAGATCAAAAAAGGAGGCAAAGTTAAGGCAGATCTTTATCCTAACTTGGTAGCATTCTATCTGATTTTAAAAGATTTTTTACGCATTTTTTGATATTAATTGGCTGAAATATGCTTTTAGTCTAAAAAAACAGGCGTTATCTCATCTTAATCAATACTTTTATAAACGTTAAAACCAACCACAGAAATCACGAAAGGCAAGAAAAGCTTTATTGATCTCTTGAGAACCTAATAACGCATGAAGCAAAAGCGCCCATCGATAAAAGACATTGCAAAAGCACTAAATGTCTCTATAACCACCATTTCTTTTGTATTAAACGGCAAAGGCGAAGAACGAAAGATTTCAAAAGAAGTCATTAAAAAGATTGAAGACTACGTAGAAGAAATCAATTATCGCCCCAATCAGGTTGCTCAAAGTTTACGTACCGGAAAAAGTAAAATTCTGGTCTTTATGGTTGAAGATATCGGGAATAGGTTCTTTGCTAAAATCGCCAGGATCATTGAAGATATCGCTTATGAAAAAGGCTACAAAGTCTTGTTTTGCAGTAATGAAAACAATGATAAGCGCTCCAGAGAGCTCATTAGAGTTTTTCACGAACGACAAGTAGACGGATTTTTAATCATACCCTCTCCCGGAATAAAAAAGGATATTGAAAACCTGATTAAAAGCGATATCCCGGTAGTACTGGCTGACCGCTATTTTGAAGATCTCGATGTGCATCACGTAGTGATTAACAATTATGCAGCCGCCCAAAATGCGACGCAGCATTTAATTGATAATGGTTATAAAAACATCGCGTTCATTTCGATAGATACACAGCAAATTCAGATGAAAGATCGCGCGAGAGGATACCGTGACGCTGTACAGCAAGCAGGCTTATCTCCTACGGTTCTTGAATTGCCTTTTATAGAAATTCACAAACCTGAAGGAAAAAATAAAATCAAAGCACTACTTACCGGAAGCAACGGGATCGATTCGGTTTTCTTTTCTACCAATTATTTGACGCAGGCTTCATTAGAGATCATCAAAGAATTGGACCCAAAACTCATCTATGATCTGGGCATCGTGACCTTTGACGACAATGAGTTCTTTAGGATCAATACGCCTTCGATCACAGCTGTAGCGCAACCGCTTCAAGAATTAGGCGAAGAATTGATGCGCATCATGTTCAAACTCCTCAAAAAGAGTGATAAAGAAATTCCGGCGATCAAATCGGTGCTTGATGCAGAATTACTCCCGCGAGAATCTTCTAAAAAGAAGTAGCTATTCTTGTCTACCTATGCAGTCGGTACTCGATACCGGCTAGTAATTGATTCAAATATATTGAAAGCTCGTTTTCAAGCGGTTTGAGAAAAATTGTTTGATGTTTGGTACATATTGTTCATTCTGAAATTTAGACTTAATGTTAAATTTGATAAAACGTTTTACTTAAACCTCTTTTATGAATAACTATAAGTTTTTATTAGTCTTATTTATTACCAATTTCTCTTTTGCTCAGGACCATTATTCATTAATCATTGAAAATAGTGACCCTTCATTAAATTCCGCAATTACAGAAGGTATTGAAGAAATCTTTGAAAATGTATATCCTAAACTGGTCCAGGATTTTAATCCTGCTGCTCAGGAACATGTAACTATCAAGATTGATACAGCTTACGATGGTGTAGCTTATGCTCATCAAGGAGCGATCACGATCAGCTCTGACTGGTTGCACAAAAAACCAGAAGATCTTGATCTTGTTACACATGAACTTATGCATCTAGTGCAAGCATATCCCAATGACTCCGGTCCCGGTTGGTTAACAGAAGGAATTGCAGATTATGTGCGTCACGTATATGCCCTAGATAACGAGCGTGCCGGTTGGTCACTTACACCCTTTAACCCTTCACAAAGCTATAAAAACAGCTACCGTATTACAGCCCGCTTCTTGGTATGGTTGACGCAAAATTATGATGAAGACCTTGTCATCAAGCTAGATGAAGATCTACGTACCGAGCAATACACCCCAGAAACTTGGGATAAATACACGGGTAAATCTATAGACGAATTATGGCTTGAATATTCTAAAAATCCTAAAATTTAGATTGACCTTCAGCTTAATACCTTAATATCCTGAGCCCTAAAAAAAGGGTTTGGGATATTTTGATAAAAGAGAATAACGCACTGCTGAAGCCATTTCGATTATTAAGGATCGAGCCCAATTACCTTCCACTTTGTGGAAAAAACCAGAATAACTAAATTTTAAACTATGAACAGAAACAGTTTATTGATGCTTAGCCTTCTGTGCCTCTTTGTATTTTCGTGCAAAGAAGAGGAAGCCACAGCACAAAACGAAAACGATGTAAATGTCGCCAGCGCTTCGTTGCGCGCACCGGCCTACCCGCTCATTACCCACGATCCTTATTTGAGCATTTGGTCTATGGGCGACGAACTTAATGCTAGCCCTACTAAGCATTGGACCGAACGAGACCACGCCCTCACCGGAGTGCTTCAGCTAGATGATAAGTTTTATCAATTTTTAGGAAGCGAGAGTAAAGTTTATGAGACCATCCTTCCGGCTTCAGATGAAGAGACCTATTCCGTTAGCTATTCAGAAAGTAAACCTGATGAAAATTGGATCAGCACCAGCTATGATGCCTCTGCTTGGAAAACCGGAGAAGCACCTTTCAGTGATAATGAAAGTATGGCTAAAACGGTGTGGAATACAGATGACTTGTATTACAGACGCAGCTTTGATCTGGAAACTACAGATCTAGAAAGTTTGTATCTAAAATTAAGCCATGATGATAACGTAAAAGTATGGCTTAACGGGGTGCAAATCGCAGATATCAACGGCTGGCAAAACAGCTACAAGTATCTGCCTATTCCTGAAGAAGCGATGCAAACGCTCAAAACGGAAGGGAATGTACTTGCGATTCACATTCGCAACACCGCGGGCGGACAATTTTTAGACGCCGGATTGGTGACTGAAGCCAAAACGCAAACCAACTCGATCGTCAAAAAAGCAAAACAGATTGATGTGGCTTTTAGAGCAAATCAAACCGAATATGTTTTTGACGCCGATGGAACTCAGGTAAATGTGACATTTACCTCTCCGCTATTGATCGAAGATCTTGAGATCTATAGTAGACCTATTTCATACATCAATGTAAAAGTCGCAGGTACAGAAGGGCAACAAGCCAAGGTATATCTGGGAGCTTCTTCTGCTATTGCGATCAACCAACCGGTGCAAGAGGTGGAAGTTTCAGAATATCAAAACGAAGGGCTTTCGGTATTGAAAGCAGGGTCAGTCGCGCAGCCGGTATTAGAGAAAAAAGGAGATGACCTACGTATTGATTGGGGATATTTATACGTTGCCGCTCCTGCTGAAAATGTACAGCAATATGTTTCTCCGGCTGCCAAAGGATTAGAAGCTTTTGCTACCGGAAGTATACAGGATACTGATGCTGAGACAACCGGTAAAAACCTTATCCTGAATACCGTTGCAGATCTTGGTAAGATTGATGCACAGGGCGCAGAACAAGTTTTTATGATTGGTTATGATCAACTCGAAGCGGTGAATTATTTTGGAACCAGCCTTAAACCGTGGTGGTCTAAAGATGGTGCAACAATGAATGCTGAGCTTGCTGAAGCGTATGCTAATTACAACGGCGTGATCAATAAAGTCAAAACTTTTGATCAGAAATTGTACGATGATGCGTTAGCTGCAGGTGGTAAGAAATACGCAGATCTTTGTGTTGCCGCTTACCGCCAAGCCATTGCGGCTCATATTCTCGTAGAAGCGCCTAATGGTGATATTTTGTTTTTATCTAAAGAAAACAACAGCAACGGTTCGATCAATACCGTGGATGTTACCTACCCTTCTGCTCCACTATTTCTGGTTTATAATCCAGATTTACTTAAAGGAATGCTCAATGGAATCTTTTACTACAGCGAAAGCGGAAAATGGAAAAAGCCATTTCCGGCGCACGATATAGGAACTTACCCTATTGCTTTAGGTCAAACCTATGGAGAAGATATGCCGGTAGAAGAAGCAGGAAATATGCTTATTCTCACTGCAGCAATCGCTCAAGTAGAAGGCAATGCAGCATATGCTAAAGCGCACTGGGAAACGCTTACCACCTGGGCAGATTACCTGATGCAAAGTGGTTTTGACCCAGCCAACCAATTATCAACAGATGATTTTGCCGGTCATTTAGCGCGTAATGCTAACCTTTCGGTAAAAGCGATAATGGCCATTGCCTCTTACGGGAAACTTGCAGAGATGCTGGGAGATACTGCAACAGCTGAAAAGTATACCAATGCCGCTAAAGAAATGGCTGGCAATTGGAAGAACATCGCGGCAGACGGTGATCACTATACCTTGGCTTTTGAAAGCGAGGGCACCTGGAGCCAGAAGTACAATCTGGTTTGGGATGAGATTCTGGGCTTGAATATTTTTGATGAAGACGTTCATAAAACAGAAATCGCCTATTATCTAACCAAACAAGAAGACTACGGTTTACCATTAGACAGCCGTAAAACCTACACGAAGTCTGACTGGATTTTATGGACGGCAACTTTGGCTGATAATGAAGCCGACTTCAATGCACTAATTGATCCGGTTTGGGAATTTGCTAATACCACACCAGACCGTGTGCCGCTTTCTGACTGGCACGAGACCACTGATGCACACAAAGTTGGTTTTAAAGCCCGCTCTGTAGTAGGTGGTTATTTTATTAAAATGCTCAAAGAGGAACAATTGAGCAAGTAGTATTTAATTAGCGTTAATACTATGGAAGCGGAGTCTCACCAACTCCGCTTTTTTTCTACCCAAAACGGAATGTATTTGTTTACTAAACAAGTAGTATAGCGCAGTACTAAAATCTCTTAAGCATAAGATGATAAACCCATTAGCACTGAAGCATTTCTTAATAGTGTACGCGTAAGGATGACAATGAACATTTCACCTTAGTTTCTCACAAAAGGAAGTTTTTAGCTTGGAGTACGATGACAATAGAAAGCGTCTTCCATTACTTAAAAGATTACCGCAATTACGATTTCATCAAAAAAATCAGGAAACTCCTAAAAAAATTAACAATTGATCAGGTTTTGAAATGTGCTCACCCACCGTTGACACAAATACCATAGCATTTGAAATGAATTGTTTTGCACTCAATAAATTCAAACGTTATAGTTTCAATATAAAACCTAATTGCCATTTAAGATTTACAGCTGTAACTACAAATTGTCTTAAACATCACTATTTGCGTCAATATTGCATATTAAACGTAAAATTTACTTTTAATATTTATACCAGATAAAACGTTTTTATACATTCGTCAAACATTACGATATCGATATCGTAACGCGTTATTCTCTTAAAATTTTAACAATCAGAAATTTTAAAAACTAATTCACACAAAAATGAAACTCAATGAAAAAACTTCTACTGAACTCGATTAAATGGCATCCCTTGCTGATGTTGGTTCTAGGCGTTTTGTGTTTACAGAATACATACGCACAGGAAAATATCACTGTTGAAGGAAATGTAAGCGCTGCAGGAGAAACCGCAGGACCACTGCCTTACATAACCATTTTGGTCAAAGGGACCACGCGGGGAACCACCACAGATTTTGACGGAAATTATAGCATTAGTGCTGCACCTGATGCTACCCTAGTATTTAGCTATGTAGGTTTTAAAACCAAAGAAATAGCTGTTGACGGGCAAACCCAAATAAATGTGCAACTTGAAGAGGATATTGCCGGCTTAGATGCTGTTGTGGTAACCGGATATTCTACACAAGATAAAAAGTCGATCACCGGTTCTATTGCAACTATAACCAGCGAAGATCTAGAGAAAGTGCACGGTGGCGCTACTGTAAGTTCTGGATTAGCCGGTAAAATACCTGGGGTTAGCTTCCGTATGAATGACGGACGCCCCGGAGCAAGTGCTTCAATTCAGATACGTAATATGGGTACTCCTCTTTATGTAATTGATGGTATTCAGCAAGATGAAGGTCAGTTTAACAACATATCTCCTAACGATATTGAAAGTATTACAGTACTTAAAGATGCTTCAGCTGCTGTTTATGGGGTTCGTGCCGCAAACGGTGTAGTTGTAGTAACTACAAAAAAAGGACGTAAAGGAGTTAAAAATACGGTCAATGTTAATGCATATGTAGGCTGGCAAAACTGGTCTCGTTTTCCTGAGACAGTAAACGATTCTTATCAATGGATGTTAGGTAAGGCTGAAGCTGAAGTCAACCAGTATGGCTCAACAGGAATCACTCCTGAAGAATTAGAAAAATACCGAATTGGTGAAGAGCGTGGCTATCAATCCTTTAATTGGAAAGATTTTATCATCAAGAAAAATGCACCACTTACCAACGTAAACGTAAGTGCTACCGGAGGTTCTGAAAACATCAGCTATTATTTATCTGCGACTCACTTAGATCAGGAGTCGGTATTAGGTGATGAGTTTACTTTTAAAAGAAGTAATATTCAGAGTAATGTTGACGCTAATATCACAGACCGTCTTAAGGTTGGTGTACAAATCAATGGCCGCGTAGAGACGCGTAAAAATCCTGGTATTCCCGGAGCCGATGACTACTGGCTACCTCGTTTTGCAATTTTGCGTAATCGCCCATTTGAGCGTCCGTATGCTAATGACAACCCGGAGTATCTTAACGATATAGGGCATAATGAGACCAATTGGGCATTACACAACTTTAAAATAGGTGGTTATGCAGAAGATATTTGGCGCGTACTACAAACCAATTTTTCTGCAGAATATGACATTCCCGGTGTAAAAGGTTTAAAAGCAAAAGGAATGTACTCTTACTATATTGCAGACCGCGTACTCAATGGTCATGAATACACTTACGATGCATACACTTACGATCCTGAGAATGATGTCTATAATGTAACTGGTGGAAGTTCAAACCCTTGGAGGGAACGCAGAACCCGCAAGGTCTTGAGAAATATTTATCAAGGGCAGTTACAGTACAAACGTAAATTTGGAGACCACTCTGTTGAAGGGCTGTTTATTGTTGAGAGACAAGAAGCAAGGTTTCAAGAGCAATGGGTACACGCCGTTCCAAAAACAAATACGCTACCTCTAATTTATTTTTCAGACACTGATGCTTACGATGATTCTGATAATGAAGAAGCACGAATAGGATACATAGGTCGACTAAACTATAATTATAAAGACAAGTATTATTTAGAAGTTTCTGCGAGACGCGATGCCTCTTGGAAATTTGCACCAGACAAGCGCGTGGGGTATTTCCCTTCTGCATCAGCAGGTTGGAGAATCACCGAAGAAGAATTCTTTAAAGACCTTATAGGTGATGACAGCGTTTTAAATAACCTAAAATTCAGAGGTTCATATGGTATCCTCGGAGATGATAATATTGGTATTGGGCCTTATGATTATTTAACAGGGTATAACTACAATCAAGGCGTAGCTATTTTAGATGGAAACCCTGTGATCGCTAGCCGTGATAAAGGGCAGCCTATCACAAACATCTCTTGGTTTAAGAGTAAGATCACAGATATTGGAGCTGATTTTTATCTATTTGACTCTAAGCTATCTGGTTCTGTTGATTACTTCTACAGAAAGCGTACGGGGCTAAGAGGACGTAAATATGACATTCTTATACCAAATGAATTAGGTTATGGTCTTCCTGATGAAAACGTAAACTCTGATGCTCAATATGGTATTGAAGGAGCATTATCCTACGCTACAAATTTTGGTGAAGTGACCTTTAATGTTTCAGGTAATGCTTCTATTTCAAGAAGTAAATTCTTAGAATCATATAAGCCTCGCTTTGATAACTCGTATCAGCGGTACCGTGCATCTTCAGAAAACAGATACAATACAATTTTCTGGGGCTACACAGCATTAGGGCAATTTCAGTCTCAAGAAGAGATTGACAACTACCCTGTTGATATTGACGGTCGCGGAAACAGCACCTTGCTACCTGGTGACATTATTTATGAGGATGTTAATGGTGATGGCCGTATAGATGGTTATGATGAAACCCCAATTGGCTATAATAATTACAACCCGTTGATCAACTTTGGGTTCAGTCTTTCTGCGGCCTATAAAGGCTTTGACTTAAGAGCAGATTTCTCTGGTGCCTCAGGATACTCTTGGAACCAAAGCTGGGAACAACGCTGGGCCTACCAAAATAATGGTGCGCTAAACAAAATTTTTCTTGATCGTTGGAGACGTGCAGATCCGTTTGATCCAAACAGTGAGTGGATTCCGGGTAAATATCCTGCATTGCGCTTCAATGATGGCGGCCACAGTAACTACAACAAAAATTCTACATTTTGGTTGCATAATGTCACTTATATCAGAGCCAGAACATTAGAGTTAGGTTACTCGCTACCAGACACTTTCCTTGAAAAAATCAATGTTTCGAGAGCGCGCTTTTATGTTAACGCATACAACCTCTTCTCTATCGATAATCTTGCTGAATTTGGCGTAGATCCAGAAATATCTGATGATAATGGGTTACAGTATCCGCAAAACAAATTTGTAAACGTAGGAGTCAACATCTCACTTTAAAAAATGAATGCAATGAAAAAATATATATATTTCTTAATAATTCCCATTCTGCTGGGCAGTTGTTCCTCAGATAGTGAATTTTTAGATCGCGAGCCTTCTAATATCTTAACTCAGAATCAAGCGTTTGGCAGTCCAGATATCGTACTATCAGTATTAGCCGACCTATACAATCGCTATTATGATTTTGGTACTGTAGAAGATTGGTCTTCTCTGGCGCAATTTAATGTTGCCTTCTGGTCAGAAGCCGGTAGATATGGCTATTTTCAAAACGGAGGCTACGGCTACGGTGATTGGGGAACTTGGGACTATGGTTACATAAGAGAAATGAATCTTTTTCTTGAGCGTCTTGAGCTTTCTGAGGCTTTAGATCCCGCAGATAAAGCACGATTTGCTGCTGAAGGTCGGTTTTTAAGAGCTTCCTACTATTTTACTATGGTAAAACGTATGGGAGGCGTACCGCTTATTCTTGAATCTGAAACCTATGACTTTAGTGGAGATGCGACTTATTTACAACATCCACGTGAGACCGAAGCTGCGCTTTATGACTTTGTAATCAGTGAGGCTGATGCGATTTTAGCAGATCTTCCTTCTGATGTAAATACAAAATCAAGAGCGAGTAAAGGTGCTGTTCTCGCCATGAAGGCTCGTGCCGCCTTATATGCCGGTTCTATTGCTAGATATGGAGCGAGCACACCTCAGGTATCGTTACCTGGTGGTGAAGTAGGTATTCCCGTATCAAGAGCAGAAGAATATTACACTACTGCTCTAAGTGCTGCTCAGTCGATTATTAATGGCGAAGTAGGCAATTATTCACTATATGAGAAAAAGCCTGATCTGTCTGAAAACTTCGCAAGTATTTTTTATGATAAATCCAATAATCCAGAAGCGATCTTTGTCGAAGACTACAAACTGCAAAGCGGTAAAGTACACGGCTTTACTATTGCCAATCAACCACGATATGGGGCCGAAGAAGAAGAAGGTGGTCGTATCAATCCGGCGCTGAGTTTAGTGCAGTCTTTTGAAACGTTAGACGGTGAGTATGCACCGCTACCTATTGAGGATGCCTCAGGAAATCCTATTTATTACGATACGCCAGAAGGAGTTTTTGCCAATAGAGATGCACGTTTAATGGGGACGGTAATAGTGCCAGGTTCTTCATTTAAGGGTCGTGAAGTAGACATTTTTGCAGGTATTCAACTCGCTGACGGAACCATCATCAGCGGCGATTCTCGCGGACAACAAAAAGAAGTGATGGGCACAGATATGAAGGTCGTAGGTTTTGACGGACCAATAGACGGATTAGAATTTACAGCGCAGACCGGTTTTTATATTCGAAAATATCAAGATCCTAAAGCAGGGTCGGGTCAACGTGGAACACAAAGTGACGTATGGTTCATTCGTTATCGCTATGCAGAAGTATTGCTCAACGCAGCAGAGGCAGCTTTTGAATTAAATCAACCTAGTGTGGCAGCAGGTTACCTCAATCAGGTGCGTCGTCGTGCCGGGATCACAACAGATCTTGCCGCTGCAGATATCACTTTTGACCGTATCGCACACGAGCGCTTTGTAGAGTTTGCTTTTGAAGGGCTACACTTTTTCGACCTTAAACGCTGGAGAATTGCTCACGAAGTGCTTGATGGTACTCCTATGGATGCTGCTACAATAACCGATAATATAGGAGATGCGACCAAGCGACTTACGCAACCTTTCGGACTTTGGCCTTATAAATATTACAATCCGGGAGATGCTAATGACGGTACCTATATCTACAAGATCGTAAAGCCAAATCGCGTTACCGGTGCAGATCGTTTTCAGTTCGGGAACTACTACTCAGAGATCGGAGCAGGAATTTTAAACAACAACCCATTGATTGTTAGAAATCCTAATCAATAATTTTAAAAGCCTAAGATTATGAAAATCACAAATTATATATACTTAGCAGCGACAGCATTGCTCTTTGCATCCTGCGAAATTGACAACTATGACGAGCCGGAATCCTTTTTCACCGGAAACATCGTGTACAACGGGGAGCCTATTGAAGTTGGTGCGCGCGAAGTACGTTTTCAGCTCTTTCAACCCGGTTTTGGAGCCTTAGCTCCACTAGATATGCATCTGGATCTAGATGGTTCTTTTAGTGGACGCTTTTTTGACGGGGATTATAAACTGAAATTCATAAATGGTCAAGGACCGTTTAAAGCCTATGAAGTGAACGAGCAACAAGGCGATACTATTTTTATTTCGCTACGCGGAAATACTGAAATGGATATTGAGGTGCTGCCCTACTATATGCTTAGTGGCGAGACCTTTAGCGCAAGCAGCACTGCGGTTGACGCCGCTGCCAATTACGATCAGATCATTACAGACGCAGATGCAAGAGCTATTGAGTTTGCCAGATTATATCTTAACGATACAGAACAAGTCTCTAATAACGGAGATTATCATAGGGTATGGAGTGATATGACCGTGGGTTCTGGTAACCTTAGCGGCAGTACCGCTTTACCTGAAGGCTATGCCAAGCCTTATATTTTTGCTCGCATTGGAGTTAAGATCGTAGGCGTAGAAGACATGCTTTTTAGCCCGGTTCAAAAATTAGACCTGTAAATTCTTTTTTAGTTGAAGTTGAGAAGGAAGTCCGTAAAGCAATTTTCGGGCTTCCTTTATTAAATATTAAAATTAACTTAAGAAATCTAAACTAAAGTAAAACGTTTTACTTATATTGAACCATTAAAATATTTCAAACGTTATAGTGAAACGCTTATTTTTAATATAATGCAAGTGTTTAAACAACAAATACAAAAACTCTTTCTTAGCCTGCTGCTCTTTGGTTTGAGTTTATATCAGCCTATAATAGCACAGCGTAACTTATCAGACTACGTAAACACGCTTCAAGGTACTAATTCTAAATTTGAACTTACCCGAGGTAACACCTACCCTACTACAGCGCTTCCTTTTGCGATGAATACCTGGACACCTCAAACAGGTCCTAATGGTGACGGATGGAAATATCAATATTTTAAAGAAACCATACGCGGTTTTCAACAAGCGCACCAATGCAGTTCCTGGAGTAACGATTATGCAGTATTCTCCTTAATGCCGGTAACTCAAAGCTTAAAGTTAAATGAGAATGATAGGCAATCTGGATTTAGCCATAATGACGAGACTGCGAAGCCCTATTACTATCAAGTAAATCTTGATAACGGAGTAAATACCGAAATGGCACCTACAGAACGTGGGGTTCATATGCGTTTCAGTTTCCCTAAAAATGAAAAATCTTATGTAGTGCTCGACGGCTATACAGGAATTAGCGGTGTTGAGATCGATCAAAAAAATAAACGCATTTCAGGATACGTACATAATGGCAGAGGGATGGAGCGTTTTGAGCACTTTAAAAACTTTTTTGTCATCGAGTTTGACAAGCCCTTTAAGGCTTTTGGTACTTGGGATAACACAAATGGTGCTAAAAAAGAAAGCAATACCTCAACAGAAGGCAAAGGTAAAGGAGCATATATTCAATTTAATAATGGTGCTGATGTGCAGGTAAAAATTGCCTCTTCGTACATCAGTCGGGAGCAAGCGCGACGTAATTTGAATAATGAATTAGGTAAAGCTAAAAATCTTGAGGCTACTAAGGCTGCTGCTAAACAAATCTGGAATGAGCATCTAAGTAAAATCTTAGTTGAGGGTGGCTCTGAAGAGGATATGAAAACCTTTTATTCTTGCTTTTTTAGAGCGAGTTTATTTTCTCGTAAATTCTATGAACTCAATGAAGCCGGAGAACCTTATTACTTTAGTCCGTATGATGGCAAAGTGCACGAGGGATATATGTATACTGACACCGGATTTTGGGATACATTTAGAGCACAGTTTCCGCTTAATGCGCTTCTTTATCCTGAGATGCATGGCAGGTATGTTTCCGCTCTTTTAGATGCCTACGAGCAATGCGGGTGGTTGCCTTCTTGGTCCTTCCCTAGTGAAGCCGGGAGTATGATAGGCAACCATGCTATCACCCTATTTGCAGATGCCTGGGCAAAAGGCATACGCACCTTTGACCCTCAAAAAGCTTTAGAAGCCTATTATCACGAAGCAACAGAAAAAGGTCCGTGGGGCCCGGCGAATGGTCGTCACGGTCATAAGGAATATTATACGTTGGGTTATGTGCCCTATCCTAAATATGGTGAAGCTACTGCTAAAACATTAGAATATGCCTATGATGATTTTTGCGGATATAATTTGGCAAAAATGACCAACAATACATTTTATGAGAATGTATTTGGTCGCCAAATGTATAATTACAAAAACGTATGGGATTCTAGTGTAGGCTTTATGCGTGGCAGAAAAGCTGACGGCTCCTGGGTTCCTGATTTTGATGCTTATGAATGGGGAGGCCCGTTTACTGAAGGGAATGCTTGGCACTACGTGTGGTCAGTATTTCAAGATCCCAAAGGTCTTATCAATTTAATGGGTGGAGAAGAACGTTTTAACGCTAAAATGGATTCTGTTTTCACGGTACCTAATACCGTTCACGTAGGAACCTATGGTGGAAAAATTCACGAAATGACCGAGATGGAAATGGCAGAAATGGGTCAATATGCTCACGGAAATCAGCCTATTCAACATATGATTTATTTATACAATTACTCGGGTCAACCCTGGAAATCCCAGCAAAAATCCCGTGAAGTAATGCGCAAACTATATAATTATACAGAAAACGGCTATCCCGGTGATGAAGATCAAGGTCAAACCTCTTCTTGGTATGTTTTAAGTGCGATGGGATTTTATAGTGTGTGCCCGGGAACTAACGAATATGTTTTAGGAAGTCCGGTTTTTGAGAAAACAATCATTTCTCTTGAAAATGGAAAAACATTCACCATTAATGCCGCAGATAATTCACAACAGAATGTTTACATCAATTCAGCTCAACTTAACGGAAGCGCTTTCTCAAAAAACTACTTAACTTATCAACAACTTTTAGACGGAGGTACTTTTGACCTTCAAATGAGTGCTACACCAAATAAGAAACGTGGCATACAGAATACAGATAAACCTTTTTCACTCACAGAATATTAAAAACCAAAAACATGAAACAAAAAAAGAACTCCCATTCTACCGAAAGAAGAGACTTTATTAAAAAGGCTTCTATAGCTTCTTTAGGTATTTCTATTGTACCCAGACACGTATTAGGAGGTGTAGGTTTTACTGCGCCTAGTGACAAACTCGTTGTTGCCGGTATAGGTGTAGGTGGAAAAGGAGAAAGTGATATTAAAAGTTTTGCCGATTCTGGTTTGGCAGAAATCGCGTTCTTATGCGACGTTGATGATCGTAGAGCTGCTAACTCAAGAGCGCGTTTTCCAAAAGCGAAATACTATAAAGATTATCGCGAAATGCTTGAAAAAGAAGGCGATAAGATTGACGCTGTTTCTGTTTCTACACCAGATCATAATCACGCAGTTCAAGCGATGGCTGCTATGGAAATGGGCAAGCACGTTTATGTGCAAAAGCCCCTGACCCACGATATTTATGAAGCGCGCCAGCTTACCGAAGCTGCAGATAAATACAAAGTGGTCACACAAATGGGTAACCAAGGAGCGTCAAACAACGGTACGCGTTTAATGAGCGAGTGGTTTGATGCCGGCTTGATTGGTGAGATTGAAGAAGTATATTGCTGGACAGATAGACCGGTTTGGCCTCAAGGAATTCCTTGGCCACAAACGCCTGAAGCAGTCCCAAGCGAACTAGATTGGGATCTTTGGTTGGGTACGGCTCCTTATAAAGATTATGTAGGCGGCTTAGTACCGTTCAACTGGCGTGGCTGGTGGGATTATGGTACCGGTGCTCTAGGCGATATGGGATGTCACTTGGTTGAAGTTCCTGTGCGCGTGCTTAACCTAAAATACCCTAAAGATGTGCAATGTAGCGTAGGAAGTGTGTATGTAGACGAATTCAAGCGCGGTTATTTCCCTGAGAGTTGCCCACCTTCAAGTCACGTTACAATGACCTTCCCAAAAACTGACAAAACTAAAGGAGACATCAAATTACACTGGATGGACGGCGGTATTCAGCCGGCTCGCCCAGAAGAATTGGGTCCAAACGAAGTCTTTGGAGACGGCGGTAATGGTGTGCTGTTTGTTGGAACTAAAGGAAAAATGATGTGTGGTACCTATTCTGAAAATCCACAACTATTACCTACTTCAAAAACAGAACGCACTCAAGTTGCCGAAAAATATGAGCGTGTACCCGGCGGTGCAGGCGGTCACTACAAGCAATGGGTAGAAGCTGCTCTTGCCGGATACGGCAAAAAAGAAGTGAGTTCGCCGTTTAGCGTTGCAGGACCACTTACAGAGACCTTATTGATTGCCAATCTCGCCATAAGAGGTTTTGACATTCGCAAGGAACTTGAAAATGGAAACGTAGAATACCCGGGGCGCTATATTGAAATGCTTTGGGACGCAGAAAATATGCGTGTAACTAATTTTGATGAAGCAAATCAATTCGTGAAGCGTAATTACCGCGAAGGGTGGAAATTATAATATATAGAAGCTAATACCCACCGAAGCAACACAGCTGATTGTGAACAGGAAATCTACTTTCTGGACCTTCGTTTCCTTTACAAGGTTTTTGAAAGTAGATTTTTTTATCTCAAAAAGAAATACGTAGTAAACTATCATTTGGCAAATCTCATACTCTTTAATCTTGAGCACCCGCCAATAAAATTTTAAAAATTCTTAACACTACTAAAACGTTTTACTATTGTATGTATTATATTTAGAACCTCAATTTAGAATTATGAAAAAACTTTTGACGCTTTTACTTCTTTCGGCACTTTTCACCAGCTGTGCTCAAAAAAAAGAAGTGGCTAACAACAACCCTGTTTTTCCGGGATGGTATGCAGATCCTGAAGGGATCATTTTTGATGATACCTATTATATCTACCCTACTTATTCTGCTCCGTATGAAGAACAAGTATTTTTAGATGTATTCTCTTCGCCCAATCTCACCGAATGGACAAAGCATGAACGCATTATAGATACTTCGGCAATAAAATGGGCTAAGCGTGCAATGTGGGCGCCTTCCATCATTAAAAAAGATGATAAGTATTATTTGTTCTTTGGAGCTAATGATATTCAGAGTGATGATGAATTAGGTGGAATTGGAGTCGCTGTAAGTGATTCTCCTGAAGGTCCGTTTAAAGATTATTTAGGCAAACCTTTAATTGACAAGTTTCATAACGGTGCACAGCCTATAGATCAATTTGTGTTTAAAGATAAAGATGGCTCGTACTACTTGTATTATGGAGGTTGGAGACATTGTAACGTCGCTAAATTGAATGATGATTTCACCGGCTTCATTCCTTTTGATGACGGCACGATCTTCAAAGAAATCACTCCAGAAAGTTATGTTGAAGGTCCGTTTATGTTTATCAAAGACGGTAAGTATTATTTTATGTGGTCTGAAGGTGGCTGGACCGGTCCTGATTACAGTGTCGCTTATGCCATTTCTGATTCTCCTTTTGGCCCTTTTAAAAGAGAAGATAAGATCTTACAGCAAGATCCGGAGATTGCTACCGGTGCCGGGCATCATAGTGTAATTCACCCTCAAGATTCTGACGATTACTATATGGTCTATCACCGCAGACCTTTAGATGAGACCGATCAGAACTCTAGAGAAACCTGTATTGACAGAATGTATTTTGACGAAAACGGCCGTATTAAAACCGTTAAGATCACCAATGAAGGCGTCCAGGCTCACCCCCTAGACTAACCGGACACACCACCAGAAACAACTAAAATGAAAAAATATAATCTACTGAGTTTCTTTGCAGGTTGCCTATTGCTACTTTCCTGTGATGATTCTCAAAATAAAAATATAGACATAACTACTGTAGATAAGCCTTCGGTAGCGACAACAAATACAAATTATGTAAGCAATCGCGCTCCGCTTGCTCCAAGTGCGCTGATCAAACTTCCGCTAGGTGCAATCAAACCGGGAAGCTGGCTAAAAGAAAGTCTGCAACGTCAAGCCGATGGCCTTATGGGCAATCTTGGCGAGATCAGCGCGTGGTTACAAAAAGATGACAATGCCTGGTTATCTGATGATGGCACCGGTGCCTGGGGCTGGGAAGAAGTCCCTTACTGGTTAAAAGGCTATGCGAATACCGGCTATATTTTGCAAGATTCTTCGATGATCAAAGAATCACAAATTTGGTTTGAAGCTGCGCTGAAAAGTCAGCGCGAAGATGGCAACTTTGGGCCTAAAATGTTTTCAGATCGCGATGGCTCTCAAGACTTCTGGTCTAATATGATTATGCTGTATTGCCTGCAGTCGTATTACGAGGCAACTCAGGATGTGCGTGTGATCGACTTGATGACCAAATACTTCAAGTATCAAAATAGTGTACCTGATGATAAAATGCTTTCAGGTGTACATTATTGGCAAACCTTGCGCGGTGGTGATAACCTTTATAGCGTGATCTGGTTGTATAATCGTACAGGAGATAAATTCCTTCTGGATCTAGCCGAAAAACTACACCGCACAAATGCCGACTGGTCGAAGCGCGACAATACTTTAGCCGAAATTCACAACCATAAAGAAACCCGCGAAGGAATGGAATTTCCAGACTGGTTTAGCAAATTGGTTGATTGGCATAATGTAAATATTGCACAAGGTTTTAGAGAACCGGCGCAATATTATCAGTTAAGTAAAAACGAAGAAGATCTGCAAGCCACCTATGATGACTTTAAGATCATAAGAGATTATTTTGGTCAGGTGCCAGGTGGAATGTTTGGTGCCGATGAAAATGCACGTCCCGGCTATAGCGATCCGCGTCAAGGAGTTGAAACCTGCGGAATGGTAGAGCAAATGAACAGCGACGAGCATTTGCTGCGCATTACCGGTGATATTTTTTGGGCAGACCACGCTGAAGAGGTAGCTTTTAACACCTACCCAGCTGCGTTAATGCCAGATTTTAGATCGTTGCGCTACATCACTAGCCCCAATATGGTGTTGAATGATGATGCAAACCACAGTCCGGGGATTGCGAATTCGGGTCCGTTTTTAATGATGAACCCGTTCAGTTCAAGATGCTGCCAGCATAACCACGGGCAAGGCTGGGCCTATTTTACCGAAAATCTGTTTATGGCTACGCCAGATAACGGTCTTGCAGCTGTTCTTTACGCTGCAGGTTCGGTTACGGCAAAAGTGAGCGATGGCAAAGAAGTGATGGTAACTAATGACTCAAACTACCCATTTACAGAAAGTTTAGACTTTACCGTAAACACTGCGGAAGCTGTTGAATTCCCATTATACTTTAGAATTCCGGCATGGGCTAAGAATGCTTCGGTAGCATTGAATGGTGAAGCTCTTGACGCAAATCCTTCAGCAAATACTTATTTACGTATTGAGCGCGAATGGAACGACGGTGACACCATTACGTTAACCCTTCCGAAGGAATTAGGCTTACGAACCTGGGAAGCCAATAATAACAGTGTAAGTCTCGATTACGGTCCGCTTACTTTTTCGCTTAAAATAGAAGAAGAATACCCAACGAAAAACAGTTCGCAAACCGCCGTTTGGGATTCAAAATGGCAAAAAGATGCCGATGTAGAAAAATGGCCTTCTTTTGAGATTCATCCGGCCTCGCCGTGGAATTATGGCTTAATTTTAGACAAAGATCATCTTGAAGATTCGTTCAGCATTGAAACTAAGTCGTGGCCAGAGGACAATTATCCATTTACAGTTGATGCTGCTCCTATTGTGATCAAAGCAAAAGGAAAACGCATTCCACAATGGACGATTGATCAATACGGTCTTGCAGGCGAATTGCAGCCAAGTCCTGTAAAATCTACAGAACTGGCTGAAGATATTGAATTAATTCCTATGGGCGCAGCGCGTTTACGCATCAGTGCATTTCCGGTGATCGGTGAAGGCGACGCAGCAACCACTTGGGAGCCTACTAAATAAATTATACACTCTAAACACACACTAATCGCAAATTGAAGCTTATGAAAAAACTACTTTTAGGTTTGTGTACCACATTGCTAATCACTGCCACGCAAGCACAAGAAACGCTGGTAGAAGAAGTACCAAACCCTGTAGACTATGTTAACCCGCTTATGGGAACCGACTCAAGCCCGGGATTATCAAATGGAAATACGTATCCTGCCGTGGCTGTGCCGTGGGGAATGAATTTCTGGACACCACAAACCGGACCTATGGGACACGGTTGGGCATACACGTACAATGCAGATAAAATACGTGGATTTAAGCAAACCCATCAGCCATCGCCTTGGATGAATGATTACGGGCAATTTTCATTAATGCCGGTAACCGGAGGACTGAAATTTAACCAAGATGATCGCGCAAGCTGGTTTTCGCATAAAGCGGAAGAATCTACGCCGTACTATTACAAAGTGTACTTAGCAGATCACAATGTAACGGTTGAGCTTACACCTACAGAACGCGCTGCACAATTTAAAATGACTTTTCCTAAAGCAGATAGCTCTTATGTAGTGATCGACCCTTTTGATAAAGGATCTTATGTAAAAGTGATCCCGGAAGAAAACAAGATCATTGGTTACACCACAAAATACGCCCGTGGTAAATTGACCAATTTCAAGAACTATTTTGTCATCAAGTTTGATAAACCTTTTAGCGATGTAAATACTTGGCAAAATGATACGCTGGCAAAAGGTCAAGCTGAAATGACAGCAGATCACGCCGGAGCGATCGTTGGTTTTAAAACGGAAAAAGAAACTGTAGTGAATGCAAAAGTTGCTTCGTCATTCATCAGTTTTGAACAAGCCGAATTGAATTTGGAACGCGAAATTGGTGATACCGATTTTGAAACTACCAAACAAAACGCACGAGCACTTTGGAATGAAAAACTAGGCCGCATTGATGTTGGTGGCGGGACTATTGATCAGGTGCGAACGTTTTACTCTTGCTTATACAGAACCTTATTCTTCCCTAATAAGATGTACGAGATCAATGCTAAGGATGAGATCGTACACTGGAGCCCGTATAACGGTGAGATTTTACCGGGATATATGTTTGCCGGTACCGGTTTCTGGGACACTTTTAGAGCGCTTTACCCATTCTTAAACTTGGCTTACCCATCGATCAACAAAGAGATGCAAGCAGGTCTTGCCAATGATTTTAAAGAAGGTGGCTGGTTACCAGAATGGTCTAGCCCTGGTTATGCCAATATTATGGTAGGTAACAACTCGGCTTCTGTAGTTGCTGATGCGTACATTAAAGGCTTGAGAGGTTATGATACTGAAACCCTTTGGGAAGCGCTAGTAAATGGTGCGAATAACGAAGGTCCTATGACCGCTGTAGGTCGCGCTGGTGCGCCGTATTACAACGAACTAGGCTATGTTCCTTATGACGTTGGTGTCAATGAAAGCGCCGCAAGAACACTAGAATATGCTTATGATGATTTTGCGATCTATCAATTCGGAAAAGCGATCGGAAAGCCTAAAAAAGAGATCGAAATCTATAAAGAGCGTAGTATGAACTACAAGAATCTTTTTGATCCTAGCTACGGCTTAATGCGTGGTAAGAATGAAGATGGTAGCTGGCAAGAAGATTTTAACCCGTTCAAGTGGGGTAACCCCTTCACTGAAGGAAACAGCTGGCATTACAGCTGGTCTGTATTTCACGATGTACAAGGACTTATCGACTTAATTGGTGGAGAAGAAAAGTTTGTTAAGAAATTAGATTCTGTATTTTCTATGCCTCCTATTTTTGACGAAAGCGTTTATGGTGGTGTGATTCACGAGATTCGTGAAATGCAGATCGCAGATATGGGACAGTATGCGCACGGTAATCAGCCTATTCAGCATATGATCTATTTATACAACTACGCCGGTGCTCCATGGAAAACACAATACTGGGCGCGTGAAACGATGGACAGAATGTATATGGCAACTCCTGATGGTTATTGCGGTGACGAAGACAATGGGCAAACTTCTGCGTGGTATGTATTCTCTGCAATGGGCTTCTACCCTGTTGCTCCTGCTACAGACCAGTACGTTCTTGGTGCTCCTTTATTTAAAAATATGACGATCAATTTAGAGAATGGAAAAGAGATCGTGATCAAAGCTCCAGAAAATAGCGATGAAAACCGCTATATTGAATCGATGAAAGTTGATGGAAAGACCTATAACAAAAACTGGTTAAGCCACGAAGAATTGATGAAAGGAGCCACTATTGATTATGAAATGAGCGATACTCCTAACAAATCTCGAGGAACTAAAGAATCGGCGTACCCGTATTCACTTTCTAACGAATAAATACAGAGACCTTTAAACACATGACACGAATTACATTAAAGGGTTTATGCACCGCCGCAAGTTTACTTGCGGCTGGTGTTTTTAACGCCCAAGCACAAGAAGACCTTGCCAAATATGTAGACCCGATGATCGGGACTGCAAAAATGGGACACACCTATCCCGGTGCAACAGTACCTTTTGGCAGCGTTCAGTTAAGCCCGGATACTGATACGATTCCGTATGCGGTTAATGGGCGCTACAACCCTGACGTTTATAAATACTGCGCCGGTTATCAATATGAAGATTCAACTATTGTTGGATTCAGCCACACACATTTTAGCGGAACCGGTCACTCTGATTTGGGTGATTTCCTAGTAATGCCAACGGTAGGAAACCTACAACTCAATCCGGGAACCGAAGCTAATCCTGACAGCGGTTATCGCTCACGCTTTTCTCACGATGAAGAAACTGCTGAAGCAGGCTACTACTCCGTTAATTTAAAAGATTACGGCATTAAAGCCGAAATGACAGCCACCACACGTGTGGGTGTGCATCAGTATACGTTTCCAAAGAGTGAGCAAGCGCACATTATTCTCGATCTAAAATCAGGAATCTACAATTATGATGAGAAAAATGTGTGGACGATCGTTCGCGTAGAGAACGATTCGACTATTACCGGATATCGCCAAACCAGCGGTTGGGCGCGTACGCGTAAGGTTTATTTTGCAATGACGTTCAGCAAAGCCTTTAAGAGTTATGGTCAGGAAAAACTAAAGGGACAAGTTTATCGCGGATTCTGGGGCCGTTTTGATCAGGAGCATAACTTCCCACAAATGGCAGGAAATGACCTGAGACTGTATTTCGATTTTGATACGGAAGAAAATGAAGCGATTCAGGTTAAAATGGCATTATCGCCTGTAAGTACCGAAGGTGCGCTAAAGAATATGGAAGCAGAAGTTCCGGGTTGGGATTTTAACGCTGTAAAGCAACAAGCTCGCGACACCTGGAACAAAGAATTGCAAAAAGTTACGGTAGAGACTTTAGAAGAATCTGACAAAGTAAATCTGTACACCGCAATGTATCATGCCTTTTTAGGCCCAACCGTTTATATGGATGTAGACGGAAAATATATGGGACTTGACCGCAATGTGCACGAGGCCGATGGTTTTACTAATTACACAAGCTTTTCGCTTTGGGATACATATCGTGCGTTGCACCCCTTATTCAATGTATTGCAGCCACAACGCAATCAGGATATGGTGCAATCTATGATGGTACATCAAGAACAAAGTGTACACCATATGCTTCCTATCTGGTCGCATTATGCTAATGAAAACTGGTGTATGATCGGTTATCATTCAGCTTCAGTAATAGCAGATGCTATTGTAAAAGGCAATGCGGATTTTGATCAGAATGCTGCTTTAGACGCTTGTGTAGAGACAGCACGCGTTCGTTATTTTGACGGTATTGGTGACTATATTGATATGGGCTATGTTCCTGAAGATAAAAGTGGTGCTTCGGTATCAAAAACTTTAGAATATGCTTACGATGACTGGGCGATCGCACAAGCCGCTAAGAAATTAGGCCGTGACGAAATCTATAAAGAATTTATCGAGCGTTCTACCTATTGGAAAAACGTGTATGATAAATCTATCGGATTTATGCGTCCTAAATTGAGCGACGGAAGCTTTAAAAAAGAGTTTGACGCCTTGAACACGCACGGTCAAGGATTTATTGAAGGAAACAGCTGGAACTACAGTTTATACGTTCCTCAGGATCCTGCAGGGATGATTGATCTTATGGGCGGAAAAGAAAAATTCAGCACGCATTTAGATTCGTTATTTACAATGGAATTGCCTGACAAGTATTTTGAGAATACCGAAGATATTTCACGTGAAGGAATCATTGGGAACTATGTACATGGTAACGAACCTTCGCATCACGTGGCTTATTTATACAACTGGACAGACGATGCTTACAAAGCGCAGGACAAGATCAGAATGATCTTAAAGCAAAAGTATATGACCGGTTCTGATGGGTTGAGCGGTAATGACGACTTTGGTCAAATGAGTGCCTGGTATCTATTCAGTAGTTTAGGATTTTATCCTGTAGCTCCGGGATCGGTAGATTATGCTTTAGGAAGCCCTGCGATTAAAGAAGCAACCCTTAACTTAGATAACGGAAACACCTTTAAGGTTGAAGCTAAAAATCAGTCTGAGAAGAATGTATACGTGCGCAAGGTAGAGCTGAACGGTGAAGAACTTACCGAACCATTCATCACGCACGATCAGGTAATGAACGGTGGAACGCTTACTTTTTATATGAGTAGAAAACCTAATAAGAATCTTTATAACTAAGTTTATGAGCAAATTTGTCCAACTTTCGGTATGTATAGTTTTTATGGTTTGGGGTAGTATTTTTAAGTCAAAGGCACAAGATTGGCCTAATTTAAAGCGCTACGCCAAAGCCAATGCACAGGTAGATTCAGTCTATGCAAAAGAAAACAGAGTGGTCTTTATGGGCAACTCCATCACCGAAGGTTGGGTAAATAGTGATCCTGATTTCTTTACCAAGAATAACTTCATCGGTCGCGGAATTAGCGGTCAGACCACGCCTCAGATGCTGTTGCGTTTTAGACAAGACGTGATCGATCTAAATCCCGTGGCGGTAGTCATTCTTGCCGGGACCAACGATATCGCCGGAAATACCGGACCGATGACCACAGCGCAGATTTTTGACAATATGGTTTCAATGGTTGAACTGGCAGAAGCCAACGGCATTGTCCCTATTATTTCTTCTATTCTTCCTGCGGCAAAATATCCGTGGAAGCCTGAAGTTGATTCCGTAGGTCCTATTTTAGAATTGAATACGATGCTGAAGTACTACTGCGAAGGAAAAGGCCTGGTATATCTGGATTACTTTTCTGAAATGGTAGATGATGTTAATGGTCTTCCCGAAGCACTTTCTTATGATGGTGTGCATCCTACAGATAAAGGTTATCAAGTAATGGAACCGCTGGCATTAACAGCAATTAATGAAGCGCTTAAGGACTAAATACTGCTTATAGTATCAACAAAAAGACCTGCTTAATAAAGCAGGTCTTTTTTTATGTCTTGGTGAATGCTCTACACCAGCTCTTTATACAAATTTTTCTTGTCTAGATAATCTAGCGCCAAAGCATAAGCCCCGAGACACACAGATGTGCTTGTGCCCAATTTACTAATGCCGATAGCTATGCGTTTTTCTTTATTGTATTTCGCTTTTGCTGTACTAAAGGGCACCTTAACCTCATACTCAGAATCAGCCGTAAAAGCGTTCAGTTGTGCAGGATCGTCTATATTAAAAACCTTTGAAATCGCACGAGGCATACCTTCATTTTCTAAATTATAAATACAGCCCGAAAGATGCTCAATAATCTTAGGTACAATATATTTTGAAGCTCCCGCAATGCCGCCACCAATTACGATAGGACCATCTATAAGCGCTAGTGCATTGGCCAGAGATTCTGCCACTGCTGTTGCCATTTCTTCAAAAGCATTGATCGCAGCTTGTTTATTACCTTCCTTCTCCCCGCTTGCAATTTTATAAATCTCACGAGGCGAGATCAATTCGGTTGTTCCTGACTGCTCAGCATATACACGCTGAATGGCGCGAATACTCACACTTTCTTCAACTACGGTTTTTGGCTTAATGTAATTTCGGGTGAGCCAGATTTCGCCAGCAGCGGAATTATCACCTAAACAGATCTGGTTATTCACCACAATACCACCACCAAAACCGGTGCCTAAGGTAATGCCAATCAAATTCTTATACGTGCGGCTTATTCCTGCTGCTGCCAGTGATTCATTAATAAACGGAAGCATTCCCGCTACCGCTTCGCCATAAGCAAACAGATCTCCATCGTTATTGATCAGCGTTGGGATCTCAAAAATCTCCTCAAGCATAGGTCCTAAAGCCACGCCACCTCTAAAGGCAGGTAAGTTCACCAGATCACCAATGATTCCGTTTTTATAATCTGCAGGTCCCGGAAATGCAAAACTGATCGCCTCAGGCTGCCGCCCGTTGAGTTGGGCTTTTACCTGATCAAATCCTTTAATTATCGTTTTGAGACAACGCTCTAAATCGTCTGAATTAGAAGGTAATGTGATAGGTTGAATAATCTCTTCTCCCCGCTGCAATGCCGAAAAAACAAAATTAGTTCCTCCTGCATCAAGCGTCATTACAATCCGTTCATCTTCGTAAATATTCTTCATTCTTTGTTTGGTACTCTAAAAACTATTAATAATACCGTCCCTGGTGAACCTGCAAAAGTACGATAACTAAAAGGTTTTACTAAGAACATTTCTATTAGATTCAGTAATAACTTTAAAAACTTCTTCTTAATCTGTATTTATTGCTCAGATTTGACCGAATTTTCAGCTACAAAGCTCAATAACAAGGGGTAAGCAGGATGCGTCATATTGTGTCCATAGCCTTGCATTTCGTATTGTTTTATGTGTTGCTGTCCTGCGACTTTCATCATTCGGTAGAAGTAGGCATTCTCTTCATACCTCCCTAACATTTCCAGTTCTCGGTCGCCAGTAATCAAGAGTGTAGGCGGCGCATCATTCCGTACAAAATAAAGCGGAGCATAGGCGTCTACGATGGGTTGTTCTCCCGGAATACCTCGCTCTGCTCTAATGGTAAAATGAGTAATGGTATGCCCGCTAAACGGTATCAATCCCGCGACATCATTAGCATTGATATCGTATTTAGCAAGACGACTTTTATCCATAATACTCATCAAGGCTAAATATCCTCCTGCGGAATGTCCGCTCACAAAGATATTTTTGGAGTCACCATTATAGGCTTCGATATTTTTAAACGTCCAGGCGATGGCTGCAGTAGCATCTTCAATACAAACCGAAGCTTTAACTTTAGGAGAAAGCCTATACCCTACACCAACAATACAGTAGCCCTTATTTTTTAAAGCTTGCGGAATTTCTTTAGATCCGCCGGTGAGGCCGCCGCCGTGAAACCAAATAATCACCGGAACATCTTTTTTATCTTCAGGATAGTAAATATCAAGACGCGCTTGTGAAGCGAGATAGGTGTCAGATTGCTGAAGTGCTTTAGGGTAGTAATTGATGTTTTCAATTGTTTTATAGCTGATTTCCTGCGCCACAACCGGTTCTAAAAAGCTTAGAACAACGATAAAAAATCCGACTAATTTCCTCATAAAAATTGCTTTTACTCTACGTTTAATTTTAAATCGCCACCAAGCATCAATTGTTCCTGATCAATAAAATAGCCATCAAGCGTTTTACCATTGTATTGTATTTCTTTTAAGTTTCTTGAAGTGCCTTCTTGAGTGATCTCAAAAGAATTTCTACCTAAATTCCATTTTACGCGGTCAAAAACGGGAAGACTTACTAGATACTCATTATCTGCCGGTGATAGTGGATACAATCCCGAAGCTGCAAAAACATACCAGGCGCTCATCTCCCCCGCATCATCCATCCCACTAAAGGCTAAACCGGTTGGTCCAACACCATAATAGTCTTCTAAAAGCCTGTCTATAATGTGCTGGGATTTTTCGGGCTTATTGATAAAATAATAGGCAAAGGGTGCCTCGTGATCGGGCTGATTTCCGTGGCAGTATTGACCTAAAAATCCGCTTACATTTCGCGCGATATGTTTAGGGTTCCACGGTAAGGTAAACAGCGAATCTAACTTTTGCTCAAACGCTTGTTCACTTGGATATAAGCCTACCAGACCTTGCATATCGTGTGGAACAAAAAATGAAACCTGCCACGCATTGGCTTCGCGATACATATACTCATAATACGGATATTCAGCATCAAACGGACTTATAAAAGATCCATCAGCTAGCTTACCGCGCATAAAATGCGTTTCTGGGTCAAAGACATTCTTGTAATTCTTTGCACGTGCAGCAAGATCTTTGGCGTGATTGTCATCATTTAAAGCTTCTGCCAACAACGACAAACTGTAATCATCGTAAGCATATTCAAGCGTTTTTGAAACACCAGCTTTTGCTTTAGTTTCTACATGCGGATTTTCAACATCAGGATCTGAAATAAAACCTTTCTCAATATATTCTGCAATATGCGGCCGTGTGCCGCCCTCTTTATACGCATTGTTTAGAAGCTGCTCGTAGGCTTTTTTCACATCAAAATTGGTAATGCCTTTACCATAAGCCTGCGTGACAAAAGGTGCAGCGTGATCGCCGTGAAAAAAGGTAGGCATAAATCCGCTTTGAGTTCCTTTGTCGATCAACGATTGAATGATATCACCGGTAACTTCCGGCGATAATAAGCTCAATAAAACCAGTTTGTTGCGATACGTATCCCAAAGCGACGGATTGGTATAATAGCGGAAGCCTTTATTTTGAACCGTTCCCTGAGCATCTGTAAACTCCCCATTGTAGTCACTGCGTAAAGCCGGCCATTGCATGCTTCGGTATAATGAAGAATAGAAAAGTTCTTTTTCTTTTTGGCTTCCACCGGAAACCTGAATTTTTGACAAAACGGCATCCCACGTTTTTTCTGCAGCCTGATGTACTTCTTCAAAGGGTTTATTTCCTATTTCTTGCTGAAGATTTTCACGTGCATTTTCGGCACTTACAAAAGACAAACCGATCTTTAAGCTTACCGGTTTTGGCGAAGCTTTTAAATTTAGAAGCGCATAACCTTTATCGGTATTCGGATTCACTTGTTGAAGTTCGCTTATTGCCTCACTGAGTTCCACCGAAAAATATACCTTATCACCGCCCGTACGTTGAAAACCTTCGAGTGTTTTACGCCCGGTTTGGCGCAGTTGCCACGCATCAACGTGATGATTTGCACGTCCCAGATCAAACAGAATATTGTGAGCGGCATCGTCATCAAAAGTATATTTATGAAAACCTGCACGTAAGGTAGTGGTAACCTCAACTTTTACCTTATAATCGTTCAAGTAAACACTGTAATAACCCGCAGAAGCAGTTTCATTTTCCTTATCAAAAGAAGATTTAAAAGGTGCCGAAGCCTTTTCTGCGATTGGCAAAATCGGAATATGACACAAATTCCAGTGGCCTTTATTGGTATGTGTAAAGCCCAGAATTTCTTTGTCTTCATATTCGTAGCCAGCGCCGCTTCCATATTGGGTAATAGGACTCAGTTGTACCATTGCATTGGGCAGGGTTGCACCGGGATAGGTTAGTCCTGCCCAAACACGCCATCCTTCGGGCGGCGTGTACCCTATAAAATCTGGATCTGTAAGCGGTGCTGTCCCGTGAAATGGATTCACAAAAGCCACAGGATTTTCTACATAAGATTCTTGTTGTTGCGCTGTTAAAACCTGAGTTATGCTCAACAGCATCACTGTAAAACTGAATAGTATTTTCAAACGGAAGGCGCTAGCGTGATTTTTCATCAATTTCTATAATTTAAATCGAATTGAGTAATTCGGGATTCTCTTGGTAGGTTTTCCATAGGAGTTCGCCAAATAAAGTATTTGCCCAGGCAAACCAAGAGCGGGTAAAATCGGTAGGATCATCTTTATGAAAAGTCTCGTGCATAAATCCTGTTCCGCCGTGTGTATTTTTAAGCATCTTAATACACTCTTTAATCTCTGCATCTGAAGTGCTGGTAAGACCGCGCATCGTAATCGCCATCGGCCAGATCATATTCATCCCTACGTGCGGTCCGCCAATACCTTCGGCAGCCGATCCTTTAAAGAAAAATGGGTTGTCTAACGACCAAACAAAATCACGGGTGTTCTGATAAATAGGATCATTTACATCTACCGCATCCAGGTAAGGCAAGGAAAGTAAACTCGGCACATTGGCATCGTCCATCATCAAATGGTTTCCAAAACCATCGGTCTCAAAGGCATAGATCTTACCGTATTTTTCATGTTCGGTCACACCATATTTAGCGATCGCCTGTTTAACTTCTGTAGCCAACGCTTTCAGCTCGTTAGCAAGTTCCGTTTCATCCTGAAGCGTTTCAACCATTTCTGCAGCCTGATTCAAACTCACCACAGCAAAAAAGTTAGATGGAATCAAAAACGAATAGACCGTCGAGTCATCACTAGGCCTGAAAGCACTACAAATCAACCCCACCGGTTTTACAGGATAACCTTTCCCGCGGAGGAAGCGCGTATCTGTCCCGTTAGACGTATTTCGACTGAAAGAATACGGGTTGGTACCGTCTTTCTCCTGCTGTTCTTTGAAGGTTTTTAAAATGTTCTTGATCGCTGCAAGCCATTGTTTATCAAACGGATTCGTATCACCGGTTGTTTTCCAATAATTGTATGCGAGACGAATGGGATAGCATAAAGAATCGATCTCATATTTGCGCTCGTGCACTCCCGGAAGCATATCGGTATTATCAGAGGTCCACTCCCCTTTTTTCTGCGGATCGTCATAAAATGCATTAGCATACGGATCTTTTAAAATCTGACGTGTTTGCCTATTGATCACACCGGCGATAAGGTTTTTAAGATCTTTATCCTCGTCTGCAAATTGCATATAAGGCCACACTTGCGCAGAACTATCCCGCAACCACATGGCATCAATATCTCCCGTGATCACATAGGTATCTGGCGCTCCTTTATATTTTGAATAAGTAACCGTAGTATCTAATGTGTTAGGAAAACAGTTGTTAAATAACCAAGACAGCTCTTGATCGTCAACATTTTTTGAGAATTCTTTAATCGCCTTTTCAATGGCCTTACTCTCAAAATTACGTTGCCCTGCCGGCACACGCACTGTTGGAAATTTTTTAAATAAACTTTCGGCAAAAAGGCCAGTAGGATTTATCACGGTTAAGCCTCCGGCTAAGGCCGTATTTTGAATAAATGTTCTTCTTTGCATAATGAGGATATAAAACACTACACTTTAGCCATTTAACACCTTAAAAACTAATAAGCGTAGCATATACGAAAACGATATTTTTGTAATTTAAGTGAAAATAAGTAAAACGTTTTAGTTATTCAAGTTTTTTATCATTAAATATTGCGTAAGTAACTTCTCTAATTCCATTGAATTTTTTAGAAATATTTTAAACGACTTGACTGCGTTAATAAAAAAAAGCCGCCAGATGTTATGTCTGGCGGCTGGGGCTAAATAAATCTTTTCAAATAAATAAAGATTCTTTTTATTCTTGAGCTTAGAATGGTAATAAAAATAATCTCCATTCTGTCATTTGAAACAAACTGCCTCCACCATTACTTGAAATATCTAATCGGTAGAATTTATAGGCGGTATTGTTATCAAAATAGAATTCTCTGGTTTGAGTACGATCTGAAAATCTGTAATCTTCTCTGCTGTCAAGGGTGATCCAGGTTTCTCCATCTTGTGAACCTTGTATCTCCCAATCTTGTGGATCACGATCTGGAGCATCATTACCTGAAGTAAATGAATAATAACCCGCTACAATAGGTTCTTCAAACTCTAGATTTATCCAAAACGGAGTGACAAAACCAGATAGATATTTTGTTGTCAAATCTCCATCAATAAGCTTAGTTGATCCTTCACGACCTTCTGCTCCACCGCTGTATTCCCGGTTTACTGAGATCGTACTTTGATCTGTAATATCTACAGGAGGCCCCGCGATCACTTTTAACGGCGCAGTATCTGTAAGTGAACTGTCATCTGCTGCCGTAACACGCAAAACAGTTTCTCCAGATCCGGTTGCGGTTAGGGTTACAGATTTATCCTCGTTTACTTGTAAGTCAGCTACGCTAGGATCTTCTACCTCCCAGATATAATCACGTTGCGGAACAACATTAGGCTCAAAGGTAGCTGTTACATCCAGCGTATTTCCTGACTCTAGTAAAATGATGTCATAATTATCAAGATTGACTCCGTTTTCAACGATGGCGTCAAATTCGCGCCTTCCCTCACAAGATGCAAAGGCAATAAGGAGAAGCACGACCGCCGGTTTTATAGAATTTAAAATTGTTTTCATAATATACTTTTTAGTATCCTGGGTTTTGAACAAGGTTAGGATTTGCTTGTAATTGTCTGTATGGAATAGGATAGATCGTCAAGTTAAGATCTCCTGAAGGCTCGTGATCCCACCAAGATCCTGTGGTGAATTCACCAAAACGAATAAGATCAGTACGACGTTTTCCTTCAAAAATGAACTCTCTACCACGCTCAATTAACAATTCACTCATCGTTAAAGAAGTCGTTGTGTAGGCTTCATCTGCCCAATCATCTGAAGTAAAGTAACGTACTTTACTAGCATTGATAAGATCTACCGCTTCTTGAGTTGCGTTACCATTATTCAAACGCATCAAAGCTTCGGCTTTATTAAAGTACAATTCAGTTAAACGGTAAACCACGTAATCCCCTTCTAAATAGTTAGGGTCTTCTTGTCTACCAGAACGGTATTTATGAAAACGCGCACCGCTATTCTCTTCTCCATCAGTCATAGAACCTTCACCGGTTTGCCCTTCAGTATTTCTACGAATGTTATTCACGTAGATAAATGGCTCACCATTATACTCTTCAGATCCTAAAATAGGTTCCTCAGTACCAAATTTATATTGAGGTCCAAATAAAAACCATTCTTGCTTACGAATGTCATTTTCCTGATATGCATTGAATGCTGTAGGAATCACAACAAAAGCATTATTACCGCTGTAGTTTACGTCTAAAGCTGCAGTCATATTAGAGAAGCCCATATAAAACGAAGCCCAGCTGTATCCAAAGTCATTTTGACGACTGAATGGAAACTGAAAGATGTTTTCTGGAGAATCTTCATTCGTATTATTGAAAGGTCCTAACGGGTCTTGATCTAACGCAATGTTTCCGGTTAACGAACCTCCTTCTCCACTGATCACTTTATCAGCATATGTAATGCTTTCTTCCCAGCGCGGAGTACCTGACCACACTTCAGCATTAAGGTAAAGCTCAGATAGAATTGAATATCCTACAGCTTTACTCATACGCCCAATAAGCTGTGGTGAAAGTGGCTGAAGTTTTTCAACATTATCTAAAAGTTCTTGCTCAATAAAAGCAAACACTTCTTCTCTAGAAGCAGTAGGTGGATTGTTAGGCTCGCCTACAGTGGTTACAATAGGTACATTACCCCACATATCCATAATTTTCATATAGTGATATGCACGTAAAACCTTAGCTTCAGCAACAATTGAAGCCAAACGCTCCGGAGTTACCCCAATTGATGCTGCATCTACAGCCTCAATACTCTCGATAGCCGTATTTACAAAACCTAGACCGGTCCACATGAGTCTCCAAGCATTATTTAAACGTCCCTCCTGATCAGTCCAAGTGTGATAATGTTGACGTATGTGGTCTGCATTATCATAACCGTGGCGCCCCTTTTGAGGCCAAGCGGTTTGATCTGCCGAAAGTTCGTTATGGTAGTAATACCCATTTTGACCAGACCAAGCCAACCACGCCTGCATATGCGTGAACGGTCTTAAGTTAGCTTGTACGAGTTCTAATTCAGTTTTATAAAAATTTGATTCTGAAAGTTCTGAATATGTAGTTTCTTCAAGGTCTGTACACCCAATAGTAAGTAACACTCCCATTGCGCACGCAGCCTTCTGAAATAAGTTTATCTTCTTCATCTTCTTAATATTAAAAGTTAACATTGACACCTGCAGTAACCGTTACCGTTCTTGGGTAAAAGTTTCTGTCATCTATACCAGGATACAACCCGGTATCTTGTACTTCAGGATCACGGCCGGTATATCCGGTAAAAGTTGCAAGGTTTCTAGCACTACCAAATAATCGTAATGCACTAAACGGACTGTTCTCTCCCAAGTTGAAGTTATAGCCTAGAGTCAGGTTATCTAATTTTACAAAGTCCCCATTCTCAAGATAGTAATCTGAATATTGTGGTGCTTCAGTGATGTTGCTGTACTGTCCTAATGCTGAAGTAAGCACGTTACCCGGCAGTAAACTTGGATTGCCATAGAATAGATCTACGGTGTTCAAAATATCATATTTGAATTTACCGCGTAGCAATATGGTAAGGTCAAAATTCTTATAACGGAAGGTATTGGTCAAAGAAGCATAATATTTAGGCAAACCATTACCAATAATCGCCTTGTCTTCCTCGGTCATATCACTGGCTCTTCCGATAGTCCCATCTGCTTTATGGAATAACCATTTACCATCAACAGTAAAACCGGCAAAGCGTTTTCCGTAAAAGTTTCCGATAGGGCCACCTTCAGTATTTCTAATTGCATCCCCTAGGTTTCCTGGGTTACCAATATTTCCTCCGTAAAGTTCACTCACAGAGAAGATTTGATTAGAAAGTGTCGTAAGCTCGTTGTTTTGATAACTTCCTACAAAATCCACATTCCATTTAAAATCTCCTTCTTCAAACACACGGTAACTCAGCGCGAGTTCTAAACCATTATTGGTGATATTCCCTACGTTTGTATAAATACTTCCCTGTACAAAAGGCGGCTGAGGAACATCATAACTCAGCAATAAGTCCTCGGTACGACGTGTATAGTAATCAATAGAACCACTAAGCTTGTTAAACCAGAATCCAAAATCAACACCAATATTGAATTCCTTCTTGGTTTCCCACTTAAGATCTGGGTTAGGGTTCTTGACAGGACCATAGGTTTGATAGTAAGTAGCACCATCAGCACCATCTAAAAATACAGGGTATTTACCTCCTGTTCCTAAAGTCACAATAGATTGGTAGTTAGGAATCCCTTGGTTACCCGTAATACCATATCCTGCACGTAATTTAAGATTGTTTACCCAAGCGGAACCTTCCATAAAATTCTCATCAGAGATCAACCAACCTCCGGATATCGCAGGAAAACTAGCCCACTTGTTATTGGCTCCAAAACGTGAAGAACCTTCGTGACGCACAGAGGCTTGTAAAAAGTAACGATCAAGATAGTTATAACTCAAACGACTGAAATAAGCGATAAGCGTATTATCTTCTTTAAAACTTGATAAGTTAGGACGTGGCAAATCTGTATCAGTGATCGCGTTACCCGCACCAAAGTTCCAATCTTCAAAACCATCTGTGGTAAAACCACTGTTATCCATAGAATATTCTTCGGTGGTTGAGTACTGATAACTATAACCTCCTAGTAATTCAAAGCCGTGATCTCCAAAATCTTTAGTGAAGTTGATTGTTGGCTCTACAGTTTGAGTATAATCTATATGATTCCCTTTATAGGCATACCCGGTTCCGAAGTAAGGACTACCGGTGTTATACTGCTGATAATCTTGCGTTGAACGGTAAAAGCGATCATTCCAAGAGTTTCTTTGATAAGAACCAAAAACAGAAGCTACTAACCCGGGAATTATTTCATAACCAAGTTTTACGTCCCCTGAAAAAGTAATTTGCTTACGCTGATTAAAACGATTTGCATATTCAGAAAATGGGTTATACCCGTTCTCCGGCTGGTAAAAACCATAACGCCCTTGGTTGAACAACACCCCTTCTTCTGAAGTATTAAATGGCGCATAAATAGGTGCCGTAGGATTCCAGTCTGTTACAATACCAAATTGGTTACCTCCTAAAAGGTTTGCGTCATTTACATTAACAACAACACTAGAGGCAAAAGTAAGTTTGTCATCAAGTCCTTTTTGATTGAAGCTTGCACGCACCCCGAATTCCTCTCTTCCATTTTCCAAAGCAATACCTTCAGAATCTTTGTAGTATAATGAAGCTCTGTAATTACCATTTTCGTTACCGCCAGAAGCAACGAAGTTATGATACTGTGTAAGATTAGAACGGTTTACCAGTTCTTCAAAAATATCAGTAGAAGCTCCTAGATCAT
Organism: Leeuwenhoekiella palythoae; assembly: GCF_020310025.1. Taxonomy (GTDB): domain Bacteria; phylum Bacteroidota; class Bacteroidia; order Flavobacteriales; family Flavobacteriaceae; genus Leeuwenhoekiella; species Leeuwenhoekiella palythoae. The sequence goes on from NZ_CP084318.1 coordinate 596,276, forward strand.
TATTAGCGCTAATGATTCCGTCTGCAATAGCAGCTCTAAATTGATCTGCCGATAGAAAATTTGGCTTACTGTTTACATAATCGCGTGAAACAAAGCTTGAGTAATTAAAAGTACTCTTACCCTTCTTTCCTTTTTTGGTAGTAATTAAAATTACCCCGTTGGTCCCTCGTGTACCATAAATTGCTGCTGCTGCACCATCTTTAAGTACATCAAAAGACTCGATATCATTTTGCTGAAGCAAATCAAGATTACCTCCCGGAATTCCGTCAATTACAATAAGTGGAGAAGTAGAACCGGTAATTGAGGTAACCCCTCTAAGCTGTATTGCTGTACCACCATTAGGATTGTTTCCTCCTGCTCTGGTGATCTGCAGTCCGGCAACTTTACCTTGAATCAATTCGACCGGTGAGGATACCTGGCCTTGATTGAAATCATCAGTATCTACTTTAGTTACAGCGGTAGAAACGGCTTTACGCTCTTGAGAGCCGTAACCAATTAAAACCACCTCTTCAAGTGATTCTTCATTCGATTCCATCGTTATCGTAAACGAATTTTGAGAGCCTACTGCTTGCTCTACGTTGGTCATCCCCACATAAGAAAACACAAGTACAGCGTTATTAGAGGCAACATCTATACTAAAATTTCCGTCAAAATCTGTCGCCACACCATTGGTGGTTCCTTTTTCCTGTACCGTAACTCCCGGCAAAGGCATTCCTCCGGGATCAGTGACCGTTCCCGTAACGGTTTTTCCTCCCTGTGCATAAAGGGTATGTAACGATGTCATACCTAATGCAAGGAAAAAAACCAGAATAAATCTTTTAAAGTTTTTGTCCATAATTGTTCGGTGTTTCTGGAATTTCAAATTCCCATTAATGCATGTTTAAGTTTTAATTGTTTTTCGCAAACGTTAAAGTAAAACGTTTTAGCAATTATAATAAAACGTTTTAGTATAATTGTGTGAAATTCACTTAAATTTTAATAAATTAACATAATTAACAATTTGCAAGGTTATTTCTAGGTCTATTATCATTATCAGTAATTTATACGCCATATTTTTAGAAATAATTTAAAGCACATTAAACCTATCCTATGCAAATACAAGAATCTTCAAAAATGTATGATGTCATCATCGTAGGCTCTGGAGCCGGCGGTGGGATGGCAACAAAAGTTTTGGCAGATGCCGGACTCAAAGTAGCGGTTGTAGAAGCAGGTCCTCATTTTGATCCTGCAGACCCTAAACAACGTACGCAACTCAAATGGCCTTATGAATCTCCAAGACGTGGTGCCTCAAATAGACGACCTTTTGGAGATTTTGACAGCGCCTATGGAGGTTGGGAAATAGAAGGTGAACCTTACACTCAAAAAGACGGAACTCAATTTGACTGGTTTAGATCTAGAATGCTAGGCGGTCGCACCAATCACTGGGGACGTATTTCTTTGCGTTTTGGGGAACGCGACTTTAAGCATAAAAGCTATGACGGTCACGGCGACGACTGGCCCATAGGATACGAGGATGTAAAACCTTATTATGATAAAGTAGATAAGCTAATTGGGGTTTTTGGTACCAAAGAAAATATAGAAAATGAGCCTGATGGTTTTTTCCTACCTCCACCAAAACCCAGATTGCACGAACTTTTTTACATTAAGGGAGCTCGAAAATCTAATATTCCTGTGATTCCTTCGCGAATGTCTATGCTTACCAAAAAGATCAACGATGATCGCGGTATTTGCTTCTATTGTGGTCAATGTTCTCGTGCGTGTGCGGTATATGCCGATTTCTCTGCAGGGACTTGTTTGATCTTTCCGGCGCAAAAAAGCGGCGGTCAGGTAGACCTTTTTGTCAATGCAATGGTGCGCGAAGTGACTACAAATGATGAAGGAAAAGCTACCGGAGTTTCGTACATCAGTAAAGATGATCGTAAAGAATATAAGCTGAAAGGCCGTATTGTGGTGCTTGCAGCTTCGGCTTGTAGTTCAGCACGTATTTTATTGAATTCAAAAAGTGAGCAACATCCTAACGGATTAGGAAATAGCAGCGATATGGTAGGCCGTTATTTACACGATTCTACCGGTGCGAGTAGATCTGCGTTCATTCCAGACTTGATGAATCGCGACACCTATAATGAAGATGGTGTAGGCGGAATGCACGTCTATACACCGTGGTGGGGCGACAATAAAAAGCTGAATTTCCCGCGCGGTTATCATATTGAAGTTTGGGGTGGTTTAGGAATGCCGAGCTACGGTTTTGGCTTTAACCCCAATGACCTTAACCGTTTCTTCAATCAAAAAGTGGGCGGCTACGGAAACAGTTTACGCGCAGATATAAAAAAATATTACGGTTCTACCATTGGTATGGCGGGTCGTGGCGAATCTATCGCAATGAAAGATAATTATTGCGAGATCGACCCAACCACGGTTGATGAGTTTGGGATCCCGGTTTTGCGTTTCAATTATAAATGGTCTGAATATGAAGTGAATCAGGCCAAACATATGAACGATACTTTTGAAGAAATTGTGCATAATATGGGCGGTACGATGCTTCAAGATGCTCCTTCAAAAGAATCGAATTACGGTCTCGAAAATCCGGGCCGAATCATTCACGAGGTGGGAACCACCCGTATGGGAAGCGACCCTAAAACTTCTGTAGTTAATGAATTTCAGCAGTTGCACGACGTAGATAATGTATTTATTGTAGATGCGGGACCGTTTGTTTCTCAAGCCGATAAAAACCCGACTTGGACCATTTTAGCGCTTTCGTGGAGAGCTTCAGATTATATAATTGAACAATTAAAACAGCAAAACATCTAAATCATGGATAGAAGAGATAGTTTAAAATCGATGTTTTTAGGTTCGTTAGGAACCGGACTTTTACTCACAGGTTGTGATCCCAATCTGGGCGAAAAAGAAGTTGAAATCGCGAAAGCTGCTGAAGATTATTTTGGCCGTACCCCTGAAGAACTCGAACTGATTGAAAAGCTAAAATCAGAGCAGTTTTTTAGAGAACATGAGATGGACACATTGAACGTGTTATGTGCGCTGATCTTACCTGCAAACGAAGAATATGGAAGCGCTACCGATGCCGGCGTGCCCGAGTTTCTTGAATTTATTGTCAAAGATATGCCCTATTTACAAACGCCCATACGCGGTGGTTTGATGTGGCTAGACCATACTTCTAATTTAGAATACAACACTGAATTTAAAAGTATTTCGGAAGAAAATCAGAAAGCTATTTTAGATACGATTGCTTTTCCTGATCCAGAAAAACCCAGCTGGGAACAACCGGTGCAGGTGCAGTTTTTTAGCCTGATGCGCAACCTGACGATGACGGGGTATTATACTTCAGAAATGGGAATCAAAGATCTGGACTACAAAGGAAACCAACCCAATATCTGGGATGGCGTTCCGGAAGAAGTTTTGCAGAAACACGGCGTAAGCTACGATCCCGAATGGATCGCAAAATGCGTAGATCAAAGTCAGCGTGGCGTTACCGCCGAGTGGGATGACGACGGGAATTTACTTACCTAAAACGTACTATAAATCCATAAAAAACCTCCTGAAAAAGGAGGTTTTTTTGTTCTAAGCTTTTAGTATTAAAACTCAAGTTCGTTGCGTACAAGTGCTGCTCCGGCACTTAAGGCACTTAACTTTTTGCGGGCAACTTCGCGTGATAGCGGCGCCATTCCACAGTTGGTTGACGGATATAGATTTTCAATAGCTACAAACTCAAGTGCTTTACGCAGCGTTTGGGCTACTTCTTCTGGCGTTTCTATGGTATTCGTAGCTACATCTATAGCCCCGACCATTACTTTCTTACCGCGAATAAGCTCCATGAGCTCAAGTGGCACCTGTGAATTATGGCATTCTAAGGATACAATATCAATATTTGAGGTTTGAATTTTCGGGAATATTTCTTCGTATTGCCGCCATTCTGAACCTAACGTTTTTTTCCAATCATTGTTCGCTTTTATTCCGTAGCCATAACAAATATGTATTGCGGTCTCACAATGTAATCCTTCAACGGCTCGTTCTAATGCGGCCATCCCCCAATCATTCACATCATCAAAAAACACATTAAACGCGGGCTCATCAAACTGAATAATATCTACTCCTGCTTCTTGTAGCGCTTTGGCTTCCTCATTAAGTGCTTTGGCAAATTCCCAAGCTAATTTTTCACGGCTTTTATAGTGGTCATCGTACAAGGTGTCTACCATTGTCATAGGCCCCGGAAGTGCCCATTTTATAGGTTGGTTGGTCTGTTTGCGTAGAAACTGAGCATCTGCAACAAAAACTGCTTTTTGCCGCGCCACCTCATCCACAACAACCGGAACACTGGCTTCGTACCGGTCACGGATTTTTACCGTCTTTCGATTTTTAAAATCTACTCCACTCAAATGTTCTATAAAAGTGGTTACAAAATGTTGGCGTGTTTGCTCGCCATCACTAATAATATCAATTCCTGATAAATGCTGTTCTTGTAACGAAATACGCAGGGCATCTTGTTTGCCTTCTAATAATTGATCACCTTCTAATTTCCAGGGCGACCAAAGTTTTTCGGGTGGCGCAAGCCAGGCAGGTTTAGGTAAACTTCCAACGGTTGATGTTGGTAATATATTTTTCATAATGAAGTAGTTAGTTGAATTGATTAGTGTGCGTAATTTGCAGACCACTGCTCCAGCACATTCTTATACGGTTTTATAAAATGTTCTTCGGTAAATTTTCCTTGTTCAATGGCCAGCTGACTGCGTTCTTCCCGGTCATATTCAATCTTGGTGAGCGAATGATCTGGGTTTTTTAAACTGGGTTTAAAGCAGGATCCCGCCACCGAATTGGCATTGTAAATTTCAGGTCTATAAATTTTTTGAAAGGTTTCCATCGTACTGATGGTACTTATTAATTCAAGATTGGTATACTCTGTAAGTAGGTCCCCAAAAAAGTAAAAGGTGAGCGGCGCTACGCTGTGTCGCGGCATAAAATACCGTACTTGCAAGCCCATTTTTTTGAAATAGGATTCGGTTAAAGAAGCTTCATTCACTTGATATTCATACCCAAGAATAGGATGGTGATTGCCTGTACGCTGGTAGGTTTTATTGTGCGAAACACTCAAACAAATCACTGGTGGTTTAGCAAAATGCTTCTTATACGTTTCTGAGGAAACAAAACGCTTAAAGATCGTGCCGTGCAAGCTTCCAAAATCATCAGGAATACTAAAATCAGTTTTCCCTTTATTGTGTTCTAAAAGCAAAACACTAAAATCATAATCCCGTACGTAGGAAGAAAAGTTATTGCCCACAATCCCTTCGATGCGCTTACCTGTTTTATGATCCAGTATGTGCGTTTTTAAAACTTCGATCGCAGGAAATGTTGCTCTGTTATCGTGCATATCAAGATCAACAGAAACAATTTCCAACTCAACCTGATAACGGTCTTGATCAGGATTGTCCCAGTTTGCCAACGAATTAAAACGATTGTTGATCATTGTAAGGGTGTTTCGCAGATTTTCCTGACGCCTCGCTCCTCTTGCCAAATTTGCAAAATTAGTTGTAGTACGTGTACTGCTAGAGGGCACATAGTCTTCGTCGAAATAAATACGCTTTACTGTAAATTCAAAATCGTCTTTAATGGTATCCTGAGTGTTAGTCATGGCTTTTTTTGATTTGTTGTTTTAGTATTAAAACTACTTTGAGGCAAGCCCCTGGATATATTCTTTAATTATATATCTAAAAACTACCTGAGGCTCATTTTGCAGTTTTTATCTCTTACAAATCTCAAAATAAAAGATTAATTAATTAATTTTGATTCGATATTTAGATACAATAACTACACAAACCTCTATAAAAGACAAATCGTCTTTTAGCGGCGTAAAATGGACACACAAATAGAAAATTTATCTATGTCAGAATTAGACCAGATCGATTTGAAGCTATTAGAATTGCTTCAGCAAAGCGGAAAATTAACCACTAAGGAAATTGCACAACATGTAAACTTATCTCCCACTCCTGTTTACGAACGTATAAGACGTTTAGAACGGGAAGGAATTATCAAGAAATACGTCGCGCTTGTAGAAGCCGAAAAAGTAGGTAAAGGACTGATCGTTTTTTGTGACATCACGATCAAAGAACATACTAAAGAAATTGGCCATCAATTTGTGCAAGATATCATGGCGTCTAAGTACGTTTGTGAGTGTTATAATATTTCAGGGAATTACGACTTCAGATTGAAAGTCATGGTGCGGGATATGAAACACTATCAGGATTTTGTACTGAATGACCTAGGTTCTATAAAAAATATTGGGAGTGCACATAGTACCTTTGTAATGGGTGTTATAAAACACGACTACGCCGTGCCCCTATAATGCGCACCTCCATTAAATTATAAAGTTTAAATCGAATGCTTTGGGTTCCATTTAACGACTTCATTTTTCAGCATCGAGTCAATAGCCATTTGCACACAAATTGCGGTATTGGCTCCGGTTTTTAAGTCAGAAATCGGTTTGCTGTTATTCTTGATCGCATCTCTAAAATCCATTAAAGCCTGCTTGCTGGGATCTGCGTGGGTAAACTCAAACGGAATTCCTTTTCCGGCTTCCCAAGGTATTGTGGCACCTGCAACACCATCAACCTCAGCGCGCTTTTTAGTATAATTTCCTTCAGGATAAAACCAGCCATTGACATAATCTAAAATGATGGTTCCCTTATCGCCCATCACTTTAATTTGATAATCGTCTTTAGCATTGGTCGTTAAACAAGTAAAGGTCGCCTCTACGCCACTGGGATACGAAAATAAATGATGTACATTATCAAAGGTTTCTCTGCCGTCCTTCCAGTAATCAATACCGCCGGTACCAAAAACCTGCGAGGGTGTTTCTCCTAAAACCCAATTGGTAAAGTCGATCTGATGCGAACATAATTCTGCGGTCAATCCGCCAGAATATTCGCGGTACATGCGCCAATTGATCATACGCTCCAGTTCTGGCTCGGGGACGGGTCTTCGCCAGTTTCCGCTTCGGTTCCATTGGCATTCAAAAGCAGTGATCTCGCCTATTTTTCCATCTTTAATCAAATCAACCACGTGCGTATACAAGCGCGAACTGTGGTACTGATGGCCGGTTTGAAAGACTAAATTCCCTTGTGCAGCATCAACAACATCCAACACGGCATCATAGCCTTTTGCCATTGTTTTTTCACCATACACGTGCTTTCCGGCGGCAAGCGCATCAAGTTCTATCTGCGCATGCGTGCTGAACGGAGTCGCTACCAAAACCGCATCAATACTTTTATCTTCTAGCAATTTTCGATAATCAGTATAGGCTTTTGCTGAATCTCCCGCGCGTTTCATTCCGTTAGCCAATCGAAATGGAATAATATCACAACAGGCAGCTACTTCAATCCCTTCAATATTTTTCATCACCGAAATTAAACCGCCTCCGCGATCGCCGGTTCCTATCACACCAATACGTATTGGCGCACTTGAACCCACATATTTATTGATATAAGCAAACCCCGGACTAGCAGAAGATACCGCCGCTGCTGCCAGACTGCTTTTGATCACAAAATCTCTACGTTTCATAGTCTCTTAAATTTTTGGTTCCCAATTAGGTGCATACTCGCGTCCCCAAAGTTGCATCGCTTCCCGATCATAAATGCGACCTGATTTAGCATCGATATCAAAACCGTGCCCTACACGATACGCCATATTTGCATAATGCACCATCGCCATACTTACCGAAGCATCTTCAATAGGCGCTTTTAAAGTTTCTTTACCGCGAATCGCTTCAAAAAAGTTTACCATATGCGCTGTGGAAGAGTCGCCGCCACCGCCAAGTGCGAGTCCGCTTTCTGCAGTTTCTTCACTTTGTTTGATGACTTTTCCGCTGCGATCCATAAGCACATAATTAGAACGATCTACCAAAACCGAACCTTCGGTACCAAAAATAAGCGTACCACGACCGCGGCCATAAGTATTGTAACCGTTGCGGCTTTTTCCGTCCCAATTGATTACTTTATCATCATCAAATTTGAACGTCGCATACATCGTATCATACATTTCCCAACCGTCATTTTTAAAATGCCGTTTTTCGGCTTGCACTTCAGCATAGTTAGGAAATTCAACGCCTAATGCCCATCGGGCAATATCTAGTTCGTGCGTCGCATTGTTTCCTGTTTCTGCGGTACCGTAATTCCAGCCATACCAGTGCCAGTTGTAATCCCAGGTTTCGCTCGTGTACGCTCTACGTGGAGCCGGCCCTTGCCAAAGCTCCCAATCTAATCCGGTGGGTACAGCCGCCTGCTGCTGCACCGGTGTTTCTCCACGCGGATTGGAATAAAAAGCTACAGCTTTATAAACATCGCCAATCACCCCTTTGTGAATCTGATCTATGATCTCTATAGTGTGCAACGACGAGCGCTGTTGATTACCCATTTGCACGCGTTTATCAAACTTTTTTGCCGCCGCAACCAGGAGTTCGTTTTCATTCATATTGTGGCTACATGGTTTTTCAACATACACGTGTTTGCCCGCTTTTAATGCCATAATAGATCCCGGAGTATGCCAGTGATCTGGAGTTGCATTTATAAGAATATCTACATCCTTATCTTCAATAACTTTACGAATATCATTCTCCAGTTCTGGTGTGTAATCAATATGTTCTTTAAAATTCTTAAGCGCATTCAGTCGGCTTTTTTCCATCACATCGCAGAGATACAGTAGGCGTACGTTAGATTCTTTGCGGGCGATGGGTGCATAATAGGCTCCCAAACGTCTGCCTAATCCCGCGACCGCAACATTTAGCCGATCATTAGCTCCTATGATATTGCGATAACTACTGGCAGCCATTCCCATTGTGGTATTGCTAAGCGCCAGCGCGGTTCCGCCTAAAATTGATTTATTGATAAACGATCTACGTGTGGTCATATTAAAGTTCTTTGATTTTGATATTCTTGAAGGAAACGTGATTTCCGTGGTCCTGTAGTAAAATATTGCCGCGCTCTAAGGTCCCAAATCCCGGCCAGTCTTTGTATTTACTTTCTTGAACTAATTGAAGAAAAGCATCTGTACTGCGATCGTACTCCAACACTTTTTCATCATTAAGCCAGTGCGAAACTTTACCATCTTTACTCACAATGCGTGCAGTATTCCAAGAGCCAATAGAGTTTACCGGTTTGTTAGGGTCAGCCTGAATCAAATCATACAACGAAGCTAAAGTGCGACTACCTTCGTGATTGCCTAATTTGGCATCAGGATGCCGTGCATCATCCAGAATCTGATACTCTAAACCTATCGAAGAACCTTCACCTTTATTCAGGTCTGTATCTACATAATATTTGATTCCGCTGTTAGCACCTTCGGTAATTTTAAAATCCACTTTCAGTTCAAAATCTTTGTACTTCTGCGTGGTGACAATATCTCCACCCGCTTCAGACTCTCCGCCTCCACTTTCCATGACCGTGAGCATGCCTTCTTCGATCTGCCACCCTTGCTCAGGAAAAGTCTCAAGTTTTGCTCCTTTCCAACCCGATGTGGTTTTTCCGTCCCATAGCAGTTGCCAACCAGATGCTGCTTCTGCTTGTGTAAGATTATTTTTAGTATTAAAAGCAGGCAAGCGCATCTGCTTACTGTATTCTCGCGGATTCTCTGAAATGATCTTTAGATTTTTCCATCGTATTTCTTTCCCCGGTTCCTCTTCAGCGCCTATCGCGTGTACTTGTAATGCAATGAACCCTGAAGCGGTCTGATCATCTACAAGATGCGCCGCTTCAACTCCATTGATCCAGGTTTTGAGCGTATCACCCAATGCTTCCACACGGTAATGATTCCATTCATTTTGTTTAAAAGCCTGCTGCGCTTTAGGGTTATTTTCTAAAGAATACAACCAGCCTTTGCGCGCCTCATCATAAATACCGGCGCTCCAAGCCCGGTCAGAAGGATCTATCTCTACTTGATATCCGTGAACTCTTCCCTTTTTATAATCAGGATAGCTTAGGCTGCGTATTTGCACACCTGAATTCATCGAAGGATCTACCTTATAATCAAACTCTAAAATGAAATCGCCATAATCTTCGGTAGTCGTTAAAAACGAATTCGGTGTATTGGCTACGGTGGTTCCCACGATTTCGTCACCTTCTATACGATACGCTGCTTTGCCGTTAAGTTGTTCCCAACCATTAAGCGAAGAACCATCAAACAGGTCTTGCCAAGGTTCTTGATCTGATTCTTTTTTACAGCCCGTGATCAGTAAGCTTGCAAGCACAAACAATGCTGCGCCTTTGTAGAGATGTTTATTCATAAATACTATTTATCGATTAAATGTTCATAATACGCTTAAATATACGCAATCGTTATAGCAAACCATCAAAAAAATAGCGAGACTTCAATAAAAAGCCTCGCTATACATACACACTAGTTTAATTCAACTTTTGTAATAAAAGTATCTTTGGTTCCCCAATCTTTATTGGGCGTATCTGCTATTTCAATGATCAAGTTTCCACCGGAAGTCAGTTCTTCGTGCGTGAGCCAGTTTCGATTTAAAGGTTTTCCATTAAAGGTTACCGATTTCACGTAAAAATGCTCCTTGTTATAATTCCTGACTGAAATTTTAAAGGTCTTCCCTGTAGCAAGATTAAGATTCACTTCTTTAAAAATTGGCGCCGTTAAATAGTAAACCGGACTACCTACATTAGCTACCGATAGTCCCATACTGTGCAGCACAAACCACGATGACATCGTACCGGCATCATCATCCATCGTTCGCAAATAAGCTTTGGGTTTGTTCTGATAAATGCGGCCCACATAAGGGTCTATCCCTTTGCTGTTGTCGTTAAAATAGGTTTGCACCACGGTGTCTAAAAGAATTTCTCTAAAGAGTTTTTGTGATTTCCAAGGTTGACTTGTGGCATTGTACAATCCCGGAACTTGCAAATCAGGCTGATTGGCGTGATTGTAATTAAACTCTTCAAAAAACTGATCCAGTTGACCTTCAAAGGCCTCTGCACCACCTGTTAAATCTTGCAATCCGTTCACATCCCAAGGCACAAACCAGCGGTATTGCCAAATGGTCCCTTGATACAAACCGCGTGCTTGCATTCGATCTACATCATTTTTTGACAGATCTTTAAAATCTTTATCCCAATAGGCTTTATAATCTAAAGCTTTATCTAGATACGTTTTACCCGCTCTGGAATCTCCTGTCGCTTTGAGAATTTCACTTATCGCCCAGAGATCGTAAGACGACTCTAAAGCTTTGTCCGGAGCACCAAAATCTAAATGATCTGCTTCATAAAGCAAGGAATCTTTTATAGCTTCAAAATCGACCTCGTAACCTTTTTTATATGCATCCAGTAGCACAACCATCGCATGTTCTGTACGTACTGTAGGTGAAGTCTCGTGTTCTGTCGCCCAATTCTTTTTACCAAAGCGGTATAAATTGGCAATACTCGTTGTGATATTTTGATAGGTTTTAGGCTTAATTAAAGATAAAAGCGGCAACTGCTCGCGGTAATTATCCCAAATCGCCCAACCGTTATAGACTTTATACTCCTCATTTTGCACAGAACCATCTGTGGCTCTGAACGTCCCATCTTCTTCGGAAACTAAAAACGGAGACTGCGCAGTTCTATAAATTAAGGAATAGAATAATTCCATGCGATCCTTTTCACCAGTAATTTCAATAGTTTTCAAATAGGCGTTCCAACTTGCGGAAGCCTTTTCTTTTAAAGTCTCAAAATCAACTGAAGTAATGCGTTTTTTGGCATATCCCTCATTTACTGAAGAAAAACCGACCTGAACTTCAGCGGTATTCTCCAAGCCTTTTACCATCAATTGGTGCTCCCCTACGTTCTGAATTTGAGCTTCTTCCGGTAATTTAATCGCATAATAAATGCGGTAGGTTCCGGCGTGGCAGGTAGTTTTAGTATCAATATATCCCGAAATCAAGTTTCGGCGTATCTCGTGTGTTTCAGCAACAAAACGATTACTCAGTGCAAAAGAAAGGTCTATGTACAAACCGCTATTCGCATTCGGAAATGTGTACTGGTGCATTCCTAAATTTTGCGCTACGGTGAGTTTGGCGTCGATTCCATTTTCAAAATTCACATGGTAAAAACCAGGAACTGCATCCTGCGTTTTTTTTATGAGTTGGGTCTCTACTTCAGCATTTAGAATAGGTTTAATAAGCAGATTTCCTCCGCTTCCCGTGCAGCCCACTCCTTCCATTCGGGTATGGGTAAAACCGTCAAACTGCTTTGCGTAATATTCATAGCCCGTATGCTGATGCGGATTGGTTTGCGGGCCTAAATTCATCATATTGAACGGGGTGGTCGCCGATGGAGACATCTGTCCGTGATCGCCGCTCGTACCTAAAAACACATTGACATAATCTGTTAATTGTTGTTGCGCAGCACTTGTAAAAGCCAACAATAACGTAAGAAATAGCGGAATATATTTTTTCATCAAAAAAAGCTTCAGTAATAGATCTTAAAGTTAAGTTTTAGAGGTATTAAAGCGTTTCGACAATGTTATGTTTTCTATGAATCCATATTCCGTAGATCGCGATAATCGTAAAACACGAAACAGGAAGCAGGAACGAAAGATTCATTTCAGAAAGCCCTAGAACGGTAATATCGTTTACTCCTACGCCCCCAAAGTCTATGATCATTCCTTGAAGTTTTGGTAATAAAGCACCACCTACAATAGCCATCACGAGTCCGGCTGCGCCTATTTTAGCTTGATCCTCTTTTAAGCCTTCTAAAGCAATCCCGTAAATCGTAGGGAACATTACCGAAAGGAAAAGCGATACTAAAACCAAGCTATACAAGCCGGCGTGGCCTTCAAGAATCACCGCGCCTAAGGCGAATAAACCTCCTAGCCCCGAAAAGCAAAACAACAATTTACCTGAGCTCATAAACTTTAGCATATACGTACCTATCGCACGACCTACAGTAAATAAAATAAAGGCTACCAACTGATAATTTGCCGCGGTAGAACTGGATATCCCTTTGGCCTCAGCATATTGATAAATATACGTCCAGCAGCCTATTTGCGCACCCATATAGAGCACCAAGGAAAATACACCTAGAGCATATTTTTTATTCTGAAAAAGTTCGCTGAAGGTATCTTTTATACTTGGGATGCTGCCGTCTCCTTTTGCCTGCGGCATTTTATTTACGGCGATAAGCACTAGAATAGCCAGAACCACAAGCCCCAAGATCACATAAGGATTGCGGATCACCATAAGATCAGCAGATTTTATAAGTAGCTTTTGCGCTTCGGGCAATGCCGAAAAATTCTCTACATCATCAGATTGTAAGAGATCCAAGACAAAAAACTTCGCAACCAGCAAACCTACGATGAGCCCGACAGGGTTGAAGGCTTGCGCTAAATTTAAACGCTGCGTTGCCGATTTCTGATCTCCCATCGCCATAATGTATGGGTTCGCCGTGGTCTCTAGAAATGCCAGACCAAAAGTCAGGATGTATAAGCCCAAGCAAAAAAACCAGAAAAGCCCGGTTGTTGCAGCAGGATAAAACAATAAGGCGCCGCCGGCGTAGAGCGTGAGACCAACCAGAACTCCAGATTTATACGAAAACTTACGTACAAATAAAGCGGCCGGAAGCGCCATGCAAAAATATCCTCCGTAAAAAGCCATCTGTACCCAGGCGGCTTGCGAGTTGGACAACTCTAATACTTTTTTAAAGGCCTGTACCATGGGATCTGTGACGGCGTTAGCAAATCCCCAGAGGGCAAATAAAGAGGTAACTAAAATAAAAGGAAGTATTAATTTTTTAGGTACAACCGGAGCTGCTTGTGTTTTATTCATTCTTAAACTATTTAAATCAGACCTTTCTAAAATCTAGCACTACACAATCGTTGTAGTAAACTAATTCTGAAAAATTTTATACTCGAAGTTTTTGTTGAGCTTTCAGCGAAAACGATCTCGATATCGATTTCACTAAAACGTTTTACTTTTGTAAATCTAAATGTTTTCTTTTAAATCAAAAATTAAATTTTAGAGCTTGATTTGAAAATGATGGGTTCCGGAGCTTAATGTTAATAACTCCGGCTTCAATACTTTCCCTTCTTGCATTACTTCTTTAAAATGTTTCAGATTAAATGAAGCTGTACTATTCGTTGGAATTTCAACGGTATAACTCACAAGATTTCCATCTCGCTTCCAGGAAGAAACAATATTCCCATACGGACTTTTATGCGATGCTTTGAATTGGTCAAGCCCTTTCACAAAATTGGGTTTTAGAATAATATTCTTGAATCCGGGAGCTTGTTCATCTGGTAGAATTCCGCATAGACCTTTATACATCCACGCACCAATGGCACCAAACATAATGTGATTTCTAGAAATGTCTGACGCAGCATCAATATCCCAATTTTCATACAAAGTAGTTGCTCCGTTTTTGATCCACCAGCCCCAAGACGGATAGGTTTCTTGCGAAGCCATCTCGTAAGCAAGGTCTGCGTATCCGTTTTCACTCAATGCTCCTAAAATAGTCTTGGTTCCTAATAGGCCTACATCAATATGCTTGTCGTCTGCTCGCACCCGCTTTGCTAAATTTTCAGCCACTTTGCTTCTCAAATGCTTCGGTACCACATCAAAATATAAGGCGCTGCTTAGTTCGGTTTGTAAACCGCTCCCATAAATTCCAGTATCGGTATTCAAATACTTCTTATTGATCGCAGACCGTACTTTTGTTGCCAAATCTGCATAGATTTTGGCGTCTGCCTCATTTCCTAAAAGTTTTGCGGTCTTTGCTAAAATGCTCGCATCAACAAAGTAATAGACGGAAGAAGTGAATTCTTTAGGCGTTACCGATTTTACCGGAACCCAATCACCCAATCCCCAAGTGGTCAAACCATCCTCATTTTCAGTTTCGGTAATATGATCTACATATTTTTTTATCGCCTCATAATTTAACCGAAGCGCGCGATCATCTCCATAAAACTGGTACAATTCCCAAGGAATAATTGCGATCGTGCTCGTCCAGTCTGGGCCATTACCCCAATCATAGCCCCAGCCCCAAGTAGGAATAATAGAGGGCAAAACACCGTTAGGTTGCTGCTCATCGCGATGGTCTGCCAGCCATTTCTCATAAATCGTTATTCCATCAAAATTGTATAGTCCGGTTTCTGTATTGATGTGCGCATCTCCCGTCCAGCCGTTTTTCTCCCGCTGCGGACAGTCAGTTGGATATCCAAAAAGATTAGACAAATAAGCTGCATTTGTGGCTTCCCAGATTTTATTAAGCACCTCGTTTGAACTCTTTATTTCGCCTACCTGCTCCACATCACTATGTGCAAAATATCCCGTTAGATTGTCTTTAGAAAGATTAACCGGCGTACTACTCATAACACGCACATATTGAAAGCCTTTATAGTTGAATTTAGGCTGAAACACCTCTTCTCCGGTTCCTGCCAGCGTATAAATATCGGTTTGAAAAGGATCAGAATCATCGTGTGGCCTGTAGTGTACGTTAATGTTTGAAAGGTCTACATCGCCTAAACTGTCTAACTGTTCAGCGTGAGTCACTCGAAAAACCGTACCTGCATCACCCTGTACTTTTAACTGCGTAATCCCCGAAATATTACGACCAAGGTCAAACACATAACTGGTATCTGCCAACTTCGTAATACTAACCGGAGTTATAGTATCTACCAAACGTATGGGCTGAATGGCCTGGGCGACAATATGTTTTGACGGTGCTTCTACAACCTGAGCGGGCGTCCAGGCGCTATCATCAAAATCGGTGGTATTCCATCCTGACTGGTTTAAACGCGCATCTATATGCTCTGCCGTGTAGATACTATTAAAAACCTCTTGTCCTAAACTTGTTTTCCAATCGGCATCTGTAGCGATTACCTCTGATGTATCATCGGTATAGGTAACTTTCAAATTGAGTAAAAATCGCGGCCTATTGCGCCAACCGGCCTTGTCAAAATTCCATACTGCAGTTGACTGGTGATTGTACCAACCGTTACCTAAAAGTACGCCCAACGCCAATTCACCAGATCCTTTAACCGCATCAGAAACGTCAAAAGTGACATACGCGTTGCGTTTATCAAAACGCGTATACACCGGGTCCATAAAATGGTTTCCTATTTTGTTGCCGTTGATGTAAAACTCAAATAATCCTGCTGCGGTAATGTATACTGTCGCTTTGCTAACCTCTTTTTCTAGCGTGATCGCTCTTCTAAAATAAGGCGCCTGTTTAACTTCAATACTGTTGGTGTCTGTGATCCAATGGCCTTGCCAATTTTCGGTTTGCATCATTCCAGTTTCAAACCGGGCAATTTCAGAACTGCTTGAAACTCCAGAACTATCCTTGGTAATAATCTTCCAAAAATACGCTGTAAACGGTGTTAGCTCCTTTCCTTTAAATTCAACCAGATTAATAGCTTCTGCGGAAGCGTGTTCCCAAACAGCTCCGGTTCCCTGAGCCACCTCAGCAGAATCTTGTCCCACTAAAATTTTAAATTCTTTTTGTCGGTATTCGCTATCGGCGTCAATCTTCCACGTAAATCTTGGTGCAGCCTCATCTAAGCCGATAGGATCTTTCAGGTATTCGGTCTTAAGATCATAAGGTTTAAAGTCCGCTTCGGTTTTACATGATACAAACATTGTAGTTCCTAGCACTAAAAATGACAGGAAATAGTAAATGCGCTGATTGAAAAATCGGTTTGAGAAAGGAATATAATTCACAGGAAATTATTCTACAGGATTAAAAAATGAATCAAAAATGACCAGATGATACTTGATCGCATCTCGCCAAACATCCCACGTATGACCGCCAGGTGTGGTTAAAAATCGGTGCGGAATATTCATATATTCCAGTTTATCATGGAGTTTTACATTGGCATCATAAAAGAAATCTGAAGTCCCACAACTGATCATTAGTTGTAAGGAATTTGGCGTCAATAAAGGTGTCATATTGATCACGCTATTAGCTTCCCAGCGTTCTGTATTCTCAGCATACGTACCCAAATATTCTGAAAGCTCCCAGTTGTTAGGAAATGGTGTGATGTCTACGCCACCACTCATACTACCCGCAGCGCCAAAAACATCTTGATGTTTAAAAGCAAGATAAAGCGCACCGTGACCGCCCATACTCAAACCGGTGATCGCTCTCCCGCTTCGGTCTTTTATGGTGCTGTAGGTGTTATCTGTGAACGCCACTAATTCTTCTGCTACGTAGGTTTCATACTGGCTCTCTAGTTTTACCTCGCTGTCAAAATACCAACTGTTATAATTTCCGTCAGGACAAACAAAAATCATTTGATATTGATCTGCATACGATTCTAATTTAGGAGCTCTTTTGGGCCATTCAGTATAATTACCGGAATGACCATGAAGCAAATAAACCACAGGATATTTTTTTGAAGCATCGTAGTCCTCAGGAGTAACTACCATCGCTTGAATATCTTTATCCATCGCATCGCTATGTGTGATAACGGTTTCTACTTTGCCGGCATACAAAAGGGTACCGGTTAGCAAAAACAAAGCTAGAATGAGTTGATGTATACTTTTCATGGTTCTTAGATTTTCAAATTAGTTAGGGAATACATCTGTTGCCTTGGCCATAGTATTCCATTCTTCTTGCATCGCTTTTAAACGATCGGGATATTTTGCTGCCAGATTATTCATTTCGGTACGATCGTCTTTCAGATTATACAGTTCCCAATCTGCATTACCGTCAAGCTTAACCAGTTTCCAATCGCCTTGACGTAGAGCTGCTGCACCAAAATGCTCCCAAAATAACGTTTCATTAATCGGTGCTTCTTCTGTATTTGTAAAAGCCGAAACCATACTTTCTCCCATATATGGGTCGATGGTATTTCCATTGAATTCCTCAGGATACGTAGCTCCTGAAAGCTCCAGTAAGGTAGGCATAATGTCTATGATATGTGCTGCTTGCGATTTTACAGCACCACTTTCTTTAATTCCTGCCGGCCAGTGTACAATGAAGGGCGAAGTGATTCCTCCTTCGTAAACCCGGGCCTTCCAATATCTAAACGGTGTGTTGGCCACATTTGCCCAAACCGGACCAATACCAGACATCACTGTTTCTGGTCCCGGAAGATGTTCTTCACTTTTCTTTACAGGATAATGAATTTCGCGACCATCACGTGTTTCTGAAGGGCGGTCAAAACCAATTCCGTATTGTGAAGGACGCTCAGAACTTGCCCCGTTGTCTGACATAAACATAATCACGGTATTATCAAGTTGGCCGGTTGCTTCCAACTTGTCAATGAGTTTCCCGATGTTTTGATCCATACGATCAATCATTGCTGCGTGAACCGCCATCGCTCGAGAATCCCAGTTTTCATTTTCTGCCCACTTTAAGTCAGGAAACATAAACTCAGAAAGTTTGGTCGTGTCTCCTTTGAAAATCCCTTTCTCAATGAGTTTTTTATAGCGCTCCTCTCTGATTTTTTGCCAGCCTTCGTCATACACATGCTCGTATTTCTTGATTTCTTCCTCAGGTGCCATTAATGGCCAATGTGGTGCACAATGAGCCACATAAAGGAAGAAAGGCTTTTCTTCTTTTACAAAATGATCTACATAAGCTACTGCCGAATCGCCAATGGCATCAGTGTAGTAGAAATCTTCTGGAACCTCTTTTACGGGCTCTGTACCATTAACCAACGCAAACGGATCAAAATAATCTACTACTCCCCAAATGTTTCCGTAGTATTTATCAAAACCACGCGCAGTAGGATAAGTATCTATATCTGAAAAAGTCTCTTTTTCTGTCTGATGGTTTAACCATTCCAATTGCTCATTCCCGCCCAAATCTTCAGTAGGTGAAACGTGCCATTTCCCCACCATTCCGGTTTGATAACCGGCAGTTTTTAAAACTTCGGCCAAGGTCACGGTTTGTTCATCAAGACGACCGCGATATCCCGGAAGGTTACGATCCATCGTCATCTGACCAATTCCCGCTTGATGCGGATATTGTCCGGTAAGTAATGCTGCGCGAGAAGGACAACATCTTGATGTATTATAAAACGCGTTGAAGCGTAAGCCATTTTCTGCAAGACCGTTTAAAACCGGCGTATCTACTTCACCACCATAACAGCCCAGATCTGAAAAACCAAGATCGTCTGCCATAATCACAACGATATTCGGTTTTTCGGGTGTCTCTGAAACTGAAGCTTTATCAGAGGTGTTGTTGTTTTTGCAATTAATAAAAAGTAAGGAACAACCCGCAATTAGGCTGATTTTTTTACGGAAAGGATTTAATTTATGTAACATAATTCAAAACTAAAACGTTTTACTTTTGTTGTAAATGTATTCTTTTCAAATGAAAAAATCAGGATTCTCATTTTAGAAAATCCTGATTTTGAGCTTTACTTGGTGAACATGTGCTTATTCGTTAAGAGCATTAATCACTTCAGTATTGATTTGATTTGTTCGCTTGATATCTAATTTATCAACCTCGCGATCATAGGTCATTAGGCCATTGATTTCACCTTCTACATCAGTAGTTTGTGTGTAGATCGCTCCGGAGAATCCGGCGCTTACAAGATCTTTCAACTTTTCAGCATAGTCTACATATTCATCGGTAACCTCTTTTGAGTTATTGAATTTCACATACCCCCAATTGTTTCCGGTTTTCCAAAGGTGTCCTTCCAAAGGAAGTCCGATTCCTCCATACTCTCCTATTACATTCACACGATTGGCGTCGTACAAATACATATTAGGCGCAGGATAATGGTGTAAATCTAGAATATCGCCGGTCTGGAAGAAATTACCTCCACTAGCGGAATTTACCAAGCGTGAAGGATCGTATTCATTGGTCCAATCTGTAATCTCAACAGTCTTGAATTGTCCCCAAGATTCATTAAAGGGCACCCAAATCACAATACTTGGATACGAATACAAATAATCCATTATTTCTTTCCACTCTTTGCGGTAGATCGCTTCAGATTTAGCGCTACGCTCAAATTCGTTTCCTTTATGGTAATCGCGATTTTGCCAGTCGTGCGAGTTATCACCGTTAGGCATATCTTGCCAAACTAGAATTCCTAAACGATCACAATGGGTATACCAACGTGCAGGCTCTACCTTCACGTGCTTACGTATCATATTGTACCCATATTCTTTGGTTTTCACGATATCGTATTTAAGCGCTTCGTCAGTTGGTGCGGTGTATAAACCATCAGGCCACCAACCTTGATCAAGCGGACCAAACTGAAAGTAATCTTTATTATTCAGCTGCATACGCATAATGCCTTTATCGTCTCTTTTCTTAGAAATCTTGCGCATTGCGAAATAGCCTTGGACTTCATCTTGAGCTTTACCGTTATCAAGAAGTGCGATTTTAGTATCGTATAAAAAAGGAGATTCTGGCGACCACAACTTCGCATCAGGAACAGCAATAATAATTGGTTCGCCCACCGCAGCTTTTGTAGTAGATACTGTTTTAGAACCATCAAGAATTGTGATCTCTACTACATCTCCATACGTGGTTCCGGCAGCAGCAACTTCAAAAGAGATCGTACCTTGATCAATATCTGGAGTCGTGCGTACATCTTCTATATGCTTTTGACTCACGGGCTCTAGCCAAACTGTTTGCCAGATTCCCGTTACCGGGGTATACCAGATTCCGTCAGGATTTTTCACTTGCTTTCCTCTAGGCTGAGGACCATCACTTGTAGGGTCCCAAACTTTAACCGTGAGCTCTTGTTTTCCGCTCTTTAAAAACGGACTGATATCGAATGAAAAAGGCGTAAACCCGCCGGTGTGCGAACCGATTTTCACTCCGTTTAACCAAACTTCGGTTTCCCAATCAACCGCACCAAAATGCAACAACACGGCTTTATTATTCCAATCTGAAGGAACGCTGAAGCTGCGTTTGTACCAAACTTCTTGATCTGCACCCACTTCTTTCATCACTCCAGAAAGGCTCGACTCTACAGGAAAAGGCACTAATATTTTTCCGTCAAAACTTTTTGGAGCAGCCGCTCCCTTTTTCTCAATGCTGTATTCCCAAAGCCCGTTTAAGTTTTGCCAAGCATCGCGCTCCATAATTGGGCGTGGATATTCTGGTAGCACATTATTCACATCAATTTGCGATGCCCATTTGGTTTTGATCTTGTCTCCGGCGGGCTTCCACTGCGCCGTGAGTGTGGTCGTAACAAAAGCCAAAATGGCTAAAACTCTAATTTTTTTCATTTCAAATAATAGATTTAAACTTGGATCTCTAAAATTTACAACGTTGTAATTCTAAAAGATTCCAAAAATTTGCAATTCAAAGTACGTTATAGAATCTCCTAATTTTGTCAAGATTTCGTATCAATTTGCTATTAAATCCATTCAATTTCGGCGTTATTCTAAAAAATACCGGGATAGTGAGACGATATGTCGAGATGCTGAACTGTATTATTGTAGGGATAGCTGTATCTTTTAACCCATAAATCTCAAGGTTTTGAAATACTTAAAACACACCACTCTTTTTCTCTTAGTATTCGTCCAGGTCGTGTTGGGTCAGGACTATTATTTTGAGCATTACACGGTAGAAAATGGTCTTTCTCATAATACGGTCTTATCCTCGCTTCAGGATTCAAAGGGCTTTTTATGGTTTGGCACTAAAGATGGTCTCAATCGTTTTGATGGCTATGCTTTCAAACGTTTTCAGAATAAACCCAATGATCAAAAACACTTATTAGGCAATTACGTAGAATCGCTTTTAGAGTATGATGGGCATATTTATGCCGGTACCGATAATGGCCTTTTCAGATACGATTATAAGCTCGAGAATTTCACGCTACTTGAGGGAACCGAAGATATCATCATTCAAGATCTGGAGCACGACGCCGAAGGAAACATTTGGTACATCGGTAACGGTACTATTTATAAATATAACATTGCCACAAAGCAAACCGAAGACTTTCCGCCCAGTAATTATTTTATAGCTTCTGAACTTCTAGAAACGCCCGAAGGAGGTATTGTTGCTGCCGGTTTAGATCAATTGTATCGCTTCAACCCAGAGGAGAAATCCTTTAAATCTTTAGGCTTTTATATGCCAGACGTTGAGCTTTCGGCCTTCAACATCAATATTTTGTTGATGTTAGACAACAATACGATAGTGATTGGTTCGCACAATTATGGGGTACTCGCTTTTGACCTCAAAACCAAAAAAACAACAAGCCTGCTTCCGGTAGCTAATCCGTTTTACATACACGATCTTACGCTTAAAAATGAAGACGAACTCTGGGTAGCTTCAGAATCTGGAGTGCACATCTTCAACCTAAAAACGAAGGCGTATACTAACCTTAAAAAGAATATTAGCGATCGCTACGCGCTTTCAGACAATGCGGTTTATACGTTGACGGTTGACAGCAGTGGCGGCGTTTGGGCAGGGACGTATTTTGGCGGAATCAACTATTATGCACCTGCCTCGCGCTTTTTTACCAAATATTTCCCTAAACCTGCACAGAATTCTATAGTTGGAAACGCGGTGCGCGAAATTAAAGCAGATCAAAACGGTATGCTTTGGATTGGTACCGAAGATAATGGTCTCAGCAAATACAATCCCAAAACTGATACGTTTATCAATTTTAAATCTAAAGAGTCCGGCGGAATTCTTACGCATCACAACATTCACGCGTTAATGCCGGATGGCGATCAAATATGGGTGAGCTACTTTGACAACGGGATTGACGTCATTGATATTAGTACCCATAAGGTGCTTAAGCATTATCAAGTGGGGACTTTAGGCAAGGCGCGTAACAATTTTGTTTTCTCACTGGTTAAAACGACTTCCGGAAAAATTTATGCAGCTACGGTACGCGGCGTGAAGTATTACGATCCTGATCAAGACCGATTTGTGTTGTGTGACGCTTTCCCCGAAAATTATCATTACACCTCTTTTATTCAAGATTCTAAAGGAGTCCTTTGGGCGGGCACGTATTGGGACGGACTCTATTTTTTCAATCCAAAAACCGAAGAGAAAGGATATTTTCAAGAAGAAAACGCACAGGGCAACACGCTAAGTCACAACCACATCAACGGTATTTTTGAAGATGATTCCCAACGTTTATGGGTCACTACCGAAAACGGCCTCAACCTGTTCAACCCAAGCACTAAAACCTTCAAAGTGTTTACTACCGCGCAAGGTTTCCCCAGCAACGTATTTTATGCGGTGGTAGAAGATAATTCAGGGAAACTCTGGGCGACTACTGCAAATGGTCTCACAGCATTTGACAGTGATTTTAAGAATATTCAGACCTTTACCAAAGCGCAAGGATTGCTGGGTAATCAGTTTAATTACAACAGCATTTATAAAGATCCATCCGGTCGTATTTATACCGGTAGCGTCAACGGGATGGTTAGCTTTGATCCTTCAAGCCTTATAAAAGATAACAACCACGCTCCCCTTTATTTAACCGGCTTACACATCAATAACCAAGAGGTTGCTGTAAATCCTGAAGATGACATACTTCCGGAATCCATTGCAACCCTGAACACGTTGGTTCTTGAGCCGGAAGATTCTTCGTTCAGTATTGACTTTGCTGCTCTGGAATATACCGCTCCCGAGGTTACGAAATACTGGTACAAACTTGAAGGATTAAATACAGAATGGATTTCGCTGGGAACTAACAACACCGTGCATTTCACAAAACTGAATCCCGGTGAATATACCTTACACATCAAATCTCAAAACAGCAATGGCGTTTGGAGCCAAGAAAGCCAACCCCTGAACATCGAGATTTTGCCGCCTTTTTATTTAACCAAACTTGCTTTTGCCCTTTATATTTTGTTTGCTGTGCTCTGTATTGCTGCGGCGTTCAGGGTGTATCATTTTTACCTAGCACGTAAAAACAACCGAAGAATTAAGCAGGCCAATGATAAAAAGGAGAAGGAAGTGTATCAGGCTAAAATTGAATTTTTCACTAATATTTCGCACGAGATACGCACGCCACTCACACTGATCAAGAGCCCGTTAGAAAAAATCCTCAAGTACAAAGACATTTATCCTGAGATTGCTGACAACCTTAAAATAATGAACAAGAATACCAATCGTATTCTTAATCTGGTCAACCAACTTTTAGATTTCAGGAAGACCGAAATTGAAAAAATGAGTCTCAGTTTTGTGGAGACCGATGTGAGCCAACTGGTACGAAAAACACAAAGCAGATTTACCGAAGCGATCAACGATAAAGAAATGGAACTTCATCTGGATCTGGAAGAAGAGGTTATTGCCTTCGTGGATCCCGAAGCCCTCAAAAAGATATTGAGTAATCTCTTAAGCAATGCGATCAAATATGGTGAAAAGCATATTTATCTAAGCTTGGAAAAGGCCGGGCAGCACTTTAAGATCGCTGTAAAAAACGACGGTTACCTGATCCCTGAATCGATGAAGAATAAGATCTTTGAACCTTTTTACCGTCTTTCGGAAGGAGCTACGCAAGCCGGCACCGGAATAGGGTTATCCTTAGCGCACTCGCTGAGTGAAATGCACGATGGAAGCCTAAAACTTCAAACGTTAGACAATGGTTTGAACACTTTTGTGGTTGAGCTTCCGCTACACCAGAAAAAGCATTTTGAACTTTACGACCATCCTGCTATCACCGAAGAAACTCCCTTAATTCCTCAAAAACCTGCACAGGCTTCCGCTGCTACAAAACCTGTTATTGTCGTTGCTGAAGACAATCAGGATTTACGTGAATTTGTCACTAAAGAATTACAGGAAGCTTATAAAATCTATGCCGCTCCTAACGGAGAAATCGCCCTTCAAATGCTCAAAGAACACAGTGCGCATTTGGTTATCAGTGATATTGCGATGCCGGTCAAAGATGGCTTCACGCTCTGTAGAGAAATCAAGACCAATATTGAGACCAGTCACGTACCGGTAATTCTACTGACTTCAAAAAATGCACTTTCGGCTAAAATTGAAGGCCTTGAATCTGGTGCTGACGCGTACGTTGCAAAGCCATTTTCAGTAGATTTCTTAAAAAAGCAAGTGGCTAATCTAATCGAGAACCGCAAGCATATTATGGAGCATTACGCCACTTCCCCGCTTGCCCATATGCGTAGTATGGCCAACACGAAAACGGACGACGCATTCATTAAAAAACTAGACGATACCATCGCCAATAATATGGCAGATTCTAATCTCAATGTAGAAACCCTCGCCGAAATTATGCATATGAGCAGGTCTACTTTATACCGAAAAATCGCCGAAATCACTAATTTGAGTCCAAACGAACTCATCAATATTTCCCGACTTAAAAAGGCTGCTGAATTGCTAAAAACGGAGAATTATAAAATTTATGAGGTGGCAGAAATTGTAGGTTACAATTCGGCTACGAGTTTTGGTCGCAACTTTCAGAAACAGTTTCAAATGACACCTTCTGAATATGTGAATAGCGATCAGCGTATTTCCTAAAAGAAAAAGCCCGGAAACACCGGGCTTTGTTATTAGTTCATAAAATCGATTTCTATTCTTCAGAAGCGATAAACACATAATCCCGCAAGTCTGATTTGCGCAATCCTTCAATCAGTTCTGCAACCGTAAGCGCATTTAATTGTGCTCCCGCGTGATTGGTATGGGTATGATCATCGGGGAAAAATTCGGCAACTTTTTCTTTACCCATCGCTTCGTATTTCTGAGCAACGGCTTCATTCAGATCTAAAAAGTACCCACCGGCTTCATCCACTGCTTCTTTCGCCCATTTCACATAAGATTCGGTGGGGCGTTCTACCTTTCCGTTAGGCCATTCGTTACGGGGAATCATACTCAATACGATTGGTGTTGCTCCTGCAGCTTCGGTTTCTTTGATGTATTGCTTCATATACCAGCCATACGTATGCACAGTCTCAACACCTGTACTATCGCGCTGTACCTCTTGCGTTTCGTCGCCCATTCCTTTTAAAGAACCGCGATATTTAGGCTGATCTACATGTCCGCCGTCATTATGACCAAATTGCATCAGTACAAAATCTCCGGGTTCTAAACGCTCTTTTATTTCATCCCAAAGTCCTTCATAGCGAAAGGTACGGCTGCTTCTTCCCCCACGCGCTTTGTTATATACATTCATTCTTGTGGTGTCTATATGCTGCGGAAGATAAACGCCCCAGCCGGTTTTCCCATCCTGACCATTATTGGCCACGGTAGAATCTCCAATGATGAATAAATTACGCTTTCGCGGAAGCGTGATCTCAGGATTTTCAAGCACATATTCTTTTAAAGAATTATCACTTTCCTGAAGTCCTTCTGCGATCAACAAGGCTGCTAAAACCGCTCCTTTAGCCGATGTATGCGTGTGATCGCGTTTGTAAAATAAATGACCGGTGACTTGATCCTCGCCCCGCTGCTCCATTTCCGAAGCCATTTTATCGTTAAGATTGATGAAGGTTACTCCCTCTTGTTCAGCGATTTGTTTTGCCCATCCGCCATAACTTTCATCATTGCGGGGCACTTGCCCATCCACCCAGTCGTTACGGGGGATTGGTGCCATAACTACAGGGATCGCTCCTTTAGCTTTTGCTTCGGTAACCACTTTACGAATATACCAGCCATAACTGTGCACCACCTCGTGCTCACCGGTAAGCATATTGTCTATTTCTTCAGTTTCTTCACCGGTTCCTTTGATGGTTCCACGAGCGCGCGAATCGTCGTTGAGCGCTCCGCTATCGTTATGCCCAAACTGAATCAACACATAATCGCCTTTTTGCAAACTGTCTAAGACAGGCTGCCAAAGCCCCTTGCTTTGAAAAGTACGGCTGCTGGTTCCGCCCAATGCGTGATTTTCAACCGAAACTTTTGTGGTATCTAAAAACTGACCGATGTAATCGCCCCAGCCCCAAAGACCTCCATCTCCTTTACCGCTACCATTTTTTACTGTAGAATCTCCCACGCAATAGACCGTGGGTTTCTGAGCCTGTGCAGTATTACAACTCGTAAAAAGCACTGCTGAAAAAAGCACTAAAAATGCTGAAACTATTCTCATATCTAATTCTATTTTAAGTCTACATCTGTTCTAAAGTCAAACCAAAGTTTCATAGAGATCCCGTCGTCGCCGCTCTTGATCCTAATGTTTGAAGGCTGACTGCTAGGCCCCTGTTGCGATAAAGGTTTAAAGGCACGTTGCCCCGGAATCTCATACATAAATGAGATATTCCCCGGAGGAAATGAGGGCTGAAAATGACTCCCTCTAAAGCCATTCTGTGCTTCATCCGGTGTAAATAAGCGCAGGAATAATTTATCGCTTTCGCTAAATACTTTGAAGCTGTTTTTCCCGGCTTGAAGATTTCCGGCAAGGAAATTTGCATAAAATCCTTTAAACTCCGGATAAACTAAATTTTCAAAACTTTCTCCGGTAATGGTGTTATTGTATTCTTTTTCCCAAATACCGTATTCAATTCCTTGCAAGCGGTTGCGCCACGTGTGGTATGGTCCGCGACCAAAAAACGTAATTCCCTCAACTCCTTCTTCTGGAAAGTCAAAAGTGATTCCAAATTTATCGATATCGCCTTCATAAAATGCCCCGTCAAAACCACTGTTGCGGCCTGCATTTTTAAGTGCGATCATTTTCATATGCACACGACCATCAGGATACATCGTCCAGGTGATGTGATCAATCCCGCCGTTATAATCAATTCTACAAACTGCATTTTTACCCTCTTGGGTTAAGGTAACTTTTTCAACCTCAGCTTTCATCCCAATAGGCTTAGGACCGTTCACAAAAGGTATATTACGTTTTTCACTGTTCACCTCTGTGATGTAACCGGTTTGTGTATTCAGTTTTAAGGTGACTTTATCGCTTTTTAAAGTGACCAGATTATCATCTTCTGTAGCTTTAGCCGATTTCTTAACCGCTTCTTGATAGATCAACTTATCAGCAAAATAATCTGCTTTATGCAGTGCCCAAGTCCACGTATAGATCTCACGCCCGTGTTGATCTGTTGCCGTAATTTCAAGCCAATCTCCTTTAAAGAAATCAGCTGCTACCGGCATTGTGACCTTTCGGGTTTCACCGGGTACAGCATCCGGAAGATCGATGACTCCAGAAGTTACCACCGTCGCTATAGTATTAGGGTTGTACATTGTTCCCGCTCCGGCTTCCATCACCCTGTAATTCATCGTTACGGTGTTTAGGTTGCTAAATAAATACGCATTGGTAACAAGAAAACTTCCGTCAAAGGTTTCTGTGATTGCTTTCGGTTGAAATTGTACTGGCGACCATACTTCTTTCACCGTGTAGAAACTACCTTCTTTCTCGCGATGCGGACCTAAAACACCATCGGAAGCAAGGTTGCCTTTAGAATCAAATTTCTCCTCACCGGTCCAGTCGGTTCGCAGCACGGCTTCATCGCTATATACCCACATAAATCCACCGGCAAACAACGGACTTTCGCTATAATGTTCCCAGAAATCTTTGAGTCCGGCTCCTATCCCGTTGTCGTACGTTCCGTGCATAAATTCAGTAGGAAAAAACACATTTTCTCCACTTCCGAAGCGGTGCACGCCGGTTAAATAGGTTGGATAATGATGGGTATCCCAACCGTTAAAATCAGACCACGGGTGAATTACAATTCGGTTTTGTGGGTCGTGTTGCTCAAAGTCATCGTCGAGATCGTAGTTCCATCCGCCTTCATTTCCTTGATCCCAAATGATCACCGAAGGATGGTTCACGTCGCGATCTACCATCTCCTTGATCAATTGTTCACCGGTTTCTGTATCATACGGATTCTGCCAGCCGGCGAGTTCGTCTAACACTAAAAGCCCCAAAGAATCACAGACGGCAAGAAAATGATCATCAGGCGGATAATGAAAACGCACCGCGTTCATATTCATATCCTTGATCAGGTTTACATCCATCACGCTGATGCGTTTGCTGGTACTGCGGCCACCTTCCGGCCAAAAGCTGTGGCGGTTGATCCCTTTCATCACGAGCTTAGTTCCGTTAAGGTAAATTCCGTCGCGTTTTCTAAAATCTAAAGTTCTAAAACCGATGCGTTCTGAAACTTCGTGCACGGTTTTTCCATTTTTTTGCAATTCCAGTTTCAGCGTATATAAATTAGGATGTTCAGGATCCCAAAGTTTTACTTCGCTCCATTGTGTAGCGATGGTTTGTTCTGTTTCGGTAGTGAGGTCAATGGTTTTTACTTCAAAAGTTTCATTCCCTTCTAACGGACTCAACGAAGCCAGAACCTTTAGATTTTCTGAAGGATTCACTAAATCCAGAACAGCCTTTAGGCTCCCGTTCATCTGTGCATCAACGGCGATATGATCTATATGTGTTTGTGGTTTTACTTCGAGCCACACCGGTCGATAAATCCCACCAAACAGCCACCAGTCGGCTTTTCGCTCTGCGTTGTTTACGGTATTATTTTCAGAATGCTTCCAGACGTGCACTTCGAGTAGGTTTTCTTCCCCAAAATTTAGAAACTCAGTAATATCATATTCAAACTCATAGAAACCGCCGTGATGCTTCGGCCCTACCACTTCCCCATTTATTTTCACTTCGGTATCGGTCATTACTCCACCAAAATGAATGGTCACAACCTGTCCCTCTACTGAAGCAGGCATCTCAAAATCAAGTTTGTAAAAGCCTTCTTCTTTACTGGGTTCATCCTGCTCCAGTTCTTTATACCAGCGACCATACGTGTACTCGCCAAAGCCTTGCAATTCCCACTGTGAAGGAACTTCAATAGTTGACCACTTTCCGCTGTTATTTCCTTCTGAAACTTTAAAATCCCAAGTTTTGGGATGTTCAAAATCAGGACCCGAAAGCATTATTTTATGGGTTTGTTGCGCACAGATAAACGTGCTGCTTGCCAGTAAAAAAACTGAAAGTATGCGTGTTTTTAGGTTCATAAACAACTGGGTTAAATTTTTAATTTCCGTCAGGTTTTAGGGATTCAAACAGACTGCTGTAAGGAAGGGTGTACGATTCAGGAAGGTCGGGTTTATTAGGATCGTAACTTGGTGCATCGTTAGCGATATAGTTTTTAAGTTCAGAATCGCTTTTGCGCAGACCGCTTAGGATCGCCAGCGCAACCTCATTAGCACCAAAATTACTGAAGTGCGTATTATCTTCTAAAGCTTCCCGCTGCCCCGGAAACATATTTGCGGCATACTGAACAAAAGCCTTACGAGATAATTGCGGGCCCCAGGCTTCGTACATTTTGGTCGTCATTTTGGTTAGATCTATTAATGCCACCGCTTCGTTTTGAGCAACTTTGCGCATTGCTTCAGGGAACTCACCGTGTGTAGGTTTTAAATTTTTACCGTCAAAAGCACGACGTTGTGTAGGCGTAATTAAAATAGGAGTACCGCCTTTTTCATTAATCCGTTTTATAAAATCGGTCATTATTGAAGTATAGAGGCCGTATGCTCCTGCGCCTTCTCCTTTTACCTTCTCATCGTTATGACCAAACTCGATCACTACAAAATCGCCTTCTTTTAATTGGCTTAAGATCTTATCAATTCTACTACTTCTAAAAGACGCCAGAGAAGCCCCTGAAGAAGCTTGATTGGCGACAGCGATCTCCTCGTTCAAATAGGCCGTTATAAATTGACCCCAAGAAGCCCAAGGCTCCACATCCTGATTGGTTACCGTAGAATCCCCCGCTAAAAACAAGGTTTTTGTCTGATTTACAGGTTCGATCTTTATTGATTGTACAGTACTGCTCCCTAAGAACTCGAGCGTTAATTTCTTATCCCAATCTAATTTGGCCAGTTCACGCTCTTTTAGTCCAACATCATAACCGGGCTCGATCGTTTTATTAAAAAGGCTAAGCGTGAAGGTTTGAGTAACCGCCTTTGATGAGTCGATACGTTCTTGCGCTAAAAAGAGCCGTTTTGATTCGGCTTTCACCGTCATTTCAGTGTTTTTGCCTGATAAAGTTACCCTGACTTTATAATTTCCTTCAGGAAGATCTACAGAAAAATACACCGGCAATGTGGCTTTAAACCCTTCTTCTTGCATTGCTATCCGATAGGCAGTACCCAGATCAAAACCATAACCCGAAGCAGGAGTATAAGGAAGTGCTGTTGCAATGAAAGTCGCATCAGCATGGGTTGCCTTCCTTCCGAAGTCAAAATAATGAGTGTTCGTTTGGCTCGCAATCGATTGCATTGAAACCACAATCAAAACAAGCATTTGAAAAATTTTATACATAACACGTTTTGGGTAAACTATCTCAGGGCAAGCCCGTGAGGCATTAGTTGGAAACAAATTTTCAATTTCGAGGCATCCCGATAACTATTGGGACGGCGTCTTAAACCCTTTGGCCTCGCCAATAAAAACGAAAATTACAATTCTTAACCTAATAAGCTATCCTGTACTGTTATGATAAACGTATATTTTACAATTAATATTAAACGCTGTTGCGCTCAATGTATTTAAAAACGTTTTTGACCTTTTCTTTTTTGTTTTTAAGGACCATATAGGCTGCGGTCTCGCCCATCGCTTTAAAATCGGTACTGATCACGGTGATGCCTAGTAATTCTTTTAACGGTGTTTCGTTGTAAGAAATCACGCCAATATCTTTACCCATAGTCAAATTGCGCTCGCGTATCTGACGCACAAGATTTACCAAGTCCATTTCTTCGATCGTGATGTAAACATCGCGACTTTCAAAATCCATATCATCGTAGATCTCATTGAGAATTTCGTACTCAAAATCATATTGCATACAAAATTGCTTAAAGCCGTGCATAATACGTCTTGGATACGGGTGAATGAGTTTTTCAGGATAAACTAGAATAAGCTTGTCGTACTTTTTAAGCTTATCCATTCCTTCTTTGAGCGCGTTAAAAATATCTTCTTTAAAATCCTGATAGATAGAACCATAATTACCCTTGATCTCAGGCTTGGTGTTATCTACCATTAGCAGTTGATCTTTAGGAATTAGCTCAATTGCTTTCAAGACTTCGGGGGTAAAGCTTATGTGATTGAGATCATTGTCTTTAAAATGCGGCATGATAACGTAATAGTTATACGCGCCAAGATTCTTCTCAATAGCATTTACAAACAGAGACTCTTCACAGTGATAGATATACAGGTTTACGTGCGCATTTACGCCTAAAGTGTTCACAAAATGATTAAAGATCATCATCTTATAAGAACTGGGCTTATTGATGAGGAAAAATACATTAATACGCGAAATCAATTCGGTTTTAGCGGTATAGTACCCCTTCCCTTTCACCGAAATGATTACCTTCCGCTCTTTTAAAATCTTGTACGCTTTTTCAACAGTATCCCTACTTAAATAAGCAGATTCACTCAGTTCATTTATAGATGGAATTTTCTCCCCAATCTTTAATTTTCCTTTCGCTACATCATTAATTATAGAGTCAACGATTTGCTTGTATTTGGGTATTCGAGAATCTTCATTAATACTAATGTTTACATTTTGAGACATAGATAAGAAGCGTGTGTTTGTTTGTGTTTTGTAAAACTAATCAAAAGATTAGCGTATTAAAACAAATATGTTGCAGTACAGCACAGGATGCTATCCTTTTTGTTTACATCTATTTTTGGGTCAGATGCTATAACCTTTACAAACTAAAAATGGAAAAAACTTTTAGCCACGTAGATTATCTTTGGGATGAACAAAAAGCGGCAGAATTAGGAGACGATCAGGTTGCTCTTTTTCTGTATCGCTCTAACATCCTTGGCGCAGATTTAAGAATAACAAATTACGGCGGCGGTAATACCAGCTGCAAAACCATAGAAAAAGATCCGCTTACTAATGAAGACGTCGAAGTGATGTGGGTAAAAGGTTCTGGAGGTGATATAGGTACGCTAACCCGACAAGGAATTGCCGGTTTATATACAGAGCGCCTGAGAAACCTTAAAAATGTTTACGGTGGTCTTGAAGATGAAGACCGTATGGTAGGCCTTTTTAATCATTGTATTTACGACTTAGATTCAAAAGCACCTTCTATTGATACGCCTCTTCACGGCTTACTTCCTTTTGCACATATAGATCACCTGCATCCTGATGCGCTTATCGCAATTGCTGCGGCAGAAGATAGTGAGAAAATCACCAAAGAAATTTGGGGTGACACGATGGGTTGGGTACCTTGGCAGCGACCTGGTTTTGACCTTGGTCTTCAGCTGGAAAAATGCCTGAATGAAAATCCGGGAATCCGCGGAATTGTCCTAGGAAGCCACGGTTTATTCACTTGGGGAGATACTTCTTACGAATGCTATATCAATAGTCTTGAAGTGATAGAGAAAGCGTCTTCTTATATTGAGAAAAAGGTAAAGGAAAACGGAAGCGTTTTTGGCGGTCAAAAGATCGAAAGTTTACCGGCAGATCAGCGTAAAGATCAGGCTGCTAAATTAATGCCGCTTCTTCGCGGACTCGCTTCTTCTGAAAACCGTATGATTGGTCATTTTACTGATAGTGACACGGTGCTTCAGTTCATCAACAGTAATGATCTGGAAAAATTAGCTCCAATGGGAACTTCGTGCCCAGACCACTTCTTGCGTACTAAGATTCAGCCATTAATTCTGGACTTAGATAAAAACGCAGATCTTGACGACACCGAAGCAGTATTGGCTAAACTAGAGCCGTCATTTGAGCAATACCGTCAGGAATACAAAGACTATTACGAAAGCTGCAAACACGACAACAGTCCGGCGATGCGTGATCCTAACCCGGTGATCATTATTTTTCCGGGAGTGGGAATGTTTAGCTTTGCTAAAAATAAACAAACCACACGTGTAGCAAGCGAATTCTACATCAACGCCATCAACGTAATGCGCGGTGCAGAAGCGATTACCAGCTATACTTCTTTACCTCGTCAAGAGGCATTCGATATCGAATATTGGTTGCTTGAAGAAGCCAAATTACAACGTATGCCTAAAGAGCAACCGCTTTCTCGCAAAGTAGCTCTGGTTACCGGTGCTGCCGGCGGAATTGGTAAAGCGATCGCAGATAAGCTTGTTGCTGAAGGTGCTAATGTCGTACTTACCGATATGAGCGAGGAAGCTTTAAAAGAAGCTGTTGCAACATATAAAAAAGATCAAGTTGCCGGTGCGGTTTGCGACGTTACTAGCGAAGAAGCCATTAAAAAAGCCTATAAAGAAGCTTGTTTAGCCTTTGGTGGTGTAGATATCGTGATCCACTCTGCAGGATTAGCAATTTCTAAAGCTTTAGAAGACACCACGCAAAAAGATTGGGATTTATTACAGAATGTACTTGTTAAAGGGCAATTTTTAATGGCTCAGGAAGGTGTTGCAATTATGCGCAAGCAAGGCTTAGGCGGTGACATCGTGAATATCGCAAGTAAAAACGGACTCGTTTCAGGGCCTAATAACGTAGGTTATGGTACTGCAAAAGCTGCTCAACAACATATGACACGCTTACTCGCTGCAGAATTAGGCGGTGATAAAATTCGTGTAAATACTGTAAATCCAGATGGTGTTATCGTAGGTAGCAAAATCTGGGAAGGCGCATGGGCTGAAGGTCGTGCAAAAGCGTACGGCATCGAAGTTAAAGACTTACCTGCGCACTACGCAAAACGTAATTTGCTTAACGAGATCATCCTGCCAGATGATATTGCAGATGGTGTTTTTGCCTGTGTGGGCGTACTGCAAAAAAGTACCGGAAATACCATCAACGTAGACGGTGGTATGGCCAATGCTTTTGTACGCTAATTTTAATTGAATTGTTTTTAATTATCAGAAACTCCTTATTCTGTTTCTAGTCTCGGGAGTTTCTGTTAATTTAATATCCTCCAAATTTGTCTTCTATGAATATCGAAACACAACAACTACAAGATCTTAACGCAAAAAACCTTTCTACTCATAAATCTCAATTCGATTTCTTAACTCAAACGTTGTCGAAATCTAACGTTGATGTAGATCAGGTTATTAAAAAACTAGCCGATTTTCAAGTGGCGATTCCTAGTTGGGCATTAGGTGCCGGCGGAACCCGCTTCGGAAGATTCTCTTATGGAGGGGAACCTGCTTCTTTAGAACAAAAAATTGAAGACATCGGGCTTATTCATAAGCTAACACAAACGGCAGGGGCTGTTTCGTTACACATTCCTTGGGATGTACCGGAAGATTACAATGCGATCAAAGAACTCGCTGCCCTTAACAAGATCAAGTTTGATGCGGTAAACAGCAACACCTTTCAGGATCAAAAAAATCAAAAGGAAACTTATAAATACGGTTCGCTGAGCAATACCAGTGCAGCTGTACGTGAGCAGGCGATTGCACACAATAAAGAAGTGGTAGAAATTGGAAATAAATTAGGATCAAAAAGCTTGACCGTATGGTTAGCAGACGGGGCTTCTTTTCCTGGGCAAAACAATTTTCAGACTGCACTAACGCATACCCAAAACAGCTTGATCTCAATCTATGAAGATATGCCGGCAGATTGGAAAATGTTTATCGAGTATAAACCTTACGAGCCTTATTTCTACAGTACCGTTATTCAAGATTGGGGAACCTCGTTAATGCTTGCCAACGGCTGCGGTGAGCGCGCGTACACTTTGGTAGATTTAGGACACCACCTTCCGAACACGAATATTGAACAAATTGTTTCCATCTTAATGCTAAAAGGAAAACTTGGAGGTTTTCACTTTAATGACAGTAAATATGGTGATGATGATATCACCGTTGGAAGTATCAAACCGTATGCACTTTTCCTGATCTTTAACGAACTCGTTTACGGAATGCAGAACAATCCACAAAACCCGGAATTGGGCTGGATGATCGATGCAAGCCACAACCTCAAAGATCCACTTGAAGATTTGATTCAATCCCTTGAAGCGATTCAGGAAGCCTATGCTAAAGCCCTCTTGATCGATCAAGATGCTTTACGAGCGGCTCAGGAAAATAACGACGTTACCTTGTGTCAGGAGATTTTACAAACCGCATACCGCACCGATGTACGACCATTAGTTCAGGAGGCACGTCTAAAAACCGGCGGTGCACTGAATCCTATTGCGGCCTACCGCGATCTAGGAGTACGTGATGCACTTATTAAAACAAGAGGAAAAAACACAGTAGCTACAGGGCTATAAACTGCAAGCAAGAGTAGATGAAGAAAACAGTTACGGCAGTATTTGATATAGGGAAAACCAATAAAAAATTCTTTCTTTTTGATGCTGAATTTCAAGAGGTTTATCGCGAATACGTTCAGTTTGATGAAATAACAGATGAAGACGGCCATCCTACCGAAGATCTTTCAGCGCTTCGCGATTGGTTAAAAACCGTTTTTGACCGTATGCTCAAAACTGAAAAGTATGATATCAAAGCCATCAACTTTTCTTCATACGGGGCTAGCTTGGTGCATCTCGATGAGAACCGCGATGTGATTTTCCCGCTGTATAATTATACGAAATCGATTCCGCAGGAAATTATTGAAAGATTTTACGAGAAATACGGTCCAGAAGAAGATTTTCATCAGAAAACAGGTTCGTCTAGCTCCGGAATGCTCAATGCCGGAATGCAACTCTACTGGTTGAAAAATACCAAGCCGGAAGTTTTTAAGAAAATCAGATATTCATTACACCTTCCGCAGTATTTAAGTTTTGTATTTACAGGAATTCCGCTGAGCGAGTACACCAGTATAGGTTGTCATACCTCGCTATGGGATTTTGAAAAAAGAGATTACCACGATTGGGTGTATGCCGAAAACTTAGATCAGATCCTCCCGCCTATCGTTTCTACCGAAACGAGTATCAATATGAATTATAATGGTAAACGTATCAAAATTGGCGTGGGTATTCACGACAGTTCTGCGGCTTTGCTTCCGTATGTACGCAGTCTAAAAAATCAATTCATTTTGATCTCAACGGGAACCTGGAGTATCGCGTTAAATCCGTTTGTAGAACGCACTTTGAGCAAGAAAGATGTGGCAGATGATTGTATCAATTATATGCGCATTAACGGAAAACCGGTTAAATCAGCCCGCTTGTTCTTGGGTAATGAATACAGCATTCAAGTAAAAAAGCTCACTGAGCACTACGGCGTAGACAAAGACTATCACAAGACGGTAAAATTTGATCCTGAGATTCATTACGAGATCGTAAAAGAATTTGAAAAACTGTTTAAATGGGAATCGATTGACGATCCTGAAATGCCTGAAGAAACCCATTTGCGTTATACCTCATTTGAGGACGCTTATCATCATTTAATGATGGAACTCGTGCTGCTTCAAGTAGAGAGCATTAAAAGCGCCAAAGGAAACATGACTATCGAAAAACTCTTTGTTGACGGTGGTTTCAGCGATAACGATATCTATATTCATTTGTTATCGCATCACTTCAGAACAATGGAATTGCGTACCACAGATTCTTCGCTGGGATCTGCCTTAGGCGCAGCAATTTGTATCTCTGATACCCAACTGAACTCTAAATTTTTAAAGAAAAATTATTCGATGAAAAAGCATATTCCTTTCATCGCTAAATAACTACTATGGCTAACTCCTTTGACACTGCATATCCATCGGTTGATGATTTACGCTCCAAAGCAAAAAAGCGCGTTCCTGCCTTTGCTTTTGAATATCTGGATGGTGGTTGTAATGAAGATGTAAGCATACAACGCAACACTTCAGAAATACGCGATGTACAACTACAGCCGCGTTACCTCAACAATTACGGACAAAGCTCAACGAAGACCAAAGTACTTGGGATGGAATTTGATGCGCCATTTGGTATCGCTCCGGTGGGATTACAAGGATTGATGTGGCCCAATTCGCCAGCGATCTTGGCTAAAGCAGCGCATAAAAATAACATTCCGTTTATTTTGAGTACGGTGACCACAATGAATATTGAAAAGGCCAGCGAACTCACCGAAGGAAATGCGTGGTTTCAGTTGTATAATCCCGTAGAAGATGCGGTGCGCAACGATATTATAGACCGTGCTGAAGCTGCCGGTTGTCCGGTTTTAGTGCTGCTGTGTGATGTACCTACTTTTGGCTACCGACCACGAGATTTTAGAAACGGACTCGCACTTCCGCCAAAGATGTCTGCTAGGAATATTATGCAAATTTTGGGTAAACCTACCTGGGCGTTTAACACGCTTAAACACGGTCAACCAACTTTTGAAAACTTAAAACCATACACGCCGGAAGGTTTAAACTTGAAACAACTGGGCGCTTTTATGGACCGTACCTTTTCAGGAAAACTCAACGAAGAAAAAATTAAACCCATCCGCGATCGGTGGAAGGGAAAATTGGTACTCAAAGGTGTACAATCTTTACAAGACACTCAAGACGCCATAAGAATGGGCTTTGACGGAATCATTGTTTCTAACCACGGTGGCCGCCAACTAGATGCTGCGCAATCAACGATCAATTCGTTAAAAGAAATCGCAGCCACTTACGGGGATCAAATTGAAGTGATGATGGACAGCGGTTTACGCTCTGGGCCAGATATCGCTCGTGCGATGGCTTGCGGTGCAAAATTCACCTTTATGGGGCGCTCCTTTATGTACGGCTGTGGCGCTCTAGGTAACAAAGGCGGAGATCACACCATCGGGATGCTCAAAACCCAATTCAAACAAGTGATGGATCAATTGGTGTGTGAGCGCGTTGAAGATCTACCAAAACATTTAATAACCTCCTAACTATGTCGCAATACAATCAAGAAGAAGAAACTATAGAGGAAATCGCCGGTGGTGAATTTGAACGCCAAGCGGTACCTCAATCCAGACTACAAAGTTGGAAGGCATTTTTAGGAATGTACGCCGGAGAGCACGCTGCAGGAACCGAATTTGTGATCGGCCCGTTATTCCTTACTACGGGAGTAAGCGCTTTTGACCTTATCGTTGGATTGCTCATTGGGAACTTAATGGCGGTTTTGAGTTGGCGTTTTTTAACGGCAGAGATCGGAACCAAGTTTCGATATACGCTGTATTTTCATTTGGAAAAAATCTGCGGAAAACGCTTAGTAACCGCTTACAATCTCGCCAATGGTGTACTTTTCTGTTTCCTTGCCGGGGCGATGATCACAGTTTCTGCAACAGCCGTCGGAATTCCGTTTGATATGGAAATGCCCAAACTCACCGATACCACTCCTAATAGTCTTACTTGGGTGATCATTGTGATCGCTATTGGTGCTGTAATCTCCATAATTGCCGCAAAAGGATATCAAACCGTAGCAAAAGCCGCAAACTGGATGTCTCCGGTGATCGTGCTGGCGTTTATCGCTTGCGGCGTGGTGGCATTGATTCAATTAGATGTACACAGTTTTACCGACTTTTGGAATATTTGGGGAGAAGGTAGCGAACCTTTTCCGGGGCAAATAAAATATACGTTCTGGCACGTTGTACTCTGGTCGTGGTTTGCTAATGCTGCGATGCACATTGGGATGTCTGACCTCTCTGTTTTCCGCTTTGCGAAAAAACCAAGCGCAGGCTGGACGACCGCTGGTGGAATCTACATCGGGCATTATATTGCCTGGATTTCGGCAGCCTTGTTATATGCGGTATATCTTCAATCTCCCGAAGCACAAGCAATGCTGGCAGGTGGCGAAGCACCATCGGTAGCTCCCGGCCCTTTAGCTAATAATGCTATTGGTATTTTTGGAATCATTGCGGTGATTCTTGCGGGGTGGACGACTGCAAATCCAACCATCTATCGCGCCGGACTTGCTTTTCAAGCCATTATGCCTAAAGTTTCTACATTTTGGGTTACCATTCTTGCGGGATCTGTAGCCACAATTGCAGGTTTATTCCCAGCATTTGCAATGAAATTATTAGGCTTCGTGGCACTTTACGGATTCATTCTTGCCCCTATTGGAGCAATAATCGTGTTTGATCATTTCTTTGGAAAAACTGCAGGAATTCAACCATTTTATGCTAAAAAAACAGGAGTAAAATTCAATTGGGCGGTATTCGGCGCTTGGGCATTAAGCTTTGGAGTATTTTATTTCATCTCCGTGCAGTATGATGTATTCTTATCCTTCTTAACCCTGCCGGCCTGGATAAGTTGCGGAATCCTGTTTTTAATTTTCAGTAAATTTTATCAAACTAAAACCGCTTCGTTAAGCACGTAAACTAGGACGCTTAAATAAACTCCCTCAGGTCCAGCCTCGGAGTGCTAAACCTTTTAACGCTGTCAATAAAGCGTAAACAATAATTATTTGTGTGTGTAAATGGTCGTCAAGCTCGCAACTGACGGCCATTTCTTTTTGACAACCCATTACAAAACAGGTAGGAACAGGATACGTTTTCTATTGAGATTATTGATATTGTTTTGTCGATTTCACCAGAACTCCATGAGATACTTTTCAACATTTTTCTTGCTGAGCATACTCCTTACTGCAAGCTGTAAAAACACTTCTGAAACCAACACTTCAGCAACAACATCTTCTGAACCGGAATGGATCAGTCAAGTGGGCGCAGATGACATTGAATTCAATGAAGACGATTTCTATGTAAATGACTACGATGCTATTACAGACGGAAGCGCATTGACCACCACCGCTATTCAACAAGCCATAGATGCTGCAGCAGCAAACGGTGGCGGCACGGTCACGTTCAAGCCGGGAACTTATCTTAGCGGTTCTATTTTTATCAAAGAAAATGTACACTTCAATATTCCGGAAGGTGTAGCCATTTTGGGTAGCGAGTCTATTGAAGATTATCCTGAGATCGATACCCGCGTAGCCGGTATCGAAATGAAATGGCCTGCCGCACTCATCAACGTTTTAGACCAAAAA
Source organism: Leeuwenhoekiella palythoae (assembly GCF_020310025.1). Lineage (GTDB taxonomy): Bacteria > Bacteroidota > Bacteroidia > Flavobacteriales > Flavobacteriaceae > Leeuwenhoekiella > Leeuwenhoekiella palythoae. Next base: position 636,922 of record NZ_CP084318.1, read on the forward strand.
AATGTAACCATTGACGGAAAGGGCTTGGTTGACGGTCAGGGAAAAGTCTATTGGGATTATTATTGGAACTTACGCGAAGAATATGAACCCAAAGGTTTACGCTGGATCGTAGATTATGATGCCAAACGCCCACGTACCTTTCTGCTTCAAAATGCTGAAAATGTATTTCTAAAAGACCTCAATATTCAGCGCGCCGGATTTTGGACGGTACAAGTACTCTATTCCAACCACATTACAGTAGACGGCTTGACCATTCGAAACAATATTGGCGGTCACGGCCCCAGTACCGATGGGATCGATATTGACAGTTCAAAATATATTTTAGTTCAAAACTGCGATATCGATTGCAACGATGATAATTTTTGTCTGAAAGCAGGACGTGATTGGGACGGACTTCGGGTAAATCGTCCTACCGAATATGTGGTGATCAGAGATTGTATCGCCCTTGCAGGGTCCGGATTGACGACCATTGGTAGTGAGACAAGTGGAGATATTCGGCACGTATTTGTTTCCAACATTCAAGGAAAAGGAACCAAAACCGGACTCAAAATAAAATCAGCTACCAATCGTGGTGGGACGGTTGAAGACATTCATATGCAAAATATCAAGATGGATAGTGTAGGAACTTTTATGCAAGTTTCAATGAACTGGAATCCTTCGTACAGCTATTCTAAATTACCGGAGGGCTATGATTACGATTCCATCCCAAAACGCTGGAAAACCTTACTCGAAGAAGTTACGCCTCCAGAAAAAGGAATCCCGACGTTTAAAGATATTAGCATTTCAAACATCGAGGTTCAAGGCGCCAAACGCGCGATCTATGTAAACGGAATGGAAACTTCTACCGTAAGCAATATTCAACTTACTGATGTGCATATTGCTGCACAGGAAGCCGGTCAAATAACGTACAGTAAAGACTGGACCCTTGATAATGTGAGCCTCAATATCACCGATGGTTCTACGCTAACTATTGAAAATGCGCCGGGCGTTGAATTCCCTAATACCCTATACATCGCAAATGATGAAGATTAATATGAAATTGGACTTTCTAAGTTACCTCGCTTTTTTTCTCTGTATTTTTCAGTTCACTGCCGCCTGCTCTCAAGCTGCAAATCATTTTGAGCTGGTAACAGAACGTCAAAAAGTGAGTATTATTTATGATAAAGACGGAGTTGCACTTGATTCTATTGCAGCACACTTACTTGCAAAAGATATTGAACGCGTAAGTGGATATTTGCCTCAGGTAACTACTGCTATAAATTCAGTATCTGGAAACGCAATCGTTATAGGTGATCAAGCCTCTGATTTGATACAAAGCTTTTCAGAAGCAACCACCCCAAAACAAGAAGCTTGGGAAAGCTATACCCTTAAACTTGTAAAACCGAAAAGTAGCCCTATCAAAAATGCTTTGGTTATTGCAGGCGCAGATGCCCGAGGAACCGCTTACGGCGTGTTTGATATTTCAGAAAAAATTGGCGTTTCTCCTTGGTATTGGTGGGCTGACGTAGTTCCTGAAAAGCAAGAAGAATTAACACTTGAGGTCAGTTCATTTCAGTCTAAAAGTCCACAAGTGAAATACCGTGGTATTTTTCTTAACGATGAAGATTGGGGATTGCAACCTTGGGCCGAGCATACCTTTGAACCCGAAACCGGTGATATAGGACCTAAAACCTACGCAAAGATCTTTGAATTATTGTTGCGCCTAAAAGCCAATGCGATTTGGCCGGCGATGCACCCCAGCACCAAAGCCTTTTTTCACTATCCGGATAATCTGAAAATGGCCGAAAACTATGAGATCGTTTTAGGCTCTTCACACGCCGAGCCGATGCTACGCAACAATGTTGACGAATGGGATCACGATACGATGGGTGATTTTAACTATTTCAGCAATAAAGAAAAAGTACTCAAGTATTGGGAAGATCGCGTAGAAGAAGCCCAAAACGCCAACGGTATTTACACCGTGGGAATGCGAGGCGTTCACGACAGCGGAATGGCGGGCGCAAAAAGCACGGAAGACGCGGCTAATATCCTTAATCAAATCATTCAAGATCAGCGGAAACTTTTACAAAAGCACGTTGGGAATCCTGAGGAAATTCCACAAGTATTTACCGTTTATAAGGAAGTGCTCGATGTTTATGAATATGGTCTGGAGCTTCCTGAAGACATAACCCTGATGTGGACCGACGACAACTACGGCTACATTCGCCGATTAAGCAATGCCAAAGAACGCCAGCGCAGTGGCGGAAGCGGAGTGTATTACCACGCTTCCTATTGGGGAAGACCGCACGATTATCTCTGGTTGAGCACCACACACCCGGCACTTATTAGAGAAGAAATGCTCAAGGCCTACGACACCGGTGCAGACAAGATCTGGATTCTCAACGTAGGCGATCTTAAACCTGCAGAATACAATATGCAGTTCTTTATGGATCTCGCTTTTGATCCCGAATCCTTTAGAAAACCGGATAGCTATAAACAACATATGACCGATTTCTATGAAGGAATCTTCGGAAATGATCTAGGAGCCGAAATTAGCAGCCTGCGTGAAACCTATTATGACCTCGCCTGGCTCAGAAAACCTGAATTTATGGGATGGAGTCAAACCGAACCTACACGTCCTACACATTTGACAGAATTTAGTTTAGAAGAAGAAAATCCACAACGACGTGCTGCTTATCAACACTTGGAACAAGAGGTTGATGCGCTCACCCATAAAATAGACGATGCGCAGCAAGACGCCTGGTTTCAGCTTGTGGCCTACCCTATTTTGGGCGCTTCAGCAATGAATCAAAAATATTTATATCGGGATTTAGCGAGTTTTAATGCGAAACAAAAACCAGAATTAATGCAAAACTATCAGGATTCCATCGCGCTAAAACAACAGCAGATTCAGGAGCTCACTAAAAAGTACAACACTCAGATCGCTGATGGTAAATGGAATAAAATGATGCACAGTGCGCCACGCGGTTTACCGGTTTACAAAGCACCCGATGCCGTACTTGCTGATGAAGATGTAATTCAGAAATATTCAAAGCCCGTGATCTCAAGGAAGGTGGCTGACTTTTCTGATGCAGCAAATTTTGAAGAAGGCTTTCCGCAGGAATTAACAGGTTTGGGGTACTCTAAAACTGCATTACAACTCACGCCTGTTACTCAAAAAGCGTATTCAGATACAGATTTTACAGGCAACCCGGTTTTGCATTATGATATCAATCTTGAGCAAAATCTTGAAGTCGCTGTCCTTACGCTTACCGCTGTTCCCAATCACCCAATCACGGGTGAACAGCAGTTGCAAATTGGCGTTCAATGGGACGATCAACCCGTACAAATTATCGATTTTAAAACAAAAGGAAGAAACGAAAACTGGAAGACCAACGTCTTGCGTAATCAGGCGCGCGCTTCAGTAAACCTTCAAAAACTCAATCCCGGAAAATATCAGTTAAAACTGTTTATAATTGATCCCGGCGTACTGCCCGATTATTTCACGATTAGCGCAAAACACCAGTCCTTACCCTACACCTTTCAACCACAGGAAACACCTTAATTATGAGCTTTCGATTTAAAAAATACGGTCTAATCATTGTTTTACTCTGTCTATCTCAAACCTGCATTGCACAACGTCTTATGGAGCACTTAGACCGTGGCGTGGTGGTCATTCTGCAAGAAGATCAAACTGCTGTAGTCAGTTGGCGGGTTTTAGGTACAGACCCCGACGAACTTCATTTTAATTTGTACCGCCAGACCGGCGAGGAAACACCTCAAAAACTGAATACAGCATCTATTTCTGGCGGTACATTTTTTATTGATGCAGAAGTAGATTGGTCTAAAAAAAACACCTGGTTTGTGACTTCGGTTGTAAACGGAAAAGAATCCAAGGAGCCCGGTACGTTCAGTATTGCGGCAAATGCTGAGTACAAACCTTATCTAAGTATTCCGCTGCAAACTCCTGAAGGTTACGCTCCCGGGGATGCCAGCACAGCAGACCTTGACGGAGATGGGCAGTACGAGTTGGTTATTCATCAGATGGGAAGAGGGCACGACAACTCCCATCGCGGACTAACAGACGACCCTATTTTTCAGGCCTACGAGTTGTCTGGCGAATTGTTATGGGAAATCAACCTCGGAAAAAACATTCGGGAAGGAGCACATTATACACAGTTTTTAGTCTACGATTTTGACAGTGATGGCAAAGCCGAAATGGTCTGCAAAACAGCAGACGGTACCACTGATGCATTAGGAAATGTCATAGGCGATCCGGAAGCCGACTGGCGCGATATTGATGAAAAAAGTAGAACCTACGGAAAGATCATAAAAGGGCCCGAATATCTCACCGTTTTTGACGGTCAAACCGGGAAAGCACTTGCTACTACCGATTATATTGCGCCGCGAGGCGACATCAGCAAATGGGGTGGTCACGGTGGAAACGGGGGCAATGACAATACCGGAAATCGCGTAGATCGCTTTACCGCTTGTGTGGCCTATCTAGACGGAATTCATCCTAGTTTTGTGATGGGACGCGGTTATTATGGTCGCACCGTGCTTGCTGCTTTTGATTTTAAAAAGGGTGAGATCAGCTCTCGTTGGGTATTTGACAGTGAGAACCGAGAAAATCCGTATTCAGGGCAAGGAAATCATAACCTATCGGTTGCAGATGCTGATGGTGATGGTAAAGATGAAATCATCTTCGGCGCAATGGCTGTTGATGATGACGGCACAGGAATGTATTCCACCGGTTTTAGACACGGCGACGCGATTCACGTAAGTGATCTGGACCCCGATGTTCCCGGCTTAGAACGTTTTGGAATTCACGAGATCGAAAACGGAACGGAAGGTCCGGGAATTGCGCTCTTTTCTATAAAAGATGGAACCGTTTTATACACCGCCGAACCCAATCGCGATATTGGTCGCGGTGTAGCAGCCAATATAGACACTACCCGCGTAGGTGCACAAATGTGGTGGCTGGGTTCCCGAGACTTACACGACATTAAAGGAAATGCAATTGGTAAAGCTCCGCGCTCTGCCAACTTCCTGATCTGGTGGGATGGCGATTTTAGCCGCGAACTTTTAGACCGTACCTACATTGCTAAATATGGAAAAGGAATGCTATTCAATGCCGATGGTGCTACGTGGTCTAAAGGGAGTAAAGCGACACCTTCCCTAAGTGCTGATATTCTAGGAGATTGGCGTGAAGAATTACTCCTCCCAAGTAAAGAGGGTGACGAGATGCGCATCTACTCCACAACCATTCCTACCACGCACCGTATGTATACGTTGATGCACGACCCACAATACCGCTTGAGCATCGCTTGGCAAAATGTAGGCTACAATCAGCCGCCGCATACCGGTTTTTATATGGGCTATGGAATGAAAAAAGCTCCAAAACCAAACATAAAATTGATTCCGGAAACTATAGACTGAACGAGATGTACGCCAGTAACACCAAACGTTTTTTAAAACCACTCTTTATTCTGTTTTTAATAGGCTTTACCTGGTCAGGACTCGGCCAGCAAAAACAGGAATATTGGCATAACAAACCAAGAACAATTCATTACAAACCGGAAGGAAACGCTTTTGTTCTGGTTAATGGTTCTCGAAAATTCAATCGAGCACTATACGGTACCAATACCGGTTTTAGATTAGAAACCGGTGACCTGCCGGAATTTGCATTATACCTGCCCGGAATGGGTGGAAATTTCAAACTGGGAATATCTAAGGAAATAGAATCCAAATGGATCACTGAAGCCGACAGCATTACAACCAAATACATTCCCGGAATGATGGAGTACGAAATTCGTGATGCACTCTTAGGCAACGGATTTTTAAAACTTAGTGTTTTGGCTTCAGCAGAAACCGAAGGATTTCTTTTAAAGGTTGAAGAACATAATATTCCCAAGGCTGTTGCTCTTCATTGGCTTTTTGGCGGTGCAAGCGGAAAGAAATTCCATCGTGATGGCGATATCGGCGCGGATCCGGAATCAGTATTTTATCTACAACCGGAATATGCCCGGCACAATTCTTATGATCTCAAAGAAAACGGATTTACCCTTCAGTTCAACTGGGATGCAAAAAGTCAGACCAATAAAAAAACGCTAACCGCAATTGTTCCTAAAGGGCAATTGAATCTCGGCAGTGCTCACGCTATTCAAAACCCTAAGGCACTTCAACAAGCTACATTAGATTCTCTTCCTGTCATTTATGGAACGGTTGAACGATCAGCTGAGCAAACCTATTATTGGAACATTGAGCATACGACAGATGATACTTCTGATAAAGTATTAAGCAGTGCTTCAGCCTTTAAAAAAGCAAGGTTCAAAGCAGATACCTTAGCAAACAGAATTAAACTGAATACTCCTGATTCGTACCTCAATACCTTAGGTGGTGCACTGGCTACAGGGGCAGATGCGATTTGGGAGAATCCCGCTTTTTTACACGGTGCCGTAGCCTGGCGGATGCACCTCAACGCATGGCGTGGGGCCTACAATGCAGATTTGTTAGGTTGGCACGATCGCGCAAAAACCCATTTTAAAAGCTACGGAAATTCTCAAGTGCTCGAACCCGAACGCGGACCTGTGGTACTTGACAGCAGTCGTAATTTTGCCCGACAAAAAGAGGTTTTGGGCACGGCGATGTTCAGTAAAGGTTATATCAGTAGACATCCCAACCGCAATGATCGCGCCCATCACTATGATATGAATCTGGTTTTTATAGACCAGCTCCTTACCTATTTCAACTGGAACGAGGATCCCGAATTTTTAGAGGAAATCTTTCCGGTGATCGAGCGGCATTTGGCTTGGGAAAAGCGCAACTACGACACCAACGATGATGGTTTGTACGATGCTTATGCGGCCATCTGGGCAAGCGACGCGTTGCAATACAGTGGCGGTGCGGTCACGTATACTTCGGCATATAATTATCGCGCGAATACTTTAGCGGCAAAGCTGGCGGCACGTTTAGGTAAAGATCCGCAAGCCTATTTAGATGAAGCCGAAAAGATAAAAACAGCCATTCAGCAAAAATTATGGCTTCCGGATCAAGGGGTGTATGCCGAATACCAAGATGCTTTGGGAAATAAATTGCTTCACACGTCTCCCGGGATTTGGACGGTGTATCACGCCATCGATAAGGGCGTGCCGGATGCATTTCAGCAGCAACAAGCCTTACAGTATATTCAAAAGGAAATTCCGCATATTCCGGTGCAGGCAGAAGGACTTCCACACAAAGATCTCGAATTGGTTTCCACCACAAACTGGCAACCCTACACTTGGTCTGTAAACAATGTAGCACTTGCTGAAAACCTCAACACTGCACTGGCCTTCTGGCAGGGTGGAAATCCCGAAGCAGGTTATAAACTTTTTGAAAGTGCTTTGGTGGAGAGTATGTATTTAGGCGCATCACCGGGTGGCTTTCAGCAGTTATCCTTTTATGATGCGATTCGAGGGGAATTGTATCGGGATTTTGCCGACCCGATTGGGGTAGCTTCCCGGGCATTGATAGAAGGACTTTTTGGTATTCAACCCAATCTTTTGGAACACAAACTGAAAATCAAACCGGGCTTTCCAGAAGAATGGGATCACGCCAGCCTCAATCTTCCTGACCTTGATGTTGCTTTCAAAAAAACAGAAAACACCATAACCTATACGATTACTAATAAATTTAAAACTGATGTGGATCTGGAGCTGGAATTGAGCCTCAATACCACTACTATCAAAGCGGTTATAGTCAATGGAAATTCGGTGAATTATCAACTGGTCGCTGAAGCCATCGGTAAACCGAAAATTTTAATTCCGGCAGGGATTCATAAAAACTATACGATTCAGGTCACTACTGAAGGCACTACGCCTGAAAAACTTCAGAGCAACGCTTTTTATACGCAAGGAGCAGCTTTTGTACTCAAATCAAATAAAGCTGAACTACTTGAACTTAAAGATCCGCAGCAGGTTTTGGCTAATCCACAACATACAAAGCATCAATTGACCGGGCAAATCGATTCTGAAACGGGACACAAGATGCTTTTTGTAAAGCTGAAACAAAACGACGTGACGTGGTGGCAACCGATAGAAATTGAAGTAAAACCGAAATTTCAAATCCTATCTACACAACTGGAAAACGACCATTTGGCGATTACTATTCAAAATAATACCGATGCACAGGTTTCCAGTGATTTAGAGATCAACCATACAGCTACGCAACAGATACGTTTCAAAGCTAGAGAATCAGCAACCATAATATTGGCACTGACAGAATGCTTTCCGGGAACAAATCTGCTTGAGCTGAGCTTTGCTTCCGGAGAAAAAATTCAGCTACCATTTACCAATTGGGATATTCCAAACTCCAGCAGAAAGCAGCAATCGATGCCAAACATCAGTAGCTTTTTTAATGCACGGGTAGACGAAGTATTTCAGCAGAAGTATTTGAGTCCGCGCCCCCAATCTCCTACCCTGCAACTCCCTACTACCGGCGTTGGCAATTGGTGTTATCCCAATGTCGCTGAGGATATATATCTTGATGATACCGGACTTCGCAAGGCTTCCAAATCCGGAATTCTTAAGGGATCTAATGGAATCCTTTACGCAACACCTTCAGAAGAAGATGCGCTCAATATCGCACTCACCTCAAAATGGAACAACTATCCCGATTCGATCACTATTCCGCTTAAAGGCAAGGCATCCCACGCCTATTTGCTGATGGCTGGAACCACCAACCCGATGCAAACCCAACTGGTGAATGGTATAGTAACTGTCACCTATACCGATGGAACTACGGCGGTTTTAGAACTTAAAAACCCTGAAAACTGGTGGCCTATCGAGCAGGATTATTATACCGATGGTTATGCGTTTACTACCGGCGCGCCCAAACCACCTCGGGTCATTTTTAAAACCGGAGAGATCACACGTGATTTTAAAGACTATATCAACATTCACGGCTTTACCAATTACGGAATTGATGGCGGCGCAGGAACGGTTCTCGACCTTCCGCTCAACCCACAAAAAACACTAGAAAAACTAACGCTCGAAGCTCTGGCGAATGATGTGATCATCGGGCTGATGAGTATCACATTATTGAAACCATAAGAAGATGAAGAACACATTCTGGATCACCTCGATCGTTTTGGCCTTTAGCCTCTACGGATGCAAAAAAGAAGAACATAAAGAGAAAACCGCAGATAACGCTATAGATCGAAAAGCAGTCGTTACCAGGCATAACGTGCACATTTCTGAAGTAGATACGCTTGCTTCGTTAACCGTGGGCAACGGTGCTTTTGCGTTTACAACAGATGTCACGGGGTTGCAAAGCTTTCCGGAATATTATCAAAGAGGAATCCCTTTAGGAACCTTGTCTGAGTGGGGTTGGAATGCAAAGCCCAACGATCAAGGCTATTCGTTTGAAGAAACCTTAAAAGACTATGATCAAAACGGAAGAAAAGTATCGTATGCCACCCAGATAAAAAGCCCGCAACATGCCAAGGAAGCCGTTGAATTTTTCCGGTCAAATCCGCATCGGGTACATTTAGGAAATCTGGGGTTTGAACTCACCAAAAAGGATGGAACTCCAGTTAAACCGGAAGACCTCAGCGACATGGATCAAACCTTAGATTTATGGACGGGCCAGCTCACCAGTTCGTTCACTGTAGAAGGTATTCCTGTGAAAGTGAAAACCGCCAGCGCTCCAGATAGTGACGCGATTGCCGTTAAAGTAAATTCAGCCTTAATTGCAAGTGGCCAACTTAAAATACGCCTGCGTTTTGCGGCTCCTACCGCTGCCTGGACCGATTATGGCACGCAGTGGAAAAATCCAAAACATTATAAAAGCAGTATAGCAGCGCAAGATGATACTTCTGCCCTGATCGAACGTCAGTTGGATTCACTGAACTATAAAGTTGCTCTAAATTGGGAAGGAACGGCTACAGTTTCTGAAAAGGAAGCACACTATTTTCTTGTGGAACCTACAGGAAACCAAATCGCATTAACCTGCACGTTTGCGGATACCGAACCGAAAGGAAAAAATACTACCGAAACCATTTTTAAAAATAGCGCAACAGCTTGGGAAAATTATTGGTCTGATGGCGGAATCGTAGATTTCTCAGGAAGTACCAATCCGCGAGCAAATGAACTCGAGCGTCGTGTGGTGCTCTCCCAATACTTGACGAAAGCGCAAACTGCAGGAAAAATGCCACCGCAAGAAACCGGACTTACGTATAACAGTTGGTATGGAAAGCCGCATTTGGAAATGCATTGGTGGCACGGGGTTCACTACGCACTTTGGGGCAGACCTCAATATTTAAAAAACACCTTAAACTGGTATGAAAGTGCTTTTGAGAATGCTAAAGCCCTGGCGGAACGTCAAGGATTCAAAGGTGCGAGGTGGCAAAAAATGACCGATCCGTACGGAGATGAAGGTCCTTCATCTGTAGGTGCTTTTCTGGTTTGGCAACAACCGCATTTCATCACCTTTGCCGAGCTACTTTACCGCGACGATTCTAGCGCAGCAACACTCAACAAATACAAAGAACGGGTGTTTGCTACCGCGGAATTTATGGCTTCGTTTCCCGATTATGATAAAGAAAATGATCGTTATGTATTGGGACCACCGGTAATTCCTGCGCAGGAGCGATTTGAAAAGACCGAAACCTTCAATCCAACCTACGAACTCGCGTATTGGAATTGGGCACTCAAAACTGCTTCAGCATGGAAAGAACGAGCAGGCGAACCGGTTCTTGAGCAATGGACGGAGGTTCTGGAAAAACTTTCGGATTTGCCGGTTCAGGAAGATTATTATTTGGCCACGGAAAGCGCCACAGATTCCTACACCAACCCCGAGTTTTTAACTGATCATCCTTCGGTTTTTGGGGCTTATGGAATGTTACCGGAAACGCCTTTACTCAACAAGGCTACGATGCGCAATACGTTTGATAAAGTTTGGGAAGTATGGACTTGGGAAGATACCTGGGGCTGGGATTTTCCGATGACTGCAATGACCGCTGCGCGATTGGGAATGCCTGAAAAGGCTGTAGATGCCTTGTTTATGGATGTACAAACCAACACCTATCTTAAAAATGGTCACAATTATCAAGAAGAACGCTTAACGCTGTATATGCCCGGTAACGGCGGTTTGCTTACTGCGGTGGCGATGATGTGCGCGGGTTGGGATGGTGCCGAAACTAAAAATCCCGGTTTCCCAAAAGACGGCAGCTGGAACGTAAAATGGGAAGGCTTGAAACCGTTTTTTTAAGTCGCATTACGACGCAAATCAATTCATAGTTGCAAAAAGTTTCAAAAGATAGGAGGAAAAGCGACGCGGAGACGGAGTTAATTTGTGAAAGCAACTTTAGTGAGATGCTGAAACAAGTTCAGCATGACGATTCAAAAAACCTAAGTATAAGCGCGCAATTGCATCGCGTGCTTGTACTTATAAATATCATTTATCGAGAAACGCCTCCTGAATTGCTTTCAATTCTTCAGTAGAAACCTGTATCGCTGTACCGTGACGTATTCCGTCAGGAAAAGAAACCTGATCAGAAATATCAGTCCAATTTTTTAAGTCGGTTGATTGTACAGCGCCGTATTGATGTTCTGTATATTTATCAAAATACACCAACCACTTGCCATCCTTCTGAATAGCGGTAGGACCTTCTGCCCAATACTTACCGGTAATGGGAGCACTCGCTTCAGAATAAGGTCCGGTTAAATGTTGTGCTGTAGCTACTTTCAAGTTCTTACGCGCAGGTTCGCGGGTTTCATCTTTTAAGAACATCACATACTTTTCACCATCCCATTGAATCGTTGCATCTATCGAGTTAAAACCGGGTTCGTATAAGACTTTAGCCGTGGTAAACGCTTTAAAATCTTTGGTGATGGTATAATACATTCTGTGATTGTAACCGGCATCTTTTTCAGATTGCGTTTCCGGAAAAAGGCCGGGGATGGTGGTCGCCCAGTAGATCATATATTCATCGTTTTGCGCATTATAGGTAATTTCCGGAGCCCAACAGTTGCGTGCGGTTTCCTCGTGTTGCATCACCGGGATGAGTTGCTGCTCAGACCAGTTGATCAAATCTTTAGAAGAAGCATAACCAATTCCACGTTCCGTCCAACCGGTGGTCCAAACCATATGATAGACGCCGTCGCCACCTTTGATCACTGCAGGATCGCGCATTAATTTTTGCTCGCCAACTTCAGGCGTAAGAATCGATTGGTCATCATTCAACGACTGCCAATGTAAAGCATCAGTGCTATAGGCTAAATGCAAACCGTCTTCTCCATTTCCTTTAAAATAGGTGAAAATATAAGCTGGATCTTGAGCTTTACAGGAAAACAAACAGCATAGTAATATCAGAATTGAAAAGAATCGAGTCATAACTTTAAACATTAATGTTCATTTTTTCCATCGATGAAAAAACGAACCAAAAAAATCTAGGCTTATGAAACTCTAGCTAAATTTATTGCTTGAGGTCTAAATTTTAGAAACTCGCTTGAAGCATTGTAGATAACATAAAAAATTCGTTTTGCTCAAACAGTCTAAAATTTCACGACCTCTTCACTTCAAATTTTACGCTAGATTTTCAATAGGCCGGTTAAAATTTGCACGAGTAATTTTAATTTGAAATCAAATCGTGCTTTTTCATCCATAAACTCAAAGCCGCAGGCCAGGAATCGGCCGTGTGGGTGCGCCCCATTCCAAAACCGTGGCCGCCATCTTCGTATAAATGCATTTCCGCAGGAACTCCGGCATCTTTCAATGCTAAGTAGTAGTTAATGCTGTTTTCTACAGGAACCGCATAATCATCGGTGGCGTGCGCCAGAAAAGCCATCGGGGTTTCGGGCGTTACCTGATACTCGCCGCTATACGCATACGCAGCGCCTCTGGAGGCTTTCTTCCCTAATAAATTATCCTTAGAACCCTGATGCGTAATACCATTTTGCATACTGATCACGGGATAGATCAATACCGAAAAATCGGGTTTTGCGGAAATGCCTTCGGTGGCATCATAAACCTTATCAGCATAATGCGTAGCTGCGGTTGACGCCAAATGCCCTCCCGCAGAAAAGCCCATGATTCCCACTTTTGAAGTATCAATGCCGTAAGAAGAAGCCTGCTCGCGCACATAGCGAATGGCCCGTTGCACATCCTGTAGTGGCCCTATGCTTTTATCTTCCATAATCGCATCGCTTGGCAATCTGTATTTCAATACAAAACCGGTTACGCCTTGTTCTGCAAACCAGGCAGCAAGCTTGTAGCCTTCTTTATCAATCGCGAGATGCCCATAACCACCACCCGGACAAATGACCACGGCAGTTCCGTTGGCCTTGACGGCTTCGGGCTCGTAAATGGTCAAGGTAGGATCGGTAACCTTATCTACACCATACACCTGCCCGTTATCAGCGTGTTGTACTTCTTGATAGGCTGCATCGGTTTTACTATTAGGAACTCCGCTTTCCCAAAGTTTGACTTCCTTTTGTGCGTGAAGACTATTCATACTAACGAAACTAAAGCCTAAAGCCCATACGAATACCGAATAAACGGATTTATAATTCTTCATAAAATTCTATTTCTACTATACGCAACTGCCCTTTGGCTGCTGCCGCTTTATCGTCTTTAAATAAATCAAGTTCTTTATCAGGATCAACCTCAACAATATCGTTAAACCCATCTTCCTCCGTTTGAGCTCCGGCCAACTGCACCGTGATCTCATCTGTTTTTACTGTTTTCAGAGGAATGGTGATATACCCAAGACTTTGCCAGGACTCGCCCTCAAAGAGGACTTCATCCCCTGCTAAAATACGTAAAGGATATTTTTTTCTGCGCCAACCGGTCAATTTAATCACACACTCATTGACCTCGGCCTCCTTGGCAAAAGTATAGGTGATCCAACCGGTTTTTTCTTGACCGTCATTGCGCCATTCGGTGAGTTCGTTATCATCATAACTCAGATACGGCTCATCTTCTTCATTAGCGGTTCGCGCCGAACGAATAAACACCGGTTTACGTTTCCACGAAAAAGAAGGTGTTTTGGGTGTTGGGCCACGGTCGAGATACGAAGGCAGATCTGTACCGGGGAGTACGCTTGCCAGTCCGTTTTGGGTTTCAAATGCTTCGGAATCCAATTGTATAGAAGCATTTTTGATTCCGGAAGCTTTAGCTTTAATCTTGATGCTCCCGGCCTGCGTCGTAGATTGAATCATCACGCGATTTACACCATTTTCAACCGGAAGCACTTTCGACTGAATGTAATTATCAGGACCACCTGCAATTCCTCCCAGCCAGATTGCCGGACCATCCAGTTCAAATTCGATTTTTGAATTATCAAGCGGACAACGCTGCCCGTCTTTATCTACCACTTCCACTTCAAAAAGCGCAACATCTGCACCATCAGCTTTAAATGGAAGTTGTGCTTCTAAACGCTTCAATCGTATGCTATGTGGTGTTCCTGCGGTGGTCTTTTCTGCTGTGCTCAGGATCCTTCCTTCGGCATCATAGCTCACGGCTTTGACACTACCGGTTTCAAACCTTAGATTTTCAAACGTAAACAGAAAACTGTAAGCTTTCTTACCAAAGCCTTGCGACGTTCCGTTGATAAAAAGTTCGACTTTTTCGCCGGTAGAAACCACATAAAAATCTTTTTGTGTGCCGGGTTGATAATTCCAATGCCCCAACATATACGTGCCGTGCTCTTCTGTATCTACCCAGCCATTCCACATCACCTGATGTGCAAAATAGCCGTCTTTAGGAATACGCATCGGATCTACTTCCCCACTCGTACGGTAATTTTGTTCCCCGCGATAATGCGTGTTGGAGTCTGAAAAAATAATATTCACACCCCCCGAACTCACGCGGTGACCGGTTCCCGGGCGGGCTTCATAATAATCATGCCAGCGAATAACATCCTCGATCGCGTGCCGATCCTGATTGTGATTGTAAGACGTTGCCGGTTCACCTTTGTACAAAGGTCCATCGCCTTCTTTATGAAAAGGTGGTGAAAACTCATCCCAATATTTGCGCATCCCTTCATCCCGACTGTACTCAGTAGCCCACATCGGGATTCCTGCACTTTTATTGATGTAAAGCATCTCGCCACCATATTCTGCTTCACGGCTATCTAGCATTTCACGCGAACCAATAGCACGCCCGCCATAGGGGTCGTAGGTATCGCGTAAGCTTTTCATCTCGGCCATATGCGCCTCACTAATGGACTCATTCCCGCTTTCATAAAACACGATACTGGGATTATTTCGGTTGTAGATTATCGCGTCACGCATCAGGTTGGTTCGTTGTTTCCAATGGTCTCCCTGAGAATCTTTTTCGGCATCCCCGGCAGGCATCGCTTGGAGCAGGCCCACGCGATCGCAAGACTCGATATCCTGTTTCCACGGGGTGACGTGCATCCAGCGCACAAGATTCCCGTTGCCTTCGACGATCATACGATTGCTGAAATCACTCAACCACGCCGGGACAGACATCCCGATCGCCGGCCACTCATTACTGGTGCGCTGGGCATAGCCTTTCATTTGCAATACGCGATCGTTGAGATAAACTTTTCCTTCTTTGAATTCGGTCTTTCTAAAACCGGTTTTGGTACTGACTTCATCAATGACGTTACCATCAACTTTCAACATCGATTTAACCGTATACAAATACCCGTAACCCCAACTCCAGAAATTCAAATCATTGAGACGTTTTGCTGCGGAAACTATAGTGCGCTCCCCCGGTTTAAGGCTTGTTTCCGCTCCCGAAAATTCAGCAATCCTTTTATTATTCAGGTCAAAAACAGCCACTGAAAATTGAAAAGTTTTAGATGTGTCATATTCGTTTTTTACTTCAGATTCTACGTGAATGGTAGCCGCTGCCTGTGGAATATCAAAAGCCGTAGCATAGACATAAACTCCCGTAGTTTCAAGATTTGAATACAGCGGAAGCGTTTGATATAAGTTATCTGTAATGTGCATGAATACATTTTTAGGAATCCCGCCATAGTTTGCATTAAAATTGATATTATTCCACCTATAGGTTGCATTGGTACTGCGCTGTCGGTAATGCCAATCATTGTCTATACGCAAGGCAATAGAATTCTCCTTTCCGTCAAATACAACGATATCGCTAAGATCTAAACCAAAAGCCATCACCCCGTTTTCGTGCAATCCTACTTGCTTTCCGTTTACATAAATAGTTCCGCCTTGGCGTATGCCTTCAAATTCTAAAAAGATCTTTTGTCCCTTTGCCGCTTCCGGAAGTACAAAATTTTTACGGTACCATACGATTCCCGTGCTGTGCTCATCAATGGCTTTTAAAAAGGCCTCCTCTTGATTGTACGCGTGCGGCAATGTTACCTTCGTCCAGCCTTCGGTGTCAAAAGAGGTAGCCTCAGCACCTTCGATCTCACCGGTTTTAAACTGCCAATCGCTATTGAAATTATAGGTTTGGCGCTGTGCAAAAAGGCTTTGCAGCGTAACTGCAAAGCCTAGTAGCATAAGTATATTTTTTAAGCGTTTAGACATCCCTTAAATTCTAGTATTCTAAACGGTACAATTCGGCTCCTGCCAACAGAAAGCACCCCAAACCATAGTCTTCAAAATCAGGGATCTTCTCATAAGATAGCGGCTGCCCGTCCTTAGGTTCTTTTCCGGTAGATTGTAACCAACCTAAAAAGCCATTTTCGTGAAGCGATTCCGAGACCATCGCATTCCAAGCTTTAGTAATTACCGGCAGGTATTCTTCACGGTCTAATAAATCGTTGTTGATTCCGTAAGCGATTCCGTAGACAAATAAAGCCGTACCCGAAGTTTCTTTCCCTCCAAAATGTGTTGGGTCGTGCAAACTCACATTCCAAAACCCATCTTCGCGCTGTACTTTTACAAGGGCTTCGGCCATCGCCTGCAAGTCTTCAATATACTGATCGCGGTGCGGAGCATCTTCAGGAATGATCGAAAGCGTCTTTGCCAACGCAGCGATCACCCAACCATTACCACGACTCCAATACGAGTCTTCTCCATTAGGCTCAGTGTACGGCGGATCAAAATCTGCATCACGCCACCACAGACCGTCTTCCGGATTGAACAAACCCTTTTCACCAATAACGTTGCGGCTTTCCATATACATCTCGTACATCTTTTCAAAATAGCGCGCATCATTTTCTAGTACGCCCATTTTAGCAAAAACCGGCATTCCCATTTGGATGGCATCGATCCAATCCCAATCGCCGTTTTGTGGTGTTACCAAAAACTTTTGCATACAGGCTCTGGTGTTCTTCAGCTTTTCAGGATTAGGTTGCAAATTGTACAAATCAATGTAGGTCTGCGCTGCATCATAATCATCTGCATTACGGGTTTCATTTCCACTGCGGAAACCCCACTGATGAAAATCGGCCCAATCTAAAGCATATTGATAATATTCTTTTTTAGGGTAGATCTCGTGCAAAGCCATCAAACCTTCATAATACACGCCGCGCGTCCAAATGTTACTCGGGCGTTCTTTATTGGTGATGATGGTTTTGCCTACATCAGGCCATTTTTTCATAAAATACGCATTGGCAAGTTCCATTTTTGCGAGCACATCATCCCGATTGATTTGTTGCTGCGCCGCACAATTAAAGTTGAATGCTGCCAAAACAGCTAAAACCAGTAGTTTTCTCATCTATATTCGTTTTATATCTCGTGAATTATTTTGTTTCTATAGCCAATGGCACCAATTGAACAGGCCCTAAAAGTCCTGAAGGTGTGGGTTCCCACACGGTGGCATCAAAAGGTTTATAATCTTTATTTACCATATTGATCTCGTAAAAAGTCTTCCACTCTTCCCCGCGCAATTCTTTAGCGCGCAGTCGGTTTGCTGCTAGATTGGTCACTTTGATGGTCAAGGTGTTTTCTCCTGCTTGTAAGGCACCAAGATCCAAATGGTATGGCGTCGACCAGGCAGTACCAATATAATTATCGTTGAGCCACACCGCAGCACTTTCTCTCACATCTCCCAGATCAAGTTGCCAAGTATCTGCTTCGGTTTCCGGTTTAGTAAACGTGGTGGTATAGCTTGCAGTACCTGAAAAATGCTCAGCATCTGCGCCAAGTGTCGTCCAGGATTTTAAACTACTCAAAGTCGCAGCTTCCGGAAGCACAGGTCCACCTTCTTCAAAGTTGATGTTCCATTCGGTTTTTAGCGGAATTCCTTCAGCCATCGGCGTCGTATACGCCCAGTGTTCTTCTGGCAAGCTCCAATTGGTTTTTAAGATCAACGCATCCCCCGAAGCTATTTGCACTTTAACCTCAGCCTGCCCTTCTGTGTTACGGACAGCTGCCGTACCCACTTTTCGCGTAAGCGGATCTAAAAGCACGGCATTATCAACCGTGCCTGATAACGGGATATAGGTATCAATAGCTTCTGAAGTATGATTGACCAAATAGTAAATCTTAGAATTGCCTTCAGCTCTTCTGATGAATTTCAATCCCGATCCTACTAAGGTTTCAGGATGTACTTCCGCTGCACGTAAACCTGATTCTAAAGCAGTAATGGCTAGATTATTTTTAGCGATCAGGTCTCGAAGTGCTGCAGTTTGTTGTTCATATTCAAAATATCCGGGAACGCTTTCTGGTAAACCGGTAAAGATCACAGAAGCTCCGGCGTTTTTAAGTGCTACCAGTTTTTCTAAACTGGCTAACGGCATAAACTCGCAATCAGGAATCACCAAAGCTTTATAAGTTCCGCCGGGTAAAACGATGTTGCCATTTTCTACTTTAGCTTGTTTTAGAAAAGCATCCGACAGAAAATCTACTCCGTAGCCCTTATCCATCAAGGTGTTTGTGGTCTCATAGAACGGCGTGTCAAGCAACCACTCATTTAAAGAATGGATCTTAAACTGAAAAAATAAATTCCCATCCTTATAACTGTTGTATTGGTCATAAATAGGCCAATACAACAAAGTCTCGTTATCTGCTTTTCCTTCTTGTAAAACCGATTGCACATTGCCGAGGTAGCCAAACAATGCCGAAGCATCTTTCCAGATGGTATTCTTCGGACTAAAATTTACCGAGGCATAGAACTTCCAGCCCGGCCAACCGGCGCGCTCCGGGGAATAGGTAGAGCCGTGTAAGAAAATATGATTCACGCCATTAAGCAGTAATTCTTCCGCCTCGGGCTTTGCCTGAGACAAGGCTGTTTTAAAATGCTCTCTGAGCCAGGTAAAAGTTTCTGAGGAAATGAGGGGCTTCCCGGCGATATGACCTGCCGAAGAAGAGAATTTGAGCATCACGGGATCTGCATCGCCCGTACGAATATTTTCTTCCTCACGTCTAAACCCTTTAATATCAAAAGGCATCGAACCAAAAGTCTCACACTCCGGGATATCTGCCGAAGCATAAAGATCAATAAGATTCCCCGGCGAGCCGTGGGCTTGTAATTTGGTTTTAAATCCGTGCTGGTTAGACCAGTCAGTCCAAGGCTCATTGAATTGATGCAGGAGTAAATCAGACAGTGTTTCGCGATAATCGCTCTTAACGCGATTTCCTAAATCGTTATCGCTATCACTCAATAAAAGATTGATGTGAGGTTTAAGGTCATAACCCCGCCATTGTTTAAAAAAATCAAAAAACTTCGGTGTAAAGTCGGTACCATAAACTTCATAGCTGTCGTTAAAAATCGCGCGCAGATGCCCTTGAATTTCGGAAAATGCTGTATCATAAGGTTGTACATAATCTTCAAATGCCTCTTTAGAGTAATGATCTAAGGTATAGCCGGCACCTCCCGGAGCTGCCCGCTTTACTTGCTGCCCGGTTTTGCCGGTAAACAAAGCATACACCGTGTAAGCAGCATCTTTAGGAGTCCAGCTAAGTTTTCCTTCACGCACTTCTTCAGTTAGATCTTTAAAATTACCCTTAGTATCATAAGCCAGCACAGCACTCAGGGACGCTGGCTGTCGTTCTTTAGCATCCGGCTTTAATTCTTGATCAAAGACCTCGCCTTGCTTGAGTATGTACTTTTGAACAACCAATTTGGTCGCGGCGAATTCACGCTCTACCTGAGGGCCTCCATAAGGCCATCCGGTACCCAAAACCATATCTACACCAAGCCCCAGGCTGTCTGCAGTAGTAATTGTATAATCTAAAAGCTCTAAATATTCCGGAGAAAGAAACTCGAGAAATTGTTCTTCTTCGCCTTTAGCTCCATATATAGGTGTGATCTCTACGCCGCCCAGTCCGGCTTTTTCAAAAGCGATTAGATGTTCTTTAATATTAGGTTTATCTACCGCGCTTCCCATCCACCACCAGCGCGTCCAGGGCTTAGCGGTTTGTGTCAGTTCTGGCCAAAGAGCAGCATCAGTAGCGACCGCTTGGGTGTCCTGATGTTGACAGCTAAAAAACAATAAGCAACCCACCACTGTGGAAAAAAGAGAAAATCGCATAAAAGAGTGTTGAAAATTGAAAATACAATGCATTGCAAAGTGTTTCAAGTTAGGCTAAAATTAGAAGTTCAAGAAGCATTTGCTATCCTGTGCCGTCCTGTGAAAACCATTACTTATTGCACAAATTCGTAATGTACAGGACACCACAGCACGGTAAGTACAGGACAGCTACAACGTTGTAATAGCATAATTTTAACGCAATACTTATCAATTCATATAGTATTCTCTCAAATTATTTAAAATATGAAACAATTGAACAAATGGATTCTGACGTGCTTAAGCATACTGTGTTTCACAGGCTTAGCTTGGGCACAAGAAAAGTCAGTGAGCGGAACCGTTACTGATGCACAAGGAATGCCCTTACCGGGAGTAAACGTTTTGGTGCAAGGCACTCAACGTGGAACACAAACCGATTTTGACGGAAACTTCAGTCTTCAAGCTTCAGAAGGAGAAGTACTGCTTTTTTCATACCTCGGTATGAAATCGATTACACAAGCCGTAGGTAGCGCAAATACCTATACGATAACGATGGAGGCCGACAGTGCCGAACTCGACGAAGTAGTTTTAGTAGGATATGGTACGCAGAAAAAATCTAGCATTACCACTGCCGTAGCTACAATGGATACCGAAATTCTAAACCAACGCCCCATCAGTAAGGTTGATCAGGCGATGGTAGGACAAATGGCCGGGGTACGCGTGAAACAAACCAGTGGGGTTCCCGGAAAAAGTTTTTCAGTACAAGTACGGGGAACAGGCTCGATCTCTGCCGGAAATCAGCCGCTTTATGTTATTGATGGATTCCCATTAGAGCCGTCCACACAAAATGGCAACGGCGATTTTGGCTCAGGAAATCCTTTAGACAATATCAATCCCGGGGATATCGAATCTATTCAGGTTTTAAAAGATGCTGCAGCCGCATCCATTTACGGTTCGCGTGCTTCTAACGGGGTTGTTTTGATCACGACGAAGTCAGGAAAACTGGGCAAACCCAAACTGAGTTTCAACACCTATTATGGGATCAATAAAACGGTAAAAAAGCTTGATATGCTAAGCGCGGAAGAATGGGTTGATCGGGCTTCAGAGATCATCGATGCCCGCTGGGTAAATTCAGGAGCTGGTCGTACGGCAGACCAAACGAGCGCAGAACGGCAAGCCATTCTAGGCGGTTTTGACACCAACTTTATCAAAGACGACCGCTGGTTTCAGGAAGGTCATCCCGGTCTGGATTATATCGACTGGCAAGACGAATTTTTTAGAACCGGCGAAGTAAAGAGCTATCAGCTTTCAGCACGCGGTGGAAACGAATTTGTAAATTATTTTATTTCCGGAGAACATCTTAATCAAGATGGTATTGCTTTGGGCGTAAACTACAAGCGCTATTCTGCACGTGCTAATGTGGAAATTACTGCAAGTGACAATCTTAAATTTGGTGTGAACATCGCGCCTTCGTATTCGGTAACCCAAGATCCCGGAGTTGAAGGTAAAGACAACTTGATGCACTATGTGGTTTCTGCAACACCTATTTCTGAAGATGGCCTGGATTATAACATTGGTGACAATACCTCTTATGCCTGGGGTCGCAGCGTTCCGAGTCCTATTCGTACTATTGAAAACACCATCGGAGAGAATAAAATCTTTAGAACACTCACCACCCTTTATGGAGAATATGAGATCATTGAAGGCTTACGCATTAAATCTTCGATTAACTTAGATAATACGGAAGCTAAGAACAAATACTTCAGACCTTCCTTTGTAGATCGTAACAGACAGGCAGCTGGTTCCTTTAGTGCGTATCAAAAGCAAAACTTTGTCAATGAGAATACAGTAAACTACGATCTCAATTTTAATGACACCCATACCCTATCCTTATTAGGAGGAGCATCGTACAGTATTTTTAAATACGACAATCAGCGCATTCTTGCAGCTCAGGGATTTGGATCTGATGACATCACTACACTCAATGCAGCAAACAACATCAGCGCCAGCGGCACTTATACTTTCGAAACTAAAAAAGTACTGCTGTCGTATTTCGGTCGTGCGCAATACGGTTATAAAGACAAGTACTTACTTACGGCGAGTATACGTCGTGATGGCTCGTCTAATTTTGGTCGTGATACCAAATGGGGTGTATTTCCTTCAGCATCTTTAGGTTGGAATATAGATAAAGAAAAATTCATTGCTGATGTTGATTTTATCAGCAATATGAAACTTAGAGCCAGCTGGGGTCTTGCAGGTAACAACACTTTTAGTGATGATTACGCCAGTATTTCCAGAATTGGATTTTCTAACTATTCCTACGGTGGAAATTTTGTAACCGGGCAGGTACCTATCAATTCGGCCAATCCTAACCTCAGCTGGGAAGAGTCTGAAACCATCAATTTTGGTACAGACATCGGATTCTTAAAGGGACGCATTTTTACTTCTTTTGACTATTACGTAAAAACCAATAAAGACCTTTTATTGAGTGTTCCGGTACCTACCGCTTCCGGGTTTTCGTCAGCAGTGACCAATATTGGTAAGGTAGAGAACCGTGGTTGGGAACTGGAGTTAACGACCCGCAATCTACAAGGGGGTGCTTTTACTTGGACTACTAATTTCAACATCAGCCACAATACCAATGAGGTAAAACAATTAGGACCTGACAACTCCCCGATCCTAGGCGGTTCTTTTGATATTGAACACAATATTCTTCAGGTAGGTCAACCGCTATACAGTCTTTATGTAGTACAACAAGACGGCATTCTTTCACAGGAAGATATCGACAACGGCGCTGCACTCTACGGAAATCAGATGGAAGGCGACCCTAAATATGTTGATGCTAATGGAGACGGCGTTATTAGTCCGGCAGACCGTGTGATCTCAGGACATCCCAATCCCGATTATGTTTATGGGATGACCAATACGTTTACGTATAAAGGTTTTGACCTGACCGTTCTGGTTCAGGGACAAACCGGTGGTAAAATCTACTCCACCTTTGGTAGAGCGATTGACCGAACCGGGCAAGGCTATCAGGATAACCATTTAGGGTTTATTCGCGATCGCTGGAGATCTCCTGAAAATCCCGGTAACGGCATTGAAGGAAAAGCCTACTCTACCTTTGGTCGTATTAAAAATACAGACTGGTTATACTCTTCAGACTATTGGAGAATACGTAACATCACGCTGGGCTACGATTTAGGCGCTGTGATCGATACCAATCTATTTTCGGGCTTACGCATTTATGTTACCGCAGAAAACTGGTTTGGTAATGACCAATATTACGGTGGCTTTAACCCAGAAGCCGTTAACAGCAACGGTGATGATTATGGAGCCTTTCCACTTTCAAAATCAATTGTTACCGGTCTAAACTTCACCTTTTAAAAAAAGCATCATGAAAAAATATATAACCTTAATCCTGCTAGCTGTATTGGTAGTTTCGTGTTCAGACGAACTCGACCAAACACCTATTTCTGAGCAGGGAAGTAATAATTTCTACAGAAATACCGCAGACTTTGAAGCTGCCGTAAACGGAATATACAGCACGCTACAAAGTTATCCTATCTATCAATTTTACCTTTCGGAAACCCGTTCAGACAATTTATATGCGGTTTCACCTACAGGTGTGCGTGCTTACGACCCTATCAATGCCTTTGATCGTTCACTCGCGACCAACGCCATCGTCGCAGACAACTGGAATACCGATTTCACCGGAATATTTAGAGCCAACACGGTTTTAGATCAGATCAATGAAGAGCTAGTACCTGATGGCGCTGTATTGAACCGCATCATAGGAGAAGCACGCTTCTGGAGAGCCTTTTTCTATTTTGATCTGGTGCGCACCTACGGTAAGGTCCCCGTGTTTGACCGGGTGTATACGCCTACCGAAACTCTGGAAATCCCCCGTGCTCCGGTTGCCGAAGTCTATAATTTGATTCTCGAAGATTTAAATACCGCCATCGATTTGCTCCCGGATTCTTATGGTTCTGATGCGCAAGGTAAAGTGACTTCGTGGGCTGCCAAAGCTACCTTAGGCCTCGTGTACCTCACCCGAAGCGGACCTACCTACGGTATTGAAGGCGCAGGATTAGATGCTGATGAATACGATCTGGCACTGACCCAGTTCAATGATATCATCAATAACGGACCTTTTGCTTTTGTGAGCGATTACCCTGCTATTTTTGATTATAACAATGAGAACAATGCCGAAATTGTATTGAATATTGAATACCTCTCAGGCGGTTTAGGAGTTGGAGCTGAATACCCTTCCCTTCCGGTTCCCGATGGTTATTTGCGTGTGAACGGCGTAGGTTTTTCTAATGGGGAAACTGCAAAACAAGTGGCAACAGATTTGATCAACGCCTATGAGGCAGACGACCTTAGAGACGATCTTGATATTCAAAACGGATATACCGATCAAAACGGAAACTTCAATCCGGTGCCTTTTTATACGAAATATTTAAATCTGGAACGCGCCGGTCAGGACCGCTTTGACTGGGGATTAAATTACCCAATCCTACGTTATACCGATATTTTAACGATGAAAGCCGAAGCGATTCTTATGGGTGCAAACGGAACACAAGCTGAAGTAGATGGGATCGTCAATCAAATACGCGACCGTGCCGGTTTAGATCCGGTTGCCAATGTAGATCTGGCAACGCTCTTAGCGGCCAAACGTCTGGAATTTGCAGGAGAAAGCAGAAGATGGTACGATCTGGTACGTACGGGTACCGTTGTGAGTACGATCAATGCCTGGATCGCTACCGAAGATGTACAAAACCGAATGCAAACCATGGACGAGAACCAAATCCTGTTCCCGGTACCTAGTTCGCAAATCACGGTTAAAGAAAACCTGTATGACCAAAATCCAGGATATGATTAATGCCGGGATATTTTTAGCATATTTCGATAAAAAAAAGATATAGTATTAAAATAGTCGAAGCGCTTTTTCGCGCAACGCTTCCACAAAAAGCTGTTCTGTTTAAAGAACAGCTTTTTTTTATGCTTACGGGTAAACCTAGATTCTAAAACGATTTAACTTAAAATTAAACTAAATCTCTAGCTAAAAAGCATCATAGTACAGGATACCTCAAACGTTTTCTTTACCTACTTTCACGATCAAATGTACTTGATACGTTTAATATTCTTAAATAATTCTAATACACATGAAACAAACAAACAAATTTTTTCTACTGTGTTTCAGTATACTGATGCTCTCCACCAGCTTGTGGGCTCAGGAAAAAGCGGTAACCGGGACCGTTACTGATGCTGACGGAATGCCGCTGCCCGGAGTTAATGTTTTGGTACAAGGCACTCAGCGTGGAACACAAACCGATTTTGATGGTAACTTCAGCTTACAAGCTGCTCAAGGAGAGACCTTGCTTTTTTCTTTCCTCGGAATGAAATCGATTTCGCAAGTCGTAGGTGCACAAAACACCTATACGATTACTTTGGAAGAAGACAGTGCCGAACTCGATGCCGTAGTGGTAGTTGGGTATGGAACACAGAAACAATCTGACCTTACAGGTGCGGTTTCTTCAGTAAGTTCTGAAGAACTGCTTACACAACCCGTGAGTAACGTATTTCAAGCCCTACAAGGTAAAGCTGCCGGGGTAGACATTACCAGTAGTGAGCGTCCCGGTACGGTAGGATCGGTACGTATTCGGGGTAACCGTTCGTTAACTGCGAGTAATGCGCCACTTTATGTAGTAGATGGGGTACCGCTGCTTTCAGCTTCTTCTATTGAAACCATAAACCCAAGAGACATCGAGTCGATCAACGTATTAAAAGATGCTTCGGCTACCGCAGTCTATGGATCGCGAGGGGCTAACGGGGTGATCATCGTAACGACTAAAAAAGGAAAGACCGGCCGATTTACCCTGAACTATTCGGGTACGGTGACCACTTCTGATATCGTAGATCGTGCACCGGCAATGAGTGCAGCAGACTTTATTGATTTTAGACGTTGGGCAGCATACAACCTCGATCCTGAGACGTATGCTCACCCAGACAGTCCTACTTTGGCTAATGACACCAATATTTTTGACAGTCCGCTTGACGGGCAGACTTCACGAGATAACGTTTTACAAGGTTGGCAAAACGGTAGCTTTGATGCTTCTCGCGTGCGCAACACCGATTGGACCGATTTTGTAACGCAAACCGGAATCTTGAGCGAGCATACCTTAAGTGCCAGTGGGGGTACCGAAAAAGTCAACGCATACGGTTCTGTGGGTTATGTAAATAATAAAGGAACACAAAAAGGACAGTTTTACGAGCGTTATACTGCTAACTTAAGCGCGAGTATAAAACCGGTAGATTGGTTTCAGTTTGATGCCAATTTCAACCTCTCGTGGAGTGAGCAAGATTATGGTTTCTCTACTTTAGGGGGTCGTAGCGGTTCGGTACCTAATGCGATTTACGGCGCTGCTAAAAACATCTACAATATTGCAGTACCTTATGATGCCGATGGCAATTTAGTGATCAACCCGGGAGGTGAGACCACCATTTATACCATCATTGGCGAAGAGAATAAGAGTACCCAATTATCGCAAACCTTGCGTGCGCTGGGTAGTCTTAGTGCTACCTTTGATTTTGGGGAGATCTACCAACCTTTAGAAGGTTTAGAATACTTAATACGTTTTGGGCCTGACTTTCGTCACTTCAGAGAAGGGGTTTATATTGACGGAAGTTCATCACACCGCATCAATTCAGACGGTTCACTAGGTACTAACTATGCGCGTTTGAACAACAGACGAGATTTTTCGTGGACGCTGGATAACCAGATCAACTACAGCAAAAGTTTTGGAGAGAAACACAACCTTGATGTGACTTTACTGCAAACCGCTTCTTCTTGGAATATCGAAAGTTCAGGCATGTCTGCCAACAATATCCCAAAAGCCTCTATGCTGTGGAATAATTTCGGTGCGATAGACCTTACCAATTCGGAAAACAATGTAAGTATTGGCTCTAACCTTAACGAGCGTCAGTTGAGTTCGTATATGGTGCGTTTAAACTATGGTTTTGACAGTAAATATTTACTTACAGTTTCAGGACGTTGGGATGGTGCTTCACAGTTAGGTGCTGGCAATAAATGGGACTTCTTTTCCTCTGCCGCGCTTGCCTGGAGATTAGATCAAGAAGATTTTCTTGCGAATGCAGATTGGGTGAATAACTTGAAGCTGCGTTTAGGATATGGTACTACAGGTAACTCAGCGGTAGATCCTTACGCTACTAAAGGAGATATTATTTCGATCTTCCTTCCGTTTAACGGACTTTCGAACCAAATCGGGTATACGACCAATGAGCCGTATTATTCCAGATCGCAATTGTCTTTAGCCAACCCAAATCTGGGCTGGGAGAAAACCACACAATACAACTTAGGGGTAGACTTCGGTTTGTTTAACAATCGTGTTTCGGGTAGTTTGAACGTGTATAAATCCTATACTTCAGATTTATTGATGTCGGTTAATATTCCTACCCTGACCGGGTTCCCTTCTACCATCGCTAACATTGGTAGAACCAACAACAAAGGTTTTGAAGCAAGTCTGAATTTAATTCCGGTAGCGACCGAAAAAGGTTTCCAATGGGCTTCAGATCTTAACGTAGCGTGGCAACGTGACGAAATCGAAGAATTAGCCTACGGCGAAAATGATATGGTAGACAATAACTGGTTTATCGGCGAGTCTATTGGAGTGATTTACGGTTACGATAACGAAGGATTGTGGCAAGACACTCCCGAAGATCAAGCAGAAATGGCCTTATGGAATGAGAACGGATACGATTTCAGCCCGGGTAATGTGCGCCCTACCGATCAGAACGGTGACTATGTTATGAATGCAGACGACCGCACGATCCTAGGCAATACAACACCACGATGGACTTTAGGTTGGAACAACTCCTTCAGCTACAAAGGTTTTGAATTGAGTACGCTTATCATCTCCCGTTTAGGGTATAAAGCCAATATAGGTGGTGAGGCGATGACCGCACGTTCTAACCAGCGTGAGATCGATTACTGGACGCCAGATAATACCGATGCTGCTTTTCAAAAGCCTATTTTAGGTCAAGCGACTTCAGGATCTCAGGATGAATTCTCAGGGTTACTAGGAATCCAGGATGCCGGTTTTGTTAAGATCAGAAACATTTCACTGGGTTATAATTTTTCTCCTGAGCAAAGCGAAAAAATGGGCTTAAACAACTTGAGAGTGTATGTACAAGCGGTAAACCCGGGAAGTATTTATCAAGGCGCTGCTTGGTATGATTTTGATACCAACTCTACCATTTTCAACCGAAGCTTTGCAGTAGGTTTAGACATCGGACTATAATCCTCAATTGAATTCAAAAAAGAAAAAGATGAAACTAAATATATTAAAAAGAAGTAGTACTATTTTACTCTGTGGCGCGCTCGCTTTGGGCAGTACCTCGTGTAAAGATGATTTTCTCGATGAAGAATTGACCAACCAGTACTCTACAGAATATTTTGAAACTGCTCAGGGTCTTGAAGATCTTACAGTTTCCCTTTACGGAAATATCAGATGGCATTTTGGGTACGAATGGGCCTATGGGTTGACCCTTTATGGTACCGATGAATTTACCAATGCCAATGACCTCACTAATGAAATGTGGAACACCTATGACAACCGTTTGAACCCGGTAGGTGCAACGCCCGAAACCGGTGCGGCTAACAACAACGCGACCTCTCCTGCGGCGCTTTGGGATCAGATGTATTACGGGATTGCTTCGGCAAATACCATAATCGCTAATGCCGAGGTGATTGAAGATGAGGGTATTCGCAACCGTTGCCTGGCGCATGCGCATTTTTTACGAGGCTATAATTACTACCGCCTTGCCGCACAATACGGAGGTGTGGTATTGCAGTTAGAGCCTGCCGAAGGTGTGGTACGTAACTTCACCCGAGCGACTGATGAAGAGACCTGGGCGCAAGTCATTTCTGACTTTAGAGAAGCTTACAATTACTTTGAAGGTGAAGTTTATACCTATGGAAAAGGGGTAACCTGGACTAAAGCTACCGCAGCACACTTCCTTACCAAAGCCTTATTGTTTAGAGCTTCTGAGCGTAACGACGATTGGAATGCAGAATACATTCAAGGAGACCTGAATGAAGCGATTGAAGCTGCTACTTATGCGATTGACGCGCGTGGTGGCCTCGCTGCAGATTACCGCGATTTATATGCCAACTGGACGGGTGTTGATAGTGAAGCTGAACAGTTAGACGAAATTCTAATGGCTGCGCCGCACAATGCAGATGCATCGACTACAGGACGTTTCGGAAACCGTACGTATAACTATTTCACCCCACAATTTTCTAATTTCTCAGGAGGTTGGGTACGTCGTGGCGTATGGATTGGAGGTATGGATTTTCAGCGCCTGCGTCCTACCGAATATACCTATGCGGTTTTTGATCACGTGAACGATTCGCGTATGTGGAAAACATTTAAAACGGTATATGGCGTGAACAATGTGATCAACGCCGATGCCGGAGTAGAATTAGGAGATCCCGGAATTGTGATGATCTTGAATACAAAAGATGACGATACTTATAACGACTTTACTTTTGGTGCCAATATTCAAAACCCAAATTGGTCAGACGTTGACGGGCGCTTACCCGAATGGCGTCAAGGAATGCGTCAAACCGAGACTTCAGGTTCGCTAACCAGTACTCCGGGGCAGTTTGTACCCAACTCGTTAGTATTATATCAAAATGGGCAGTATGTTTCGCCTGATTTTAAGAGTACCCCCATTTCAAACTTTTTCGCCGGAATCAACAAAACCGATGACGGTTCTCGTTTTGCAGAAAAAGGAGATGCGCACCGTGACGTGACTATGGCACGCTTGGCAGAAACCTACTTGCTGCGTGCGGAGTGTTATGCGCGTTTACAGCAATACGGCAATGCGATGAACGACCTCAACACCGTGCGTGCGCGTGCTGCTTGGAAAGCAGGAGAAAACCGTTCGTATTATATCGATGGCTCTGTTGCATTTGAAAACAACAGCCTCAATACCGGTTCGGCAGCTACCAATTATGTCAATTCCAATTTGAATATGAATACCTATTACCTTTCTAATCCGGATGTGGAAGTAACCACAGCGGCTTCTGACCTGAGTTTGACCTCTTTCCCAGACAACCTGCCTGACGAAGATGAGGCGGTGCTTGCGGCTTTAGGTGTTTCCGGGTCGTATGAGCGTGCCCTTCATTTTATCTTAAATGAGCGTACCCGTGAGCACTTGGGAGAGTGGATGCGTTGGGAAACGCTTTCTCGTACGGGAACTTTGATTCAGCGTGCGCGTGCGTTTAATCCGCAGGCGACCAATATCACCGAGAATAAGCACGAACTGCGTCCGGTACCGCAATCCTTTATAGACGGATTGCTCAATGAAGACGGTTCTAACCTGTCTCCAGATATGAAAGCCGACTGGCAAAATCCGGGTTATTAATCCATACTACACGCTTTAGCCTACGGGCTCCAGCATGTTATAGCAATCCCCGGAAGCTTTTTCTTCCGGGGATTTTTTTATGGGGCTAAGCCGCTGTGTTAAAGTATTTTTAAACTTGCGATCCTCCTCCTTTACAAAAGAGATTTTGATATTTTTGCCTTCCCTAAATCAGTGAGCATTGCATTCAAAAGAGTATTCGCGAATAAAGAGTCTGGCCGACTTAGATCTGGATTACCAGCAGCTTGTACACGATTTTAAACTGCTGAGCGAACTCGCCGCAAAAGTCACGGGCACGCAACTTTCTGAGGTGAATTTAATCGATGCCTATACCCAATGGACCGTTGCCGGAACCCAAAATCAAGCCACACAAAAGCCCAGAGAAACTTCCATTTGTAATGTAACCATTGAACAGGAGCAGTATTTTGAATCGCTGGTAGCCGAAGATCTTCGTTTTAAAGACTCAACGTATGTGGTAGATGAAGGCTATGTGTTTTATTACGGGATTCCGCTTAAGCTAGATCAAAACGTGACCGTAGGCAGTTTATGTGTCGCAGGAAAAGATAAAACATCCCTCACCCAAGAGCAAAAAGAACAACTGCATCTGATTGCCAAAGAACTGGAACGTTTGCTACAACAACAGAAGCAACAGCAGCTGTTAGAACAGGCGCTAGCCGATTCTAAACGTATGCAGCGCCGGCTGGCACACGACATACGCAGTCCGTTAAGCGGACTCTCTCAGTTGCTTTCAACCACCAGCTTAAGCAGCTTGCAGCGCAGCGATCTGGAAAGCTTACTGAGCGATGCCGCCGCTACCGCCAGCAGCTTACTGCAGCTAACCGAAGCTATTTTAGAGGATACCCCGCTTCTGGACCAGCAGCTCCACAATTATGACACCCAAGCCTTAGCCAAAAAACTAACCGATTTATACAGTCCACAAGCGCAAGTTAAAGCCATCGCCTTTAATGTGCGTGCAACCCCTTCCGTCCTGCGCTTTCCCCGAAAAAATCTCCTTCCTATCATTGGTAACCTTATTGCTAACGCGCTAAAGTTCACGCCGACCAACGGAAAAGTTCAAGTTGCAATGCACTTGGCATCTTCCCAAAAAGCTAAAATCCTTCACGTGAGGGTAGAAGACAACGGCATCGGGATGACTCCCGAAACCCAAGAAGCGGTGCGTACTGGTAGGGCAATCCCACAAAAAGGAACCCAAGGAGAAACCGGTTATGGACTAGGACTAAGCTTCGTTCGTGAACGCTGCGAGGCCTTGAGCGGCACCTTCCATCTCACTTCTCAAAAAGATCAAGGAACTACGGTTACCTTAGAACTTCCGGTTATGTAGTATTTATAAGATACTGAAGTACAAAAGGAGAAATACGGAATACAGATTAAAAGTTGGCAGTAGCAATTGGCAGGTTTCTGTTTGCTGTTTACCGTTTATTGTTAGAGGGTTTGAAATGTGAAAAACTATTGTCTCTTTTGACTAACGAAATACGAACCAAAACGTCATTGCGAACATTGGGAGAAATTGCACCTGTCTGGGAATTCTGCACATTCGCTCATCCCATCCCTTCAAGCAAAAGACAGCCCTTTGTTTAGTGTTTACTGTTTGAAGTTATAAAAGTCTAATACCACAACGAATTAGAAATCAAAAATCAGGAATTAGAAATACGGATCAACAGTTGGCAATTGGCAGGTTTGCTGGTTGCTGTTTATGGTTTACAAAATCAGAGACTTTTTTCAACATACGATAACGGAAATACAAAATACAAAAGTAGAAATACGAAATACGCACATCTTACATTGATGTTTCCGCGCTGCCTGTCCCAATGAAGATTGGGGATCGTATCGCGTGTTTTGAGCACAGGTTATCATTTATAAACATCGAGAGCAACCCTATATGATTTCAGATTGTGATTTTTGTGTATAGCATCTTGTCTTTCCTGTAGCCATAAATAGCCGTTAGTAGAGATCATATGCACACCCTAATAATTATCTATATAGTAAAAATGACTATATTTAAGGGCTAACCTTTATTCTATTATATATGAGAACACTACCCAGACGTAAGTTCCTACAAAAAACTGCCTTAGCCTCTGCAGGTTTAAGTTTGACCAATAGCCTTTTAGCACAACCTATTCATTTGTTTTCAGCTAATGACCGTATTAATTTAGGACTTATAGGTTGCAACGGGATGGGGTGGTCTAATTTGCAGGCACATTTAAAATTGCCTAATGTGACGTGTATTGCCTTAGCAGATGTTGATGAGCGGGTTCTAAATAAACGCGCTTTAGAACTTCAAAAAAATACTGGTACTGCACCGAAGCGTTACACTGACTATAGGAAACTCTTAGAGGATAAAGCTATTGATGCGGTTATCATAGGTACACCAGACCATTGGCATTGTTTAAATGCTGTGCATGCCTTACAGGCCGATAAGCATGTGTATGTAGAAAAACCATTAGCAAACAGTATCGAAGAATGTAATGTGATGCTTGACGCAGCCAAACGCTACAACACTAAAATGGTTCAGGTGGGACAGTGGCAACGAAGTGGGCAACATTATGATGAGGCTGTTAACTATGTTAGATCAGGAAAACTAGGTCCTATACGTTTAGTAAAGTGTTGGTCGTATCAGGGTTGGATGAATCCCATTCCAGTAAAGCCAAATACAACGCCTCCAAAAGAAGTGGACTACACCATGTGGTTAGGTCCCGCACCTTCACGCCCCTTTAATGAGAATAGATTTCACTTTAATTTTAGGTGGTTTTGGGATTATGCAGGAGGACTGATGACCGATTGGGGAGTTCACGAATTAGATATAGCCCTGTATGCGATGAATGCGGGCGCTCCTAAATCTATTTTGGCATCTGGTGGTAAATTTGCCTATCCCGATGATGCTTCTGAAACTCCAGATACCCTACAAACCGTCTATGAATTTGAAAATTTCAATCTGTTATGGGAGCATGCTACTGGTATTGATGGGGGTAATTATGGTTCAACAGAAGGTATTGCATTTATAGGAAATAATGGAACTTTAGTGGTCAACCGAGGAGGATGGAAAGTGGTTCCCGAGCGGGAAAGGCAAAACGATCAATGGATTGATAAAACCCCGGAGGTGTCTTGGAAAGACCGTGAAGGTAATGCGTTAGACAATCACGCTAAAAATTTTGTTGACACTATACGTAATAACACGCCTACCGAGCTCAAGTGTAATATTGAAGCAGGAGCCAGAGCAGCAATCACAGCGCATATGGGTAATATCGCCTTTAAAACAGGTAATAAAATTTATTGGGATGAGCAATCGCAAACGTTCAATAATCCTGAAGCAGATGCCCTTATTCGAGCGAACTACCATAACGGATGGGAACTTCCTAAAATATAGCCTGAGCTATCCTTGACTGAAACTAAATATGCTGTTTGGCGCCATTCGGTTTATGAATTAACCAAATTGGCGTCAAACTTCTTAAAGATGTTCAGCTTCTTTGTAAATCTGATCATTTATGAAATGATGAGACCATCTTTTTTAGATGATTACACTACCTTTTGAGCGCGTATCTGTTTCTATCCTCCAGATACGCATGAACCTCGAGCTACAGTTTCATTCTAAAAAAACCAACCCCGAGGTTTCGTGACAAGACTTTTAAGTAAATTTATAATGAAAGAAGCCATACCTACCTATATAGTTTCACGTGAGATGTGCGATTTAACCTAAAGAATAACGTAAAGACCAAAGGCTTGAAACGGTTTGAATAGCACAATGGCAAGACGACATACACAAGGTTTCCGATTACTGTTTTCCTTTTGAGGCTTTGAAAAAAGAGTACCTTTTTGAAAATACGAAATGCAAAATATTCCAAAGCTTTTATGTTTCAAATCTGCTGCAGGCTATACTACTAAATTAAACGTCATCCTGCCGCATCTTATATTCTAATTTTAAGATTAGCTCCTCCAAAAACTTAGTTCTACTCCCCTTTCGGGCTTTGATTTCTCCATACGTTTTATAAACTCCATCCAATTTAATATTGAAAAAACCTTCAAAAGAGGCTACTAAAGTACTAAGGTCAGACAACCCATGATTGAGATACTGTGACGCGTGTAAAGCATAAATGAGTTCGACTAAAGCTGTTTTAGACCCGGACCAAAGCATCACATGATGCTTCTGAGGTAACGGAACAGTTTCACTGGGAGAATTTAGAGACTTAAGAGCATCACGAATATAATGTATAAGGCGATACATGGCTTGCACTTTAGCCCAGAGCATATCATACGCACTACTAAAATCAGGATAATCGTAGTGGTACAGCATAGGGGTCATTGGAAAATTCTGCTGTGTATTGCGCGTAAAGAACTGATGATCTAAATAGGTGTGTTCTTCCTCCATATACCTTACAAAGTGCATATTGTGGTTAAAGAATTTGTTGATTTTGCGCAATTCCTTCTTATAAAACCTAATCTGGAAAGAAGCGCCAGCTTTCGGTTTTCTCATTTCACAGGTGCGCATCTCAGTAAAGTATATAAGATAACTCATCGGGCAGGGTTTAAGATGCTTAAAAAAGTGTATTTCATGAGGTACATCTTCAAAATCTTCCTGCTCTACGAGCTCCTTGAGACAGATCAGCGTTTTAGATGCAACTTCAATCCCCACCTCTGCCTTTTTCAGGGTTTCAGGTATTACAAATACTTGAGTTTTTAATTCATGGTGAAAGTTTTGTAGGGTTGTAGCAAACATGGTAACATCAGTTAGACAGGTGAGTACATAAGGAGAAATTGATAGGTTCAAAAGCATTAGGATAGTGAGATAATCTATTGGTCACTCAAAAATTAACCGGAGTGGCCCGTACGCATCATCTCTAATTCCTCCAGAAAAAAATGGTCATCAGTTTGCACAAAGGCTTGTTTAGGCAGAACTGCAGCCCCTAGTTTGCGCTTCTCAAAATTGGCACTCATCCCAAAATCTATCTGTCTCATGTTTAGTTTTCGGGCTCTTAAAATGGTCTGATATAAAAGCTGTCTGTACGTTTTAAATACTTCTAAATACTTATAATCCATACCAATTAGACTGGGTACATAAACGCCTGAATAATTTTTATAGCAAAACATAACCCCTAATAGGAGTTCATCTTCAACAGCCTTAAGAAGAATGCATTCCCAATTGGGATGACTGCGCAAGACTTCAAAAGCCTCAAGAGGATAAGTAAAGGTATTAAGTCCATAATTTTTACGCTGAACCTGTAGATAGAGCTCGTAATAGACTTTAATGTTTGCGCTACTCACCCGTTGAACCACATTAGATTTAACCAAACTTAAATAGGGCTCGATATCTTTCTTGAAATGCTTTTGAGATCGTTTAGAAAGGTATTGGGTATAATCAGCTTCGATCTTATGATGTAAGTCTAGCAATACACACGAATCGGGCATATCTATGGGAATATAGCCTTGATCCAAAATCGCCTTTGACCAGTTGTAGTTCAGATCAAAATCGCGAAGCACGGTCATGGTAACCTTCCTTGTCTGTGCCAGATTTTCAATGTATTCCAACAATTGCTTTAAAGCCAAGGTGACCTGTGGGTGTTCTTCATTCAGATAAAGATGGTTTCCTTCAGTAAATAAGCAGCCCAAAGATAATACCCGCGAGGTTTGTAAATAGGGATTACGTTTTCGCTGGTGCTCCAGCAGTTTAGAGACCGAAGCCGGAGCCAGCATATCATTTTTCCAAAGACTTTCGGTTAAAAAAGTCATCAATACTGGGCAGTTAGCATCATCCACAATCTGTATATACCAAAACCGCCAGTTGTGCTCGGGTTCTTGATTCTGTGTAAAGCTTTGCTCCAAATAGGCAAGCCCATCATAAGTTAGCATATTGAATTTCCCTAGGGTTGTATTCCAGTGGGTTGCATCAGTCTCAGCAATACTTTTAAATTCCTTAAATTGTAAATCCTGGTTAGTGGTGGCAAAGGGCTTACCATCTACAAAATCCATACGGAAGGCTTTTCCCACTCGAGAACGGGAATTATCTGTAGCCATAAGGGCGATATCATAATTGCTTATCAATTGCTCCACCAGTTGATCAATATCATCAAAAGCATTATGGTTGGAGAGGGTAATACGAAGTCCGGTGTTTTTAGCAGGGACTGCGGGAAATAAACCAAGGTTTACATAGATCCCGGCTTCCATCAGGCGTTTTACAAGAAAGTAACCTGTAGCAGGCAAGCCGGTTCCTATATAGAATACCGGCGAACTATTTCGCGCGATAAGTGGTAAATGGGCCATAACCAATTGTTGATTGAAGTAGGCGATGCGATTATTCAGCGCTTCCTGCAGACGATAAATCTCATCAGACAAATGAATGTTTGCCGAGGCTATGGCTGCACCTAACGCACTAGGTTCTAACTGGGCTGAAAAAGTTAAGGGACCTCCAAAGTTTTTGATTTGGTTATAGAGTTTTTTATTAGAACAGATTAAAACGGAACCCGATGCTCCAAAGGATTTACTTAAGGTTCCAAATACCAACACATGTTCCGGTAGGGTTCCCACCTGACTCAATACATAGCCCATCCCATTAGCACCTCGCCAGCTCATTCCATGTACATCATCAAAGTAGAGATAGAGCTGCGGATATTTTTTAGTGAGTGCTAACAATTCTTTAACCGGTGCATAATCTCCAAACATCGAGTATACCCCATCGGCCATATACCATATTTTAGAAACTTTAGAAGAAAGTTTTTGGATCAGGGTTTCCAGCATTTCCAGATTATTGTGGCGTACAAGCTGTACGGGTATTCCTCGTACTTTAAGGAGCTGCGCTGCATTTTGTACACTCCAATGTACTTGATGGTCCAAGATAACAGCATCTTCATCCCGCACCACCGTCGGGATGACTGCCAGATGCCCCAAGGTGCTGTTCTTGGTAATAATTACAGGATTTTTAAAGAGTAGCTGCAGCTTCTCTTCCAGTTCTTCATAAAGCGGATGCGAAATATAGGTTTTAGATAAAGGAAATTGGGTACCGTAGCGCAAGAGGGCCTGCATGGCCCCTAATTTGATCCGGTTATTTTGTTCTAAACCTAAATACCCGGTATTTCCAAAGTGATAACAAGCTTTTCCTTGTACCGTAAGCCATCTACCGGTATGTTGTCTGTCTTCAGCACGCAAATGTACGATACCTTCCGCTTTAGCTTCCGTGATCACCTTATCAACGGTATCCAGAAAATTGTTGTGTTTGATTTGAGCCATTTTAAAGAAGTTTGGTTGTATCAGACCGAATCTAACCAATTATTAACACCTTGAATATCAGCATTAAAAATTCAACAAGTATTATTCCTTTAAACTTTACTATTTATCCCTGAGACTTTACTTTAACTCCAAAAACCTTCATAAAACTCCTCAACACTATAGATTAAATCCTTTATAATTAAGCAACTAGACAGGCTTTTTAATACATTTAACCTTACAAAACTTGTTCACTATGCGTCCTGATTACGAAAACGCGTATGCTGAATATCGGATTAAAGCGGGAATCCTGTTTTTATATTATAAACCTGAAGCTTGTCTAAGTCTTAAGGCAGCAGAAGAGGTCGTTCAAGATCGTCTTGCCGTCCAAATGGGCCAACCTTATCCGGTATATTGCGATGTACGCCCTATTATAGATTCTGAAAAAGAAGCACGGGATTTCTTATCTCAAAATGGCAATGCTTTGGTGCGTGCTCTGGCTTTTCGCATTGATTATCCAGTAACTGAAATTATGATGCAATTTTATTTACAAAACGGATCAGCGGCTATCCCCACCCAATTGGTATTTGATATTAGAACTGCATGGAACTTCCTAAGCAGCTTTCGAGAGTGATGATCGCTTCAACTAATTTCCTTTCTTGCGTATGAACTACTTAAACACTCGAGCAAAACAAATCAAGACGATGATTTTAGAAATGGCTAAAGGTAATTTTAACTACCAAATTCCTCGTACAGGCGAAAACAATGAAACTGAAGCCATTGCAGCATCGCTTAATATGCTGGCTCAGGAATTGAGAGTCTCGTACAATCCTTTTATATTCAATGCGCCGGCTGATAGTATTTTTAAGGTGAGACACTA
Source organism: Leeuwenhoekiella palythoae (assembly GCF_020310025.1). Lineage (GTDB taxonomy): Bacteria > Bacteroidota > Bacteroidia > Flavobacteriales > Flavobacteriaceae > Leeuwenhoekiella > Leeuwenhoekiella palythoae. The sequence goes on from NZ_CP084318.1 coordinate 675,822, forward strand.
CCTCTTTTTGATCAACCCAGAGCATAGTATACTTTCTACAAATTTTGACCTCGATGCAGAACCCACTTTCGTTGATCAAAACTTTTTACATCTGTTAACGCCAGCTTCAAAAAAAATCTTTAAAAAGCGTTTAAAACAGTTGCTAAAAAAACAATACCCTAGTGTACCTTGTAGATTAGAATTGCGAGCTTCAAACTCGCTGAACGTACCTTTAGAATGTACACTTTTTAAGTTGCGTTACGATGCAGTTGCCGGTAACTTTCTGGTAGTGGCCTCCCGCATTCAAAGTCTTAATCCCTTACTGAAAGAGGATGCTTCAAAAAAAGAATACCCGATACGGAAGCTCGAGGCGCTCAAAAACACACGAGACATACAAAATATTCAGGATGTGAAAGCCTATCTCCAAGACCACCCGGAAGATCGTATCGCCTCCTTAAAGATCTTGGGAGTACGCTTTGGTCTTAATGAATATAAACTTAAAAAAGGCTTCAAAGAACTTTATCAGACCAGCGTATTTAAATACCAATTGCAACAGCGCTTACATAAGGCCAAGCATCTCATTAGGTCCACCACAGACCCCCTATCGAGTATCGCTTTACAAACAGGCTTTAAGTCCTACGTACATTTTGGGCAGGCATTTAAAAAAGAATTCGGTGTAGCACCCAGTCAGTACCGTAAAATGCACCAATAATCCCGTACACCTGAGTTTCAATCCCTCATAACATACTGTTTCCCAAACACCTCTCATACCTTTAACCTGTAAACACAAAGTATGTCAAAAGCAGGTTATATAAAACAAGTTGCAAGCTTGGGAGTAGTACCCCTCTTCATGTTACTATGGGTCTATGCAGCTACGGCTAAAATCCTCGAGTTTGATCAGTTTAAAGTACAACTAAGCCAGGTTGATTTTTTAAAACCTTTAGCTGAGGTATTGGTATGGTTTATCCCACTTGTTGAATACGGCCTTGCCGGCCTGTTGCTGGTAGGGCAAACACGCTGGCTGGGGTTTGTGGGTTCTGCACTTGTTATGAGCATATTTACGATATATATAGCCGGGATGATCAGCTTTAGCCCGGAACTGCCCTGCTCCTGTGGGGGGATCATCAACATCCTCACCTGGCAGCAGCATCTGGTATTCAATCTGTTTGTTACTGCTTTGGCGTATTGGGGATGTTACCGGTATCACGGCATAAAACGACCAAATGCTAAACTATGAATCGTGTGCACGACGATCAGGGGTAGCCGAAAACCTGTACATCTAGAGTAGGCATAATCTTTTAATATTTTACTTATGAAAACGTCAAAATTGATGCTCCCGGTGATGACCCTGGGGCTGGCAGTAGGGCTGGCTTTTGCCCATACCACTACTGTTTCAAATGGATGGATTGATCTTAACGGTACGCCAACACAATTGAGCAACGACCCGTGTACGGGTAGCGGACATGATTGTACGGTACGTTTTGAAGACGATCCTCAGCAACGGACATTTGAAGTCTATACCGATATGTCTTTGACCACCCCAAAACCAAGTGGTGTAGGAACAACCTATGTTATTCCGGGTACACCTTAACCGCTTAGGATAAGGTGTTTTAAATGCCTCCCCATAGCCACTTCTATGGGGAGGTCATTTTAATTACGCGCTTCGGGAACACCCTTTCCCATAAAAATATACCGATGTTCCGGCACCAGTTTTTCTTGTATCCAAGTCTGTATATCCTGTGCACTCACCTCTTCTATATACGCTTTAACCGCTTCGGGCTCCGGCAAGATCGTGCCCCATTTATAATAGCGGTATCCTTCATCTATAATGGATTTACCCGTAATTCCCTTTACATAAAATCTACTTTTAATCGTTTTTAATTCGCTCTTCGCAATAGGATGTTCTTTAAACCAAGATACCAATTCCTCCACATCACTACTCAGCACCTGTTCCATCCCGGCAACCGTAGGTAGGATAATAGTCAGGTTGCCGCGTTGCAGCTCCATATCTGAATGAGAAATAGCGTGAATGATATACAGACCTCTTTTTTTAATATGACGCAGTTCCCACAAGCGGGTATTAATTACTTCCCGCATCAGTTTTAAGTTAACCTGTGCTTTCCAGTCCTCCCGAGCTATAGGAAAAGTATATTGTATTTTAAGATTGAGATCGGAAGGCAGTATACCGGGAATCATATATAGCTTTTCTAAAGGTCCTTTAGGTAAATAACTTATAACTTTTTCTTCCCGTTTTACCTGATTTTCAGATACCCGCAGATTACCCAAATAGGTTTCCAAAAGGGGTATGACTTCTGTTTCGCTAAAATCTCCACTCAGCAGAAACAAAAACTCCTGAGGATGTAGAAATAAGCTTTGATAAATTTCCTTCAATTCAGTCATAGTAGATAGCTGTACCGCCTTATAACGTTCCTCAGCTGTTAAACCAGGATTTACTTCCTTAAGAACATTCTTACTAAGTACGGTTAAATCGTGTTCCTCCCTCCCGTAAGGGGGGTTCTTGTAAAATAAGAATTCATCCTCCTTCCAATAGGTAAAGGCTTCGGGATCCTCCCGGGGTGCAGACAAATACAAATGAGCCAGTTGTAACAAAGATTCAAGACGCTCGGCCGGGGCCTGAAGTTGTATACCGGATTCTCCCTGGTTTACATACAAGGCCCTGCCGTATATCATTCCCAGGTCGGTAAGCACGCGTTGCAATTCAAAATGGGTATAGGCACCGATCCCCGAGGTATGTAGCCATTCAGGCACGAGATGGGCTTTTATAAAATCCTGTTTATTCAAGTTACTTGCACCTACATTACGAAAGCCGTGTAATTTTAAAGGAGCTCCCTCCTGAGGATAAAGTACAACTCGCACTCCATTAGCCAGTTGTATTCGGTGTCCTCCTAAAGCATCACTGCCTAAATCTTTAGAGTCTTCTTGAGTTAACTGGGCGATAAGGGAATCAGCTATCAGTTTAGTTTCATACTCATCGGCTGCCGTATTCATTCGCTTAGCCTCATCCAGCCAGCTGCGAAATTGAATTTCACTCAGCTGCAATACAGACGCACCTTTGGGAGCCAGAATCCCTATATCCTGAGGACCGTCTCTTAAAAAGGCTTTGAGCTCCGAATTTACAGTATCATACGAGAGCCCATTTAACCAACGCTTCTTTAAGGCAAGTTGATCAAATTCTAAAAATTCTTCTGCCCGTATCCGTTCATCATACGCACTTAATACCGCTCCCAAAGTATTGGAATCCCTTTGATCAATAGACTTTAATTCCTTTTGCCGGTATTTTTGATATGCCCCCTCAGCAACCCCTTGTTTTTTCAACTGTTCTAGTGCTACAGCCACGTGCTCCACAGCGTCCTGTTCCCTTCCCATAAAAGTTTTTAGGTTGAGTCCCAGTGCTGGCAGTTGACCCGATCTGTCTATACCCAGTGTGTAGTGTAAATCATAGGTGGTAGGGATTTGACGCAGGTGATCGCCAATAAGCTCGTAGAGCATTTCATACATCCATTTGTGCTGTAAGGCTTTAGATGCTGCTTTTGGAGGTGTTTGGTTTCTCCAATACAAATCGATTTTCGTTTCTGCATACTCCAGTGTATCGGTATCCTCCTGCTCCACTTGTATAAATTGGTTGGGATGTTCTAAATATGCTCGTTTAGGATACGCCAGTTCTTGAGCAGGAGTCGCTTTTAATTTTCCAAAATGGGCTTCAATATCCTGCGCTGCCTGATCTAGATCGGTAATAGGCCCCACCATGACCAAGGTAGCCCGCTGTGGATGATACCAGTCTTTATAAAAGGAGGATACGGCATCCCAATTAAACCCCTTAACATGCTCAAAATAGTGTTCCGGACGTACCGGCGGAGCATATACTTTTGAAAGGTTCCAGAACAGGCGCTCTTCATCGTATCCTAAATGACCATTTCTATGTATGTACTCCTGATAAAAACTGCCGTGCTCTGCTGCCAGGTTCTCCGGAGTGGATTTTAAACCTCCCCCAATTATTCGGCTTAGCAAATCCAACTCTGTAGTATAAATTTCAGAACCTATGGTATCAAAGAGGAAAAGGTAGCAGGTTTGTCTCACATTGGTATATCCCTGCCAGGGATATTTTCCACTACGAACAGCCTCCAGTAAAGCACCACCATGGGCAGTTGCTTCATCCAAATACATTGCAAAGGGCAAATGTTCTATATAATGCGCGATATCCTTTTGTCCTTCCTGTTCCATTTCATACCCCGTATTTACATATAAATTCATAGCTAGGTTTTGCCCCTCCCAGGCTGCTTTGGAATGGATGATGTACTGCATTCCGTTATCCAAAGTGCCCCTACGCATACCCGTTGCTATAGTATCTTTTTTCGTTTGCCCATATGCCAAAGGCCTGCACATTAGAAAACAGATCCATACCAGGCTAAAGAAATTCAATGATGTTAAACGTTTAATACCCTGCATTTTGAGTCAGATTAGGGTTCTTTACTAATTCGGCTTCGGGGATGGGGTACAGCAAATCGATTTCCTGCAGACCTTCCAGCACTTCCTGTGCCCGACCGGTACGCTTTAAATCGAGCCATCGATGCCCCCATTCGCTAAACAGTTCGTGATAGCGCTGCTGCATCACCTCGTCTAACAGCTGTTCCTGCGTAAGTGCCTGGTTATAAACCAAAGGCTCCAGACCGGCACGTTCCCGTATAACATTTAGGTCGGCTACTGCCGCTTCCTGTTTACCCTGCCGGGTACGGGCTTCTGCCCGTATCAAGTACTGCTCGGCCAGGCGCATGACCATGGAGTATTCTGTATAGTTAGCCCCTGTAGCCTCGTATTGAATTTTGTATTTATAAGGATAGTGATAGGTCTCGTTACTGGTTGCTAAACTCCCTATCCAGTTGTCCCGTCGCAGATCTCCGGCCTCTACGTGTGCTATAAGCGTTTCACTCAGGCTGACCGGGCTTGCGGTTGGGGTGATGCGGATGAGCAGATTGCCATCCCGGGTATGGGAAAAGCTGCCTCCCCAGCCCTCGGGTGATATCTGCCAGAGTGCTTCGGGACTGTTGGCTAAAAACACGGTGTTCAGATCATCGGGCAACTCATAAAGATGGGTTGCTGCCAAGACTTCGCTGCTGTAAGTTTCAGCCTGCTCCCAGTCTTCCAGATACAGATGCACGCGTGCCAGCAAAGCTAAAACCGTAAACCGATTCGTACGGGTACGTTCGTTATCAGGGTAGCCGGTATCTACTAGTGCTGCTGCCTGATCTAAATCGTCAAGAATCAGCTCATAGACCTCCGTCTGTGGACTTCGGGCTTTTAAGGCATTGTTAGTATACGTGGTTTGCGTCACCAGTGGCACCTCCCCATATAGATTAGTCAGGTAGAAATAGGTAAACGCCCTTATAAACCGCGACTCCCCTTCCAAGGCTTCTCGAGTTTCCAAACTTAAGTTGCTGTTATTAGCAACTCCTTCAAGCATGTCATTACACATATAGATGGTGTTGTAGGCACCCGACCACAAGGCCAGGTTCAGGCTGTTTGTAGCTTCCAGTTGATGGGCAGCAAAGGCTTCCATCTCAGGAACCGTATTGGTTACGGTATAGGTAGCAGCCGAGAGCCCACCCAGAAAACTTACACTTTGGTTGCCCCCGGCAGCAAAAGCGGTGTTAAATAATTGAATATACACGCCATTCATCGCCTCTCGCGCGGTGGCATCATCGCTAAATACGGTCTCCCCGGTGATCCGGTCATTGGGTACATCGACCTCTAGAAAAGGCTCACAAGCACTTAAAAAGAAAAGCACGAGCGCCCCCATAAGGCGCTTATATTGATAAATAGATTTTTTCATAACAGATCAAAAATTAAGTTTTAAGCCGGCGGTAAGCATACGCAACGCAGGTAAGCTTGTACCGGGAGCTTGCGGATCTAAGCCGCGGTATTTTGTAAGTGTGAAGAGGTTTTGGCCTTGCATAAAAACCGTGCATGTAGTTAAACCCAGCGTTTCTAAGGGAAGCTTATAGCTAAGCCCCAGCGTACGCAACCTTAAGAAAGAGGTATCGGTGTAGCTACCGGCACTGGTCTGGAATCTGAAATACGAGCGCAGGGCATCCAGCCCCTGAGAAAGCTTTTGAAAGGAGGCGCTGTCTCCGGGACCTTGCCAGCGCCGATCGTAATCTTCCTGCAGCAGGGTGCCCAATCTCCCGGGTACTCCTGAGGCATAATATTGTTGACCGTCCTGTACGACAAACTCCCATAAAAAATCCAGACTCACCCGCCCATAGGTAAACTGATTGCGAAAGCCGCCAAAGAGCGTACGGGTAAGATCTTTAACCACCACGCGATCGTCAAGGTTATAGACCCCGTCTTCGTTCACATCCACAAAGGTGTACAATCCCGTCTCGGGATCTACCCCGGTATAGTCGTAAAGCAACTGGATGTTGAGAGGTTCTCCTACTTTGTAGGTATTGGCATACGCACTCTCTTCAATCCCGGGAAAAGAGCGCAGACGGTTTTTAGGAATACTTACATTGAGGGAAGCCTGCCAGCTGAAACGCTCTGCATGCATTTGGGTAGCGGCTTCGAACTCCCAACCTGTATTTTCTACTGTGGCATCCAGATTGGCTTGTACATTGGTAAAACCCGTGATCGCAGGCAGGTTATAGCCAACCAGCTGATTGGAAGAACGGTTGCGGTACCAGCTGGTATTCAGGCGTACCTTATCGTTCCAAAAGCCCAGTTCTAAAGCCAGTTCCAGCTTGCGGTTGCGCTCCCAGGAATACACAGGGTTCGTAAGTTGGGTGGGATATAGGCCTCCCCCACCCGGAGTGGCCGAGTAGGTGTCCAAGTACCCATAATCGCCTATCTGGTCGCTTCCGGCCGAACCATAACTGCCGCGTAGTTTGGTAAATGAGAGTACCGGTGTTAGGGCTTGCATCCAGTGTTCTTCACTGAGGATCCATGCCCCTCCCAGGGCTCCAAAAGTGGCCAAGCGTCGTGAGGGTCCAAACCGACTGCTTCCATCCCGACGCCCTGTAAGATTGAGGTAGTATTTATGAGCGTACCGGAGACCGACACGCCCAAAAGCTGCTGCATAAGCATATTCCTGCGTTGTATTATCGGTCACGACCACCTGCTCTGCAGCTGCGAGATTGCCCAGTAACTGGTCGTTAGCATAACCTATACCCACCATATTGAGTCCCGTAGTTGCACGATGCTGCAAGGTAGCCCCCACCAAAGCATCCAGATTAAACTTCCCAAAAGAGTTGCGGTAGTTAAGCTGTGGTTCAGCAATAAACGACTGCCGCTTAGCTCCTATATGTAAGGAGCGTGAGCTTACAAAGCTCCAGAGTGCCGGATTATAAAACTGCAGGGGCTGCTTAACCAGTTCATCACTGTTTAAAAGCGTATAGCCCGCACTAAGCTTTGCTTCCAATTCAGGGGTAATGGAATAGCTCAAACTCAGGTTGCTGATGAGCTGTTGTACCTGAGCTTGACTCTCGCGGTATAGGGTTGCAAGTGGATTAGTCCAACTGGAATCTTCCCAGTTCAACTCCCCGTCATCGGTATACAATGCCGGTGCATTGGGTGCTAGCGATAAGGCGGTACTTACAAAGCTACTGCCATCAAACTGCCTGTTTGTATCCCTACCTATTAAGGTGCTTAACTGCAACTTAAAGCGTTCATCGCTGCTGCGGTGGTTCAAACTTAAAGTAGCCGTGAGTTTATTATACTTGAAATCCCCCGGAAAGACTGAAGTCTCTTGTTGATAGCCCAGGCTTAGGTTGTAATAGGTATACGTACTCCCGCCGTTAACGCCCAGATTGACCCCGGTGGTTTGAGCAGTGGCACCAAATAAGGTTTCCTGCCAGTCGGTATACCGATCTGTGTCCCACAGGAGCAAATCTGGGGCATTGGTCTCTGTAGGCCTTGCGCCGTCATTGGCAAAGGCTTCCTGTCTTAGGCTGATATAGTCTGCTGTTTTGATCAAATCCAGTTTACGAGGTACCTCACCGACACCAGTATATACCTGCGCATTAAACCGGGTCTTTTGCTTTCCGCCTGTTCCTTTTTTGGTCGTGATCAAGATCACGCCGTTTGCTCCACGCGATCCATAAATAGCGGTAGCATCGGCATCTTTTAGGACTTCTATGCGTTCTATTGCCGCGGGGTTTAAGGTATTGAGCGGGTCTATGCCACCGAGGTTTGGACTTGTAAGGCCGCTGAAGCTGTTGAGGGGGTCGCTGTCTATAGGCACCCCATCTATGATGTACAAGGGCCGATTGCCCGAATTGTTAAACCCGCTTCTCAGGCTGTTTTGCCCGCGTATTTGCACCGCAGGCGCATTGCCCGGAACACCACTGCGTTGAACGACAGACACCCCGGGCATCCTACCTTGCAAGGCCGCCAGCGGGTTGGTCACCGGCTGCCGCTCGATCTCCTCGGCGGTCACCCGGGCGATACTGCCCGTTTGCTCCCTGCGCGTAGTGTTGTAATACCCGGCATTGATGGTCACCTCGCCCAGATCGGTGATATCCTGCTGTAAAACAATGGTAAAATTGATTTGATTCGCTACCGGCAGACGTAGGGTCTTAAACCCAAGATAACTGATGCTTAAGGTATCGCTAGGTAGTGCTTGAATACTGAAAGCACCCTGCATATCGGTTTGTGTACCCGTGTTGCTATTTAAAAGGCGTATGCTTACGCCCGGAATGGGATTTTGCTCTGTATCGGTAATGGTACCGGATACTGTTTGTTGGGGTGTGGCCCAAAGTAGATTTCCTGTTGCCCAATATAGGCAAACAAGTATCCACGCAGCCCCCGTAAGGCGCGTAGTCAAAATTTTCATAACTTCGTCGTGTTAAAATGAAACAATAGTTTTATTTAAGCTCACGCCTTCCCCACTGATTCCACTCGCAGGGGAAGGCTTTTTTGCTTAGACAGCTTTACAAAAAGCGTCAACCTGCCCCGACACTTCGGGGGTTTCAGGTTCTCATTAGGCTTACACGAAGCCAAATGCAACGCACTCTTAAAAGCCAGTTTCTCTTTTTCACAGACCGCAAGGTCTGCAGCTCATTTTTTTGTAGCTAACTCACCGGTGTGCTTAACCTACACGGTATAAGCCCGTACGGCTGGCAATACCAACGCGTACAACCCACCCAACTACAGGTTACCACCTAGGGAAATAACCCATAACCCACGGGTGCTTTAGCGGATTAGGACGTGTACCCGTAAACACGTTGCGATGTACATAGGCATACTGCTTTAACTGTTAGATTAATACAACTCATACGAGTTGCCGGCCATTTTGACCTATATAATTTAGGGGTGATGCGGACTGCGAAGCTTTATAAAGAGAAGAATGCAACTTTGAAAAAGCAAGTTGAAGATTACGAAAAGCCCGAGTACAAAAGGGGCGTGAACATTCAACTTATGCTATCGCGGCACTGGTATACCGTTGGAACAATAAGCGAATGTCACGCCCGCGGTCGTGAACATCCTAGCTTATCCTCTCGTTCCATAAAATTACCAGTTTTCGATAGCGAGATTCAAAGCGAATGCTTCTAATATGTTACTTAAAGAAGTTTCGCAAATATATAATTCTAAATCAAATATAGAATTTTTCATCGGTACTTCCAAGCGTACCGATAAATTACTCTAAATATGATTAATTGCAATAGTGGGAAAAGATCAAGAAGATATTATAAAAATTAAAACTGCAATTAGTTTGCGAATACTTCTGAAAAAGAATAAAGATCTACCTATTTCAAAAAAAGAAAAATTAAGAAAAGATATTCCTAAAAGTTATGGAGATATTGCTGATAAGGCAGTTATAAGAAAAGCAACTGTAACTAAAACATTCAATATTGATGGTTCTTCATTTTCTACAACCTTATTTAAAATAATTTTTGCCTTAGGTTATACTCTTATTGATTTTGCTAAAATTTATGAATCAATTACTGAGAAGGATATAATTGAATTTCTCGGTAAAAAGGATGATTAGTCCATTAACCTAGAGTACCTATTAAGTTTTTCACCTGTAACAAAGCTAGTCTTACCCACTATTTTATTCCTGGCCACGTCGTATTCAATTTCAACAAAGAATAAGTATACAGCATAGAGCACATAGCGTGTGTTTTCTTCAATTAGAGCATCTATAAATGTACCTTCACTAAAAACCACATCATACTGCTCGTGGTCTGTTAAGAGTTTAAAGTCATAGAGACTTAGCTTGCTCATAAAAAGTAAATTACTGCTCTAAGAGTTGTTTAAGATGTTTCGGGCTTAGATATTTCGAGTAGGCTTCTAACCTATTGTTTACATCGTATTGCGCTAAGCGTACCCAAACAGAGTCTGTTTCTGATAAGCCATATTCAAACTTGATCGTTCCTTTTGGGGTAGTGAAGGATACAGGTTGTGGAGATTCTTCATTAAACTTCTTACTAACTAAATTGTAAATCTTTTTAGCCGTGTTGCCCTTCTCTTCAAACGAGAAACTAGCATAACCTTTTAATTCGGGTTCTAGTTGATTTAAATATGCTATAGTATAAACGGCTCCTTGTTTAAAGGATTTGGCTAGAAGGACATCACCCTCAATAATTTTTGCAATACCATATTTAAGTGAATCTGACTCAGTCCGATTTTGGCTAAAGGTAATACTGCTAACAGAAAAAAGTAATATACAGGATATCGTAAGTTGCTTCATCACCATTAAACAATTAAGGCATTAACAATCAGAAAATTAATAAATATTTAGATACGTTGTAAACATTCTTAACAATCTACCTCTCTATCTACTGTAAAATTACTTTAAGACATAATTTAAATGGGTATAGGACATAGTCTGTTTTAGTTCGTATAGTGAATTGCTCCGCATACTCCATTCTCAAAGCTTCGTGATTAATCTAAATACCCTAATACCTCTTCGACCTGCAATCCACAATATGCAGCAAACTCATATACCGTAACAAATTGATGCGACTTCTTTTTATGATATACTTTAATGTCAGCCAACAGCTGCCGCCCATAGCGCTCACTTTTTCCGGTGATACACTGTACATCTTTGGGAAATATACACAGGCGTTTGCTTTTCATAATCGATTCAATAGATACGCTAGTACAAACCTCAACAGAAAAAACGACAATATTTCGGTATGCCTTTCGGAGTTCCGATAAAATTTAACAGTAGAACAAAAAATCTGGGACTTAAATAAGACTCATTTTTAATTTGCAACCTCGATTCTTGACATCCGCAAAAACATCCCTCCAAACCTCCCTTCTAAGGGAGGCTTTCCTATACAACTCTCTTCTCTTAGGGGAGGTGGTCTGGGGTTGAGGGCAGAACTCATGTCAGGTTCGCGCGCGATTGCATCGCGTACCTTTTATTCTAGAGTAAACCCAAAATAATAGTATCGAGAATCCAGGTTAACAATAAACTCCTAACTTCATAGACTTCTCGATACACTTGAATCCCTGCTACCGCAGATTTTCAATCACTCGAAGTGACAGGCGTTTACAGAATCTTAGGGATTTGACCCCTTCAAAACCTCCTCCTTCAAAAGAAGGCGTTCCTTTGAGAAAGACAGACTCCCTTTCTTCGAAGGAAGGGCTGGGGAAGGATGTCAACCCGAACGCTCAATACATAACGCTAAAATTGCCGACTGAGACTGTCAACTAATTCCGAATTCATCAGAACCCGTAACTTTGAACATTGACTCTTGAACCTATAAACAAAACCCCTCCTCCCAGAACGAATCCCGAAAGAAGGGTTTAAACATCAAGAAATTCTACGAATACGATTCCTAGTTAGGGTCTGGCCTTAAATAAGACTCATTTTTAATTTGCATCCTTGATTTCTTAACATCCGTAAAACATCCCTCCAAACCTCCCTTTTAAGGGAGGCTTTCCTATACAGCTCCCTTCTCTTGGGGGAGGTGGTCTGGGGTTGAGAGCAGAACTCATGTCAGGTTCGTGCGCGATTGCATCACCTACCTATTATTCTAACATAAACCTAAAATAATAGTATCGAGAAGCCTGGTTAACAATAAACTCCCTAACTTCAAAGACTTCTCGATATAATTGAATTCCTGCTCCGCAGGTTTTCAATCACTCGAAGTGACAGGCGTTTACAAAATCTTAGGGATTTGACCTCTTCAAAACCTCCTACTTCAACAGAAGGCGTTCCTTTGAGAAAGACAGACTCCCTTCCTTTGAAGGAAGGGCTGGGGATGGATGTCAACTCAAACGCTCAACACATAACGTTAAAATTGCCGACTGAGACTGTCAACTAATTCCGAATTCATCAGAACCCGGAACTTTGAACATTGACTCTTGAACCTATAAACAAAAAACCCTCCTCCCGGAACGAATTCCGAAAGAAGGGTTTAAACATCAAGAAATCCTACAAATACGATTCCTAGTTAGGGTTACTTCGATTTAAAAACCAAGTTTTCAAAGCCTTGAACAACCATTTTAAAAACAAAGAAACCACAAAGCTCACACAAGCCCCTACTCCTGCAAGGACCACTGCCTCCAGCAGCGTATCCCGTTGAATACTGGGTACGGCTGCGGCCACCGTGCCTCCCAACGTGCCTAGTTTTAAAGAAGCGGTACTAGTGTTCATCTACGGGTTGATCAGGCTCTGGCAGCTTATCGGCCACCACTGCCTGGCTCACCGCAGTAGCCACACTTCCGGCAACCACAGCATACCCGGCCAGACTCAAAACAAAGGCCGGGAGAGTCACAGGTGCAGCAAGTAAAGCCGCACCGCCACTGGCGAGTCCGATGCCCGCGCTACGAAGTATGCGGAAAAACCGCGGCGTAGGTTTTTGATAACGATCTAAGATATTCATGAGTATTATAGGTTATCGTTAAATATACAGCCTCCTGGTGTTCCTGCGCCTCACGCTGCAGTACCAGTAATCGGGCTAGCGCCCTGCGCGAATGCAATCCGCGACCTATGCCACTAAGTTCAGAAACCGGTGCGATACACCCCTGCAATGCTCCCTGTGCGTGATTTGCCGGATGTATTAAGATCCAACTGCGCTTGGGAACATCAACAAGGAGCAGGTGATTCCCAAATTTGCGGGATACCCGAAATTGCACTTCATAACGCCCCTCGGGAATACAAGAAACACTGCTGCGATTCTCACGCCAAGGAAGCTCGATAGTAAAGCACAAAAATTTGCCGTTTACAAAAAGTGCTCCATTGGTACCCGAACGATAGTAACTCCGTCGTAAAACCCACTCCATCTTACGCCGGTTGCGCGACCTGTACCACAGCCATCGCATTAAAGGCCCCATTCTGTAGGGGATACATCGTTCCGTTCACCTCTTGGTAAAACTCAATACTAAGAGCGTGTACCACCTGGAGTGTGCTGCCGGCTGTGAGGGTTACCTCTAGTGTAGTAGCAGCCACCTCGGTATTCTGATACGGCAAAATTCCGGTAGTCACACTTTTAAAGAGCGAAGTCTGCTCTTCAAAATCCAGTTCACTTGCCCCACAACTCAGTTTATAATGCGTAGCTCCCGTGGGTGCGGCGATCTGCACTTGTGGATTGTAGCCTTCCAACTCCAGCCCCACCACGCCGGTAGCACGATCATACCCCACACTATAGGGAGCAGACAGAGTGGTGCTCAACGGACTGTTTGCATTAAAATCAAAGCCATTGAGGAGCCCTAACTCCCCCTGGGTCAAATTACGAGCGCCACGGGCAGAAAGGGTATCCGTTTTAATGATCGCCAGCAATACGGTGGTCAAGCGACTTACCACCTTAGCATCTTTAGCCTGCTGCAGGAGCAACTGCATGGAGCTACGCAATAATTTACCGCCTTTGCCGGCGCGTCCAAATTCCGCCCCGTTTTCTCGGGTACGTTGAAAAGCAGGATCGGTAGCAATACGCTTTTTATCGATCCCTCCTTTAAAACGAGCCATATGCCCGTCTCCACTTTTGTAAAAGGCAATATCTCCGATAGTGCCTTTCAACTTGATAATTCCAGCTTGTTTAGCCATAGTCAAAAGGTTTTAGATTAAGCCACAAAGAACGTGGGCGTACAACCTGAATACTAACGGCAGTGTACATTCCTGCCGATTTTGCCGATGCTGCCGGTAAAAAAAGCCTTACGAGATAAGATACTCTGGAGTGATTGGTTGTCGAATGAAGCAATTCTGTTTATCTCATTATAACAAAAATGAAATATTGATCAACAGTCGGCCGTAGTAGTAGTAGTAGTAGTAGTAGTAGTAGTAGTAGTAGTAGTAGTAGTAGTAGTAGTAGTAGTAACCAGTTCGCGCTCTATAATAGTAAATACTCATACCCAAAGGGTCTAGGTTCCTTTTGGTCCGTATAGCAACAGTTGTCTGTTAAAAATCCTGAAGCCTTGGAAGAAATTTAGGGAAGCGCTTGCGGTTTTTGTGATAGCAAAAAATACTCATCCAAAAGGTGTCCTTTCTTTTGTTAAGCCTGCCCTGAGCGCGAGTCGAAGGGTTTCTTTGGACAAGGCAAATCGACGCTAGGAGATTCATGAGCTCCCCTAAAAATAAAAGTCACGCGAATATAGAACTACAGAAATAACTTCAAAGACTTCTCGATATAATTGAATCCCTGCTACCGCAGGTTTTCAATCACTCGAAGTGACATTACCTATTCCCGAAGGGGTGTACCAAACATGATCCCTCGGTTCAGAATAGACGCAGGGCGTTCCGAAAGACAGGAGCGATAGCGACGCGGAACATACAATCTTTTTAAGTAATACCTATGCTGATAGTTTAGCTTCCGTTTGGTCAGTATAGCAAGAGCGTCCCGTTAAGAATTTCTGAAGCCTTGGAAGAAATTTAGGGAGGCGCTTGCCGTTACCACCCTCAAAGCGAAAAATACTTATGCAAGCATTTTTTACCGATTACTACAGATTGAAATAGTAGGGCATTTCCTAAAATCAATACTACGAATGCAATTCTTTAGCCATCTTTTTCTTCAGTATAGCGAGAAGGCTCCGTTAAAAATTTTTGAAGCCTTGGAGAAAATTTAGGAGCCTTTTTGCGATTTTGCCTGATAAGGCAAAAATACCTAAGAAAAAGGGTCTTTTCTTTTGTTACTTTTCTTTGGACAAGCAAAGAAAAGTAAAGAATATTAATACACTCAAACCGACGTTAGGAGGTTCACGAGCTCCTATAAAATAGTCATCACGCGAGCTAAACCGAGGTTACGAGGTTCACGAGCTCCCGGTAAAATAAAAATAAAGAAAAGTTCTATGTCTTGTCCTGAAATAGCTATACACAATTCGAAAGTGTATGGAAAATGATAAACAAGAAGTTTATGCAGTTCGAGAGAACAAGCAAAGTCGCTATGACAAGCGTTTAATAGCCAAAGTTGTCAAAGAAGTTGAAAATGGACTGCCTCGAAAAGAAGCTAATCGTATTTACGGATTAGGTAGAGCAACTTTAGATGGTTGGATGCGCGATTTCGGCTCTTTAGAATATCAGCAAAATCTTAAGCGTAAAAGCTATACAAATCTGCAGAAGCGCACTATTGTTACTGCAATCGATCAAGGCCGTTTAACGGTCAGAGAGGCTAAGATCATGTACAATATCAAGACGGAGAAAATCATCCGGAATTGGATATTTAAACATAAATTGGAGAAAGTAGAAGTTCACAGAGAAAACATTCCTCCAATGGTCAACAAAAATGAACCACCCGAAAAAGATTTTGAAAAGGAAGACTTGCAGAAAGCTTTAAAAGAAGCTGAGCTAAAAATAACAGCATTAAACACCCTTATTGATGTAGCTGAAGAACAGCTCAAGATTGATATCCGAAAAAAGTCTGGTGCCAAACAGTTTTAAAAATGAAGCAAGACTTCCCACAATTAGGGATAGCTGTTTTATGCCGGCTGTTTGGCAAAACAAGACACGCATACTATGATTCATTATGGCGCAAGGAAGATTGCCTGGTTAAAGAAGATGTCATTCTTCAGGAAGTTGCTTCAATCAGAAAAGAACTGCCACGGCTAGGTACCCGAAAACTGCATTATATGCTTCAGAATAAACTATCCTCTCACCAAATTCAACTGGGTAGGGATTATCTGTTTGATCTATTGGCAGAGCATAAGTTGTTGGTTCGCCAACGCAAGCGAAGGATAACAACCACCGATTCTAGACATTGGATGAAGAAGTACACTAATTTAATCAAAGAGTTAGTGATAATAAGGCCTGAGCAGGTCTGGGTAAGCGATATTACTTACGTGAGACTAGTAAATCAGTGGGGATATTTAAGTTTAATAACAGATGCCTACTCCAGAAGGATAATGGGGTTTAGCTTCCGTCAGGATCTTTCTGCAGAAGGATGTTTAGATGCTTTAAAGATGGCTCTAGATAACCGATTATATGATCAACCTCTAATCCATCATTCTGACAGAGGATCTCAATATTGTTCGCATAAGTATGTTGATTTGTTGCTACAAAATAACATTGCCATTAGCATGACTGAAAATGGAGATCCTTACGAAAATGCATTGGCTGAAAGAATAAATGGTATTATCAAATCAGAGTTCAATCTATATTCAAGTGTATTAGGTTTTGAGAATACTAAAGCGCTAATAGCAAAAAGTATCAAGAATTATAATGAGTTAAGACCTCATGCGAGTTGTGATTACCTAACTCCAGAACAGGCACATCTTACATCGGGTAGCTTAAACAAAAGATGGAAAAACTATAAAAGAAATTTTAATCCTCAAGTTCTGTCTGTATAGTTTATTTAGGATTAAAAAGTAGCTTTGTATAGTTATATTAGGATTTATTAATTAATCTGTATAGCTATTTCAGGACGGGTCACTACAACGGCATCCCCCACTCAAAGCCCTAGCAAAGCCCAGGCAAAGGCCATGATACAGTATGAAAACTGCTGATAAATAAACCGTACAGTTCGAACGTTATCTAACATAGCAAACGCAATGGTAATCTAACATTTAAGAAATCTATAGTACAAGATTAGAGCTGTAGAAAAATATTTAAAAAATCATAATCCCTTTCACAACGCTCACATATAAATGGTTTAAACCATTTAATAAATATTTGATTAATACCGGTATACTTTAAAAATTGAATTAAAGGAATTCACCTTCTATTCATTTAGGAAGAGGTATTGGGAGAGAACAAAGTACGTCATTGGCGTGGGGCATGTTATTAATATACCAAAACCATCCCCGACCCACTGAGCAGGTTTTCCATCCCTATAAAAGTAGGATAGATTTGTCGAAAATTCAACTGATGGGAATTTTCTTTAAATAACAAGATGAATTATAAAATAAACAAACTATTAATGGGCATTGTTTTAGTAGTTTTATCCATGCGGATGATTAAAATAAAAAACACAATTAACATTGTCTGCTTATCTAATTTCAAGAATAACAAGAAACAAATTCCTTAAGACTAAACAAATAACTTAAACATATATTAGTCAAAAATATAAGGTTACCATATGGAAAAGATGTGATTCTAAATAGTCTATATTTGATCCTATAAAAAATATCCAACTTAGGATGCGTTTATTTTAAAAATAGGTTGTAATGACAGTAGATAAAAATTTATACGCCATCATAATTGTAGACTCTATTATTCCTAATCCAATTGAATTAAATAATTTTCATCCTCCTTTACAGTTTAAGGACGTTCTGGGAGCAGGAGAAACTATTCTACAGCGTACGTTCAATATGGTTGCTAAAACTGTTGATGTTAGAAACATATTGTTAATTGGCAAGAAAAAACATATTCGTTATATCAACAATCAATTGCCTAATATCAAGAACGACCAAATATTAGAATGCCCTGTGAAAGCTAATTATCAAGCATTGCTTTTAGTCGCATCTTTGAAGGTAGTAAAATTAAATTCAAATGCTAAAATTTTAGTTCTTGATTCACAACATTGGATAGAGAATAAAAAAGGATTTTACAATAATGTATACGCCGCCAAAGAAATATGTGATCAAATAAATTACAAAAGTAGACTCTTAATTACAGCAGGGGTAACTCCAAAATTCCCTAATTCAAATTATAATTATTTTTGCCTCACAAATAAAACGAGACCACTCCAAAATGTAAGCGAAGTAGTCATTCGGCCTAATTATCAAAACGCAAAAAAAATAGTACATAAAGGTACTGCTCTCTGGGGCACAAATATTATCATAACTAAGGCCAAAGCTCTTATAGAACACTTTCAAGTTTTTGAAGCTGAAATGTACAATAACCTAATCTCCGGATATGATTTATTTAATACTATTGAAGAGATAAAATTTATTGAAGAAAATTGTTCTGAAGAATATCAATGTATTGGTTTAGATAATCTATTTCTAAAATCTGATTATTTAAAGATTTTCAAAGCTTCATTTGTATGGGAAAAGTTAGAAACTTTACCATATCATTACGGCACTAAACAATTCTATACCTCATAAAAGACAGTTTATAATGTACCTTTATGAAAAATTAAAAATTCTAGATTATCAAAAAAATATCATTTGTTAAAATTAGCTTTTTTGTAGGCATTTGTTTTACTAGTTGTAAAGCTCAGCGCACCTCAACTAATGAGGGCGCAAGATCCTTTAGAGATCAACAATCAATAATGCAATCGATTCAACAGGATTCCTCATCCGTCAAAATTAATTTTGTTGATGAGTTACCATTTTTAAGTTCTCAAAAGTTGATAAATGAATATGCACAAAAAGTAATACCTTTAAAAGTAGGTTCCAAATTGAACAACTCCCGCAATGTGCAGCGGTTTGAATTGAAATGGAACGATAATGCTGTATCAGGGGGAAAGCGATCTGAAATGGTATATAATTCCGTTACTGCTAAAGAACGATGGTACACTTTTAGCACATACCTTGAAGATTTTATTAGTGATTCTTATTCAGTGATAATTTTTCAGCTCCATGGTGTTCCCGATAAAAATGAAGCCTATAGGGAACCAAATATAGCTATAGCTATTCAGAACAACGAGTATTTTTTACGAGTCATTGGTGATCAAAATAGAATAACCGACAAGTCAAAAGTAACTACCAGATATGCTAAAAGTTTAGGATTAATTAAAGACAATACTTGGTCAAATTGGGTAATGCATATTAAATTAAGTTATGGAAAGGACGGCCTTCTTGAAGTTTGGAAGGACGGTAAATTAGTGCATCAAGAAATGGGGCCGAATTGTTATAATGACCGCTTTTTACCTTACTTAAAGTTTGGGTTATACATACCTGGATGGAAAGGTTTAAAGAAAGCCCCCTTAGCTGAAAATAGAGTTATATATTTTGATAATGTTATTATCAAGGAATAGTGTTGCTATCCATTTTAGATTAATTGCAAGGGTTTTTATTCTGTCGATTCAAAAAAAAATATTAAAGCTATTTATTACCTATACAGAAAAAGGAAAGGCACTATAAACAGTGCCTTTCCTTTTTCCAAAGATTTAATTATTTGGTAAACGCTAAGATCTAAAATGCTTTCTTAAAACGCTCCCACAAAGAAGCTTTTTCCTGTCCATAAGCATAGCCATATTTATTCCCATATCCAAAATTAGCCGTCTTAACATCATTGATTACAAAACTAATGTCATGCAATTTGCCATCATTCTGAGAATCTATAGCAAATTGCAACAAGCGTTTTTCGGTATATCCGGCTCGGGTTACATAAATGATCAAGTCGGCATACTGACTGATCAAAAACGTATCAGCCACCAACATCGAGGGTGCCGTATCTACGATCACATAATCAAACTGTTCCCGTAATTCGTCTAACATGCTACCAAACTTCTTTTGGCGCAACAATTCCGAAGGGTTAGGCGGTATACTCCCGGATAAGAACAACTTTAAATTCGGGTGGAATTTGGAATCATTGATCAAGGTATCTAAAGCATGATCATCATTCACGAGATAATCACTCACCCCTAAAAAGCTCTTCGATTCGGTATCATAGCGCTGCAGTTGCGGATTCCGTAAGTCAGCCCCAATGATCACCACCTTTTTCCCGGTATTGGCTAAGGTCATGGCTAAGTTGATACTGGTAAAGGTTTTCCCTTCCCCTTTGACTGTGGAGGTGGTATAAATACAATACCCTTTATCTTCGTTTTTTGCATTCACCAATAAATACTGCAGGTTGGTCGTCAAAATCCTAAAAGACTCGGCCAATACCGAACGGTCATTCTCTTCGATCAGATCACTTTCGCCTTTAGTAATTCGCGGTAATTCTCCAATGATTGGAATGCTTTTAGTAAGCTTTTCAATATCCTCCCGTCGTTCAATTTTATTATTGAGTAAACGTCGAATATAAAGGAAAATAAAAGGTACAGTGATACCTAATAAAAAAGCACCTACTAAAATTATTTTTGGTTTGGGCGATACAGGTGAATTCTGCGTATACGCGTGATCAACAATTTTGGCTTTGGGTGAAGTTGCCGCTAACGACAAAGAATTTTCCTCCCGCTTTTGTAATAAAAATAAATAAAGCGCCTCTTTAATATTCTGTTGTCGTGAAATATCTCTAAATCTGCGCTCTTTAGAAGGTACGTTTGAAATTTCAGATCCAATGATTCCAGTTTGTCGCCTAAGGCTGTTTAAGGTTAATTCAATATTGGATTTGGACTGTCTCAAGCTTGAAAGAATAATATCTTTAAGCTGTTTGATTTGCTCGTTTAATCGAACAACCGTAGGATTCTGTTCAGTAGCACCGCTAAGTATTCGATTGCGCTGCAAGATCAAATCATTGTAATTCTGTATCTGAGAATTTACAGCTTCACCTTGAAGTCCTAAATTTGCTGGTAAGGAACCTTTATCTCCTGCATTTCCTTCCAAATAAGAGATCATAGATGTTATAAGCGATTGCTGGGTTTGAAGCTCTTCTTCCCTGTTTCTATACTCGCTTGCATTTTCAATTATCATACTAGCTTCAGCCTCAATATCAGTTATATTGTTGGCTTCTTTAAATTCTTCCAAGCCAACTTCAACAGTATCCAACTCCCCACTAATAATCTGTAAACGCTCATCGATAAAGCGTGCCGTGCTCAAAGCTACCTCATTTTTATCTTCAATGGCCTCCTTATTATATTCAAAGATCAATTGATTCAGAATATCCTCTGCTTTTTGTTTCACTGGGCTTTCTAAATTAAACTCAAGCAAAGTAGCCTTATCCTCAATTAACTGAATATCGATAGACTGACGTATTTGATCAGCAACATGATCTATAGGTCTTACCTTAATGAGGACCCTATTTTTAATTATAGTTCCTTTAACCTCTTCTCTATTATCATTGATAACAAAAGAACCAAATGATAAATTAAAAACCTCTCCTATTCTAATTTTCTTATAAGTATTATTCTCCGGAAAATAGAGTTGTAATTCATCTTTAGTTTCTGTTTGCTCTACAGTAAATAAATTCATCTCTGAATTTAAAGCATCTGAAAGGGCATCTTCATCTAATCTTACTATTTGAATTAAAAATGGAGATTGCAGATACAACTCGTCCTCCTTCAATCCATCAACATCATAATATTCAACCTGTGCTTGAAGTGCTTCAATTGTATTAACCATCATACGTCTTGACTTAAGCAAACCAATCTCGTTTTCAATTTTATTGGTTCCCATACCGCCCAAAAGACTCAATTCACTAAAGGCTGCTGCATCTCCTCCAGCTTTTTGCCCATCTTCATCTTTAATTATTACACTTGCCACTGTATTATATACAGGAACACTCAATCTTAGGTATATTAACGCACCTGCTAAGGCAAATAATGCCCCAATTAAAAACCAGGGCCAATACCGTAAATATTTTTCAAGTTCCTCCCTTAAATGGAGTTCTTCGACTTCTTCGTTCATATGGTATAACTTTGTAAATAAAATCTAATGAATTAACGTCTAATTATCTTACAAATAGAACAACAAGCGAAATCAACACCGAAGCTACCGAAATAAATAATCCGCTATTCGGATTTAAACTTCCGGCTTGGCGTTGCGAATCGTTCAATTCTACATATAGCACATCATTTTGTTTTAAATAATAAAATTCAGAATTGACAATATCATTATTTGTAAGATCAAGATAAGCTTTAACAATCCGATCTTTTTCTTCCCGCATAACCAACACATTATCTCGGCGACCATAAATTTGCATATCTCCTGCCAACCCCAAGGCTTTAGGTATAGTAAGGTATTCATTTGTGATTGTATATGTGCCTGGCTGATTTACGGCTCCCAATACCGAAACTTGAAAATTAGATAAACGTACATTAATTATAGGGTCCTTCACATAAACAGCAATCATTTCTTTCAATTTTTGTGCTAGAGCGACTCTAGTCATACCCTGAACTTCGATGGTACCTAAAACAGGAAACTCAATATGACCATCTTTATCTACCAGATAGGTTTGAAGCTGTCCTGCACCTCCAACACGTACATTTCCACCAGTTATATTGCTTGAACCTACTATTGGCGGGTTGAATGGAAGAGCTGCTTCCTGTTCCAGAGCTGATACACTGATGGTAAGTTCATCGTTCGGCTGAATCGTGATATAATCCCTTGAGTTTTGCTCCAATCCTATCTGCGTAGGAATCTCAAGATCATCAGGTTCATAAAAATAGGTAGTGTCTTTACGAGAAACACAGGAACTCAAGCATAATAAGAAAATAATGCTAGCGTAGGTTGTACAATTGAAATTCATGAATAAATTTTGCTCAAAAATAAGATTATCTTTTAAAGGCGGAAGCGCTAAATGGTATTAGTAAGCTTTTTCTTCCCCTTGAATCGCATTCAATACGGTTTTAATAATGATCTTTACATCCAACCACAAACTCCATTTTTCTACATAGAAAATATCCAAACGGGTTCGGTTGATGATATCGGCTTGCTGTATGATCTCCCCGCGATACCCGCGTACTTGCGCCAAACCGGTGATCCCGGGTTTTACAAAGTGGCGTACCAAATATTTATCCACTGAGCTTTGGTATTTTTCGGTATGCACCTCCATATGCGGTCGAGGGCCTACCACACTCATATCCCCCAGCAACACATTAAAAAACTGTGGCAACTCATCAATACTCGTACGTCTTAAGATCCTTCCCAACTTGGTCACCCGTTTATCATTCTTGGTCATCATCTTGGTATCCGCATCCGCCGTTGTGGCCATGGAACGAAATTTATAACACCAGAATACCTTGCGGTTCACCCCGTGCCTACGTTGTTTAAAAAATAAGGGTTCGTTAGAATCAAAGCGTTGCAAAATATAGATCAATGGGCTCAACCATGACAACACCCCTACGATCACCAAGAGGGCAAACACCACATCAAAACTTCGCTTTACGACTTTAGCAATAGGAGTTTCTAGTGGCAGTTCGCGTAAGTTTAATACGGGAACATTATCATAAAGCTCAATAGTCATCGCCCGGGTAAAGATCTCTTTATTATCAGGCACGATCTTCAGCTTGATCAGGTTATTATCGGCATAGGCCATCAAATTAAACAATTGGGGTTGCGACAAACGCGAGGCAATACAAAAGATCTGGTGCACATCTTTTCGCTTAAAATAGGTAAACGCCTCTTCCACTTTTCCTAAATAGGTAGGGCTTTTAGAATGCCCGTTGTCAAAATACCCCAAATACCGATACCCCAAGTCCGGTTCATCAAACACCTTACGGATTTTCTTTAAATTACGGTCGCGGCCGATCACCACCACATTGACCGCATTCCCGCCAACTTCCCGGTATTTACCTCGGGCATAATAAAACAGGATGCGATACAATAGCAAACTTCCAAATAAGCACAGCAGTACATTGCGGTGATAGGCAATAGAATGAAGTGGTGTTTGACTCAGACTAAACCACGCAAAATAGCCCAAAGTAAACAGCAAATACAACTGAATGGGTTTATGAATATTGGTAAAGAAGCGTTCCTTACGTGAAGTTGGATAATAGTCGATCGCATAAGCACTCAACAACCACGTCGCATTAAAAAACAGCATTGAATTAATATCAAAATACAAGTTGGGTATAAACCAAGCAAGCATCCCATTCAACAGGCTTAAATGGATCAAAATACTAATGGGCACCACCAGTGCGGAACGTTTCATACGGCTAGGGATTCAACAGTGATAGGTTAGTTCAACGAATCTAACACAGGCACAAGTTAACTTTTTTTAAATAAGTACGACCTTACTTGATCTTTTTAGAGGACAATTGCTTTTCAAAATAAGCAATGGTATGACTTAAACCTTGCTGTATATCTACTTGCGGCTCCCAACCCTGTAGTAAAGTCTTGGCTTTGGAGATATCGGGCCGACGCTGTTGGGGGTCATCCTGAGGTAAAGGTTGAAACACCAGTTTGGAAGAAGAACCTGTTAGTTTTATAATCTCCTGAGCCAATTGCAACATGGTAAACTCCGCCGGATTCCCCAGGTTCACAGGACCCGTAATCGAGGCGTCGGTTTGCATCAAACCCACCAAACCATCAACCAGATCGTCTACATATTGAAAACTTCGGGTCTGACTTCCGTCGCCAAAAATAGATAATGGTTGCCCGCGCAAAGCTTGCACCACAAAGTTAGACACCACCCGACCGTCATTGATACTCATATGCGGGCCGTAGGTATTAAAAATCCGGGCGATCTTGATCGCAACTCCATTTTGAGTATGATAATCCATAAACAAAGTTTCTGCACAACGCTTGCCTTCGTCATAACAGGAACGCGGTCCTATAGGATTCACATGCCCCCAATAGGTTTCCGGTTGTGGATGCACTGCAGGGTCTCCATACACCTCCGAAGTACTGGCCTGTAAGATCTTTGCCTTAACCCGTTTGGCAAGCCCGAGCATGTTGATTGCTCCCATTACAGAAGTCTTAATGGTTTTGATGGGATTGTACTGGTAATGTACAGGGCTGGCAGGGCAAGCTAAATTGTAAATCTCATCCACCTCTGCATAAAAAGGTTCGGTGATATCATGCCGAATCAATTCAAAATACGGATTGGCCAATAGGTCCACAATATTTTCCTTGCTCCCCGTAAAATAATTATCCAAACAGAGCACTTCGTGACCTTCTTTAAGCAATTGCTTACACAGGTGGGATCCAATAAAACCTGCACCCCCGGTAACTAGAATACGTTTACGTATATCCAAATTTTAATTCAAATTTAAATCTCTTTTTAAAGAGGAAATTAAAGTTTCATCTGCAAAAGGCCGCAATTTACACAGAGGTTGAATGGTTTCTTGATCAAGCAATTTCTCTAAAAGAACACGGAGTTCTTCAATGTTAAATGCCACACGCACATAATTTAACTCATTCATTCTTTTGGCTGTCGCCATCTGATGCTCATTGCGATGCTCTCCTTTGGCTGCCGAACGAGGAATAACGATTAACACCTTTGAAGCGACCAAAGAAGAGATGATTGTTCCCATTCCAGCGTGACCAATAATTAATCGAGCTGTATTAAAATAGCGTTCAAAGAGTTCAGGTTCAATAAATGGAGTTAATTTAATATATTTAGGTTGATACGCTTTAACTGTCGCCTGTACTACAAGCTCTTCATCAATAGTTTGACTCCATTGATCTATAAAAGCAACTAACCTATCAAAGGGTTCTTGCGTCCCGGTAGTTACAAAAATCATAAGTTCTGATCTTTAGACAAGACACTTCCGGCATATTTAATTCTCCCTTGTGCCAAATTAGGCCATTGCGTGTAAACATGACTTACAAATTTACTAGCAATTTTCCCGCTCAAAGAAAGTTGCTCAACATTGGCAACACTATCTACCCAGATTGTTTTTTTTCCTAGTAGTCTGCCGCATAAAAGCGCAAGTAACCCGGGTGCTGCCCCGGTTGATATCAGAACATCCGGCTTTTCCCGTAAGATAATATTAAATAAAACTTTAATGCTTTTTAAAAGGCTTATTGGATTTTTTCTACTTCCATCGGGAATAGTGTAAAATTTAGAATGCGGTACAAAGGAAGCAAAAGATGCTTTGGTAGAGATAAAAACAACTTCACTACCTTCGAATAGTGGTTTTAATCTTAGGAGCTGTACCCAATGTCCTCCTACCGAAGCTATAGCTAAAAACTTCATACCACCCCTAAAATTTTGTTATATATATACTCTAGTTTTGGCATTACTTGTTTGGCGTAATGCGCTTGAACCATCTCTTGTGAAGCTTCACCATAAACTTGAATTAACTGAGGGTTATCTATAAATGTTTTTAAAGAAGCATCAATTTCACGAGTATTACCGGGATTTACCAAAATTCCATTCACTTTTGGTTTTACAATCTCAGGTATCCCACCTGCATAGGTGCTAATTATAGGTTTTGAGTACGACATAGCCTCTAATACCGAAAGCGGCAAGCCTTCATTATAAGAAGGTAAAATATAGATATCTGTTTCTTTTAAAAGCTGTACCTTTTTCACACCTGATACCCAACCTTCAAATTTTACAACTTTTTCAAGATTATTTTCAATTATAAAGGCTTCCAGACGTTCTATTTCTCCATTCCCACCCACAGTTAGTAGAATTTTATCTTGGTAAAAAGATCTATTATCAGCCAAGACTTGCAATAAATCAAAAATTCCTTTGCGCGTACCCACTGCACCTAAAAATAAAACTTTAAGAGGCGATGTAGGAGGCAATGTGTTTAAGGTATGATCTATGGGATCATCAACAATATTTTCAAGCACAAATAACTTTTTAGGGGTAAAGTTTGTTGTAAAAAAATGTTCCCAACTTTTAGAAAGACATATGATGGCAGTAGTATTGTTAAAAAAATCTTTTAGAATCCATCGTATAATACTAGGACTCTGTTTATAAAAAACCTCCATCTCAGATGCATGACAATGAAAAACAACCTTTCTTTTTAATATACGTTGACACAAATTAAATAAAACATATTTGCGAATTACACTTCCTTTTGCGGCACCGTGTATATGCACTATTTGAATTTCAGGGTTTTGTATCAGCCGTTTAGACAATAAATAAGTAGCTTTTAAGAAATTCCAAATAATGGTTATTTTATTTGTTGTAACTCCATAAGTGCAAACATAATTAAAAACCTCAAAATGTTTAGAATAGCGTTCAATCACTCCTCCAATTCCTCCACGATGATCTTTATATTGAGACCCTACAGTAATTACTTGCCGTGCCGTAGTCTGTCGTATCATAGTTATAATCGTTTCAGAATTTTAGCAGGCACCCCACCCACAACACAATTATCAGGCACATCATTTAACACAACAGCTCCTGCCGCAACGATCACATTGTTACCAATATTAACACTTCCGAGTATACAACTATGCGCTCCCATTTCTACATTGTTACCAATATTAGGACTATCTCCACCCTCCTTTGCATTACCTATGGTCACTGTCTGTCTCAATTTAAAACCAGTTCCTATGACCGTATTTTTATTTACTACTATGCCCTGAAGATGATACACAACAAAATCTTTGCCTATGCTGACAGAAGCCGGTACTTCAAAACCTATCAACCATTCAAATAGAGCTTTATAAAAAATAAGATATGGATAAAATAATAGTTTTACAATTTTACCATGATTATAAGCAAAACTAGCTAATCTAAAGCAGAATGTTACAACTTTACCTTTGGTGTTATTAGTATTGGCTTTATAATCTTGAAAAAGCATCACTAAAATGTTTTTCTGTTAATCCCAACCCAATAAAGAAATACATAAAGTGCATAGGCATTGGTGTTTCAAATGTTTGATCTAAAAATGATACCACTATATTAGTTAGAACTGAAAATAAAATAATCTTTGATAAAGTATTATTCTTCAATTGAATCGAATTCTTAATACATTGAAATAAAAATAAAAAGAAAAGAAAAAAACCAACAATCCCGAATTCAACAAATAAAGCGCAAATCGAATTAAATGGATTTCCTAAAACTGCACTTCTAAAATTACTGGACTCTGCATATTCCTCTGTAAAAAGACCACTTATATAGTCTTTTGTAAACCTACTGGAAGAAGGAGGGATAAAACCTGGAAGTTGCACTGTATTGTCCTTTTTATACATGACATCATAAGCCAGTGCATTTGCCGCACGGGTACCATTAGTGCCTGGGCCAGTACCAAAAACATATTGAGTAAAGGGACGAGTATCTAAAGAAAAGGTATACTGGTAATACCTAGACTTCGCGTCATAGCGCCCCGAGATATAATCCCCATATTTTGACTCAACGCGCTGCGTGAAATCTGACACATAATTTAGTGCGAATACACTTAAAGTAGCAGCTGAAACTATAAAAAGCGATTTCGTTATAAGGCTCTTATTGATGAAAAACCGGTTTATCAACCAAGTACATATAGAAACTAAAAGTAGAGCATATAAATGTGTTTTGGAATCATTAAGCACCATCATAACAATAAAAAAAACTAGTATAATGATAATTTTCAAATTACCCCTCTTAAAGTCTATTAAAAATGGAAGAACACTGAAAATCATAAGTATAGATAAATCTGTTGGATCTCCAGTTGTACCAACAACTACATCTCCTAATGTTGGCCTTTTCAGAATTGCTCCTATCCCCGTAGGTATAGCCTGAAGTAACAGAGCAATAATTGCTTGCGCTATTGCGATGTGTAAGATTTGTTGAAATATATATTCCTTTGAATAATTTGTCTTGTTTAATTTACCTAAGAATAATAAAACCCCCATAGGTGACAAAAAGGTGACAAAAAATAGAGGGAAGGAGAGTAAGCTATAATTATAAAACAGCTGTACGATATAAGAAAGAAATAGGTACCCTATAAACAATAACAGTAATCGACTAATTTTTAAGACATAAATATTTTGAAACGTTTTTTTAGTTAGAATAAGGTGTATAACTAAAATTAGGCTATAGGCATAAAAATAGATCTCACTACCTAAACATAAAGAGTACACTCCTGCAATTAAGAAAAAGTTATACTTTTTTTGTGCCAAAAAGTATAAAACACTGGATACAAACAGAGGTAAAATCAGAACGACTTGGTCTACCAAAAAAATAGCCAAGAAGAGAACTAGGTGTATGAATAAGGTCTTTATCTTAACCACGCCAAATTTTATTTATAGTGAATGTAAATTATAATCACTAAGACTTATTTGATGTGGTTTTGGCAAAAATTTCGGTCATATACTTTCTATGCGTGCCAAATGGTTTCTTAAAGGTATAATAGTTCAACAGGTAAGTGAAGCAAGCGATATATTTTTTAGGACTTAACATTTTTACTTTTAATGAGCTTAGAATAAGTTTGAACATCTCATTAGCTTCTCCGTTTAGGGCGTATAAGACAGCCTGAGAACGGTATAAATGTGACTTAAAATAACCTTGTAACGTTAAGTTATCTTCTGTAAGTTTTTCAATTTTTTTCACAAACTTCGTACTCGCCTGTTTGATCTTATTCAAATTCGGAATATTATGACCATCCACATCTACTAGCACCTTGTTCACGTGAGCAAACAGATATTCCTTATAAATACGCGCCATGAGTTCATAATCTTGATAACGAATTAGATCTTCATCCCAAAGACCCACTTTATCAAATACACTCCTTCGTATAAAAAGGGTTGAACTGGCTCCAAAACGATGTTGATGCGTCAAAAAAGCCTCAAACAAATCTCCTTCTTGACCATTTAGAAAAGTATTTTGTTCAACCTTCCAGCCACAATAGCAACCTGCCCAAGTTTCATCTAAAGTTTGCATTCGTTCATATTGCAGGAACAGCTTATCTTTCAACCAAATATCATCATCGTCTAAAAAAGCTATGTACTTACCTTTAGCATTCACTACACCTGTATTACGAGCGCCATTCCCCCCCTTTGTACGTTCATTTTTCAAATATAATACTCGATGATCACCTATTAACGCGATCTCTTGTTCAATATTGAATTCATTTTCTTGATCATCATCTATAACAAGAATTTCAAAATCTTTATAGCTTTGATTTAAAACCGAGAGAATGGCACGCTTTATTTGCGAGGGTCTTTTATAAGTTGGAATAATTACAGATGTCATATGATTTCTATGATTTTCAATATGCCTATACCACGTTGTAAGTAATACCTATATGCCTTGAATTTTATTCTCTTTGCGCCTTTTTAAAATTTTTCTAAAATTGGAAAATATAAAATAGTTAAGACTATAAACTTGCTTCCAGAATGAATAATTCCAGTATTTTCTATATCTAATCAATAGTCTAAAAGAAAAATGTAAAAAACTACCTATACAATGCACTAGACTAAAATTAATATTTGTTAGTATAGCAATTCCTGACCGATACATTTGATTTATTTTTTTTTCAATATCAAATTTTCGATCTTCTCTATCATGATAAGCGACTACATCATTAGCTATACCAATCTTCATATCGTGGTACCTAACTCTATTACAATAATCATTATCTTCCCCGTAATGTGCAAATATAGGATCAAACATTCCTACCTTAGAAATACAATGTCTAGTGATTAACCAGTGCGCAGCCATAACAAAATTTACTGCAACTAATGGTTCTTTGTGTGAAGTAGAATCGATTGTTTCTATAATATTCTTAAAATTATAATCATACTTAGTTCCAATCCCGTTTAATTGAATCGGACTCAAAATTCCATAATCTATATTCCTTTTTGATAATACTATAAGTTCGCGAATGGTTGAAATTTCAACATATGCATCTTGGTTAAGAAGATAAATATACTCAGCCCCACTATTAATTGCATGTGCAATTCCAATATTGTTTGCTTTTCCAAAACCTAGGTTCTCACCAGTACTAAATACTTTCGCTCTTTCATAATTACTTCGGATTATATCTAAAGTGTTGTCATTAGAATCATTATCTATGATAATTACATCAACTGGTATATCTGATTCATAGACACTCTTTAAACAATTATCTATCCATTTAGCACCATTAAAAGTTACAATTATTACACTTACAATCACCTTATACTTCCTTAGTCAATTAAATCGATTATTTGAGATATATGTTGATAATATAAATCCTTCTCTTTATCTGAATGCATTTTAATCTCATCACTAGGTACTTGCAAGCATTTATTAGCATAATCGTAAAAGTTATTACAATCTTGAATTTGATCAAGTCCACTCAATCCCCATGTTTCAACATATCCTTTTAACTTAACTTGAGATTTGTTTAAACCTACATAAGGAACTCCAAAACTCATAGCTGTAATAATACCATGAAGACTGGTACCAATATAAAGTGAAGAATTAGCAATAAGCCACATAATTTCCATTACGCTAGGAAGATCTACTAAATGCACGTTATTAACGTTATTATCATTCAATTTATCATAAATCTCCTTTAAGGGGATGTGATCTTCGTGCCCTCCAGCAGTTCCTATAGGACAAAGAACTATTGATAAAGATTTTACTTTGCTAAGATGTTTTATTTGCGCTACTATATCATCTATAGCATTTTCATGTTTATATTTTGAAACTTGGAGAAATACATAATTACCAAGATTTTTTAAATGCTTTCTAACAACATTTTCAGCAAAAAATTTCTCATTATTATAGACATCTGACATTATTATTGCACTATCCGGGACCAACCTACATTCAACCTGATGTTTTCGTAAGATATCATAACTATAAGTTTCTCTTACTGCTACATAGGTTGATTTTTTTAATCTATTTATAACTTCTAGATTAGGTGACGCTCCCCCAACGGAATTATAAAAAATATTGACCTGATTTGTAAATATAGTCGAATCCAAGACGTATGGGAACTCCCTCTCACTCCCCATTAACTTCATTGCAATTGGTATCCGTCTAAATAACTTTCTAAATAAATCGTATTGCCTAAAAAAATTATATCTCGGCGAAATATATGAATAGAGGTTATCCCATCTTGCAGCTAAACATTCTCCTCCAGCTACAATAACATTGCTAATTTGCGCTTGATTTATTTCTTCATACATTTCTTTAAAATTCCCTGAAAGCACGCCTCCTTTATCTCGTAAATCTGCCTTTACCAATGAATACTTCTTAAATTCTAAATCATTCCTATTACTCACTTTATTGAATGCATATTCAATCATATAAGGAAATAGCAAATCACCATAATTAAATCTATCAAATGGACCGAATACAATTATCTCTTTTTTCATCAAAACAGTTTGGATTTTACTTTGGTAATAATATTATTTAAGATTTTCATTTCATTAGCATTAAGGCCTACAAGATAAATAGTACAGACATTAAATATTAAAGAACATAATACACTGAATATGAAATCGTATTTAAATTCTAATAAATAATATAAAATAGCATTAATCATAACTACAATAGCAACGACATAAACTTCTTTAAGAACAACCACATTTAAATAAACCCTCACAGGTAAATTAAGTTTATAATGGGCAAATAGCACTCTTAAAACACAAGCCAAGAATTCTATAATAATATAACTTAAGATTACAACATATGGTGGTAGTTCAAAAAAATATAAAATAGCGTAAGCAATGGGAAGATTCATGATTAAAGTTCCACCAACAATTATTTGATAAAGCTTTATCTCACCATAAGCTTGCATAGCCGATTGAAGACCTATGGTTAACTGATTCATCATTGCTCCAATTAGAATAAGTTGACAAAAAATAGCCGTATTAGGTGGGACAGTTTTTAACCAAAAAAGCAAAATATCATTAATTTGAAATATTATTGGTAAAGCAAATATGGCTAAAAGATAAAATCCAAATTTACTCGCCATCATGGATAAGCGTAACATTCGTTCTCGGTCACCAGCTCCTTCGCTTTTCATAATTTGCGGATTTAACGCCCGTAACATGGTTCTCGAAAAAAATTGTAATTGAGCATTGATTTGATTCGCAATCCCATAAGCTGCATTGACCACTGTACCAAAAAACAAGTTTAGGATTAAGGCTAACCCTTGATTACGTCCCATTCCACATAGGGCTCCAAATAAATTCCACCCTGCAAAACCCGCCAGTTCCTTTATAAAACCGCGTTCAGGTTTCATCACCCCTTTAAACGTGCATTCAGGGTATTTTTTAAAACAGAATATACTATACAAGCCAAAACTCACCACCACAATACTTGCGGTTAAAATCCCATATACCACCAAGCGGTCGGAACTCAAGGTATATAAAAATAACGCAATACCCAGCTTAAGTAGAGTTTCTACAATATTCACAAAAGCTACCCAGAGCATATTTTCATGAGCTATCAATAAGCCATTAAAAGGCACGGTAATCACCGTAAAAAAAACCGTTACAGCCATATAGTGATAGATAACACGAGCACTATGAATGCGATCTGCAGGAATGTTTAAAAAGCTGTCAAATAAAAACAAACCGGCCAGTTCCAATCCTAGAACTATGAGGATCCCTATGGCTATATGCAAAAAGAAACTATTGGTAAACACTTCCTTTTGCTTTTGAAGATCTTTTCTCCCTTGGTGAAAGGATAAATACCGCTGCGAAGAAGTAGCCATTGCGGTATTTAAAAAAGAAAGCATAACGATAATACCGGCAATCAAATTATAGATCCCATAATCAGTACTTCCTAAGGCATTCAGGACCAAACGTGTGGAGTACAGGGTGATCCCCATAGTCAACAGCATACGTCCATATAGAATTAGGGTATTGGCCGCTACCCGATTGGCTGCATTCAAAATCTAAAGTTACGTTCTAAAAAAAATCTAAAATTTTATCTTTATCAGATACCTCCACCTTGCCTTCTGGAATACCCCATTCAATAGCTAATCTTGGGTCATTATACACAATGCCCCCTTCAGAAGCTTTGTGGTAATAATTATCACATTTATAAGCAAAGACTGCAGTTTTGCTCAATACTGCAAACCCATGACCAAAGCCTCGAGGCACAAAGAGTTGTTTGTGATTCGCTGCGGTAAGCTTTACCGCCACGTGCTGCCCGTAGGTTTCTGAATCTTCACGTAAATCTACAGCAACATCCAGCACTTCTCCCGCCAATACCCGAACGAGTTTGGCTTGGGCGTGTTCGCCCTGTTGAAAATGGATCCCACGGATTACGCCATATTGAGAAAAAGACTGGTTATCCTGTACAAAATTTACGTTTTGCCCTATGAGCTCTTCAAAAGCCTTTTGATTAAAACTTTCAAAAAAATAGCCGCGATCGTCTTTAAAAACCCGCGGCTCTATAATATAGCAGCCCTTTAATGCTGTTTCTGTTGCTTGCATAAATCTTAGCGTTTCTTTTTTTTCGCAGCCAAGCGCAATAGGTATTGGCCGTATTCATTCTTCTTTAAAGATTGTGCCAATTCTTCTAGGCGTTCGCGGCTTAAATAACCCTTTTCAAAAGCGATTTCCTCAAGACAGGCTACTTTTAAGCCTTGTCGCTTTTCTATCGTTTCAATAAAATTAGCGGCTTCAAGCAAAGACTCATGAGTTCCGGTATCTAACCACGCATAACCCCGCCCCATCAATTCTACTTTAAGACTCCCCCCTTCTAAATACGCTTGATTCACACTCGTGATCTCTAACTCCCCGCGCGCACTGGGTTTGATCCCCTTAGCGATCTCAACAACCGAATTGGGGTAAAAATACAAACCTACCACCGCATAATTACTCTTGGGCGCTTGCGGTTTTTCCTCAATAGAGATCACCGTACCTGCCGCGTCAAACTCCGCTACCCCGTAGCGTTCGGGATCTTGCACATAATACCCAAAAACCGTCGCCTTTTGAGCATCGGTAACATTCTTTACCGCTGCGCCGAGCAACTCGGTAAGTCCATGCCCATAAAAAATATTATCACCCAGAATCAAACACACATCATCAGTGCCAATGAATTCCTCCCCGATAATAAAGGCTTGTGCCAGACCGTCAGGGCTTGGCTGCTCGGCATAGCTTAACTGAATCCCAAAATCAGACCCATCGCCTAAAAGCTGCTGAAAATTAGGCAGATCTTGAGGCGTAGAGATGATCAACACCTCTTCGATCCCCGCCAACATCAATACAGACAAGGGATAATAGATCATCGGTTTGTCATAAACCGGCATCAACTGCTTCGAAATTGAACGGGTTAAGGGGTACAATCGGGTACCGGAGCCTCCGGCTAAAATAATTCCTTTCATTATAAATGCTTTAGATAGTACTGAGCTGTTGTAAACAACGTTGCAAACTAACAGTATAGTTAGAAATAGCAACCTTATAATTTTTTTGGATTTTCTCTGTATTCAGTAAAGAGTAGGCAGGTCGCTGTGCAGGAGTTGGGTAGGCCTTGGTAGGAATCCCGTTGAGGTCACATGTTAAACCGGCCAGTTCCTTAATAGCTTGGGCAAATTCAAACCAACTAATTCGACCGCTGTTGGAATAATGATAAATTCCATTTTGCCAATGTTCTGTTGCAATGATTTTTAAGATTACCGCAGCCAGATCTCTTGCATAAGTAGGGCTCCCGATCTGGTCATTTACAATGTTTAAAGAATCGCGCTCCTGCATCAACCGCAGCATGGTTTTCACAAAATTAGATCCAAAAGCCGAATATACCCAAGCGGTACGAATGATGATTATTTCAGGGCAAGCAGCGATCGCAGCCTCCTCCCCGGCGCGCTTGGTACTTCCATACACACTTTGAGGATTGGTATTATCATTTTCTAAATAGGGGATCTCAGATTTCCCATCAAATACATAATCCGTAGAAACATGCAGCAACTTTACTTGATGCTGCGCACTCCACTTTGCTAGTGTAGCTACAGCAAGCTGATTGATTTGTTTTGCTTGTTCAGGTTCTGATTCTGCCTTATCGACTGCGGTATAGGCCGCACAGTTGATGATATAATCAGGTGTGGTTTGATCTAAATAGGCAAGCATAAGTTCATCCTGCTCCAGATCAAAGGTCTTTCGTGTTACAAAATCGAATACCAGATCAGGATAAGACGATGCCAACACCTGCAATTCCTGTCCCAATTGTCCATTAGCGCCGGTTACTAAAATGCGTTTACCCATAAATCATTATCGTATTTTAAAGTATTCTGATTTTTAAATAGATACTAGTTGATACTTCGCGGCTGCCCTCGAAATAATAAACTAAGGTCAGTTCGAGTGACCCCGTTAGTTATCGGGATTTCAGCGCCTTATCGCGATAAAATAATATAGATACCCTTATCGCATTATTAATAGCCCGTAGCTGACACCCTTTTCGGTCCCGAAGCTTCGGGAGCTAAAGGGGTCGGGAATGAGAGGCTCTACCCTACTCCTCGTATTGCTTACTATAATACTCTTGATACGCCCCACTGGTGACGCGAGCCAACCACTCGGGATTATCAAAATACCAATCTATGGTTTGCTTTAACCCTTCTTCAAAAGTTACAGAAGGCTCCCAACCCAATTCATTTTTGATTTTAGTGGCATCAATAGCATACCGTAAATCATGTCCCGGGCGGTCTTTTACAAAGGTGATCAGACGTTCAGAAGTGCCTTCTTCCCTACCGAGCTTTTGATCCATCTGCGTGCAGAGTAATTTGACCAGATCAATATTCTTCCACTCGTTAAAACCACCAATGTTGTAGGTTTCCGCATCAACTCCTTTATGAAATACAAGATCAATGGCACGTGCATGGTCAATTACGTACAACCAATCACGGGTATACTTACCATCTCCATAAACCGGCAAAGGTTTATTATGAATGATGTTGTTCAAAAACAAAGGAATCAGCTTTTCCGGGAAATGGTTGGGACCGTAATTATTAGAACAATTCGTGATCACATAAGGCAAGCCGTAGGTTTCTCCGTAAGCGCGCACAAAATGATCAGAGCTTGCTTTAGAAGCAGAATATGGGGAATTGGGATCGTAGGAGGTGGTTTCGGTAAATAAACCCTCGGTTCCTAAAGCCCCATAAACTTCATCGGTACTCACGTGATAAAAGCGTTTCCCTTCATAAGCACCTTCCCAGATCGCTTTAGCAGCATTTAATAGATTCATCGTTCCTATAACATTCGTTTTAACAAAAGCCAAAGGATCTTTAATAGAACGATCTACGTGTGATTCTGCGGCCAAGTGTACCACCCCATCAAATTTATGTTCGTTGAACAGTGCTTCTACAAAAGCAGCTTCTGTGATATCGCCCTTGATAAAATGATAATTAGCTTGATTTTCGATATCTGCTATATTCTCTAAATTCCCTGCGTAAGTCAAGGCATCCAAGTTGTAGATTTCGTAATTAGGATAATTCAATACAAAGCGGCGTACCACATGCGAACCGATAAACCCGGCTCCGCCGGTAATAAGAATTTTCATAATATGAATAGTTAAAAAAGGCGTTAAGACCTCGTTTAGCACTTATAGTTTAGTTACAGTGTTTTTCATTAATACAGTACCGTTTTTATCATTTTAAAACTTCTTGTCAGTTCGAGCGCAGTCGAGAACTCCAAGCAATACAAATCCCGATTAATCCAATATTGCCTCTAAAAACCGCTTCTCGATACAAATCAAACTCCTTTAACACTCCGCTTAATTCACTTGAAGTGACAAACTAGGTCAGTTCGAGTGATGTTAGAGCGCCCAAGCGCGAAAACATAGTATCGAGAACTCCAGCGCTAATCCTAAATTGAACAGCTTTACTTGTAATCCTTCTCGATACAAACTAAGCTCCTTTATCACTCCACTTGATTCACTCGAAGTGACAAACTAGGTCAGTTCGAGTGATGTTAGAGCGCACAAGCGCGAAAACATAGTATCGAGAACTCCAGCGCTAATCCTAAATTGAACAGCTTTACTTGTAATCCTTCTCGATACAAATTAAACTCCTTTAACACTCCGCTTAATTCATTTGATGTAACAAGTACCAGTTGCACAAAAAGGTACTAAAACTAATGCTATTTAGAAAGCATTTTACGGCCTATAGAAAAGGACTCGTAAAATTTGAAATGAGATCTTCGTGAAATTTCCTTTTGTTTGACCCAGAGGGGAGTTAAGGAAATTTAGAAGGCGAATGATAAATTTAGAGTCGTTTTCTTAAGCCTAGCGTTTTTTGGTTCTTTTTTTGACAATGCAAAAAAGAACAAATGCCTGTTATAATCCTGTCTAAGAAAAGTTCGTAGAGCATGAAAATTCTCAGTTACTTCTCACCATAGCTTACCTAGAGCTTAAAGCCATTGCAAGCCATCTTAACTCCCTATCGCATAAAACTCAAATCCTAGATCCGTCAACACCTCTTTATCCAGCAAGCGGCGTCCATCAAATAAAAATGCCGGTTTAAGCATGTGTGTATAGATCGCTTCCCAATCTAAGGTTTTAAATTCATCCCACTCGGTCATCACGGCGACCGCGTGTGCTTCTGTACACGCAGCTTCTGCGGTATTCACCACAGTGATCAGCTTACGGTTATCTTCTTCGGAACGCGTCCCCAGATAATCCAGATCAGCCAGGATCTGTTCTTGAGTTACCTTAGGATCATACACTACGATCTCCGCTTGCTCATTCAGCAAATAGTCAGCTACATAGATGGCTGCAGATTCACGGGTATCGTTCGTATCTTTTTTAAACGCCCAGCCCAAAAGTGCTATTTTCTTTCCGGAAACCGTATTGA
Source organism: Leeuwenhoekiella palythoae (assembly GCF_020310025.1). Classification (GTDB taxonomy): domain Bacteria; phylum Bacteroidota; class Bacteroidia; order Flavobacteriales; family Flavobacteriaceae; genus Leeuwenhoekiella; species Leeuwenhoekiella palythoae. Next base: position 714,356 of record NZ_CP084318.1, read on the forward strand.
ACAAGGTCTTAACGATCTTGGCGGCAAAACGGCGTTTTTGATGATCATTCATCAAAATCACCTGCTCCCAATAATCAGCCACTTCATTCAAACCAAAAGACTTTGCGATATACACCAAATTCAAAATATCCTTTTGAAAACATGAGCCTCCAAAGCCTACAGAAGCTTTTAAGAATTTAGAGCCAATCCGGCTGTCCATCCCAATAGCTTTAGCCACCTCCTGCACATCGGCTTCGGTCACTTCACAAAGTTCAGACATCGCATTGATGCTCGATACCCGTTGTGCCAAAAAGGCATTAGCCGTCAATTTAGAAAGTTCGGAAGACCATACGTTGGTGGTTAAAATATTATCAGGCGTCACCCAATGTGCATACACGTCCACTAAGGCTTGAATGGCTTCACGCCCGCTTTCCGTATCCACATCGCCCCCAATCAACACACGATCGGGCTTATGCAAATCGGTCACCGCGGTACCTTCGGCTAAAAACTCCGGATTTGACAGGATCTGAAAGTTCACGCCATTCCCGGTATTATCCAAAATACGCTTTAAGGCTTCCGCCGTACGTACGGGCAAGGTAGATTTCTCAACAATGATCTTATCGTTCTTCGCTACTCTGGCGATTTGCCGTGCGCACAACTCAATATATTTAAGATCAGCAGCCATGCCTTTACCCATTCCGTAGGTTTTGGTAGGCGTATTGACCGAAATAAAGATCATATCGGCTGCATCGATCGCAGCATCCACATCCGTTGAAAAAAATAGGTTGCGACCTCGCGCCTCAGCCACCACCTCAGAAAGCCCCGGTTCATAGATCGGAATTTGTTCCACATCCGGGTCATTCCAGGCTGCAATACGTTTCTCGTTAATATCTACCACCGTCACGTTTATTTCCGGTGATTTTTGGGCGATGATCGCCATTGTAGGCCCGCCTACATACCCGGCGCCAATACAACAGATGTTTTTAACTTTCATTAGAAGTACATTTTTTTTCATTTCCGCGAAGGCGGAAAACCTTATTTATTTCATTCCCCTGAAGAAGGGAATCTTTAATTTTTAAACTTTATTTTCCATTCCCTTGCAGAAGGGAATCTCGTACTTTAAACTTTATTTGTCTATTTCCGCCCTTCGACTATCGCTCAGAATAAACTCCGGCGGGAAAAAATTATTTTGTCCGTTTCCGCGAAGGCGAAAAAACATTATTTTGACTGTTTCCGCGAAGGCGGAAACCTCACTTATCTTATTTTCTCACCCCCTTATAAAAGGAAATCGTTCACAGTTTAAATCGATACTGATACCCCAAGCCCACACCTAGGGTGTTCTGCGTTCGGTCACTCCAATCGAGGCCTAAAGTTCCGGTAAAAACGCCAAAAGTGGTAGTATAACGCAACTCCCCGTAACTGTAAAGCGCGTGTTCACGGGAGTTGTACGGAAAATTATACGTTCCTAAATTGGTCGCATAACTGATTTTTCCGCGGTACTGCCAATTCCCATAACTTCCGGTTGCTCCTAAGTGCACCACATAACTACGGTCGTTATAATTTTCAGCATCATAAGCTCCCGGTAAAATAAAAGGCAAACCTATCACCCGGCGGTCATACGTCCAGCCCGATCTATAGGTAAAGTTGTAGAAATATCGATCTCCTTCTTTTCCATAAATTCCAGCAACCGGTCGGCCGCTTTGCGATACGGTTTGTACATATTCCAGGTCTATTGCATCCAACCAAGAAATGCCTTCGGGTTCTAAATAAGCCCCCCACACCCCATCGGGAAAATTATTCAACTCGATCCCCGAGGCATCTTCAAAAAGATTTTGATGATAGAGTTTCAGATAGTAGGTTGGGCGAGTAAATTCATACGCGAGTTCATACGAACCCAAACCATTTCCTAAACTGTTGATTTGATCACCTCCACTCGCCTCGGCCCCTCCAGAACTTCCAAAAAAAACACGTACATAATCTGAAAAGGCATCAGGTTGTTCCCCATACACCGGTGAGGTCCCACCGAATTGCACATAATGCTTCATACTTCCACTCAGGCGGTCTCCGGGACTGAATACCAAGGCCAGCTCTAGGCTCTTATGGTGCACTTGCGCATTTCGCACATAACGATCTTCTTCTAAAAAGTAATGCCCAAAGGTTGCCGAGGCCTCCAACCATTTGAATACTTTTAAGGGTTTCAACATACGGATATAGACCCCGGGCAAAGCCCTTGCATTATTACTCCATACAATATCGCCATCTACGCTCGAGATTCCGTTGAGTTTACGCTCCCGGTGTTTTAACCCCGCATTGGCTTCTATCCACTTCCAGGTGTAGGTAGCATAAAGCTCATCGGCCTTAACCCCATCATAGATTCCGTCATTAGCCAAAAGCCCCCCGCCAATTTCAAGACGATTGTTTTCGTTAAAGCGAGTCGCATAGGCCACCTGCGCTAATCCCAAAACACTAGTCTCTGCATCCAGTCGCCCATATTGGTTGCTGTACATCCAGAACGGATTTTCCGATCCGGTTGCCGCAAGTCCACGCCCGCTGATCGACAACTGCAACCCCTCAAGCTCTTGCGCTTGCTCCTGTGCCTGCATAATCGCAAATCCACCAAAAAGGATCAAGACCAACACCAATTTATTCACCCTACCCATGCTCTCGTTTAGAACTACTTCAATTTTTTTATTCAGATATTTCTCTTCTTTAATCTATATTCTTTTCTCTTTAATCTTCTAAGTAGAACACCTCAGACAATCAGAGAAAAAGTCAACCTATAGACAACAAGCTTAACGCTAAAGTTTGATGAATTCCATGGCTCCGCCGCGTCACTCACATTTTTCTAATGAAAAGCAACCTACTTTGACAACAAACTTTATTAAGCAACGCTACCAAGCACTAAAAGCTTTAGCGGTACTCATAAAAAGACCTCCCTAAAAAGGAGGCTATACGCGCTAACGGTTCGCAGCGCTATATCGTATTTAATTGACCAAATCTTTTAAACGGGCCTCCACAATGACACCCAAACTTTTAATGGCCATTTTTAACTTTTTACGTCCCACCTCCTGCACCACACCTTTTTGTCCTTTAAAATGACCACTGGCAATTTTTACTTCGGTTCCGGGCTGGTAGGCGCGTACACGCACCTCAGTCACTGCATCATCAGACAGCCAGTTTTGAATGGCTGCGATCTCTTCATTGCGCACAATGGCGGGCTTCCCTAACCAAAACAAATAACGCACGACTCCATGCACCGCAAACACCTGCTGGCGATCCGTGGAATTTAAACGAACAAAAACATAGGATTTAAAAAGCGGAACACGTATTTTTTTCTTACGATCACTCCAAACACGCACCTCTTCCAGTGTAGGACAAAAGACTTCAACCCCTATTTTTTCAAGCGCCGAAGCCACTTTTTTTTCTGTTTGTGGTTTAACGTATAACACGTACCAATTCATGCAAATCGTTTCTTTTAGCGTTACAAAATTTAGGGGATTTTCTAACATCTAGGTTGGCGAAAATAAGTAAATCTACCAGTTAAACAAGGGTAATTTAGTATTTAATTTTAAACAAAAATTAAGAAAAATCGCTCAAAGTCAGAAGAAAAACGTTATCGACAACAGCTTCAAGGCTTTAAAATTTACGGAATTAACTTTGGTTAAAATTCAAAATACAAAAGTAGAAATACAAAATACAACACCCAGTCATTTCGACCAGCAGGAGAAATCACATCTGCTTGGCAATTCTACATATGCTCTTATCTCCAACTCCTAAAGCAAAAGACAGTCCACGGTGCCGCATTTACTATTTTGAGCTAATAAATCTAAGACCACACCAAATGAGAAATACAGATCAACAGCTGTCAGTACCAGTAGCCAGTTTGCGGTTTGCCTTTTATAGTATTAAATATCCATACCCAAAGGGTTAAACGAATCTAAAAACTCCCTCGGTTCAGAATAGACGCAGGGCGTTCCGAAGGACAGGAGCGATAGCGACGCGGAACGAACAAGACGGTTTTCGCCTAAGCGAAAAATTCCTAAACGAGGGGCTCTTTTCTTTTGTTACTTTTCTTTGGAGAAGCAAAGAAAAGTAAAGAACAACCTATTCCTGATACGTCGTTTCTCCATCCCACTCCATAAATCCTCCAAGCAGGTTGTAGGTATTTTCAAAGCCCAGCTGATCCATCAGTTGTGCTGCTTGGCCGCTTCGGTTTCCGGAACGACAATAGATGTAATAATTTTTCGATTTGTCAAGTTCGTTTACTTTATCAATAAATCCTTGACCTTCATAAATATCAATGTGATGTGAATTGGGGATGATGCCCTCATCTACTTCATTTTGCGTACGTACATCGAGAATAAAAGCATTATCATCTTCAGCGATTTGCGCTTCCCATTCTTCCTGAGTTATATTTTTCATCGTAAATTTTTTAGTATAAAAATCAAAAATAAGGCATTGCTGAAGCTTTTCCAACGGCATTACGCCTTAATAGCGCAACCAATCGCCTTAGTCGTTTCTGGGGTTACCGGAGCATCATTCAGCAAGGCTTCTACAGCATCAGCAACAAAGGCTTGCGTAACAGAAGCGGCATCCCGCACACTGTCATCGATAGCCCCAATGTACCGCACGATCAATGCATCTTCTTCCTTTTGAAGAACATAGACATGTGGCGTTTTGGTCGCCCCGTAAGTGGCATAAACCTCGTGATTGGCGTCATACAGATAGGGATATGTAAATCCTAAGTCCTTAGCAACTTTTTGCATTTCAGTATAACTTTCGCCGGATTTCACCTCCGGGTTATTCGGGTTGATCGCGACCACAGGATAGCCCTTTGGTTTAAAGGCGGCATCTAAAGCCTGAATACGCTCTTGGTTGGCAATAGCAAACGGACATGTATTGCACGTAAACACGACAATAAACCCTTTGGCTTCGCCAAAATCAGAAAGCGAAACGAGTTCGCCTGACACATCTTTCAACCTAAAATCAGATGCACGATCACCAATGTCGTAGCCCGATTTAAATTGATTAAAGCCGGCGATTCCCAGCGCAGAAACGACCAGGACCAGCGTAAGTACGATCAATACTTTTAAAGATTTCATATTAGTTAGAATTCAAGTTAGGGTTTAAAGCAAGTACTTCGCGCTCCAGACTTCGGTAATCAAAGGATTGCTCATAAAATCTATAGGCATCTTCAGCGATCAACAAGGTGGCCGGTATCGCACCACTCCACGACTCGGATACCTGTGGGATCCAGACATTGCTATGAGGATCATCCAACAGTAAAACCTGAGCGGCAAGTTGGTTTTTCAATATATATGGGATCAAGCGCGCTTCAATTTGATCAGGAAAATCCAGACTCACCAAAGTTACTTCCACCCCTTGTTTGCGATACGCTGCGTGAAGTTTTTCAAATACAGGCAGTTCCTGCACACAAGGAGCACACCAGGTTGCCCAAAAATTGATCACTTTTACCGTCTCACCTTCCGGAAAATCAAGCATCGGTTTAAAGGCTTCAAAATCATAAACAGGTAACTGGTATCCTTCCGCGTTAACAATGCGTACAGGTTTTGCGGCTTGTATAGAAGCTGCTTTAGAAGCACAGCCCATAAACACACACAACATCCCTAAACCGAGTAATCTTCTAATCAATAGTTCCTGTTTTTAAACTAGAGTCGATTTTTTTATGCGTATTGAAACAGCAAAACGCATATAATCGCTCGCGGTAAATTTAAGGAATACAACATTTTGATAACAGATTTTAGGAATTGTATAACATCTACAGCGTTGTATTGAATTCATTCTCGTTAAGAAACCTTAAAATTCCGTTAAAGCGGAGAACTCATTTCCATCTAAACAAAAAATAACTATACATTTGTACATACAACAATTGTAGATACACAATGAAGATCGAAGAAGCATTAAAAATAGGAAACGGTTTAGACTTGTCCTCAAAAACCTTGATTAACATTCAATACACTTCCAGATTTCTGGAAGAACATTTTGCTGCGCTTCTTAAGGAATTTGATTTGAGTACTCCACAATTTAATGTGCTACGCATTTTACGCGGACAGAAAGGAAAACCTGCCAGTCTGGCCTGCATTCAGGAACGTATGGTAGACCGAAGCAGCAATACGACCCGCTTGGTTGATAAGTTAATCAAAAAAGCGCTGGTAAACAGACGCATCTGCCCTGCCAATCGCCGTAAAGTAGAAATCGAAATCACCGCTGCAGGTTTGGAGTTATTAGAAGACTTAGACCCGCTCACCGCTGCATCCAATGCGGCAAACACGGCAACCTTAACCACAAAAGAATTAGAAACCTTAAATACTTTATTAGATAAACTAAGAAAAGATGAATAAGTATATTGAACACCTCAACTGGCGCTATGCCACCAAGCAGTTTGACGCAAACAAAAAGTTAAGCGAAGACCAACTACAAACCCTTATGGATGCCGTACAACTATCGGCTTCTTCCTATGGATTACAGCCATATAAGATCCTAGTGATCAAAGATGAAAAGATCAAAGAACAGTTGAAAGCTGCCGGCTACAACCAATCACAATTCACAGATGCTTCGGCCATTTTTGTGTTTGCACATCAAACTGATTTTGGAGCCGAACTCGTAGACAGTTATATTGACCACGCAGCACGTATTAAAGAAGTCGAAACAAGCGCTTTAGAAGATTATGCAAATCTGATGAAAAACAGTCTTTTAAATCTTCCACAAGAAGCTAAAGCCGGTTGGACTGCCCGCCAAGCCTACATTGCTCTTGGAAATTTATTAAGTGCCGCTGCCGCTCACCAAATCGACACCTGCCCAATGGAAGGTTTTGATGCGGATGCATTTGATAAAATTTTAGGACTTGCTGATACCAACTTACATGCGGTTGTTGTTGCCGCGGCAGGCTATCGCAGTGCTGACGATCAAACACAACACGCTGCTAAAGTAAGACGCCCGCAGGAAGAACTTTTTGAGATCCTCTAAAAAAATTTAAACAAACATTTGTACGTACAATTTTAATCCCTACAACAATAAAAATTCAGAATTCCATGAGCACTCTTAATCAAAGCTTATCAAAACTAAACTTGGCTACAAAAAAAGCCTTCAATCAACTTAACCGCAATAATCGCGTCAAATCAGTATTAATCTTAGCAGTAGGCATTGCCTCTGCGTCATTTACAACAAAAACTATTATGGAAAAAGTAAGCGTAAAAAGCAGTTCAATCACTTGGGTTGGCAAAAAAGTAACCGGAAAACATATGGGAACCATCGACCTTAAAGAAGGCTTCTTTGAAATGGAAGACGGCGCTGTTACCGGAGGCGAATTCGTGATCGATATGAACAGCATCGCATGTACAGACCTTGAAGGAGACAGCAAAGGGCAACTAGAAGGACACTTAAAAAGTGATGACTTCTTTGGTGTTGAAAACTACCCTACCGCTAAATTGGTAATCACTAATGCAGTAAAGAATGGAAACACTTATAAAGTAACCGGTGACCTTACCATTAAAGAAACGACTGAACCTATTACTTTTGATCTTGAAGAAGCCGGTGACAACTTCACCACTACCCTAACCATAGACCGTAGTAAATACAATGTACGTTACGGGTCTGGAAGTTTCTTTGACAATTTAGGAGACAAAACTATTTATGACGACTTTACTTTAGATATCAACTTGTCTATCTAATTAATAGTCCATCACAAGTATTAAGAAAGCTGCCTTTAAAAATGGCAGCTTTTTTTATGGAACAAGTTCTAGGCTACTTTATTAGAACAAATAAGCATACCCGAAGGTTCGAGCGTTATCAAACTCCCCTCGGTTCAGAATAGACGCAAGGGCAGAGCGTTAAGAAAAGGGCTAGTAGACCTTTTTAGCGAATGAGCCAGGTGGCGCGTTGGCTTTGGAATCGATTTTTTTTTACTTCAAGTAAGAACTACAATAAAAAAACTTCTACAGCGACGCGGAGCTTACAAGTCGGTTTTTGCCTGATAAGGCAAAAAATTCATAAGCGAGGGTGTCTTTTCTTTTCTGCATCCGACGACCGCAGGGAGAGAAATGCATTGGCAAATCGACAATAGGAAATTTACGAGCTCCCAAGAAATATAAATCTTGCGAGTAAAGAAAAGTAAAATGACTCTTATATACCTTAAAACATTTGAGCACTCATAAAGTATCTTGAATAAAGTTACTTTGAATGATAAAGAGATTACGCAATCACATTCCCTTTGGTTCATAATGACGTTGGCAGCCTATTAAAGTGAACAGTCCCAATTTAAAGTCTTTAAGAAGCATTACTAGTTTTAAACTTTCAATTATCTATACCTGAAGGATGAAACGTAATCAAACTTCCCTCGGTTCAGAATAGACGCAGGAAGCTCCGAAGGACAGGAGCGGTAGCGACGCGGAGCTTACAAGTCGGTTTTTGCCTGATAAGGCAAAAAATTCATAAGCGAGGGTGTCTTTTCTTTTCTGCATCCGACGACCGCAGGGAGAGGAATGCATCTGTTGTGCTTTGTAATATTGTTAGTTGAATTAGTATTAGCAAATCGAGGATACGAGATTCACGAGCTCCCGTAAAATAACAATCACGCGAGCAAAGAAAATGAACAAACACGATTTCTGATAAAATCATTAATCTACTTATAACGGCCTCTCACCTAACATCAACTCGTCTAATAAATAATTTTTTAAAACTAATTTTAAAAAATATTGGTCTCTTTCTGAACGATGTGTATCTTTGAGGCTCATTATGAAAAACAAAACAGTAAATACTTGGTGGTGGATCTCGCAACAGTAACGTCGTGAAGCAACCTTGTATTTAATATCAAAATAAAAAAGGCCTGTCTCACGACAGGTCTTTTTGTTTATAAGCCTATCAACCAAAAATGAAATACACCTTAAAAACCCACCGCAAAAAAATTCTTGCAGATACCATCACTCCGGTGTCGGTCTACCTGCGTCTGCGTGATAAGTTCCCAAACAGCCTGCTCCTCGAGAGTAGCGATTACCGAGCTAACGACAACACCTTCAGCTACATCTGCTGCAAACCTATCGCTTCGATCACGGTAAAAAACGAAGTGATCACCGAAGTTTTCCCTGACGGAACTACCACAACCACGGCCATTGCGCGTGATACCGATGTGGTAGGCATCATTGAAGGTTTTGCTAAAAAATTTGAAACCGAAGACAACGAACAGAAGTTCATTCAAAACGGACTCTTCGGCTATATGAGTTACGATGCCGTGCGTTATTTTGAGGATATTGAGGTGACCAAAAAAGAAGCGCAGCTTGATGTGCCAGACTTGTATTATGCAGTCTACCAAAACATCATTGCCATCAATCACTTCAACAATGAAGCGCACATTTTTTCACATACCTATAACGAAGAAAACAACCTCAGCCAGATCGCTCAACTGCTCACCGTAAAAAGTTTTGCCGAATATCATTTTAAGCTGGAAGGCGAGCAACAATCGCAGATGTCGGACGAGGCTTTTATAGAGCTGGTAAAAACCTGCAAAAAGCATTGCCAGCGTGGAGATGTATTTCAGATCGTTCCATCTAAACGCTTTTCACAAGGCTTTAGCGGAGACGAGTTTAACGTGTACCGAAGCTTACGCAGCGTAAACCCATCGCCGTATTTGTTCTTTTTTGACTACGGAAATTTTAAGATCTTCGGAAGTTCGCCTGAAGCCCAGCTCATCGTAAAAGAAGGCAAAGCCGAAATTCACCCGATCGCCGGGACCTTTAAACGTACCGGAAATGATGAAAAAGACGCCGCTTTGGCCAAGAAACTTTCTGAAGATGCCAAAGAGAACAGCGAGCACGTGATGCTGGTTGATTTGGCGCGCAACGACCTGAGCCGCAACGGTAGTAACGTAAAAGTAGAAACCTATCGTGAGGTACAATTTTTTTCGCACGTGATCCATTTGGTGAGTAAAGTCACAGGAACCAAACATGCTGATACCTCAACCATGCGAGTTGTGGCAGACACCTTTCCGGCAGGAACTTTAAGTGGTGCGCCCAAACACAATGCGATGAAATTGCTAGAAAAATACGAACCCATAAACCGTGATTTCTACGGAGGTGCCATTGGGTTTATGGATTTCAACGGAAACTTCAATCATGCGATCATCATCCGTTCCTTTTTAAGTAAAAACCATCAATTGCATTATCAAGCGGGAGCAGGAATCGTAAGCGACAGCGTACCGGAAAAAGAATTAGAAGAAGTATATAATAAATTAGGAGCCCTTACCAAAGCCCTTAAACTGGCTGAAGAACTATAACATGAAAAAACGAGTTTTAGTCATAGACAATTACGACAGTTTTGTGTACAATTTGGTACACTATCTTGAAGATTTAGACTGCGAAGTCACCGTAAAACGTAACGATCAACTGCAACTAGAAGAAGTGGCTGCTTTTGATAAGATCCTGCTGTCACCCGGACCGGGAATTCCCGAAGAAGCCGGGCTGCTTCTGGAAATTATTAAAACCTACGCGCCTACTAAAAGTATGTTTGGCGTTTGCTTAGGCCAGCAGGCTATAGGTGAAGTTTTTGGCGGCACCCTTATCAACTTAGATCAGGTGTTTCACGGGGTTGCCACTTCGGCTAAACAACTGGTTACTGATGAGCCCCTTTTTAAAGATATTCCTACGGAATTTGAAATTGGCAGATACCACTCGTGGGTCGTTGCTCCCGAAAATTTCCCGGAAGCTTTAGAGATCACTTCGGTGGATGTGAACGGACAAATCATGTCACTTCGTCATAAAGAATATGATGTGCGCGGCGTGCAATTTCACCCGGAATCGGTACTGACTCCCGAAGGCAAAACAATGATCAAAAACTGGGTAAACAACTAAGTATTTTTCTATTTCCGTGAAGACGGAAATCTTATAAAATAAAAACAAGTCCATTTCCGTAAAGACGGAAATCTCAACCAACAAAACAAGTCTTATTCCGTGAAAACGGAAATCTCACATAAATAATAATGCTTCCCTCCGGGGTACTTATAGCGAATAATGAAAACAATTTTAAACCGACTCATAAACCACGAGCAGCTGACTAAAGAAGAGGCACGCGAGGTTTTGGTCAATATTTCAGAAGGAAAATACAACACCAGTCAGATCGCGGCGTTCATCACGGTGTATATGATGCGTAGCATTACTGTTGAAGAACTTGCCGGCTTTAGAGATGCGTTGCTCGATTTGTGCATTGCTGTACCCTTTGATGGGTACAACGCCATCGATCTCTGTGGAACCGGTGGTGATGGTAAAAACACGTTCAACATTTCTACGCTTTCCTCTTTTGTAGCAGCAGGTGCAGGTATCAACGTAACCAAGCACGGAAACTACGGAGTTTCTTCCGTAAGCGGAAGCAGCAACGTTATGGAAAGCTTCGGAATAAAATTCACCAACGATGCCGACTTTTTAAAGCGCTGTCTGGATGAAGTTGGTATTTGTGTGCTGCACGCACCGCTCTTTCACCCTGCGATGAAAAATGTGGGTCCTATTCGCCGCGAACTCGGGGTTAAAACCTTTTTCAATATGCTCGGTCCTATGGTGAATCCGGCGTTTCCTGAGAACCAACTCGTGGGTGTTTTCAATCTGGAACTGGCTCGTTTATACGGGTATCTGTATCAGGATACTAAAAAGAATTTTACCATTTTACACAGTATCGACGGCTATGACGAAATTTCCCTTACCGGAAATACCAAAGCCATTCGCAACAACAGCGAGCGTATGTTGACAGCTGAAGATTTTGGGGTTCATACCATCAAGCAAGAAGATATTTATGGTGGCGACACCATCGAATCTTCTGCGGCGATCTTTAAAAAAGTGATCAGCGGTAAGGGTACCGAAGCGCAAAACAATGTGGTCTGCGCTAATGCGGGGATGGCCATTGCCACCGTTAAAAACCTTGAGCCTAAAGCGGGTTTTGAACTTGCTAAAGAATCTCTTTTAAGCGGAAAAGGACTTGAACGCTTAAATAAACTCATAGCCCTAAGCAGCAAATAAGATGAATATATTAGACAAAATAATCGCTGATAAATACAAAGAAGTGGCTTTACGCAAGCAGCTGATTCCGGTGAAACAACTGGAGCAGTCGGTGCTTTTTGAACGTAAATCGCCTTCGCTTGCACGAGCCTTGGGCACAAGCGCCTCAGGGATCATCGCTGAGCATAAACGCCGGTCTCCCAGTAAAGCGACCATAAATAACAACCTCAATGTGCAAGATGTAGCTAGTGGTTACGAGCAAGCCGGAGTTTGTGGAATGAGCGTACTTACTGATGGCAAATATTTTGGTGGCTCACTAGACGATTTGTTAATGGCGCGCGCCGCAGCGCAATTACCGCTGTTACGCAAAGAATTTGTGATCGACACCTATCAAATTCTGGAAGCCAAAGCGTATGGCGCAGATGTGATCTTGCTCATTGCCGCAGTGCTCACGCGGGAAGAGATCAAAACGCTTTCAGAATTTGCTAAATCGCTTGGTCTTGATGTGCTTCTCGAGGTGCACAATCTGGAAGAATTGCAAAAGTCCGTTATGCCGTCTTTAGATATGTTGGGCGTAAACAATCGCAACTTGAAAACTTTTGAAGTGAGCCTCGAAACCAGCAAAAGCCTATCGGCTGAAATCCCGGATGATTTTGTAAAAGTATCTGAAAGCGGCATCAGTTCGATTGAAGCGATCAAAGCCTTACAGCCCTATGGCTATAAAGGCTTCCTTATTGGCGAGAACTTTATGAAAACCGATGATCCGGGCGCCAGCGCTACTGAGTTTATCAAACAGCTTATTTAATAGTATATAAACTAAAATGAATACTAAATAGTATAAATGCGAAGCCTCCTTTTGTTCCAGAATAGGCTTTATAAAATGGGAAAGACAGCGCAGCGCCCATTTTATAAAATGGTTTCCATAACCGGCTAAGGTTATGGAAAATTCCTAACAAAAGGCGTCCTTTTCTTTGGTTCGTTTCTTTTGGACGAGCAAAAGAAATGAACAAAACAGAATAGGAAGTAATAAAATTAATGGTTAAAACAATCCATAATAAAAAGTACGATAAGCTATGCCTTAAGGTTTGTGGAATGAAACACAACACCCTTGACGTAGCCCAACTCAAGCCAGATTATTTGGGTTTTATCTTCTTTGAAAAAAGCAAACGAAATTACGACCAAGCAGCTATTGAAACCCTTCCGGAAGGAATTAAAAAAGTGGGCGTTTTTGTAGATGCAAGCATTGAATTTGCACTCGATAAAATCCAGCAATTTCAGTTTGATGTGATTCAATTGCACGGAAGCGAAACTCCGGAATACTGTAAAGCGCTTCAAACAGATATAAACGTTGAACTCTGGAAAGTCTTCAGCATAAAAGACCACTTTGACTTTTCAGTTTTGGAAGCTTATGAAGCTGTGGTCGATAAATTTTTATTTGACACCAAAGGCAAAGAAAAAGGCGGCAATGGCTATACCTTTGATTGGAGCGTGCTCAATGAGTATCCTTCGCAAAAGCCTTTTATGTTAAGTGGCGGCATAGGATTAGACGAAATCCCAGCAGTAAACGAACTTAAAAAAACAACGCTTCCGCTGGCGGGGATTGATGTCAATAGTAAATTTGAAGACGAACCGGGATTAAAAAATATAGACTTATTAAAGTCACTTATAAAAGAATTAAATAGATAGAGATTTACGTCTGAATTGAAATAAAAAAATACTGTGAATTAAAAGATTTCCGCTTTAGTTTATCCTGAGCGATAGCCGAAGGGCGGAAATATCAAAATAGAATTATGAACTACAATGTAAACGAAAAAGGATATTATGGCGATTTTGGCGGGGCCTACATCCCAGAAATGCTATATCCTAATGTAGAAGAGCTGCGTCAGAATTACTTAAAAGTAATGCAGGAACCGGATTTTCAAGAAGAATTCAAGGCGCTTTTAAAAGAATATGTAGGTCGCCCTACGCCATTGTATTATGCCAAGCGTTTTTCCGAAAAATATGGAACAAAAGTGTACCTCAAGCGGGAGGATCTGTGTCACACGGGAGCACATAAAGTAAACAATACAATTGGTCAGATCTTGATGGCCAAGCGCCTGGGTAAAAACCGTATCATCGCCGAAACCGGTGCCGGTCAGCATGGGGTAGCTACGGCTACCGTATGTGCGTTGATGGGCTTAGAATGCATCGTGTATATGGGTGCGATAGACATCAAACGTCAGGCCCCTAACGTAGCCCGAATGAAAATGCTGGGCGCCACAGTAGTCCCAGCAGAATCTGGCAGCAAAACTTTAAAAGATGCGACCAATGAAGCCATTCGGGATTGGATCAATAATCCGACCGATACGCACTACATCATTGGTAGTGTGGTAGGACCGCACCCGTATCCGGATATGGTGGCGCGTTTTCAGAGTGTGATCTCTGAAGAAGTAAAAAAGCAATTACTGGAGAAAGAAGGCAAAGAAAATCCAGATTATGTGGTGGCCTGCGTGGGCGGCGGAAGTAACGCTGCCGGGATCTACTACCATTACCTTGACACTCCCGAAGTGGGTATTATCGCTGTAGAAGCAGCCGGGAAAGGAATCCATTCCGGGGAAAGTGCTGCAACTTCGGCCTTAGGTAAAGAGGGCATCATTCATGGAAGCAAAACCTTGTTGATGCAAACCGATGACGGACAGATCACAGAGCCGTATTCTATTTCAGCAGGTCTTGATTATCCCGGAGTTGGGCCTATGCACGCGCATTTATTCAGAAGCGGCCGTGGGGAGTTCATCAGCATTACCGATGATGATGCGATGCAAGCCGGTCTTGAATTGTGTAAACTGGAAGGGATCATCCCCGCGATCGAATCGTCTCACGCTTTGGCCATTTTTGAAGAGCGCAAGTTTAAAAAAGATGATGTAGTGGTCGTGAATTTGAGCGGTAGAGGAGATAAGGATCTAAGTACGTATATAGATTACTTCAAACTCGCTTAAGCGTGTTTGAATTTTTCATTTCCGCGAAGGCGGAAATTCCTTGAATGTAAGCACACATTTTAAATGGAAGAATTATTCTACACATATATTCTTACCAATAAAAATCATACGGTGCTTTACATTGGGGTTACCAATGATTTAAAAAGAAGACTTAAACAACACAAACAAAAGAGCAATAAAGGATTTACAGGAAAGTACAATGTTGAGAAACTCGTCTATTTTGAATCTAGCCCTTATGTCGAAAACGCCATTAAAAGAGAGAAACAGCTCAAAAAATGGAATCGAGCCTGGAAAGAAAATCTAATTAACGAAATGAATCCTGATTGGAACGATCTGAGTTGGATGCTAGACGAATGAGGTTTCCGTAGAAAACATAATGATAACTTGAAATGAATTGGGAAAGATTTCCGCCTTCGCGGAAATGACTTAAAAAATACTATAATGAACAGAATAAATAAGAAATTACAGGAAAGCCAAAAATTGCTTTCTATATACTTTACCGCAGGTTATCCTGAGTTGGAAGATACTACAACGGTTATTGAAAAACTGGTGAAAGCTGGTGTTGATATGATCGAGATCGGTTTGCCGTTTAGCGACCCATTAGCCGATGGACCAACAATTCAAGAGAGTTCTACCGCAGCTTTAAAAAATGGAATGACCACCGCCAAGCTCTTTGATCAGATCAAAGACATCAGAAAATCGGTTAATATCCCATTAATCGTAATGGGGTATTTTAATCCGATGCTTCAATACGGCGTGGAAAAATTCTGTGCTACTTGTGCTGAAATAGGCATAGACGGCCTCATTATGCCAGATCTTCCGCTTGCGGAATATGAAGAGCGTTATCAAGCAACATTTGAAAAATACGGTCTTAAGATGATCTTCCTGATCACGCCACAAACTTCAGACGAGCGTATCAGACAAATAGATGCTGCGAGTGACGGTTTTATTTATATGGTGAGTAGCGCGAGTACTACGGGGAAAACTTCGGGCTTCAGTAGTGTGCAAACCGATTATTTTGAGCGCATCGCTGCCTTGAAACTTAAAAATCCACAGATCGTAGGCTTCGGGATCAAAGATGAAGAAACCTTTAAGGCTGCAACACAAACTGCAAAAGGCGCCATCATAGGTTCAGCATTCATTAAAACCCTTACCGAAAAAGGTTTAGACGGAATAGAACCGTTCATAAAGAGTATAAGATCCTGAGTATTAACCCGCTTTTAGCAAGTTCTTACCATTAATTAACAGCTGCGCTTCGTATCTTGTTTTCAACAAAAAAAGAAAACTATTATGGATAAGAAATTCGAACGTACTGTAGATCAAAAGAACCCAACGAATCCTACAGGAAATAGAAACGAGAAAACCAACAAGGTGGATATTGATGAGAAAACCATCAAAGACCAGCAGAACAAGCACTAAGCGCTTGCACTAACTACCAAAAATTGAAAAGCCGATACTTTACGTATCGGCTTTTTAAATGCGTTTAATTAGCATCGCTCCCTACCAAATTGTACGTAGGATCTTCAATAATATTTACATCAATGATCGCCTCGGCGTTTTTTAACAGACGACGACAATCAGGACTCAAGTGTCGTAAATAAACTGTTTTACCAAGTTTATGATAACGGCTGGTAACGACGTTTAAAGCTTCGATAGCAGACATATCTGCCACCCTACTTTCTTTAAAATCAATGATGATCTTGTTAGGGTCATTCAGAATATCAAACTTCTCTGTAAAATTGGTTGTAGAAGCAAAGAATAAAGGTCCGTAGATCTCATAATGTTTGGTACCTTCATCATCTACATACTTTCTGGCTCTAATGCGTTTCGCACTTTCCCAGGCAAAAAACAAGGCCGAAAGGATCACACCAACCAATACGGCCAGCGCAAGGTTGTGTAGGATCACCGTAATCGCCGCAACGATGATCACTAAGAAAATATCTTTTTTAGGCACTTTGTTGAAAATACGCAGTGTCGCCCACTCAAAGGTTCCTACTGCTACCATAATCATCACGCCTACGAGTGCCGCCATAGGGACTTTCTCAATCACCGGCGCACCGAATAATACGATCATCAAAATAGTTAATGCAGCGATAATACCTGATAAACGCGCTCTGGATCCCGCTGAAAGATTCACTAAGGTTTGTGCGATCATCGGGCAACCTCCCATTCCGAAGAAAAAGCCGTTAAGTAAATTAGAACTTCCCTGAGCGATACACTCTCGGTTTCCGTCCCCTTTGGTTTGTGTGATCTCATCTACAAGATTCAACGTAAGCAAACCTTCAGTAAGTCCTACTGCCGCCATCACCATAGAATACGGTGCAATCACTTTTAAGGTTTCGTAAGAAATAGGAATTTCAGGAATATGAAATGGAGGAAAACCACCACTTACCGAAGCGATATCTTTCACCGTTTTGGTATCAATTCCGAAGAAATATACCAAAGCGAAAACCACAATAATCGCCACCAACGAAGAAGGAACAGCCTTAGTCAATTTCGGAAGAAATATAACGATCAATACCGTAAGCGCTGCCAGACCTGCCATAATTAATAAAGGCGTACCGGTTAACCATGCAACCTCGCCATTAACCAAAGTTTTAAACTGTTTGATCTGCGACATAAAGATTACGATCGCAAGACCGTTTACAAACCCAAACATCACCGGGTGCGGCACCAGACGAATAAACTTCCCCAGCTTAAAGAGTCCGATCAACACTTGAATCACTCCTGCAAGCGCCACAGCAGCTAAAACATATTCTAAGCCGTGCGAATTCATCAGTGCGATCAGCGTGATCACTGTGGCTCCTGCTCCACCTGAAATCATTCCGGGACGACCTCCAAAAATCGCAGTGACCAATCCCGCGATAAACGAAGCATATAAGCCCATTAAAGGCGGCAGACCGGCAAGGATCGCAAAAGACAAAGATTCTGGGATCATTGTCATCGCTACGGTAAGACCGGCAAGAATTTCGGTTTTGTAATTGACCTTTTGGGTGAGATCAAATAAGTTGAATACCTTTTTCATGAAGTAGTTTTGTGCAAAAAGCCTGTGTGTTTGTAAAGTGGAAAATGCTGTGATTTAGCAGGTTAATCCGTTTCTCAATTCGGCTGCAAAAATAGCCTTTTTTAACGGAAGGGCAAGCCTTGAAGCCACCTATCCGCTAAGACTTCCAGAACTATTGACCACCCAATAAATACGCAAAGGATTTCGAAAAGCCTCAACTTCAGATGGTGCCGTTAAACTTATATTAATGCGGCAGCACAGCAGATACCAAGCGACTTAAAGTCTTATTTTCGTATAAAATCACTAACTATGAAAACATCCCACTATATTTTAGCCGGAGTTCTTGCTTTGGCAGGTTGTAAAAATGATAAAAGCGTACCCGAAAGCGAGCAAGAAGAACTCGCCGATAACGGTCCCGTTACCGTTGAAACTACGGTGGGTCCTTTAGAACTGCCTGCTCCTTTTGCCTCAGAATCGGTAACCAAAGAAAGTAAGATCGTGGCTTGGCCTTCAGGAACAACGCCTACTGCTGCCGAAGGCTTTAAAGTAGAACGCTTTGCCGACTCGCTCAAACATCCACGATGGACGTATGTAGCTCCAAATAACGATATTTTTGTAGCAGAGTCCAACACCAAAGACAGCGCCAACCGCATTACTTTATTGCGTGATACCAACAGCGATGGTAAAGTAGATGAGCGCTATATCTTTAAAGAAGATCTTAATCAAAATTTTGGAATGCTGGTTTTGGACGGTTCGTTTTACATCGCAAACACTGATGGGTTATACCGCTTTCCATACACCGAAGGGCAAACCAAATTAGAAGGTGAAGGTGAAAAAATAGTTGAGCTATCTGCAAGTGGTTATAACAACCATTGGACGCGCAATATCATCACCAACGAAGCCGGAGATAAGATTTATATTTCGGTGGGATCAGCTAGTAATGTAGGTGAACAAGGAATGGAGAAAGAAGAGCGTCGCGCCAATATTCTTGAGGTAAATCCTGACGGAACCGGAGAGATCATTTATGCAGCCGGACTACGAAATCCTGTGGGGATGGACTGGAATCCGGTGACGGGCGAACTGTGGACTGCAGTTAACGAGCGCGATGAATTGGGGAATAATTTGGTTCCTGATTATGCTACCAGCGTTAAAAAAGGCGGATGGTACGGCTGGCCATACAGCTACTATGGGCAGATCAACGACCCACGCTGGGAAGATGATCCGCACCAAGATTTAGTGGACAAAGCCATTATGCCGGATGTTGCTTTAGGACCGCACACCGCATCTTTAGGTTTTACCTTTTATACCGCAGAACAATTCCCACAAATGTACCGCAACGGGGCTTTTGTAGGTCAGCACGGTTCTTGGAACCGCGAGCCTTTCTCAGGATATAAGGTGGTATTTATTCCGTTTGAAAACGGGATCCCAAAAGAACCAACCGATTTCCTTACCGGTTTTGTTCCTGACGAAAATG
The DNA here is from genome assembly GCF_020310025.1 of Leeuwenhoekiella palythoae. GTDB lineage: Bacteria > Bacteroidota > Bacteroidia > Flavobacteriales > Flavobacteriaceae > Leeuwenhoekiella > Leeuwenhoekiella palythoae. Next base: position 733,784 of record NZ_CP084318.1, read on the forward strand.
GGAATGAAGTGTACGGCCGCCCGGTGGCGACTACAGTGGCGCCAGACGGTTCCCTATTGGTAAACGATGATGATGGCGGAGTGATCTGGCGTGTTTCTGCAGAGTAATTCCATACAAATCAAGCCTATTGGTGTTTTAGTTTCTAGTGGCTCCAATAGGTATACGTTTTAGTATTTTTGAAATTCATCAGAATTTCCACCCTCGATTATCGAGTACTTTATGAAAAATATTCTTTTAGGTCTGCTGTTGTTTTCTGGATGTGCATTTGCTCAAGAGAAAACAGCAGCAGATTCTGTTTTAGTTCGAAATACCTTAGGTGAAATCACCATCACCTCCACGCCTATTCAAGATAAATTGCAACGCATTCCCGCGGCGGTAAATGTCATTGCTGCTGAAGATTTTCAGCGCGGTGACCAACTTTCTATCGCTAACGAGCTCAATAAAAATCCGGGAATTCAGATGCAGCAAGGTGCGCTCAATACGAGCCGCATCAGTATCAGAGGTTTAGGAGCACGCAGTCAATATTCCACAAACCGTGTAAAGGCCTATATTGAAGGAATCCCGCTGACTACCGGCGAAGGCGAAACCACGTTAGAAGATATTGACCTCAACTTGATCCAGCGTATGGAAATCATTAAAGGGCCTGCCAGCAGTAGCTATGGTGCAGGCTTGGGCGGTGCGATCAATATTTCGGTGATCAAACCAGAACGCAGCACGATCAAATTAAATGGATTAGCAGGCGCTTATGGTCTTTTTAAAAGCGGAATCACCGCAGCACTCGCTGATGACAAAACCGCTGGATTTGTAAGCTATAATCATCTGGAGAAAGACGGCTTTAGAGCGAATAGCAACTACAACCGAAACACCTTAACCGGGTTTGCGAGAACTCAGATCAATGCCGCCAGTGCGCTAACCTTCTTCGGAAACTATACACGGGTAAAAGCCTTCATACCGAGTTCTGTAAACGAAGAAACCTTACATAACAGTCCTGAAGACGCAGCATTCACGTGGGGGCAAGCGAAGGGCTATGAGTCGTATGATAAAGCCTTAGCCGGACTTTCTTACGAATGGAATATTACCGCCAACCATACGTGGCAAACCAGTGTTTTTGCAAATTACCGTGACGGGTATGAACCGCGGCCTTTTGATATTCTTGATGAAGAATCTTTTGCCTTTGGAATTCGCAGCACCTTAAAATCTCAATTTTCCCTTTTCAACCTTCCTGCAAAAAGCAGTATTGGGGTTGAATATTTTGATGAGCATTATCAGGCGCAGCTTTTCAATAATTTATATGAAGAGAATGATGGCAATGGAAGCCTGCAAGGCGACCGTTTTAGTAATCAAGAACAGGACCGCAAATACCTCAACCTTTTTGCTCAATTAAGCCTGCAACTTGCACCGAAGCTTAAAGCAGATGTAGGTCTGAATTACAACCACAGCAGATACCGCCTGGATGATTACCTCAACGAAGCCAATATTGACAACAGTGGGGTGTACACGTACCCTCGCATTTTTTTGCCGCAAGCAGGTTTGAGTTATGAAGCCGCTAGCGATAAATTTATTTACGCCTCGGTAAGTCGTGGATTTTCACTACCCACGGTTGCCGAAACTTTAACTCCGGAAGGCGCGATCAACCCGGAAATCAAACCCGAAACCGGAATGAATTATGAGTTGGGATTAAAAGCCCAATGGCTGGATAAAAAACTCTATACCGAACTCGGTTTATACACGGTTCAGGTTACTAATTTACTGGTTGCCGAGCGTGTGGGCGATGATCAATATGTAGGACGCAATGCCGGAGCCACAGACCATAACGGGATTGAATTCTTTGTACATTATCGCGGTAAGTTATCACCGGAATGGTCATTACAACCCTACGGATCTTTAGCGATCAACGATTATTCATTTGATGAATTTGTAGATAACGACGAGAATTTCAACGGAAATGACCTCACCGGAGTTGCTGATCAAGTGATCAATTTAGGTCTGGATGTGGCTTTTCATAATCGTTTTAAGATCAACATCAATTACCGCCACACCGGAAGCATTCCACTGGATGATGCCAACAGTCTTTATAGCGACGCCTACAACCTTGTAAACCTACGTGGTGATTATAATTTTACGCTTTTTAATGAAGTAAAAACCCAGCTTTTTGCGGGAGTTAATAATGTGTTTGACACCAATTACGCAGCACAGGTACTACCCAACGCGACCGGTTTTGGTGGTGCAGCGCCACGTTACTACTATCCCGGAGAACCTGTGAATTTTTACGCCGGATTGAACATCGATCTATTCTAATTTCCTTCGGGAAGTTTCATACCATTTTCTCCAAATTCGTTGAGTTCGGCTTCAAAGCTATCGGCGAGTTCAATGAATTTGTCTAAAAGGTCCAGTTGGTTTTCAGGTTCTAACAAATTGCCGGGAAGTTGCTTGGCGTCGCAATACTCAAAAAACAGGTTATGGTAATACGCATCAATCCCCAATTGCTCCACTAAAAATTCCCGATTAAAATATTCATCGGTAGCAAAGAGCACACGGTATTGTTTATACGTTATAGGCGCATAACTTTCCTTTTGCTTGGAAGGGTCTTTCTTAAACAAGCTCATAAAAAGGCGTCCTATCTCCATAAAATCGACACCATTGGTACTGTTGGGCGGGCGGTATAGTTGGCGGTTCTTTTTGATGTCGTTCTGAATTCTACTATTGAAAATACTATCGTAGACGCGCACATCAAAAGGTTTTTCTTTAGGTGCTTCAGTGAGGCGTACTTCATCCAGTTCGTTTAAGTTCTCTTTCAACTCCACAACCCAAACCTTTTCCAGCTGATATTGCTCTACCACAAACACCTGCGTTTCCATAAATGGGGCACTAAACACTAAAGAGTCTTCTAAGCGGGCCGCCAGGCTAAAATCTCCCTCGTCTGTCGTGGTCGTACTTTTGTTCTGCGTAAGGTTTTGCACCAGCACCCCGGGAACACGCTTATCCCCTGCATAAACCTTTCCGGAGGTGTTCTGCGCATAAGCATTACCCATCATCAATGTGACAACTCCTGTAAGTAAAATAAGTATTCGCATCAGCTTGCTTTAAGTTGCGAAGTTAGTTTAATTCGTTGCGTTCAACTTGTGAAATTCGGCACTTCTTTTTATTAAATACTCCAGAAAACGCATCTCATTTTTATCTTGCAATAAGCGTGCATCTACCTGCTGCTCCAGACAATAATCAAAAAACAGCGGCTCTTCTTCTTGGGTCACGGCTAGTTGATTGCGTAGTAAATCCTGATTAAAAAATGCATCTTTTTTGAAAAAAGCTTTAAGTTCTCCCAGTTTTAAAATTCTAAAGCGATTGGGATCTTCGGCTTTTTCTTTTTTGTCTTTTTTAATCATATTCCATACCATTTTTCCGATAGCGATAAAATCAATGCCAGAACCGCTAGGACCGGGACTATACAATTCAGGGTGTTCTTGAATATCTTTTTGCAACCAAGTGTTAAAATTCTTATCATATTCTTTCACCCGAAACTCTTTCACCTTGTTGGTTGCCGTAATGGTCACAGCATCCAATTCATTTCTACTTTCCTGAAGTTCAACCACCCAAGTTTCTTCTAGTTGATATGCTTCTACCTGATGAATTTGTGTTTCAAAAAACGAATAGCTAAAAATCAAAGAATCACCCAACTGTGCGGCGATCTCAAAATCCCCCCAACGGTTGGTAGAAGTCATCAAGTCTTGGGTTTTATTGATGATCAACACGCCTTCTAGCGGTTTATCTTCAGCATACACTTTTCCTTGTGATTGTTGTGCGTAAACTGCCGTGCTGAGCAAGAGGATAAAAGCAAAAAATAATTTTGATAGCATAGTCAGGTCTCTGCAGTAATGACCTTAGTTATGCTTACATGTTGCAAAAATCACACGCGAACCGCGTCTGGCACTAAGCCCGTATAGTCGCCGCCATTGCGAATAACGTCCCGCACAATAGATGAAGAAATGTAACTTTTACCCGAAGAAGTGAGTAAGAACACTGTTTCTATTTGCGCCAATTTTCTGTTAGTATGCGCGATAGCCTTTTCAAATTCAAAATCCGCCGGATTGCGCAATCCTCTAAGAATAAAGCCGGAATCTGTCGCATTACAAAAATCAACAGTAAGACCTTGATAAGTCATCACTTTGATCTTGGGTTCATCTTTAAAGGACTCTTTTAAAAAGCCTTCCCGCTGCTCTAAAGTGAACATGTATTTCTTATCAGCATTCACCCCGATCGCTAAAATGATCTCATCAAAAAGCTTTAAGCCTCGCTCAATGATATCATAATGTCCTAAAGTAAGCGGATCAAAAGATCCCGGAAATACTGCGCGTTTCATAAATGAGAATTCAAATTCAAAATTAAAGGTACAAAAACTGAAGTGTTTAAAGTTTGTGGTAGCGTTACCTAATGCTTATAAAATATTCAGTCCATTGCGGGGGCAATAAAAGCTGCGTTTAGATCGCCTACTATTTACTGAGACTGCCTACTGAGACTTTTCACCATTCATTGCCTGCTCAATAACATTATCAAACAAATCTGGCAATGTAATCCGCGCTACCTTTGCCTGCTGCGGGATGATACTCGCAGGACTCAACCCCGGTGTGGTATTCACTTCTAAAAAGTGCGGGGCGCCATTGTGGAAAATAAATTCAGCTCGGGTGAGGCCTTTTAATTTTAAGATCTTAAAGACTTTTTCTGCTTCGCGTTGTACGGCTTCGGTTTGCGCATCGGTAATTCTTGCCGGAGTGATCTCTTGTGATTTACCCTCATATTTTGCCTGATAATCAAAGAAGTCATTGTCGCTAACAATTTCGGTAACAGGAAGCGCCATTACTTTCCCTTGATAATTGATCACGCCAACAGAAACTTCGGTTCCTTCTAAAAAAGATTCAATAATGATCTCATCATCTTCTTTAAACGCCACTTCGATCGCTCCTTCTAATTCTTCGGCACCATAAACCTTAGAAACTCCGTAACTACTGCCTGCTTTGTTAGCTTTTACAAAACACGGCAAACCTACTTTATCTAAAATTTCGGTAGCATTAATAACGTCGCCTTTATTCAGCAAATAATTGGTTGCGGTTTTGATTCCATAGGCTTTCAATACGCTGATGCAATCCCGCTTGTTAAACGTAAGCGCCGCTTCATAATAATTACACGCTGTCTGCGGAATCTTCAAAAGTTTTAGATACGCCTGCAATACGCCGTCTTCTCCCGGAGTTCCGTGAATCGTGTTGAATACACAATCAAAGGTGATCTTAGTGCCTTCCACATTAATCGAGAAATCAGCTTTATCAACAGGAATTGGCGGGTGATCGGCGTGTTTACAAAACCAGCCTTCCTTTAAAATATGAATAGGAAATACATTATACTTAGATTGGTCTAGATGTTTGCAAACCGTGTTTCCGCTCAAGATCGAGATATTCACCTCACTGGAAAATCCACCCATCACGACTGCAATATTTTTTTTTGACATAGTAAAAAAGAAAGCTTTACGTTATCTAATAGAAGGCGATCTTAAGATCATCTTCAACTATTGAAAAAACAAGTTTATTTAAGCTCGGTTCACCGAGTAATTTAAGGCTTCAAAGAACGTTATTTTTAGGAAAACTCGGCAAAAAAAATGATTGCAATTGAGCGTCAGCCAATTTTAAACTAAGTTTGTAGCCGCAAAATCGCTCTTTATGGGATTCTTTAAATTTATATTCAGCAAAGCCTTTTTAAAACAGCTCTTGCTGGCGCTACTGGTACTGGTTCTTCTTGTATTTGGTCTGTTGTACTGGCTGCGCGCCTCTACAAATCACGACCAGCGCATCGCCGTGCCAGACCTTAGCAAAATGTCTCTAGGCTTAGTGCAACAAGAACTTGAAAATGCCGACCTAAACTATGTGGTGATCGACTCTTCAAACTACAATCCGGATTATCCTACATACTCAGTGATCGAGCAAAATCCCGCAGCGGGAAAATTTGTAAAAGAAGGTCGAAAAATATATCTGGTACTAAACCCTTCAGGCTATCGTAAAATTGAAATTCCACAGCTGGTAGGTAGAACCCAACGCCAGGTAGAACCAACCTTGCTTGCTTTAGGATTTAAAATAGGAAAAATTGATTACCGCGACCATATAAGCTCTGACGAAGTGCTTGAACTACGCCACGACGGCAAAACCCTCAAAGTGGGTGATGCGTTGCGTAAAACCTCAGTTATTGATTTGGTTGTAGGTAATGGAAAGGGCAGCTACCGCACCTCTGGTGATGCTGCACAAGATGTAATAAATGACGCTGAAGAATTAGACGATGCAGGATTTTAAGACGGAAGGTCCTGATGAGCAGGATGATGAATTGTATGAACATTACAGCTTTACCGCAGGCAAAGGCCAAGAGCCGCTGCGTGTAGATAAATTTCTGATGAATTTTATTGAAAAAGCAACGCGTAATAAAATTCAGCAAGCCGCAAAAAATGGAAACATTCAAGTAAACGGAGCAGTTGTAAAGCAAAATCATAAAGTAAAAGCCAATGATGTGGTTCGGGTTCTTTTTGAACATCCACCCTATGAGTTTTTACTCACGCCTGAGGATATTCCGCTTGACATTGTTTATGAAGATGACACCCTGCTGGTGGTGAATAAACCTGCCGGTATGGTCGTACATCCCGGTCACGGTAATTACAGCGGTACGCTTATTAATGCATTGATCTATCATTTTGATAACCTTCCGGAAAACAGCAGCGGTAGACCCGGTCTTGTGCATCGTATTGATAAGGACACAAGCGGACTTCTCGTAGTCGCGAAGACTGAAGAAGCAATGACGCATCTTGCGAAGCAGTTTTTTGATAAAACCAGTGAGCGTGAATACATAGCGATCGTTTGGGGAAATGTAGAAGAAGATCAAGGAACGGTAGAAGGCCATATAGGCCGTCATCCTAAAAATCGTATGCAAAATACGGTTTACGAAGATGGCGATCAAGGTAAGGAAGCGGTAACACATTACAAGGTTTTAGAACGCTTGGGCTATGTCACTAAGATCTCGTGCAAGCTCGAAACCGGGCGCACGCATCAGATACGTGTGCATATGAAACACATTGGGCACACGCTGTTTAACGACGAGCGCTATGGCGGCGATGTGATACTAAAAGGCACCACCTTTACCAAGTACAAGCAATTTGTAGAAAACTGCTTTAAAGTACTCCCCAGACAAGCCTTACACGCAAAAACTTTAGGCTTTGAACATCCTAAAACCGGTGAGTGGTTGCGCTTTGACAGTGCGATCCCAGAAGATATGGAAGCCTGTATCGAAAAATGGCGCAGTTATGCTAAACACGCAATGGAATAGCGCTATTGCCTTGGCCATTTTAATTTAAGTACCTTTGACGTATGCTCGATTTCATTCCAGATAATTTACAATCAATTCTCATTATTGTGGTTTTGGCAGTGCTTTTTCTTGCGGTTATGGCCAACAATAAACGCAATCAAAGTAAATTAAGAGACCGCCGGAAACGCAATTTTAAAACAGATTATTTCAATCTTAAGAAAGAGCGCGAAGACGAATCTAAATCCTAAAAACTTTAGCTGTGAAAATCTATACTAAAACCGGAGACAAAGGTACCACTGCACTCTTTGGCGGCACGCGCGTATCTAAACACAACATACGTATTGAAAGCTACGGCACCTTAGACGAACTCAACTCCTATTTAGGCTTGTTGCGCGATCAGGAAATAGATGCGCATAGCAAAGCTACTTTGATCTCTATTCAGGAAAAACTATTTGTCATCGGGGCAATTCTGGCGACCGATCCTGAGAAAGCGGTTTTAAAAAATGGCAAAGAGCGCCTGAATATCGAAAAAGTAAGTGAAGCTGATATCCAGCTTTTAGAACAGGAAATGGATGCGATGGATGCTCAGCTTCCACCTATGACGCATTTTATACTCCCCGGAGGACATCAAACTGTGTCATTCTGTCACGTAAGCCGTGCGGTATGCCGCAGAGCTGAAAGACTCGCAACGGCTCTTTATCAAGAAGTTCCGTTTGAAGAAAACGCGCTAAAATACTTAAACCGCCTTTCTGACTACCTCTTTGTACTGGCACGGAAGTTGTCTAAAGACTTGCAAGCCGAAGAGATTAAATGGATTCCTGAAAAGAAGGGTTAAAACATAGAAAAATTAGGCTTAACCCTCGTAATCACAATAGATTACAGACGTTCATAAAAATAATTTTGAATTAACATTCAATTTTCTTGGATTTTACGTTAATAAATTTATTTTTGCAAAAAAATAAATACGTTAACTTATGTACTGGACATTAGAACTAGCTTCTCATTTGAGCGACGCACCTTGGCCTGCAACCAAAGATGAATTGATTGATTATGCGATTAGAACGGGAGCACCATTAGAAGTTGTTGAGAACTTACAAGCTATGGAGGATGAAGGTGACTCTTATGATTCGATTGACGAAATATGGCCAGACTATCCGTCTGAAGACGACTACCTCTGGAATGAGGATGAATACTAGATTTTACAACATTCTAAACATAAAGAAGTCTCGCAATGAGGCTTTTTTTTTGCTTAAATTTGAAGTGCAAAATAGAAGAATTCAGTTTTAAAAATTCTTCAGAAGAATAAAGAAATTTTCATCGTAGAGATGAAAATCAAAATAACTCCTGAGACTTCAGGATTACAGGAAATTAATTTTTCCCTTTAAAACGAAACCACAGGTTTTGTTGGGATAAAAGAACTACCAATTATGGGATTATTAGACAAAGTATTAAAGGTTTTTGTGGGTGACAAATCCAAACAAGATGTCGCTGCCATTCAACCTATTGTTGATAAAATAAAAAGTTTTGAAGCGCAGCTTGAAGCCTTATCGCACGATGAGCTACGTCAGAAGACCACAGAATTCAAAGCTAAAATCGCAGATGCACTTTCTGATACTAACGCAACACTACTTCAGTTAGAGAAAGAAGCTGACGAGACCGAAGACATTGACCGCAAAGAGGAAATCTACGCGGAGATCGACAAACTTAAAGACGAGTCTTACAAAATTAGCGAAGCAGTCCTAAACGACATTCTTCCCGAAGCTTTTGCTGTGGTTAAAGAAACCGCAAAACGCTTTGTTCATAATCCGCAATTGAAAGTTACTGCAAGTGCTTTTGATCGTGAACTAAGCGCAGAAAAAGACTACGTACAACTTGACGGTGATGATGCGATCTGGTCTAACAGTTGGGATGCTGCCGGAAAGCCTATCACCTGGGATATGATCCATTATGACGTGCAGCTCATAGGTGGTGTGGCCATGCACCAGGGTAAAATTGCAGAGATGCAAACTGGTGAAGGTAAAACATTAGTGGCAACGCTTCCGGTGTATCTAAACGCACTTACCGGAAATGGTGTACACTTGGTAACGGTTAACGACTACTTAGCGAAACGTGATAGCGCTTGGATGGCACCGTTATTTAACTTTCACGGACTCACAGTAGACTGTATCGATTACCACAGGCCTAATTCGGCTTCCCGAAGAAAAGCTTACGCTGCTGATATCACCTATGGTACGAATAACGAATTTGGTTTTGATTACTTGCGTGATAATATGGCGCACGCACCAAATGATCTGGTACAACGCGCTCCTAATTATGCGATCGTCGATGAGGTCGACTCGGTATTGGTAGATGATGCCCGTACACCCTTAATCATTTCAGGACCTGTACCCAAAGGAGATCAACACGAGTTTGATGCATTAAAGCCTAAAATTGATAGCTTGGTAAGCCTTCAACGTCAACAATTGACAGGAACTTTAGCTGAAGCGAAAAAGCTTATTTCAGCAGGCGACACCAAAGAAGGGGCTATTCTTTTATTACGCGTATACCGCGGTCTTCCAAAGAATAAAGCGCTGATTAAATATTTAAGTGAAGAAGGAATTCGTCAACTTTTACAGAAGACTGAAAACCATTATATGCAAGACAACAATCGCGAGATGCACGTGATTGATTCTGAATTATACTTCACCATTGATGAAAAGAACAACCAGATCGAATTGACCGATAAAGGTATCGATCACTTGTCTGGAAAAGAAGATCCTAACTTCTTCATTATGCCTGAAATGGGCGTTGAGATCAGCAAGATCGAAAACGCAAATCTTTCCACCGAAGAAGAAGCTGAGAAGAAAGAAGAGCTTTTTAGAGAATTCAGTGTTAAGAGTGAGCGTATTCATACGATGAATCAGCTGTTAAAAGCCTATACTTTATTTGAAAAGGACACCGAATATGTGGTGATGGACAATAAAGTGAAAATCGTTGATGAGCAGACCGGTCGTATTATGGACGGGCGTCGTTATAGCGATGGTTTACACCAGGCGATCGAAGCAAAAGAGAATGTAAAGATCGAAGACGCAACACAAACTTTTGCAACGGTAACCCTTCAGAATTACTTTAGAATGTACCGCAAACTTTCGGGTATGACGGGTACTGCAGTAACAGAAGCAGGCGAATTCTGGGAAATCTACGAATTGGATGTTGTTGAGATTCCTACCAACCGCCCGATTGCCAGAGATGACAAAGACGATAAAGTTTATAAGACCAAGCGTGAAAAATACAATGCCGTTATTGATGAAGTGCAGCTTCTGGTTCAAGCCGGAAGACCGGTACTTATCGGTACGACTTCGGTAGAAATTTCTGAGATCTTGAGCAGAATGCTTTCGATGCGAAAAATTCAGCATAATGTATTGAACGCCAAATTGCATAAAAAAGAGGCCGATATTGTTGCCGATGCAGGTAACGCAGGTCAGGTTACCATCGCTACCAATATGGCGGGTCGTGGTACTGATATTAAATTGAGTAAAGAAGTAAAAGATGCCGGAGGTCTTGCGATCATAGGTACTGAGCGTCACGATTCGCGTCGTGTAGACCGTCAGTTACGTGGTCGTTCTGGGCGTCAGGGAGATCCGGGTAGTTCTCAATTCTACGTGTCGCTTGAAGACAACTTAATGCGTTTATTTGGTTCTGAACGAATCGCTAAAATGATGGACCGTATGGGACTTCAAGAAGGCGAGGTAATTCAGCACGGAATGATCTCTAAGTCTATCGAGCGTGCGCAGAAAAAAGTTGAAGAGAACAACTTTGGAGTACGTAAACGTCTTCTGGAGTATGATGATGTGATGAATGCGCAACGTGAGGTGATTTACAAGCGTCGTTATCACGCGCTATTTGGCGAGCGTCTTCGCGTAGATGTCGCAAATATGATCTACGATACTTCTGAAGCGATCGCCGAAACGAACAAAATGGCGCAGGACTTTAAGAACTTTGAGTTTGAGTTGATTCGTTTCTTCTCGATGAGCAGTCCGGTTGACGAAGCACAATTTGCGAGTTCGTCTGCAAAACAACTTGCAGTCACCGTTTACGATGCCGCGCTAAAGCACTACAAAGAGAAAATGGAGCGCAACGCCGCTACCGCCTTCCCTATCATTAGTAATGTCTATGAAAATCCGGAAAGCAACTATGAGCGTATCGTGGTTCCTTTCTCTGATGGAACTAAAGAACTTAAAGTTGTTACCAATTTAAAAGACGCTTATGAGTCTCAAGGTAAACAACTGATTACCGACTTTGAGAAAAATATTACCCTTGCGATTATTGATGATGCATGGAAAACGCATTTACGCAAGATGGATGAATTGAAACAAAGTGTGCAGCTTGCGGTTCACGAGCAAAAAGATCCGTTATTGATCTATAAGTTTGAAGCTTTTGAGTTATTCAAACAGATGATCGATCAGGTGAATAAAGATGTGATTTCCTTCTTATTTAAAGGAGAGCTACCGGTGCAGCAGCAAAACCAGATTAGAGAAGCGCGTCAAGTACGTCAAACAGAACAAACACAGACTTCTAAAGAAGAAATTCCTAATCTAGATGAGCGCGCCGCGCAAAGTCGCGCAGCAAGTGGCAACACGCAACCTCAGCGTCAGCAAGTGACCGAGACCATCACCCGTGAGCGTCCTAAAATAGGCCGTAATGATAAAGTAACGATCAAGCACGTGATGAACGGGGAGAACAAAACAATGAAGTTTAAACAAGCCATTCCACTTCTTGACAAAGGCGATTGGGTGCTTGTAGATGAGTAATAGTATTAGACTTCAAACAGTAAAAAAGTTCGGTTAACAACCGGACTTTTTTTGTGAATAACTATTTGCAATCTGTTGGTTTTAATCTTTACATAAACTTAATATTGCAGCCTTTTTGAGCCTGAAGAATACCCCTAGTTTTGTAACCTAAAACCCTATTATATTGTTTTCTAAAGAACTTCTACACAACGAGTTAATGCAATCTACAAACATGTCTGCAGTAGAGCTGCGTGCGTGGTTGCGCACCGATATTGCTCCTATAACTGTGGCCAATTATAAGGATGCTCCATCATTGGATCAATCTAATAAATTGCTGACGATTCTGATGAAAAACACCGAAGAGCTTACCAGAACAGATTGCTTTTTTATTCAGAGTATTTTGCAACGCATTAAGTATCTAAAAAACAATCGCAGCAAAGAGGGATATGCGCGTCTTGATTGGGAAAATAGTTTACGCAGCTTAGGTTATGATATCAAGAAGCAACTAAAGCCTGCTAAAAAGTCAAAGGCTTACCACTAATTATTTTTGCGGCAGCTTTTTAAATTTTTAGAGAATTACACTACCTTCAATACCCTATTTGGTAGCTTTTAATCGTATGAAAAATTTTAGACTTGAACTCAAGTGGGCGGTGATCTATACGCTTACATTACTCCTTTGGATGGTTTTTGAACGGCTTATGGGTTGGCATGATGAGCATATTGATATGCACCACATCTACACCATGCTATTCTACATTCCGGCGATCATTTTATATTATTTCGCTTTAAGTGATAAACGCAATAATTTTTACGGAGGTATCATCACTTTTAAACAAGCTTTTTTAAGCGGCTTAATACTTTCAGTCTTTATTGCACTACTTGCAGCTCCGGCACAATACATCACCAGTACTTATATTACGCCTCAGTATTTTGACAATGTGATTGCTTACGCTGTAGAAAGTGGCAAAATTGCTCCGGAAGAAGCTGCTTCATTCTTTAACCTTAAAAGCTACATGATTCAGTCTGTAGCCGGAAGCCTTGCCTTCGGTCTTATTTTAAGTGCTCTTGTGGCATTTTTTGTAAAAAGAAAATGATAAGATCATTTTAAATCTTTCGGCAAAAATCTGCATTGGGTTATCTTTGAAGGATGACAAAGAAAATTCAATTAATGTGTTCTGATATAGACGGAACACTTCTTAACGCTAAACGCGATATTGCCCCTGAAACTGCTGCTGCAGTTAATAAACTTCCTCAAGATTTCCCGATTATTCTGGCCTCTTCTAGAATGCCTTCGGCAATGTATTATTTACAGGAAAAAATTGGACGTTTGGGAAGCCCGATCATCAGCTACAATGGTGGTCTCGTGCTAGATGGTAAAGGAAATAAGCTTTACAGCCAGACGGTTTCTCTTGATTTTCTTGAAACAGTAATTCAACATCAGCAGAATTACGACTACAACATAAGCACCTATTGCACCGATACGTGGCGTACCGCAAAATCAGATTACTGGACCTTGCGAGAAATTAGAAGCACTCGTGTAGAACCCGTTTATACGCCGCTTAACGAGCACGTAGCTGTTTTAAAAGCCATTGACGAACAACCGCATAAAATTATGTGTATGGGTTCACCAAAGGCTTTAGATAGTCTGATCGCGCTACTTCGTGAAAAACACGGTGAGGAAGCACACTTTTACCGCTCTAAAGATGTGTATGTGGAAATCACCCCAAAAAACATTGATAAAAGCAGTGCGTTAGCAACTTTGATCAATAAAAACTATGGTTTAAAACTAAGTGATGTAATTGCCTTTGGCGACAACTTTAACGACACTACAATGATCAAGAATGTAGGTCTTGGCGTTGCAGTTGCTAACGCAGCGCAGGAGGTAAAAGATGTTGCAGATTATGTAAGTGAGTACACTAATAAAGAACACGCTGTAGCAAAAGCGATTGAAAAATTTCTCATTTAAAACCGCATAAGAGATTACACGATTATCTAATCTCGATCATTTGGCAAAAAAAAGAGAGGCGCAACTTCAACCAATCAGTGCGCCTCTCAAAACAACCTAACCAATAATCTTCAATCTCTTAATCTAAATAGTTTTTATAATTGTTCACTTTGATTTTTGCACCTAAGTCGTGCATCAAGTTATACAAACCAAAAAACGTGCGGTTGATGTAAAGGAAATGTTTGCTTCCTCGGTTTCCGTTCATTTTTCGAAGTTGGGTGTCCTTAGAGTATTTATCACTTAAATCTGCAATTTGAGCAAAGAAACTTTCATCACTAAAGTCAAAAGTATCGAGGTGAAAGGGCTTCGTGAACAAGCTTAACATTTCGTGAAACAACGCAGAAAAAAACGCCGTTTCTTCAGCAGAATCGCTTGTTTTTAAAATTTCAAGCTCAAGCATTTTCGCTTTAAATATTTCAGGATCATTAATATTTTCAGGCTTCGCTAATTCAAAATAAGGCGTATAAAATTCCTGAGGAACTTTTTTAATGCATCCAAAATCGATCGCGATTAGATTATGTTCTTTATCAACCAAGAAGTTTCCGGGATGAGGATCTGCGTGAACCTGTTTTAGATGATGCATTTGAAACATATAAAAATCCCATAAAGCTTGGCCAATTTTGTCCGCGGCTTCCTTATCGGTATTTCCCTGAGTAAATTCACTGAGATGCACACCCGTCATCCAGTCCATCGTAATTATACGCTCACTCGATAGTTCCGGATAGTATTTAGGAAACCTCAAGTCATCAATCACACTACACTGCTTAGTGATTTCTTGACTTTGCTTTACTTCTAGTAAATAGTCCGTTTCTTCAAGTAATTTTTCTTCGACTTCTTTGAAGTATTTTTCCTTATCCTTTCCTTTTAAATTGAACATTCGAGTAGCGATTGGCTTCACTAGAGCCAAATCGCTACTGATGCTGTCTGCAACGCCGGGGTATTGAATTTTCACAGCAAGTTTTTTCCCATCTAAAGTAGCTTGATGTACTTGACCGATGCTCGCAGCATTAACACTATCTTTCTCGAATGTATCGTATAAATCTTCAGGATATTTATCTAGATATTTTTTAAATGTTTTGCGTACCAAAGCCGCAGAAAGTGGCGGCACTGAAAACTGAGATAGGGAAAATTTCTCAACATACGCCTTAGGCAGAATGTTCTTTTCCATACTCAGCATTTGCGCAACTTTAAGCGCACTACCTTTTAAACTTTTGAGTCCATCGTAGATATCTTCGGCATTTTCATCATCAAGCGTTTCTCGTGTAATGCTAGAATCAAAGGCTTTTTTGCTATAATATTTAGCATAGTTCCCTCCCACCTTCACACCGGTTTTCACTAGCTGTGATGCGCGAGAAAGTTTATTGGTAGGTATGTGATCAATCGTTTTCATACCGTTTCTTATTTAGTTCTAGAAAAGTTTTCTTTAAACAGAAATTTCCCGAAATCAAGAACGCTTTCTAAGGGCGTTGTATTAAATACGTCAAAAATGGCGTTTACGGATTTCTCAATAGCCACATCTGTTTTTTCAAAACGTGCCGAGTTATCATCCATCCAATATTTCAGTAGAAATAAGGTCTGCAACCAAGCACCTTCGCTAAAAATAGAAACCGGATTCTTGGTAAATCTTGACGACTTATTTTCATTATCCTGCTCGATCAAATCACTTGCAAACTCACGCACTTTTAGGCGCAAATCTCTGAGTTGTGCTAAACTTTTTAAACTGTTTTTCTGTTCTTGCAATGCAAAAAGCACATAGCTGCGATTTGCGGTCAACACTTCAAAAAACGTATAGAAAAAAGAAAGCATTTTCTCTTTATTAGGATACGTAGCATAATCAGGATTTTTATGAAGAACTTGAATAGTGTTATCATAAAACGCTACCCAGACCGCTTCACGAATACCTTGAAACGAGCCGTAGAAATTATAGAACGCTCCCTCTTCTATATTATGATCTTTACAGAATTTAAATACCGAAGCCGGCTTGTGCCCGTGCTCTAACACGTACTCCATATACATCGTCATTACCGCAGTCGCAGTAAGCTTGGGAGCCTTTTTTGTTGTGGTTGCTTTTTTTGTAGTCGCCATAATCTTAATGTTTAAGCTGTTGTAAATTTAAATAATGTTTAAGCTTACTTCAAAGACGTTAAACAAAAGCTTTAGTTAAAGTTCTTTCAGTTTAAATGAAAGTTGTGTCAGTTTGTCACTTCATTTGCTTTGGTATTTTTTTTGAAATCTGCACCATACAAAATGGTTCACACCTATCAATCTTATAATTAATTAAAACCGAAACACTCGGTTTAAAAATTTTAAATACACTATGTCTACAGGTAAAATCAATGTTGCTGTTGAGAACATTTTTCCGTTGATCAAAAAGTTCTTGTACAGTGATCACGAAATTTTCTTGCGTGAATTAATTTCAAACGCAACTGATGCTACACTAAAACTTAAGCACTTGACCAACATTGGCGAAGCCAGCGTTGAATATGGCAATCCGGTAATTGATGTAAAAATCGATAAGGATGCCAAAACTTTGAGCATTACCGATCAAGGTATTGGTATGACCGAAGAAGAAGTTCAGAAGTATATTAATGAAGTTGCTTTTTCTGGCGCTGAAGAATTTTTAGATAAATATAAAGACACCGCAAAGGATAGTGGCATTATCGGACATTTTGGTCTTGGTTTCTACTCTGCTTTTATGGTAGCGCGCAAGGTGGAGATCATCACAAAATCATATAAAGATGCGCCTGCAGTAAAATGGGAGTGCGACGGTTCGCCGGAATTCACGATCTCTCCTGCTGAAAAAGACGTTCGTGGTACAGAAATCATTCTTCATATTGCTGAAGATTCTGAAGAGTTTCTTGAAGAGAACCGCATCAGCGAACTCTTAACAAAATACAATAAGTTTATGCCGGTGCCGATTAAGTTTGGTACTAAAGAAGAAACGCTTCCACTTCCTGAGGATGCTCCAGAAGATGCCGAAGCAGAAACTAAAACGGTTGATAACATCATCAACAACCCTGATCCGGCGTGGACAAAACAGCCTACTGATCTTGAGGAAAAAGATTATAAAGATTTTTACCGCGAGCTCTACCCAATGCAATTTGAAGAGCCGCTTTTCCATATTCATTTAAATGTAGATTACCCGTTCAATTTAACCGGTATTCTTTACTTCCCACGTTTGGGACAGGATATGAATATTCAGAAAGATAGAATTCAGCTGTACCAAAATCAGGTTTTTGTAACTGATAATGTTGAAGGAATCGTTCCTGAATTCTTAACAATGCTTCGTGGGGTAATAGACTCTCCAGATATTCCGCTAAACGTATCACGTTCCTATCTGCAAGCCGATGGCGCTGTAAAGAAAATCTCAAGCTACATCACCCGTAAGGTAGCAGATAAACTGAAGTCGCTTTTCAACGAAGACCGTGAGGATTTTGAAAAGAAATGGAACGACATTAAAGTAGTAATTGAATACGGAATGTTGAGCGAAGATAAATTCTTCGACAAAGCAGACGCTTTTGCGCTTTACCCTACCGTTGACAATACTTACTACACTTTTGCTGAACTTCAAGAGAAAATCAAAGAAAATCAGACTGATAAAGACGGGAAGCTAGTTGTGCTTTACGCTTCTAATCAAGACTCACAGCATCAATACATTCAAGCTGCAAAAGATAAAGGCTACGAGGTTTTATTACTAGACTCGCCAATTGTTTCTCACTTGCTTCAAAAGCTTGAAACTTCTAAAGAGAACATCAGCTTTGTACGTGTAGACGGTGACGACATCAATAACCTGATCAAAAAAGATGAGGAACAAATTTCTAAGCTTTCTGATGATGAAAAAGAAAGTCTAAAGACCTTGCTTGAAGAAACGATCAATGATAAGTCGTATACTGTAAAACTTGAGGCGATGGATAGCAACTCAGCACCATTTATGATCACACAGCCTGAGTTTATGCGTCGTATGAAAGAAATGCAAGCAACCGGCGGTGGCGGTATGTTTGGAATGGGCAATATGCCAGATATGTATAACTTGGTAGTGAACACGAATAGTGAACTGGTAGGTGAGATTTTAAACACCAAAACCAAGAAAAAACAAGAACGCCTCATCACACAATCTATGGATTTGGCACGTTTATCTCAGGGCTTGCTTAAAGGCGAAGCTTTAACTAACTTTGTTAAACGCTCCTATGAGATGATCAAATAGGCAGTTAGATCTTAGATTTGAGACACCTGGATCTAAAACCCTGACTTCATAAGGAAAACCGCTCTAACTGAGCGGTTTTTTTATGCCTGAATTCTAACGATTCTTTAACCCATTTCATCCTGCGATTACACCTTAAAATGCTAACTTCACTTCATCAAATAGTTAGAATGTTTCAGTTTACCGCTACATATACTGATCTGTACCAGTTAAGTATGGCTCAAGTATATTTTAATAAAAATCAAAACCAGCAAGCCGTTTTTGATTACTTTTTTAGAAAACTGCCCTTCAATGGTGGTTATGCTATTTTCGCCGGATTAGAAGAACTTATCTCGATCATCGAAGACTTGCGCTTTTCAGAAAAGGATATTGAATACCTCAAGCAACACGATTTTGAACCTGAGTTTCTAGCGTATTTAAAGGACTTTCGCTTCCGCGGAACTATTAACGCAATGCCTGAAGGCGAAATCATTTTCCCTACTGCACCTGTCTTGCAGGTAGAAGCAAACCTCATCGAAGCGCAAATCATTGAAACTATACTGCTAAACACCTTAAATTTTCAAACACTTATCGCCACCAAAGCGAGCCGTATACGCAATGTCGTCGGTGATAAAACCTTACTCGATTTTGGATTGCGCAGAGCTCAAGGGCCGGGAGGCTACTATGCCTCTCGCGCAGCAATGATAGGTGGTTTTGACGGAAGCAGCAATGTGATTACGGGTAGAGATTATGGTTTTCCCATCAGCGGAACGATGGCGCACGCCTTTGTACAAAGTTATGATGACGAACTTACCGCTTTTGGGGATTTTGCAGAACACAGACCTAAAAATTGTGTGCTTTTGGTAGATACTTATGACACACTAAAAAGCGGAATGCCCAATGCGATTACTGTTGCTAAAGAAATGGAACAACGCGGTCAAAAGCTGCTTGCGATTCGCTTAGACAGTGGAGACCTCGCTTACCTTGCTAAACGCTGCCGGAAGATGCTGGACGATGCCGACTTAGCTTACGTAAAGATTGCTGCTTCTAATCAGTTAGATGAATATGTCATTCAAAGTTTGCAAAATCAAAATGCTCCTATTGATGTTTATGGCGTGGGAACCAATCTCGTAATTGGTAAACCCAACGGTGCTTTAGATGGCGTTTATAAACTTTCTTTCGCTAATGGTAAACCACGCATTAAAATTTCAGAAAGTATCTCAAAGGTGACGCTTCCGCATAAAAAACAAGTGTATAGAATCTCAACAGAAGATCACACTTTAATCGGTGCAGATGCCATCGCTTTAGCAAATGAGAACAGTGTTTCTCGTATGTATCACCCTGTTGAACCTTTTAAAAATCTCAGTATTGAAGGTTTAACGCAAACACCTATGCTGCAACCTGTAATGCAAGAAGGCAAACGCTTGTATCCTGAAAAATCAGTTCAAGAAGTGGCTGCTTTCAGCAAAAAACAACTTGCTGCTCTACCCGAAGAATTTAAACGATTTGACAATCCACATATTTATAAAGTAGGTATTAGCAATCAGCTCAAAGAAGAGCGTGATCGCTTGATCGCCGCACATAAAAACTAAACTATGAAACTATTTACAATCTGCCTTTTTTTAGTAACACTAACGCTTCCTGCAAATGCTCAAGAGACGAATACAAAAGCTCTTTTAACCCAGGATGAAAATGAAACGTGGCTTCAAGAATATCAGCAACTTGAAGATTCTCAAGAAAAGCTAAAAATGATCAAAGCCAAAATTCTTTACGATGCGCAATTTGTAGGTCCCCGTCCCGGCATTTCCTTAACCGGTTTAAATGAAGAACAACGCGAAGCTTTAAAGGAACGCGAAAGCAAGAAGCCAAAAGTTACCGCTGATTGTAAAATCCTTTTTGTGTTACAGGCAACGCAATCTCATATTTTGGATTTAGAAAAGAGTCCGCAATACAAATCATTAGTGGAACACTTAGAAACGTTTTCGATTTCTGACACCATCTTAACGGGCACTAGTGCATCTGCGGTCTACGGATCTCGAGCACGTTGTGGGGTAGTTCTTTTGAAAACCGAAGATCCTAAGGTGCTCGACTATTTAGAAAATATAAACAACCAGAAATAACCAATACTTATGAAAGCCCTCGTCATCATTGATATGCAAAACGATTTTATGCCCGGTGGAGCGCTTGCCGTTCCCGGTGGAGACCAAATCATTCCTTTGGTAAACAAACTTCAGGAAAAATTTGATTTGGTCATTGCTACGCAAGACTGGCATCCTGAAAATCACAGTAGCTTTGCAGACAATCATCACGACAAAGAAAATTTTGACACGACCGTGATAGACGGTTTGGAGCAAACCTTATGGCCGGTACATTGTGTGCAAACTACTGATGGCGCAGACTTTCATCCACATATGAACGCAGCGCGTATTGAAGCTATTTTTAGAAAAGGAACAGATCCTGCAATAGACAGTTATAGCGGCTTTTACGATAATGCGCATAAAAAAGCTACGGGACTCACCGGATATCTTAAAGGAAAAGGCATCACTTCGCTTTACTTTTGTGGTTTAGCTGCAGAATATTGTGTGAGCTTTTCGGTGCTTGACGCACTTGAAGAAGGTTTTAAAGTAACCCTTTATGAAGATGCAACGCGCGCTTTAGATGCAGCTGTATTTGAAAAAATGAAAAGTCAAATCATCGAAAAAGGAGGCCGACTAAAGTTGGCCGGTGAGCTCGTATAAATGATAGCAGGTGGAATTGACGGTTGCAAAGCGGGTTGGCTTTTAATTTGGAAGGATCAGCAAGGCTATCAATATGCCCTCTTAGATCGAATTGACGATTTGGAGCATTTTGTAAAGAATGCTGCCAGGTTTTTTATTGATATTCCCATCGGGCTTTCTTCTGAAACGTTTCACCGAAGCATCGAGGTCAAACTACGTAAAGAGCTAAAAAGCAGAAGTGCCACAATATTTAATGCCCCTTGTAGAGCAGCCGTTTATGAAGTGGATAAGAAAAAGGCTAAAGAACTTAATAAACGTATCTTAGGAAAAAGTCTTTCAGAACAAACGCTAAATATAAAGGACAAGATCTTAGAAACAGATCGTTATATCAATACTTCAAAAAGCACTAGTATTCAATTGTTGGAAAGTCATCCTGAAATTTGTTTTAAATACCTCAACCAAGGCCAAATTCTAATGTCAAAAAAAAGTCAGAAGGAAGGAGTTGAGCAAAGGCTTGACCTACTTTCCCAGCTTGATCCTGAAGCAAAAATTCTGTATAAACGTATACTCGCAGAAACCAAAAGAAATCAAGTAAAACGCGATGACATTCTTGACGCTCTGTGCCTCTGTCTTGCGAACCAAATAGGCTTAAAAACTCAAACCCATTTTATCACCGATGAAAATCAAGTTGATGCTTAGGGAATTCCTGTAAAACTGGCGTACACCAAACTTTAGACCTAGGTTATGACGGGATTTTTCCCCAATTTTTAAGTTAATTATCAACAAAACCGTTCTACTCTTTATCAAGTGCAAGGTTTCTCGTACTTTTAGATCATATTATTTCACAGACTTATTATTTTATTATTCTTCTCTTACCAAAGTCGAGAATCCTCCCCCTAAATAGAAATGATGAGTATTTAAATATTTAGGATTGTATGAAATTATTATACAAAAAGAGGAGGCTATATCTCAATCTGGCCATAGGTATTGTCTGGATCATTTTATTTATTCTGAAATTACTTTATACAGAACCGCATAATATCTGGTTACTGGATTATTATATGCCTTTGCTCAGCGTGCTTTATTTAGGGCAGTTTCTATACCAATACCATTATCAATACCTTATCGTAACCGATACTGAGATCATTAGAAATCATCTTTTCTTCGGAAAAAAAATCCCGTTGAATGCTGTAGAAAGATTCTATACTAACAACTTAGGGGATTATGTGATTGAAGGTGCTGGTAAAAAAATCAAGATCAACCCAATCATTGTCAATCAGAAATCGCTGCAAGAATTTAAGGGGTTTACGCGCACCTTATCGATAGCAACTGAAATCCATTAGAAATTCAAATTATTTTCTGTAAGTTCTGTTTCAAATTTCTACTATTCATGAAACGAAATTTGAATTATGAATAAATCTATCTTTTTACTGCTTACACTCGCGATTCTATCGTGTAAACAAAACTACTCAGAAGAATCTAAAGATGTCCCTGAGCAAGAACAACAGGTAACTACTACATCCAATCCTTTTGTTGACAACATCGCCAGCGCTCATAATAAAGCGGCGTTTGCTGCACAAGAGGCCGTAGCTTTTGATCTGCAATTGATGTTTGGCGGAAATGAACGCATAAACGCCACGATTAGCATGCTTACAAACAGTAGTAAGATACGAATAGATAAAACAGACGGTACCCAATTGATTTATGACGGATCTCAAGTTTACAGTGCTCCTCAAGGAGCAATACCTGATGGCGCTCGTTTTGATATTTTTACCTGGCCTTACTTTTTTGCATTTCCTTTTAAACTTCAGGATCCGGGCGTAAACATTCAGGAATTAGCCAATGATGCTGAAGGCCAGTTTAAGTTGACTTTTGAAGGTGGCACCGGTGATACTCCTGATGACTGGTATATTGGCTACCTAGATGAAGAAAATCGCGTAGAAGCAACCGCTTATATTGTAACCTTTGGTGATAAAACTATTGAGAATGCTGAAGCAGCACCGCACGCGATCGCTTATTCTGATTATAAAGAAATAGAGCAAGTACCGCTAGCTACTACTTGGAAATTTTATAACTGGTCTGAAGAAAAAGGAAATTTTGGCGATCCTATTGGCGAAGCCCATTTGAGTAACATCCGATTTTTTGAAGTTGAAGATGGTTTTTTTGAAAAGCCAGAATCTTCAGATGTTGTAAATTACTAAATTAAACTTGTAAACTATATATTATGCATTATCCTTGGCATCTCTATTTAATGGCAGTTATGTACATAGTCGCCGGTATAATGCATTTTATAAAACCCAGAGCGTATATGCGCATTATGCCGCGCTACCTTCCTGCACATAAAAAATTGGTCTTTTTAAGCGGATTTGCCGAGATCCTATTAGGTATAGGCATTTGCTTACCCCTATTCAAGAATTGTGCAATCTACGGTATCGTAGCTATGCTCATTAGTTTTTTTCTTGTACACTTTTATATGCTTTCTTCTAAAAAAGCAGGGATGAATTTACCTAAATGGCTACTTTGGGCACGTGTAGGCTTGCAATTTCTTCTAATTTACTGGGCGCTCTTCTACTTAAAATATTAAACAAAAAAAGCCTTGTTGCAGTTGCAACAAGGCTTTTCTAATTACTAGGGTTATAAACTTATTTGATAGCGATTTGCTTTGAGAAATAATCTTTCCCAATTGAGACACCAATTCTGTAGTTTCCAGCAGGCAACTCTTCAAAGTTAAGAGCTTGCTTAACTACTAGGTTTGTATCAGACATAGACTCAATGATTGCACCAGTCTCGTCATAAACACGTGTAGTTGTTTTTACTTCTTTAGGGTTTGTAAATGATATCATTACAATGTCATTCTCAACGCGGTAATTAGGCTTAAAGATGGTTTTACTTTCATCTTTAACAATGTCTAATCCTTTAAACTCTTTTTTGATCGTAGTGTATGATTTAGCATAATCATCCTCATAGATCAAGTAGTATTTACCTACCGGTAATTCTTCTAAGCTTAAAGTTTTAGAATCATTAGCTACGCTTCCTGCATACTCACTGTAAAGACGCTCTCCGTCAACATCCTCAAGATAAATCTGAGCTCCCTCAATTGCATTAGTGTACTCTACTTTTACCATAAAGTTTTCATTCACTGTAACTGCAATTCCGTCTGCTGCATTGGCGTTTAGAGTAAGGGCTAAAGTCAATGCGAATACCAAAGTTTTAATAGTTGTTTTCATAGGTTTGGTTTTTTGTGAGTGATTTAATTTATTCACATTACAAATGTATGGCGCAAAACCAGCCTGAAATAGAACCCATTGTGCAATTTTATGTGCTATATTAACCTTAAACCAATATTAAAATTTAAATTTGTGAAAAACCTATATATTTAGGTTAATATAGCATAAGTCACAGGTTAAAGCCTTGGCTACCTTTATACTAAATTAACAGGAATACTATGATAAAATCCCCAAAACCAGCCTTTGAGAAAATAGAACCAGGTTTTGGAAGCTCTTTTTCCTACCGTACTTACGATGAAAATCACGAAAACAACAGTCATAATTTCTGGCACTATCATCCTGAACTTGAGCTTGTTTACGTAAAAGGAGGTACCGGCAAGCGCCAAGTGGGCAGTCACATCTCTTATTATAGAAATGGCGAACTCATACTTATTGGTTCTAATTTACCCCACTGTGGCTTTACAGACTCCTTGAATAACTACGAGCGCGAAACAGTGATTCAGATGCGTCCAGACTTCTTAGGTGAGTCTTTTTTTAATATTCCTGAAATGCGCAGCATCAAAGCCCTGTTTGAGCGTGCTAAAATGGGCATTGTTTTTCACGGCGAACTCAAACGAATCATAGGTTCTAAGATCGAAACTTTAAAGTCGCTTTCTAATTATGAACGTCTTTTAGGCCTTCTAGATATCTTAAAACAATTAGAATCTGCAGAAAAGTATACGGTTCTCAATGCTCAGGGTTTTATCCTAGAGACCGAACTTCAAGACAATAACCGCATCAATATTATCTTCAATTTTGTCAAAGAAGAGTTTAAACGTCAGATCACACTCGAAGAAATTTCAGAATTGGTAAGTATGACCGTTCCGGCGTTTTGTCGCTACTTTAAAAAAATTACAGGAAAGACCTTTACCCAATTTGTAAATGAATATCGACTGGTGCACGCGGCCAAACTACTTCACGAAAAACCCATAAGTATCACTGATGTTTGTTTTGAAAGTGGCTTTAACAACTTCAGCCATTTTAACAAACAATTCAAAAAATTTACGGGAAAAACACCTTCAACCTATAGAAACGAGTTGAAATTCATTGTTTCTTAGGGATTTATAAATTTTTAACATTGCCAACTAAATCGAGTAACTACACTAACTCACAGTAATTTAGAGCAGAGTCATTGATTTTTAACTATTTATTTAAAAATTATTGACACTTAAATACCTAACTTCAACATACTGAATTACAGTTATTTTAAAGATTTAGACTCAGAATAAATTAGAGAACTAGTATAAGCTCTAGTAAATTTCTATAAAATTTCTTGTAACTTTTACATCAGTCTTTAGACAAATTTTCACCCCCTTATTTAATTTAAATCCTACAAGTGCCATGATACAACTTAATTGGCAGGACATATTTATCATTGATCGATTTTCTACGTCGAGATGGGATGCTGTAAATAAAGGTGACATTTATTTTCAGATCTTGTTTATTGAAGAAGGTAGCGGTCGTATTACAATTGATCACAAAGTGACCTCTTACAAGAGTCGTGATATATTTGTCTTTGCAAAGAATGAAGTCCCAGACATCAAAACTCACGAAACAACGTTTATTATTTTCAAATTCACTGATTTGCTTTTCTCCAGCAAAGTGAGTTTACCAGACAAACAAAACTGGTTACGCCGTAGTGAATTTATTCTTAATCATCCTAAACGTAAATTTCAAGAAGCGCTTAAAAATATTGAAGATCGTGACCTTATATGGCGTATTCTGTTTTTTATCAGAAAAGAAAACACGGCCAAGGAGCAATATTATTTGCAGATTATTGCCAATATGGTAAGTACGATACTCAGTATAATCGCTCGAAATGTTACTGAGAAAAATCCGGAGCATATTACCCCAAAATCTACAAAGAAAAATGAGCGCATTGATGAGATCTATGCGTACATCAGGTATAATATTTATGATACCAATTTGCTCAAGATTTCTGCAATTGCTAAACACTTTCATATAACGAGCAGTACGCTCAGCAATTATTTCAAGAAAGAAACAGGAAACTCCTTGCACAATTATATCTTACTGTACAAGTTAGAAATTGCCAAAGACCGTCTTTTAAATTCTGATTTTACGGTTTCGCAAATAGCGATCCAATTAGGATTTACAGATGAAAGTCATCTCACCCGTATCTTTAAGAAATATTGCGACGCAACGCCGAAACAATATAAAGATAGCCACGTACTGGCTGATGAGTAAGTGGCTAGAGTTTCTTAAGGTCTTAACTTGCTATTTAAAAATCTCATTCAGGACAGCTGCCAGGCGCACGCCGCCTTTTTGAAGCTGCTCTTGAATGATATGGTAGTTATCTGCTTGATAGCGATAGCTAAGCTTCTCTCCTATTTCTGCAGATGCATAAACCATTTCCGCGAGATCCTGGCCTTCACTAACCCAGTCTAATACATTACCTGAAGTAAGTGCTTTATATTCGGTTTTTGAAACCTCATCAAAATTAGCCGCTAATTCGCTATAAGACATCCCATAGCTTTCGATCATTTTGGTGTCCCAAAGCGAGTGTAAATTCGTACCGTCATTAAACCAGCGTACTTGAAAATCATTTCCGCCTTTATCTTCGGCGTGACCTAAATGTAGAGGTTGGTGCAAATCTCCAATAAAATGAACGAGCATTTTTAAGTAAAAGGCTTTTTCTTCCTCTGAAGACTCATCAGAAAGTAAAATCTCCTTACAAGTTCTTATTCCTTGTACAAGATCGCCATATTCATTTTTATCAGCTTCAGCATAAGTTAAGCCAGGTGCTATATTTACGTAATGCCAGCTGCTGTACTTTCTATATTCATCATAGCTTTTGATTTCATCTCCGTAAGTTGAAACAGTAACTAAGGTTTCTGCACCCAGAAGTTTTTCAATCGCCTTTCTAGTTTTTGGTTTTAAGTATTTAGTCGCTATTGCAGCTACTGCACGGTGGCCTTTACTTCCCCAATCTTCGTCGCTACCCATTGCTTTTACGTTAAAAGCTAAACTCAATATAATACCGAATGCTAAAAGTCTTCTTTTCATTGTTGCTAATTTTCGGCAAAAATAAGCTATCACGCTTCTTTACCCGCACGCAACTAAGGTTAATTTGAAATATGAAATTAAATAGAAAAAGCACCGTTATAGACCTACATTAATCAGGGACTTCCTTCTGCGGTCAAACTTTTA
This sequence comes from Leeuwenhoekiella palythoae, assembly GCF_020310025.1. Taxonomy (GTDB): domain Bacteria; phylum Bacteroidota; class Bacteroidia; order Flavobacteriales; family Flavobacteriaceae; genus Leeuwenhoekiella; species Leeuwenhoekiella palythoae. The sequence goes on from NZ_CP084318.1 coordinate 761,218, forward strand.
GCCTTATCTTATCTTAAAATTTGCGTAAGACTTTCATCAACTAAATATCTTTGTTTTAGTTTGTGGCATTATTTTTAATAGATTATTCTGTATGAAAACATTTAAAGAAATACAGCGATTTGATCAATGGTGGTTACGCTTACTCCTTGTAGTAATTCTAGCAATTGCCGTAAGTCCGCTTGTTTTAGATTGGGATAATTTAAAATTTTCTAAGTTCGAGATCGCTTCTGTGATTCTCAGCATTTTAGTGATTTTAGGCCTCTTTCTTGGCTTTTGGTATATCTTCAAATTAGAAACCACAATAGACGAAAAAGGAATTACGTATCGCTTTGTTCCTTTTCATATCAAGTCAAGGTTTAAAGCTTGGAGCGAAATCAAGAGCGCCAAAATTCGTAAATACAATCCTATCAGAGAATACGGCGGCTGGGGTTACCGTATTTCATTCACTAAGCGAAAAGCCCTAACTACCAAAGGCAGAAAGGGACTTCAATTGGTTTTTAACGATGGTAATGAGTTACTACTAGGCACACAATATCCCGAGAAAATTGATGCCTTATTAACACATTATTCAAAACTTAAATAAGGTATGCGGCTTGTTTTTATTATAGGTATGTTGTTAGCGGTTAGCCCTGCTCATAGTCAAGACCCTACATCTTCTGAAATTCGAATTAATGAGTTTATCTCCGGGACACTGCTTCAACCTGTAAAGCAAACCGATACGTTGGCCATTATAATTGCCGGTTCAGGACCTACAGATCGCAATGGCAATCAGCAAATGATGCAAAACAATAGCCTCAAGCAACTAGCTCAGCAGCTTACCAAAAACGGTTTTGCTACGTTTAGATATGACAAACGCCTTTTTGCTTTAATGCGTCAAAATGCACTGATAGAAGAACAACTCAGCTTTGATGATTTTGTTAGCGATGCTGCTTCTACGGTAAATTATTTTGAGCAAGATTTTAAAACAATTGTATTGATCGGGCATTCTCAGGGAGCCTTAATTGCAAAGCTCGCAGCACAACAGACTAAGGTCAGTAAGTTAGTTTCTATTGCCGGTGCCGGTCAGGCGATAGATCTTGTTATTCTTGATCAGATCACAAAGCAAGCTCCCGGTTTGGCAGAAAATGCGCAACAAGCATTAACCGATTTAAAAGAGACCGGAACTTCTAAAAACTACAATCCTGCTTTAGCGTCCATTTTTAGACCTTCAGTGCAACCCTTTATGAAAAGTTGGATCAAATATGATCCTGCCGAAGAGATCAGCGCGCTAGATATTCCTATACTTATAGTTACAGGAACTAAAGATCTTCAAGTTCCACTTAAGGAAGGTGAACTTTTAAAAGAGGCGCAACCCAAGTCCGAATATGCGATAATTGAAAGCATGAATCACGTACTCAAAACTATTGAAGGTGATGATATCGAAAATTCAAAATCTTACAACGAAGCATCCCGACCGATCAATACCGAACTGATCAAAGAAATTACCAGATTTATCAGAGAGTAGCATTAGTCTCAAAGTAAAAATATAGATGAAGCAATTGTACATTTTTCCGCTGTACAATAGGCTTGTTCATAATTTGACTTCAGTAAACGCCCCTGCACTAGTATTTAAAGAAGAATTTAGGCATATTTGCAACCTAAAATGACAAAAAATGCAAATTAGATCGGCTATTCTTGGCCTCGTATGTTTATTAGTCCTTGCAAGTTGTGGTAAGGATGGTGACTTCACACTTACCGGAAAAATTAATGGTTTAAAAAAAGGAAAGATTTATTTACAGCGTATTGAAGACACTTCGCTTGTATATATAGACAGCGTTATTGTAGATGGAAATCCTGAATTTGAATTCATTACTGATCTAAAAGAACCGCAAATTGTTTACCTCACCCTTGAAAAGGTAGACGCTTATGAATACGACGATCGCATCATGATTTTTGCAGAACCAGGTGAAATGACTTTAAACACTTCGCTAAAGAATTTTGAAAGTCAGGCAGCTATTACCGGTTCGCAAAACCAACAAAAACTGGATGAATATTCAAAAGTCATTCATCAATTTAATGATAAGAACCTTGATTTAATCAAGAGAAGTTTTGAGGTAAGAAAAGAGGGCATCGAAGACTCGATCATTTATTACGATACGCAACTTCAGAATTTAATGAAGCGAAAGTATTTATATACAGTTAATTTTGCCATTACCAATAAAGAATACGAGATCGCGCCATACCTCGCTGTTTCTGAAATATTTGACGCCAATATTAAATATTTAGATACTATCTATACTTCGCTAAAACCTAAAGTACGTAAATCTAAATATGGTAAAGCGCTTAAAGATTATATTGAGGAGCGTAAAGAAACTAATACCAATGAGGCGACTACAACTACGATTGACTCAACTGTAGTTGAAGAGTAAAGAGAGCTAAGTTTATTGTTTGATATGCTGACCAAATGTTCAGCGTATAAAAAAGCCCTTAACTTTTGAAGTTAAGGGCCTTTTTCATTTTAGGGCGAACCTTAATTACAATGCGTTCACTCGATCAATTAAAGCCTTACCGCGCTCTTCTAATTCTGCGTTAACCGCTTTTAGATGTTTACGTCTGTTTTCAACTTTATTGTTATTTACTTTTGCGATAAGTTCGTCAAAGGTCACAATAGCATCATCTACAATAGCTTCAGCTTCTTTCTGATCCTCTTTAGGATTGATAGCCTCCCAAATGTATACTGCGTCGATAATATCGCCTAAAACAAAGTTTATATCTTTCTTAAGATCTCTAATACTTGCCATAATAAAAATTTTTGCAAAAGTACATCTAATTTTTAAAGCGGTTACAAGTAAACTTCGAGAATCTCACAAGATTCTGCGTCTAAAGTAACCTCGTTACTAGCAGCAGGAATTAACAGCGTTTCACCGGCGTTTAAACTACCTTCAATCTCACCGTCAGAAAAGTTAAGCGATCCGCTTACTACAATAATAATTGTAAATGAATCTGTACGTGCTATAGAATATGGTTTAGTAAGTTTTACCCATTCCGTTTTGAAATAGGTGTGATGTTTAACGACTTGAGGAGTGTTTGTAGCGCTTCGGTCGTATTCTAATTTAAAATCCTGAGTGGTTTCAAAATCTAAAACTTCTCGCGATTCTTTGACGTGAAGATCTCTTAAGTTCCCTTCATCATCCTTTCGGTTATAATCATATACGCGGTAGGTCACGTCTGATGTCTGCTGTATTTCGGCTAACAATACACCACCACCTATGGCATGAATTCTACCGGCATTGATAAAGAACGAATCGCCTTCACTCACTATATGCTGATCCATTACTTCTTCAATACTAAGGTCATCTATGCGCTTATCATATTCCTCCTTAGTGATTTTCTGGTTAAAACCTACGGTAAGCTTGGCACCTTCATCAGCTTGCATGATGTACCACATTTCGGTTTTACCAACACCCGTAGGCGAAGTGTCATCTGTAGGATGCACTTGTATCGAAAGATCAGAAGCTGCATCAATAAATTTGATCAACAACGGAAAATGTGGGCCGAATTTATCATAAACCTTAGCTCCTAATAAAGCCGCTGGGTCTTCTAAGATCGCTTCGTTAAGTGTTTTGCCTTGTAAAGCGCCATTACTCACTGTACTCTGCCCTTCTTCAAGATCTGCTATTTCCCAGCTCTCCCCCATTTTTGCGGTGGCGCTGTTTCCTTTATTAAATAGTTTGTTTAGTTTTTGACCTCCCCAGATTTTTTCTTTTAGGACAGGTTGAAAAGTCATTGGATAAACCGTTTTACTCATAATTGTATTGAAATGAGCCCTAAGGCTTTTTGATTAGTTTGCTTCTTATAATTATTCTCCAGAATAGGTTACTGAATTGCGTGGGGTTTCATAAAGGGTTACTTCGATCTTGAAGGTCTCAGAGAGGTGCCTTTTTAATCTATCATAAATCACCACACAAATATTTTCTGCAGTAGGATTTAATGTTGAAAACTCAGGAACGTCAAGATTTAAATTTTTGTGATCAAACGGCTCTTCAACCTCTGCTTTGATCAAATCTTTGAGTACTTTTAAGTCAATCACAAAACCAGTTTCAGGATCAATGGGGCCGGTAACGGCTACGATAAGTTCATAGTTATGCCCGTGGTAATTAGGATAGCTACATTTCCCGAAAACTTCAAGATTCTTAGCATCGTCCCAATCGGCTCTGTAAAGCCGATGCGCAGCGTTAAAATGCGCTTTACGCTTCACTGTAACCTGTTTCATTAGCGTTCTATCTGGTTGTAAAATTTGTCAAATATGATCTTAAACCATTCGGTATACTGTTCAGGATGTACTTTCATATCTTTTTCAATATCTTCTAGAGACATCCATTTCCATTCTGAAACTTCATCAGGATTTATATTGGGCTCATCATTATAATCCCCTAAAAGAATATAATCATATTCATGTTCCGTCAAACCATTATCAAATGGCGCCTTGTAAATAAAAGATATGTTCTCAGTAAGCGAAGTGGTAAAGCCCATTTCTTCCATCAGACGTCTTTTCCCGGCCTCTATGTTAGTTTCTCCTTCTCGTTGATGACTGCAGCACGTATTTGTCCATAATCCCGGAGAATGATATTTATGTGCCGCTCTGCGTTGAATCATTAATTGATTCTGATCATTGAAAACAAATACCGAAAATGCACGATGCAGTAGCGCTTTCTCATGCGCTTCCATCTTAGGCATCAAACCTACTTGACGGTCGTTTTCATCAACCAAAATCACCAATTCTTCTTTCATAAACTTGTTTTAGTGGTAAATGTACAAATACAAACCCCCTGTAACAATAGAAAAAGCCTTCTAAATTTAGAAGGCTTCTCAGGGTTTGTTATGTTAGATGCATTGACAATTAATAGTCTTGAACAATAAACTCACTACGTCTATTGAGTTGATGTTGCTCTTCGGTACACTGTACGCCATTGCTACACTCGTTGAGCAATTGGGTTTCTCCATAACCGCGACCGGTTAGACGCTCTCTGGAAATCCCTCCCTCTTCTACGATATAGTCAATGGTAGATTTGTTGCGTCTTTCTGATAACGCAAGGTTATAAGCGTCGTTCCCACGGCTATCTGTGTGAGAACGCACATCTATGCGTAATTCAGGGTATTCCTTCAAAATTTCGATAACCTTTGCTAATTCTACAGCCGCATCCGGTCTGATGTACGATTTATCAAAGTCGAAGTAAATTGGATTGATCAATTTGCCAAGATCAAAATCAGGTGGTATCTGTGTTATCGAAGGCTCTAATTCTAGAACCACACTTACCTCACTGCTCGAAGAAGGAATTTTAACCAGTTTCTCATCCGTTAAATAACCTTCCATCTCCCCGCGTATAAAGTATTCTTTGTCACACTCTGGATCGTTGTAAGCAAAGGTCGCGTCTGGAGCCTCAGCAGTTCCTGAAACAACAAGATTATTCTCTGTATCTCTTACACCTACCATTGCTCCGTTAAGTGGCTCTTTAGTATTCTTATCAATAACATTCACAATGAGCGTGCTTTCGCAAGCAGACTGTATAAAGGTATATATATCATCATCAAGCGGATTGTTAGCTCGGTTGGTTGCAAAAAAGCCTCTACCGGTTTCGCTATTAATGATAAATGTAAAATCGTCTTTTACACTGTTTACAGGGGCACCAATATTTTCTAGGCTTTCATCTTCAAAATCATATACGTAAACATCTAGACCTCCCAAACCGGCACGTCCATCAGTTGAGAAATACAATTTACCCTCTTTGCTAATAAAAGGAAAAGTCTCACGTCCCGGAGTATTAATCTTATCTCCTAAGTTTTCAACCTCTCCAAATGTACCATCCTCGTTTAGAGCAATTTTCCACAAATCAGATTCACCGTAAGTTCCGGGTCTATCCGATGCAAAATAAAGGGTTTTACCATCTACTGAAAGCGCAGGGTGTGCTGTTGAAAAGCCATTATCATTAAATGGAAGTTCTTCTACGTTATTAAAACCATCTCCATTACGCTGAGCCTTATAAAGCTTCAATCTATTGGTATTGTTGCTATCAGCTTTATAGGTATCGTTAGTAAAATTATTTCTGGTAAAATAAAGCGTATTTCCATCAGTACTTAGTAAAGCAGTACTTTCGTGAAATTCAGTATTTACACTACCTGGTAATTTAGAAGCCGTGGCAACCTGATTGTTTTTATCAATATCACCTACGTATAGATCAAGGAAGGGTTGGTCATTCCACTTGTGAATACGTTTTGTGAATGTACCGGTATCACGGGTAGATGCAAATAAAAGCTGCTCTCCGTAAAAAGAAGGAGCAAAATCAGAAAATTTAGCTGCATTTACTTTTAGCTTTTCAATCTCAAAAGTTGCGCTACCATTTTCTATTTCTGAAATGCTTTGACTGCTGTATAAATCATCAGAACTACTCACCGCTTCTTGATACAGCGCAATCATCTCAGTAGATTTGTCATACTGCTCTTCTGCCCGTAAGGCCTGCGCATATCTAAAATATTGGTAAGGAGTCACTTCCTCCGGGTATTTCTCAACCAGTTTAGTATACCAAGTTACTGCCTCTTTATAGTCAGCGTTATAGTAAAAACTATCTCCCAGTTTTGAGAATAGGTCTGCAGATTCGTAACCTTCTTCCGCTACACGCAAGTAAATCTTTTGAGAATCTACAAAAGCGTATTGATCAAATTTTTTGTTTCCCTTAGCAATCTCACGTTCCTGAGCATAAACACTATCAAAACTAAAAGCAATAGCTAAGAGTAGAATGACTTGTAATAATTGTTTCATAGGGGCGTATTTTTAATTAAAAGAATCGTGGTGTTAACATACGGTTGTATTCTTTAAATAATTCAAAACGTAAAAATACTTCATAAGTTCCATTATTGTAAGTCGCATTTCCTAAATCTGTTGATTCTCTGTCATATGCGAAGCCAATAAGCAAACCATCATTCACCTGAAAAGCCGCCAAAGCACTCAATGCAGCACTCCAACGATAGGAAGCTCCTAAGGTCAATTTATCGTACAATAAAAAGTTTGCATTCACATCTACCGAAAGAGGTGCTCCTGCAACCATTTTAACCAATGTCGAAGGTTTAAATTTTAGATTTCGGTTGAGATCAAATACATAACCTGCTAAACCATAATAGTGAATTTCTTCTTCAGAAACAAAGGTTTGTGCTCCTTGTGAACCGCTTCGGTCAAAATGATCAGTACGCAATAACTGCGGAGCGGATAATCCACCGTAAAATTTAGCATCGTGATAAAAGATACCAACACCTACGTTTGGCGAAAGCTTATTATCAATACTCACTAAAAAAGGATCATTTTGGTTAAATGGATTGGTTCGGCTAAAATCGACATCTAATAAATTCAAAGAACCTTTCAATCCAAAACTGAATTTACCCTCACCTCCCGTATCTATGGTATAACTAAAATCAGTATTAAAATAGGTTTCTCGCGCAGGTCCCAAAACATCATTAACCAAACTAAAACCCAGTCCGACTTTTCCTAAACCTATAGGACTGTGAACTGATAGATTTTGAGTGCTGGGTGCACCATCAAGACCTACCCACTGACTGCGGTGTAGCAGCAAAATACTGGTTACCCCGCGGTTCCCCGCATACGCGGGGTTGATCACCAAAGGGTTGTACATATATTGCGTGTATTGCGGATCTTGCTGACTGTATCCGCTTAAAGAAATAAGCAGTACAAAAAGAAGAACCAACTTACCCAAATTTCTTTTTACCATATGAAGTCGTTTATTATAAATACTCATTGAGTAATTCAATTTTAATTAATGTAAAGGAATGAGGCTTTACGTCTCACCTGACCACTATCAGGATCAGCATATTCAATCATATAATAATAGGTTCCCGTAGGAAGACGCTCTCCTCGGCGTACAGTAGCACGACCATCTGAGAAGCCTCTAAAGACATTATCATTATTGATACTATATCCTTCTGTACTAAACACCTCTATTCCCCATCTGTTAAAAATCTGAACCTTATTATCAGGGAATCTATCAATATTTTCAATCATAAAAATATCATTAAGACCGTCTCCGTTAGGCGTCATTACGTTGTAAATAACAATGTCTTCCTCTGCTAAAACATTTGGTATTATTGTAACCGTAACGTCATCTGGTTCTCCATCATTATCTACATCTTCATCATCACTATTATTTGGATCATCAGATAAATCTTCAATTACATCTCCATAAGGATCTACACCGCTTACTAAAGCCTGATTTTCTACAAACAATTGCTCAATATCTGCTTGAGTTATTGAATAAATAGCAGTAAACGTGGTTGCATCTACTTCGCCCGGCTCAAGTGTGATTGGGCCTCCTACAACATCTACTAGCGGATCTTCAATAACAATATCTGAAATTGTAGACTCTCCTGTATTATATACGGTAAAAGTATAGGTAATGGTTTCACCAACTTGTGGTCTTTGATCACCATTTTCATCATTGAATATTCCAACTTTCTCCAGACTTAAACTTGCAACTGGAGGCACTATATCACTACCTCTTACTGAGATGTATACCGTTGCAACATCTGTCGCCACAGGAGTTCCGTTATCTGAAATTTGATACGTGAACTGATCTGTTCCAATAAAGCCATCGTTTGGAGTATAGGTGAATGAACCATCTTCATTAATTACCAAGCTTCCATTCTCAGGGCCGTTAGCAGGAGATACTGTAATATCAACTTGCTGTGTTTGTCCTTCAGGATCAAAGTCATTATCAAGAACATTTCCAGTAATAGCCGCATCAATTAAACCAAAGTAAGCATCATCATTCGCTACAGTTGTGTTGCCACTATCAGGAGTCACTTCAATGGTAACCGTACCTGTAGCACACTCTTGAGGCTCTCCGTCGTCGCATACGGTGTACTCAAAACTATCTTCCCCTACAAAGCCAGGCTCTGGAGTATAAGTATAGCTTCCATCTGGATTAACTGTTACACTTCCGTTTGTTGGTTGTGTGTTTCCTGTTACCGTAATGGTGTCACCATCAGGATCAAAGTCATTTACTAATACATTACCCGTTGCAGGTACACCAGATTCTGTAATAGCGGTATCATCATTAGCAACCGGAGGTTCATTAACATCCAATTCATCTTCAATAGGTAATACTTGAATGATCACATCTGCACTATCACAAGCCTGTGGACTTCCGCCATCACATACTTCATAACTGAAGGTATCCTCTCCAATGAAACCATCATTTGGTGTATACGTATAGGTTCCGTCTGGATTGAAAACTAAACTACCACTAGCAGGCTGCGTAAGTACAGTGTATACCTCGCTGTCTGCCGGGCCGTCAGGATTCTCATCATTGGTGCCTACATCGCCGCTTACCGGTTGCCCTTCGAACGTATCGTTGATATCGTTGATCGCTAGGATGGTGTTACAAGTAATAGTTACTTCTTGTGTAATCTCACAACCATTTGAATCAGTTACCGTCACACTATGCACACCTTCAGTAAGGTCTGTTGCCACAGCAGTGGTCTGTCCACCAGCACTAGCACTCCACAAATAAGTATAATTTCCACTTCCTCCAGAAACTGTGGCTGTAGCCGTTCCGTTAGAACACATAAAGTTAGATGATCCTCCTATAACGTCTGTAAACACAAGTTCTAGTTGTTCTGGCTGAGCAACTTCTATATTAAATTCCTTCTCGATACCTACAGCATCTGTAATTACAAGATTGTAAATTCCAGCAGTTAAGCCTGTCTGATCTTCCTGCCCATCAACCAAACCACTACCATCTACTGTACTCCAATTAAAGCTGAATGGAGCTGTTCCTCCTGATGTGGTTATATCAATTGCACCATTGGCATCTCCAAAACAAGAAACATCTGTAGTACTTACTAAACCATCTAAACGTGGTCCTGAGTAACAGTACGGATCTGATGGAGGATAATTCACTACAATAGTCTGACTAGGATTGATTGAGAATACCACATTTACATCAGGTCTTACATCTAAAAATCCGTCATCACCTTCAACCCAAACACCATCCTCAAGAATCCATCCAGGCCAATTAGTAGGGTTACCATTAGCATCTACTTCTGCACCTGGCCAAAGCACTCTTCCTGTTAAAGGAAGATCTGTGTATTCTAGAAGACTATTACCAGAATTATCTAAGAATGTTATGGTAAGTGGTCCTGTTGCAGCAAAATTGTTTAGGTCTATATCATAAACCAAATAAGGAACATCTCCATCACATTCGCCGTCGGCAATAGATATTGTGAATGATTTTTCCTCCAGGCTTATGTAAACCGTTGCCGTGTCCTGTGCTCCATTTGCATCTTCAATAGTGTATGTAAACTGATCTGCACCATTATAACCTGCATTTGATACATAAGTGAAACTACCGTTTGTGTTAACCGTTACGCTTCCGTTTGCAGGCTGTGTATTGCTGATCACACTGATCGCATCGCCTTCAGGATCGCTATCATTGGTAAGTACATTACCGGTGATCTCTTCACCGATATAACCGAAGAACGCATCGTCATTAGCTACTGTGGTGTTATCAGTATCTGCAACTACCTCGATAGTTACTGTACCAGTTGCACATAATGATGGATCTGCATCATCACATACTGTGTACTCAAAACTATCTTCTCCTACAAAGCCAGGCTCTGGAGTATAGGTAAAGCTTCCGTCAGGGTTAACCGTTACACTTCCGTTTGTTGGTTGTGTATTACTGGTTACAGTTATTGTATCACCATCAGGATCAAAGTCGTTTACTAGTACATTACCGTCTACAGGAGTTCCTGCTTCGGTAATTGCTGTATCGTCGTTTGCTACAGGTGCTGCATTGTCTGGTGTACCGATTGGTAATACCTGAATGATCACATCTGCACTATCACAAGCCTGTGGGCTTCCGCCATCACATACTTCATAACTGAAGGTATCCTCTCCGATGAAACCATCGTTTGGTGTATAGGTATAGGTTCCGTCAGCATTGAAAACTAAACTACCACTAGCAGGCTGCGTAAGTACAGTGTACACCTCGCTGTCTGCCGGGCCGTCAGGGTTCTCATCATTAGTGCCTACATCGCCGCTTACCGGTTGACCTTCGAACGTATCGTTGATGTCATTGATCGCAAGGATGGTGTTTCCGCCATTATCACTTGGATCTACACTGATGTAAACCGTTGCGGTATCCTGTGCTCCGTTTGCATCTTCAATAGTATAGGTAAACTGATCTGCTCCGCTAAAGTCCGTATTCGGAGTATAGGTTAAGCTTCCGTCAGCTGCTACTGTTACATTTCCGTTAGCAGGCTGCGTATTGCTGATCACACTGATCGCATCGCCTTCAGGATCGCTATCATTGGTAAGTACATTACCGGTGATCTCTTCGCCGATATAACCGAAGAACGCATCATCATTAGCTACCGTGGTGTTATCAGTATCTGCAACCACCTCGATAGTTACTGTACCAGTTGCACATAATGATGGATCTGCATCATCACATACCGTGTACTCAAAACTATCTTCTCCTATAAAGCCAGGCTCTGGAGTATAAGTAAAGGTTCCGTCAGGGTTAACCGTTACACTTCCGTTTGTTGGTTGTGTATTACCGGTTACAGTTATTGTATCACCATCAGGATCAAAGTCATTTACTAGTACATTACCGTCTACAGGAGTTCCTGCTTCGGTAATTGCTGTATCGTCGTTTGCGACAGGTGCTGCATTGTCTGGTGTACCAATAGGTAATACCTGAATGATCACATCTGCACTATCACAAGCCTGTGGGCTTCCGCCATCACATACTTCATAACTGAAGGTATCCTCTCCGATGAAACCATCGTTTGGTGTATAGGTATAGGTTCCGTCAGCATTGAAGACTAAACTACCACTAGCAGGCTGAGTAAGTACAGTGTACACCTCGCTGTCTGCCGGGCCGTCAGGGTTCTCATCATTAGTGCCTACATCGCCGCTTACCGGTTGACCTTCAAACGTATCGTTGATGTCGTTGATCGCCAGAATGGTGTTTCCGCCATTTTCACTTGGATCTACACTGATGTAAACCGTTGCGGTATCCTGTGCTCCATTAGCATCTTCAATAGTATAGGTAAACTGATCTGCTCCGCTAAAGTCCGTATTCGGAGTATAGGTTAAGCTTCCGTCAGCTGCTACTGTTACATTTCCGTTAGCAGGCTGCGTATTGCTGATCACACTGATCGCATCGCCTTCAGGATCGCTATCATTGGTAAGTACATTACCGGTGATCTCTTCGCCGATATAACCGAAGAACGCATCATCATTGGCTACCGTGGTGTTATCAGTATCTGCAACCACCTCGATAGTTACTGTACCAGTTGCACATAATGATGGATCTGCATCATCACATACCGTGTACTCAAAACTATCTTCTCCTATAAAGCCAGGCTCTGGAGTATAAGTAAAGGTTCCGTCAGGGTTAACCGTTACACTTCCGTTTGTTGGTTGTGTATTACCGGTTACAGTTATTGTATCACCATCAGGATCAAAGTCATTTACTAGTACATTACCGTCTACAGGAGTTCCTGCTTCGGTAATTGCTGTATCGTCGTTTGCGACAGGTGCTGCATTGTCTGGTGTACCAATAGGTAATACCTGAATGATCACATCTGCACTATCACAAGCCTGTGGGCTTCCGCCATCACATACTTCATAACTGAAGGTATCCTCTCCGATGAAACCATCGTTTGGTGTATAGGTATAGGTTCCGTCAGCATTGAAGACTAAACTACCACTAGCAGGCTGAGTAAGTACAGTGTACACCTCGCTGTCTGCCGGGCCGTCAGGGTTCTCATCATTAGTGCCTACATCGCCGCTTACCGGTTGACCTTCAAACGTATCGTTGATGTCGTTGATCGCCAGAATGGTGTTTCCGCCATTTTCACTTGGATCTACACTGATGTAAACCGTTGCGGTATCCTGTGCTCCATTAGCATCTTCAATAGTATAGGTAAACTGATCTGCTCCGCTAAAGTCCGTATTCGGAGTATAGGTTAAGCTTCCGTCAGCTGCTACTGTTACATTTCCGTTAGCAGGCTGCGTATTGCTGATCACACTGATCGCATCGCCTTCAGGATCGCTATCATTGGTAAGTACATTACCGGTGATCTCTTCGCCGATATAACCGAAGAACGCATCATCATTGGCTACCGTGGTGTTATCAGTATCTGCAACCACCTCGATAGTTACTGTACCAGTTGCACATAATGATGGATCTGCATCATCACATACCGTGTACTCAAAACTATCTTCTCCTATAAAGCCAGGCTCTGGAGTATAAGTAAAGGTTCCGTCAGGGTTAACCGTTACACTTCCGTTTGTTGGTTGTGTATTACCGGTTACAGTTATTGTATCACCATCAGGATCAAAGTCATTTACTAGTACATTACCGTCTACAGGAGTTCCTGCTTCGGTAATTGCTGTATCGTCGTTTGCGACAGGTGCTGCATTGTCTGGTGTACCAATAGGTAATACCTGAATGATCACATCTGCACTATCACAAGCCTGTGGGCTTCCGCCATCACATACTTCATAACTGAAGGTATCCTCTCCGATGAAACCATCGTTTGGTGTATAGGTATAGGTTCCGTCAGCATTGAAGACTAAACTACCACTAGCAGGCTGAGTAAGTACAGTGTACACCTCGCTGTCTGCCGGGCCGTCAGGGTTCTCATCATTAGTGCCTACATCGCCGCTTACCGGTTGACCTTCAAACGTATCGTTGATGTCGTTGATCGCCAGAATGGTGTTTCCGCCATTTTCACTTGGATCTACACTGATGTAAACCGTTGCGGTATCCTGTGCTCCATTAGCATCTTCAATAGTATAGGTAAACTGATCTGCTCCGCTAAAGTCCGGATTCGGAGTATAGGCTAAGCTTCCGTCAGCTGCTACTGTTACATTTCCGTTAGCAGGCTGCGTATTGCTGATCACACTGATCGCATCGCCTTCAGGATCGCTATCATTGGTAAGTACATTACCGGTGATCTCTTCGCCGATATAACCGAAGAACGCATCATCATTAGCTACCGTGGTGTTATCAGTATCTGCAACCACCTCGATAGTTACTGTACCAGTTGCACATAATGATGGATCTGCATCATCACATACCGTGTACTCAAAACTATCTTCTCCTATAAAGCCAGGCTCTGGAGTATAAGTAAAGGTTCCGTCAGGGTTAACCGTTACACTTCCGTTTGTTGGTTGTGTATTACCGGTTACAGTTATTGTATCACCATCAGGATCAAAGTCATTTACTAGTACATTACCGTCTACAGGAGTTCCTGCTTCGGTAATTGCTGTATCGTCGTTTGCTACAGGTGCTGCATTATCTGGTGTACCAATAGGTAATACCTGAATGATCACATCTGCACTATCACAAGCCTGTGGGCTTCCGCCATCACATACTTCATAACTGAAGGTATCCTCTCCGATGAAACCATCGTTTGGTGTATAGGTATAGGTTCCGTCAGCATTGAAGACTAAACTACCACTAGCAGGCTGAGTAAGTACAGTGTACACCTCGCTGTCTGCCGGGCCGTCAGGGTTCTCATCATTGGTTCCTACATCGCCGCTTACCGGCTGACCTTCAAACGTATCGTTGATGTCGTTGATCGCTAGGATTTCATTTGAAGTAATTGTACCAGTCGCCTGAACAGGGCTATTAGCCACAGTTCCACTGACAACTGTTCCAATCACTGTAAATGTTTCATCCTCTTCAAATACATCATCATCTATTATTGATACCAAGATTGGTGTACTCTCAGTCTGTCCAGCCGGTATGGTTACCGTGGTCGTTACAGGGGTATAGTCATCGCCCGCTAAAGCACTGCCAGGTACTGTAACTACATCTACTACAACATCTTCTGTACTTGGATTGTCTATACTTACAACAAACACAGCTTCACTGCCCTCAGCAACGGTAACATCACTGATGCTTACCTCCGGAAGGTCGTCCGGATTGTCGGTAATAGTAGCGGTTCCTACAGGATCGGTGTTTGAAGTGTTGCCACTAGTTACCGTCCCTTCTAAAGTGAACTGCTCTTCACCTTCATATAAATCATCGCTAAGCGTACTTACAGCTACTTCTACACTGGTCTGTCCAGCCGGTATGGTTACCGTGGTCGTTACAGGGGTATAGTCATCGCCCGCTAAAGCACTGCCAGGTACTGTAACTACATCTACTACAACATCTTCTGTACTTGGATTGTCTATACTTACAACAAACACAGCTTCACTGCCCTCAGCAACGGTAACATCACTGATGCTTACCTCCGGAAGGTCGTCCGGATTGTCGGTAATAGTAGCGGTTCCTACAGGATCGGTGTTTGAAGTGTTGCCACTAGTTACCGTCCCTTCTAAAGTGAACTGCTCTTCGCCTTCATATAAATCATCGTTAAGCGTACTTACAGCTACTTCTACACTGGTCTGTCCAGCCGGTATGGTTACCGTGGTCGTTACAGGGGTATAGTCATTGCCCGCTAAAGCACTGCCAGGTACTGTAACTACATCTACTACAACATCTTCTGTACTTGGATTGTCTATACTTACAACAAACACAGCTTCACTGCCCTCAGCAACGGTAACATCACTGATGCTTACCTCCGGAAGGTCGTCCGGATTGTCGGTAATAGTAGCGGTTCCTACAGGATCGGTGTTTGAAGTGTTGCCACTAGTTACCGTCCCTTCTAAAGTGAACTGCTCTTCGCCTTCATATAAATCATCGTTAAGCGTACTTACAGCTACTTCTACACTGGTCTGTCCAGCCGGTATGGTTACCGTGGTCGTTACAGGGGTATAGTCATCGCCCGCTAAAGCACTGCCAGGTACTGTAACTACATCTACTACAACATCTTCTGTACTTGGATTGTCTATACTTACAACAAACACAGCTTCACTGCCCTCAGCAACGGTAACATCACTGATGCTTACCTCTGGAAGGTCGTCCGGATTGTCGGTAATAGTAGCGGTTCCTACAGGATCGGTGTTTGAAGTGTTGCCACTAGTTACCGTCCCTTCTAAAGTGAACTGCTCTTCGCCTTCATATAAATCATCGTTAAGCGTACTTACAGCTACTTCTACACTGGTCTGTCCAGCCGGTATGGTTACCGTGGTCGTTACAGGGGTATAGTCATCGCCCGCTAAAGCACTGCCAGGTACTGTAACTACATCTACTACAACATCTTCTGTACTTGGATTGTCTATACTTACAACAAACACAGCTTCACTACCCTCAGCAACGGTAACATCACTGATGCTTACCTCCGGAAGGTCGTCCGGATTGTCGGTAATAGTAGCGGTTCCTACAGGATCGGTGTTTGAAGTGTTGCCACTAGTTACCGTCCCTTCTAAAGTGAACTGCTCTTCGCCTTCATATAAATCATCGTTAAGCGTACTTACAGCTACTTCTACACTGGTCTGCCCAGCCGGTATGGTTACCGTGGTCGTTACAGGGGTATAGTCATCGCCCGCTAAAGCACTGCCAGGTACTGTAACTACATCTACTACAACATCTTCTGTACTTGGATTGTCTATACTTACAACAAACACAGCTTCACTGCCCTCAGCAACGGTAACATCACTGATGCTTACCTCCGGAAGGTCGTCCGGATTGTCGGTAATAGTAGCGGTTCCTACAGGATCGGTGTTTGAAGTGTTGCCACTAGTTACCGTCCCTTCTAAAGTGAACTGCTCTTCACCTTCATATAAATCATCGTTAAGCGTACTTACAGCTACTTCTACACTGGTCTGTCCAGCCGGTATGGTTACCGTGGTCGTTACAGGGGTATAGTCATCGCCCGCTAAAGCACTGCCAGGTACTGTAACTACATCTACTACAACATCTTCTGTACTTGGATTGTCTATACTTACAACAAACACAGCTTCACTGCCCTCAGCAACGGTAACATCACTGATGCTTACCTCTGGAAGGTCGTCCGGATTGTCGGTAATAGTAGCGGTTCCTACAGGATCGGTGTTTGAAGTGTTGCCACTAGTTACCGTCCCTTCTAAAGTGAACTGCTCTTCACCTTCATATAAATCATCGTTAAGCGTACTTACAGCTACTTCTACACTGGTCTGCCCAGCCGGTATGGTTACCGTGGTCGTTACAGGGGTATAGTCATCGCCCGCTAAAGCACTGCCAGGTACTGTAACTACATCTACTACAACATCTTCTGTACTTGGATTGTCTATACTTACAACAAACACAGCTTCACTGCCCTCAGCAACGGTAACATCACTGATGCTTACCTCTGGAAGGTCGTCCGGATTGTCGGTAATAGTAGCGGTTCCTACAGGATCGGTGTTTGAAGTGTTGCCACTAGTTACCGTCCCTTCTAAAGTGAACTGCTCTTCGCCTTCATATAAATCATCGTTAAGCGTACTTACAGCTACTTCTACACTGGTCTGTCCAGCCGGTATGGTTACCGTGGTCGTTACAGGGGTATAGTCATCGCCCGCTAAAGCACTGCCAGGTACTGTAACTACATCTACTACAACATCTTCTGTACTTGGATTGTCTATACTTACAACAAACACAGCTTCACTGCCCTCAGCAACGGTAACATCACTGATGCTTACCTCCGGAAGGTCGTCCGGATTGTCGGTAATAGTAGCGGTTCCTACAGGATCGGTGTTTGAAGTGTTGCCACTAGTTACCGTCCCTTCTAAAGTGAACTGCTCTTCACCTTCATATAAATCATCGTTAAGCGTACTTACAGCTACTTCTACACTGGTCTGTCCAGCCGGTATGGTTACCGTGGTCGTTACAGGGGTATAGTCATTGCCCGCTAAAGCACTGCCAGGTACTGTAACTACATCTACTACAACATCTTCTGTACTTGGATTGTCTATACTTACAACAAACACAGCTTCACTGCCCTCAGCAACGGTAACATCACTGATGCTTACCTCCGGAAGGTCGTCCGGATTGTCGGTAATAGTAGCGGTTCCTACAGGATCGGTGTTTGAAGTGTTGCCACTAGTTACCGTCCCTTCTAAAGTGAACTGCTCTTCGCCTTCATATAAATCATCGTTAAGCGTACTTACAGCTACTTCTACACTGGTCTGCCCAGCCGGTATGGTTACCGTGGTCGTTACAGGGGTATAGTCATCGCCCGCTAAAGCACTGCCAGGTACTGTAACTACATCTACTACAACATCTTCTGTACTTGGATTGTCTATACTTACAACAAACACAGCTTCACTGCCCTCAGCAACGGTAACATCACTGATGCTTACCTCCGGAAGGTCGTCCGGATTGTCGGTAATAGTAGCGGTTCCTACAGGATCGGTGTTTGAAGTGTTGCCACTAGTTACCGTCCCTTCTAAAGTGAACTGCTCTTCGCCTTCATATAAATCATCGTTAAGCGTACTTACAGCTACTTCTACACTGGTCTGTCCAGCCGGTATGGTTACCGTGGTCGTTACAGGGGTATAGTCATTGCCCGCTAAAGCACTGCCAGGTACTGTAACTACATCTACTACAACATCTTCTGTACTTGGATTGTCTATACTTACAACAAACACAGCTTCACTGCCCTCAGCAACGGTAACATCACTGATGCTTACCTCCGGAAGGTCGTCCGGATTGTCGGTAATAGTAGCGGTTCCTACAGGATCGGTGTTTGAAGTGTTGCCACTAGTTACCGTCCCTTCTAAAGTGAACTGCTCTTCGCCTTCATATAAATCATCGTTAAGCGTACTTACAGCTACTTCTACACTGGTCTGCCCAGCCGGTATGGTTACCGTGGTCGTTACAGGGGTATAGTCATCGCCCGCTAAAGCACTGCCAGGTACTGTAACTACATCTACTACAACATCTTCTGTACTTGGATTGTCTATACTTACAACAAACACAGCTTCACTGCCCTCAGCAACGGTAACATCACTGATGCTTACCTCCGGAAGGTCGTCCGGATTGTCGGTAATAGTAGCGGTTCCTACAGGATCGGTGTTTGAAGTGTTGCCACTAGTTACCGTCCCTTCTAAAGTGAACTGCTCTTCGCCTTCATATAAATCATCGTTAAGCGTACTTACAGCTACTTCTACACTGGTCTGTCCAGCCGGTATGGTTACCGTGGTCGTTACAGGGGTATAGTCATCGCCCGCTAAAGCACTGCCAGGTACTGTAACTACATCTACTACAACATCTTCTGTACTTGGATTGTCTATACTTACAACAAACACAGCTTCACTGCCCTCAGCAACGGTAACATCACTGATGCTTACCTCCGGAAGGTCGTCCGGATTGTCGGTAATAGTAGCGGTTCCTACAGGATCGGTGTTTGAAGTGTTGCCACTAGTTACCGTCCCTTCTAAAGTGAACTGCTCTTCACCTTCATATAAATCATCGCTAAGCGTACTTACAGCTACTTCTACACTGGTCTGTCCAGCCGGTATGGTTACCGTGGTCGTTACAGGGGTATAGTCATTGCCCGCTAAAGCACTGCCAGGTACTGTAACTACATCTACTACAACATCTTCTGTACTTGGATTGTCTATACTTACAACAAACACAGCTTCACTGCCCTCAGCAACGGTAACATCACTGATGCTTACCTCCGGAAGGTCGTCCGGATTGTCGGTAATAGTAGCGGTTCCTACAGGATCGGTGTTTGAAGTGTTGCCACTAGTTACCGTCCCTTCTAAAGTGAACTGCTCTTCACCTTCATATAAATCATCGTTAAGCGTACTTACAGCTACTTCTACACTGGTCTGTCCAGCCGGTATGGTTACCGTGGTCGTTACAGGGGTATAGTCATCGCCCGCTAAAGCACTGCCAGGTACTGTAACTACATCTACTACAACATCTTCTGTACTTGGATTGTCTATACTTACAACAAACACAGCTTCACTGCCCTCAGCAACGGTAACATCACTGATGCTTACCTCCGGAAGGTCGTCCGGATTGTCGGTAATAGTAGCGGTTCCTACAGGATCGGTGTTTGAAGTGTTGCCACTAGTTACCGTCCCTTCTAAAGTGAACTGCTCTTCACCTTCATATAAATCATCGTTAAGCGTACTTACAGCTACTTCTACACTGGTCTGTCCAGCCGGTATGGTTACCGTGGTCGTTACAGGGGTATAGTCATTGCCCGCTAAAGCACTGCCAGGTACTGTAACTACATCTACTACAACATCTTCTGTACTTGGATTGTCTATACTTACAACAAACACAGCTTCACTGCCCTCAGCAACGGTAACATCACTGATGCTTACCTCCGGAAGGTCGTCCGGATTGTCGGTAATAGTAGCGGTTCCTACAGGATCGGTGTTTGAAGTGTTGCCACTAGTTACCGTCCCTTCTAAAGTGAACTGCTCTTCACCTTCATATAAATCATCGTTAAGCGTACTTACAGCTACTTCTACACTGGTCTGCCCAGCCGGTATGGTTACCGTGGTCGTTACAGGGGTATAGTCATCGCCCGCTAAAGCACTGCCAGGTACTGTAACTACATCTACTACAACATCTTCTGTACTTGGATTGTCTATACTTACAACAAACACAGCTTCACTGCCCTCAGCAACGGTAACATCACTGATGCTTACCTCCGGAAGGTCGTCCGGATTGTCGGTAATAGTAGCGGTTCCTACAGGATCGGTGTTTGAAGTGTTGCCACTAGTTACCGTCCCTTCTAAAGTGAACTGCTCTTCACCTTCATATAAATCATCGCTAAGCGTACTTACAGCTACTTCTACACTGGTCTGCCCAGCCGGTATGGTTACCGTGGTCGTTACAGGGGTATAGTCATCGCCCGCTAAAGCACTGCCAGGTACTGTAACTACATCTACTACAACATCTTCTGTACTTGGATTGTCTATACTTACAACAAACACAGCTTCACTGCCCTCAGCAACGGTAACATCACTGATGCTTACCTCTGGAAGGTCGTCCGGATTGTCGGTAATAGTAGCGGTTCCTACAGGATCGGTGTTTGAAGTGTTGCCACTAGTTACCGTCCCTTCTAAAGTGAACTGCTCTTCGCCTTCATATAAATCATCGTTAAGCGTACTTACAGCTACTTCTACACTGGTCTGTCCAGCCGGTATGGTTACCGTGGTCGTTACAGGGGTATAGTCATCGCCCGCTAAAGCACTGCCAGGTACTGTAACTACATCTACTACAACATCTTCTGTACTTGGATTGTCTATACTTACAACAAACACAGCTTCACTGCCCTCAGCAACGGTAACATCACTGATGCTTACCTCCGGAAGGTCGTCCGGATTGTCGGTAATAGTAGCGGTTCCTACAGGATCGGTGTTTGAAGTGTTGCCACTAGTTACCGTCCCTTCTAAAGTGAACTGCTCTTCGCCTTCATATAAATCATCGTTAAGCGTACTTACAGCTACTTCTACACTGGTCTGCCCAGCCGGTATGGTTACCGTGGTCGTTACAGGGGTATAGTCATCGCCCGCTAAAGCACTGCCAGGTACTGTAACTACATCTACTACAACATCTTCTGTACTTGGATTGTCTATACTTACAACAAACACAGCTTCACTGCCCTCAGCAACGGTAACATCACTGATGCTTACCTCTGGAAGGTCGTCCGGATTGTCGGTAATAGTAGCGGTTCCTACAGGATCGGTGTTTGAAGTGTTGCCACTAGTTACCGTCCCTTCTAAAGTGAACTGCTCTTCGCCTTCATATAAATCATCGTTAAGCGTACTTACAGCTACTTCTACACTGGTCTGTCCAGCCGGTATGGTTACCGTGGTCGTTACAGGGGTATAGTCATCGCCCGCTAAAGCACTGCCAGGTACTGTAACTACATCTACTACAACATCTTCTGTACTTGGATTGTCTATACTTACAACAAACACAGCTTCACTGCCCTCAGCAACGGTAACATCACTGATGCTTACCTCCGGAAGGTCGTCCGGATTGTCGGTAATAGTAGCGGTTCCTACAGGATCGGTGTTTGAAGTGTTGCCACTAGTTACCGTCCCTTCTAAAGTGAACTGCTCTTCGCCTTCATATAAATCATCGTTAAGCGTACTTACAGCTACTTCTACACTGGTCTGCCCAGCCGGTATGGTTACCGTGGTCGTTACAGGGGTATAGTCATCGCCCGCTAAAGCACTGCCAGGTACTGTAACTACATCTACTACAACATCTTCTGTACTTGGATTGTCTATACTTACAACAAACACAGCTTCACTGCCCTCAGCAACGGTAACATCACTGATGCTTACCTCCGGAAGGTCGTCCGGATTGTCGGTAATAGTAGCGGTTCCTACAGGATCGGTGTTTGAAGTGTTGCCACTAGTTACCGTCCCTTCTAAAGTGAACTGCTCTTCACCTTCATATAAATCATCGTTAAGCGTACTTACAGCTACTTCTACACTGGTCTGTCCAGCCGGTATGGTTACCGTGGTCGTTACAGGGGTATAGTCATCGCCCGCTAAAGCACTGCCAGGTACTGTAACTACATCTACTACAACATCTTCTGTACTTGGATTGTCTATACTTACAACAAACACAGCTTCACTGCCCTCAGCAACGGTAACATCACTGATGCTTACCTCTGGAAGGTCGTCCGGATTGTCGGTAATAGTAGCGGTTCCTACAGGATCGGTGTTTGAAGTGTTGCCACTAGTTACCGTCCCTTCTAAAGTGAACTGCTCTTCGCCTTCATATAAATCATCGTTAAGCGTACTTACAGCTACTTCTACACTGGTCTGTCCAGCCGGTATGGTTACCGTGGTCGTTACAGGGGTATAGTCATCGCCCGCTAAAGCACTGCCAGGTACTGTAACTACATCTACTACAACATCTTCTGTACTTGGATTGTCTATACTTACAACAAACACAGCTTCACTACCCTCAGCAACGGTAACATCACTGATGCTTACCTCTGGAAGGTCGTCCGGATTGTCGGTAATAGTAGCGGTTCCTACAGGATCGGTGTTTGAAGTGTTGCCACTAGTTACCGTCCCTTCTAAAGTGAACTGCTCTTCACCTTCATATAAATCATCGTTAAGCGTACTTACAGCTACTTCTACACTGGTCTGTCCAGCCGGTATGGTTACCGTGGTCGTTACAGGGGTATAGTCATCGCCCGCTAAAGCACTGCCAGGTACTGTAACTACATCTACTACAACATCTTCTGTACTTGGATTGTCTATACTTACAACAAACACAGCTTCACTGCCCTCAGCAACGGTAACATCACTGATGCTTACCTCCGGAAGGTCGTCCGGATTGTCGGTAATAGTAGCGGTTCCTACAGGATCGGTGTTTGAAGTGTTGCCACTAGTTACCGTCCCTTCTAAAGTGAACTGCTCTTCACCTTCATATAAATCATCGTTAAGCGTACTTACAGCTACTTCTACACTGGTCTGTCCAGCCGGTATGGTTACCGTGGTCGTTACAGGGGTATAGTCATCGCCCGCTAAAGCACTGCCAGGTACTGTAACTACATCTACTACAACATCTTCTGTACTTGGATTGTCTATACTTACAACAAACACAGCTTCACTGCCCTCAGCAACGGTAACATCACTGATGCTTACCTCCGGAAGGTCGTCCGGATTGTCGGTAATAGTAGCGGTTCCTACAGGATCGGTGTTTGAAGTGTTGCCACTAGTTACCGTCCCTTCTAAAGTGAACTGCTCTTCACCTTCATATAAATCATCGTTAAGCGTACTTACAGCTACTTCTACACTGGTCTGTCCAGCCGGTATGGTTACCGTGGTCGTTACAGGGGTATAGTCATTGCCCGCTAAAGCACTGCCAGGTACTGTAACTACATCTACTACAACATCTTCTGTACTTGGATTGTCTATACTTACAACAAACACAGCTTCACTGCCCTCAGCAACGGTAACATCACTGATGCTTACCTCCGGAAGGTCGTCCGGATTGTCGGTAATAGTAGCGGTTCCTACAGGATCGGTGTTTGAAGTGTTGCCACTAGTTACCGTCCCTTCTAAAGTGAACTGCTCTTCACCTTCATATAAATCATCGTTAAGCGTACTTACAGCTACTTCTACACTGGTCTGCCCAGCCGGTATGGTTACCGTGGTCGTTACAGGGGTATAGTCATCGCCCGCTAAAGCACTGCCAGGTACTGTAACTACATCTACTACAACATCTTCTGTACTTGGATTGTCTATACTTACAACAAACACAGCTTCACTGCCCTCAGCAACGGTAACATCACTGATGCTTACCTCCGGAAGGTCGTCCGGATTGTCGGTAATAGTAGCGGTTCCTACAGGATCGGTGTTTGAAGTGTTGCCACTAGTTACCGTCCCTTCTAAAGTGAACTGCTCTTCACCTTCATATAAATCATCGCTAAGCGTACTTACAGCTACTTCTACACTGGTCTGCCCAGCCGGTATGGTTACCGTGGTCGTTACAGGGGTATAGTCATCGCCCGCTAAAGCACTGCCAGGTACTGTAACTACATCTACTACAACATCTTCTGTACTTGGATTGTCTATACTTACAACAAACACAGCTTCACTGCCCTCAGCAACGGTAACATCACTGATGCTTACCTCTGGAAGGTCGTCCGGATTGTCGGTAATAGTAGCGGTTCCTACAGGATCGGTGTTTGAAGTGTTGCCACTAGTTACCGTCCCTTCTAAAGTGAACTGCTCTTCGCCTTCATATAAATCATCGTTAAGCGTACTTACAGCTACTTCTACACTGGTCTGTCCAGCCGGTATGGTTACCGTGGTCGTTACAGGGGTATAGTCATCGCCCGCTAAAGCACTGCCAGGTACTGTAACTACATCTACTACAACATCTTCTGTACTTGGATTGTCTATACTTACAACAAACACAGCTTCACTGCCCTCAGCAACGGTAACATCACTGATGCTTACCTCCGGAAGGTCGTCCGGATTGTCGGTAATAGTAGCGGTTCCTACAGGATCGGTGTTTGAAGTGTTGCCACTAGTTACCGTCCCTTCTAAAGTGAACTGCTCTTCGCCTTCATATAAATCATCGTTAAGCGTACTTACAGCTACTTCTACACTGGTCTGCCCAGCCGGTATGGTTACCGTGGTCGTTACAGGGGTATAGTCATCGCCCGCTAAAGCACTGCCAGGTACTGTAACTACATCTACTACAACATCTTCTGTACTTGGATTGTCTATACTTACAACAAACACAGCTTCACTGCCCTCAGCAACGGTAACATCACTGATGCTTACCTCTGGAAGGTCGTCCGGATTGTCGGTAATAGTAGCGGTTCCTACAGGATCGGTGTTTGAAGTGTTGCCACTAGTTACCGTCCCTTCTAAAGTGAACTGCTCTTCGCCTTCATATAAATCATCGTTAAGCGTACTTACAGCTACTTCTACACTGGTCTGTCCAGCCGGTATGGTTACCGTGGTCGTTACAGGGGTATAGTCATTGCCCGCTAAAGCACTGCCAGGTACTGTAACTACATCTACTACAACATCTTCTGTACTTGGATTGTCTATACTTACAACAAACACAGCTTCACTGCCCTCAGCAACGGTAACATCACTGATGCTTACCTCCGGAAGGTCGTCCGGATTGTCGGTAATAGTAGCGGTTCCTACAGGATCGGTGTTTGAAGTGTTGCCACTAGTTACCGTCCCTTCTAAAGTGAACTGCTCTTCACCTTCATATAAATCATCGTTAAGCGTACTTACAGCTACTTCTACACTGGTCTGCCCAGCCGGTATGGTTACCGTGGTCGTTACAGGGGTATAGTCATCGCCCGCTAAAGCACTGCCAGGTACTGTAACTACATCTACTACAACATCTTCTGTACTTGGATTGTCTATACTTACAACAAACACAGCTTCACTGCCCTCAGCAACGGTAACATCACTGATGCTTACCTCCGGAAGGTCGTCCGGATTGTCGGTAATAGTAGCGGTTCCTACAGGATCGGTGTTTGAAGTGTTGCCACTAGTTACCGTCCCTTCTAAAGTGAACTGCTCTTCGCCTTCATATAAATCATCGTTAAGCGTACTTACAGCTACTTCTACACTGGTCTGCCCAGCCGGTATGGTTACCGTGGTCGTTACAGGGGTATAGTCATCGCCCGCTAAAGCACTGCCAGGTACTGTAACTACATCTACTACAACATCTTCTGTACTTGGATTGTCTATACTTACAACAAACACAGCTTCACTGCCCTCAGCAACGGTAACATCACTGATGCTTACCTCTGGAAGGTCGTCCGGATTGTCGGTAATAGTAGCGGTTCCTACAGGATCGGTGTTTGAAGTGTTGCCACTAGTTACCGTCCCTTCTAAAGTGAACTGCTCTTCGCCTTCATATAAATCATCGTTAAGCGTACTTACAGCTACTTCTACACTGGTCTGTCCAGCCGGTATGGTTACCGTGGTCGTTACAGGGGTATAGTCATCGCCCGCTAAAGCACTGCCAGGTACTGTAACTACATCTACTACAACATCTTCTGTACTTGGATTGTCTATACTTACAACAAACACAGCTTCACTGCCCTCAGCAACGGTAACATCACTGATGCTTACCTCTGGAAGGTCGTCCGGATTGTCGGTAATAGTAGCGGTTCCTACAGGATCGGTGTTTGAAGTGTTGCCACTAGTTACCGTCCCTTCTAAAGTGAACTGCTCTTCGCCTTCATATAAATCATCGTTAAGCGTACTTACAGCTACTTCTACACTGGTCTGCCCAGCCGGTATGGTTACCGTGGTCGTTACAGGGGTATAGTCATCGCCCGCTAAAGCACTGCCAGGTACTGTAACTACATCTACTACAACATCTTCTGTACTTGGATTGTCTATACTTACAACAAACACAGCTTCACTGCCCTCAGCAACGGTAACATCACTGATGCTTACCTCTGGAAGGTCGTCCGGATTGTCGGTAATAGTAGCGGTTCCTACAGGATCGGTGTTTGAAGTGTTGCCACTAGTTACCGTCCCTTCTAAAGTGAACTGCTCTTCGCCTTCATATAAATCATCGTTAAGCGTACTTACAGCTACTTCTACACTGGTCTGTCCAGCCGGTATGGTTACCGTGGTCGTTACAGGGGTATAGTCATCGCCCGCTAAAGCACTGCCAGGTACTGTAACTACATCTACTACAACATCTTCTGTACTTGGATTGTCTATACTTACAACAAACACAGCTTCACTGCCCTCAGCAACGGTAACATCACTGATGCTTACCTCCGGAAGGTCGTCCGGATCATCCAAGATGGTACCTATAGTTTCTGCAACAAGATTTCTAGTATTATTAGTTTGAACAGCTCCAGAGATATTAAAGGATTCAGTACCCTCGTAAGTATTATCCTCAAGAGAATTTACTACATAGTTAACAGATAATTGGCCGGCAGGAATTATAATCAATTCATTTACAGCAGCAGTATAATCTAAGCCTTCAACGGCGGTATCATCTGACGTATTAACCTGTATAACAACATCTTCAGCAGAAATCTCATTTATACTAAAGGTAAAAGTTAGCGGATCTCCTTCTGTGACTGTAACAGGTTCTACAGAAAGTGTCGGATCAGCTTTCACCAAAATACTAACCGTAGCAACATCACATTCACGATCTGCAATTGGACTATCAGCATCACAGATTTGATACTGGAACGAATCATTTCCAAAGAAATCAGAATCAGGAGTATACACAAAATAATCGTCAGTGATATCACCAGTAGTACCATTATCATTTAAAGTCAAGGTTCCATTAGAAACACCGGAGACTAAAGCTATAGAACCAGCACCGTCATTTCCAAAATAATCATTAAGCAGAACGTCTAATGTATTATTTTGAGAATCTTCTGAAACTGTAAATTCATCATCTTCAGCTATTGGCGCGTCATCCAATATATTGACTCGAACGACAGCATCATCACAATCACCATCAGCGTCACAAATTTGATATTTAAACTCAACCGGCTGTAAATTTAGTAATGGAGGACTATACGTTATATAATCATCTGTAGGGTTGTTTGGAGTACCGCCATCATTGAGTACCGCCTCTCCAACAGCAGGTTGCGTTAAAATAGTAATGATTCCAATTGATGGTCCATCAGGACCAAAAATATCATTTTCAAGTACATCTATATCTACAGGCTGCACTGGACGAATAGGACTTGCAATGGCTGTATCATCATTTGCCACTGGCCTTCCATCATCAACAAAATTGTTCTGACAAGATGAGATAAGATTTATAACGCGTACTATAGTATTATCAGTAGGATCTCCTTCAGCATCATCGATACTTACATAATTCTCAAGATCCGTTTCAACAATAGTATATTGCACATCAACTAAAGCAGACGGTATAGCGGTTGCATATCTATAATTACCATTTGCATCCGTAGTTAAGGTTGTTGAGCTTCCATCGGTGCCATCTATTTGAATAGTTACACCTACTAAAGGATCACCATCTTCATCAGAAACATTTCCACAAATTACAGGCGCTGTCACAATAGTTGATTGTGGATCTGTATAGTTTGCGTTACTGAAAGCTAAAGAGTAGTAACGATCAATATTTCCGTTTTCTTTACCTATAGTGTAATTCAAAGAAGACCTACCTTCATAATAGGTACTAAAAGTGTACCTAGGATCGGTCGAAATATCCCCTCCTGGAGCAGTACTAGGATTATTAGCTGTACCTCTTACAGAATTCGGTCTT
The DNA here is from genome assembly GCF_020310025.1 of Leeuwenhoekiella palythoae. Lineage (GTDB taxonomy): Bacteria > Bacteroidota > Bacteroidia > Flavobacteriales > Flavobacteriaceae > Leeuwenhoekiella > Leeuwenhoekiella palythoae. The sequence continues at coordinate 789,873 of NZ_CP084318.1, forward strand.
CTATCAATGTTAATTAAAGTATTAGCTGATTGATAATATGCATCAGATAATGTAAGCTCTGCATATTCACGTGTTCTAACACTATCTCCGTCGATATCGAATGGAGTAGCAAAAAATGAAATTACTACTTCATTACCATAAGAACCTCCAGACTCCACAAAAGTAATATTGAACTCTATATTCTGATCTCCATTATTCGAGCTTCTCAATTGTGGTTGAAAATTATTTGCAACACCTTGCGAATTCACATCTATACTTGCAAGAGAAGCTCCATTTCTTAAAGCTTCAATTCTCACCAACGCATCTATAGGGTCAGGACTATCAGAAAAGACATTTGAAAACCTGTAAACAGCACCAACTTGACCAGCCGTACCCGAAATTAGCTGAGCATCTCTAAAGTTAGTCTCACTGTATAAGGGCGCACAGTCACAGCCACGCTCTCCCGGAGGTACCACAATAACATCAGAAACTGTAACATCAACAGTCGCCTCACTCTCGTCACCATCAAGATCAACAATTTTATATCTAAATGTATCAGTACCAATATAATCTTGATTTGGTGTGTAGACTATTGTATCATCAGACAAATCAGCAGGAGTACCGTTGTCGTTAATAACAACTGAACCATTAACCGGTTGCTGAGTTATTACTAATGGTTGTGATGAAGACGGCCCATCTCCACCAAAATCATCGTTAGTTAATACATCTATATTTAGAGAGGTATTGACACTTACTTGTCGTGAATCATCAACTGCCGTGGGCACAAAACAGGCGGTTATAGAACTATCAATTACTGCTTGTGTATTATCTTGAGGAGAGCCCGCAAGAGTAGGCACACCATTTTCATCCACACCACCTGGTGTGTTGGCTAAATTTAAATTAGCTGTTAAATCAGATTTATCAAAAGTACCTGCTCCTTCAATAGCATCAGGGCAACCATCATTGTCAGAATCTGTATCTTTAGAGTCTACAATCTTATCATTATCAGTATCTCTATAGGTTTCGGTTAGAACTCCGAAGATAAATCCATGAGGGTCGTTTCCTTTAAATTCAATTTCAAAATTAGAAACTTCTCGAGTTACATAGAAAAATGTATATCCATTTGATTTTTGAGATCTTGGGGGATTAGTAGAAACTGTATTCCCAATATCATTAGTAACTGGAGGCGAAGCTCCATTAAACTGAGAATAAAGCCCTGTACTATATACATCAACATTACCTATCACACGCAAAGGCACACTTGAAATATCATACCCCATTTCACCACCTACCTCTTGGTACTCAGACCCGCCAAGCCCCGCTATACCAATTATAAAAGTGTACTTTTCAGTTTCAGAAGATAATGCTTCGGCAGAGGTACCATAATCAATTTTAATAGTTCGCTCGTACGCATTACGCGGAACACCACGCAGGTCTAGGTATTTAGTTTCAAATGGCACCTCTCCACCATTGATATTTATTGTACTATTTGCTACTGGTGGCGGTTGATAAATCCTCCATTGTTGTTCTTGACTTGAATTAGTTCTAGGGCTAAAACCTTCAATCACCTCAAGAGTAACACCTCCACTAGGCAAACTTGCAGAACCATTAGGTTTCAATGGAAAAACTCCGGTTCCTCTGGTATTTAAGTCATTTACTGTGCTCTGTGTCGGGTTTGCTAAAACTGCCGTGGAAGCATTTCCCTCAAAGGCATCTAGAATCCCGTCATTATCATCATCATCATCACAATTATCAGGAACACCATCCCCATCTGTATCTACACCTGTACAATAATCTGCGCAAGAATCAGCAGCTATACTTACAATAACCGCCTCATTATTACCTATTTGACAAGAACCAGTTGTTTCTGTCGAAGACAAACTCGTTTTCTGGGTAGAATTTAACACCCCCTTGTAAGTAGCATTTGTTTGAATAGCAAAAGTTGAGCCTGCGACAGAGCAATTCTCCGAAACATTTAATCTAAATGACAAGGTAAATTTATCATCAGTATCTTCAACTAAATTATCAGCCACACTGAATGTCAGAATTCTTGAAGATGCATTGTATGCAGCGGTTACCCCAGAAGGTAGATTAGAAGTCCCTCCATATTCCACACTACCCGGTAATGTATAATTTATACGCAAATCACGCATATCATCATTACCATAATTCTTCACATCAAAACTTACTTCAAATTCCTGATTAACATACACCTTAGGATTATTACCCAATGCTGTAGTCAATAACATAGGCTCAAGTTCTGGCTCATAAACTTCTACAGCAAAACCTAGCATGTACATGCTATACGTTTCTTGATTAGAAGTTAACCTAAACACGGCTTGTGTTTGATTATTGGCTAAAAGAGAATTGTTTGGGTTATTTAGGGTAAAAACACCAGAATCAAAACCAAGAGTATTTGTACTTGCCGGATTACGGTTAGTCACATCTTGACCATAACGCGTGATCCTACTATTAAAGAAATTGTCTTCTGGCCTTTTTGCTGTTGAGATGTTTGCAAAACTATTAGAGGTATTGCGTATTTGCAATTTATCCCCGGTAAGATCACGATCGCCTTCTAATGCACCAAAAACGACATCAGCATTTACAGCTCCATTGGGCACAGTTTGAAAACCATTAACAACAATATCATAATTATTTTGACCTGAATTACGAGTTACATTAGCAAAACCATCAAATAATGTAATATTCCTACTAGGCAAATCACTATTCTCATAAACAAAAACAATCTGCCAACCGGCAGATGCTCCAATTCTATCTCCAGCACCATGACCAATAATAGTCCCTGTCTTAGCTTCAACATTGGCTACAGTATAAGTCCCGGTATAATTTGTTCCCAAGGACTTAACTTGAGAAGTAATATCCTTAACACATGCATAAGGATCGTTCTGAAAATGCTCATCCCTACCCCTATACAAAACTTCATCTGCAGTATAGGTAGTATAAGAAGATTGACCTGGTAATTTCAGTTTTATATCGTCGTAATCCCAATCTGGTCTATTATCAGCAGTCTTACCGTTATCATAGATTATCTCCTTATCTCCAGCTGTCCAATACAAATAGGCTTTGACAATCTGAACACAACTACCATTACCAACAGAGCTTAGATCAGCACTACTAGAATTGAAAGTCGAATTATCGTTATCAATATCAACATAAACATTATCGGTAAGGTTATGGTTACCCTCGGCCCCGTTATATGCAGTTGTGGCATTTACAGACATCATATTGTTAGCAATAGCTGTAAAATTCCCACGCAAGGTTTCAGAATAACGTACATCAAAAGAATTCTTTAACTGCGCTGTGGCGGTTAAAGAAAAACTTAGAAATAAAAACCAAAAAATAGATTGAGTAATTTTTATTTTCATGTATTATCTATTTGGAGTTGGAATTACCGGGATTCAATTGTTTTATAACAACAGAACCTCCTTGAGAGCGCGATCCTCCCTTCGGTATAAGTTGGATTTCAACACAACTCCAAGAAGTTGTATCAAGATCAATTTTAGTCGTTTTTAAAGTAAATGTAGCTTTGGATGCTGCATCAACGGTGATTGAATTAATTACAGCACCAGCTTCCGAATTAAGTTCAAATTGAACTTCTTTATCTACTAAACTTCCATCATTACAATCTACTAACGTAGCTGTCAACTCATAAGTCGTCTTACTACTATTAAGATTGCTTACTTCTACAGTGTAATATTGAATTGTTTCTGACAAAGCATGATCTAAATCCCTGCTGTAAGTCATAGAAACAGACGATTGCGCGTGCGTCTCACTCGCAAATACCGTCAACAATGTAATTAAGATGGTTAATCTAGGAAAAGAAGTTAAAAAGTTAGGCAAGGTATTGTTTATCATGGTTTATTGATATAAATCGTCGAGTATACGTATTGATAGAACTAAATGTTTCAAAACAACATATATTTCTATTGAAATTTTACTCAAAATGATTACAGCAAAATCCTTTTACCTTAGGGGAAGATTCAACTTAATACACTCTGACTCAATAAATATATATTGAAGCGAATTTAAGAACGTATTTAAGTTGGGATAACAAAGATATTAATCGTTTTACCTGCTTAGAGCTTAACACATCTATTTTAGATATAAACACAATATCATCGATAAAAAACCGCTACAAACACCGCCTAACCCTAAATTATACAAGTTTAATCCTACAAATCACAACTAAAATCATAAGCTCACAGTCTTCAAAACCATCATACAACAATACTTAGATCAACAAGAATAAATCTTTAATTAAGTAGGCAAAGCTTATATTTGCCGACTTAAATTTGGAGTTATGAGTATTAAAAAAGAGATTGCCCGTAGACGTACGTTTGGTATCATTTCTCACCCTGACGCCGGTAAAACCACACTTACTGAAAAATTATTACTTTTTGGTGGAGCGATTCAAGAAGCTGGCGCAGTAAAATCGAACAAAATAAAAAAAGGAGCTACCAGCGACTTTATGGAAATTGAACGTCAGCGTGGGATTTCGGTAGCGACTTCTGTGCTGGCTTTTGAATATAACGGTACTAAAATAAATATTCTTGATACTCCCGGTCACAAGGATTTTGCCGAAGATACTTTCAGAACCTTAACCGCTGTTGATAGTGTGATCGTAGTTATCGATGTTGCAAAAGGGGTTGAGGAACAAACTGAAAAATTAGTTCAGGTTTGTAGAATGCGTAAAATACCAATGATTGTCTTCGTAAATAAACTTGATCGTGAAGGAAAAGATGCATTTGAACTTTTAGATGAAATTGAGCAAAAATTAGATCTTAACGTAACTCCTCTAAGCTTTCCTATTGGTATGGGATATGACTTTAAAGGAATTTACAATATTTGGGAAAAGAACGTCAATCTATTTAGTGGTGACAGCCGAAAAAACATTGAAGAAACCATTGAGATTGAAGATATAAGTTCAACAGAACTCGATAAACTGATTGGCAGCGAGTCTGCCGAAACATTACGTGAAGAATTAGAATTAGTAACCGGTGTTTATCCTGATTTTGATCAACAAGATTATTCAAAAGCCGAACAACAACCTGTATTTTTTGGTTCTGCTTTAAATAATTTTGGCGTACGCGAACTACTTGATTGCTTTATTTCTATAGCACCACCTCCTCGACCAAAAGAAAGTGAAGAGCGTATTGTAAAACCTGAAGAAAAGGACTTCACAGGTTTTGTGTTTAAAATCCACGCCAATATGGATCCTAAACACCGCGACAGATTAGCCTTTGTGAAAATCGTATCTGGAGTATTTGAGCGAAACACGCCCTATTTACACGTGCGAAATGGCAAAAAATTAAAGTTTTCAAGTCCCAATGCATTTTTCGCAGAGCGGAAAGAAATCGTTGATATTTCCTATCCCGGTGATATTGTTGGACTTCACGACACCGGAAACTTTAAAATTGGAGACACCTTAACGCAAGGGGAAGAGATTCATTACAAAGGAATTCCTGCGTTCTCTCCAGAACATTTTAGGTATATCAATAACGCAGACCCTATGAAATCTAAGCAGTTAGAAAAGGGAATCGACCAATTAATGGACGAAGGCGTTGCCCAGCTCTTTACACTAGAACTTAACGGTAGAAAGGTAATTGGTACGGTGGGCGCACTTCAATACGAAGTTATTCAATATCGATTGGAGCACGAATATGGGGCTAAATGCACCTACGAACCCTTAAGCGTACACAAGGCCTGCTGGGTAGAACCTAAGGATCCAAAAAGTGAGGAGTTCAAAGAATTCTTACGAGTAAAGCAACGCTTTATGGCTAAAGATAAAAGAGGACAATTAGTATTTTTAGCTGATTCCCCATTTACACTACAAATGACTCAACAAAAATATCCAAATGTGAAGTTGCATTTCGTGTCTGAGTTCAAATAAGGACTTTTAAACCCTTTTGAATTCAACGATGCAATAGTTGATAATTAAACTGCAAAGACAGTTTAAACGGGCTCGTATGCGTTCTAAAATCATTACACTATAAAGCGAGCTTATATATATTCAACATCCAGAAAGATTGACTCTATAAAATAGAAAAACCTGAGAATAATCTCAGGTTTTTCTATTTTGATCATTAATCAACTTTTAATTAAGCCTGCCCTGTCGGACCAAAATTCAATGGTATGGGTTGCTTTTCATAATCTTTGATTTCACCGTGAGCCTTTTCAAAACGCTTTACATTTTCCTGTAACGCCTTGGCAAGTCTCTTAGCGTGTTGTGGAGTTAGAATAATGCGTGACTTCACTTTACTCTTAGGAGTTCCCGGCATGATGTTGATAAAATCAACCACAAATTCTGAAACCGAATGATTAATTATAGCCAAATTAGAATATTGACCTTGCGCAACATTCTCATCAAGCTCAATATTTAATTGCCCATTTTTATTTTTTTCATCTTCAGTCATCTTTCCCTATTAGGTATAAAAAAACAGCTTCATTTCTGAAGCTGTTTTTGATATAAATTATTAATTAAAATTTACCTCTTCTCGAGCAGCATTGAGTTCTTCAAGCTCTTGCTTACTTCCTACGATAATCTTATCGTATCTACGTAAACCTGTACCTGCAGGAATTCTATGACCTACAATTACATTTTCCTTAAGCCCCTCTAAAGTATCAACCTTACCACTTACCGCAGCTTCGTTAAGTACTTTAGTTGTTTCCTGGAAGGAAGCAGCCGAGATGAATGATTTAGTCTGAAGCGAAGCTCTTGTAATACCCTGTAATACCGGAGTTGCCGTAGCAGCTACAACATCACGAGCAGTAGCAAGATTTTTATCTTCTCTTCTCAAGATTGAATTCTCATCGCGTAATTCACGAGGTGAAATGATTTGTCCTGCTTTAAGCGTTTCAGAATCACCTGCATCTTCAATAACTTTCATTCCGAAGATTGCATCATTCTCAGTGATGAAATCATCTTTATGAACCAATTGATTCTCTAAGAAAATAGTGTCACCAGGATCTTGAATTCTAACTTTACGCATCATTTGACGTACAACTACTTCAAAATGCTTGTCGTTAATTTTCACACCCTGTAAACGATAAACTTCTTGTACTTCATTTACTAAGTACTGCTGAACCGCTGAAGGTCCTTTAATCGCTAAGATATCCTCTGGAGTTACAGAACCATCAGATAGTGGCATTCCAGCTCTCACAAAGTCATTTTCCTGAACAAGAATCTGGTTAGATAACTTCACTAAGTATTTCTTAACCTCACCAAGTTTAGATTCAACGATAATCTCACGGTTACCACGCTTGATTTTACCGAAAGAAACAACACCATCAATCTCACTTACCACAGCAGGATTTGAAGGATTACGTGCTTCAAATAATTCGGTTACACGTGGAAGACCCCCTGTAATATCCCCTGCTTTTGCAGACTTACGAGGAATCTTAACAAGAATCTTACCTATTTTTATTTTCTCATCATCATCTACCATCAAGTGTGCACCTACAGGTAAGTTATAAGAACGAATTACTTCGTCTTTTTTACCCATAATATGTAAGGTAGGAATCATTCGTTTGTTACGAGATTCTGAAATTACTTTCTCTTGGAAACCGGTTTGTTCATCAGTCTCTACTTGGTAAGTAACCCCTTGCTCTATATTCTCATACTTGATCTTACCGGCGAATTCTGAAATAATCACACCGTTAAATGGATCCCAAGTACAGATCGTATCTCCTTTTGCTACTTTGTCTCCATCCTTCATAAAGAGTTGAGAACCATAAGGAATGTTATTAGTACTTAATAAGATTCCGGTTTTAGCATCAACAATTTTTGCTTCAGAAGTACGAGAGATAACGATTTGTGAAGTTGAACCATCAGGAGCTTCCCCTTCAACAGTCTTAAGATCTTCAATCTCAAGGCGACCATCAAATTTAGAAACCACTTTGTTTTCCTCAGAAATGTTACCCGCAATACCCCCAACGTGGAAGGTACGTAGTGTAAGCTGAGTACCCGGCTCACCAATTGACTGAGCAGCAACAACACCAACAGCCTCACCCATCTGAACCATTTTATTGGTTGCTAGGTTACGACCGTAACATTTAGCACAAATACCTTTACTAGCTTCACAAGTTAACGGAGAACGTACTTCAACACTTTCGATTGGAGCTTTAGAAATCTCAGCACCTAATTCTTCAGTAATTTCTGCACCAGCCTCAACAATAACTTCACTGTTTAGCGGGTTAACCACATCGTTTAACGCAATACGACCAATGATACGAGCCTCAAGTGTTTCAACGATTTCCTCATTCTTCTTAAGCGCAGAAACTTCAACACCTCTTAATGTACCACAATCTTCACTGTTTACAATTACATCTTGAGATACATCAACCAGACGACGTGTTAAGTAACCCGCATCTGCCGTTTTAAGTGCCGTATCCGCAAGACCCTTACGAGCACCGTGCGTTGAGATAAAGTATTCAAGAATTGATAACCCTTCTTTAAAGTTAGAAAGAATCGGGTTTTCAATAATTGCACCACCACCATCGTTAGATTTTTTAGGCTTAGCCATCAAACCACGCATACCGGTCAACTGACGAATCTGCTCCTTAGAACCACGAGCTCCAGAGTCTAGCATCATAAACACCGAGTTAAACCCTTGCTGATCCTCACGGATACGCTTCATAGACAATTCAGTCAACGATGCGTTAGTTGATGTCCAAACATCAATTACCTGGTTGTAACGTTCAGAGTTTGTAATAAGACCCATGTTGTAGCTAGACATAATTCCGTCTACCTGAGTATTCGCCTCTTCGATCATTTCGTATTTCTCAGCAGGAATAATAATATCCCCAAGTGAGAACGACAATCCACCTCTAAATGCGAAAGTATATCCTAGTGTCTTGATACTGTCAAGGAACTCAGCAGTACGCGGAACACTGGTTAATTTTAGAATACGTGCGATAACATCTCTAAGTGACTTTTTAGTCAATACTTCGTTGATGTACCCACACTCTTCCGGTACGCTTTCATTAAATAATACACGCCCCACTGTAGTATCGATGATTTGGTAAACTAACTCACCGTTCTCATTGAAATCTTTAGTACGTATTTTAATGTTAGCGTTAATATTTACACGCTTTTGGTTGTGCGCAATAACAACTTCTTCTGCACTGTAAAAAGTAATTCCTTCTCCTAAAATAGGATGCTCAGGAGTACTCTTACGTGCTTTAGTCATATAATATAGACCCAATACCATATCCTGAGAAGGTACTGTAATAGGAGCACCGTTAGCAGGGTTAAGAATATTGTTTGAAGCAAGCATTAACATTTGCGCTTCTAAGATCGCTTCAGGACCTAATGGTAAGTGAACCGCCATCTGGTCACCATCAAAGTCGGCGTTAAATGCCGTACACACTAATGGGTGAAGCTGAATCGCCTTACCTTCAATAAGTTTAGGCTGAAATGCCTGAATACCTAAACGGTGAAGCGTAGGAGCACGGTTTAGCAATACCGGGTGTCCTTTAAGAACATTCTCTAAGATATCCCAAACTACTGGCTCTTTCTTATCTATAATCTTTTTAGCAGACTTTACAGTTTTTACAATTCCTCTTTCAATCAATTTTCTGATCACGAAAGGCTTGTAAAGTTCTGCTGCCATATCTTTAGGCAGACCACACTCATAAAGTTTTAATTCTGGTCCAACAACAATTACCGAACGCGCAGAATAATCTACACGCTTACCAAGTAAGTTTTGACGGAAACGACCTTGCTTACCTTTTAAGGAATCAGAAAGTGATTTTAAAGGACGGTTTGAGTCGGTTTTTACCGCTGAAGATTTACGAGTATTATCAAATAGTGAATCTACCGCTTCTTGAAGCATACGCTTCTCATTACGCAAAATTACCTCTGGAGCTTTGATTTCCATCAAACGCTTCAAACGGTTGTTACGAATGATCACACGACGGTAAAGGTCATTTAAATCTGAAGTCGCAAAACGACCACCATCAAGTGGCACAAGTGGACGTAATTCTGGTGGAATTACAGGAACCACTTTCATAATCATCCACTCAGGTAGATTCTCGCGATTCTTATTAGCATCACGCAGAGATTCTACAACCTGAAGACGCTTTAATGCTTCGGTTTTACGTTGTTTTGAAGTCTCGTTGTTTGCTTTATGACGCAAATCATAAGACAATTCATTAAGATCAATACGTCTTAATAAATCAACTAGACATTCTGCACCCATTTTAGCGATAAACTTATTTGGATCGCTATCTTCTAAGTACATATTTTCTTGAGGAATAGACTCAAGAACGTTTAGGTATTCTTCTTCCGTAAGGAAGTCCATCTTCTTAAGCTCCTCTCCTTCTTCATTCTTAGCTATACCAGGCTGAATAACTACGTAGCGCTCGTAATAGATAATCATATCTAATTTCTTAGACGGAAGACCTAAAAGATACCCTATTTTATTTGGCAAACTTCTAAAGTACCAGATGTGTGCAACAGGCACTACAAGATTGATGTGCCCAACACGATCTCTACGTACTTTTTTCTCAGTAACTTCTACACCACAACGGTCACAAACAATGCCTTTATAGCGTATACGCTTATATTTTCCACAAGCACACTCATAATCCTTTACAGGACCAAAGATGCGCTCACAGAACAAACCATCACGCTCAGGCTTGTGCGTACGGTAGTTTATAGTTTCTGGTTTTAACACCTCTCCGCGCGATTCAGCCAAAATCGCTTCAGGAGATGCAAGACCAATAGAGATTTGATCAAATCTCTTTACTGCATTCTTATCATTATCTCTTGCCATAATACCTTATGTCGAAAATTATTCTTTTTTAACTGCTTGATACTTTTTTAAAATAAGGTTACGCTTCCGCGGAAGCGTAACCCTCAGTATCTATTCTTCTAGACGAATGTCTAGTCCAAGTCCTTTAAGTTCGTGCATTAATACGTTGAACGATTCTGGTAAACCAGGCTCTGGCATTGGCTCTCCTTTTACGATACTCTCGTAAGTTTTAGCTCTACCAATAACATCATCAGACTTCACGGTTAAGATCTCACGCAGGGTAGCAGAAGCTCCATAAGCCTCAAGTGCCCAAACCTCCATCTCACCAAAACGCTGACCACCAAACTGTGCTTTACCACCTAGCGGCTGTTGCGTAATTAAGGAGTAAGGCCCTATAGAACGTGCGTGCATCTTATCATCAACCATATGCCCTAGTTTGAGCATATAGATCACACCAACTGTTGCAGGCTGATCAAAACGATCACCTGTACCTCCATCATAAAGATACGTATGCCCAAATCTTGGGATTCCTGCTTCATCAGTAAGTTCATTGATCTGATCTAAAGTCGCACCGTCAAAAATTGGAGTTGCATACTTACGACCTAATTTTTGACCTGCCCAACCAAGAACAGTTTCATAAATCTGACCAATGTTCATACGAGAAGGTACACCAAGTGGGTTAAGTACGATATCTACAGGGGTGCCATCTTCTAAGAAAGGCATATCTTCTTGACGTACAATACGTGCAACAATACCTTTGTTACCGTGACGACCTGCCATCTTATCCCCTACTTTAAGTTTACGTTTTTTAGCAACGTATACTTTAGCAAGTTTGATAATACCCGCAGGAAGCTCATCCCCGACAGAAATGGTAAACTTCTCACGACGTAAATTACCTTGAAGATCATTTTCTTTGATTCGGTAATTATGTAATAAATCTGCGATCAATACATTAGTCGCGTCATCAGTCGTCCAAGTACCTTGATTTAAGTGTGTATAATCTTCAACCGCATTAAGCATCTTAAGCGTGAACTTCTTTCCTTTAGGAAGAACTTCTTCACCTAAGTCATTCTTAACACCTTGAGCAGTTTTTCCGTTAACTAACTGGAAAAGTTTGTCAACTAAAATCGCTTTAAGATCATCAAATTTCTGATCGTATTCTGCTTCTAATGCAGCGATATCTTCTTTGTCTTTAGCACGCTTGCGCTTATCTTTTATAGCACGAGCAAATAACTTCTTGTCAATTACAACTCCTCTTAAAGATGGAGAAGCTTTTAACGAAGCATCTTTAACATCCCCGGCTTTATCACCAAAGATTGCACGAAGCAGCTTTTCTTCTGGAGTTGGATCTGATTCTCCTTTTGGAGTAATCTTACCAATTAATATATCTCCAGGTTTAACTTCAGCACCAATTCTGATCATTCCGTTTTCATCAAGGTCTTTAGTAGCCTCTTCTGAAACGTTTGGAATATCATTGGTCAATTCCTCATTACCTAGTTTAGTATCTCTAACATCTAAAGAATACTCATCTACGTGAATAGATGTAAAGATGTCATCGCGTACAACTTTCTCAGAAATTACGATCGCATCCTCAAAGTTATACCCTTTCCAAGGCATGAAGGCTACTTTCATGTTTCTACCGAGTGCAAGTTCACCTGCTTCGGTAGCGTATCCTTGACACAATACCTGACCTTTTTTAACACGATCACCTCTTCTTACGATAGGCTTCAAGTTAATCGAAGTACTTTGGTTTGTCTTACGGAATTTAATTAACTGATAGGTTTTACTATCACCATCAAAACTTACCATACGCTCATCATCAGTACGGTCGTATTTGATAGTAATTTCATTAGCATCCACATATTCTACTTCACCATCACCTTCAGCATTAATCAATACACGTGAATCAGAAGCTACCTGACGCTCAAGACCTGTACCTACAATAGGTGAATCTGCGCGTAAAAGTGGTACTGCCTGACGCATCATGTTTGATCCCATCAATGCACGGTTCGCATCATCATGCTCCAAGAATGGAATTAAAGAAGCCGAAATAGAAGCGATCTGGTTTGGAGAAACATCGGCATAATGAACTGTATTTGGCTCAACAACCGGGAAGTCACCTTCCATACGTGCAATTACGCGTTCTTCTTCAATCTTACCAGAATCATCCATTGGGTTATTTGCTTGCGCAATTAACATCCCCTCTTCTTCCTCTGCACTTAAATATTTTGGCTTAGTCTCTAAGTCAATTTTTCCATCGGTAACCGTACGATATGGAGTTTCAATGAAGCCCATATTGTTAACCTTAGCATACACTGCCAAAGACGAAATCAAACCAATGTTTGGACCTTCAGGAGTTTCAATAGGGCAAAGACGACCGTAATGTGTATAGTGTACGTCACGAACCTCAAAACCTGCACGCTCACGAGAAAGACCACCGGGCCCTAATGCCGAAAGACGACGCTTGTGCGTGATCTCTGCAAGAGGATTCGTCTGATCCATAAACTGAGAAAGCTGGTTAGTACCAAAGAAAGAGTTGATCACAGACGAAAGAGTTTTCGCATTTATCAAGTCAATTGGAGTAAATACCTCATTATCACGAACGTTCATACGCTCACGAATAGTACGCGCCATACGTGCTAAACCAACACCAAACTGAGTAGATAATTGCTCCCCTACTGTACGTACACGACGGTTAGAAAGGTGATCAATATCATCAATCTCAGCTTTAGAGTTGATAAGCTCAATTAAATATTTTACGATAGTAATGATATCTTGTTTGGTAAGCACTTGCTTATCCATACCAATATCAAGACCTAATTTTTTGTTCATTCGGTAACGACCAACTTCACCTAAGTTGTAACGCTGATCACTAAAGAACAATTTATCGATAATACCACGTGCTGTTTCCTCATCTGGCGGCTCAGCATTACGTAATTGACGATAAATATGCTCTACTGCCTCTTTTTCTGAGTTAGTAGGATCCTTCTGAAGTGTATTGTGAATGATTGCATAGTCAGCCAATTGATTATCTTCTTTATGAAGAAGAATTGTTTTAGCTCCTGCATCTAAAATTTCATCCACGTGTTCTTTCTCAAGAACAGTATCACGGTCTAATACGATCTCGTTACGCTCAATAGATACAACTTCACCTGTATCTTCATCTACGAAATCTTCGTGCCATGTGTTCAATACACGTGCAGCGAGTTTACGACCTAAATATTTCTTTAATCCGGTTTTAGAAACTTTAACCTCTTCAGCAAGGTCAAAAATCTCAAGAATATCTTTATCACGTTCAAAACCAATTGCACGGAAAAGAGTAGTTACCGGTAATTTTTTCTTACGATCGATATATGCATACATCACACTGTTGATATCTGTCGCAAATTCAATCCATGATCCTTTAAAAGGGATTACACGTGCCGAATAAAGCTTAGTACCATTTGCGTGAAAAGACTGCCCGAAGAAAACACCTGGCGAACGGTGAAGCTGAGATACAACAACACGCTCTGCACCATTGATACAAAAAGTACCACTAGGTGTCATGTAAGGAATAGTACCAAGATAAACATCTTGTACTATGGTTTCAAAATCTTCATGTTCTTCATCAGTACAGTATAATTTTAAACGAGCTTTAAGTGGCACACTATACGTAAGGCCTCGCTCGATACACTCCTGAATTGAGTATCTGGGTGGATCTACAAAGTAGTCCAAGAATTCTAGTACAAAATTATTACGGGTATCCGTAATTGGGAAGTTCTCTAGAAAAGTATTGTAAAGTCCTTCATTTCCTCTTTCTTCAGACTTAGTCTCTAATTGAAAGAAATCTTGAAAGGATTTAATCTGAATATCTAAAAAGTCAGGGTATTCAGGTCTGTTCTTTACCGATGAGAAATTCAGTCTTTCAGCTTGTTTTGCTTGCATCTTCAACGAACGGAATTTAATTAAAATAGATTGAGAATCTGTTTATTCAGATTCTGAGACCTCTTAACATAAGAAATCTAAGGCAATAATAGTCGTAAATATTAGGAAAACCTTATATACGACAAATGGTTTAGGCCCATTTCGATAAATCGAAAAGACCTAAACCTTTGTATTTATAGTAGCTAAGCTTACTTAAGCTCAACTTCAGCTCCAGCTTCTTCTAATTGAGATTTGATAGCTTCTGCTTCGTCTTTTGCAATACCTTCTTTGATTGGGCTTGGTGCGTTGTCAACAAGCTCTTTTGCATCTTTAAGACCAGCTCCAGTTAATTCTTTTACAAGTTTTACAACTGCAAGTTTAGAACCACCAGCGGCTTTAAGGATTACATCAAATTCAGTTTGCTCTTCACCAGCGTCATCACCACCAGCAGCAGGACCAGCAACAGCAACTGCAGCAGCTGCAGGCTCGATACCATACTCATCTTTTAAAATAGTAGCTAACTCATTTACTTCTTTTACTGTTAAGTTAACTAGTTGTTCTGCGAAATCTTTTAAATCTGCCATTTTTCTATCGTTTTAAAAAAAATTGTCTTTATATAAATTATTAAGTGCGTACGTTAATTAACCTTCTCTTTCCTGAAGGGTTTTAACAAGGCCAGCAATTGTAGAACCTCCTGATTTAAGAGCGCTGATAACGTTCTTAGCAGGCGACTGAAGAAGACCAACGATCTCTCCAATAAGCTCTTCTCTTGACTTGATATCTACAAGGGCGTCTAACTGATCGTCACCGATGTAAATTGCCTCTTCAATAAATGCTCCTTTAAGTAAAGGTTTTTCAGATTTCTTACGAAATTCTTTAATTACCTTAGCTGGCGCATTTCCTGTTTCAGAAAGCATAATTGAAGTGTTCCCTTTTAATACCTCAGGTAATTCTCCAAAATCCTTTTCTGAACTCTCCATTGCCTTTGCAAGCAATGTATTTTTAACCACGGCTAGCTTTACGTTTGCCTTAAAACAAGCTCTACGTAACTTAGACGTAGTGTCCGCATTAAGACCTGAAATATCTGCTAAATAAATATTAGCACTATCAGCCAACTGCGCAGTCAAATCTTCTATTACTTGTGATTTTTCTTCTCTTGTCATAATTTAACTTTTACTGCTCAGCAAAACGTTTTGAATCTACTTCAACACTAGGACTCATAGTACTAGACATGAAGATGCTTTTAATATAAACACCTTTAGCTGCAGTAGGCTTCAATTTTACTAATGTGGTTATCAATTCTCTTGCGTTAGCTGCAATTTTTTCAGCATCAAAAGACGCCTTACCAATCGCTGCGTGCACAATACCTGTCTTATCAACTTTAAAGTCAATCTTACCAGCTTTAACATCAGATACTGCTTTAGCGATATCCATAGTTACCGTACCGGTTTTAGGGTTTGGCATAAGACCACGAGGCCCTAATACACGTCCTAAAGGACCTAATTTACCCATAACACTTGGCATTGTTACGATAACGTCAACATCTGTCCAACCGCCTTTGATTTTCTCTAAATATTCATCAAGACCAACAAAGTCAGCTCCCGCTTCTTTAGCTTCAGCTTCTTTATCTGGAGTTACCAGAGCAAGAACCTTAACATCTTTACCAGTTCCGTGAGGAAGTGTTACTACTCCACGAACCATTTGATTCGCTTTACGCGGATCTACATTAAGACGTACAGCTAAGTCAACAGAAGGATCAAAGTTTACTTTGCTTACTTCTTTTATTAAAGCTGAAGCTTCTGCTAAGGTATAGGTAGAACCAGAATCTACTTTAGCACGTGCTTCTTTTTGCTTCTTTGTTACTTTTGCCATTTTAAATTGCTTTTTTGGATGTTAAAAAGGAGCTTGCCCTTTTACAGTTATTCCCATAGACCTTGCAGTACCTGCGACCATTCTCATTGCGCTCTCAACAGTAAACGCATTTAGATCTGGCATTTTGTCTTCAGAGATAGCTCTAATTTGATCCCAAGTTACACTAGCAACTTTTTTACGGTTAGGCTCACCAGAACCTCCTTTGATCTTAGCTGCTTCCATCAATTGGATGGCAGCAGGTGGCGTTTTAACCACAAAGTCAAAAGACTTATCACCATAAACAGTAATAACTACAGGAAGTACTTTACCAGCTTTATCTTGAGTTCTAGCATTAAACTGCTTACAGAACTCCATGATATTAACACCGGCAGCACCTAAAGCTGGTCCAACTGGGGGAGAAGGGTTTGCAGCCCCTCCCTTAACTTGCAACTTAACAACCTTACTTACTTCTTTTGCCATTTTTAAAAATTTAGATTGATATGCTCTTTAGTGGAAGCAGAAGAACGATATCTTATATATGTGTAACACTTATACTTTCTCAACTTGCATATAGCTCAATTCTAATGGCGTCTTTCTTCCGAAGATCTTTACCATTACTTCAAGCTTACGTTTCTCTTCGTTGATCTTTTCAACAGTTCCATTAAAACCATTAAAAGGACCATCAATCACTTTTACAGTCTCCCCAAGAACAAAAGGTATTGCAACGTTATCTGTTTTAACAGCCAACTCATCAACTTTACCTAACATTCTGTTCACCTCAGAAGTTCTAAGCGGCACAGGATCTCCACCCTTAGTCTCGCCCAAAAACCCAATCACACCATTGATTGATTTAATCATGTGCGTCACTTCGCCCCCTAGATTCGCGTGAATCATTATATAACCAGGAAAGTAAACACGCTCTTTATTTATTTTTTTACCGTTGCGTATCTGCACCACTTTTTCAGTAGGCACAAGTACTTGCTCGATATAATCTTCAAGATTAAAGCGAGAGATTTCTTGCTCGATATACCCCTTGACTTTATTCTCCTGACCACTTACGGCCCTTACCACGTACCAATCTTTGGTATTGTTTGCTATAGCCATTGTGATTGTTTTAAGCTCCTACCAGATTAAAATAAGCCTTAATTGCTCTACTAAACACTGTATCTACCCCCCAGATCGCTAATGAGAATACAATTGTAAAAACAACAACTACAACAGTGAGACGTTGTGCTTCTGAAAGCGGAGTCCAGGTAACGTGATTTTTCAATTCGTTATAAGACTCTTGAAGGTAATTAATTAATCCAGCCATATCGTTTAACTCTTTAAAAAGACACTCTGTCTTCTAGCGACTACCTAAAAGCAGCCTAACTAATACTAATCAAATTAAAATTTGATTTTCGTTTTGCACGGGTTGAGAGGCTCGAACTCCCGACACCTGGTTTTGGAGACCAGTGCTCTACCAACTGAGCTAAACCCGTAAAACCAGAGTTCCCACAAAAGCAACCCTAAATTTTATTATAAAAATCAAGGCATTCGTTTACACGAACGCCTTAATTTATAAATCTATAATTCGTGATTATTCAAGAATTTCAGTTACCTGACCAGCACCTACAGTTCTACCACCTTCACGGATAGCGAAACGTAGACCTACGTTCATTGCGATTGAGTTGATCAATTCAACAGTGATTGTAAGGTTATCTCCAGGCATAACCATCTCTACTCCATCAGGAAGAGAAATATTACCAGTAACATCAGTTGTACGTACGTAGAACTGTGGACGGTAATTATTGTGGAATGGAGTGTGACGTCCACCTTCTTCTTTCTTAAGGATATAAACCTCAGCTTTGAATTTAGTGTGTGGAGTTACAGAACCAGGCTTAGTAATTACCATACCACGAGAGATTTGAGTTTTCTCAATACCACGCAATAAGATACCTACGTTATCACCAGCTTCACCTCTATCTAATATCTTACGGAACATCTCAACCCCAGTAATAGTAGAAGTAAGTTTTTCCGCACCCATACCAATGATCTCTACAGGATCTCCAGTGTTAGCAACACCAGTTTCGATACGTCCAGTTGCAACAGTACCACGACCAGTAATAGAGAATACATCTTCGATAGGCATCAAGAAAGGCTTATCAACATCACGAGCAGGAAGTTCAATCCAGTTATCAACAGCTTCCATAAGCTCCATAACTTTATCAACCCACTTTTGCTCACCATTTAAAGCACCTAAAGCAGAACCTTGAACAACAGGACCATTATCACCGTCGTACTCGTAGAAGCTCAATAGATCTCTAACTTCCATCTCAACAAGCTCCAAAAGCTCTTCATCATCAACCATATCAACTTTGTTCATGAAAACAACGATACGAGGAATACCTACCTGACGACCAAGAAGGATGTGCTCACGAGTTTGTGGCATAGGACCATCAGTTGCAGCAACAACAAGAATAGCACCATCCATTTGAGCAGCACCAGTTACCATGTTCTTTACGTAATCCGCGTGACCTGGACAGTCAACGTGTGCGTAGTGACGGTTAGCTGTAGCGTACTCTACGTGAGAAGTGTTAATAGTAATACCTCTTTCTTTTTCTTCAGGAGCGTTGTCAATAGAGTCAAAACTTCTTAATTCAGAAAGACCTGCGTTAGCAAGTACAGTAGTAATAGCAGCAGTCAAGGTAGTTTTACCGTGGTCAACGTGCCCTATAGTACCAATATTTAAGTGAGGTTTGGAACGATCAAATGTTGCCTTTGCCATGATTTAAATAATTTTAATCTTAGTTATTATTAGTGTTCAATTTTTAAACTTACCTGATACGCAGCTATATGGTTTTCTAAAACGCACAAAAACCGAGCACCAAGGGTACTAGTTTAAGTAGCAGCGACTGCTGTTGAGCCAACGACGGGATTTGAACCCGTGGCCTCTTCCTTACCAAGGAAACGCTCTACCCCTGAGCTACGTCGGCTTATATTTACCCTATCAAAACGACCGAAGTCTGAATTGCCCGGGCTGACCTATTCAGCTAAAGGGCTTTAAAAGTCATCTAATGACTAAAACCAAAGCCTATCAGGTTTGGTTTAAACAAAACCGAAAAACTTCGGTTAAAATAAATATCTATTTAAGATAATTAAGAGCGGGAGACCGGGTTCGAACCGGCGACATTCAGCTTGGAAGGCTGACGCTCTACCAACTGAGCTACTCCCGCATTGTGGGCGCCAAAATTAAAACAAATTTTAATTCTAGCAAAATAAAAGTGGGGAGAGCAGGATTCGAACCTGCGAAGTCTAATGACAACAGAGTTACAGTCTGTCCTCGTTGGCCGCTTGAGTATCTCCCCGATTGGTATTTTCAATATTTCAAAAAACGCTTCGACTGCGCTCCGCGCAAGCTCTAAATGAGCTTTAAAAAGAGCCGATGGAGGGACTCGAACCCACGACCTGCTGATTACAAATCAGCTGCTCTAGCCAGCTGAGCTACATCGGCTTTTTATCGCCTCGTGAGGCATAAAAAAGTCCGCTATTTCTAACGGACTGCAAATGTAGAATAAATTTACTATTCACAAAACTTTTTTCAATTTTTTTTCACGCTGAAGCACGAATTTTTTGTTTTCGTCGCATCAACAAGCGCTCTAAAGAATGTGCACAATTGTCAGCGCCCTCCTCAAAGGACTTCGCTTGTTTTTTCACTATCAACTCGTTACCCGGAACACTAAGCAAAATTTCGACAATTTTATTCTGTCGATCACTGGTATTTTCTAATTTTAAAAAAACATCAGCATAAATTATGTGATCATAAAATTTTTCCAACTTATCCATCTTTTTTTGGATGA
The DNA here is from genome assembly GCF_020310025.1 of Leeuwenhoekiella palythoae. Lineage (GTDB taxonomy): Bacteria > Bacteroidota > Bacteroidia > Flavobacteriales > Flavobacteriaceae > Leeuwenhoekiella > Leeuwenhoekiella palythoae. Next base: position 810,220 of record NZ_CP084318.1, read on the forward strand.
AGTTGATGAGTTTTTGATCTGCTACAAAATGGGGTGTTTGCACATTTACTTTCATAGATCCACGTGTTAAAAGGTTACTATTAATTGAAAATCTACTGTTTTTTTAAATTACGAGGGTGTGCATTTTTATAGACTCTTCCCAACTCTGCAATACTTGTATGTGTGTAAACTTGAGTAGAAGCTAAACTAGCGTGACCTAATAATTCTTTTACAGCATTTAAATCGGCCCCATTATTTAGCAAATGAGTCGCAAAAGTATGCCGAAGCATATGCGGACTCGTTTTAGTTTTTTGGGACACCTTACTAAAATAATCATTTATGATTCTGTAAACAAACGTTTCATATAATTTGTCACCCTTATTAGTCAGCAATAAAAACGGATTATTTTTATCAACCCCATAATTTTCTCGAGCTTCCAGATATTTTTTCAAGCCTTCTTCAACCCAAAAAATTAATGGAATAATTCGCTCTTTGTTACGTTTTCCAAGTACTTTTATGTTGTGCGCACTAAAATCTACATCTGATATTTTAAGATTAATCAATTCACTTCTTCGCATTCCGGTTGCATAAAACAAAGAAACAATCGCTAGATCTCTTAAATCTGAAAATTCTTCACTCGCCTGTAGTGCTTTAAGAACCGTATCAACTTCTGCTTCAGAAAAAGGTACTTGGATTTCCTTTTTCATTTTAAGGGACTTGTGTTGGGCTAATGGAGAATGCGTGATATTGCCGGTTTTAAGCAAGAATTTATAAAAGGCTTTTAAAGAGGAAATCTTTCTATTTATGCTTCGGTGTGATACTCCGGCTTCGGTAAGTTGTGCAATCCACGATCTTACAAAGGTATAGTTGATCATTTTTGGATCTTCAACCTCATAAAGCTCTTTCACGAAACGAAAAAAAGCCTCCAGATCTTTTTGATAAGCCAGAACGGTGTGCGCACTATACTTTCGCTCTAATTCGAGATAATCTATAAATGCATTTAAGTACATAGAGCAAATTTTAAAGTAAGATAAGTAATGTACAAGAATTATCTCTTGTTTAAGGCGCTCTTCTATTCAAAGCAATTGTTTTAGCTAAATGCGTTTTATATACTACCAACATAGCTTTTGCAACAGCAAAAATTCGGGCATAAAAAAATCCGCTAAGAAATCTTAACGGATTCAATATTTTGAAAGAGGATTAGTCTTTCTGCTAATAACCATAGCAAGCTAAGCGCTTACTGACGGAAATTATTAAATATTCTCTTGATCACGAAGGCCTTGAATATAAGACGCTTTCTGAATCTCTCTTCTACGCTCTACAGAAGGTTTTGTGAAAGCTTGACGATCACGCAGCTTACGCATAGTTCCCGTTCTATCAAATTTTCTTTTAAAACGCTTCAGCGCTCTATCAATATTTTCTCCGTCTTTTACTGGTATAATTAACATAGTGGTACCTCCTTTCTTTAAAATTCTTTTCAGTTTTCAGGCCGCAAAGATAGTTTAAACTTTAAAACTAACAAGCTGCTTTTGAAATATTTATTTTGTAGCCGGTTTATACTCCTTTTTATCGATAACCATTTTAGCGATAATTTCTTTTAAAATCTCAGAAGTACCGCCGCCAATAGGCCCTAGCCTACTGTCTCTAAACATACGCGCCAATGGATAATCTTCCATATAACCGTAACCACCCAGCATCTGCAAGCACTTATAAATAACCTCATCTGCAATTTTAGTAGATAAGAGCTTAGACATACTTGCCTCTTTTACCACATAGTCTCCGGTATTTAAGTTATGTGCTATACTGTAATTAAATGCCTTTACCATCTCGATCTCACTCGCCATCTCAGCTACGCTATGACGCAGCGCCTGAAAGCGGTCTATGGTTTTGCCAAAAGCCGTTCGCTCACTCATATATTTCATTGCATATTCTAAAGCAAATTCTGCACGGGCGTGTGCATTCACCCCCATAATCAAACGCTCCAAAGCAAAGTGCTGCATAATATATGTGAAACCTTTATCTTCTTCACCCATCAAATTTGCAACAGGTACTTTAACATCATTAAATGCAATTTCACCGGTATCTGACGCTCTCCAGCCCAATTTATCCAACTTAGTGGCGCTTACTCCTTCTGCATCCCGATCAATCACAAAAATGCTCAATCCTTTATTACCCTTATCCGGACTTGTTTTAGCGGCTACCACTAGGTAATCTGAATATACTCCGTTTGTGATAAAGGTTTTTGAACCATTAAGAATGTAATGATCTCCTTCTAAAACTGCAGTGCTGCGCATACCGGCAACATTTGAACCACCAAAAGGCTCAGTAATACACAAACACCCTATTTTCTCGCCGGTAATGCTGGGTGCTAAATACTTCTCTTTTATAAAGCTATCCCCTTCTGCCTTTAAATGCGTCATTGCTAAATACGCATGAGCCCACATGGCTGCAGCAAAGCCACCGCTATTAATACGCTGCAACTCTTCAAGAAAAATTACGGTGTAAAAAATATCAAGATCTAGTCCGCCATATTCTTCAGGACTGGCCAAACCAAAGTAACCCATCTCCCCCATTTTGGTCCAGATAAAACGCTCTATCTCGCCCGTTTTCTCCCATTTCTCAATATGCGGAACCACTTCCTTTTGTAAAAAATCTCTCAAACTTTCTCTAAAGAGCTTATGCTCTTCTGAAAAATAAACGTTGTTCATTTAATCTCTTTTAATTAATAAATAGGCAGTTGGAAAGGAAGTTTTGCCAGTAGGAACTACTTAATCTTTAAGCCTACTCAGTTTTGATTGGTTGACAAATATAATTTAATTCGCTCTAATTTATATGCGGTTATTCCGTCTATTTTAAGCAAGTCGTCAAGGTTGGTTATCGCCCCGTGCAGGGTTCTATAATCTATAATATCACGCGCGATATCAAAAGTTACATATGGAACAGTTGAAAGGTCTGAAGCATTGGCCTTGTTCACATCGATCATTACAATTTCAGGTTTTGAAAGCACCGTATAAACCTCCTTTACGCTTCTCACCTGCGATGCTTTAATACCATAAACATCATAGAGTTGATTATCATCTAAAAATCCACCAAGCTTTCTTCGGTAGGCAAGGATGCGCTTTGCGATGTCTTCATTCATCTCCTCCAAAGCTATCAATGCCTTAAAGTCAACAGTATTCAAATCCTTTGTCGGATTGGGTTTAACAGATGTAGAATACCTTCTTTTTTTAGTAGCGGGCTGAGTCACCCATTCAGGGAATTTAAAATAGGGCGAAATTGAAGCCAGAAGCGAATCTGAAACTCCGGTAACATTTTGAAAATCTTCAGCAGAATTAATCCAATTATTCTTTTCGCGAAAGCGCAATAACTTATCAATCTCCTCTGTATTCATTCCCAAAGTATAGCCTTTATAATCAGTGATGAAATTAGGATTGAAAGGATAAACCTCAGGCTTATTCAATTCTTCTTTCAATTGAACTAAGGAATCTAATCGCTGCTCATAGTTTACTAATTCAATAACCGAAACGTTTTCCTTTTGTCGAAAGCTATTCTTAAATAAATAAAGACCCCAGCTCAGCATAAGAATGAGTACCAAAAGTAAAATCCCACTCCGTTGTCTGCTGTCCAGAAAGAAGTGGGATTTCAGTTTCATAATTGGCTATTAAAATTAAGAGGCCTTTTTAGTACTCTTAGAGTCTTTGTCGATGACAGCGTCCATTCTGCCAATTTTAATCGCATTGAGATACGCTTGAAGTTCTCGCCGAACTTTTGGAGACAAGAGCACAAGCCCAATGATGTTAGGAAATACCATTGCGAATATCATCGCATCAGAGAAAGCGATTACCGCACCTAGACTTGATGAAGCACCTACGATTACAAAAACCAAGAACAATACTTTATATACAATATCGGTTACTTTTCCTTTTCCGAATAAAAACTTCCAAGATTGAAGTCCGTAATATGACCAAGAGATTGCGGTTGAAATTGCAAATAACACCACAGCTATCGTAAGAACAATAGAGAAATAAGGAATTGCAGAATCAAAAGCTACCGAAGTAAGATCTACACCATTAATAGGCTCATTGGTTTCATTAAGCATCACATTACTTGCTGCATCCAGATTTCCGTAGGTAAACAAGTTGTGTTTAGCATTTGTAATAATGATTACAATTGCAGTCATCGTACAGATAATTACGGTATCAACAAACGGACCTAATGAAGCTGTTAAACCTTCACTAGCAGGGTAGCGTGTTTTTACAGCAGAGTGCGCGATTGCAGCAGAACCAACACCGGCCTCATTAGAGAATGCCGCACGCTGAAACCCAACAATCATTACCCCTACAACACCACCAAAAGCAGCATTAGGGTTCATCGCACCATCCCAAATCTGGCCTAAAGCGAATCCAACCATATCTATATTGATCGCAATAATGATAAAACCGGCTAATACATAAATGATCGCCATAAAAGGAACCACTTTTTCTGTAAAAGAACCAATACGCTTAATTCCACCGATGATCACTAAACCAATGATCACCGCCATTATAATACCTAAATATAAACCTGCATTAGGGTTGTCCCAACCAGTCATCTGAATCAACTGTGAAGACGCCTGATTAGACTGAAACATATTACCGCCGCCAAAAGAAGCACCAATACACATAATTGCAAAGAAAACAGCCAGCACTTTACCTAGCCCTTTCATCTTCATCTCATTCAAACCTTTAGAAAGGTAGTACATAGGACCACCATAGGTTTTACCGTTCTCATCAACTTCACGGTATTTTACACCAAGGGTACACTCAACAAACTTAGAAGCCATCCCTAAAAGCCCTGCAATGATCATCCATACTGTCGCCCCGGGACCACCAATGGCAATTGCCACGGCCACACCGGCGATATTCCCCAAACCAACAGTTGCAGAAAGCGAAGCGGTCAACGCTTGAAAATGCGTTACCTCTCCTTGTACCTCACCTGTAAGCTTTACAGTATCTTTTACTTTACCATCTTCAACAACAATTTCTTCTTCCGCTGGCACATAATGATCAAGATCATCATACTTCCCCCAGGCGGTTTTTATACTGTCTTTAAAATATCTTAGATTAACTCCTTTGAAGTAAAGTGTAAAAAACAAAGCCCCTAAAAGCAAAATAAGAATTACGATAGGTAATTCTTTTCCGGCAATGACCACAGGGTACATTATAGTTTCAACGATAGGGGTAGTATATTTTTCGAAAGCTGCGTTAATTGATTCCCCGACACTCATATTTTCCTGAGCAAACGTCATAATAGGAAACATTAGACAACAAATAGAAAACATAATTTTCTTCATAAGTACTTTTGTATTTGAATAAAATTTTTGAAGTAAAAGCAGCAAGATGCTAAAAAATTAAGCGTTTTCAAAGGTAAAGCCCGTTAAAATAGTATTTCGTTGCATAATTCGCAGTAATATTACCAAAAGGTTTTACTTCTTTTCACGAGGTATTTTAAGTCCCTTTGTTACACTTGAAAAACCAATATCAAAAGTCCTAAAACACAAACCCCCAAACCGTTACCGGTTTGGGGGTTTCAATAAGGTCAAATCTCGATTATCGAGTAACCTTCTATTATTTTAAAGCCTCCCGTTTTAATTTGATCGCATCAAGATATCGGTTAAGTTGTTTCTTAACAACCGGGAATAAAAAGAATAAACCTACCATATTCGGGAAAATCATCGCAAATATCATCGCATCTGAAAAATCCCAGATCGATCTCATGTTTGCAGCTGCGCCAATTACGATAAAAGTTAGGAACAACAGTTTATAAACCATATCTGCCACCTTACCTCTTCCAAATAAGAATTTCCACGCTTGAATCCCATAGTAAGACCAAGAGATCATCGTAGAGACAGCAAATAAAACTACCGCTACAGTCAGGAATATATTTGAAAAAGGAATATACTCAGCAAAAGCCTTTGAAGTGATCCCGGCTCCTTCATACGATAAGCCATCAATAATCACTGCACCAGAGCCATCACCACCATACTCAAAGAAACCACCAAAGTTAAAAATGATGATCACGAGTGCAGTCATAGTACAAATAACAACAGTATCAATAAAAGGTTCTAACAAGGCCACAAGACCTTCACTTGCAGAATACTTGGTACGCACCGCAGAGTGCGCAATAGATGCTGAACCTGCACCGGCCTCATTAGAAAATGCCGCACGTTTAAATCCAACTAATAAAACACCGATAACCGAACCAACGCCAAAGGCAGTAGGATTAAAGGCTTCTTCTACAATAAGCGCAATTGCATCATCGATCAGAGAAAAATTCAATCCAATGATGTAAATGCAAGCTACCAGATACATCACCGCCATAAATGGCACTACTTTTTCAGTAACCTGTGCGATACGCTTAATACCGCCAATGATGATCACACCAACTAAAATTGCAATTACAACACCAATCCAGAATCCTGCACCTGTACTCTCTAAGTTAAAAAGCTCTTTAATTACAATGGTGGCTTGATTACTTTGCGCGGCATTACCACCACCAAAAGAACCACCAATACAGAAAATAGCAAAAACAACTGCTGCAATTTTTCCTAAAGTAGCAAAACCTTTTTCTTTTAAACCTTTGGTCAGGTAAAACATAGGACCGCCATAAACGGTACCATCTTCACCTACATCTCGGTACTGAACCCCAAGCGTACATTCAACAAATTTGCTAGACATACCTAAGAGTCCGCAGATGATCATCCAGAAAGTAGCTCCGGGACCACCAAGTGCGATAGCTAAAGCTACACCGGCGATATTTCCGTTTCCAACAGTTCCTGAAACTGCAGTCGCAAGTGCTTGAAAGTGGCTCACCTCACCTGCTGAAGATTCGTCACGTATCGTATCTACGATATCGCCATCAACAGCCAGATCATCATCTAGTGCTTCAATATGCTCCTCGATGTCAACTTTATTAAGATCTACACCATTTGCGATTCCGTCCTCTCCATAAAGAACTTTAGCACCGTGATTCTCAATATCTTCATATTTACCACGTACGGTTTGAATGGCACGCCAGAAATATCTAAAGTTGGGAAAACCAAAATAAACTGTAAAGAATAAGGCGCTAAAAACAAGAAGAATTAATACAAACGGAATATCAAAAATGGTGAAGAAAACAACATTAGAAAAGAACGTTGAAACCGGTGCAAATGCCTGATCAATTTGATCATCTATTCCTATAGGAACTGATTCCTGAGCAGAACCAATTAAAGAAGTGAATAGGAAAACGAGTAGGGATAATTTGTGTTTCATGCGCAAGCAAAATAGTTTAGTTAAAGATTGAAGCGGCCTTACAATCATTAAAAAAATATGTATAGCTCACTACTGAACCGTAAACATAATACTAAATCGCAAATTCTCTATGTAAATTTTCAATCTGTTCAGGTCTTCCAATCACAATTAAGATACAACCACGCTCTAATTTTAAAGAAGCTTCAGGATTTATGATATAATCACCATCAGCAGATTTATAGCCTATAATAGAACATCCGGTTTTATTTCTAAGGTCGATATCTCTGATAGACCTAGTTTTAAGATCGGGGCAGACCGCTTCAAAAGTTACCTGCTGTACATTGACACGACCTTCGGTAGCGACTTGTAGATTATCTAAAAATTCTACTAAATCTGGCACCACAACCAACGACGCCATATGGTCACCTCCTATTTTATCTGGCATGATCACATTATCTGCTCCGGCGAATTTTAGCTTTTGATACGTAGTTTCTTCCGAAGCTCTACTGATGATTTTTAGATCTGGATTTATTTGCCGCGCCGACAGCACCACAAACAAATTATCTGAGTCATCTGGTAATGCCGAAATTAAAGTGGATGCCCGCTTCACTCCTGCCTGCACTAACACTTCGTCTTCATTAGCATTTCCTGTCACAAACAACATCTGGTCTGAGTGAAATTTATTTACGATCTCTTCATCGCGCTCGATCACCACAAATGGGCGACCGTAGGTCGTAAGTTTTTGCGCTGCTTGCTTACCATTTCTTCCAAATCCCACAACGATCACGTGGTTATTTAAACTGTCTATCTTTTTTTGCACACTACGTTGTTTTATAAGTTCAAAATTACTGCGACTCAATATATATTCGGTGATGATAGATATTGCATAACCCAGCACGATCACGCTCACTAAAATTAAAATTACCGTAAAAATTTTAGCAGAATCATTAAGCGGTTGTACCTCACCAAAACCTACCGTACTTATCGTGATCATCGTCATATACACCGCATCGGTCCAGGTGTATTCTGCTAAAAACCGAAACCCAAACACACCAAGCATCAGCATACTTATGATTAAAAGTATGGCTACGTAAATTCGGCTTCTAAAAATTTTCAGCATAAATTATAGATCAAATACAGAAGTGCGTTTGGTGTACACCAAATCTTTCAGTTTTAGCCAAAACGCTAAAACCAAGTACACCGCAAACCCAAGACCCGCAGTCGCAAATGACAAATAAATAAAGAATAAACGCACATTTTTAGCGCGAATCCCTAACCTATCGGCCAGTCTTGAACTTACGTAAAAGCCGTTTCGCTCAAAAAAATGTCTTATCGCATATATAAACTTCATCGCGTTCCTGTTATTCTGCTGCAAAATACAACACTTCAAAAACAATCATTCTATCAAACTTAATTCGAAATTAAATAATTACCTATTTCACATTTTAAACATTGATTGAGATCACAATATTCTCTTTTTAATTGTAGCAAAGCCTGACTGTGTAACGCGTCACGCTCAAAAGTCTTGAGTTTTTCAAACGTACTTACAATACTGTTTTTCTCTAGCGGAATGCTACGCATCAAATCTAACAATTGCTCTTGCACATCAAGGCCTTTAGCCTGAGCATACGCAAACTTCAAGGGAATTATACTATTTATGATAAGCACATCGATAAAAGCATCAGACAATTTTTTAATTCGGGGTTTATGAGGTTTTCCAAAAGTGTAATGGGTTTCCCAATAGGTTGAAGTACTTACCTTAAGTAACTTTTGAAGTTCTGATCGGGTTTGCGCTGCCATACATTTTGAGAACAAATCTTGATGTTGCTCATACAATTGCGCGAGTTGCGAAATTCGGATGCCCGGAAAATTAGGAGGACGCAACTTAAAAAACTGCATCGGATACCGAATTCCTTCAGATAATTCAAATTTGTGTTTTATATATAAATAGTCCTTCTTCCAAAGTTTTGGTTGCTGTTCAATAGGATCATCAGCTAACATTTGCGCTTGTCCCAGCAACGCGGCTTCGAGTTGTCCCGGTTGTTGGCCCAACTTGCGCACTATTGAAAACGGAATAATCTGAGCGAGTTCTGCAAAAGCATCCGCATTGATCACCGTCCCAAAATTCCGCGCCAGCGTCAAAAACAAAACAGCTTCCCAATCGCCGGTTACCAACTCTAATTTTCCAAGAACAAGACTTACTTTACGCTCCAGCCTATCAAAATACAACCGCTCAATCCAATGCTCAAAAAGAGCCGCATCAACCTCTGCAAAATCTGACTCGCAATTGATAAACCTATAGGACTTTGCTTCTAGCAAAGCCTTGTAGCTCTGCAACATTTGTGGTGAGACCTTATCGCTCAATACCAAAGTAGGAATCAGCAAATTTGCTGCGTCAAAAACCTCACAGTCGTCTTCCCAGACCACGTGTAGAATTACATTTGAATACGCTTGATCGCGCTCGTGCCGGTGCAGGTACCAATCTGAACTTTTTAAATGCACTTCAACATTTCCGGCCCACAACTGCTCGCCAATGCGTATCTGCGCATTAAAAAAATCAGGACCAGCAAGTGCGTTATAACCGCCAGGATGAATCACCTGAATACTTCTTTGCTCATCAGACAACAGCAACCCACTTGAAGTAGCACCTTCAAATTTTCTGAACTGCCATAAATAGTGCAAAAAAGCCTCTTTCATTAGCTTAAAGTTAATTCAATTTTAGCATAACCTTAATAGCCTCAAGACTTAAGGCTGATTAATTTTATCAAAAACTAATACAACTATGAAAAATTCAATGCTAACTTTAGCTTTAGCTACTTCAATGATCTTCGCTTCTTGTGTAGATCGAAAAACCAACGATAAAGGCGAGGTTGAACTCGAAGAAAAAAATCAACAGGTTACCCCTGAAGATATGTATCAAACCTCAGGACAAGAAGGAGAAACTTCTCCCGAAGATCTAGCCGAAATCAACAGCGCTAAAAAAGTCATTAATGATTATTTCGATGCCATCGAACGTGGAGAAACCAACGAAGCTTACGAAGCCTTATCTCAGTCCAATAGCGAAAGAACAACACCTTCTGAATTTGCTGAGAAACACGCCAATGTAGAAACGGCAACAGTAAGCTACACCACAGATCCTCAAGTAGTAAAAGGCGCAAATGGTACAGATGTGAAGTTACCGTTTAGATATACCATTCTTACCAAAGATGGAAACACGATGTCGTATAACGGCTCTGCAATGATCGTTAAGAGTAGCGAGGAAGACGCAGATTATAAAATTCAAGGGATGACCATGACTCGTGAAGAAAGTTAGAAAAGAGTTACTCTAAAAATCCTTTTTCACGCATCCACTCATCGTTGTACATTTTGTTGATATAACGACTTCCGTGATCGTGAAAAAGGATTACTACCACATCATCTTTGGTAAACTTGTCTTTCAATTGCAGCAAGCCTTTGACCGCTGCACCAGCCGAATTTCCTAGGAAGAATCCTTCTTCTCGTGCTAGTCGCCGTGTATAAACGGCTGCATCTTTATCAGTTACTTTGGTGAAGCCATCAATAATTTTAAAGTCCACATTTTCAGGAAGAATATCCTCCCCTATCCCTTCAGTGATGTAGGGATAGATCTCATTTTCATCAAAAATACCGGTCTCGTGGTATTTTTTGAAGACCGAACCATAAGTATCTACACCCCAAATTTTAATGTCGGGATTTTTACTTTTCAAAAAATTTCCTACTCCAGAAATGGTTCCGCCGGTTCCTACGCCACAAATAAAATGGGTGACCTTCCCATCAGTTTGATCCCAGATTTCAGGGCCCGTAGATTCAAAGTGCGCTTGCGCATTACTAGGATTATCATATTGATTTACATACCACGAGTTAGGCGTTTCTTTAGCCAACCGCTTAGAAGTACTATAATAGGACTCAGGGTCGTCTGGATCTACATCTGTGGGGCAAACCACAACCTCGCACCCCACAGCCTTTAAAATGTCAATTTTTTCTTTACTCTGTTTATCAGAAATCACACAGACCATAGTATAACCTTTTACGATGGCTGCCAGCGCCAACCCCATACCTGTGTTTCCTGAAGTTCCTTCTATGATCGTACCGCCGGGTTTGATCAGGCCTTGCGCTTCGGCGTCTTCAACCATTTTTAAAGCCATTCGGTCTTTAGTAGAATTTCCCGGATTAAAGGTTTCGTATTTGGCTAAAACTAAACACGGAAGTTCTGCAGTGAGTTTATTCATTTTGACCAAAGGCGTTTTGCCAATGGTTTCTAATATATTTTCGGCGTATTGCATACAGGCGGTCTTCTTTTAATTTTTCAGCTATTTGAAGATTTTCTATCAAAATCGACAACTGATTAATTATTCTCAAAAATTAGAGATAAAAACCGACCCCAACTGAAGGTTTAACAACATTTTGAGTTTTTCTCAAGAAGATTTAAGAAGCGACTTTTTTTCGTTTTTTAAAACCTCCGCGTACTTTAATGATGTAATAGATGATAAAGGTGTTACCTATGATTGAAGGTAGAATCCAGACCATAAGCCCTTGCATTTTCATACCGCCCACGAGAAAAGCGGTCACCGAAGCAATATAGGCACCGGTTATTTTGCCTATATGTTGTGACAGCCATCCGGTTTTTGACCTTCTCGGCTTTCGCCAAAATCTAAAATCCTGAAAGCACAGCATCAAGCTTATGATTCCGAAGAAAATGAAAAGGACGTTATTTCCGAAACTATTTAAGATTCCACATAAGATCATCAAAACCGAAAGCAGCGTCATGGTGATGGTAATCCCCCAATCTAATTTAGAAACCTGAGCGGTCTTACGCTTAAAGCGCAATACGCGCTTGCCTACCAAAACCATATAGATAGTAAAAACACCTATTAAAAACAAAAAAGGATTGTGATGTCCCGGCATACAAGCGATGGGCAACGACAGCCCAGAACTGACTAACATTCCTATTACAAACCATTTCCCGGATTGTTTATGGACTTTCCCTCCCTTTTTCGTGACTAAACTGAGGGTTCCTGAAAGTAAACCTATTCCACCAAAAAAAGCGTGAATGTAAATCGCTGTGCGTATTGCTGTTTCCATAATTGAAGTTTTAACACCTCAAAGATGAAGGCTAGAAGTTACCTATTCAATTAGAAAACACTCAACTGTTGTATGGAGCTACTCAATTGTAAAAACCGTATTATTCAAACTTAATGGTTTTCACCGGAGAGATACGCGTAACCACATAAGACGGGATCAACAGCATTAATGCGCAAAGCAAAAATGTGCCTACGTTAAGCAACACGATATAATACCAATCGATATAAACAGGAGCCTCACTCACATAATAAGTCTCAGGATTTAGTGTGATCAGTCCAAAATAATGCTGTAATAAGAGTAAGCTCAATCCTATGACGTTTCCCCAAAATAAACCAACGCCTACTAAATACAATGCGTTATACATAAAGATTTTTCTAATACTCCAGTTGTTTGCCCCCAGCGCTTTAAGAATACCCACCATAGGTGTACGCTCCAGAATCAACACGAGTAACGCAACGATCATATTGATCCCCGCAACGATAATCATCACCACTATGATAAGTGCGATATTGAAATCAAATAAAGACAACCACTCAAAAATAGAATAGTACTTCTGGGTGATGGTCATTGTATTTAAAAACGAATCTGTGTTTTCATAAATCGCTGTACCGATCTCATTGATTCGATCAAAATCGCTGACAAAAACCTCAAACGCACCTACTTGATCTGCCGGCCAATTATTGAGTTTTTGAACGTGCCTGATATCTGCAAAAATGAAACTTTCGTCAAATTCTTGAAAACCGCTGTCATAAATACCTACGATGTCAAACCTTCGATTTAAAAAACCGCCATCCTCTTTCAAAAAGAAAACAATTACTTTATTTCCATTTTTAAACCCTAAACGGTTAGCTTGATATCGACTTACGAGAATTTCTGTATTTAGATTTTCGGTATAATCAGGAACACGACCTTCAATTAGAAAATCCTGCATATAATCCCATCGGTAATCATCTCCTACGCCTTTTACAATAATCCCTTCAAAATCTGTAGCGGTACGAATCACACCGGCTTTTGTTGCCGTAACCTGCACGTGAGTTACTTCAGGTACGGCATCAAAATCGGGGTAAAAACTTTGATTTTTTGGAATAGGGTTCAGCGTGATATCGCTGTTATTTCCGTCAAATTGAGAAATAATAATATCCCCATTAAAGGCTGAAACTTTTTCTTTAATCTTTTGCTGAAGTCCCACACCGGTGGCGATGGTAATCATCATCATGACCACGCCTAGAATTATTGCGATGATTGCAATTTTAATTATAGGGGTTGAAGCAGTACTTTTATACTTCTTGGCGCCAATTATGCGTTTAGCTGTAAAATATTCAAAATTCAATCGTCCTATGGCGTTTCGTTTATTCAAAAGTACCTTTTTTTTAGTTTTTGTAATTAGTATTTCCTGCGGAAACACGCCCGGAACTAAAAATCAAAGCCTGCCATCTCCCAAGTCACAAAATGACGTGCTGGCAAAAACTAAAACTCCAGAACCTGCACCCATCGTTCTTGGCGCCAATCGCACGGAAGTTTATCTCCCCTTATTAAAAGACAAAAAGGTTGCAGTTGTTGGCAACCCTAGTTCCCTTATTCTCAAAGCCTCATCATCAAGCGAAAAAGCATATACTCATTTAGTAGATTCTTTAGTCGCGCATCAGATCAATATTGTAAAAGTGTTTTCTCCGGAGCACGGTTTTCGAGGCACTGCAGATGCAGGGGAAGCGGTCAAAGACGGGAAAGATCCTAAAACCGGTTTACCGGTGATTTCTTTATACGGAAACAATAAAAAACCAAAGCCAGAGCAATTGGCCGGAGTAGATGTTATTGTTTTTGATATTCAAGATGTAGGCGTTAGATTTTACACCTATATCGCTACTTTACATTATGTCATGCAGGCTGCAGCTGAAGCTTCGATTCCTTTAGTTGTTTTAGATCGGCCCAATCCTAATGGAAGCTATGTAGACGGACCCATTATGGAAGCAGCGCATACCAGTTTTTTAGGAATGCATGCCGGTGTTCCGCTTGTACACGGGATGACCATTGGCGAATATGCGCAGATGATGAATCAAGAAGGCTGGCTTCAAACAGCGCAGCCAGCAAAACTTACCGTGGTCGCTATGCAAAATTATGCGCACGATTTAGCTTACTCCCTACCGGTGCGCCCTTCTCCCAACTTACCCAATGATCAATCGATTATGCTTTACCCAAGTCTTGGCTTGTGCGAGGGCACAACGTTAAATGCCGGTCGCGGGACTGAAATGCAGTTTCAGATCATTGGTTCCCCGTTTCTTCCACAAGAGCAATATCCCTTTAGTTATACGCCGCAACCCAATTTTGGCTCTAAAAACCCAAAATTCAACGGAGAAACCTGCAATGGTTTAGACTTGCGAATGCTACCAAAACTTCAAGAAGTTGATCTTCAATTTATTATAGACGCCTACCGCAATTACGAAAAGAAAAAGGAATTCTTCAACACTAAAAATTTCACAGCACACGCCGGCACCGAACAGTTACAACAGCAAATAGAAAGTGGAGCTTCTATGCAGGAAATTAGAGCAAGTTGGCAGGATGGCCTAGAAGCGTTCAAAGTACTTCGCCAAAAATATGTCTTGTATCCATAGAGCAGACATCGGCTAACTGGGGTTTAACGTACTTATCTGAAGAATTAACTTTTTATCTACAACGAAATAGTTATATTTATCCGCTGATTTAGTTTTCTGAATCCGTGTTGAATACAAATCCGATAACGATTGAGCTATGAAATCTATTATAATTCTTGTTTGTGCCTTTTTTTTCAGCGTCCCATTTTACGGGCAACGTCTGTACGGTACGATTACCGATGCTAAAACTCAAGAACCTATTGAAGGAGTAAATGTTTTTATCAAGTCTATCAAAAAAGGAGTGACTTCTAAAAACGACGGTATCTTTTACTTCGAGCAAGCACACGGACTGGAGCAACAAGACACCATTCTTTTTAATATGGTTGGGTATCATACCTTAAAGTTAACTTTAGCGCAGTACGAAACTCAAAACAAACAAGTGCGTTTAGTTGAAGAGAAGTTTATCAATAGTAAGCCGGTTAAAGGCAGCAATCGGGTGATTACGTTGGGCAAAGCGAACAGCAGCATTAAGTGATCACGCAAACTATATATTAATTTTTGAATTGAATTAAGTTTAAATTTATACCTCAGAAGAAATTCTGAGGTATTTTTTTGCAACTAACCCGTTCCATTATGAAAAAATCTTTTAGCCTGCGCTGGCTATGTATTTGCGCAATTCTCGTTCATGTTCAATTCTTTGCACAAGAAAATCTGCTCCCCAAAGTACAACCCGAAGCAGCCGGAATGAGCAGCTCTAGACTCTCTTATCTTGATACGATGGCGCTTGAAGCTCTCGCAGAAAAACAAGTGCCGGGAATGGTAGCTTTAGTAGCCCGCAACGGAAAACTTGTTTATCATAAAGCTTTTGGCGCTGCTAATGCTCAGGGCGAAGCGCTTGATAGTAATTCGATTTTTAGGATCGCATCTCAAACCAAAGCCATCACCTCAACCGCAGTAATGATTCTTTGGGAACGCGGAAAATTTCAACTCGACGATCCCATTTCTAAATACATTCCGGAGTTTAAAGATGCTCAAGTTCTGGACTCCCTCCTACCTGACGGAAGCTACACCACTCATCCCGCTGTGCGCCCTATAACTATTAGACATTTGCTTACCCATACTTCAGGAATTGGTTACGGTCAAATTGATGGCGATCCCAGATTCAAAAAAATCTATGATGCTGCTGGTGTGACTGATCTTTTTACCACCGAAAAAATCACAATTGAAGAAAGTGTCAAAAAACTGGCAAAATTGCCACTGCATCACAATCCGGGCGACAACTTCACCTATAGCGAAGGGCTTGATGTATTGGGTTATTTTATTGAAATTATTTCAGGGAAGCCGCTTGACGAATTCTTTAGAACAGAAATCTTTGAGCCCTTAGCCATGCACAATACCTACTTCTACCTACCCAAAGAAAAGCAAGATCTGCTGGTAGCTGTTCAAACCAAAGAGGATGGAAGATGGATTGATTTCCCGACAACATTTTATGACCCTGATTATCCTAAAAAAGGAAAAATGACTTTCTTCTCCGGTGGAGCAGGATTATCAAGTACGCCAGTAGATTATGCACAATTTCTTCAGATGTATCTCAATAAAGGAACATTCAATGGAAACCGAATACTAAGCCGCACAACGGTTGATTTTATTTTGAGCAATCAAATAGGGGAAATATGGAAAGGTAATGGGTCGCATCACGGCCTTGCGTTTAGCGTTGTTGATGATCTAGGTGCGGCCAAAGGCGGCAAAGGAAGTGCAGGAACTTTTGAGTGGGGCGGCTATTTTAACACCCAGTATTTTGCAGATCCTGAAGAGCAACTCATTGGGATCATTATGAAGCAAACCCAAAAAGTTGGCGGCGATGAGACCGGCTGGAAATTCAGAAACATCGTCTTAAGTGCCATCGCTGATTGATTCTGATTTTTTTCTATATATAGGAACTTCTTATCTCATAAAAAGATACCTGCTATTATTGCATCTTTTTAGTCAACAGTAGCGTACGAAATCTTAATTTTAAGGTCTAACACTATTTAGCACTTAATTTTATTTAAATGAAAAAAACGTTTTACTTATGCTTGCTTGGCGCTAGCCTAAGCTCAGGGCTTTTTGCTCAAACGCAAGAAGAAACGGTTGAGGCGATCGTCAAAGAAGCAACCGAAAATTCACAACTTAAACTTCTTGCGCACCAACTTCTTGATGTAGTAGGACCACGTCTGGTGGGCTCTCCAGAAATGAAGCACGCGCATGATTGGGCTGTTGAAACCTATTCTGATTGGGGCATCGATGCTGAAAATCAACAATGGGGCGTCTGGAAAGGTTGGGATCGCGGAATCACGCACATCGATTTGGTAAGTCCGCGCCGGGTAAGCCTTGAGGGTATGCAATTAGCCTGGTCTCCTGCAACCAAATCAAAAGGTGTAGAAGCCGAAGTTATAGTACTTCCAGAGGCTAAAGATTCGGTTAGCTTTAAAAATATGCTTTCTCAGGTAGCTGGGAAATTTGTTTTGGTTTCTATGCCACAACCTACCGGTAGACCTGATGACAATTGGGAAGAATGGGCGACTCCTGAGTCTTTTGAGAAAATGAAAAAAGATCGTGATGCACTCAATGACGCCTGGAATGCACGCATTAAAGCTACAGGATATTCTTCAAGAGAGCTTCCTAAAATATTAGAAGAAGCCGGTGCTGTAGGTGTGATTACCAGCAATTGGTCACGCGGTTTTGGTGTAAACAAAGTATTTTCTGCCTATACTGAAGAAATCCCAATGGTAGATATCGCTTTAGAAGATTACGGCCTGCTTTACCGTCTTGCAGATTATGGCGACAAGCCTGTGATCAAAGTGGTTGCAGAGTCTGAAGAATTGGGTGAACAACCCACGTTTAATACCATTGCTCAAATAAAAGGAAGTGAAAAACCTGAGGAGTATGTGATTCTTTCTGCGCATTTTGATTCTTGGGATGGTGGCCAGGGCGCAACAGACAACGGTACCGGAACCTTGGTAATGATGGAAGCTATGCGCATCTTGAAGCAAGTATACCCTAACCCAAAACGCACCATTCTTGTAGGACATTGGGGCAGTGAAGAGCAGGGACTGAATGGGTCGCGTTCTTTTGTAAAAGATCATCCTGAGATCGTAGCAGGCGTTCAAGCAGTATTCAACCAAGATAATGGTACAGGTCGTGTAGCTAATATTTCAGGAAACGGATTTTTAAATGCTTACGACTATCTAGGTCGTTGGTTAAATGCAGTTCCTGATGAAGTAGCATCAATTGAAACGCATTTTCCTGGAGCTCCGGGGCGTGGTGGTTCTGACTACGCTTCTTTTGTAGCGGCTGGCGCTCCTGCGTTTAACCTAAGCTCGCTAAGCTGGAATTACTGGAACTACACGTGGCATACCAACCGCGATACCTATGATAAGATCGTTTGGGATGACGTGCAAAACAATGCGATCCTGACCGCTGTCTTAGCGTATATGGCGAGTGAAGACGATGAGAAAACTTCTCGTGACCAAATTGTACTACCGGTTAATAAAAGAACAGGTGAGCAAATGACTTGGCCTGAACCTCGTGATGGAAACCGTCGCGGCGGTCTAGACGACTAGAGTCGATTAAATATAAAATAGAAATGCCTGAGTACGTTACTCAGGCATTTTTTATGCGTTCTAAAAACTATAAATTGAATTATAATTTCTGAATTTCCGCTACTTCTGATGCGCTCACGGTAAGCAATCCCGGTTTTACCAAGCGTCCTATCATTTCGCGCCAGTTTTTATCATGTTCAAAAATCATCTTGAAAATAGGTTTGGCTTTTTGAAGCTGACCATCATTGGCCATCGCTACCGCCTTCCAGAATTTCATTTCCAAATTGTCAGGAAACATCGTTTCGGCAGAGCCATATTGTTTTAAAGCTTCGGGCATATCGCCTGCTTCTACAGCTAAATCACCGCGATTCATATACTCGTATGCTCGGGCAACCTTCAGTAAACGGTCTAATTCTTCAATGGGGTTTTGGTGATCATCTACACGCAAATTGATCTTATATTCTTCCCAAGGATTCTCAACCAATTCTGGCCCTACTACGATCAATGCTGCAGATTGCTTTCCGCGGATATCGCCACCGGCAGCCTGTGCTGCTTTTAAAACTTCAACCATTCGCTCAGCTAACGGAAGTTCGCCGTACTTCTCAAAAGCTTCCGCCATCGCAGGAACCGTTTGATCCGTCAACATCATATTGGCCTGCACGGAAAAATTGTCTCCGGTTATTTGACTCGCATATACCACACATTTTTCACCCGTGTAGGCTGAAGCATTTCCGTTGACATCTAAGAAAGCAACTTGCCGATAGGCTTTACCCTCATCTTCGGCGATAAGTTGTTCAAGCGCAGCTTCCGCAGACATTCCTTCCTGCATCAAGGCTAAACCTTTAGGCCCATAGGAAGGATTAACAAAAGACTGAGTAGCAACTACTCCTACTCCGCTCTTCCCCCAACTCACCAGAGAACCCACGCTAAACCAATGGCTTTGCACAGCTACCGCCATTTCACCGGTCTCAGCATCACGTGCCACAATAGAAAACGTATGTGCAAAGGCACTTTTATCGGCATCTATCTGTTGGCTAAAACCTGTTGCAGTCAGTGCTAGAAATAGAATTTTTATAATGTTTTTCATAGGAATTATTTGAGTTTGATACGTTCTTTCATTTGCTCAACAATGTTATACGCGGCCGGACAAATAGCAACATTCTTTAAAGTGATATTTGTGATTTGCTGAAATTTCTTTCGGTCTGTGTGAGGAAATTCGGCACAGGCTTTTGGGCGAACATCATAGATCATACAATAATTATCTGCTCCCAGAAATGTACACGGCACTTCTTGCAGCACATAATCGTTGTCTTCATCAATGCGTAAATAAGTATCTATAAATTGCGCGTCTTTCATTCTAAAATGCTTCGCGATTCGGGAAATATCTCTATCGGTAAAAAGCGGACCAGTAGTCTTACAGCAATTTGCGCAGGTGAGACAATCGGTACGCTCAAATTCCTCATCATGCAATTCCTGCATTTGATAATCCAGATCTTTGGGCGGTTTTCGCTTCAGCTTTTTAAAATAGGCAGCAGTCTCTTTATGCTTATCTTTGGCAAGATTGGGCAGCTGCTCAATAAATTCATCCATACCGTAAAAATAAGCATTTAAAGCACCCTTAGTTTATGGCCGAAAAAGATTCTCAAAACCCGGATATATTTGGTCAAGCACTTCTTGATTTTTATAACGAAAACTATACAGAAGACATTACGGTGATCTCCTCGCTTACCGAAGATGACGAGATACCTGTACCTTATCTTTTCCGCAGTTATGAAGAAATGCCTCTGGTTGAACAAGAGGCACTCGAGCTCGCCCAAGGAAAAACCCTGGATATTGGCGCTTGCGCCGGCAGCCATTCGCTTTATCTTCAAGATAAGGGTATTGATGTTTTGGCCTTAGACATCTCAGAAGGTGCCATCGAAGTTTGCAAAAATCGCGGTATTAAAAAAACGGTTGTTTCTGATGTATTGGATTATGATGAAAACGGTTACGATACCCTCCTGTTAATGATGAATGGTACCGGTATTTTTCAAACACTTAAAAATACTGAAGGGTATTTAACCCATTTACGCAGCCTACTCAAACCCGGCGGCCAGATCCTTGTAGACTCTAGCGATATTGCTTTTATGTATGAGGAAGAAGACGGGAGTTATTGGCGTGATGCAAGCCGGGATTATTATGGCGAAGTCACTTTTAAAATTCAATACAAAAAGCAAACTTCTCCTGCGTTTGACTGGTTATACCTCGATTACAAAACCTTGAAAACCGAAGCAACAAAAGCAGGTTTTACGTGTGAAAAAATCTGTGACGGACCGCATTATGATTTTCTTGCAAGACTAATAAAAACTACTTCGTAAAAAACCACGTAAGTATTAAAAACATCATAAACCCTATACAACAAGACCTTAAGCTAAAACGTTTAGTTATTTTAGCCGCACTTAAATTTAAACAATGACTTTACACAAGATTACCCCCTACTTCACCCTACTTTTTACCTTTTTAATTTTATCGTGTTCCAGCGGAAGCGATAGCGACAACACCCCTGCTGATCCTACACTGGCTAACAAACAAGCTTTGGGAAGTTCGGCGAGAGACTTTTTAAGCGCCGAAGAATTCACGTCAATGAATGTAGAGATCGCTTATGTAGATGGTTTTAAACCTTCAGAAACTACGCTGAGTAATTTGAGATCCTTTTTTACTGAGCGCCTAAACAAACCTGATGGTGTGACTTTTACAGAAACGGTGGTACCCGCTACGAGCGTAGGATCGCTCAACCGCGATGAATATGTTGCAATCGAAAATGATAACCGAACCGTTTTTAACGAAGGCGATGCTTTAGGCGTTTGGGTATTTTTTGCCGATCAGAATTCTGAAAGCGATGAAGGTAACAGCCGCATTTTAGGTACTGCCTATCGCAACACGTCGTGCATTATTTTTGGTACTACACTGAGAGAATTTAGTCGTGGCATTACTGGACCTAGCCTCACACAACTGGAAACTATTACTACCGAGCACGAATTTGGGCATTTATTTGGTTTAGTGAATCTAGGTACCGAAATGGTACGTGACCACGAAGATGAAACTGCAGATGACGATGGAGGCGAAACTCCAAATAAACACTGTGATCAAGAAGATTGCCTGATGTATTTTCAAACGGTTGCTGATGCGACCAGTACTGCAATGAATAATCTACCCACTTTTGGCGAGTTCTGCTTAGAAGATTTACGCGCCAATGGCGGAAAATAGATTTATATAAACAGTCTTAAAAAAGAAAAGCTTCGGAGGATCTCCGAAGCTTTTTTTATACTGAATGATTACAGGATTAATCTAAAACCAAGTTAGTGGTTGCGATCATTCTTCCACCATCAAAGATGTTGATCTTGTAAAGACCTTTTGCAAATTCGCCACCTTTAGGAGCGATGTTCTCACAGATATCTAAAGCGGTTTTCTCATAGTAAAATTTAGAGATCGCACTGTATGTTACCGAAGTAACACTATCTAATTTAACGGTTTTATTTTCACCTAAAATATTGTTTTGAGGGTCTAAAACCTGAACGTATAATTGCTTATCGCCGGCATCTGCGATACGGTTTTGCGGCACGGTATAACACGCTCTGATGCGATCTACACGACGTGCATTGTCGTTTTCTACAAGCTTCCCGCTGTTTCTGACAATGACTCCAGTTCCTACCAATTTATTAGCAGCAAGACTTGCGCCAAGGGCTATTTTTTCAGCCAACTCTTCTTTTACCATCGCAAGACTGTCGCGCTTCATTTTTGACACTTCAAGTTCATAGCTTGTACTGTCAACACGCATTGCAAGCATTTTGTTCATCCCTTTTAAGCTGTCGTTCTGCGCAAATAAAAATTCACGTTCTTTTTTAAGCTTATACACCTCATCACGGTAGCGACGTAAAACAGAGATACTCGCATCCATCTGCTGTACAGAATCGATCAAGACTTGAATACGATCTCTTGCCTGATTGAGTTCGGTGTCTTTTAGATTGTTCTCTTCAATTACCGCGTCGTACTTGGTAACCATTTGTTTAAGATCATTAAGAACCAGTTCTTTTTCCTCGGTCAGTTCGGCTTTTGTATTTTTTTCCTGATTGTACAGTTTAATAGCAAATGCACCGGCAACCACAAGAAGTACGGCAAGAATACCGGTAACGATCTTTATACCTGTGTTTTTATTTTCATTCTCCATAAATAAATAATGCTTTGATTAGATTCGGTTTTAAATATTAACGTTAAAGCTGATTCAAAAGTGTACAAAAGCGATCATAAAGACCTCTTAATTTACTGTTTTTTAACGTAAAAAACAGCAAAACCTGCATTTGAAATCGGGGTCAAACATACAAAAAAGACTAATGCAGCTCTTTTAATTTTTTATTAATACCTTATAATTAAAATCGCATATCTGTATCTTTGATTCTATGAAAGAAGAACACAAACGAGCGGCCATTTTGTTTGCAGTCTTAGCCGCTTTTGCGATCATTATCTGTTTTTTTCAACCCAGTTTTGGCAAAGGTTTACTCTTTGGGCTGGGTATCGCTGTGCTTATTTATATTCTGCGCAGTTTTCTTCCGCGCAGGCAATAACAATTACAAGAGGTCTAAAAGTTCGTAGGCACTTTTAAGCGCTTTAAATTTGGAGTGATTGATCTCATCATCTACCTGCTCGTGAGACCACGTAGTATGAAAGGGTATATGAAACGCATAACCACCCATAGCCAGTACCGGGATCACATCAGACTTTAGCGAATTACCGATCATTAAAAACTCGTGGGGCGCAATATCTAGATGCTTGACTAGTTTCTTGTATTGCGTTTCCTTTTTGTCAGAAACGATCTCCACGTGATGAAAATAATCGATCAGTCCGCTTTTAATCAACTTGCGCTCTTGATCTAGCAGATCGCCTTTGGTCGCTACTACAAGTTTATATTTCTTAGCAAGTTGCTCTAGCACCTCTTCTATATGCGGAAGCAATTCTACCGGCTCGGCGAGCATCTCTTTCCCTTTATTGAGAATAAAATCTATCGTATCGGCCTGCATTTGATCACCCATCAATCTATGCGCAGTTTCTAACATTGATAAGGTGAACCCTTTAATGCCGTAACCATAGGTGTCCAAGTTTTTTATTTCGGTATCTAAAAGTTTTTGAACGATCTCATCCTCATCACCATAAGTAGATAAATGTTTGGCGAATGCCACTTCGGCATCTCTAAAAAAGGTTTCATTGACCCATAAGGTGTCATCGGCGTCAAAAGCAATGACTTTTAAATCTTTAAGACTCACACTAAATTGATTTATGATTCTGACTAAAAATACTTAAAATAAAAATCCTCACGCGAAGAATCACGTGAGGATTTTGAATACACTTAGTGCTTAGATTATCGCACCAGCTTTTTATACTTAATACGTTTAGGCATGAGATCACCGCCCAGACGTTTTTTCTTGTTTTCTTCGTAATCAGAAAAACCACCTTCAAAGAAATACACCTGGCTATCTCCTTCAAAAGCTAAAATATGCGTACAAATTCTGTCTAAGAACCAACGGTCGTGAGAGATCACTACTGCGCAACCTGCAAAGTTCTCAAGACCTTCTTCAAGCGCACGCAGCGTGTTTACATCAAGGTCGTTAGTAGGCTCATCAAGTAAAAGTACGTTCCCTTCTTCTTTAAGGGTCATCGCTAAGTGCAAGCGGTTACGTTCACCACCAGATAACATACTCACTTTTTTATTTTGCTCGCTTCCACTGAAATTAAATCGGCTTAAATACGCTCTACTATTCACTTGGCGCCCGCCCATCATAATCAGTTCTTGCTTATCGCTGAAATTTTCCCAAATGGTTTTCTCCGGATCAATATTACTATGCGACTGATCTACGTATGCGATCTTTGCAGTTTCTCCTACGGTAAACTCACCTTTATCTGGCTCGGTCTCTCCCATAATCATTTTAAAGATCGTGGTTTTACCGGCACCGTTAGGACCAATAACACCTACGATTCCTGCCTGCGGAAGCACAAAATTCAAATCTTCATAAAGCAACTTTTCGCCGAAGGCTTTACTCACGCCTTTAGCGTCGATCACGTTAGTACCTAAACGCGGCCCGTTAGGAATATAGATCTCTAATTTCTCATCGGTTTGTTTTTGATCCTGAGAAAGTAATTTATCATAATTGCTCAAACGCGCCTTTTGCTTGGCTTGACGCCCCTTTGGAGCCATACGCACCCATTCTAACTCCCGTTCTAATGTTTTTTGACGCTTGCTCGCCTGCTTTTGCTCTTGGGCCATACGCTTGGATTTCTGGTCTAACCAAGAAGAGTAGTTTCCTTTCCACGGAATTCCCTCTCCACGGTCAAGTTCTAAAATCCAACCGGCCACGTTATCCAAGAAATAACGGTCGTGCGTTACAGCGATTACCGTCCCTTTATATTGCGCCAAATGATGCTCTAACCAGTGAACGCTTTCTGCATCTAAATGGTTGGTAGGCTCATCAAGTAACAATACATCAGGTTCTTGAAGCAACAGTCTACAAAGGGCTACACGGCGGCGTTCCCCGCCCGAAAGCACACCAATCTTCTGATCAGCGGGAGGCGTACGTAACGCATCCATCGCAACTTCTAGTTTATTATCTAACTCCCACGCCCCACGTGCATCTATCTCATCCTGAAGCACGGCCTGACGGTTCATTAGTTTTTCCATCTTATCAGGATCGCTATATACTTCTTCTAAGCCAAACTGATCATTGATCTGGTTGTACTCATCTAAGATCGCAACGGTATCTGCGGCTCCTTCTTTAACCACCTCAAGCACCGTTTTCTCATCATCCAGTTGTGGTTCTTGTTCTAAGTACCCCACAGAAAACTCCTTATCTGAAGTTACATCCCCCTGATAATTCTTATCTATACCTGCAATGATTTTGAGCAAAGTAGATTTCCCCGAACCGTTAAGCCCCAGAATTCCAATTTTTGCTCCGTAGAAAAAACTCAAGTAGATATTTTTAAGTACCGGAGTATTGGCACCGGGAAAGGTTTTACTCACCCCGGTCATTGAAAATATTATTTTTTTATCGTCACTCATAGTCGTTTGTTTAAATCTAAAATTATAAATATGCTGTTGAACCTAACGCAAAAATACGTGTTATAGTAAGCCCAATAACCTAAGAATT
Organism: Leeuwenhoekiella palythoae; assembly: GCF_020310025.1. Lineage (GTDB taxonomy): Bacteria > Bacteroidota > Bacteroidia > Flavobacteriales > Flavobacteriaceae > Leeuwenhoekiella > Leeuwenhoekiella palythoae. Next base: position 835,911 of record NZ_CP084318.1, read on the forward strand.
ATAGCAAGCTGGCCTGTATGATAAGCATTGTGTTCTAGGACTAACGCGAGCTCGCGCACTATAGTTTGTTCCTTGCCGTTCTTAGGGGTATCCAACAGACTCAAATCTGTTGTATCGATAAACTCCCGCAAGGCTTCCTGATCTGTATAAAACTGCTGTTGCAATGCCTGCCATTCTTCTTTGGTAGCAGCGGTATTGCTCCCCGGCCAGTAATCTTTAGGCCAAGAAGGCGTATTATATTCTTCGGCAATGCAAAAGTCTAAAATATCTTTTTGCGCATAGACCATATGATAAAAAACTTCGTAAAAAGAATACGGCAGCCCTAACGGTCGTTTTCCTGATTTTTTAAAGGAAATTTTATCTAGCAACTCGCTTACCGGAGTAAAGGCTTCACCCCCTTTGAGATGTTTCAGAAGCTGTTCTTTTAAAAGTGCTTCTTCCATTAAACCCTTCCTTTTAATGCATTAAAAACCCAGGCGATTGCAAAAAAACCAATACCTACCGAAGCAAAACCCCAACCGGCAACTTCAGAATATTTAAAAGCGCCCATTGCAATAAGACCAAGCCCTACAACAATCATTATAAAAGTTGCCCAGCCCAATACTGTATTCTTATTCATCATAATCGTTTATTTATTCTATTTTGGGAAGTTACAGCCCAGAATGCAATACTACAACCTAAGTTTCATAAGCGCACAACGCATCACCGGGAATTCCATTAAAACGCAAATATCGCGTTTTTCACATAAGTATAACGATTTCATAAGCCCGTGATTTCGTATTTTCGTTCACACACATTAATACACTTCACGAGTATTTTTTAGCAATCTAAAAACTACTCTTACATATTATTTCAATGGATATTAAGTTCAATAAAAACGAAGACCATAACAAACTTTTAGTTTCTGATTTAAAACGCCGATTTGCTAAAGTGCAATTGGGTGGTGGCGAAAAGCGCATCGCAAAACACCACGAAAAAGGAAAATTAACAGCTCGAGAACGTATTGATTTTTTATTGGACGACGCCGAAAAAGCCATTGAGATCGCCGCTTTTGCCGGAGAAGGAATGTATGAAGAACACGGGGGCTGCCCCAGTGGTGGTGTGGTGGTCAAAATGGGCCACATCAGCGGTAAGCAATGTATTGTTGTTGCTAATGATGCTACGGTAAAGGCAGGTGCCTGGTTCCCGATCACCGGAAAAAAGAATTTACGCGCGCAAGAGATTAGTATCGAAAATAGACTGCCCATTATTTACTTGGTAGACAGTGCAGGTGTGTATTTACCAATGCAAGATGAGATTTTTCCTGATAAGGAGCATTTTGGCCGCATTTTTAGAAATAACGCGGTGATGAGTAGTATGGGCATTACGCAAATAAGTGCGGTAATGGGCAGTTGTGTCGCCGGTGGTGCTTACTTACCAATTATGAGCGATGAAGCAATGATCGTAGATAAAACGGCAAGTATTTTTCTCGCCGGAAGCTACCTTGTCAAAGCTGCCATTGGCGAAACTATAGATAATGAAACGCTGGGCGGCGCAACCACACACTGCGAGATTAGTGGTGTAACGGACTATAAAGCTACAGACGATCGAGATGCACTCACCCGAATCAAAAATATAATGGGTAAAATTGGTGATTTTGAAAAAGCCGGTTTTAACCGTATTGATGCAGCTAAACCTAAGGAAGATCCTAAAGATATCTACGGAATTCTACCTGCCAAACGCAGCGACCAATATGATATGACCGAAATCATAAAGCGGCTGGTTGATAATTCTGAATTTGAAGAATACAAAGAAGGATATGGTCAAACGCTCATTACCGCCTATGCGCGCATTGACGGCTGGGCGGTAGGCATTGTGGCCAATCAACGTAAGATCGTAAAAACCAAAAAAGGCGAGATGCAGTTTGGCGGAGTGATTTACAGCGACAGTGCAGACAAAGCCACTCGTTTTATTGCCAATTGCAATCAGAAAAAAATACCGCTTGTTTTCTTACAAGACGTTACCGGTTTTATGGTGGGGAGCAAAAGTGAGCACGGCGGCATTATTAAAGATGGAGCAAAAATGGTTAATGCCGTTAGTAATAGCGTGGTTCCTAAATTCACCATTGTAGTTGGTAACTCGTACGGCGCCGGAAATTATGCGATGTGCGGAAAAGCTTATGATCCTCGACTGATCGCTGCTTGGCCTTCGGCGGAATTGGCAGTTATGAGCGGAAATAGCGCTGCAAAAGTTTTACTTCAAATTGAGACGGCTTCCCTCAAAAAGCAGGGTAAAGAGATTACGCCCGAAGTGGAAAAGGAACTTTACGACAAAATTAAAGCACGCTACGATGAGCAGGTTTCACCCTATTATGCAGCTTCCAGAATTTGGACTGACGCCATTATTGATCCGTTAGATACGCGTAAATGGATTTCTACCGGTATTGAGGCTGCTAACCACGCTCCTATTGAAAAGAAATTCAATTTAGGAGTAATTCAAGTTTAGCAGGCAACCTCCACAAACTGAACCTTCTCAAAGACACCTGTTGTATTTTGCACTTTTTTAGTGACTAAATCGGTTAAGTCAACATAGTTTAAGCCCAAATAACTATCCTATCTTTGCCAGATTGTATCCTGCCATTTGGTTTGACAGGTAATTAAAAACACTTTACATGTTTAAAAAGAGTCTGATCGCGTTAGCAATAGGTGGTTTTGGTATTGGTATGACTGAGTTTGTGATGATGGGTATTTTACCTGACGTTGCTAAAGACTTGAATATAACCATTCCGCAGGCGGGGCATTTTATTTCTGCTTACGCGCTAGGCGTAGTTATTGGCGCACCAATACTTGTGGGAATCGCAGGCAACTATTCGCCTAAAAAGATTCTTTTTTCGCTAATGATAGCCTTTACCGTTTTTAACTCTTTATCTGTATTTGCATCAAGCTACGGACTGATGCTGATCTCAAGATTGCTTTCGGGCTTACCGCACGGAGCGTTTTTTGGCGTTGGTGCCGTTGTCGCCAGTAGGCTTGTTGCAAAGGAAAAAGCAGCAAGTGCCGTGGCTATGATGTTTAGCGGACTTACCGTTGCCAATATTATTGGGATTCCGCTAGGGACTTACGTAGGGCATAATATTTCGTGGCGCTACACTTTTATGATCGTAGTAGTAATAGGACTGATTACGGTTTTAGCCATTCGATTCTGGCTTCCGAAGATTGAAAAATCTGAACCTATTCCTATAAAACAAGCATTGAAAATCTTTAAGCGTACAGAACTCTGGCTTATTCTAGGAATTACTGCCATTGGTACCGGTGGTTTTTTTGCGTGGTACAGCTACATCACCCCGCTGCTTACCGAAGTGAGTGGCTTTGACAATGATATGGTGATCTTCATTTTAATGCTCGCAGGATTAGGAATGACCTGCGGAAATGTTCTGGGAGGAAAACTTGCTGATACGTTTTCACCCATAAAAGCTACTGCCATTTTGCTGAGCGCGATGACGCTTTGTTTGATTACCATTTCGCTGATCGCTCCTATTCAATGGGCGATGTTGTTGATGGTGTTTGTTACCGGCGCGTTTGCGTTTTCTACTGCACCTTCCATACAAATGTTGATGATCAAATCTGCTAAAGAGTCTGAAATGCTTGCTTCTTCTGTGAATCAAGCTGCATTTAATATCGCCAATGCGGTAGGCGCTTATTTAGGAGGTTTACCTATAGCAGCGGGTTATGGCTATACGACTCCTGAATTAGTAGGTGCTTGTCTAGCCTTTGGCGGAATATTATTATCAATTAGTGTAATGCTTCTGCGAAAAAAGCGTGCAAAATTAACCGCTCAGCAAGCCTAACATAGTCTGAAGCGGTGCTCTAAAATAGAAAGATGCTTTATTTCAGCAGCAGCAAAGATTCCTGACGTTGATTGATATATTTGAATCCGTTAGCGCCCCAGAAGCCATCTTCTTCGAGCATAATGCGAATGTCTTTATCCCATTGCGGTAGCGTCACCGTGGTGTTTAATTCTATCGCATAGGTCGTATTCTCATACAACGGGTAATCACCAGATCCCGGCACACCTTCTTGTGCATCCCACATCCCAATGGTTGGCCCGGCAGAATGCCCATACAAGCCTAGTGGATGCGTGTAGATAGAAGGTTGAAGTCCGGCTTGTTTAGCTTCTTCAAGTGATTCTTTTAAAATTGCATTACCCGACTTTCCGGTTGCGAAATTACCGGTTAGTATGTCTTGAAGTTGATTTCCTTTTTTAAACGCTTCCTTTAAAAATTCCGGGGCTTGAGTTTCACCATCTTTTAAGACATAAGCGTGTTGCTGACAATCTGTATTTAAGCCTAAATAGGTGATCCCAAAATCACAATGCAATAAATCTCCCGGCTGAATTACCTGGCCTTCGCTGTGATTGGTAAAGGCAGTGATATGACTTTCTAAAGGTTCGCTGTCACGTTGAAGGTCCACAGTAGGGTGAAACCAGGTCTCCAGTCCCATATCGGTAACCTTTTGTCTTAAAAACCACACCACGTCTTCGGTGGTTGTTTTTCCCGGTGTAATCACCTTTGAACTAAATGCCTCTTGAATAATATCGTGCGTGATACCCACCAATTCTTCAAACAATTGCATTTCAAGAGCCGTGCGGGTTTCGATCCAACCTACCGCGAGATCTTCAGCTGAAACAACCTTGTTCTTATAGTTTTCGGGAAGTGCTTTTATAAACAGCTCATAATCTGTTTTTGAAATTCCGTCTGCAATTCCGTAGTTATCAGAATAATTTAAGCTTATTTTTTGCGGATTGTATTTTGTAATAAGCTCCATCAACGCTTTCCATTGATCCGGCTCCTTTTCCTTATCCCACGCCGAAGTAATGTTGTCACCAATATTATATCGGGCTACCGCTAGTTTTTCTAACTTAAAGCGCTCATCATCCCAATAAAATACAAGCATTGTGCGTCTTCTTGCATTGAGCCAAGTTGCCGGCAACATAGTTCGTACCACCGGATCTTCATTATATTCTCGTGTAATGAGCACCCACATATCAATGCCGCTGCGCGACATAACATCAGGTAAAACCCGCTTAAAACGCTCAGAGAGAATTTTATCAACGAGCACTGCCCGGTCGCGTTCCGGTAAAATCTGGCTGTAAGAAAAAGGTATATTTAAGAAGAAAAGGCAAACAAATAGGAGAAGTATTTTACGCATTATAAGAGTTTAAAATCAACTCTAAATTACGTATTAAACCCCAATAAAAAAAGGTGCTCTAGGCACCTTTTAAATTCCGTTTTGAGATTCAATTAGACTAAAAATCGGTAAATCTCAATGCTGGTTATAATGATTTAATTATCACGGTTTTTCTTTCGTTTCCGCACCGCCGAATTTGAGAAATCCATCGCAATGAGTTTTTCTACTTCTTCTTCGGTGAGGATTGATTTAAGATCTGCTTTGAATTCATTTTGCATACGCTCAAAATCTTTACGCATTGTTTCGGCATCTTTGGTTTCATCTTTTTGAAGCCCCATTACCTTATTGAAATAATCTTCTAAATAGGTGCGAAGAACTTCAGTCTGAAAAGGATCTAGTTCAAATTCTGCTACATAATCAGGCAAACGCTCTTCAGCAATTTCAGCAGCAGTTGGAGGTTCTTCCGTAGGACCTTGTGGCGTTTGACTGGCTCCCATCATACTTCCCATACGACTGCGGCCATAGCCTCCATAACCACCATATCCCCTACCGTAACCGTACTGAGCATAGATAGATTGCATTGAAAATAAAGTGATTGCGATGATAAAAAGATAGCGCATAATATAAAATTTTGCCAAAGATAGTAAGTTCGTTTTAAATCTGAGAATGTTCTGTGTTAAGGCATAAACACAAATTGTGCCTAAATCTCTTCGGCTGCCGTGAGCGATTTCAGCGTAGCGCCACGCTTGACCTTACCGTTGTTTGTACGAATAAATTTTGGCGTACAGTAGATACGCTTTGGCGTTTCATACTTACCTAAAACTTCAAAGTTGAGGCGAGAAGCATCAAAACTATCACACTCGATAACCAAGATCAATTTCTCACCAAGAACCGCATCCTCTTCAGCACCAATAATAAATGGAACATCTATTTGATGGGCCAGTTTTTTTTCAATCGACTCCGGATAAAGTTTAATCCCGCCACTGTTGATCACATTATCTATGCGGCCCAGCCAGTGAAACTTTTTATAGGAAATAAGGTCTACCAGATCGTTCGTAACGATAGGATCTGTGGCCACTCTGGGTGCTTTGATCACCAGACAACCCCGCTCGTCTTTGCTTACCGTCACCTTGCTCAAGGTTTTAAACGGCGGCTCCCCTTCTCTATTTTTCTTTGAATTTACACGACGTACCGCAATATGGGTGATCGTTTCGGTCATGCCATAAGTCTCGTAAATCTTGGTTGGGCAATCCTGAACCAATTCTTTTAAGGTTTGTGAAAACGGACCGCCACCTACAATGAGTTTGGCCAGCAGATGCATTCTGGCAATGCTATTATCAAGCTGAAAAGGAGTCATTGCGGAAAAATCATAACGCTTTAATACCTGATCTAACGGATTTGATTTAGGCGGTACCACATCAAGTTTCCAACCTAAAATCACTGCTCGTACTAACATCATTTTACCTGCTATAAATCGAGTAGGTAAGCAATGTAAAGCAGTTGCCCCGGCTTCTAGGTCAAAGCGTTTGCCGGTAGCTTTGGCACTGTTAACCATATGCTTTTTAAGCAATTTGATGCTTTTTGGCGCACCGGTAGATCCCGAAGTATTGACGAGTACGTAATCTTTATCATTAAGCCAGTCTAGAATAAATTCGCCTAGTTCTTGCTCATAAAGCTCTCCTGTTTTCTGAATTTCTTGAGCAAATTCTCTTAAGCCGGTAGCTTTGAGAGACATTCCGTTGAGTTGAAATTCGGGGTGTACAGGATATTTAGACATCACATCAAATTTAATCAGGCACTAAATTATCTTCAAGTTGTGTTTCTTTTGGTTTTTCAACGGGACCGAAGAGTTTCTCCTTCCAGCCGGTCCATTTATACTTATAAGCCAAAATCCCTAAAAAGATAGGATAAATTATAAAAACGGGCAATACATCTACAATTCCGGCGGTGGGATCAGAGATGTCTTTGAAAATAGAATAGGTTTGAAAGGCTGTCCAATCAGCGGTAACTAATAACGCTGAAATTAAATTGTTTGCTGCGTGAAAGCCTAAGGCAAGTTCCATTCCTTCATCCATCAAGGTCATTATTCCAAGTAACAAACCGGTACCGAAATAAAATACCATTACAATGTCACCCATAGCACCAATTTCTGGATTAAAATAGTGTAAGCCTCCAAAAATAAAGGAAGTCATCACTAAAGGAAACCATCTGTTTTTTGCTAAAACCCCAAATCCTTGCATTAAATATCCTCTAAAAACGAACTCTTCTACGCTGGTTTGTATGGGCACAAAAAGAATAGCAACCACACATAAAATTAAAAATGGAATCAAGTCAAAGGTGACCTCAAACTCTTCCGGAGCTATATAATAGGAAAGTAAAGTTGTCCCTATTGTGTAAATGGTAATCATTATAAACGCAAACCATATGCGTCCCCAGTCAAATTTTTTACGCGTAGTGATAACATCTTTCATCTTCTGCTTATGTAGATATTTTACAGCAAGAAAAACACCTCCTAGAGCAAATACAAAAGATAATAACAATAAGAACAAGGTCAAGTTTTTATCCAATACTCCCATCAGCGTAGCTTGATCAAGGCTGCCCATTGTATTTCCTAATTCTTCAGGACTACCTTGATTATCCATCCATAGTTTTCCTAGAATGGCAAGAGTAAATGGTATTTGACCTATAGTTGATGCAGCAATTATAAGAACCGAACCTACAAGATATCTCCAGAACTCGTGTAACGCTTTATACGCCTGTGCTATAAACATAAATTAAAATTGAAAACTCCAGCGATTCTCAGGCATATACCACAATTCGCCGTGTTTAATTTCTAATGGGGAAGATACATTATTTGTATATAACGCACCAGTACCCAAACCTTGTGGAATACTAGTACTTTTAGTATAGGTGTATTGTGCAATGGCATTAAGCCCAATATTGCTTTCTAATGCTGAAGTGATCCACCATCCGATACCCAGCTCTTCTGCCAGTTGAATCCACGTATCGCATCCGCGGAAACCACCAACTAAGCTGGGTTTTAAAATAATATATTGAGGTTTTATTTTTTGCAATAACTCCTTTTGCTTAGCATAGCCAAAAACACCTATCAATTCTTCATCTAGCGCGATCGGCAACGGGGTTGTTGCGCATAACTGTGCCATTGCATCTTCCTGTTGCTGTTTGATAGGCTGCTCTATAGAATGTAAATCTAATGCCGCAAGACGCTTAAGTTTCTGCAATGCTTCGGCTGGAGCAAAAGCACCGTTAGCATCGACACGCAGCGTAATTTTTTCTTTCGGAAAACGGTCTCGAATTCTCTGAAGCAATTCAATTTCAGCATCAAAATCGATGGCTCCAATCTTCATTTTAATGCAATCAAATCCTGCCGAGAGTTTTTCGGTAATCTGTTCTTGCATAAATTCAGGTGATCCCATCCAGATAAGACCATTAATGGCAATCCCCTCATTTCCTTGCGTAAATTCAGAAGGAAAAAGTTCAAAAGGATTTTTAGCGTGAAACGATTTAAAAGCCATTTCCACACCAAATTGAATACTCGGGAAGTCAGTAAGCCGCTCATAAAGCGTTTCTTCCCCCAGATGAATGTTATCGCAAACCCATTTTAGGGTTTCTTCATAATCAGGACGATCATCAATGCTAAGGCCACGCAGAATCCCACATTCTCCAAAACCGACTTTATCTAGCTCTTCGATTTTAAGAAACCATGTCTCTTTTACATTCATAACGCCCCGCGATGTTCCGCTGGGGCGTTTAAAATTTAAAATGAATTTTTTATAAGATGCTGTCAAAAATCACGTGTTTAGAGTTCGTACGAACTTCCTATTTCTAAAAGGGTAAGTTGTTTTTCGACGGCGTCAAAGGCTTTTTTAGCGCCTTCGTGATCAATCTCTATATAGCCAAAGGTATCATAATGACAGCCTATGATGTTGTTGCATTCGATAAAGTCACTGGCTAAAACAGCATCTTTGATCCCCATTGTAAAATTGTCACCAATAGGTAAGATCGCCAGATCAAGATCAAACTCCATCCCAATCAGTTTCATATCCATCGTAAGTGCGGTATCGCCTGCCATATAAATGGTTTTATCATCTATGCTGAACACAAAACCACCGGGTTGCCCGCCGTAGCTTCCGTCAGGAAATGAGCTTGTGTGAATGGCATTTACATATTTTACTTTACCGAATGGAAATTTCCAGCTTCCGCCGTGATTCATCGGGTGCGTTTCAATGCCTTTTTCGCCGTAATGATTAGCGATCTCAAAATTGCTTACGATGATCGCATCCGCTTGTTTTGCGATAGTCTCAGCATCTAAGGTATGGTCTTGGTGTGCGTGGGTTAAAAAAATATAATCCGGATTAAGATCTGCGATGTCTATTTTATCTTTAGCGAGTTCGTTTCCGGTTATAAAGGGATCTGTAAGAATCGTGGCTTCTTTAGTTTCAAAGCCAAAACAGTTTTGCCCGTAATAAGTAATTTTCATAGTTGTAAATTTTTGCAACTAAATTTCGATAAGCTAAAGCACAACAGAAAATCCCTAACTATAAGTTTTCGTTAAAAAACGATTTAAAATAAAAATCCCAAGGTAAATAAGACCGAAAAGAAAAAGGTGGCTAGTGCTACTTTTTTGAGTTCAGGATCTAACAACGCCGGACTTTCATTTTGCGCCACATACGCCAGATGTTTTCCTAACGGAATAAAAACAACACAGGCAATTACAGACCATAAATAGGTATTGGTAAAATGGAAAAACAGTAAACTCGCCACTAGCGCTCCTACGATTAAAAAGTAGTGATAGAACTTCGATTTTTTAGGCCCTAGAAAAACCGCCAATGTATTCTTTTTTGCACGCGCGTCACTCAACCGATCTCTCATATTGTTGAGGTTCAAGACCGCTATGCTCAAAAAGCCAACAGTTAATGCCGGAAGAAAAACAACAGCATCTAGCTGTGCTGCATACAAGTAGTAACTCCCTGCCACCGCGACAAGACCAAAAAAGATAAACACAAACAAATCTCCAAGTCCCATATATCCGTAAGCACTTTTACCAACTGTGTATTTTACGGCAGCGAGTATGGCCAGCAAGCCCAACACAAAAAACAACACAGATTCTAAAAAGCGTTCAGAGCCAAATGCGGTATAAATAAGTGCAATACTAATCAAAAGCGTTACCGAAGCGGTAAAAACCATTCCGTTTTTTAATTGCTTGGCTGTAAGCAGTCCGCTTTGCATTGCTCTTGCCGGACCAATGCGTTCGTGATTATCGGTCCCTTTAACACCATCGCCATAATCATTGGCAAAATTAGATAGAATCTGAAATCCTAAAGTTGCCAATAACGCCAGAATACAAATATCCCATCTGAAAAATCCAGAGTTATACGCCATTGCGCTTCCTACAATAATTCCTGAAACGGAAAGCGGCAAAGTACGAAGTCGGGCTGCAGAAACCCACGCCTTAACTGGTGTCATAATTGAATCTTTAGTGCAAAAATACGCTTATAAAAGGGTTTAAAGAAACGAGCAATTATAATTTTAAATGCTTTAAAAAAGATATCGAAAGCGTTGTAGTGATTTCTAAAAATAGTATTTTATACCTGATTTTGAATGAACTATCAGTTCAAGACAAAAATTCACACCTTGAATTTACAACCACTGTTTAAAAGATTACTATGAAAAAACTTCTACTTTTTAGCTTGCTACTTTCTGTCATTGTAAGCTGTAATGAAAATAAAAAAACGTCAAATGCTACGAAACAACCAGAGCAATCCATTGACAAAAAATGGTGGAAAGAAGCCATCGTTTATCAAATTTACCCGAGAAGTTTCCAAGACACTGATGGTGATGGTATAGGAGATTTACAAGGGATCATCAACAGGCTAGACTACGTAAAAGATCTTGGAGTTACAGCGGTATGGCTCAATCCGATTTATAGTTCGCCCAATGATGATAACGGGTATGATGTGAGCGATTATAGAAACATCATGAGTGATTTTGGCACTATGGAAGATTTTGATACGATGCTTTCTGAGATGCACGCCAGAGATATAAAGCTCGTGATGGATATTGTAGTAAATCACAGCAGCGATGAACACCCGTGGTTTAAAGAAAGTCGCAGCTCTCGAGACAACCCTTATCGCGATTATTACCACTGGTGGCCGGCAGAAAAAGGAGAACCACCTTACCGTTATAGTCTTTTTGATGCAGAAGGAAACGCTTGGAAGTATGACGAGAAAACCAACGCCTACTATCTGCATTACTTCTCTCAAAAACAACCTGATTTAAATTGGGAGAATCCAAAAGTGCGGCAAGAAGTTTACGATATTATGACGTTTTGGGCAGAAAAAGGTGTTGATGGTTTTAGACTTGATGCATTTCAGTTTGCAGCAAAAGACACCACATTTCCTGAGTTTCCTAAAGGTTTTGAGAAAAACTTCATTCAGTTTTACGCTATGCAAGATGGTCTTCACGATTATTTAAAGGAAATGAATGAGCAAGTTTTTAGCAAATATGACGTGATGAGCGTGGCCGAAGGCGCAGGTAGAACGCTTGAAGAAGCACACGAACTCGTAGATGCAGACCGTAACGAGATCAATATGGCTTATGCCTTTGATGGAGTCGATATTCCTAAAGCAGAAGGGTATAAACTTTCAACTTTTAAAGAAACCTTCTCAAAATGGGACAGTGCTTTTGCAGACAAAGGGTGGATTTCCATTTTCTTGTCTAATCACGACCAAGCCCGTATGGTAAGTAGGTATGCAAATGACAGTCTGCCGTATCGCGCTCCATCTGCAAAAATGCTCAACACGTTTATCTTAAGTATGCGTGGTACACCCTACTGCTATTTTGGGGACGAACTGGGAATGACCAATAATCCTAAACTTCAAAATATTGAAGATTACCAAGATATCGCCGCCATTAACGGATACAAAAAAGCAAAAAGTCAAGGTGAAGATATGGAAACTTTTATGCAGAATTTACGCTTTGGCTCCCGCGATCATGGCAGAACCCCGATGCAATGGAATGCTTCAGAACATTCAGGCTTTACCTCCGGGAATCCTTGGCTGCCTGTAAATTCCAATTATGTTGACGTAAATACCGAAGCAGAACTAGCCGATGAAAATTCGGTATTAAATCATTTTAAAAAGATGACTGCTCTAAGAAAAGAATCAGATGTCTTGATTTATGGAGACTACAAGCTTTTAATACCCGAACATCCGCAAGTATATGCGTACACACGCAGTTTAGGCGACGAGCAGTTTCTTGTTATGCTCAATTTTAGCAAAGAAAAAGTTTCGGTAGCACTTGAAGAGCTCGGCAACTTTTCAGAGCTAAAAATCAACAATTATTCTAATTTGAATAAACAAGCTAACGAGCTACAGCTTGAACCGTATCAAGCGGTGATTTTGGCAAAATCTTAGCTACGCTTTAGAAATTATTTAATAGCGCTAAAAGCGGTTGCAACGGCTTGAATAAGTAACTTCAAATTCAACCTAACAACGTTACTATGGATACTTCTTACTTTTTTAAAAACCTAACTATGATCCCTGAAGTTTTTCTGGGAACGCTTTTTATTTTCTTGCTTGTTGTAGTACTGACACGAATTTTTGGACTGAAAAGTTTCAGCAAAATGACCGGCTTTGACTTTGTCATCACAGTTGCCATTGGTAACATTATTGGGATGAGCATCAACTCGAGTAAACCGGCAATTCTTCTGGGGGCTTTTATATTACTCGCACTTTTTGCTTTGAATTACGCGGTAACCCTATTGCGCTTCAAGTCAAAAAAAGCTGAAGACCTTATTGACAACGATCCCTTGCTGCTGATGGAAAACGGTCAAGTATTAGAAGAAAATATGAAAGCCAGTAAAGTGACTCAGGCCGAATTGCAGTCTAAATTACGCGAAGCCAATGTGATCAGATTGAGTCAGGTAAAAGCGGTAATTCTAGAAACTACCGGCGAAATAAGTGTATTACATAGCAATGATCAGAGCATCACGATCGAAGATTACATTATGGGCGACGTGATCAGGCAAAAGTAAATGACTTTTCAAACGATTGCTTGAAGTACTCTCCTTCTATTATTCAAATAATCCTTTGAATTTCAGCTGATTTAAGCAGGACACTACAGGTTAGACAAATGCAAACCCTTAATTAATTTTACGGGGATATGAGCGAATACCTTGTTCTTCGCAATCGATATCGCTAATAAAGTTTAATCATACGTAGTACACATGAAATTAAAATTACGCTTACATCCTTTTTTCATTTTGAGTTTTCTGGCACTTGGAAGCACCTGTATGGTATCTTGTGATTCAGACGACACCTTACCGGTAGAACCGGAAGAAGCTACAGTTGCTCAGCTGCAATCCTTTTCGGTTAAACCCGGAAAAAACCGAGTTTTTGTAGAAGGAACAGTTCCTGCCAATGCCGATATTGCTGAAATTAGAATTTACTGGAATGAGCAATCAGATTCCAAGACCATTGCGGTCTCCTCTTCTTCTGAAGCGCAGCAAATTTCAACGTATATCGAAAACCTGGATGAGAAATTTTACGCATTTGAGGTGCAAACAGTAACCGCCGCCGGAGATGGCTCTATTCTCTTAAAAGGAGGCTCAGAAGTTTACGGCGATAATTACAGCAACCTTTTATTTAATCGTCCTGTTAACGCCAATGTTCTTGAAGAAAGTTCGTTAACTATAGAATTTGGTGAGATGGATTTAAGTACCGGTGTTATTGGCACACAACTCAATTATGAAACTACCGAAGGTTCCCAAGAAGAGCTTTTTATTCCGGTAAGTAAAAACGATCTTAAAATCACAGACTTCAAAGTGGGTACGTCGTACAGCTATCGCAGCGTATTTGTGCCCTCTCCTGTGGCGGTTGATACGTTTTATACAGATAATGCGAGCTATATGCCTATTGAGTTTCCTCAACTCGTAAATGCGGCTGTACCATTTGCGGCAAGCTCCATAAGCGGTCGCTGGGGAATTCTGGAAAATTGGACCACTACAGATCCCGTACTTATTCATAACGGTCACGGCGGTTGGGATGAGTGGAACAACAATATTTTTAATATTGAATCTGGCTGGGGAGCTCCCGCTATCACGAATGGAAAAGTTTACCAATCCGTAATGACCGGTCCCGGTGAATTCGCGCTTGAAGTTTCTGTTAGAGATAGTAACCACAGTGAGAGTGATGAGGGCGGCGCTTATTTTGTGATCGCTAAAGGAACCACATTACCTGATGTTGCTGATGTAACAACCTCTGCCGAAGTTCTTGCTTACGAACGCATACATACTACTGCTAATTCCGGCACCCCGGAAATCTACAGCATCCCTTATACCATAGAAGAAGCTACAACCATTACCATCGGTCAGGTCACCACACAATGGGGACAAACACCCGGACGTTTCTGCAATATTTTCTCTTTTGAAATTGTGCCCGGTAATTAAGATTATTTATTTGAACTAGCCATCCAAATAGAAAGGGGAACTTTAGTTTAAAGTTCCCCTTTTTAAAATCAAAACAACTAACTAAACTTACTTACTCGCTGTGTTTAAAACAGCAAGATCTTCAGAATCTAATTTTAATTTTGGTGCTTCAAAAATGGTCTTCAATTGCTTTTCACTCGTCGCGCTGGCAATAGGAGCGCCTATATGTGGTTGCGCCATCAACCAAGCCAAGGAGACCGTCGCTTGAGATGTGCTATGCTTTTCAGAAACTTGATCTAAAGCTTTTAAAACTGCAAGTCCTTTCTTATCTAGATATTTTTTTACACTATCTCCGCGTACGCTCTTATTTAGATCGTCCTCAGAACGATATTTACCGGTTAAAAAGCCTGCGGCTAATGACCAATACGGAAATACTGTAAGGTTATATTTTTCGGCCAAAGGTGCATAGTTGCTCTCGTAGCCTTCTCGCTCTACTAAATTATAGTGCGGTTGCAAGGCTTGATACTTAGGCAGATTATTTTTTTCTGAAGCTGCAAAAGAAGCTTCTAGTCGTTTTGGTGAAATATTTGAAGCCGCAATATGACGCACCTTTCCGGCTTTAATGATTTCATCGTATGCCTCAAGCGTCTCTTCCACCGGAGTTTTTTCATCATCAAAATGCGTATAATACAAATCAATATAATCTGTTTGTAAGCGCTTTAATGATTTGTCAACCGCTTCCAGAATATGTTTCTTACTGGTATCAACAGGGTGGGTTCCGGTTTCGCCACCTACTTTAGTCGCCATTGTGATTTGATCTCTGTTTCCGCGAGATTTCATCCATTTTCCTAATATGGTTTCAGACTGACCGCCATCTTTTCCATCGACCCAATAGGAGTACATATCTGCGGTATCAATAAAATTGAATCCGTGATCGACAAAGGCATCAAGAATTTCAAATGATTGCTTTTCATCTAAGGTCCAGCCAAAAACATTTCCTCCTAAATTAATAGGTGTTACGTGTAAATCAGTGGTTCCTATTTGTATCTTTTTCATTGCTTTTTATTTTCTAATTATTGTCCTATTGATTTTTCCATAAGAATGCGCCATACGTTCATAGGCAGCCATTCTTCATAATTTTTCCAATGTTTGTATTTTGGCAACTCAACCTTATTTGGAATCTTAAACAGATTAGTCCCGTTATCCAGCTCTGTTTGAACTGCCGCATACAAATCATCAAAGTAGTTTTGCATCAGCGTGAGGTCTTTGCGCGTACCTACAGCACGCACGTGCGACATCAATAAAGTATCAAAATCCAATTGCTGAATCTCTTTTAGCGATGCCACCCAGTTTTTAGGGTCAGCGTCCGGGAGGTATGCATAAAGCACGCGATCTGGCACCACGAGATCAATGGTAAAAACGATGTTATGCTCGGGAAATCTAAATACGGTCATTCCGTCTCCGTGATTTCTTCCGTAGAAAAATAACTCGATTTGCTTATTTCCAATGGAATAAATGGTATCGCTTCCCGTCCAGGTTTGATCAGGCATCAAAACATCCGGATTGGGCGTAATCGTTTGTGCTGCTTTCTCGTGACTAATGATTGTTGCACCTTCCGCTTTAAAAATTTGAGCTCCGCTGATATGATCCCAATGATTATGACTGTAAAATACTGTTTTAACCGGCAAATCAGTCACCTTGTTTATAGCCTTCATTGTAGCTTCAGCATGTCGTGCATCTAAAGGATCTATAACCACAACTTGATCATCAGTCACATAAAAGCAAGAATAGGTACGGTCGCCCACCATATACAAGTTGTTTTCGACCTTAATTGTCTTTATTTCCTGCGCTTGGACTAAAAACCCAACAAAGATGGCAATCGCTACTGTGATTGTATTCCTCATAGCTATACGATATAGTTTGCCACACCGCCATCAACACGTAATGCGGCCCCATTTGTAGCTGCTGAAAGCGGACTCGCAACATAAACGACCATATTAGCTACCTCTTCTGTTTCTGCAAAGCGTTGAATGAGGGAAGTTGGTCTGCGCTCTTCAAAAAACGCTTCAACAACCTTTTCTACTGAAGTATCCTGTTCTTTGGCAGTTTCCTTGAGATCATTGGCATTCGCTCTACTCATTGTTGGCCCCGGCAATACACTGTTTACAGTCACATTAGTTCCCTTACTCAGCCTTGCTAAACCTCTGGAGATCGCAAGTTGGGCGGTTTTACTAAAGCCATAATGCACCATTTCGGTTGGAATATTCAGCGCAGATTCACTTGAGATGAAAATAATTCGGCCTTCATTTTTCTTCAACATTTTAGGGAAATAATGACGCGCGAGACGTACGCCACTCATCACATTCACTTCAAACATCTCAAACCATTCGTCATCTGTGATATTCTCAAAATCAACCTGATTAAAAATCCCCACATTATTCACGAGAATATCTACATCAGGAATCTCCTCTAGAAGATGGTCAATGTGCTCCTTTTTTGCGAAGTCGGCAACGATACCTGTAATTTCTTCATTTCCGGTTTCTTTCTTCAAGTCTTTAATAACTTCTGCGATATCCTTGGCTTTTCTTCCATTGATAATTACGTGCGCACCTTCTTGCGCCAGACCTTTGGCAATGGCTTTTCCTATTCCGGCAGTAGAACCGGTTACCAATGCAGATTTTCCTTTTAACTGTAAATCCATAGCTTTTTTTGTTGTTAGTTGCTTTTGCTTAAAACGCCTTGATTGTATTCTGAAAACAAGAAGAGGATTGCGAGGTACAATCCGTAAAAGAGTTGAATCGCAACCGCCGACCAATTTTCTTGAAACGAGCTGCCAAAAATGAGTACGCACACTAGTACAATACTCACAGCAGCAGTCTCCTTTGCTTTAAAACCAATGATAAGCGCTATTCCCAATAACAACTCGACAAATGGAAGTATAAGGGCGAAAGGCTTAACGAGTTCAACCGGCAAATAGGTTTCGGCAAAGGAGTTGGTCATACCTTGTGCAAAAGCCGTGAGTTTAGGGATACGTATAAAACCGTGTCCTAAAAAACTAAACCCGATAGGCAATCGCGCCAACGTATAGGCTGCTTGTTTCCTAGTCATAACTGTGAGGTGGGTTAAGGCTATATTGAAGTCCTGCCGTTTGGGACAGTTCTTCAGTTTTAAGCATTAGCTGTTTTTCTTTTCTACGAAATAACAACAGAACGACTTCAACTTTCTTGTAAAAACAAATGATTAAACTGTAATTTTACATTATGAAACGTTATACTCAGTTTAACAGATTGATCGTTGACGACTTTACTACTGATGTTTGGCAGCATCCGTTGCACAACCACAATCATTATGAAGTGATCTTCATCAGGTCTGGCAGCGGCATTCACCATCTCAACAATAGTCTGGTGCCCTACGAGCCCGGACACCTCTATTTACTAGGACCCGAAGACGAACACGAATTCATTATTGAAGAGACGACAAACTTTGTCTATTTTAAATTTACCAAACTCTACTTTGACACCTTTGATGGCGAAAATCCGGCGGTATGGAATCAACATATTGATAAATTGTTGAGTAAAAAATGGAGTAGAAAACGGAATTTGCTGAGAAACAAAGAGGACGTTAGTATTGTTGACGATCTGTTTAAGCTCATTGTAACCGAATATGAACGTAATGCACTTTTAAGCAAAAAGCTGGTCAATCATCACTTTAAAGCCATTTTATTGGTATTGAATAGAAATGGGCCGAACTGCGATAAAAAGCAACAACGAAGAGCCGACTCAGATATCACCGAAGCCTTGCTAGAATATATTGAGCTTAACATTTATGATCCTAAAAGTGTTTCTCAAAAGCAGATCGCGCAGCATTTTCACTATTCGCCAAACTACATCGGGATCCTTTTTAAAAAGAACATTGGAGCTTCGCTTAAAAAGTACATTCAGGATTATCGCTTCAACCTATTAAAACAGCGACTCAAACACGGTCACTTGAGCACCAAACAACTCAGTCTTGATTTCGGGTTTACTGATGAAAGTCACCTGCATAAATTTGTAAAGACTCAATCAGGAAAAAGTCTACTTCAGCTTAAAAAACAGATTTTACCAGAACGCGCGTAGTCTTCTTTATACACATTTAACATTCATAACCGCTTTTATTAAGCGTATCAAACACTCATCTGTTAATCAACATATTAGTATTTTAAATTATGTGAATTTTTAGAATTTTCACTTAACAGAGCTTAACAAAACCTGAATTTTTTTAATACTTCTTAAGCATTAGGCTGTGGAATATAGCCCTAGTTTAGCTCTAAACATTAAAATCTAAAAAGATGAAACGTTTATTGATATATACAGGAACAGCTATTTTTTCGTTAGCGATTTTGGCGTGTAATACGCAAACAACTAAAAAAGATCTAGCTGAAAACAAACCTGCAGAAACCGAACTTACTAAACCGCAACCACCTGCTGAAGAAGTAGTTCCTGAAGGATACGAAGTTTATAAGAGTCCGAGCCTTATGGAAGGTTGGAAGTTGAGCTTTTTGCATCCCGAGCGAGCTTCGGTAGAAGGATCAGGTACACAAATGATCATTAGATACACCGGTAAAGACAACTCCTTCTACGGTGGTTTGACTGACGGATTCATTGTTTCTATGACCATGAGCAACGATGAAGCTTTGGAGCAAAAGATTGAAAGCAACACCCCAGAGAAAATGGGTGAATACGAGGTGTATTCTTATCGAGCATTGAATAGTATTGGTTCTGCACAGGTAGATCATTACTTGATTCAATTAAATGCTTCAGGAGATTCACAACCGGTTTATGCCGACTTTTCAATGGCGGTTAAAGGTGATTCTGATGCTGAATATAAGGCGATGATTCAAGAGATTTTTGAATCGATGACTTGGTCGCAAGAAACGGTATAATAAGAATTAATTAAAAAGTAAAAAGGGCGCTCATAGCGCCCTTTTCTATGTTTATAACTCAGGGAGTTTTGTTGCTTGAAATTCTGAAATAATCTCGTCTACCACAGCTGCCGCAGGCTTGATCTCATGAATGAGTCCGGCGATTTGACCGATTTCGAGTTCGCCTTCTTCAAGATCACCCTCGAACATTCCTTTTTTAGCTCTTCCTCGGCCTAGTAAAGCACTGAGTTGCTCTTTAGTAGCCGTTGTTTCATAAAGCCGCTTCACATCAGTATAGAACTTATTTTTAAGTAATCTTACGGGAGCAAGCTCTTTTAGTGTAAGTTCGGTAGCGCCTTCTTTGGCCTCCACCACCAGATCTTTAAATGCTTGATGACTGCTGGCTTCAGGCGTAGCTACAAATCTGCTGCCGATCTGCACACCATCTGCTCCTAAAATCATCGCAGCGAGCATCCCTTTTCCGGTAGCAATACCGCCGGCAGCAATTAAAGGGATATCAAGTTGCTCTTTCACCATAGGAATCAATGTGAACGTTGTCGTCTCCTCCCGACCGTTATGGCCTCCTGCTTCAAAGCCTTCAGCAACCACGGCATCCACACCTGCTTCTTGCGCTTTCAAAGCAAACTTTACACTACTCACCACGTGCACGACTTTTATACCATGCTCTTTGAGATGTGAAGTCCAGGTTTTAGGGTTTCCGGCACTGGTGAAGACGATTTGTACTCCTTCCTCGATAATGATTTGCATTAATTTATCGATATCAGGATATAGCAGTGGTACGTTGACACCAAAAGGTTTTATGGTAGCCGCTTTGCATTTTTGAATATGCTCGCGTAACACTTCAGGATACATAGAACCTGCACCAAGAAGTCCCAGCCCTCCGGCATTACTCACAGCGCTGGCGAGTTCCCAGCCACTATTCCAGACCATTCCGGCTTGAATTAATGGATATTCAATATCAAAAAGTGCTGTTATTCTATTCAAAATAAAGGTTTATGAGATTACACCGCTGCCTAGACATTCTGCGCCGTCATACCAAGCAACAAATTGTCCTTCGCTAATCGCAGCTTGTGGATTATCAAATGAAACAAACAGACCATTTTCCACTTTGTGTAACCACGCATTTTCTAGCGGCTGGCGGTAACGTATACGTGCTTTTGTTGCTCTAACTTCACCTTCTGCTAGCTTGAGGTCTTCTCTAATATAATGCACTTCACTTTCCTGTACAAAAAGTGCCTTGCGCAATAATCCCGGATGCTCTTTACCTTGCCCGGTGTAAATGATATTTTCCTCAACATCAGTATCAATAACAAAAAGTGGCTCGGGAGTCCCGCCTACTGCGAGTCCCTTACGCTGTCCTTTTGTAAAGTAATGTGCGCCTTGATGTTTCCCAACGATTTTTCCATCGGTTAAGCTGTATTTTGGCTTTTTAGCTAAAACGGTAACATCTTCTACAGCTATATCTGCAGCGCTATTCTCGTGTAAATCTTCAATTTTTTCCTGGGCGCGTGCTGCTGAAATTTCAACGATCACACCTTCTTTAGGCTTCAATTGCTGTTGAAGGAAATCTGGCAAACGCACTTTTCCTATAAAACATAAGCCTTGAGAGTCTTTCTTCTCTGCAGTGACCAAATCTTGTTCCTTTGCTATCTTACGCACTTCGCTTTTTTGCAAATGCCCAATAGGAAATAAAGTTTTAGACAACTGCTCTTGAGATAACTGGCATAAGAAATAGGACTGATCTTTGTTAGCATCGGCGCCGGCAAGCAATTGATAAACCGATTTGCCATCAACCTCTGTCTCGCCTCGCTGACAATAATGCCCTGTAGCAACAAAGTCTGCGCCCAATTCTAGGGCGATCTTCATAAAGACATCAAACTTGATCTCCCGATTACACAGCACATCAGGATTAGGGGTGCGGCCCATCTCATATTCGCGAAACATATAGTCTACAATACGCTCTTTATATTGCTCACTTAAATCCACCGTTTGAAAAGGAATACCTAGTTTTTCGGCGACTAACATCGCATCGTTACTATCATCAAGCCACGGACATTCATCTGAAATAGTCACCGAATCATCATGCCAATTCTTCATAAAAAGGCCAATAACATTATATCCGGCTTCCTTTAGCAAATAGGCAGAAACACTACTATCTACTCCACCACTAAGACCTACAACTACGGTTTTCATACTGTTTAATTTGAATGCTAAGTCGAATTCTATGATGCAAAATTACGAAAGTTTAAAAGAGTTTTCCTGCTTGGCCACATCGAAGCTCATGAATAAAAATATAAGTTTTTGTTTAACCTTTTTAACTATCTATTAAACATTCTGAGTGTAAACAACTTCTATTTTTACCAAAATCAAAAATCAAATCCTATGAAAAAGTTAACAACAAAAATCCAATTAATCCTGTTTACCGCACTACTAGCGGGGTTTACATCGTGTAGCGATGACGATGATGCCGGGATGATCACTGAAGAATCTGAAACTATTGCAGATTTTGTCGCAAGTGAAGAAGATTATTCTTCTTTAGCAGAAGCACTAGACCGCACTGGTCTTACTGCAACCCTTGATGCAGAAGGAACTTATACAGTGTTTGCTCCCAATAACGCTGCATTTGAGGCGTATTTGGGCGGAACCGCCGTTGCTGATGTTCCGGTAGAAGATTTGACGCAAATCTTATTGAATCACGTTTTAGCAGTAGAAGCACGTGCGAGCAGTTTGGCGACCGGGTATGTAAATAACTTGGCTACCTATGCAGATACAGATGCAAATCTAAGCATGTACATCAATGTAGATAGCGATGTAGTTACTATTAATGGAGGTTCTGAACTTGAGGGTGGTGCTAATGTAACTGCCACAGATTTTGAATTCTCTAATGGAATTGTGCATACTGTAGATGCCGTGATCGCATTGCCTACCGTTGCAACTTTTGCAGTGGCTGATCCTACTTTTACACAATTAGAAACAGCACTTACAGCCGATGCGTCTTTCTCTTTTGTAAATACGCTGACTTCTGCAGGAACCTTTACCGTTTTCGCTCCAACTAATGATGCTTTTGCTAATCTATTAGCAGAGCTTGAAATTTCAGGCTTTGGTGATCTAGATACGAGCGTACTTGCCGCAGCGCTTTCATTACACGTGGTGAACGGAGCTAATGTAAGAGCTGAAGATCTTACTACAGGAACAGTAACTACTTTAGGCGGTGCTATTGAAGTAGATGCTTCTAATGCTACGCTTACAGATGCTAACGGAAGAGTGAGCACTATCGTAGTAACTGATGTACAAGCTTCTAACGGAGTGGTTCACGCTATTGACACCGTTTTACTTCCGGGCTTATAATCCATTGAAAAGAAAAATTGCAACAAAAAACCCTTCAAGAATTCTTGAAGGGTTTTTCTATTTAAGTTGGGACAAAAAAGATTACTTATTGCGTTGCTGTTTTTCAGCTTGCTCCATCATCTCAGAGAACTTCTGAGAGAATTTGCTTTTCTTTTTCGGCTTTGCCTTAGCTGTAGCGATCTTCGCGTGAATTTTATCTTCATCTAAAATAAAATTCTTGATCACAAGCATAATTCCGATGGTGATCAGGTTTGAAATAAAGTAGTACAAACTCAATCCACTCGCATAGTTGTTGAAGAAAAACAACATCATAATCGGCGACAAATACATTAGGAATTTCATATTAGGCATTCCCGGTTGCTGCGCTTGCTGCATACTTTGACCGGTGGTCATCGTCATATAAATAAAGATCGCAATAGACGCTAGAATCGGGAACAAGCTCACGTGATCTCCGTAAAACGGAATATGGAACGGTAAGTCTGCAATTTTATCATAGCTCGATAAATCGTCTGCCCATAGGAAGCTCTTATGTCTTAATGCAAATGCCGAAGGAAAAAAGGTAAATAAAGCATAAAACACAGGAATCTGAAGCAATCCGGGAATACACCCACTCAAGGGGCTGGCACCGGCTTTACTATACAGCTTCATCGTTTCTTGCTGCTTCTTCATTGGGTTATCTGCATACTTCTCATTAATCTCATTGATCTCGGGTCTTAACACCTTCATCTTCCCTTGAGACAAGTACTGCTTGTATTGCACCGGAGAAAGTAATAATTTGATGGAGATCGTCAATAAAATAATAGCGATTCCCGCAGGGAAATACGCGATCAAGAAATTAAAGAACGGAATGATCAAGTATTTGTTGATCACACCAAAAATACCCCAACCTAGCGGCATTGCTTCATCAATATCACGATCGTAGTTGTTTAAGATCTGGTAATCGGTAGGACCGTAATAGAAGTCCATCGCATAGTTAAGTTCACCATTTACCGGCTTCAGTTGCATATTTGCAGCATACTGCTTGGTATATACAGTATCCACTTCTTCATCTTCAACCAGATTTTTAGAAGAAAAACGCACTTCGTCAAAAGGTTGATCGGTTAATAATATAGAACTGAAGAAATGCTGTCTGAAGTTAAACCAGTCTACATTGGTCTCGATCGCATCATCGTCACCGGTCTGGCTTAATTTATCGTGATCGCCTTCCTCATATTCATAGGTTAGGCGTGTGTAACGGTTTTCATAGGTAATACTTTTTGCGTGACGATAGCCCTTTAATTGCCAATCTAAATTGATAGGCTGCGAGGTGTTCACTACATTTTGTAACCCTACAGTTTTGATACCGAAGCCCATCATATAATCGTCTGGCTTCAGCGTATAACGGTATTCTAAATATTCTGAATCAGAAACTTTAAGCTTCATAGAAAGTACTTGATTCTCACCTTCTTTTGAAAGTGAAGGTTCAAAGTACAGGTTCTCACTATTCAACGTGCGGTTGTCAGTGGTACTGAAAGTCAAATTAAATCTGCTGTTTCCATCTTTAATTAGATAAACAGGAACCGAATCATAACTTTTAAAATTCTTCAAACGCGCTTCGGTAATAAAACCACCTTTATTGCTCACTTTAAGCGCTAGCACATCATTCTCCAGTTCGGTAACATCGTCTGTCGCTGAAGGTAAAGTTGCTGAGTACGCAAAACTTCCTAAAGTAGCTTTGTAGCGCTCCAATGCCAAAGAATCATTTTGCGGCGTGGTGCTTTCAACTACAGCATCAGTTTGTGATGCTTTTTCCGCAGCTGCTTCCTGAGCTTCCACTTGCTCCTCTTGTGCTTTCTGCGCAGCAAGCTCTTCGTCAGAAGGCTGGTTTTGCCAAAGCATAAATAATAAAATAGCTCCTATTAAAAGGAACCCAATCATTGACTGTTTGTCAAATTTCTTTTCTTCCATAATCATCGAGGCTTACGCCTAATTGTATTCGTGTGTAATTTAGTTTACGGGAAACCCGGCTAAAATGCTTGAGTGGCTAGAAGCAATAACAATCCCATAGATTAGTTATGTGCCACATTGTCGGAACTTTTTGATTGACTGTATTTTACTGCAGCCTGAACATACGCCACAAAAAGCGGATGCGGATTCGCCACAGTACTCTTATATTCAGGATGGTATTGTACGCCTACAAACCAAGGATGATCTTCCATCTCAATGATTTCTACCAAGCCCGTTTTTGGATTGGTCCCCGTGATTTTAAGTCCGGCTTTTTCAAGCGTTTCTCTATAAGAATCGTTGAATTCGTAACGGTGACGGTGACGCTCGGTGATCATTTCGGCATCATAAACATCAGCAACAATACTACCAGCAGCCAGTTTACAATCCCAAGCCCCTAAACGCATCGTTCCGCCCATATGCTTTAGATCTTTTTGATCTTCCATCAACGAGATTACAGGAGCCGAAGTATCTTTTTGCATTTCGGTAGAATTGGCATCTTTTAATCCTGCGACGTTGCGCGAGAATTCAATAACTGCCATTTGCATTCCTAAGCAAATTCCTAAAAACGGAATTTTATGTTCACGGGCATATTGCACCGCTTTGATCTTTCCTTCAATACCGCGCTCACCAAAACCTGGAGCAACCAGTAAACCGTCTAGTTTTGAAATTTTATTCTGAATCACATCCTGCGAAATAAATTCAGAATGAATAGGTTCTACGCGTACTTTCACTTCGTTTTCAGCACCGGCGTGAATAAAGGCTTCTAAGATCGATTTATAAGAATCCTGAAGCTCAACGTATTTACCAATAAGACCAATAGTTACCTCTGCCTTTGGATTTTTATGTCTGCGTAAGAATTCATTCCAGCGGATAAGTTCCGGCTCATTCTCCTGAGATAAGCTAAGCTTCTGAAGCGTGATGGTATCAAGCCCTTCTTCTAACATCAAGTTAGGCACATCATAAATCGTTGATGCATCAATAGACTGAATCACCGCCTCTTTGCGCACATTACAAAACAGCGCCAACTTCTCACGAAGATCATCGCTCAATTCGTGCTCGGTACGACAAACCAAAATATCAGCTTTAATTCCGCTTTCCATCAAAGTTTTTACCGAGTGCTGCGTAGGTTTAGTTTTCAATTCACCTGCAGCCGACAGATAAGGAACTAGCGTTAAATGAATAACCAAAGCATTCTCATCACCCAATTCCCATTTTAACTGACGTACTGATTCGATATACGGTAACGACTCAATATCACCAACGGTTCCGCCAATTTCAGTGATCACAATGTCATAATCTCCGGTGTTCCCCAGATGTTTGATACGCTCTTTTATTTCATTAGTAATATGCGGCACCACCTGAACGGTTTTACCTAAAAATTCACCGCGGCGCTCTTTTTCAATAACGCTTTGATAAATACGACCTGTGGTCACATTATTAGCCTGAGAAGTATTTACATTTAAAAAGCGCTCGTAATGTCCCAGATCTAAGTCGGTTTCTGCACCATCATCGGTAACATAGCATTCTCCGTGCTCATAAGGGTTAAGTGTTCCCGGATCAACATTAATGTATGGGTCTAATTTTTGAATAGTCACGCTATAGCCTCTAGCCTGAAGTAATTTAGCCAATGAAGCTGCGATTATACCTTTACCTAATGAAGAAGAAACCCCGCCCGTGACGAAGATGTACTTTGTATCTGCCATCTGTATCCTGATTATTTTTTAAGCTCTTTTTAACATGAAGAGCGCGTCTACGGGATGCAAAGATAGCGATTTATTGACGAACCTTTTAAGCGGATTTTAGGATAATTTTTAAGGTTTTCTTTTAGGCTGAGGCGCTGGGTATTGTCGTTTGATTTTAAAAATAAGCTCTTCTAATCCATTGATTTTAATCTCGTGCATTTGCTGCATCATAAAGCCCAGTTTACCTTCAGGAAAGCCTTTTTGCTTAAACCAAGTAAAATAATACTCGGGGATTTCTACAAGATACCGATCTTGGTATTTACCAAACGGCATTTTGTAATAGGCAAGTTCGATAAGGCTTTCCGGATTCAAGATCAAACAATTTTAATGTGGTAACTACTGAGTAATCCTGCTAAACCTTCTTTGCTGAAGATCGCCCCGCGTATTTTATTTTCATCAGGATTGAGTTCATAATGTACCGCAGAAGAAAAATCGGTTTTTTCCAGATTGGTTTGGTCAAACGTGGCTCCTGCAAGATTGCATTCGTCAAGAAATACACCCGTAAGATTGGCTTCGGTAAAATCAGCTTCTTTTAATTGACATTGGCTGAACTGAGACGAACTCAAATCAACTTGATAAAAACTACTAAAATCAAGCGTACAACTCGAGCAATAGATCTGAAAAAGAAAGGTGTTACAAGCTTCAAAAGCAATACCAAGCATTTTGCACGCCGAAAAGTCACACTCTTGAAAGGCCGTCTGTATCAATTTGGCACCACTCAAATCGCAATTTTCAAACGTACAATTGGTAAACGTAAGCTTTGAAAGATTGGCTTTAGCAAAAACACAACTCTTGAATACGCAATCTTCAAAATCTGCTACAAGTGGATTTTCGGCGAAATTGTGATTTTCAAAAATTTGGTCTGTGAGGAGTTCGTTCATAATTAGCCTGCTGTAGTTTTTCCTTCGGAAACTTGATGAATCAGTTTTCGGCTTAAATAAATAAAACGAATATACAACAACACCGCCGAAGCACTAAGCCCTGCAAGCAAACCATACCAAATTCCCTGACTTGCCATCTGATCTTCCTGACCAAAATACCAAGCTACCGGAAAGCCAATTAACCAATACGCGATAAAACAAATAAACGTGGGGATATTCACATCTTGCAATCCGCGCAAAGCTCCCAAAATCACTACCTGCAAACCATCACTCAATTGAAAAAGGGCTGCTACAATAAGCAACTGCGCTGCAAGCAGGATCACTTCAACATTATCAATATAAAATGTGGGTAGGATATCTTTGAGAAGTATAAACCCAACGGCAAAAACCGCTTCTATTAAAAACACCTGCAAGAACAGCGAGAAAGCAATACGCCGCATATTTTCAAAATCTGCCTTTCCTTTTTGATTCCCAACTCTAATAGTTGCGGTAACACCAAGACCCACTGCGATCATAAACGTCATCGCCGCGAGATTGAGTGCAATCTGGTTTGCCGCCTGAGCATTAGTACCTAAAATTCCAGATAAGAAAATACAGGAAGTAAACAAGGACACTTCAAACAACATTTGCATTGCCGTAGGAAAGCCCAGATCAAAAAGCTTTTTAAAAATAGGAAGCTGAAACGCTTTGCGTCTTGTCCATACAAAATACGGTTGAAACTTCTTTTTTCGGCTTAAAATATAATACAGCATCCACAGCATAAAGAATCGCGAGATCAAGGTTCCATAAGCGGCACCCACTAACTCCAAACGCGGGAAGATCCAGAAGCCGTAGATCAGGAGAAAGTTAAAAAGTACGTTAACTACATTAGAAACCAGAGTAGCATACATCGCATAGCGCGTGTTTGACAAGCCATCTGCAAACTGTTTAAATGCCTGAAACACCATCAACGGAATCAAGGAAAACGCCACAATATCCATATACGGGATAGCGAGCTCCACAACCTCGACAGGCTGATCGAGATAGTACAAAATAGGTTTGGCCAGCAGCAATAAAACAAAAAGTAAAATACCATTTAAGGCACACATCACGATCCCGTGATGAAAATAATTACGCCCGGTTTGTGTATCGCCTGCACCATCAGCTTCAGCAACTAAAGGCGTGATCGCAAATGAAAAACCAATCCCCAAGGACAGTGCGATAAAAATAAGACTGTTACCTAAAGAAACAGCTGCCAGTTGGGCAGCACCCAAACGCCCAACCATTAGATTATCGGCTAAAGCGACAAGAATATGTCCCAATTGCCCCAGCATTACGGGATAAGCGATCTTTAAATTATGTCGAAATTCTTTAGTATAATTTGATAGCACGACGGTATTTTTTAAGGACTGCAAAAGTAAGATTTAAGTTCAAGAACAGTTGTACCCAAAATGAACCTTATTCTAAATTTAACCGAGAATGCATTTTAAAAACTAATTAACAGCCCAAGGCGAGCGCTATGAGTATCTTTACCATTCTATGCACAACGATCCCGAATTGACACATAAAGAAATACCGGATGTTCTTGCCCAAGAAATTAAAGTGGCACTCTCGTATTACCCCGAACTTGCAGAAACACCTATTGCGTTTCGGTTTAAGAAGGATATAAAAAAGTCTACGATGCAGGCGCAACCGGCATTTAGTTCTTTATTGAATCCGCGCGCAAAGCGGAAATATTTTGTGTTTATAAGTGAAAAAATTCAGATTGAAACCGAATCGTTCAAGATCACTGATATTCCTTCTGATGTTCTAATTGGATGGATTGGCCACGAACTGGGCCATATTATGGATTATAAAAACCGAAGCAGTCTGGGACTGGTTTGGTTTGGCTTAAAATATTTATATTTCCCAAAATTCATCAGAGAAGCAGAACGTGCAGCAGACACCTTTGCCGTCTCGCACGGAATGGGAAAGTATATTTTAGTCACGAAAGACTTTATCCTGAATCACGCACATATTTCAGCAAAATATAAAGCGCGTATCAAACGCCTCTACCTTTCTCCGGAAGAGATTATGCTATTAATTAATGAAAATAAAAATCTAGAAGAAGAACTCGAAGTTTAAGCGTGTTCTTTTACAAAGGCTTCCCATTCGGCGAACTTTTCTTCATTCATCACCTTTTCCATTTTTACTTGTCCGCCTTTTTTCTTGTTGGCGCCACTCCATTCGTAGAAAATTTCAGGACTCACCGTGTTTACAAAAACGCCTTTAAGCGCTTTACTTCGCGCCACTCCGTAATTCTTATTGGCTTCCTGCAAACTTTTATCTAAAGCATCTGCCAATTCTTCATTAGAAACTGAAGTTTCGGTTCCCAAATACCAATAATGGTAAAACTCATCATCTTCGGGATTGCGTTTTGCCGCGATAGTAAATTCCGGAATTTTAATATCAAATTGTTCCTCAAGTTCCTGCACCGCAGCTTCCATCTTATTTACTGAAAGTTGCGAACCTACCGTATTCAGGAAAAATTTGGTGCGCCCGGTTATTTTAATTTCTGCGCGTTCTTTGTTAGTAAAGGCAATGGTGTCGCCAATCAAATATCGCCAAGCTCCCGAAACTGTAGAAATAATTAAAATATAATCTTGATTTTCTTCTACATCTGCCAGACCCACCACAGGCGCATCTTGCACTATAGAACCGTCTTGATTGATATAATCCGGGTTCATAGGCACAAACTCAAAGTAAATACCGTTATCAGTTACCAATTTCATCGCATCGGTTTCAGGTCTTGCTTGAAAAGCAATAAAGCCTTCGGAAGCCAAATAGGTATCAATCACGGTGATGGGTTTCCCTAGAAGTGCATTGAAACTCTTTTCATAAGGCTGAAACGCCACACCACCTGAGGTGTACACTTGCAAGTTTGGCCAGATCTCGTGAATATTATTCAAATTATGATGCTCAATGACCTTCTCTAACATCAGCTCAATCCAGCTTGGAATACCGCTTAAGGCTCCAATATCCCATTCTTCGGCTTTCTCTGCAATATGCTGCACACGCTCATCCCAATCATCAATTTTTGCAATATCTTCTCCGGGTTTGTAATAGCCTCTAAACCAAAACGGAATATTACTTGCGCTTATTCCACTAATTTCGCCTTCTTCGTGACCATCGCGTTCTTGTAGATTGGTAGAACTTCCCAGCATCATAATTTCCTTTTCAAAAAAATCGGGCTCTAGATCAAAGTGAGCCAAGGCTCCTACCTGTTTGATCCCTGCCATACGTATGGCATCAACCATCTCATCAGTCACCGGAATACGCTTGCTGCTTTTTCCGGTGGTACCGCTGCTTAACGCAAAATAATGCGGTATTCCCGGCCAGGTGACATCACTTTCCCCATCGTGCAACTTAGACCACCATTCTTCATTTAAGCTGTTATAATCAAAAAAAGGAACTTCTCCCGCAAAGGTCTTTGCCGGATTTTCTGACTCTAAAATAGCTTCAAAACCGTAGAAGCTTCCAAACTGTGTGTTCTTGGCTTTTTTAAGCAAAGATTTTAAAACTTCCTCCTGCTCTTCTAACGGATTAGACTCCGGAATTACCTTATCTGAAATATCAATGATGCCTTTAATAAGCGAACCTAAAATTGCCATGATTTAGTTGTTAGTTTGGTTTGCTATAAAATTAAAAGACCTCGTGAAAACGAGGTCTTTACTTAGTAGAAGTTTAACAACAATCTTAGTCTTTAAGCGGCTTCTCGTTAGTTATAGGAGGAATCACACCGTGGTTGTCAAAAAGATAAACCAGACTGGTCATCGTCGCTGCACCCAATTCTAATTCTCGCTTGTTTACCGCATCAAAAGTATCATTAGAAGCGTGGTGATGATCAAAATAACGCTGCGAATCAGGACGTAATCCTGCCAGAACAGTTCCTTCTTCTTTTAACGGACCAACATCTGCCCCGCTTCCGCCTAATTCGAAAAAGTGAATTAAATATGGTTTAAATAACGGAATCCAACTTTGAACCTGCTCAAAATTGGCTTTATCAGCATCAAAAGAGAATCCCCGAGGTGTAAAACCGCCTGCATCACTTTCTAAAGCAAAAACGTGTTTTTCGCCTTCTTGCTTCGCTACTTTTGCATATTCAGTGCCACCACGTAACCCGTTTTCTTCATTCATAAAAAGAACGACGCGTATGCTGTGCTTCGGTTGGTAATTTGCAGCTTTCATCAAACGCAACACCTCCATACTTTGTACTACACCGGCACCATCATCGTGGCTTCCGTCACCTAGATCCCAAGAATCTAAATGGCCACCAACAACCATAAATTCGTTGGGTTTTTCGCTTCCGGTGATTTCACCAATCACATTGAACGAAGGCACATCTTCTTCATAATTCTTGCAATTCATTTTTAGATAAAATTGCGTGTTCTTGTCCTTTTTAAGCAGTTTACTCAACAGCGCCGCACCATTAGTGCTTATCGCGGCTGCCGGAATACGCTTATCATTAGGCAATTCGCCGTAAGACATAGAACCGGTATGCGGAAGATCGTCCATTCTTAGATTCATGGAGCGTACAATAACGCCCACGGCACCGTACTTTGCCGCTTCTCGCGCTCCAGAATAACGCTGATCTACACAACCACCGTAAGCAGAAAACGTCTGGATCAGATCGGCCTGCATCGGACGGTTATAAAAAACGATCTTACCTTTTAGTTGAGCTTCGCCAAATTTTGCCAGATCCTCTATTCCTTGAACTTCAACAACTTCAGCGGTGACTCCGTCAGCAGTCGTAGCGATCGAGCCTCCCAAAGCACAAACAGGCACATCAATGCTACCATCCGGTCCTTTAATGTGTGCTTTTTCCGGCGCGCCTCGTTCCCATTTTGGGACCATCACCGGCTGTAACCATACTTTATCCAGTCCGATAGATTCAAGTTCTTTTTTTGCCCATTGCACGGCTTTTTCAGCGCCGGCACTTCCGCTTAGACGTGCTCCGATATCATTAGATAATTCGTCAAGCCACTCATAACTGTTGCCGTCTAAAAGCGATAAATCATAAAAATTGCGCAGTTGCAAAGAGTCTTTAGTTGTTTGTGCAGAAACCAAATGAAACCCTGCAAACAACACGACAAAGAGGAAAATTCTTTTCAAAATTAGTTGTGTTTTTAGATGAGTCCTAAAAATAATATTCTCTCGCGGTATTTATGCGATTAAACAGAAAAATCGCCACTTCCGTGCCGATTTTTGATAGTTTCATTAACTATGGAGTTGATATTTAAAAGTTCTCAGCCGTTATTCTGATTCCAACTGTTTGCGGTAGGCGTCAATATTACTTTTTGTTTTCTCATCAAGTTCTGGCTCTTCAATGTCTTTATACGAGGAAAGCTTTTCTAGAAGAATATTGGCTAAGATCAGGCGTGCGGTAGGTTTGTCATCTGCCGGAATAACATACCAAGGCGCGTGAAATTTAGACGTTTTGTTGATCGCATCTTCGTAACACTGCTGGTATTCATCCCATAGCGCACGCTCTTTGAGGTCGCCCGCTGAAAACTTCCAGTTTTTGTTGGGTTTATTTAAGCGGCGTAATAATCGATGCTTTTGCTCTTCTTTTGAAAGGTGCAGGAAGAATTTAAAAATGATCGTTCCGTTATCGGCGATGTGCTTTTCAAAATTATTGATCTGCTCAAAACGCTTTTCCCAAAAAGCTTCATCAATATCTGAAACATCATTGATCCCGGGAATGTTTTCATTTAAAATATATTCCGGATGTACACGCGTGACCAAAACATTCTCGTAATGCGTTCTATTAAAAACGCCCACCTTACCTCTGGCCGGCAATGCGATGTAATGACGCCACAAATAATCGTGTCCCAGTTCTAGAGAAGTTGGTGTTTTAAAACTATGCACGACCACACCACGGGCATTAAAATTTTTAAAAACCTCGCGAATCAAGCTGTCCTTTCCGGCTGTATCCATTCCTTGAATGCAGATCAGCGCAGCATATTTTCCGTGGGCGTACATCGCATTCTGAATAGCTGCAATCTTCTTACTCACCTCATCCAACTCCTGCTCGAGTTCTTTGGTCTTACCAAAATCCTCGTGGGTTTTACGATCGGCTAGTTTTATGGGTGCGGTGATTTGATAATCTGAAGCTTTCATATACGATGGTATTGGTATTACTTTTTATTTGCTGGCAAAGAGTTGTACATCTTCTTCAGAGACTTCGCTGCCTCCTAATATTATTAGGCGCTCAACTACATTACGAAGTTCGCGTATGTTACCCGTCCAATCGTATTCCTGTAGTTTTTCTACCGCCTTACCTGTAAAATTCTTAACTGTAGTGCCTTGCTCGCCGGCAACTTTATTTGCAAAATGACGTACCAAAAGTGGTATATCATCTCTTCGATCATTAAGCGGTGGTACCGGAATTAAAATCACTGCAAGACGGTGATAGAGATCTTCTCTGAATTTTCCGTCTGCGATCTCCTTTTTAAGATCTTTATTAGTTGCTGCGAGTACCCGCACATCAACTTTAATATCTTTATCGCTACCCACGCGAGACACTCTGCTTTCTTGCAAAGCGCGCAACACCTTAGCCTGCGCCGAAAGACTCATATCTCCAATTTCGTCAAGGAAGATTGTTCCGCCGTTTGCGGCTTCAAACTTTCCGGCGCGATCTTTATTTGCCGAGGTAAACGCACCTTTTACGTGACCAAAAAGTTCGCTCTCGATCAACTCAGACGGAATCGCCGCACAATTGACCTCAACCATTGGTCCCTTTGCGCGGTCACTTTTTTCGTGCAGCCAGTGTGCAACGAGTTCTTTCCCGGTACCGTTAGGGCCGGTGATCAAAACGCGTGCTTCGGTAGGCGCTACTTTTTCAATTATATCTTTGATCTTGGCAATAGGTTCACTCTCGCCGATCATCTCGTACTGCTTGCTTACTTTTTTCTTTAGACGCGTATTTTCAACAACAAGATTTTTTCGGTCTAAAGCATTGCGCACAGTATTTAGTAACCTGTTTAAATCCGGTGGTTTTGAGATGTAATCAAAGGCTCCCAAACGCATCGTATTCACCGCAGTATCCAGGTCACCGTGCCCGGAAATCATCACCATTGGGATTTCGGGCTTTATTTTTTTTGTGGCTTCAAGCACCTCAACACCATCCATTTTAGGCATTTTGATATCGCAAAGCACCAGATCATAATCCTGATCTTTGATCTTTTCCATTCCGGCGAGACCGTCTTCGGCCTCTTCAACCTGATAGGCTTTATTTTCTTCGGTTAAGATTTTGGTAAGCACGCGTCGTATTGCGGCTTCATCTTCTATGATTAAAATTTTTGACATGCTTAAAATTTAAATTTCACACCGGTTCTAAAATAAAACGTATTGTCACTATTAATCGTGTAAATATCGTCCCGGTCATTATTGCGCAACCTAAAATCATTGCTGATCGAGTGCGTGGCGTAAGCGTAATATAGCAAATGCTCTGTAAAATAGTGCTCGTAGCCTAACCCGCCCATAATGATAGTCATTGAAATGTTTTCGGCGGTACGACCATCAATGATCATATTGTTCTGAATATTGGCGAAAAAGTTATCTAGGGACACAAAAGCTTGCAATGCATCTTTATGTGAGTCATTTAAATAATGCCGCACATTAGTCTTAGGCACACCCAAAGTGTACGTCCAGTTAGGATGAAATTCTCTGTAATAATTGACTAGCGGAAGCGGAAAATTACGCCCCGGCGTTGAAGAATAGTCCAATCCAAAAATCCAGCGGTAGGGTTTTGTGGGTGAATTTTTCTTCATATCGTTAATTGCATAAATTGAAGCTGTATAGATCCAATCATCAGGCACTAAAGTCCCGGCGATATTAGAGTTGATACGTGCGCCCGCTTTTACGCCAAACACCCAATGTTCTTTAAACCGCCATACATAACCTGCATAAGCAGAAATGCGGTGCAGCGTGCTCACATCTTGCACATTAAAACCATCAGGAACCGCATCTTTAATATCAATATGCGTGTTTCGATATTCAAAACCGGCTACCAGAATGTTATTAAGCTCTTTATCTAAAGGAATCGGCACCTGCAACAAAGCCCTAAACCGACCAACAGAATTGTTAGAATTACTAAACGGAATATGCATATATTCTACCCTTGCAATATCTGTGGTTTGCGATCGCATCGTAAACATCGCAACAAGCATTACAGGTACTAGAATATATTTTGTCATAAAAAGGGTTCTTATTGGTTTTCGGTTGGGTAAAAATGAACATCGCGCTGCGGAAACGGAATCGTAATGTTGTTCTTTCTGAATTCCTCATCAATCCTAAAACGGATTTCACTCTTGATCCGCGGGTCTGAAAAACTGTCATTGATAAAAAAGAATACTCCAAAATTCAACGAAGAATCACCAAACTCTTCAAAAAGCACAGTTGGTTTTGGGTTTTTAAGCACCCCGTTCTGTTTGCCGGCACAGTCTAATAATATTTTACGCACAAGCTGGGTATCGCTTCCATAGGCGACTCCTACTTTAACTGTTTCTCTAGTGGTTTTATGGTTTTGGGTATAATTGAATACGATCTCATTAATAAAGTGATGATTAGGTATAATGATCACTTTATCATCTCGGGTTAAAGCTCGGGTGGTACGCAGCTTAATTTCAAAAACACGGCCTACTTTTCCGTCGATCTCGATCACATCTCCTACCGAGAGCGACTTATCGACCATTATAAAAATACCCCCAATGATGTCTGTAAATAAATCCTGTAAGGCAAGACCTAAACCTACAAATAAAGCTGCGGAAGCTGTAAGCAATACCGTAACGTCAATTCCCGAAGCGCTTAAGGTGATCACCACGACAATTACATACACAATATACCTGATGAACTTAAAAATGCTTTTAAACTTAAGCTCATTCTCCAGGTCCATATTCCGCGTGATAAAACTACGTATCAAGCGCAAAGCGGCGGTGGCCACAATAAATGCAAGAATTACCAGCAGCAAATGACCAACTGTAAAATCTATGGGCGTGTTTCCTGTCTTAAAATGGATACCCAAGTTGAGAAAATCTTGTATGGTTCCCCACACATTTTCTTCAATGACGTCCTTTACTTTTTCAGCGCCTTCCTTTACGGTTTCTTTTACCTCTTCCTGAATCATTTTAGTACTTAATCCACTTTAAAATTTCTTTATACGTGGGTTTCTTACCATACATAAGAATACCTACACGGTATATTTTTGAACCAAACCATACGGTAAAAATAAATGTCGCGATGAGAATCCCTACGGAAAGTGCCAGCTGCCACCACGGCACTCCAAATGGAATACGCATTAACATCACAATTGGCGACGTCAACGGAATCATCGAGAAAATTGTTGCTATAGAACCGTCAGGATTTTCGATCACAGCAAAAAAGCCTACGTAAATCGCCAGCATCAGCGGCATAATAATAGGCAACATAAACTGCTGGGTATCGGTCTCACTATCAACAGCTGCCCCAATTGCCGCGTAAATAGAACTATATAAAAAGTAACCTCCTATAAAATAAATAAGGAAAAAACACGCAAGTTTCAATAACGGCAGATTGAGCACATCTAGCAAAATCAATTCAATTTTATCTAGATCTGTTGTGGCCATCCCGCCCATCGCTGCATTAGGAGTATTGGCATCTAAGCCTAAGAAAAGCGTTAAAAAGGTGAGCAATCCGCCACCTATAAGCAACCAGATCATAAACTGCGTAATCCCTGCCAGCGTAGTACCCATTATTTTACCCATCATCAGTTTGAAAGGTTTTACCGAAGAAATGATCACTTCAATGATCCTGTTTGTTTTTTCTTCAATTACCGAGCGCATCACCATATTGCCATAAATGATGATAAACATCATAAGCAAATATCCTGCGCCACCACCAAAACCGGCTTTAATCCAATTTGATATTTTTGAAGTGCGCTCGCCTGAAAAATCTTCAATAGTAATAGACACTAAGGTTTCTGAGGCGTCGATCAAGTCAAGATCTACGCCACGATCTAAAAGTTTTTCGTTAGTGAGTTTGGTTTCAATTTGCTCTTCAATACTTTCAATTGTTGAAATTCCCGGTGCTTCATTACCATAAAAACGTACGCCAGAAGTATTCTTTTTTACATTTTCAGGAATGTATAAAAGCCCGAAATAATTTTGTTCTTCCACCAGGTCTTTAGCGGTATCCAGACCTTGCGGCGACAGATCGAGATAATCAATTTCTGCAGTGCTCTCAAAATCTTTATAGAAAAGTCCGCTTTCATCTACAACCACAATGGTTTGTTTTCCTGCCTGATTGAGTTGCGTTAGATACGTGATCAACATAATCATCCCAACGACAATCAACGGACTCAAAAAAGTCATGATAATGAACGAGCGATTGCTTACGCGGGCTTTATATTCTCTCTTGATTATTAATGCTAAAGAACCCATTAATTTGCATTTATCGTTTGGATGAAAATATCATTTGCTGTCGGAACCACCTCAACAAAATGGTTGATCGTCCCTTTATTGGCCAGAAAACCTAAAAGATCATTCGGACTTAAACCTTCCGGAATTTTAACTTGAAGTTTTAAGTCGTGTTCGTTGATGGTTTTAAAACTTGCGGGTTGCAGTTGCCAATCGTCGTGTGCGCTCTCAAGCACATTTTTTTTGAGCACTTCAAGACTTTGCACACTGTCATCTGCGGTCTGAATTCCTACCTCAAACGTATTGGTGCGATACGCTCTTTTTATATCAGAAAGACGACCGTCTAGCACTTTATTACTTTTGTGCATCAATGCGATATGGTCGCACATTTGCTCAACAGATTCCATACGGTGGGTAGAAAATAAAATCGTTGCCCCGTCGTCGCGTAATTTTAGAATTTCGTCTTTGATCAAAGTCGCGTTGATAGGATCAAAACCACTAAAAGGTTCATCAAAAATGAGCAGTTTAGGTTGGTGCAATACCGTAACAATAAACTGCACCTTTTGCGCCTGTCCTTTAGAAAGCTCCTGGATTTTTTTGTTCCACCAGTCCATCATCCCCAAGCGCTCAAACCAATATTTACTGCGCTCTTTAGCTTCGGCTTTGGTTAATCCCTTAAGTCGTGCCAAGTAAATAACCTGCTCCCCAACCTTCATCGATTTATATAACCCACGCTCTTCGGGCATATACCCAATATTGATAATATGCTTTTGATCAAGCGCTTCCCCATCCAGATACACTTTACCGGTATCTGGCATGGTGATTTGGTTAATGATGCGTATAAGTGTCGTCTTACCGGCTCCATTAGGCCCTAAAAGACCAAAAACACTTCCTTTTGGAACTTGGATAGAAAGATCGTTCAGAGCGGTATATTTCCCGTATTTTTTATGAATATGGTCAGCGACTAAAAGGTCTGTCATAGAAGTTTGTAGTAAACTACCTCGGGGCAAGCCCATAAGGCATTCGTTGCGAACAAATTTTAATTTCGTATCATCCTGATAGCTATCGGGATGGGGCATTACACCCTTTGGCTGTGCCAATAAAAGCTAAAGATATTGAAAACCATAGACCTCAAAGGCCAGTTAAGAATTATTTAGTATCAAAAACCGGTATACCAAGGCCCTTAAACAAAAACCCACCCTTAATGTGAATCAAGGATGGGAAAAAAATTGCTATGAAAAAGAAAAATATCACTAACTAGTGATTAGTGATATTCAAATATACACTTTTTTCTTAATAACATCTTAAAATTTAAGAAAACATGTCTTTTACCTTTTCAAAGAAGGATTTGTCCTCCTGTTGTGGCTGCGGTGAGAAATGCTCATCGTCTAACATATTTTCAAAAAATTCACGTTGTTCTTTCTTCAAGTTTTTCGGTGTCCACACGTTTACGTGTACCAGTAAATCTCCTTTACCATAACCGTTAATTGAAGGAATACCTTTTCCGCGTAAGCGTAATATCTTTCCGCTTTGCGCGCCCTCTTCGATCTTGATACGCACCTTACCGGTAACGGTATCAATCTCTTTGCTGGTACCCAATACAGCTTCAGGAATACTGATATATAAGTCGTAATGCAGGTTATCACCCTCACGGCTCAAGGTCTCGTGTTCTGCTTCTTCAATAACCACAAGAAGATCTCCCGCGATCCCGTTGTTTCCAGGAGCTTCATTACCTTTTCCGGTAACTTTCAATTGCATCCCATCGACTACTCCGGCAGGAATTTTAATAGAAACCGTTTCTTCTTCGGTCTTCATTCCTTGCGCATCAGCATCGCTTGGTTTAGAATCTATCATCTGACCGCTACCACCACAGGCTGTACACGGCGAAGCCGTTTGCATTCTACCTAAAATCGTATTGGTAACCCGTGTTACCTGCCCGGTTCCGTTACACGTAGAACAGGTTTTATAAGTAGTTCCGCTAGCTTGCTTTTTACGCTTAACTTTGATTTTCTTTTCGGCACCGTTGGCAATTTCCTCAAGGGTTAGCTTCACGCGAATGCGCAGATTGCTTCCCTTAGTTCTACGCTGACCACCAAAGCCACCGCCAAAACCACCAAAGCCGCCTCCGCCGCCAAAAGCACTTCCGAAAATATCACCAAACTGACTGAAGATATCGTCCATATTCATACCTCCGCCACCGCCGAAGCCACCGCCTTCAAAGGCTTGATGACCATATTGGTCGTAGCGCGCACGCTTGTTCTCATCTCCTAAGACTTCATAGGCCTCTGCTGCTTTTTTAAACATATCTTCAGCCTCAGAATCTCCCGGATTTTTATCTGGGTGATACTTGATCGCTTTTTTACGATACGCTTTTTTAATCTCTGCAGCAGTCGCATTCTTGCTTATGCCTAGTATGTCGTAATAATCTTCTTTCATCCCTATCTCTTCTTCAATCTTTAAAATTCATCTACAATTACTGGCCTACAACCACTTTAGGATAACGTATGATACGCTCCCCAAGCTCGTAGCCTTTCTCTACCACATCAACGATCTTTCCTTTAAGATCTTCCTGCGGTGCAGGAATTTGAGTGATCGCCTCGTGTACATCTGCATCAAATGCATCACCAGCTTGCACCTCCATTTGCTTAAGACCTTTTGTCTTTAGCGTTTCGCGCAGCTTATTGCTGATCAGCTCAACTCCTTTCTGAAGGTTTTTGTCTTTAGCTTTTTCGATTTCCACCATTGCGCGATCAAAATCATCCAGCACCGGTAACATGGCCTGCATCACTTCTTGACCTGCAGTTTTAAAAAGCTCAACACGCTCCTTACTGGTGCGACGTTTGTAGTTCTCAAATTCTGCAAAAAGACGTAAAAACTTGTCTTTTTCCTTTTCTAAATCGGCTTTATATTTTGCCAATTCGTCCTCATCTGTTGCTATATCTTCTGCAGCTGCAGGCTCATTTTGAGCTTCCTGCGTTGCATCTTGCACATCCTGTGCGTTATTCTCTTCGTTCTCGTGAAGAATTTCTTCTTTATTTTCTGAACTCATGGTATATCAAATTTGCTTTGCAAATGGCAAAAGTACTGCCAATTCTATAAAAATGTCAAAATGTCACCGATATATTTTATAGTTTATTTAAGAGCAATTTTCAATGTTTCTGCTATTTTTGACCTCTCAATTAACACTAAAAAAGTATTTATAATGAAAACCAAATTTTTATCGCTATTTGCTATGGCTGCGCTATTTACAGCTGTAGTATCTTGTAAGAACGAAAATAAAAACGAAACCGAAGCTGCAGAAGCAGAAGCTGCTGTTGAAGCAACTGCTGAAGCTACCAAGTATATGGTAGACAAAGAAGCTTCAGAAATTAAATGGTTAGGTGAAAAACCTACCGGAACGCACGATGGTGTAGTTGGCTTAGAATCTGGTGTAGTTCGTGTTGAAGGCGAGCAAATTAGCGGAAGCTTTTTAATTGATATGACTTCTATCACTGTTCAGGATTTAGAAGGAGACCAGAAAGCAAGTCTTGAAGATCACTTAAAAGGAACTGTTGAAGGTAAAGAAGGTGACTTTTTTAACGTTCAAAAATTCCCTACTGCTGCCTTTGAGATTACCGGCGTAACTGAAGGTGAAGACGGAAAGAAAATGATGTCTGGAAACTTAACTCTTAAAGAAACTAAGAAAAACATTGAGTTTCCTGTAACTTACGAAGTATCAGGAAATACAATGACGTTGAAGTCTGAGCCATTTACAATTGATCGTACTGATTGGAATGTAAACTACGGTTCTAAATCAGTTTTTGATAACTTAGGTGACAAATTCATCAACGATGATATTGAGTTAGAATTTACAATTGTTGCTAACCAGCAAATGTAATTTGTAACGCTATTACAAATTAAAAACCGGCTAAATGCCGGTTTTTTTTATGTCTTCTATTTTCTCGCAACATCTATTAATCTAATTTTCAAGAAGGTCTTTAAGTGCTTTATTCAATTGAGTAAACTTAAAGATGTAGCCTTTATTCTCTATTTTTTGCGAACTTACTTTCTGACTTTCCAGTACGATGGCTGCCATTTCTCCTAAGATCAACTTGAGCATAAATGCAGGAACCTTAGGCATAAAAAGCGGTTTGTTTAAAACGGCCGCAGCTTCCTTAGTCAAGGTTTCATTAGTGACCGGCGCAGGTGCTACCGCATTGTAAATTCCTTCGTAGGCGTTTATAATAACTGTTTTAAATATTCCGGCTAAATCATCTAGATGAATCCACGATTGCCACTGTCTTCCATCACCTAAAGGACTGCCCACATAATAGTTTATAGGCTGAATTAACTTTTCAAGCGCACCACCGTTTTCAGCCAATACGACTCCAACCCTAACTTTAGAAACCTTAAGCCCTAAAGATTTAAATTGATCTGCTGAAGCTTCCCAGGCTTCTACCACCGTTCCTAAAAACCCCGGATTATACGTCTCAAATGCTTCGGTGTACAATTGCGTTTTTGAAGAAGGATATGCGCCAATGGCACTAGCCGAAACAAAATGCTTTACCTCGTTTTCAGTGCTTTTTAAAGTATCAAAAAG
Organism: Leeuwenhoekiella palythoae; assembly: GCF_020310025.1. GTDB lineage: Bacteria > Bacteroidota > Bacteroidia > Flavobacteriales > Flavobacteriaceae > Leeuwenhoekiella > Leeuwenhoekiella palythoae. The sequence continues at coordinate 878,393 of NZ_CP084318.1, forward strand.
TAATTGCGCTGTCTGGGTTCGGCTTTCTAAAATAGTCTTTTTGTAGTCTTCGGTCCAGCGCTCTGCAATACTCGCCCCGGCTAAATGCACAATGGTCCTTACCCCTTTTAAACAGGCTACATCTAATTGGCCCTTGGCGGTATTCCATAAAAAGCCTTTATAATTGGGTTTTGATTCAATTTTATCCGGACTTGTGGTTAAATAATGTACTTCGTGGTTTGCACGAAGCAACTGTTTAGTAAGCGCCTGGCCAATTAATCCCGTCGCTCCGGTGATAAGAATTCGCATAGTTGGTTTTTGCTCTAAGTTAATCACAAATAGAAGAGTGCGCCCTTGCTTTTAAATAGGTTTAACACACGTTAGCCTATATTTTTGAGTTGGTATTTACGTTATAAATTGCGGTTGCTTTAACTTGCCTATGCATTAGAACGCTGTTATGAAAAACCTTTTATTGGCATGCGCTACCGGTTTACTCCTCGCACTAGCCTGGCCTACTTACGGATTTCCGCTCTTATTATTTTTTGGGTTCGTGCCCTTATTATTTGCCACACGCAATCTGAACACTTCTGACGTCAAACGTCCAAGACTGAAACTTTTCGGACTTTCCTATTTAGCTTTTTTCATTTTTAATATCATCACAACGTGGTGGCTTTATAACTCCACAGGATTCGGGATGTGGTTTGCGGTTTTAGCCAACTCCTTGCTGATGACCTTAGTCTGGATGCTCTATTCCCGAATCAGCAAGCGATTTTCAACCAGCCTTAGTTTAACCTTTCTCGGTGCTCAATGGATACTTTTTGAATTTATGCATCTCAACTGGGAATTTGCCTGGCCGTGGCTGAATTTGGGCAATGCATTCGCGACCTTTACAGGATGGATTCAGTGGTATGAATATACCGGGACTTTTGGCGGAACGCTTTGGGTATGGCTTGTTAATGCGTTGATCTTTAAAGGAACTCTGGCTTACGCCGAAAGAAAAAATCGGAAAATACTGAGCGTTAAATTGGCCATTGCGGCGGCAGTGATCCTTATTCCTATAGGAATTAGTCAGTTAATTTTATTGAATTATACCGAAACCGAAAACCCTGTTGAGGTGGTGTTATTGCAACCCAATATTGACCCCTATACCGAAAAATACAACACTACAAACGAGCGAATAGCCGACTTACTTTTTGAGGAAGCAACAAAAACGCTCACTTCTTCAACCGATTATTTGATCGCTCCTGAAACGGTTCTCGCGGAAGGCGCCGGAGTTGATCTTCGCAGTTTTGCCTTTAGTGCAGAAAGGCAAAAAGCACAACAATTTTTAGAAGACTATCCCAACCTTAATTACTTAGCTGGAATTCAATTTTACCGGGTGTACAACGACAAAGCCGCTACCCTACCAACTTCAAATTATGTTGGCAAAGACCGCATAGGAAATCCCATTTGGGCAGATTTTTTCAATTCGGCTTTTTTACTAAATCAACAAGACAGCATTCAGATTTATCACAAAAGTAAATTAGTGGTTGGCGTTGAAAACTTTCCGTATCAAAACGTTTTAAAACCGCTTTTAGGAGATATCATGCTCGATCTGGGCGGAACGGTTTCTATGAAAACAACACAAGATAATCGCGTTGCTTTTACGGGAAGTAATGACACTAAAGTGGGACCGGTGATTTGTTATGAATCGGTTTACGGAGCTTTTGTTACCGATTATGTTAAGGAGGGAGCAGAATTTTTGGCCATCATCACCAACGATGCCTGGTGGGGCGATACCCAAGGCCACAAGCAACACTTGAATTATGCACGCCTTCGTGCCATTGAAACCCGAAGAAGTATTGCCCGCAGTGCAAATACAGGCATTTCAGCGTTCATCAACCAAAAAGGCGAACTGACCAAAGAATTGGGTTACGGCCTCCGTGGAAGTTTAAAAGGTACGCTCAATGCCAACGATACGTTGACTTTTTATGTACGCTTTGGAGATTATCTGGCTAAACTCGCTTTTATTCCCGTTATACTTCTATTAATACTTTCATTCTTCAGAGAACGTCGAGTAACCCAAGTGTAGCTATTGACCGCGATAGTATAAAACTGTACTGATGGTTTTCAGCAAAATATTCAAATCAAGAAAGAGGTTGCGGTGTTTGATATAAAACAAGTCATACTGCAATTTCTCTAAGGTATCATCAATTGATTCTGCGTATCTGCCGCGCACTTGAGCCCAACCGGTCAAACCCGGTTTCACCGTATGCCTAATTTGATAAAAAGGAATTTTCTCTGAAAGTTCCTGCACAAAAACAGGACGCTCCGGCCGCGGACCAATAAGACTCATTTCACCTTTAAGAATATTCACGCATTGCGGAATTTCATCAATTCGCAGATTTCGTAAGATCTTGCCAAAAGGCGTTATACGGCGGTCAGCTCTACTGGCCCATTGGACTCCTTCCGCCTCAGCATTTATGATCATTGTACGCAATTTTAGAATATGAAAAGGCTTACCGTTAAGGCCTACACGTTCTTGAGTATAGAAAAGTGGACCACGATTACCCATAAGATTTCCTATAAAAACTAAAGGAATAATAAACAGACTGACAAACATCACGCAAACCGCAAAAATCACATTAAAAAGCCTGCTGATAAAAAGATAAAATCGGTTTTTATTACTTCTGCTAAACGGGAAATATTTATAAAAATCCCGCTCCACGTGCTGTACGGGTACGCGATGCGTGATCTCTTCATAGACTTGCGTGTATTCCCGGATAGGAAAACCACGCTCAAGCAATACCAGCAACTTATTGTACAACTCAACCCCAACCCCTTGCGCAGCGCTTGCCACAACAATTTCGGAAACCGAATATCTCTTAATGGATTTGATCAGGTTAGCGACTTCAATGGCTTTCAACCTTCGATCAAAATCTTTTGCTTGTATTTCATCAGTATTTACAAAACCGATTACCCGATAATTGGGATCTGCCTTATGAAGATTTTCGGCAATGAGATTAATATCAAAACTGTTCCCAACCACTAAAATACGCTTATTGAATCGCGGAGCGGAAATTAAACTGATGTACGCATACCGCCATACCAATAAACCTACCACCATCGAAGCAAAAAAGAGTAGGATTTGCAATCTGTTTTCCGGTAAAACAGGAGTTACAAACGGAGTAAGAATAAAAAACAAAACCGTTGTAGAAACGGTCAAAAGGATATTCTTTAAAGTAGTCTGAAAGGAAGCTGCTTTTTGTAAATCGTAAAGCTCAAAAATCGCAGCAAAAACAGTATAGTAGAGCCATAATACAAACACCCAACCCCACCTACTATACCTGATCTTAAGGTAGTCAAATTGAAAAAGGCTATACACCAAAACTAAAGTTAGGGTTATAGCGACCAGATCAAAAATGCGCAAAAGGATTTTGCGCTCTGAAATTTCAAAATGAATATTAGGTATCCAAGACATCAAGGGGGCTGTTTGGTCTTTCAAAGATAACGCATTTTAAGACAACAGCTTATGCCATTGCTGCTTTACCTCCTCCCAATTAAAAGTTTGCACAGTCTGATATGCGCGGGTAGTAAGACGTTCTACCAATTCTGGATGTTGTAATAACCGCTCAATGGCGCTTACAAAAGCAGCGGAATCATTGGCGGCAACCAGCAAACCATTTTGATCATCAGTTATAAGTTTGGGAACCCCTCCTACATTTGTAGAAATTACAGGAAGCCCTAGCGCCATGGCTTCTAACAAACTCACCGGAGTATTGTCGAAATGGGTTGTATTGATAAAAAGATCGTAATCGGCTGCCAAAGTACACCAAGCCTCCCGAGATACTTTACCGGTAAAGCGCACGGTGATCCCTAAACGTTCGGCTTCGGCTTTACAAAGTTCGAGTGAACCGTCTTTATCAGGTCCTACCATACACAATTCGGCAGCAGGGTATTTTAAGTGTAGGGAATGAAATAAGCGTACAGCAAGCAACGGATTGTAGATTTCAGCAAAAGAGCGCACCCATAATAGTTTAGGCTGAATAGTTTTTCGTTGCTTAAATTGATACAGATTTAGATCGATCGCATTGGGAATATTAGTAACCTTTTGGAATCCGTTTTTCTTGAAACATTCCAATAAATAAGCTGATGGCGCTACATTGATGTAGGCGTTTCTAAATAAAATTTCAGAAGCCTTAGGGCTCGTTTTAAGTCGCTCTGGAAGATTTCCACCGTGTAAAATAGGCATATAAGCTAATCCTAACAAGGAACATAATCTCCCACTACAATACGCAAACCAAAAACTTTGCGTGCTATAGGTGTCGATCAATACATAATCTGCCCAGTTTCGACTTTTGACAACCGCCCAAAGCATGGCAAGAAATCGCAAAACTTTATTGCTCCTACTACTCGCATACCGCAACTGAAAACCTTCAGCCTCAAGTCGTGGACCAAGCGTGTCTATTCCGGTGGGCGTAAAACCTTTATTGGATAATTTGTTGCCGAGGTACAGTATTCTTTGGCTCATGCATTACATTTAAAAGGGATAAGGCGTATAGAAAAGCCGGTGCCGCAACCCGCATAGAGGAATGATTGATCGTCAAAAACCAAAACCCATAAAAGGAATAAAACAAGTAATTTTTCCGATTTCCGATACGGTAGAATAACGGTGCTGCAAGTAAAATTAGTAGTGCTATAAGTCCGAAAACACCGTGTTCAGAAAGCAATCTGCTGATCTCATTGTGGGAAGCCGCCAAAATATCTAGTTTTTCTTCGCGGTATTCTTTGGTTTTCCCAACACCAATACCCATCACCGGATTATTCATAAAAAAAGTAAGTTCAGAGGTAACCAATTCTTGTCGACCTGTAGTTAGATCTTCTTTAATTCGCCCAGCTGCATCTTTATTGGCATAGCGCAAATCAATAAGTCCCATGGTGCGCACCGAGGAAATCAGCCACGTGATTGCTATAGCACTTCCTAAGATCACCAAATAAAAAGAGATGGCATTTCGTTTCTTACTGGAAACTCCCTGAAAATACATAACAATAAATGCCAGACTGATCAAAGCTGCAGTAAAAATTCCACCACGAGAAAACGTAATGATACCTCGATACGTCAAAAACATCAGCAAACCCAAATTAATAAAAAAGATAAGCTTGTTTTTACTGTTCACAAAAAGCTGAACCACCAAAGCAAACATTCCTATTCCTAGCGCCGTAGCCACTTGATTAGGACCGTATCCACCGGAAAGCGCAAAATTAGAATTGGTACCATTTAGTACTTCCCGAGTATCAGGGGTGTAAAATAAAAGGTAAACTCCAAGGGCAATAACCGGCATCAATAAAGCCCAAATAAGATGATGAAACTGTTGTTTAGATATTTTGCGATCATAACAATACAACGCCGAAATTCCTAAGCAGAACGGTCCGCTCAAATTGAAAATGACTGCTTTACGCACATTCGTATCAAAATTTAGGGTTTCAGCGGCATAGAGCACTCCAGGAATCAACAACAATAAATACAACCAATACGGAGCGGATTTCCTTGAAGTACCACTAAAAAACAACCCGATCAAAATAAAGCAGATCACTGAGTATTTACCCGCTTCCCAAGGAATCAAACTTCCACCAGTCATCCTGAAAAACACCTCTCCAGCAGTCATATAAGCCGCAGCTAAAAGTGCCTGATTTTGCTTGTTTCCAGATTGAAAAATCCATAGAATGAAAAAGACTATAGCCCCTAAAAAGTAAAATAAACCCAAAAACCGAAACAAATAAATGGCAAAACCAATAGCGACGTGGAGCCCTATTAATTGCAAATACTGCTTGTTATAGTTTTTAAATAATTTGAGCATAAATAGAAAGTACTTCAGTCAAGATTGACGGAGCTCCATATTGTTCTTGCACTTTATTTTGAAATATTTTGGCTTTTTGCTGTGCTTCTAGAGGATTCTCTTCCAAATAAAGTAAAGCCGAAGCAAATGCTTCAGTATCTTCTGGCGGTACGCAAATCCCCGCATCGTCCAGCACGTGCTTGCACTGCCCAACGTCTGTAGTGATTACAGGAAGTCCGGCTTGTCCATACTCTAATATCGCCAAAGGCAAACCTTCCGAATTTGAAGATAATACTCCAGCATCAAAATGTGGTAAAACAGCCGACATTTTAAAATAAAGCCCATGGTAAAAAACAGAACTTTTAAATGGATGCTCTTTTAACCGCTGCAAAATGGATTTTGCATACAGCGTGTCAAGTGCTTCTCCGAATAAATGTAACGTATACTCGTGATCTGTTTCAAGTAACTTTTCAAAAGCATCTAAGAGCAGATGATGGTTTTTTTGAGGCCTCAAATTCGCTACGCAAACAATGCGTTTTCCGCGCACCCCTTGGAAATTTTTAGTGATGTCATAAGGCAGAGCTTCAGCAATAAAATTTTTAATGTAAAAGGTTTTTTTAACTTTCAAAGTTTGTTTTGCCCAAATTGCTAGTTTCTTATTTACCGAAAAAACAGCGTCAAATAATGTACTAAAAACCCTCAGATATCCGGTATTCCGATCCTTCAAAAACTCACTATTCCCGTAATGATCGTGCCAAATCAATTTAAGGCCCGGAGTCATTAACTTAACCAGAGCAGCTATAAAATAGCTGCTTCCGTGCGCATGAATGATTTCAATCTGATGTTGTTTAATGAAACGCTTTAATCTAAATACAGCAGCTACATCTAAGCGGCGTATCCGCGCTAAATACAAATAAGGCACTTCGGGTTTAATCAACTCCCTTAAAAGCCCTTCTTGTCTGGTAGAACAAAGAGCAGAGACTTCAACCCTATCGTATAATGCATTGGCATAATTAACCGCCATACGTTCTGCGCCACCAATAGCCAAACTATCTATCAATTGTAGAATGCGCACGGTTTACAAGAGTTTTTTAAGTTCAGCTTCAAATAAATCTAAGGTATAGTTGCGTGACCAGGCAGATGCTTTTTGCGCCATATCTTTCAGACCCGTTTTATCTTTTAAAAATGCTTCTAATTGAGCTGCATCAGATTCAAGCTTGGCCTTGATTAAAATACCACGATTACCGTGATCAAGCATCCACGGTACGCAAGAAATTGGAGTAGCGATAGGAATCACACCCCACCACATGGCTTCTGCAATGGCTTTTGGCCAGCCTTCGCTTTTAGAAGGAAGTATCAAAAAATGACTTTTTGTGTAGGCTTCAGCAACGGCAGCAGCCGATTGATTACCGTGAAGAAAAACACTTTTCTCTAGATGATGCTCCGTGATAAATTCGAGAAGCAATTCCTTCTGAGGCCCATCGCCGTAAAAATGAAGTTCTGACGGAAAACCTTTGGAAATAAGTTCGTTTACAAGCTCCAGAACATATAAAGGACGCTTTCCCGGAACCAACAAACTACCAACAAATAAAAAACGTAAAGGCAAATCGTATTTACGTTGCAGAAAAACCGCCTTATCAGCTTCGGTATAGGTCGCGGTAAAAAAGGGCTTGATATTTTTGCTTTGATTAGGCCAAGCGCCATAAACCAAAACCTGCATATTTCTAGTAAGGAATGTATTGCTTAAAATACATTTTTGCAGCTTATAACTCCAGGGTTGCTTCGCTTTAGGATCCCAGTTTCCTGCGTACTTCGCTGTTTTTTTCTTCTTTGGAAAAAATACCTGAACAATGGCACCCAGTAAACCCATATTTCCGGGGCAACGCAGATGTATATGATCTGCACCCAACATTACTTTGTAAATTCTCTTCAAAATTCCCGGCAATACCAAAATTGCCCGACCAACCTGAGTAACACTAGTAATATCAAAAGATGGAACCTTGATCAATTGCAGGCTTGCTGCTTTATAAGGTAAGTCGATACTTCCTGGATTTTTTGAACTGAAAGTTCCCACCACATTAACCTCATCCGCTGATTTGAACCACAGATTCATTTCACGAACATATGGGCCATAGGAATAAAAACTCCCATCCTTTTCAAAATGCTCAATATGTGTAATTACTGCAAATTTCATTGAGGCTTTGGTTTATTAAAAAGTAAACTCCACCATCCTACAGTTCTACCAATGGTTTCACGTAAAGCACCCATTTTGTTTGAAGTAGTGAGCACATTACTCAACCGAATCAGTGTCAAAAGTAATGCTGTTGCATTCCATTTAATTCGTGCTTTAATATTAGGGTTTGGATACTTAACCCGCCAAACATACCACCCGTTTCGAATCACCATTTTCCCGTATTTATAGAGATCGGGTCTTCCTGAAGGATCGTGATGATGTAACAATTGTGCCTTGGTGTTGATCCAAAGAGAACCCAACTTCGAAGCCCTTAAGCTAAAATCGGCATCTTCATACAAGCCATAGCCTTCAAAATAGCTGGAAAAACTAAGTTCCTCAAACAAGGTTTTCCTATAAGCTGCCACACCTCCCATTAGTTGCTCCACTGGGTACGTTTTTCCGGAAGGGGGTAAAAAACTAATAGATCGTCCATGTCCAAAATCAGGCATAAATCCGGGAGCAGCATCAGGCTGTAATCCAAATAACGCACGCAATTGAAACCGACTCCCCTCCTTCCGCTTATACCCATCAAATACAAAATAATCTCTTTTTGCTTCATCTTTATCTAACTCCCAAATCACTTCATTGGTTATGTAACCACCGACACCAAGGGCACTAGGCTTTTCACGAAATGTTTGAAGAATTTGCTCGAAATAATCTGTCTCAAGGACCACATCGTCATCCAAGAAACACACAATTTCAGACTTCGGATTTAACTTTTTAATAGCAAAGTTTCGCTGACGGGTGAGTCCGCGATCCTGTTCTTCAACCTTAAAATACTTTAGATTTTTAATGACTTGCTTTGTAAGCACTTTTTCAGTTTGGTTATCTATCGAACCATCGATCACTAAAATTTCATCGGGATAAAGCCTTTGCTTTTGAACCGACTTTAACAAGGTCCCTAATGCTTGTGAACGCTGATAGGTGCATATAATTAAGGAAAAACTAGGCATAAACTAAAGAGCTATTTATAACGTTCTCCAAGTGCGATCAAGCGTTGTGCATACCATTCGGAAAGCCTATACTGCTTCAACTTCTTAGGAAGATTAAGTAATCGCTTTAGTACTAAATAGGATTTACCACGAACTAAATTCAATATAAAGTGCTTGTATTTATATTCTTTGTGCTGACTTGGAGTAAAATGCTTTAAGGTATAATATAGTATTGTTGGGCTTGGCACTGGTTTTAACGTTCCTACAGGTACATCCAGCTCCCAAGGTTTTGAAGTTGGTTTTTCTTGCCCCCAGAATCTATACCCTCCGGCTGGTGGCTTTAAGTGCAAATTAACCGAAAACGGATTATTCATTACTACAGCTCCTTCTTTTAATAAGCGCAGGCCAAAATCGCTGTCCTCTCCGTACCCGCCATCATAATTAACATCATTCCCAATCAGCTTTTTGAGCCATTGCATTCTTACGCAACTATTAGCATTACTAAATTGATGCGCCACCCCGGCTTTTTGTAAACTTGTGGGAGATCGATCTAAAAAAGCATCCAAATCAGTCAAATCATTTGTATAATGTTTTGCTCTAATATCTCTTCCATTACAAGCATCTGCCTGATAGGTTTCTAAAAAACGAATGTGGTTTTCAACAAAATCCGGAGGTATTCTAATATCATCATCTCCAAAAATGATATAATCCCCTTTACAATATTCTAAAGCCTCATTACGAGCACGACAACTCCCGGTAGATTCTTGCCAGATTAATTGGAATTCATACGGTAAGTCTAGATTATAAAGGGCTACATTTCTGAATTCTTCTGGAGTTGCATCTATTACAATGACTTTTATAGGTAAAATACTTTGCGCTGCATAATCCTTTAAAAGCTGTACAGTATATTCCTGTCGAAACATAGTAGGGATTACCACAGAAACTTTGGGAGCCTCTATAGTTACTAAAGTTTTTAAAGGCAATGTTACTAAATTCGATGTAGCTGATTGATGCGTAGCGGATTCAATAAAATAATACAGCTCAGAAAACCACTTAGAAAGAGGCTGCCTGAGCATCATATAAATACTATGCCCAATTTTGAAGTGTTTACGATAAAATGCATACCTGTCTTCAGCCTCAATGTTTGCGCTATCTGCACTTAATGCGTATAAGCCTTTGACGTAAATGGGAACTCCCCCCAGTTCTCTTAAAAGCGTGTAGCCAAGATCAATCCCTTGCATTATTTCGTTATTATACCGTGCATCAAAGCCATTAAGTAACTTCCAAACCTTCTCTCGAATTACAAAACAGCTTGCATTTACGCGCCAATTAATACAACTCGTAGTATTTTCAAAATCATTGATAAACCACCAGAATGTAGCTGTTTGATAAACGATTTCCGGGAAACAATTTTTAAAACCTTGATCATAACTGGAATGCCAAAGATCCCCTGGTCCCTTAGCCAACTGATCTAGCATATTTAAATCAGGAGCACCCGTGTATAACAAAATTTCTCCTGTATCGGTTATATAGCAATTCATTCGTTGATAGCAGTTTTATAAAATACCTCATTTTGTTCTACTACAACCTCAGTCGCAAAATTCAGTTTCACATATGCTCGTGCTTTCTTACCCATGTTTGAGCGAAGATTGGAATTTTCTAACAGTTTCTGAATGCTATCAGCAAAATGTTGATGTTTTTTTGGGTTTACCGTATATCCCGTTTCACCATCGATCATCACCTCGTTTGCCCAACCAATATCAGAAGTTACAAGTGCCTTTCCCATCGCCATGGCTTCTATCCAGGTCATAGGTAAAGCTTCTGCAAAACTGGGTAGCACAACCACGCTAGCTCGTGCAAGTTCAAGTTGAATTTCAGCATAAGGCAATACTCCCACAAATTGTACTTGACTATGATATTCCGTTTGAAGCTGTTCTAAAAAAAGAGTTTCAGTAGAACGGTTCACTAGTACATCGGTTGTATCTTTTCCTGCTAAAACAAGTTTGGCCGCTTTATTCTTTTGAAAAAGCAAATTGCAAATTTTTGCCAATTCCAACACTCCTTTCTTACGAATCAAGGTTCCAAAATATAGGATTCGATGAGCTTCAGCCTCAACTTTTGAAGGCTTAAATAGCTCTGTGTCGATTGAATTAGGAATTACTTGTATTTCCTTTTTCAGTCCAAAAATTTCTTTGGTCAGTTTTGCGGTAAAAGCACTTACTGCAAGAATATGATCGGCATTTTTAAGCGCTAGTTGTTCAAACCAGCGATTCTTAGTTTTTTGTGTGCGTTGCTCCAAATGACAAAAATAGGCATCGGTCCCATGAAGTCGAATAACCAACGGACATTTAAAACGCATCAAAGCCGTAATTCCGGTCCAATCCGGTGCTTCGAGAACATTTATTCCCTCTAGAAGAATAATTTTATTGATATAACGCTGTAAAAATTTACGATGCAAATACCAGCCTGCAAGTTTATACTTCCGCTTAGCGATGCTGTGAATTTTGATTCCCTGATCTTCAAATTGCTTGTCTTCCGTCTGACTGTACACAAAAACCGTAACGCGTTCCCCGGCCTGAATCAAACTTGCTGCCAGATTTTTAATACTGGTTCCCAAACCGCCACTTCGGTTTAAATCGGGATGAGGATATTCTGGAGTTAAAAAAGCAATATGCATCAATCCAATAAATTAATATGTTCGGCAACCATACGGTCTAGTGAATATTCCTTTTCTATGAGAAAAGAAGTATCCCTTGAAATTTTTCGGTCTCCATTTACTACTTCTTCAATAATGGTTGCAAGAGCCCGCTTATTCTTTGGTTGAAATAAAAACCCATTCACACCCTCTTCAATAATCTCAGGGTTTCCTCCGACTGTTGTAGTAATCACTGGAACATTAGCAGATAAGCTTTCCAGAATGGAAAGGCTAAAACATTCCATATATGTAGGTTGAATGAGGTACTCAAAATCGGCCAGAAGTTGTGGAATCTCTGAAGAACTCCCTTTAAAGCTTAATAGGCTATCAACCTCTTTGTCTCGGGCCTGTTGCTTTAGGCCTTCTTCCAACTGACCTTCCCCATAAATAGTGATATGCAGACGATTTTTTATAGCTTCTGGCAAATAGCCTAGAGCATCGATCAGATCCTGAATGCCTTTAGACCCCCTCAGATGCGAAACTACAACGAACTCAATGTTGTCCTCCTGAGCTGAATCTTGACTATCTCGCTTTCTAAATACAGAAGTATCAATACCATTATAAATCACTCCTGTTTTTTTTGCCACTACGAGCCCTAGGTCTTTCACAATCTGCTTTGCTGTATAACTGCTGACACCAATAAAATGATCGATAGCTTTATGATGTAAATAGCTTTTTAAACGGTTCTTCAATCGCTTTTTAAGCGGAAATCCATTTAACGGCCTCGGGTTATGATCTACTGCTATAACTGTTTGAATGCTTCCGGCAACTTTAGCATGCTTATAGAAAGGCGTGCATAATTCGGTGAAATGCGTAACCAAAGCGGTATAGGTTTTTTCATTTTCTTCAAGGTAATTGAGAAAAAAGGCTTCGACACTTGAATTTCCTTCCGCAGAAAAAACAGTAACGCCCTCGTAAAATGTTTTATACAAAACATCCGGAAAAAACCAATCTACCTCATAACCCTTAGCTTTAGCTGCTTTATCATAAGCCACAAAAAAACGATCCATCCCGCCGATGCGATCGGCCCGAAGTACATAATTACAAACTACCGCTAATCTTTTGGTGCTCATAAAGTATTTTTTAAAGCTTGTACACAAGCCTGCGTGGTTTTGTCAAGAGGTTTTCCCACCTGCATATCGATAAGCTTCCTACGATTTTCCAGATCCAGATTGGGATTACGCAGGTATGCGTTTACAGCAGTATATAATTCTTCAGCGTTTTTAGCGATTTTAACCGCACCACTTTTAACCACATTGTCATAATGTTCATATTGCAAAAAGCGCTGATCATTGTACAAGCCGTTCTCTTGGCTCCCAAAAGCGGTGTTAACCACCGGTTTTTTAAACAACATAAAATCAAGACTCATCGTCGACAACATGTTTACATTCAAATCACAGTACTTTAAAATAGCTTTAAGCATGCTCAAATCTTCTTGTGTAGGAACACGTTGTGACCACGGCTCGGGATGCCCTTCCCGGGTAAGTTCCCATTTAGGATGATTCCATTTGATCTCGGGATATTTGGCTTTAGTTTCAGTAAAACGTCGCTCGTCTTCTGCCGGTGAGGTGCGGACTAAAAGCTGGCTTGAATCAATTGCTCCGGAACGAATACCATCTGCCAAAGTAGCGATCACCAAAGGATCATTTGGTCCAATTGAAGCATCGGCACAACTGTAGCAAATGATTTTCGCTTCGGAATTTAAATCTAAAGTTTTGTAAAACTCGCTTTCAGAAAGATCAAACTTGGGCAGCACATAGGGTTCAAATTGAGGTGTCCCTACAACTGAAATTGCTTTTTCTTTGGTGAACGGGTAAAATCGAAGCAACTCTTTTTTCATCAAATCACTCCAGACTAAGAAGTAATCAAATGTTGCAGCCATCCTCCCTTTAGAAGCCAGGTTATCCCAACTAAAAATAAACGAGGTGGTAGGAATTTGAAGCTTTTTTGCCCAGTAAACAAGTGTTGCAATAAACGGTGGGCGCTGATGGGTAAAGAACAAAATATCTGGCTTATGCTCTTTTAAAATTTCTCCATACTTAGAAACAACAGCATCTTTTTTAAAACTTTGCTCCTGTAGCTCTTCATACTTAAGTATATTTTTTTCGCTATGAAATACTGAACTAACGGCATAAACAAGTCGAACCAAAAGTCCGTGCGGGCTCCAGCTCTTGGCTTTGTTCATCTCGTAATTATCTGCGATTCCTGGATTGGATTTGTGCTTCTGCAGATGTGCTACTTCTTTTAGCTTTCGCCAAAACCAATTCGTTTTAGTTTCCGTAAAAACAGGAAGCTCTACAATAGTAAAAACCGACGCATCAAGCTTAGGGTACGCCGATGATGGGAGTCCGGAAAATATAACTACTTTTTCAAAAGACCGGGCAGCTTTGGTCAAGAACGTGCTCAGCACAAAATTGCGAAAGCCAACACCATCAGTAATGACAATTCCTAAGGTTTTTGAAGATGCTAAAGCCAAGGTTTTAAATTCAAAATTAGAAGTTTAAAAAGCATTTTTTCGTTTTTCGTTTTTCGTTTTTCGTTTTTCGTTTTTCGTTTTTCGTTTTTCTAAATTAAAGATATCAAAATCTGTCACTTCGAGTGTCGGTCGAGATCGGTGTATCGAGAAGCCTGTCAGTTTAAATGTTTGATTGAGGCCCAATGCAAAACGTAATTAAGCTAGAACACTGTCACTTCGAGTGTTTGATTGAGGCCCAATGCAAAACGTAATTAAGCTAGAACACTGTCACTTCGAGTGTTTGATTGAGGCCACAAGCCGAAAGCAAATGTATCGAGAAGTCTGAAAAACTAAGAAAATCCTAACTCCTAAAACTTCTCGATACAAATCAAGCCTCACTATCGCTACACTTAATTTGCTTGAAGTGACGAATATTATTTGAAACGTTTTTTAGCCAAGTTAGGTAGTTTTTCAAATTCCCCATTAATCAAAGCTTCCTTCTTAGCCTGAGACCATTTTTTAATCCGCTTCTCAAATTCAATTGCCAACTCTGGTTCTGTAAATTCACAATAATAAACCAATTCAATTGGTCTTCTGCTAGATGTATAAGAATTGTTGTACTTCCCGGATTGATGTTGTTCAACCCGCTCCCAAAGATCAGAAGTTACACCGGTATAATAAGTTTTATCCCGACATCTTAGAATATAAACATTATAGACTTTCAAGAATTAGGATTTGTTTGTCACTTCGAGTGATTTTTGAGAACAGAGGTTCAAAAAAAATGTATCGAGAAGAGTCACTTCGAGTGCCGGTCGAGACCTCAAGTCGAGACCGGTGTATCGAGAAGCCTATCAGTTTAAATGTTTATTGAGGCCACAAGCAAAAAAGCTATTGCTCGAGAACACTGTCACTTCGAGTGTTTGATTGAGGCTTCAAGCCGAAAGCAAATGTATCGAGAAGCCAAGTGAACTCAAAACATCATAACAAAGAAGACTTCTCGATACATCTGAAGCTCCACTATCGCTTCACTTCAGCCACTCGAAGTGACACTTTAAAGATCCCGAAACTGCTTCTGATGATCTATTTGCCAAAAAGCTTCAGTTCTTAGCGCTTCCAAAAATCCGGAGGCAGCTGTTTTGGTACTTTTTGTCCCTTTTGGTTTGACCTTTAATGCTTTCGCGGAAGCGATACCCTTTAAAATAGCTGCTGTAGCATTATCCACATGAATGATGCTGTCGGTCAGTAAGTCCCTATTTTCCTGGCGCCTGCCCACATTTACTGTCGGAACTCCCAAGTATGGTGCCTCGTGAATGCCGGCACTGCTGTTTCCTATTAAAAAAGCCGCGTTTTTGAGCAAGGTAATGAAATACTCAAACCGCAAGGACGGAAAAAGCCGGAATCGCGGATGCTCTTCAAATTGGCCATACGTCTTTAAAATAGCGGAAGAACCCAGGTCATTATTGGGATAGATCACCACATAGTTTTGATCATCTTCCAATAGCGCCTGTACAAAATCGCCTGCGTGCGTGGAAGTTTCCTGATGCGCGGTGGTTACCGAATGAAACAAAACTACCGCATAGTTTTCAAACGGAATGTCGTAGTAGGCTTTTGCGGTTTCGAGATTGGGTAAGGTATCACTGAATAGCACATCTAAATCAGCCGAACCAATATTGAATATACTGCTCTCGACTTCGCCCATTTGGAGCAAACGTTTGGCGGCCGTCTCGTGAGATACAAAATGAATATGGCTCAATTTACTCACCGAATGCCGAATGAGTTCATCTACAGTGCCCGAAAGCTCGCCTCCTTCGATGTGACCGACTAGTATGTTGTTAAGCGAACCCACTATAGCTCCTGCGAGTGCTTCTACCCGGTCGCCGTGAACGATTATTAAATCTGGTTGAAATGCTTTCACATAGGCTGAAAAACCCTCGATAGTTTTAGCCAGAGTGAGGTCCATAGAGGCCTCAGAGGTGTAATTCGAGTAGCGCTCAATATTTTGAAAACCTGCTTTTTCAATTTCAATGACAGTGAGGCCATATTGCTCGAGCAGATGCATTCCGGTTGCAAAAATTCCATATTCAAAGTCAATTGAATCGTGAATTGCCCGAATAAGCGATTTCAGTTTTCCAAAATCTGCACGAGTACCGGTAAGAAAGGCTATTTTTCTCAAATGTATTTCAATAAAATAGTATTCAAATAATCTTAAAAACCTAAACTAAAAAACTAGTTTCGAGTGCCGATCGAAACCTTAAGTCAAGACCGGTGAATCGAGAATGTCACTTCGAGTGTTTGATTGAGGCAACAAGTCGAAAGCAAATGTATCGAGAAGCCTCGTAAACTAAAAACATCTCTACTCCTAAGACTTCTCGATACACCTAAAGCTCCGCTATCGCTATGCTTTAGCCACTCGAAGTGACAGTTAATATTTTATATCATCGTTTTTCAACTGTTCATCTTCAGCAATTGCTCTTGCTGCCGTTTTCCCCAGAATATCTTCAAATTTTTCGGCTAAAATTTCACCTGTTCCCGGGCGCTTTACCCAAATATTCGCTTCGCTAAAAATTTCGCCTTCCTTGATGGGTGCAATGGTGCACACAGTTGCAAAAGCAAAATCTATGGTGACTTGCTCCTCTTTAGCCGGAGCTTTTAGACCCCCGCGCATCATCCAGATTTCCTTACTCGACTGAATGAGTTCAGCGCAAGCTTCTTCATCCATGCTGCAAACAATATCCGGACCTGTCCGCTGCATATGATCGGTAAAATGTCGCTCTAAAATGGACGCTCCCAAAGCTACTGCTCCCAAACAGGCATTATTGTTTAGCGTGTGATCTGATAAGCCAAAAGGCACATCGGGAAAGGCCTGATGCAGTTGAGTCATCGCTCCCAAACGCACTAAATGAGTAGGTGTTGGATATAAATTGGTGGTGTGCAGCAAAGCGAAAGGTGTCCCGGCATCCTTAAAAATCTGTACAGCTTTAGCAACACTTTCAAGAGTATTCATCCCGGTGCTGAGAATTACCGGCTTACCAAAACCTGCGATGTGCTTAAGCAAGGGATAATTATTGCATTCCCCAGAACCGATTTTATAGGCTGATACATTCATGGTGTTCAAGCGATTCGCTGCTGCACGCGAAAAAGGAGTGGAGATAAAAATCATTCCGTTTTCCTCTACATATCTCTTGAGAGCAACTTCATCTGCTTCATCAAGCGCACAACGCTTCATAATATCATAAATAGATACATCTGCATTCCCCGGAATCACTTTTTTTGCTGCACCGCTCATTTCATCTTCTACAATATGCGTCTGGTGCTTTATAACCTCAGCTCCTGCACGTTGGGCTGCATCTACCATTTCCTTAGCCACTTCTAGAGATCCTTCGTGGTTAATACCAATCTCAGCAATCACTAAGGGTGGGTAATCGGGTCCTATCTTTCGATCTTCAATTTGGATGTATGGGTTCAAGGAGATTTGTTATTGTTATTGTTATTGTTAATGAACTTAAAAAATATCGAAAATGTCACTTCGAGTGATTTTTGAGAGCCTGAGCTCGATAAAATTGTATCGAGAAGCCACATCGCTTTGAATGTTTGATTGAGGCTAAAAGCTGAGGGCAAATATATCGCTAATGTCACTTCGAGTGCCGGACGAGGTCTGAGACCGAGACCAGTGTATCGAGAATGTCACTTCGAGTGTTTGATTGAGGCCAAAAGCCGAAAGCAAATGTATCGAGAAGCCTGCGAAACGAGAAACATCCTAACTCCTAAGACTTCTCGATACGCCTGAAGCTACGCTAAAGCTATGCTTCAGCCACTCGCAGTTGTAAGCTTCCCCAGACTAGAACTGCTTAATTTTCCAAAACTGGTTTAAAATTATTGTTTTTCATTCTCTTGGGGCTAGCCCCAAGAGAATGGAGTTTTGCGTATTGCACTGGTGCTATTTTGCCCAGTGAGTCATGGGGACGATATTTATTGTAATCTTCCATCCATATTTGAGTTTGCTCCCTTACCTGATCAATATTTTCAAAGATGTACTTGTCGAGGACACCTCTACGATAGGAGCCGTTAAAACGTTCTACAAAAGCATTTTGAGTAGGTTTGCCTGGTTGTATGTATTTAAATTCAATCTCATGCATTTTACTCCATTCAGCAGTAAGGTTTGCTATGAATTCAGGACCGTTGTCCATCCTGATCCGGTTTGGCTTACCTCGTCGGTTGATTAGGTGATTGAGTACCCAGACTACCCGATTACTAGTCAAAGAAAAGTCTACTTCGATGTGTAGTGCCTCTCGGTTAAAATCATCAATAACATTAAAAGATCTAAAGCGTCTCTTGTTTTCTAGAACATCGCTTACGAAATCAATACTCCAAGTATCATTCAATTCTTCAGGAATCTCCAAAGGCTCCTGTATACGCGCGGGCAGGCGCTTCTTTACTTTTCTTCTTAAAGGAAGCCCTAAAGATACATACACCCGGTGTACCCGCTTATGATTCCAAGGCTTTCCTTCGTTACGAATTCGCCAGTAGGCTTTCCAAAAACCCTCTTCGGAATGTTCTTCTGCTTTGTCTCTAAGAGCCTTCTCTATAGGAGTATCATCCTTGGGTAATGGCTTATAATAGTAAACACTTTTACTCATATTAAGCACACGGCACGCCCTACTGATGCCGTAGCGGATAAGTTCTTTAGCTATGGTACGTTTACGGCAGGGCTTTAGAGCTTTTTTTCAATAATCTCTTTAGCCATTTGATGGTCCAGTGCTAAAGAGGCATACATCTGTTTTAGACGGGCGTTTTCAGCTTCAAGTTCCTTAATACGCTTAAGTTCTTTGCTGCTCATACCAGCGTATTTAGAACGCCATTTGTAAAAGGTAGAGGTGCTGACACCGTATTCGCGGCTGATTTCCTCAACACTCTTACCGTTGTCGAACTCCTTTAAAATTTTTGCAATCTGTGTTGGTGTGAATTTGCTTCGTCTCATACTGTTTAAAATTAAGAATTATTACACTTCTAAACAGTTCAGTTTTAAGGGAAGCTTACACAGTGACACCCCCTGTCAGTTCGAGTGATTCTTGAACGCTAAAGCGTGAAAGAATTGTATCGAGAACCCTTAGAAACGATTAACATTCTAATCCTAAAACTTTTCAATTCAAATGATACCCAGCTAAAGCTGGTTTTCATTCACTCAAAGTATCCCTATTTAAAATACTTCAAATACAACTCAGCCTTTATAAAATCGGCTTCCGTGTCAATGTCGATTTCGGCAAAAGGATGATCCACAATCAAAGGGTAGTTTTTTGCTCCAAGAAGCTTTCCTTGTTTTAAGAGTTCCGTTTTAAAAATATAAAGCAAACCATTCTCATAAAACAAAGGTTCGAGATCCTGACTGCGCTGCCCCATTTCATAATTGTATGGTATAAATTGATTATTAGAAATGGTTCCCAATTTATGCTCGTTTCGGGAAACGGTCATCAGGCTGTCGCAATCCTCTCGCTCAAAGTCTGCCATAGCCTCTTTCAGAAGACCCCCTGGTCTCAACGGATTTGTAGGCTGCAGTAAGATAACCGCATCGTATTTCTTTTGTAATTGATTTACTGCGTGCTGCAAAGCAGTTACAACAGGTTCTTCATTACCTGCTAAGGCATCCGGTCTTTTAATAGCTTCAACACCTACTTCTTTTGCATATTCAAGAACACGTGCATCATTAGAAGTGACTATCACATTACTAAAACCATTATCTTGGGCGTATGCTATACTATGCCCTAACAACGGTTTATCTCCTAGCTGTCGCATATTTTTTTCGGGAAGCCTTTGCGAACCGGCACGGGCGGGGATAATTATTAAATACCTTCTACAATCAACCATATATAGGTAAGCTCAAATTCCTCATTTTTTGAAGCGTCTTAATTTTTACAACTTTTCTAGACTTTAAAATTTTAGGAATTTTAATTAAAGCTTGAAATCCACCTGCTACAAAAGCTTTAAAAAACAACCTGTTTTTTATACCATATTTTTTGAAGTTATGCCAATATAATTTTAAAATGCGCTTCAATACGAATAAAAATGGATAATGTACTATGTAAAACAACGTAGTGTTGGTTAATTGCTTTTGAAATCGAGTATAGTTATACCCTGAATGCCCTCTGTACATTTTGTCAACACGATGATTGACTGAAATCTTTGTAGTATACAGTATAGTATAGCCTTCATTTACCACCTGTATGGAAACACTGTTTTCTTCCCCATAAATATCCATCCAGAGAGGAAAGCCATCGGTTTTATTGTAAATTTCTTTACGTATAACGAAACCACAACCTACAAATTCACTACAGAAAAAGTCTTGTTGTTTTTGATGTTGAAGTAATGCTTCATGGTCACTTTTAAAAACTCCTTTAATTTCCTCAAAAGCGATTATTCCCAATTCTTTATGCACCTTAAATAATCCTTTAGCTCTTTCAACAAAATCAGATTGAAGTGGGTGTGCGTCATCATCAAAACCAAAAATTAAAGTTCCTTGTGCTTTCTTATACAAGCTGTTCCGTGCCGGAGAAGCTCCTATACTTTTTTTGGAGACTTCCCAATGACAATTTGGAAACATTTGAATTAAATCTTCTGAGGAATCACTACAGCCATCGAGGAAAACCAAAATTTCAGAACGAGAATCTTTAAGATATTCGTGCAAAATGAGGAGTGTTTTTTCCAATTCAACCTTTCGGTTCCGGGATACTATGCAAATCGACGCCTCCAAATTAATAGTTAAGTCGGGTTAAAACTTCTTTTAAATATATTGGATCAAAATATTCATTAAGGTTCTTAGGGAATGGATATTTAGCAGCACCTGTTTCTTTCCATATATCATATAACCGAACGAACAGCTTACATATACTATTAACATCATCAGCCTCAGCAATAAATGGATAATTTTCACCTAAAAGCTGACGCACTTCACTATGTTTTGGCCCAAGATGTAATACCGGACGATTAGCTTGAACAAGGTTGGGAAATTTAGCCGGTAAAAACGGACTCACCTCAGCCGCTGCTTCCAACACGATATTCACGGCACTTTGCTGCTCCAGCAAACGCACCTGTTCATAATCCATAGATCCATTATAGCGATAAATGCTGGCTGTTTCATTACAAATTTTAGAGAGTTCCGGTTCATGATAGGCCCCCGGACCTATCAATAAAAGTTTAGCATGCGCTTGAGCTCCGGGGTGCTGCGCTAAAAAAAGATTCCAGGCCTGTATTAATGGAAACGGATCCCGCTGCTTTAGTAGATTTCCTGCATGCAATACATTAAAATGATCAGGATCAAAAAACTCAGGAAAAACCTTTTCTACAAAAACAGCTTCACTGGCTTGGTGCGGTAGTACGATACCTTTGGTTTTAAAGTTAGCATCAAAAGTTCCCATCCAGTCTCGCAAACATTGGGATGGATATCCCAGCCATTCTGCTTTTTGAGCTACCTTTTTAAAAAAGGCTTCCTTCTGTACGCTTCCGGGTTGTAGCCAATCATAGGGTTTTGGATACCAATGAAAGGGATAAGGGTCATGTATATAGGCCAACCATTTAGCATGCCACTGTGGTTGTTTTAATACAGCCGCATGAGTACGATAACTGGCACCTTTACTCAATGTGAATACAATATCATAGTCAGCTACTTTTAAAGGTTTTAAAGCCGTCACCATACTATTGACATCATTAAAGAACGTAAAGGAAAAACCAAACCCTTGCTCCAAAGACTTGGAAAAATTACGGTTTGCTAAACGCTGTAAAATACGTTGCCCGCGACTTAACCAATAATTTAAATCTGTTTTTCGTTCTTGAACTAAGATCGATTTAACTCCGGGTAAGAATATTGCTTTATAGGAATAATGATAGACGGTGATTTCAAAGCCGGCTGTTAATAAAGATTGTATAAAGGCATGATTGGCTTTACCGGCACTGCTATCGGTTATATCAAGGGTTTCAGCTAAAACCAACAGTTTCATTAACTTTTATAACGTTTAATCTTGGGCATTATAAGCTGATATAACTTAAATTTTAAGATATAATAATAGGCATATTTAAAATTAATACCGTGCTCTTTAAAAAAATTGCGATGCTCTAATAAGATGCTCCTTTCTCTCTTTTTTCCCCAGTGACGATAGAAAACTCTAAACATTTTTTGCCTAAAATAAGGTTTACAAGAAATATTAAGAGTATGTAAATGATCACTCATCAAACGTAAACTCATAGTAAATGAGTGTGGCTCTTTTAATAATGTCCCACTTATATTGGGCATATCATGAGAACGATACCAACAAAATACTGAGGACACATTAACGATTCTTGAGCTATGCATTAGAATACGTAGCATATATTCGGCATCTAAATTTATTCTCAAATTTACATTCCATTCTCCGGCAAAAAATAGAAGGTTTCTTGGTATCAAATAAGAGTGGAGTGGTAAAAATTTCTCAGTGCTAGTAAAATAATGTAATAACTCTTTGATTCCACTAAAATCTTCACCATTGTTTAATATGACTTCAGAATACGTAGCGTTCCCATTAAAATAGCCCCACGAGGAAAAAGCTACAGTTTTAGAATCGTTTATTTGCTCTAATGCTTCAACTTGCACTTCCAGTTTATCGGTATCAATTAAATCATCATCATCCAACCATTGAATATAATCACCATTACTCTTACTAAATGCATAATTTCTTGATCCAGAAACTCCCTTGGGATAGCTATCAGGGCGTTGGTAAATTTTTACACGACGATCAATAGTTTCTAATTTAAGCACCTTATTAAGTACATCTTTGTCTGAACCGTCATCTACAACTATTACTTCCCATTCCTTATATGATTGTTTTACAATACTGTTTATTGCTTCTCGTAAATAATCATATCTATTAAAGGTTGGAATCAATACCGACACCAAAGGTTTTTCTTCTAAATCCAAGTACTTACTTTATTAAATATTCGACGTTGAAATTTCAAAAAGGTCTTAAAGAAATTAATCTGTATTACTAAAATAGAATTGATTTCCTTTTGTTTAAGCTCTGTTACTATCCTATTTAACAGTTTGGGATTATGTGTTTGAAACAAAAAAATATTAGCAAAATATTTATATGATTCGGCAGTATGCAGATCAAATTTCGTTAAATAGTTATACAAAATTATACTGGTTATTGCAGAAGATTTTGCTTTGTTAAAACAAGGATCCGATCCAAGAGTAATACTATCTAAATGTTTTCTTTGATAAAATAAGACCATATCTACATAAGTCACTTTTGGAGGGTAACGATAAAAGAGTTTGGTAAAACACACCCACTCCTCAGCATAATGTAACTCATTGTCAAATCTTTGTTTATTAATATATTCAAATCGAAATAATGGAATAGGAGCACCAAAATGAATTTTCCCTAAAAGATAATCCTCCCCCAAATTTGAAGAACGAAAAACCTTTTTTCTTCTTTGGATTTTATCACAATGATTATCCTTAAAACTAACACTAGAACACAAGCAAAGATCTGATTCAGTTTTTATCAAAGAATCAATTTGCAACTCCAATTTTTGCGGATGTATAAGGTCATCATCATCAAAAAAATGAATAAACTCCGCATTTCTTTTCTCAGCTAAATCCAAACCAAAATTACGGGTAGCGGACAGCCCTTGAGGAAATGTGGATGGTTTTTTAAAATATTTAAAACGCTTATCGTTTTTGATAAATGATTGCACAACCCTCTCAGTATCATCCGTAGAATTGTCATCAGTTATCAAACAAGCAAAATTGGTATAGGTTTGATTCTGTATTGAAACTAAAGTTTCTTTGATTAAATGAGCCCGATTATAGGTGGCTAGTAATATATATACTTGGGGATTTAACTCCATAAACTTTTTACTAAACGCAATGGATATAAAAGCATTTTGCCCAAACGGTACTCCAAACGCCTTGTGTTTTTTATTTTCTCAGATTCCTCACGTCTTAACTTTTCTAAGAAAAAATCAATGGTTTCTGTAAAGTGTTGCGTATACAAGTCGCGATGCTTATTAAAAATATAGTCATACAACTTAAATTTATGTTGATTAGCGCGTATAGTAGTAGAGTCTGTTCGTTTTCGATAATTAAAAAGAGTTTTCGGTAAGACAATGCACAATCCTCCTAAGGCCATCAAACGAATATAAAACTCCCAATCTTCCCATCCGGATCTCATATGTTCGTCGTAACCACCAACTTTTCCGCATTCCTTTCTATAAAACAATGCATTACCAATAGATGCATTGGAGTATAAAAAGTTTAGTAACGTTCCTCCTTTTGGTTTATAAATCCAATCCTGCGTATTTGAAAAACAACGTGCCCAACACGTAACTAAAGAAACATTTGGCTTTAACGCTTCAGGCACTGCCAATTCAAGAAAATGGGGGTCAAAATAATCATCGCTATCTAACACTAAGACCAAAGTACCTTCAGCTTTTTGAATACCAAAATTACGAGCAGCGCTTTGTCCCTTATTCTCTTGAACTAAGATTTTATCTATGTAGTATTTTAAATCCTCTATTTTTGTTTTTGTTTTTAAATCAGAGCCGTCATCAACCACAAGTATTTCTTTATTTTTATACGTTTGATGATATGCTGATTTTACAGCAGTCTCTACATAATCGAAATCATTATAACATGGGATTATAATTGACACTAAAGGGGTATTAGTTTCCAATAGGCGCTATATCTTTATAGAGAAAAAACATATATTACTTGAAAATCGGTTATTTAATACTGGCTCACAAAAACCCGGAACAAGTTTTACGCTTAGTGAGCCGGTTAGTTACATCGGAAAGTTACTTTTTTATACATATTGATAAATCTGTATCTGACACTCCATTTAAATATGTCTTAAAGGGCATTAATCACGTTTACTTTTTAGAATGCGATTCAAGATCCGATGGAGTCTGGGGCGGTTTTGGTATAGTTCAAGCTTCTATCAATTTAATGAGACATGCTTTATCTCAAGTTCCTAACGGATATATCATATTACTTAGCGGTCAAGACTACCCGCTTCGCTCTGGGCAAAGAATTCAGTCTTTCTTTGAACAATCTTCACTGGACGCATATGTGTTTGCGGAATCTATACCTACTTCCTTTTGGAATATGGGTGGGTTAGATCGACTAAATTTATATCGGCTTAATTTATCTGCTGACAGATTTGATTTTGTAATGCTTCCTTCTATTTTAGAAAAATCATTCTATAGCAAACGAGTTTTACAAAAAGTGTATGCTATTCTACGTCGAGGAAAAAAAAAGACTCTTTTCAAAATTTTAAGAAAAAGAAGACATCCTAACGACATTAAGCCTTTTGGTGGATCACAATGGTGGGTGATATCTTCTAATTTAGCCAGGCAAATTTTAAACTTTATAGACGATCATCCTGCATTTTTGAAATACCATCAGGACACTTTACTTGCTGATGAGATATTTATTCAAACTATAATACATCATATTATAAAAAACAACAACACTTTAAAAATCGCACCTTCTTTGACCTACACCAATTGGGAACGAAAACATGTACCTCTTCCCGTAACCTTTGAACATTCAGATTTTGAAGAACTCAAAGAAGCTTCAAAAACCCATCTATTTGCACGTAAATTTGATATTGATAGAGACACTAAAATATTGGATAGAATAGACACAGAACTACTATCTTAGTTTTTACATTTTGCAATTTCTAACAATACCTCTCCCTTTCCGGTTAACGCAACACAAACCAATGCCAGCTGATATAAAAACACCCCTTTTAATTTAAACTTTTTATAGACTAATCCTATAACTTCGAATAAACGAACAGGCATAGTACGCAGTTTTGCTAAACCAAAACTTAGGTTCATCAGGTTACGTATAATTTCCATTTTCGTGTGCATCGAAATTTGTTCTTTGATATCCTGATAGGTATACCAGTACACATCAATTAAAGCACTTTTAAAAGAACTGGAGGAACACGTCATTTGCTGTTGAATGGAGACACTATGCAATCTACGATGGGTTAAAACTTGTGGAATATAATGCCCATTTATAGTCACCAGCAGCATTTTACAAAAATAATTATAGTCTTGCCAAGATTGTAGGTGTTCATTCCATCGAATGCGTTCAGCAACAGTTCGCTTCAACATGACATCATAGGTATACCAATGAATACGCCGTAGAATAAAATCTTCAGCTTTAATTCCATAGGGTTTTTGCTCATAAACATAAGGAGCCTCAAATCCTATCTCACTAAAATTCTGAGTGCGACCTACCACAAAATCTGCTTGTGTCTTTTGAATTTCCTCAAGTTTAACTCTTAGATGATCTGGAGTCATTAGATCATCACTATCAAACCAGATAACATAATCCCCAGTACTTTGATCAAAACCAATATTTCTGCAGGTATTTGCACCTTTGATGCTATTGCCTGGTCTTTGAAAGACTTTAAAACGTTTGTCTTTTTGACAAAACTTCTTAACTATACTATAACTTGAATCAGAAGAACCATCATCTACAAGTATGCATTCAAAATGCTTATACTGTTGACTTAATATTGATACCAAAGTCTCTTCAATTAGTTTCTCTCTATTAAGAAAAGGAATTATAATTGATATTAAGAAATGCTTTTGATTTTTCAACTACTCAATTCTGAATATAATTCAAACCATTTTTGGTCCAAAACTTCTTTCGAAAAATTTTCAGAAACAAACTTTCTTGCATGTTTACCCATTGCCATACATTCATCATTATATTCAAGCAGGTATTGAATTTTTGCGGCCATATCTTGAATATTATATTCACCAACTAAAAATCCGGATTTACCTTTATCCACTGTATACGTAACGCCTCCGGAATCAAATGCCACGACAGGAAGTCCACAAGCTTGCGCCTCCAATGTCGCAAGGCCTTGAGTTTCTCGTCGTTCATTTTGAACTGGCACGGATGCTAAGACATAAATATCACTTTCTTGTAAAAAGGTAAGAATTTCCTTCTGGCTTCTCTTTCCCATTAAGAAAACACGCGAATTTAAGTTTAGGTCATCTATAAGTTGTTCCAAATTACTTCTCTCTGCACCCTCACCCACAATTGATAGAGAAACATCTTTGTCCTTATCAACAAGTATCTTTAATACCTTTATCAAATATTGATGGCCCTTAACTGGATCTAGGCGTCCTACAGATATTAATTTATTCCCTTGCTTTATATCATTACCTTTAGGATAGAAATAATCTATATCAACACTTACCGGTATTGTTCTAATCTTATTTTCTGAACAGCCTAAATTGATTATAGCATCTTTAAGATAATTTGTATTTGCTATTATATAGTCAACATATTTAAATAATACATCATAATAACCATTATTCTGAATTCTTCCATTAATTGGAAAAAAAGCATCGTGACCATGAAAAGAAACGATCAATTTAAACTTATTAAACCCTACTTTTTTTAAAATATCAAACGGTCCCTTATTTGTACCATATTGAACATGAATAATATCATATTCTGTAAATTTCTTGTAATAAAAATAGCTATATATCCAGCTTAAACTAAAAGTTCTAAAGGAAAAAACATATCTTATTAATTTCAAAAAATCTTTTGGTGAGCTAATAACCAATTTAAAAGCTTTAAAAAGCCTTACGACTTTATTTTTGGGTATTTCCGTTTTCTCTAGAATGATCTTATCAAATATCTTGTAAGTATTTAATCGTCGTATTTGCTTACTAGAATCAATATCCAATAGTTCTTGAACTAATATACTAACATCATAATCACATTGGATTGCCGTAATAATTTGAGCCGTTATAAACGTCTCACTAAGGTGTGGAAATTGCCAAAGTCTAAATAAGATCTTCTTACTTTTCACGAGCCAAGTGCGATCTTTGAGAATGCTTTTTTTATTAGAAATGAAGGGTTGTATTTTAGAAGTAGTATTAATTTTCTTAAAGAGCCTACCTCACTTTTGGTGGAGTAAATGATACATTGAATCAGATGACTTTTATATTCCCCCATTACTCTACCTAATTCTTTTGATTGGTATATATTCAGCTGCTTATTTAATTCTACTATCACTTTTAACCAACTCATAAAAAAAGAAATCTCTTTATTTTTATAAAAGCAATCTTTCTTTAGAAGCCGAAGTGTCATCTTATCTTCAAACCTATTTGTATCGTAACCAAACTGTTTAAATAAATTAAGTTTTATTTGAGAATCTTTCAACAATTGCATTTCTTTATTTTGAACAGACAATTGATCTAGGTGCCATCTATACTTCACTAGTACTTCTGGAACAACATAAGCTGTAAAATGAAATAATGCTTTACTAAAAAAGTCATAATCTTCTCCAAACCGTAATTGCTCATTAAGAGGAAAATCCTGAAAAACCTTTCTTTTAGATACTATTGTTCCAATACTTAAGGGACAATGGAGTAAAAGATTCGCTTGTATTTGCTCAGTACTTGTTGAGTAATTTAAAATCTTCTGTTTTCTTCCATAGGATAACCAAGTACAGCAGATATCAATTTTTTTGGTTGTTAAGACATCAATCTGTTTCTCTAACCTTTGCTCAAAGGCTAAATCATCACTATCTAAACGCGCTATAAACTCACCTCTACTCTTTTGCACTCCGAAATTAAAGGCCGCTGAAGTACCTCTATTTTTGTTAAAACTATATATTGAAATCCTGTCGTCGTTATAAGCTTTTATTTTTTTTAAAGTTTCATCTGTACTCCCATCATTTACTATTATCAGTTCAAAATCTTTATATGTTTGATTAAGAA
Source organism: Leeuwenhoekiella palythoae (assembly GCF_020310025.1). Taxonomy (GTDB): domain Bacteria; phylum Bacteroidota; class Bacteroidia; order Flavobacteriales; family Flavobacteriaceae; genus Leeuwenhoekiella; species Leeuwenhoekiella palythoae. The sequence goes on from NZ_CP084318.1 coordinate 907,284, forward strand.
TACTTTTTATAGCATCATCTATGAACTTTTCTCTATTATAGACTGGAATAATTACAGAAACCAATGGACTCTTCACAACTTTCTTAACTTAGAAGTAAAAAAGTACCCTTCCCTTTGAAATAAAAGATTGATACTATAGGCCATAAAAAGATGAAAAGATTTTCGTAATCCAAAAAAATTACCCACTTCCTTTAATAGCTTATAGCTGAAAAATTTGTAAAAATTTTTAATGTAGAAAAGACGTTGAAAGATCAACCTAAAAAGATATAATTTAGTCCTACTTTCAAGGGTATCTTTTAAATCTAAAAAAACATGCCAATGACTCAAGTATTGACTAATTCTAATTAAATTTTTATCTGATTGGACTTTACCTTGTATTGATTGTTTGTGACATCTTCTCAAGGTCAACACTTGTTGAACAAGCAAGCAGTCCGTGCTTAGTGATACAAGTTTAGCAAAATAATTAAATTCTTGACCTGACCGTAGGCTTTCGTTAAACTCAATTAGGTTCGCTAATTTTGATTTAATTAAGATATCATAGGTTAACCAATTAACCTTTTGGGTAATATAGTTATGTAAATTAATATCCTTTAATATATAGTTATAATCTTGATCCTTGCAGCCTGCATTAAAGAACTTACTTTGAGCTATCACATAACTTTTATTGGTTTTCCGTATAGATTGAACCTTTACCTCAATATGATTTAAAGTCATCAAATCATCACTATCAAACCAATTCACATACTCTCCTTCACTCAATTCGAATCCATAATTCCTACACGCATTAGCCCCCTTAGGTCGATCTTTCGGTCGGAGATGGTATTGAAACCGCGAATCTTTTTCAACATACTGAGAAAGCACCTCATCCGTAGCATCCGTACTCCCATCATCCACCACGATACACTCCCAATGGGTATACGTCTGTGCCAAGACCGAGTTTAAGGTCTCCCCGATCAAATGAGCCCGATTATAGGTAGGGATAATGATAGAGACTAAAGGTTGTTCTTTCATTACTTAAAATTCTAAAAATCATTTTTTTTAGAGATACATTGTTATTCTTCTCCATAATACTTGACAACGCCCTAGCTCATCCGTAGCAAAGGCGTAGATAAAGCGTCAGTAAAGCCTGCTGGACCTTCATTAAAAAACATCTGATTCCGGCATAATCGGCATTAACGGCAAAATCGGCAGGAATGACCACTCCCAATTGCCTTGACTTAAAAAGCAGCTTAATTTCGGCGTTAGAAGTTTGCTTTAAGTACTGCATTCCTAAACTATTTAGGTCAGCACCTACAGATTAGAAGTGTAGCAAAAAGGCAAGGACCGCTAAAACATGTATAACGTAATCAAACTATTATGGCTACACTCAAAGGCTTGATCAAGATAGAAGGCACCCTCGACGGCTTAACCTTCTATAAAGGAAAAAACGGCTACTTCATTCGCACCAAAGGCGGCATCAGTAAAAACCGTATTAAAAACGAACCGGCATTTAAACGAACCCGGGAGAATGCCAACGAATTTGGCTTGGCTGCGACTTCAGGAAAAATACTACGACATTCATTAGCGAAGCTTTTACACAATACTCAAGACCCCACGCTGCCATCCCGCCTGATGCGTAAACTGATGTTAATCAAAAATCATGACACCACCTCACCTAGAGGCTTACGCAATCCTGCTGTAGGCCTGACCACTCCCGAAGGAAAATTGCTTTTACAAAATTTTGATTGTAATGAAAACGCGATTCTGGCGCAAGTGCTTCGTGCCGACTATACAGTGAACATAACCACCGGTGAGATCAGCATTCCCAACTTTATTCCCGGCACCCAGTTGGTGGCTCCCTTGGGAGCTACCCACGTTACCTTGCAATCAGCCTTCTTAAATTTAGATTTCACAACCGAAGTCAGAGATTTGCAGCTTAGCGATCCGGTGAACCTACCCATCAACCTGACTCCCGGCACTGTGACCCTAGCTCCGGCTGCGGTTACGGGTACCGGCATCACGATGATGCTGTTACAACTCTCCTTTTTTCAGGAAATGAACGGGATACAATACCACCTCACCAATGGGGCATTCAATACCTTAAACATCGTACGTGTGGTCTAAACCAAGCGCTGAAAAGCCGGTTAAACAGCTAATCGGCTTTTTTTTACTTTAGGCACTTTCAGCTGCTTGAAGCAATACCTTATCCAACTTCGATATATAACGTTTCATGGTAAACGCTTCATAAACGCGTTTTCGTCCAGCGCTTCCGAATTCCCTGGCCAACTCCTTATCATTTAACAGCCGTATCATATACTCCGCCATATCCTCTACTGCGCCTTCCTCAGATAAAAGACCTGTTTGTTCGTGAATTACGACATCAGGGATTCCAGCATGAAGTGTAGAAATAACAGGCACTCCTGCTGCTGCTGCTTCCAAAATAGCAAGGGGTGTTCCTTCCATATCACCGTTTAAACCGGTTTTAGAATGTTGTACAAAACCACGCACGTGTTGTAGCCGCTCCCTATATTCTTCTGGAGCGATTATACCCAAAAATTCAACGGATTTTTCACATCCCAAAACTTTAACCAGATCGAAACACGCATTTTTCAAAACCCCATCACCTGCCATACATAACTTAGCATCAGGATGTACCTTTAACGCCTTAGCAAATGCCATTATCGTCAAATGGGGTGCCTTTTTATCTACAAAACGGCCAATAGAAATAAAAGCTTTCTTTTCAAAATTAGGCTGAACATCCAAGAATATGGGATTTGGTCCGTAAGTGTTTAATATAAGTTTATCTGAAGGACACCCTAGTTCTAAAAGCGTCTGATGCATCTTCTTGGAAACAGCAATAACAAAAGCTGCCTGTCTAAAAACTTCTTGATATTGATTTGCGCGTTTAACAACCTCGTTTACAGAAGCATCATAGCCATGAAAATGAACCACAAAAGGAATACTTACCTTTTGCAAAACCGGCAGTAGATCAAAGGCATGATTCCCATATTGAATAAGGATGACATCTACTTTTTTCTTCTTTAAAGAAATAGCAATATTTGTCGCGCGTAACGAACGTGTTGGCTTTCTCAAAAACCGTTCACAAAACTTCTGAAAAAGACTTAAGCGAGCTATATTCTTTTCTTCTCCTTCTACTCTAAAAGAATCTCCACTTCCATAGTAGTAGTATACTTTTCCTGAAAGCCGTTCTTTTTGAGCTCGGATAAAGGTTTCTGAATACGGGTTTTTATTAGGGCTAAATAGAGCGATGTTCATCGAAAAATAGTTTTTAACCGCTTTAACATATAATACCCTTTAAATTCTCGGTTTTTCTTGGAATAAGGAATACCCAAACGCTTATACCGTTCAGCTTGACTCTCTAAAACTATAGGAGATTGTAGGGTGATTTCTGGTTCAGAACCATATTGGGGACGCCTTTCTAAAACAGCATAAAAATAGTCATAAGCCCTCCATATTTTTTTATAACTAAAAAATATGACCTCACAATTTATGTCAGAACTAAGCTTTTGAATAGTTTTAAAATCCACATCCTCATCAACAGGCTGTAGACCTTCTGTTTTATGCTTCCTTAACCAGTTTTGATGAAATTTAGACGGGCAAGCTAATAGGACTCTACTGCCATCGTTCAAGAATAATTTGATGCGCGCATGGAATTCTTCTCTAGAATGAAATGGAATATGCTCATAAACATCAATTAATGATACGGCATCAAACTTTGAATCAAATGAAAAATCTTCAGTGATGTCCACACAATGGTATTCAAGATTATTTCTCCAAAATAAAGTCTTTGCCTTTTCTATTAATCTCGGGCTTAAGTCAATCCCATAAATTTTTGTAGAAGGAAACGTTTTTGCAAACTCATGACTACTCCATCCAATCCCACAACCTATATCTAAAATGGACGTGCTTGAAGGCTTAATAAAACTTCCAAATTCTCGTATAGCAGATTCTATCCTAGAATTGCCATTGAGATAATCTAAAGTCATTTTTTCTACTTCAGCATTATAATAGTCCAAAGATTCTTTCATTCTAACTTATGTTACAATCAAGTACCATTGCATCATACCTCCTATTGATTTTTCCAGTGCGAAAAAAATCTCCTTCTAAAACCTTCAAATTCATGGCATTATCTATGACGTCAAGATGATTTTTAACCGATGTATTATTTTCTGAAAACACTAACTGTATAGTATAGGAACCTCCGCGTAAAGGTAATCTTGTAAATTCAACATCTATATACCGCCTATCAATTAGATTATTGATATTTAAAGCCATCTCATCCGTCACTGTCATCGCCTTAAGATTACCGTGTGTGTCAGAAATACTAAACCCAAATATCAAGTGCTCAATATTTTCTTCGTTTACATCAAAACTAACTCTCATCTTTAAATAATCACCCGATGAAATAACTTGAACAACTTCATCAGAACTATTTAAAAATTGAGCGTTGTTTACTTTTATCTTACCATTACCAGACCGGTCGGTGCGCTGTTTTAAATTAAACTCGGTAGTTGTTAGTTTTAAATAGTCATTGACAATAGTATCTATATCTCCGTCTAGTGTAATACCTCCATTTTCCAACAATAAACCTCGTGTACACAAACTCCGTACACTCGCCATATTATGACTTACAAACAATACCGTTCTCCCTTCTCCCTGAGAGATATCCTGCATTTTCCCAATCGCCTTTCTTTGAAATTCAGCATCTCCCACCGCAAGCACTTCATCCACAACTAAAATTTCGGGTTCTAAATGCGCGGCAACAGCAAAAGCAAGACGTACCGTCATACCACTGCTATAGCGTTTGGTGGGCGTATCAATATAGCGCTCACAACCGGAGAAGGCAATGATCTCATCGAGCTTTCGAGTGATCTCTGCTTTTTGCATCCCGAGTATAGCACCGTTTAAATAAATATTCTCCCGCCCGGTCAGTTCGTGATGAAAACCTGTTCCTACTTCGAGTAAGGAAGCGATTCGGCCTCGGCTTTTAATAACTCCGGTACTTGGAGCAGTAACACGGGAAAGAATTTTAAGTAAAGTAGATTTTCCTGCTCCATTTTTCCCTATAATTCCTAAAACCTCCCCATGTTTAACTTCAAAGTTGATATCCCGTAACGCCCATACATAGTCTTCCGTCGATTGCTGACTGCGATCATTCACGGCACCTACTTTCAAAAAAGGATCTTCCTTACCGAGTAAACGTGCCCAATTCCGTTTAAGATCATCCCGCAACGTACCCATCCCTACCGTTCCCAGTCGGTATTGCTTAGAAATATTTTCGGCTTTGAGGATTATCGACATAAAATAATATTAAGAATAGACGACTTCTCGATACAAATTAAGCTCCACTATCGTTACGCTAAATTCACTCGAAGTGACTACGCTGTCAGTTCGAGTGCTTGATTGAGGCCAAAGCCGAAAACAAGTATTCCCGATGACTATCGGGAGAGAACACAACAAATACGATGAAAAAATCCAAGGCCTTTTGATAAACACGCAAATCTTCAAAATCAAATATAACATGCTCCATATTACCTACTTCATTATAACGGAAAAAAGTCTAGAAACAGAAAACTTCTCGATACAAATCAAGCTCCACTATCATTCCGCTTAATTCACTCGAAGTGACTACACTGTCAGTTCGAGTGCTTGATTGAGGCCAAAGCCGAAAACAAGTATTCCCGATGACTATCGGGAGAGAACACAACAAATACGATGAAAAAACCCAATGCTTTTTGCTAAATGCTCAACCCCTCAAAATCAAATATAACATGCTCCATATCACCTACTTCATTATAACGGAAGAAAGTCTAGAAACAGAAAACTTCTCGATACAAATCAAGCTCCACTATCGTTACGCTAAATTCACTCGAAGTGACTACGCTGTCAGTTCGAGTGCTTGATTGAGGCCAGAGCTGAAAACAAGTGTATCGAGAACCATAGATATTACAATTCATCAAATCGTATCGATAAAATTCCTCCCGGTTCGGTTAAAAACGATCAAGCCCATAAAAAACACCGCCAGGCTAAGCATCCCGCAATACCCCAAAAGCCCCCAATCAAAAAGTCCTTCTTGAAGACTCATAAACCGAAAGGCTTCAATAAGGATCGCAATTGGATTCAGTTCGATCAACCATGCATATTCGCTTAAGGTAGTACTATTTTGCACCTCAGCAATAGGATACATCACCGCAGAAACATACATCAACAAGGTGGTGGCAAAACCGATGAGGATTCTAAAGTCACGGTATTTCGTAGTCAACGAACTGATCAACATGCCTAAACCTAAGCCTAAGACTGCTAGTATGCCCAACACTACCGGAACCAACCATAACGTAACATCGGGGTGTAATGCATAGCCTTTCAATACAAAATATAAATAGAAACACGCAAAGATGAGCAACTGAATACTCAGCTTAAACAAGGCGGAAATCGCCTGTGATAATGGCGTGATGATTCGTGGAAAATAAACTTTAGAGAACAACCCTGCATTACTGGCAAAGGTGTTGGAGGTAGTATTTAAACACTGCGAAAAATAACTCCACATCGTAATCCCTGCCAAATTAAAAAGAAAAGGTGGTGCCCCTCCGGTTTGAATACTGGCGATATTATTAAAAACCAAAGTAAAGATCACTCCGGTAAACAAGGGTTGAATTAAATACCATAACGGACCTAAGATCGTCTGCTTATAGGCTGAAACAATATCCCGTCGCACAAACAGCAATAACAGATCTTTATACCTCCAGATCTCTTTAAAATCAATAGCAAGCAATGATTGCTTCGCATTGATCTCATATAACCAATCGTCCTGCTCTGCCATGATTTAATGCTCTAACTGATCGTTAACCCAACGAGCAACTTTTTTAACTTTGCGTTTTAAAGTGGTTAAAACACCTGCCTTTTGCTGATGTCTATAGGCTTCCCCATACTTCCCATAGCCGTAACCATATTCATAGCCGTACCCATAGCCATAACCCAACTTGCTTTTGGCACTGAAATAGTTCAGCACAAAACTGATATTACGTATTTCTTTCTTCTTGTACTTGTCATTAATTAGACGCAACATTCCTTTCTTAGTGTAATGCTGGCGAATCACATACAAAGTGGCATCTACATATTCATCCAATTCTAAAGCGTCTGAAACCAAGCCCACAGGTGGTGTGTCAAGAATAATATAATCGTATTCTTTTTTCAATTCCTCAATCAACGAATCCATTTGCTCGCTCATCAATAATTCTGAAGGGTTGGGAGGCACTGCACCTGCTAAAATCACATCAAGATGAGGAATCTTGGTCGGCTGAACAATTTCGTTCAATGTGTTTTCTCCGATTAAGTAATTCACCACCCCGGTATCGTTAGGCAAATTAAAATCTCCAAAGATCTTCGGTTTTCTAAGGTCTAAACCTACGAGCACTGTTTTACGCTTACTCAACGCAAAAACACTGGCTAAGTTGATACTACAAAAAGTCTTGCCTTCTCCACTGACTGATGAAGTGATGCGAACAGTTTTAGCCCCTTCGATCTGTTGCTTTCTATAGATAAATTGCAAACTGGAGCGCAGTCCTCTAAAGGCTTCAGCAATTGCCGAGCGGGGATCTTCGATGACCACTAAATTGCTTTTTGAAGTGCTTTTTCCAATAGCTCCTAAAACAGGAATACTCGAAAGTCGTTTGATCTCATTGGGGTTACCAATTTTAGTATCAAAGAAAAATAATAAAAACACGATGGCTAACGGCACAACAGTTCCTCCTACTACTGCCATCACATAACTCACTTCGGTATTAGGACCTATTGCTCCGCCTCCGGTATCTTTAGCTTCATCAATGATCACAATATCAGAAACATTGGCCGCTTTGACGATTCCTGCCTGGCTGCGTTTATCTAAAAATACGCCGTATGCACCTTCTGTTAAGTTATAACGGCGTTGAATACCAAATAACTGCTGCTGCTCTTGTGGAAGCTTTCGCATCTGCCCTTCGGTTGCAGCGATCTCATTACGCACTTCGCGCAATTGGCCTCTGATGATTTGCTGGCTCGAAGCCATATTTTCAAAAAGCACGGCCTTGATCGCATCAATACGACGGTCTAAATCTTTAAACGCCGGATTGTTAGGTTTAGCGGTATATGCTAACCTTCGTCGTTCTTCTGCGAGTTCGATAATGCTGCTAACACTTTGCGTTACACTCCCTTCTCCAATACCGGTAATACTTGGTGCTGGAATATCTGTCCCATAGTCTTCTCGTGTGCGCAGGTAATTCTCTAAATCCTGATAATATTGTAACCGTTGTTCTAAGTTCTGCTTCTGTGCATCAAGCTCGGTGATCTTAGCGATCAGACTTTCTTCACTACTGCCAATTCCTATACTGCTGTTCTCATCTCTAAATTTATCAAGCTCTTCCTGTACGTTCTTCATCTCAACAGATTTCACCGCCAGACTGCTATCAATAAACTGAATGGTTTTGGTCGCAAACAAGTTTTTACGCTCCAATTGGGTTTCGGCTAAAATTCTAACGGACGCGTTTAAGTAATCTACTAAACGTGCTTTATTATTGCCTGTGAGACTCAGCGTTAGAATACTGGAACCGGATGGAGTTTGATCAATCCCTATTCCGCGGTAGCGCCCTACTGTACTGTCAAAAGCATTAAAACGAATCAGATATTCCTTACCTATAACAGGCGGCAGTCCCGATGGATTCAACTTAAAATTGAAATAGGGCAAGTCTATAGGATCTCCAAGCGTATACTGTTTTGAGATCTTTGCAGCAGGCAAAGGTAAATTCAGCATTTCTTTAGTATCATAGTTCTGTGCAGGTGCTGAACCTCCATTAAAATCTATGGATAATGTATATGTTGAATCACTAGTAAAAACAATCTTGATTTGCTTCCCTAAGAGTTGTGGCCTTGCCGTATTGACATCTACCAGAAAGGGGGTCGCTCCGTAAATATCCTCCAGATGATATTCTCCTTGCTGCAAATAATCTACATAATACTGAAGCGCTTCTACCACAGTCTCGTTGTGACTTCTGGAACGCAATAAAATGATTGCCGTTTGCACTTTATCGGTAGTTCCACCCCAATTAAAAGTGAGACTGGTATTGGATGTAAAAAATGGATTCTGATCGTCTTTAACCGTTATCATATTACTCATACGATACACCGTTTGACGACGTACATTTTTATAATGTGCAATGTAATAGGCAATCCCTATACACACTACAAAAAGCGGCCACCAGGCAAGAATCTTGAGCAGAAAACCTCTAAAATCAAAGAAATTTTGTAGGTCTTTTATTTCAAATTCATCTTCCATCTAAAGGCGAGCAAATAAAAGAATTGTTGTGGTTGCGAGGGTTAGAATAGAAACAACTGTGGTTAGTGATTGCAAACCAGTAGTTCCTACACCTAAAGATTTCTGCGGAAGCGGATTTACTAAAATCACATCGTTAGGCTGAATAAAATAGTATGGCGAATTGAGCGCATCGATCTTGGTCATATCAATATGATGAATCTTTTTTCCTCCCGGATATTGTCGAATGATCAATACATCGGTACGATCACCATATTCTGAAATATCACCACTATTTACGATAGCGTCTAGTAAAGAAAGTTGTTCTACCAATTCTACTTTAACCCCGGGACTACCAACTTCTCCACCAATAGTATATTTGATTCCCGCGAGTTTTACGGTCACAAAAATATTAGCTTCCGCTGTAAAATAATCGTCTAATAATTTTTTCTCAATGATCTCCCGAATCTCTTCAGTAGTATAGCCTAGCACCTGCACTTCGCCTAAAGTAGGTAACCGAATTGCCCCGTGCCTATCTACTGCAAAACCGTCATAGTAATAGCCTTCCCCCAAATTATTACCTTCTTCACCATTCGTTTGTGGATTGAACAAAGCCACAAGTTCCTGATCCAATGCTTTCACCCGAATGCTTAAAACATCATTGATTTGAACACGGTAAGGTTGCTGCTGAAGATTTACTTGAATGATACTATCTTGAGCCGTTTGGGTTTCTTGAAGATAGGTTAGTTTCTTGGTAGGAATACAAGATCCCAGTGTAGTGAAGAACGCCAAAAGAAGCATTTTGACGATTAAAGGAAAGGTGTTTTGCCTGTAAAAAACTGATTTTCGGGCAAAGCTCCGCTGACTTAAGTCCCATTTTTTAGGGCAAAGCAACGAATTTGTAGGTATCTTCATACAAGTCGGGATTGCAACTACGACAAATATACTTTTTAACAATTAATTGTGAAACTATAAAACCGGTCTTCTTTGTTAAAGTTACGGGGCTTCAGCGCTCCAGAAATACAAGCGCCACACGTAAACTACTTTAGGGAAAGTCCGTGAGGCATTCGTTGAATACAAATTTTCAATTTTAAGGCATCCCGATAGCTCTCGGGACGGAGTTCTAAACCCTTTGGCAGCGTCAAAAAAAATGCGTTACCAAAGCACAAACCATAAAACAATACTTAAATAGAATTTCAGGAAAAAAAGGAAACAATTTGGAGTCTTAATTAGCCACCTCGCTAATGAATTTAATTCGGTATAAACGCAACTCATCTTCATCATAATCACCGTCAAATTCATCAAGCGCAGCTTCGATTTTATCAGTCTCAGCCTCTAGAAAGTATTCGTGTAGTTCTTCTTGCTGATCTTCATCAAGAATATCTTCGATCCAATAATTGATGTTGAGTTTGGTTCCGCTGTAGACAATAGCTTCCATTTCTTTTACAAACTCAGGCATTTCAAGTCCTTTGGCTGATGCGATATCATCAAGTGGAAGTTTTCGATCTACATTCTGAATGATATACAATTTCAATCCGCTGTTAGAGCCAGTAGATTTCACTACAAGATCGTCAGGTTTTAAAATATCGTTCTCTTCCACATAAGCTGCGATGAGTTCAATAAACTCCCGACCATACTTTTTAGCTTTTCCTTCTCCAACGCCAAAAACATTAGCCAACTCTTCAATTGAAGTTGGATATTTAATCGCCATATCTTCTAAGGAAGGATCTTGAAAAACGATATACGGCGGCACTCCTTTGCGTTTTCCTACTTTTTTACGCAGGTCTTTGAGCATCGCAACCAGTTTAGGATCTGTTCCTCCACCGGCCTTGGCACCACTAGCGACGGCTACTGCATCAGCGCTTTCATCATAAGCGTGATCCTCAGTCATCATAAACGATTCCGGATTTTTAATAAAATCCGTTCCTTTCGGCGTCAATTTAATAACCCCGTAGGTCTCTATATCTTTGCGTAAATACCCGGCAACTAAAACCTGTCGCAGCAAAGCTTTCCAATAAGATGACTCCTTATCTTTTCCGCAGCCAAAATAAGCATCAGTATCGGTTTTATGCGAAGAAATGATCGCGTTTGATTTTCCAACCAGAGTAAATACTAATTCTTTGCCTTTGTAGATCGCGCCTGTTTTATCAACCACTTCTAAAAGTTTAACTACATCATCCTGAGCCTCGTGCTTTTTCTTAGGGTTACGCACATTATCATCCAGGTCACCTCCTTCTCCCGTCTCATTATCAAATTCTTCTCCAAAATAATGAAGAATAAATTTTCTACGCGACATGGATGTTTCGGCATAGGCGACCACTTCTTGCAATAAAGCATGACCGATTTCTTGTTCCGCAACCGGCTTACCGCTCATAAATTTCTCAAGTTTTTCGATGTCCTTATAGCTGTAATACGCCAAACAATGCCCTTCGCCACCGTCTCTTCCGGCGCGACCGGTTTCTTGATAATAACTTTCTATACTCTTTGGGATATCGTGATGAATCACAAAACGCACATCAGGTTTATCAATCCCCATCCCAAAGGCGATGGTTGCTACTACCACGTCTACATCTTCCATCAAGAACATATCCTGATGCTTAACGCGGCTTTTAGCATCTAGCCCCGCGTGATAGGGAACAGCAGAGATTCCGTTTACTTGCAATACTTGCGCGAGCTCTTCTACGCGTTTTCGGCTAAGACAATAAATGATTCCGCTTTTCCCTTGATTTTGTTTCACAAACCGAATGATATCAGCATCAACATTTTTAGTCTTCGGGCGAATTTCGTAGTATAAATTCGGCCTGTTAAAAGAAGCCTTAAACGCATTTGCTCCAGACATGCCAAGGTTTTTCATAATATCTTCCTGCACCTTGGGCGTCGCCGTAGCAGTCACCGCTATGATCGGGATATCATCGCCTATACGTTTTATGATCTGACGAAGATTTCGGTATTCGGGTCTAAAATCGTGTCCCCATTCACTAATACAATGCGCCTCATCGATCGCGACAAAACTTATTTTTTGCGAACGCAAAAACTCAACATTCTCTTCTTTAGTAAGGGATTCCGGGGCGACGTAAAGTAATTTAGTTACTCCGTTGGTGATATCTTCTTTCACTTGTTTGACCTCTCCTTTGTTTAAAGAAGAATTCAACACGTGAGCGATTCCGTTTTCTTTTGAAATGCCGCGCAGCGCATCAACCTGATTTTTCATCAATGCGATTAACGGACTGACAACGATTGCTGTACCGTCTTTGATCAAGGCCGGAAGCTGGTAACAAAGTGATTTACCACCCCCGGTAGGCATTATAACAAAAGTATGTTTTCCTTCAATAATGCTTTTTATAACATCTTCCTGTAAGCCCTTAAACTGGCTGAAACCAAAATATTTTTTAAGGGACGCGTGTAAGTCTATTTCTTCTGAACTCATTAAAGCTTATTCAAATTTGCATACATTTGTATTCTAAATATAGTAATTTCTACAGCACTAACAAACGGCTTAATCTTATATCTTTTGAACACTTACGAGCAGATTTTAGACAGCGCCAAGCGAACCATCGCGATGGAACTCGAAGCTGTCGCTAATCTCCACACGCTTATTGACCAAGACTTTGCTAAAGCTGTTTCTTGTATCTATAACGCCAAAGGCCGGGTAATTATTTCGGGCGTTGGCAAAAGTGCAATTATAGCGCAAAAAATAGTAGCTACCTTAAATTCTACAGGAACACCTGCGGTTTTTATGCATGCGGCCGATGCAATACACGGAGATCTGGGCACGATTCAGAAAGATGATGTGGTGATCTGTTTATCAAACAGCGGAAATACGGCTGAGATCAAAGTGCTGATCCCTTTGATCAAAAATCAGGAGAATACGGTCATCGCAATGACTTCTAATAAAGATTCGTTTCTCGCAAAACAGGCAGATGCGTTGATTTTGGCTTACGCCGAAAAAGAGGCGTGCCCGCACAACTTGGCGCCTACCACAAGCACCACCGTGCAATTGGTAATGGGCGACGCTTTGGCTTTAGCTCTTTTAGACCTTCGCGGATTTTCAAAAGAAGATTTTGCCAAATACCATCCCGGAGGCGCGCTAGGGAAGCGCATGTACCTTCGCGTTAACGAACTTGTGGCACTTCACGACAAACCTGAAGTCACTCCGGATACTCCTATAAAAAAGGTAATTGTAGAAATTTCGCATAAAAGGCTCGGCGTTACCGCTGTTACCGAAGGCTCTAAAATTGTAGGAATTATAACCGATGGCGATATACGCCGTATGTTGGAGACTAATGAAGTGCTCACCGGTCTCACCGCAGCAAGCATTATGAGCAAAAACCCCAAACGCATCACAACTGATGCTTTAGCAACCGAAGCTTTAGAACTGCTAGAAAGCAATAGCATCACACAACTCTTAGCGGTAGATAGCGCTAATAATTATGCAGGTGTGGTACATTTGCACGATTTAATTAAAGAAGGAATTCTATAATGGCAAAAAATAAAAATGCAAACCCGGACGAAATGTCCTTTTTAGATCATCTTGAAGAATTAAGATGGCACCTTATACGCGCTACCCTGGCAATTGTGATTGTGGGTGTAGTTGCTTTTGTGTTTAAAGATTTCATCTTTGACGCGATCATTTTCGCTCCGGCAAATGCCGATTTCATTTCTTATGATTTGCTTTGCCAATTGGCCCAGATGGTGGGCTCTGACAAAGGCTGCGTAAATGAGATGAACTTTACAATTCAAAACCGTACGATGGGCGGGCAGTTTAATGCTGCGATCTGGACGTCGATCATAGTAGGTATTGTGGTCGCCTTCCCGTATGTGATCTATGAATTCTGGAAATTTATTTCTCCCGGACTGTATGAAAAAGAACGCAAAAACTCCAGAGGTTTTATCGTGATCTCCTCGCTCCTCTTTTTTATGGGAGTACTTTTTGGCTATTACATTATCGCTCCACTCTCCATCAATTTCTTAGCCAATTTTACTGTTGGTGATATGGTAGACAACGAGTTTGATATTGATTCCTATATTGGTTTGGTGCGTGCCAGTGCACTTGCAGCCGGACTCATTTTTGAATTACCGATCATCATCTATTTCTTTACCAAAATAGGCTTGGTAACGCCGCAATTTTTAAGAAAATATAGAAAATATGCGTTGATCATTGTTTTAGTAGTCTCGGCGGTAATCACGCCTCCGGATATTTCAACACAGGTCATTGTATCTATTCCTATTTTAATTTTATATGAAGCGAGTATTTTAATTTCGGCCTTTGTAACGCGCCAAGAAGCTCGTGAATTAAAACGCGCACAACAACGCGCTGCAAAAAAACAATAGTCGTTTTCATTGGGGAAAGCCCAAAGAACGCACATAAAAATAAATTATCAAATTCTTAGCATCCCGATAGCTATCGGGACGGAGTATAAACCTTTTGGCAGAGCCGAAAAATCCCTTAAATATATGTCAGAAAAGACCTTAAATCAAGTTGAAGAATTCAATGCGTATCGCGCAAAAATGAATGATAAAATACTAGCTGATAAAAACAAGATTATCAACCGTATTTTTAATTTAGACACTAATGCATTTGCTCCAGGCGCTTTAGATGTGAAAACTAAAGAATTGCTTGGGCTGGTAGCTTCCACCGTGCTTCGATGTGACGATTGCGTTCGCTATCACTTAGAAAGCTGTTTTAAAGAAGGTGTTACCAAAGAACAGGTGATGGAAACGCTAAGTATTGGCACATTGATTGGTGGTACCATCGTAATTCCGCATTTGCGACGCGCTTATGAGTACTGGGAAGTTCTTGAAGAAAACGCTTCAAAATAATACGTTGACGTAAAAATCAGCGTTTTATGATGCATATCTAAAATATGAGTTTATGAAACTACGAGCAGAAAATTTAATGAAGTCCTACAAAGGCCGAAAAGTAGTAAAAAGTATTACTGTTGAGGTTGCACAGGGCGAAATCGTGGGGCTTTTAGGCCCTAATGGCGCCGGTAAAACCACTTCATTTTATATGATCGTAGGACTCGTTAAGCCTAACGGCGGAACGATTTATCTAGACAATAAAGACATTACCAAATACCCGATGTATAAACGTGCACAAAACGGCATTGGGTATCTGGCTCAGGAAGCTTCCGTATTTAGAAAATTGAGTATTGAAGAGAATATTCTGAGCGTTTTGCAAATGACAAAAATGAGCAAGAAAGAACAACTCGCCAAGATGGAAGAGTTGATCGATGAATTTAGTCTGGGTCACATTCGCAAAAACCGTGGCGACTTACTTTCCGGCGGGGAACGCCGCCGTACCGAAATCGCTCGCGCGCTGGCAACCAATCCCAATTTTATTCTTCTTGACGAACCTTTTGCCGGAGTTGACCCCGTAGCGGTTGAAGATATTCAGCGTATTGTTGCACAACTAAAACAGAAAAACATAGGTATTTTGATCACAGATCATAACGTTCAAGAAACTTTGGCGATTACTGATCACACCTACCTCATGTTTGAAGGAAATATTTTAAAACACGGTGTCCCTGAAGAATTAGCGGCAGACGAAATGGTGCGCAAAGTCTATTTAGGTCAAAACTTTGAGCTGCGTAAAAAGAAATTATTTCAGTAAACTCGCAGGTTATACTAACCTCTAACAGCGCCTATATAATCTAATCTGAAAATACTTCGGCATCACCTTTTGAAATTGCGACTAACTTGACCAATTGCTCCTCAAGAATTCGATCTTGAGATAGTTCTGGGAGTGAATCTAAAGCAAACCAATTCACCCCACCAATATCAAAATTAGGATCAAAATCTCCGTCTACTATTTCGCATAAATAGCACAGTTTGTACACATAATGCGGTTGTGGCGGATGTGGGTAATTTCGTTTATCTAATACAGCAAGCAGACGCTTGACTTCGGCCTTAAATCCGGTTTCTTCTGCTATTTCTTTCAAGACATTTTCAGTAGGTGTAAGCCCTACATCTGCCCAACCGCCCGGAAGCGTCCATTTATCATCAACGGTTTCTTTAACCAATAGAATTTCGTCTTGAGCATTTAGGATCAGTCCGCGTACATCAACTTTAGCCGTGGGATAATCTCCTTCCGGCAGAAAAAAATCGTGAAGCTGATCAACAGGCTTATCACTCAAAATACTCATCATCTGCAAAGCAAGCTCCCGAAGTTCTTCATAACGCTCTGCGTCATAATTCTCTTTGTTGTACACAAGGCCGGCTTCTGCTAAGGATTTGACTTGTTTTATTTGGTTGAGTAGATTTTCTGAAATGTTCATTAGGTATTACGTGTAGCGATTGATATTAAAACGTAAGCGATGATAATCAAAGGTATCGCCGCAAAAGTCAACCAAAATAAAAGAATGATCGCCAAGAGTAAAAAGCCGTATCTGATCTTATTTTCTGCTAAGCCCCAACTTTTAAATTTTAGAGCAAAAAGCGGAATTTCCGCATTGAGCATATAGCAGCTCAACGCAGTTAAAGCCAGTAAAAACCAAGTATTAGTGATCAGAGTTTCGGCGATGGCGTAATCCTGAAACTGTACAATAAGCGGCAAACTCAAGATCAAAAGCGCATTGGCCGGTGTTGGCAAACCAATAAAAGAAGTAGTCTGGCGGGTATCAATATTAAATTTGGCGAGCCTGAATGCTGAAGCTAAGGTGATCGCAAAACCCAAAAACGGAAGCAGCGATAAACTCTCCCATGATAACCCTGCTTCTACCCAGCGCTCTCCAGTGTTCCAATGCTCTAATTTATGCAGCATTTGAAACATCACCATTCCCGGCACTACCCCACTGGTAACTACATCGGCCAGGGAATCTAGTTGTAGCCCAAGTTCACCTTCTACCTTAAACATTCTGGCGAAAAAACCATCAAAAAAATCAAAAAACACTCCGGCTACCACGGCATAGGCTGCATAATCTAAATGACCGGTAGCGGCAAAAAACACGCCGAGCATTCCGCAAAAAAGATTGGCCATTGTGAATGCGTTGGGTATATAGCTTTTTATATTCATTGATTAAATTGGTATTATTAGATTTAAGCTGCTGCGGATAAAAATAGCGAAAAACAATGGGCTACAAGAAAGCTTATGAAACTCCTAACGTTTTTGCATTACCAAAACCAGCAAAAAAATAATGTTTAGATTCTCAATTCATTTAAGCAACTTTACGACAAAATTTTAGCTGTATTGAAGCACTTCATTACCCTTATTCTTCTTCTTGCTTTTGGTTCTGAGACTTCAGCACAAGCGGTGCGTAAATACTCTAACGAATTTCTCAACATCGGTGTCGACGCTGCAGCCCTTGCGATGGCGAACGCGGTGACCGCTAACACTAACGACGTCAATAGCGGATATTGGAATCCCGCAGGTCTTGTAAATCTTGAAGACAATCAGTTGTCGTTGATGCACGCTAGCTATTTTGCAAATATTGCGTTATACGATTATGCCGCTTTCGCAAAGCCTTTAGACGATCGTACAGCGCTAGGGGTTTCTTTGATTCGCTTTGGTGTGGATGACATTCTCAACACGACCCAACTTATTGACGCAGACGGGAACATCGACTACAACCGGATCAGTTTATTTTCTACCGCAGATTATGCACTGACCGTCTCTATTGCTCGCGAGATGCCGGTACAAGGTCTTAACATTGGAGCAAATGCAAAAGTGATACGGCGTATCATAGGAGATTTTGCATCAAGCTGGGGTTTTGGGATTGACTTAGGCGTGCAGTACAGCGTGGGCGAATGGCACTTTGGAGCCATGGCGCGTGACATTACCACATCGGTAAATACCTGGGCGATTGACGAAGAACAATTTGCGACGATTAGTGATGCGGTTGAAGGTCAAAATCAAGAACTACCCGAAACCTTAGAGGTGACCATCCCAAAATTACAATTGGGTGTAGCACGCAATTGGCTCATTAATTACGATTATTCCATAAAAGCTGAAATCGATCTCATGATGCGCTTCGCCCAAACCAATGACCTTATCTCAAGTTCAGCAGTGAGCGCTACACCCGCAGCAGGAGTCGAATTTGGTTATACCGGAATTGTTTTCATCAGAGCCGGAGTAGGTAATTTTCAAGAAATCACTCAACTCGACGGCAGCAATCGTATAGGATTTCAACCTAACATTGGTGTAGGTTTTCAATACAAAGGGATTCATATTGATTATGCGCTAACCGATATTGGTGATCAAAGCGCTGCGATCTATTCTAATATTTTTTCACTGAAATTAGACTGGGAGTTGTTTCGATAGCAACTTATATTTTTAACCCTTTACCGCTCGAAGCATTTCGCGTTTTCCCGGAGGCCCCGGCAAGCGCTCTACAGTAAAACCGACGGCCTGCATCGCGCGACGCACGCTTCCTTTGGCGGCATATGTCACAAGTACTCCGCCTGTTTTGAGCGCCGTATACATTTTTTCGAAAATAGATTCTCCCCAAAGTTCTGGTTGCACCCGCGCACCAAACGCATCAAAATAGATCAAATCATGTTGATCAACATCGGTAATAGTTTCAAAGCGCTGTTTCCGTTTTTTAAGCTGAAATGTTTCCGTGATCGTTTCTGTTTGCTCCCAAGACGTTTGATGCATTTTTTCAAAAACAGAAGCATATGTTTCGGCTTGAGCTGCTTCTAAATAGTTGAGTTGTGCAATTTCTTCTGCAAGTACGGGATACGCTTCCACACCTTCGTAGTGAATATTTTGCTCAATTTTTTCCGCGTGAATTAACGTAAGTAAAGCATTAAGCCCCGTCCCGAAGCCAATTTCCAGAATATGCAATAGCGCAGTCTCCGGATGAAGTTCTTTCCAGAAGTCAAAACCCATTTTTAAGAATACGTGCTTTGCTTCTTGCACAGCACCGTGCATCGAGTGGTACTGCTCGTTCCATTCAGTAAGTTGAATGGTAGTAGAACCGTCACCGGTTTTAACGATTTTTCGCTCCAAATTATTGGTTGATTTTCACACCGGTTGCAGTAAAACCAAGTGTTTTCTTAGGCATAGTGATCGCCGCGATCTCTTCTTCAGATTTACCGCCATCTTTAGCATAATGTTGTAATTCTTCTACCGAAGTCTCACTCACAAAAGCCTGCCCGTGCACGACTACTTTCTTGTCTTTAATATCTTTTGGCACAAAAAAGCCATAATCTTTAAACTTGATAAAAACAGGATCAGTTGCCCCGACATCTACTTGCATCCAACATCCTTTTTTCTGACATACATCTTCCACAGGACCTTCAAAAGTTACATTGATCGTATCCCCCGGCTTTAAGTTATTGTAGATATCCCCCAGTTCAAAAGCAGATAGCGTGGTTTCATTTTTAAAATCATCACCATAAACAGCCAATTCAGAGGTCGCAACAGCTTCAGCAACTGCTACATCTTCTTGATTTGAAGCGCCTTCTTTACAAGAAATCAGACCAATACCTAAAAATGCAAATACTAAATACTTTTTCATCGTGTATATTTTATTAAAAATAGGATAGCCTGTAAATTTAATGAATTCTTGCGCACCCGGACTTTGAGAAAATGATAAATTTGTAGGATAAAATTCAACAATAATGACAGATACATTAAAAGTAACCAAGATCGCCGAGTCTAAAATCAATCAGGTTGACTTTAGTAATCTCGCTTTTGGTACCGTCTTTACAGACCATATGTTTGTTTGTGAATACAAAAACGGAAAATGGCAAACGCCTGAAATCCTTCCTTACGGTCCTCTGCAAATGGATCCTTCTGCAAAGGTTTTTCACTATGGGCAAGCCGTGTTTGAAGGCATGAAAGCCTATAAAGATGACAAGGGTGATGTATATATGTTTCGTCCTGAAGAAAATTTTAACCGAATTAATAAGTCTGGTGAGCGATTGGCAATGCCTGCTTTTGAAAAAGACTACTTTTTTGACGGCCTAAATACACTTTTAAATCTCGACAAAGATTGGATTAAACCGGGAGAGGGCAACTCGCTTTATATTCGTCCGTTTGTTATCGCTACAGAAAATGGAGTTTCTGCCTCGCCTTCAAGTGAATATAAATTTGTGATCATTTGCGCACCGGCACAAGCATATTATAGTGGTGAAGTTCGCGTATTGTTTGCTGATCATTACAGCCGTTCTGCAGATGGCGGTGTAGGTTTTGCCAAAGCTGCCGGAAACTACGCAGCGCAATTTTACCCAACGGAATTAGCAAAAGCTAAAGGCTACAACCAAGTAGTTTGGACGGATGCTAACACACACGAATATCTGGAAGAAGCAGGTACGATGAATGTGTTTTTTAGAGTAAACGACACGCTTCTGACGGCGCCTACAAACGATCGTATTCTTGACGGAATCACCCGTAAGAGTTTGATCGAATTGGCAAAAAGCCAAGGCATCAATGTAGAAGTACGCCCTGTAAAAGTTGCTGAAATTGTAGAAGCTGCCGAAAATGGCTCGCTTAAAGAAATGTTTGGTGCAGGTACTGCTGCGGTAATCTCGCCAATTTCAGGATTCACGCATAAAGAGAAAGCTTTTGATCTTCCTAAAATGGAATACTCATTTGCTACCAAGTTAAAGAAACAATTAACCGAGTTACAAGCAAATCGTGCTGAAGATCCATTTGGATGGCGTTACGAGGTGCCTGCTATTGAGGTATAAAACGTTTTTATTTCGCTTTCGCGAAAATGACACTAAAAAGCTCCTTGCAAACTATTGCAAGGAGCTTTTTTTACGCAGTAATCAGGCACACTAAGGTTTTGTGTTTGCCTACTTTAGACGTATTTTTGCACCTCATTTTTAAATTGATACGATGCAAGACGGAATATATGCTAAGTTTCACACGCCAAAAGGCGAAATACTTGTGAAATTAGAACACGAAAAAACACCGGGAACGGTAGGAAACTTTGTGGCTTTAGCCGAAGGAAACCTTGAAAACTCAGCTAAAAAACAAGGAAACCCGTATTACGACGGACTGAAATTTCACCGTGTAATTCCAGATTTTATGATTCAAGGGGGATGCCCTCAAGGAACCGGAACCGGAAATCCGGGTTACCAGTTTGATGATGAGTTTGACTCAAGCTTAAAGCACGATGCTCCCGGAAAACTCTCTATGGCAAATGCCGGGCCGGGAACAAACGGAAGTCAGTTTTTTATTACGCATACTGCCACTCCATGGTTAGACGGAAAACACACTGTTTTTGGTAGCGTAGTAGAAGGTCAAGATGTCGTAGATGCGATCGCCCAAGGTGATACTATGGATAAAGTAGAGATCATTCGCCAAGGCGCAGAAGCGGAAGGTTTTAATGCTGTTGAAGCATTTAGAACTTTTGAAGGAGCACGTGAAAGACGCATCGCTGAAGAACGCGAAAAACGCAAAGCCGAACTTGATAAATTAAGCGAAGGTTTTAAAGAAACAGAAAGCGGACTGCGTTACCAAATCATTCAAAAAGGTGATGGTAAGAAAGCTGAAAAAGGGAAAATGGTTTCTGTGCATTACAAAGGTCAGTTGGCTGACGGTACGGTATTTGACTCTTCTTATAAGAGAAAACAGCCCCTAGATTTTCAAGTAGGTGTAGGTCAAGTGATTTCTGGCTGGGATGAAGGTATTGGCTTACTTCAAGTAGGCGACAAAGCGCGTTTTGTGATTCCTTCAGATTTAGGATATGGTAGCCGCGGTGCCGGCGGTGTGATTCCACCAGATGCGATTTTAGTTTTTGACGTAGAATTGATGGACGTTAAATAAATAAGATACATTTTCTTAAGAATAGCAAAGGCTGCCTTTTTTGGGCAGCCTTTTTTTTGCTCAAATTTGAAATTAATGCGCTGAAAATATGCAGTTTGGTCTTCCGCTTATGATTGCTTATATTCCAAATAACTAATAACCAAAACAAATTAAAATGGGAAAAGGAGATCAAAAAACTAAACGTGGAAAAATTCATCGCGGCACTTACGGTAAACTAAGACCGCGGAAGAAAAAAAGCAGCGCGACTACCGCTGACGTCCCCACGAAGCAAACGGCTACCAAAACAAAAGAGGCCGACAAAGCGACCTCTGATAAAAGTTTAGCAGACAAAAAGCCGTAGAACTAATTATCTAACGAAAACCAATTCGTTTTTATCGAGATCGGAGTATTGCTCGCTGAAGCCGTACCCGTCGTAATCAAAGCCCTTGAGTTGATCTATGGTTTGCACATCCTTATCTATAATGTAGCGTACCATAGAACCCCGGGCTTTTTTTGCGTAAAAAGAGATGATCTTGAGTTTTCCGTTTTTGTAATCTTTAAACACGGGAGTAATTACAGGAACCTTCAATTTTTCAGGCTTCACCGATTTAAAATATTCGTTACTCGCAAGATTTAAAAACAGTTCGTCTTCTTTTAATTCAGCATTCAAAGCTTCAGTGATTTTATCGTCCCAAAAGTCGTACAAGTCATCATTGCGACCAGATTTCAATTTGGTTCCCATCTCCAGGCGATAGGCTTGCATCAAATCAAATGGCTTCAACACCCCATAGAGACCAGAAAGAATACGTAACGTATCTTCTAATTTATCTAGTTTTTCAGTCGGAATCGTGTACGCATCAAGACCAGTATACACATCCCCATCAAAAGCATAAACCGCGGGGCGCGCATTTTCTTTAGTAAATGGAGTGGAAAATTCTTTATAACGCTGGTAATTGAGATCAGCCAATTTATCGCTGATACTCATCAAATCTGAAATTTCAGCTTTGGTCTTACGCTCTAGCTTTTTATTCAACGTTTCGGCTTCCTCTAAAAACTGAGGCTGCGAACTTCTGGTGGTTGGCAATTTTGATTCAAAATCCAGCGACTTGGCCGGAGAAACAACTGCTTTCATATCGTTTAATTTTCACCAAAAATACGCATTCGTAAAAACGTTCTCAGTCAGTTTTGATAAGTTTTAAAAATAATAGGATTTGAATACAAAATAGTCTTTTTTGTACTATAAAAAGTCATCAATTGAATTTAAAACTCTCAGTCATTCTTTCTTCTGAGAATATAACCATAGCGAATAATTATAACACCTGCTACAAAAAAGATAAAACTATAAACAAAACCATTATCGCGTTTTAATTCATCAACGAAGATAAATTCATTTCGCTCTCGATTTGTCAAAAGTTTTAGAGAGTCAACCTTTTTTAGATTCTGAAATTGAACCCCCTTGATTCTTTTTGTATAGATCTGATTGTCATATTTAAATTTCAAAAAATAACGAGATCTATAATTAGTTTGCTTATAACAGTCAACAACTTTTACAACAACAGTTTCGTTTCTTGTTGTTAGCTTATATTGATCTATACCTTTAACTAATGAAGCTAAAGCAATCATTAGAATCAAAACACCCCCAACTACAAATTTATTTCTAATCAAAAATTACTGTGGTAAAAGTCCATTATCTATACCTCAACAGACCTGCGCACATCACTCTCGATCAATCCGTCTCTTAAACGAATTACACGATGCGCATGCTCTGCAATATCCTCTTCGTGTGTAACTAAGATCACGGTATTTCCGGCAGCGTGAATCGCATCAAAAAGGCTCATTATTTCTACTGAAGTTTTAGAGTCTAAGTTTCCGGTAGGCTCATCGGCCAGAATAATCGAAGGCTTATTGACCAAAGCCCGACCTACAGCAACACGCTGTCGCTGCCCTCCTGAGAGTTGGTTGGGTTTATGATCCATACGATCTGCAAGACCTACATCTTGCAGCACTTCTTCAGCACGTTTATGACGCTCCAGTTTCGAATACCCCGCATATACCATGGGCAAAGCAACATTGTCTAAAGCAGTCGTTCTCGGCAGTAAATTAAAGGTCTGAAATACAAAACCGATCTCTTTATTACGCACCTCAGCAAGTTCATCATCAGTCATCGCGCTCACATCCCGATTATTTAAAATATACGTCCCGGAAGTCGGTGTATCAAGACACCCCAAAAGGTTCATCAAGGTAGATTTCCCAGAACCGGAAGGCCCCATAATCGCAACATACTCTCCTTTATCAATTTGTAAATCGATGCCTTTTAAAACGTGAACGATTTCATTTCCCAACGGAAAATCACGACGAATATCTGTTATATCTATTAAGCTACTCATAGGATGACTACTCTATATTTTGAATATAAGTAGATAAATTGAGAACGGAGTTACAAAATTTATATTCTAATTTTAAAATGCTCTTCAACCTGCTCGGTTCTAAAGAATACAAAACCTAGCCAAAAGCAATCTACCGTAACGCTCACCCGAGGGTGTTGCTTGATCAACTCCCAGGCTTCCGTCATTTCTGGTGACCAATAGATATCATCAAAGATCCATACACTGTCGTTATGCGCAGTAAGCAGTAATTGCTCGAAGTAGTTTAAGGTTGCTTCCTTACTGTGATTTCCGTCGAAATAAATAAGATCAAATTTTTCTGAAATCACCTGCGGAAGCGTTTGCTTAAAATCACCTACAACAACCTCAACATTTGAAATTTCTGCGCTTTTAAAATGCTTCTGAGCCACGGCAGCGGTTTGCGGGCAACCTTCTAGCGAAGTCATTTTTGCTGTTTTAGGCAAAGCCAAAGAAACCGTGGCTAAACCTACAGAGGTTCCTAATTCTAAAATAGCGTTTGGTTTAAAATAGGTCACTACACGATAAAGCAGTTTCATTCTGGAGAAACGTGCTCCGGCGTGTTTGGCTATTTCTTTAACCGCACGATTATTGCTTTTAAAAACACGCGATCCCGCACCAAAGTCAGTTACTTCAATAACCTCATTGGATTGACGAAGTTTATTTCGATACGCTTTAAGTTGCTTTTTAGCTTCCTCTGGAGTTTTTCGGTAAAGGCATTTAGTGATAAATGTGTATACAAAAGGAGAATGCACCCCGTGTTGATTGGTTGCTTTCCGCAGAAATTGTGAATAAGCTTTAATAATGTACCACATTCTCAGTTCTTAAATTGTGTAAATTGATCTAATTATTAAATCGCTTTGTCCATCTGTTTTTCATTACCTAAACCCAACTTTCTGCACCGCGCTCTGTATCCAAAATTCACCTTTCAAATTCCAAATTGGCAATTTCTGCTATTGCTAACGTTTACCTACTGCCGAAGACGAATTTTGCACTTCGTATTTCGTACTTCTAAATTCGCCTAACCTTCCATCTTGGCGCTTAAGTCAAACCAACGCTCGGTAAATTCGTCTATTTTATCTTGAATCTGCTGCAACTCCACAGAAGCCTGTTTGATCTCATCTCCTGACAAATCAGGATTTAGAAATTCGGCTTCCTTCTTTTCCTTTTCCTTTTCAAGCTTAGCAATATCGCGCTCCAGTCGGTTGTATTCCTTTTGCTCGTTATACGAAAGTGCGCTTCCAGCTGTTTTCCAATTGTCTTTGTTGGTTTCCTTTTCCACTTTAGGCTGTGGATCTTCCTCTTGAATAACTGCCGGACCAGAATCATAGGCGCGAAAATCAGAGTAATTCCCCGGAAAATCTTCAACCACACCTTGTCCTCTAAATACAAAAAGGTGGTCAACAATCTTATCCATAAAATAACGATCGTGCGAAACCACGATCAAACATCCCGGATAATCCAGCAAGAAACTCTCAAGCACATTGAGCGTCACAATATCCAGGTCGTTAGTAGGCTCATCGAGAATTAAAAAGTTAGGATTCTGAATAAGCACCGTACATAAATATAAACGCTTACGCTCTCCTCCACTCAATTTTTCAACGAAGTCATATTGCTTTTTTCGATCAAAAAGAAAACGCTCTAAAAGCTGACCTGCAGAAATCTGACGTCCCTTTTTCAACGGAATATAATCCCCGAATTCTTTGATGACATCAATCACTTTTTGCCCGTGTTTGATCTCAATTCCCTTCTGTGTGTAATAACCAAATTGAATAGTTTCCCCAATCACGATCTTTCCGCCATCGGGTGCCATTTTCCCTGTAAGGATATTGAGAAATGTAGATTTTCCGGTTCCATTTTTACCGATAATCCCAATGCGGTCTGCCCGCTGAAAATTATAGTCAAACTTATCGAGGATCACACGATCTTTAAAGGACTTAGAAACTTTATGCAGCTCTACGATCTTACTTCCCAACCGCTCCATATTCAGCTCGAGTTGCACCTCGTGATCGTTGCGACGTTTGTGTGCGCGTTCTTTTATTTCTGCAAAATCATCGATACGTGATTTTGACTTTGTGGTACGTGCTTTGGGCTGGCGACGCATCCACTCCAGTTCCTTTTTAAAAAGCTGTTTTGCCTTCCCGGTCTCTACTTCTTCGTTAGTAATTCGGGCATCTCGTTTTTCTAGGTAATAGGCATAATTCCCTTTATAACTATACAGTTTACCTTCATCCAATTCGATGATCTCATTACACACCCGCTCTAAAAAGTAACGGTCGTGCGTTACCATAAACAGCGTGAAATTCTCTTTAGCAAAAAACTGCTCTAACCACTCGATCATCTCGAGATCTAAGTGGTTCGTAGGCTCATCAAGAATAAGCAAATCAGGTTTACTGAGCAGCATATTGGCGAGTGCCAAACGCTTTTTCTGTCCACCGCTTAACTTTTCAACCTTACGATCAAGGTCATCCAGCTTCAGCTGAAATAATATCTGCTTGTACTGTGTCTCAAAATCCCAGGCTTGATGGGCTTCCATCTGATCAAAAGTTTTCTGATACGCTTCGGTATCTTCCATATTTTGAAGCGCATGCTCATAGGCTGAAATCACATTTAAGATCTCATTATCGCTATCAAAAATGGTTTGTTCTACGGTAAGATTAGGGGCAAGATCGGGTTCCTGAGGAAGAAAAGAAATCTTGATGCCTTTGCGATATACCACCTGCCCACTGTCTGGATTCTCAGCTCCCGCCAGAATATCAAGCATCGACGTTTTACCGGTACCGTTTTTGGCCACTAAACCAATTTTCTGTCCTTCGTTAATACCAAAAGACAAATCTTTAAACAATACCCGCTCGCCAAAAGCTTTAGCGATAGACTCTACCGAAACATAATTGATTGCGCTCATAGGCTGCGAATTTAGCCTTAATAAGTGGAGAAAAAAACTAGATTAATTATCCAGAATCTTTTTAATATTTGGTTTGAAATAAGCTGGACCTTTTAAGACTTTACCGTCCTCGCGGTACACCGGTTTACCATCAGCTCCTAACTTACTCATATTGCTGCGCTGAATTTCATCAAAAACTTCTTCGATCTTATGTTGCATCCCGTGTTCTAAAATGGTTCCGCATAAGATATAAAGCATATCACCCAACGCATCGGCTACTTCGGTAAGGTCATTATTATTAGCAGCTTCTAGATATTCTTCATTCTCTTCTTTCATCAAATTGAAACGCAACAAATTTTTAGCCTCGCCCAAGTCGGCCTTTGGGGCTTCTTCAATTCCTAATCCAAAGGTGCTATGAAATTCGTGTACCGCAGCTAATCGTTTTTTCATCGTAATATTCTGTTTTAAAGACTTAATTTTGACTAAAAATACATTAAAATGTTCACTACCGGTCAATGGGTTTTTGCGGCCTTGTTCTTTATAGCTTTCGTGTTTTTTGTATCACGCAGCTATCGCAAAGACCGCAAACTTCACAAAAAAGAATACCGAGGATCTTTCTGGATTTTGATAGGTTTTATCGTTTTTGTGGCGCTGCTTTTTCTTATTAAATTAACGCTTAACAAGTAAGTTACTTTTCTTAATTCTTCTTTTGTGGGAATCTCCTACAATCCGTTTTAAATTGCTAACTTAGCTGTTAAACCCATTCCTAAATGAAAATATTAAAATACCTCTTCTTTCTACTGCTCATTGTTTTTATAGCAGGTGCTATTTATTTTGCTACCAAAGACGGCACTTATGAAATTGAAGAATCAAAAATTATTGACGCTCCTGTAAGTGTGATTTTTGATAAGGTTAATGAATATAAAACTTGGGAAACCTGGGGGCCTTGGAAACAAGAAGATCCTACAATGGTTTTTAATTATCCCGAAAAAACCAGCGGCGAGGGCGCGAGCTATTCGTGGAATGGTGAAGAAGTTGATGGTGCTATGCGAACCACTTCGGTTATCGAAGATCAACGTATTGAGCAAGACATCACTTTTATCACTCCGGGAGGAGAGCGTGAAGCGAATGTATTCTGGCAATTTGAAGAAGTAGAAGAAGGCACTAAGGTAACCTGGGGAATTAGAGGTGAACACACCTTAATGGACAAAGCCTATTTCACTCTTGGTGGTTATGATTTTGATGGTGAAATGCGCGCGATGTATGACAAAGGTCTGACTGCGTTAGACCAACTGATCAATGCTGATATGAAAGTGTACAGCATTGATGTAAGCGGCATCACACAATACAGCGGTGGTTTTTATATGTATGCCACAACAGCCACCTCGATTGAACATATTGATGAAAAAGTTATGGAGCTTATTCCACAGGTGAAATCTTTTATGGAAGGTAATAACATCACCATTCTGGGAAAACCGCTAACTATTTACAACTCTAAGGACTCTGTAAATAATAGCGCTATTATTTCAAGTGGAATTCCTACAACTTCAAGAATAGTTGTACCTGAGGACAGCGCTATTCTTTGTGGATTTTTACCGGCCTACACCGTCATAAAAACGCGACTAACCGGAAACACCAGTAATCTTGATGAAGCCTGGAAAAAAACCGAAGCTTATATGCAGGAGAACAATTATGTGGCCGCTCCCGAAAGCAGCAAATTTGAATTTTATATAGTAGGCCCTGAGGACACCCCGAATCCGGCTGAATGGGTAACCGAACTCTACCTTCCCGTACAAGTAGAAGAACTGCCAAGTGGAAGTCTTTAATTTTAATCAAAAACAAAAGCTTCTACTGAAAAAGTTTTAGTAGCTTTAACTTATCAAACGACCTTGATGCAATTAACACAGATGGTCGTCCATAAATTCTCTTAAAATGAAATTTAAAAACACATCATATCGCCTAGTAAAGGAATATCTTTTTCTTCCGGACGTGCTGTGTTGATACATAAACCTATTTTATAAACGCAAAAAGTCTGGTCTTATCGCCAGACTTTTTTTATTTAGACCCATTGTGAAACGCATTTTTACTTCTTACCTCAATACCTTTAAAGGACTATCAAAAGAAATCTGGTGGCTTGCATTGATCACGCTGGTAAATCGGGCGGGCGCAATGGTGATCCCGTTTTTATCACTATACCTCAGAGATGACTTAGGATTTAGTCTTAGCCGTGTAGGTTGGGTAATGACGTGTTTTGGGTTTGGTTCACTTTTTGGCTCTTGGCTAGGCGGAATTCTGTCTGATAAACTGGGATATTATAAAACTATCCTTATAAGTCTTATCGCTACCGGAATTGGTTTTTTAGGCTTGCAGTTCATCACTAGCTTTTGGGCGGTATGCATTGGCTTTTTTGCCTTGATCTCATTAGCAGACATGTCTCGGCCTGCTTTTTTCGTTGCCCTTAGTGCATACAGCAAACCGGAGAACAAAACGCGGTCGTTAACCTTAATTCGCCTTGCGATCAATTTAGGATTCTCAGCAGGCCCGGCTTTGGGCGGAATTATCATTGCGAGTATTGGATACTTTGGTTTATTCCTAGCAGACGGCATTACTTGTATTCTCGCCGGCTTGCTACTCATTCAAACATTGAACCCTAAAAAAGCCAAAGAAACTGATCAAGAAAAAATGATCGAAAATCCCTTAGCGCCTCACAAAGACCGTCTATATGTTATATTCCTGATCGCACTTGCTTTATTCGGAGTTGTATTTGTTCAATACTTTTCTACTGTACCGGTTTATTATAAAGAAGTTCGTTTACTTACGGAATCGCAAATTGGACTTTTGCTTGGAATGAACGGACTGATGATCTTTTTATTTGAGATGCCATTGATCGCTTTTATGGAAGCTAAAAACTGGAATCACATTTCTAATGTAATCGGCGGATTAGTTTTGACCGGACTGAGTTTTGGGTTTTTCTATTTCAGCGGTTGGAATGGTGTTTTAATACTGGGGATGGCAGTTGCTACTTTAGGCGAGATGATAGCGTTTCCATTTGGAAATGCCTTTGCCTTACGCCGAGCTAAACTGGGCAGACAAGGAGCATATATGGGATTGTACAGCATGTCTTTTTCGCTTGCGCATATTTTTGGCCATAATAGTGGGATGCAGCTTGTGGACCGCTTAGGATACAAAAGTACTTGGGCCATTATGGCTGCAATAACAGTGGTTGCTTTGCTTTTATTATTCTATGTTAAAAGAAACAAGGAATTCTCTAAAATTTAGATTTGCCCAAATAACTTTCCACGAGTTCGTTGTAGGTTGGCTTAATACGCAGCAATTCGGTTTTTGGGATTGAGTACAGCGCCTCATAATTGTCGTAGCCTTGCTTCAGCAATTCTTCTAGATAAAAATAAGCAGTATTGTCATCCCCATCAATGGCTGCTAAACTAATTATGTCTAGGTATGCCTTATCATTTTCGGGATCCAGTAACGTACGCAGTACATTAGCAAAAATGCGCTGATCAAAAAGTGCTACCCGGTTTAAGGTCAGAAAATCGGTGACAACATAGTCAATATAACCTAGCATGCGTTTAGCTACTTTTTGTTCTTTAGGCTTCGCCGAATTTTGTGCCGCAGCTCTAAATTGCTGTATACGTTCATCCCAATATCCCAGATTAGAAAAACTACCCAGCGCAAGATCTTCATCTAAAAAGTAACTAATATCATCCAGCAGCAACCCTTCTTCTATATCATCAGAACGCATATAGCGTTTTTCTTGTTTGTACGCATCAGATCTTCTCAACCCACGCTGCAGATCGCGCAACGGATCAAGATCAACATTTCCGCGGTATTCTCCTTTTAAATCTGTGGCCAACTCATAAGCATTAACGTATTCTTCTGCTAAAGTCAATTGTTTAATGGTGTTGAGATCTGTTTGATATTGACGCTGCCATACCGTATCAGAAAGCTTTTTATTTAAACGCTCATTATTGAGGTGATACAATCTATTGATCAGTGTGCCCATTAACGCTGCCGACGGCCAAGTTTTGGTTTCTTCAATAAAATAAAGCGTATTGTCATTATTGTACGCTTTCATCATATAGAAATAATCTTCCATCTGATAATAGTTAGGTGAAGCTTCACCAACCACTCCAATCGCAAGGTTTTCTTGCGCCTGATCTGCAAACCTATTTGCGAAGTATACGTCATCGATTAAAAGTAAATTAGCTTTTCCTCTTACGATGTAGGATAAGGCACTTGCTACCTGTGCACCACTCTTATGCCCTGCCAGATACACATTATTCATATCCAGAGAAACCTTTCTAAATACATCTTGCATAATATGCAGCCCCATTTTTGCATTGGCATCAAGACTGTCTAATGCTTGCGGCAAGGGTTTATTATTTGCAACGATGATATAATTTTCGCCCTGTAATGCAGATACAAAAAGTCGGGTTGCTTTAGTACCCTCCCCTTCTGAGTCAAAAATAAACAACGCGTTAGACGGATTGTTCACATCGTAGGTTGGCGGTAAATAAATAGAATATGGAATGCTTATAGAATCGTTAGCGGTCACGGTTTCGGTCACTGCTCCACGATGTAAAACTTGCTCTTGCGCTTTTAAACCGTAAACAGAGATCAAAAGAAGTAGAGCTAAAGAAAGATTACGCATAAAGTTTTTACTATTCTTATCAATAATTATGCTACAATTTAGACATAAAAAAACTGCTTTGTATTAAAGCAGTTCTAAATTCAGGAATGAAAAGGCTGATTTATGATTTTACCTGTTGCGCGATAGGCTTAGGATTCTTCTTAAATAAAAATTTGGCAAATAAAGAAACTACAAATAAATCTGCTGAAATCAGAAATAAGATACGTGCAGCTTCGGTTGCCCAAAGATCAAACCCTCCAAAACCATAAATTCCTGTTACAATCGCAATTATCAAAAAAGGAAGTGTAAATCGTTTCATAATAGAGTGTTTTTGTTTAATACTGATGTAAAAGTAGTGCGGTAGTCTTGCTTCTTATCACAACGATTTCCTAATTACCTAAATTTTAACGCAAGTACTAAAACTCTCTTAACAAGCAAATTACCCAGGACAAAATGTAAGCTTTTAAGCGTAGAAGAGACCACCAACACAAAACACAGCAGTACCTGTTATTTGAAGTACAGTTTGTATCTTTGCTGACCTAAAAGAATTGTGATGAATACTGAAACATTAGCAGCACCGGTTCATAAACCAAAACCTAAATGGTTGCGTGTAAAATTGCCCACCGGCAAGAAATACACAGAACTCAGGAGCCTCGTAGATAAGTATGATTTACACACCATCTGCACCTCCGGAAGCTGTCCAAATATGGGAGAATGCTGGAGCGAGGGAACGGCGACCTTTATGATCTTAGGTAATGTTTGCACCCGTTCTTGCGGATTCTGTGGTGTTAAAACCGGAAGGCCAGACACCTTAGATTGGGAAGAACCAGAAAAAGTGGCTCGTTCTATAAAGCTTATGAAAATTAAGCACGCGGTAATTACTTCAGTAGACCGTGATGATCTAAAAGATATGGGTTCTATAATGTGGGCTGAAACGGTCAAAGCCATCAGACGCATGAATCCTGACACTACCTTAGAAACTCTTATACCCGACTTTCAAGGAAACGAGCGCAATATTGATCGTATCGTTGAAGTGGCGCCTGAAGTGGTCTCTCATAATATGGAAACCGTAAAACGCCTCACCCGAGAAGTGCGTATACAAGCGCAATATGAGCGTAGTTTAGGCGTACTTAAATATTTAAAAGAGCAAGGCATTAGACGTACCAAATCAGGTATCATGCTAGGTCTGGGTGAGACTGAAGAAGAAGTCATTCAAACCTTAAGAGATTTACGCGATGCTGACGTAGATGTGGTGACCATTGGGCAATACCTTCAGCCTTCTAAAAAACATCTTGCGGTGAAACAATTCATCACGCCAGATCAATTTAAAAAATACGAGACTATAGGTTTAGAAATGGGCTTCCGTCACGTAGAAAGTAGTGCACTCGTGCGCTCTTCATATAAAGCTCAAAAGCACCTTAACTAGACGTATTACGCATGAGAACTATCAAAATCGGGATCAACGGTTTTGGACGCATCGGTCGGAGACTCTTTCGACTTTTGCACGAGCATCCACAAATTGAAGTAGTCGCCATAAACGACAAAGCCAATGGTGCAACTTTAGCGCATCTGCTTAAATACGACAGTATTCACGGCATTTTTCCGCCGAAAATTAGCTATCAAGATGCTGCCCTCTATGTCGATCAACAAGTAGCTCACCTTTATCAGGAGTCTGATCCGGGACGCATTCCTTGGAAAAATCACGATCTGGATCTCATCGTTGAAGCTACTGGTAAGTTTAAAACCGAAGAAGCGCTTCTTCCACATCTTGAGGCTGGCGCCCCAAAAGTTATTTTGAGTGTTCCACCGGCAGATGATCATATTAAAACGATTGTGCTTGGTGTAAATGACACCTTGCTTGATGGTAGTGAGCGTATCATTTCTAATGCGAGTTGCACCACCAACAATGCCGCCCCAATGATTAAAGTGGTAAATGATTTATGCGGAATTAAGCAGGCGTATATTACCACAGTACATTCATACACTACAGATCAAAGTTTGCACGATCAGCCGCACGCAGACTTAAGACGCGCGCGAGCTGCAGGGCAATCTATTGTACCCACCACCACTGGTGCCGCAAAAGCGCTTACTAAAATTTTTCCAGATTTAAGCGAAGTAATTGGTGGCTGCGGAATTCGGGTACCGGTGCCTAACGGATCTTTAACTGACCTTACCTTAAATGTCGATCGCGAAACTACAATTGAGGAAATTAACGCTGCTTTTGAATACGCGGCTTCACATGAACTCAAAGGCATTTTAGAGTTTACAAATGTTCCTTTAGTTTCTATTGATATTGTAGGAAATACCCACTCGGTGATTGTAGACGCTCAAATGACCTCTGTGATTGGTAACTTGGTGAAACTCATAGGTTGGTACGATAATGAGACCGGTTACTCTTCAAGATTGATTGATCTCATTCTTAAAATCTCTTAAAAATTCTTAAAGTTTTCTGTAGATATTCTATCAAAGTGTCTATATTAGTGACTTAATGCGTCAAAAAATGCTGATCGACAGAAAACTACTTGTCGTCTTATTTACCCTAATTTCCGTGGTCTGTTTTGGTCAACAATCAAGCAGATCTGAAAACGTACAGAACATTCAGATTGATTCGCTTTTACTGGGCGGAATCTACGCAATGGAGCAGGCAGATTTTGAATCAGCGATCGTCAATATCAAAAAAGCCGAAGCCCTTTCGATAAAATCATTGAATCAAAGTGGCGAAGCGATTAGCAACCAATTACTTTCTAAAATTTATTTTGAGCGCGGCGATCCTAAGCTCGCTACTCCGCTTATTCTTAATGCAATTAAACTGCACCAAGAACTTCAAGAATTAGACAATCTGGGGCAAGACTATTTGATTTACAGTCAAATCCTATCTAAAACCGGAAATTACGAGCGTGCATTACCCTTTTTAGAAAATGCCGCATTAATTTTTGAAAGCACGCGTGATGAGGACTCCAGAGTACAATTGGCTACGACCTATTTGTATGAGGGCAACATTTTGCAGGAACTCAAAAACAATGAAGAAGCCCTATTAAAATATCAGCAAGCCGAAGCGATTTTAAACAAAACAAAGGGCAAACACAGTTATTTGCTTTGCCGCGTTTTTTTACAACAGGGCAGAATGAATTTCCTGCTCAATCAGTTGGATACTGCTTTGTCGTATGCTAACAAAGCACACGAACTCAGTTTAAATAATAATTACCCGCAGCTTGAAGTTGATGGATTGAATTTATTGAGCACCATTTATTCCGCGCGGCAAGAATTTGAGGAAGCCTTCAGCTACCTTTCTTTATACAATCAAAAACGCAGCAGTTATTTTGGTGAAAACAATTCAACTGCAAAAAATGTAGCTATTCGCAATGCGTTGCTCGCCAATATCAATGCTGATGATTACGACCCGGCAAAACGGGTTCAGGCTAATAAGATCACAACCGTACTCATTATTGCGCTGTTTACTATTTTGTGTCTTTTAGCACTTTCTCTTTATAAGAACAATAATTTACGTGCTAAGGCAAACGAGTTGCTACAAGCTAAAAACGCCGAACTGATGATCGCCAAAGAAAATGCCGAGAAGGCTTCTGTGGTTAAGGCGCAGTTTTTATCTACGATCACGCACGAACTTCGTACTCCTATGTATGCAGTAACCGGACTCACGCATTTACTTTTAAGTGAAAATCCTACCGAAGAGCAAAAGAAGCATCTTGATTCCTTAAAATTTTCAGGAGAATATTTACTCTCGCTCATCAATAACATTCTTGACCTCAACAAGCTTGAGGCCGATAAGGTTGAAGTTGAACAAGCAACCTTTAATCTACGTAAACGTGTAGATGATGTACTGTTTGCTTTGGAGCGTTCGGCGCAAGAAAAAGGCAACAAGCTCAACCTGGAATATGATGAAGAAATTCCTGATCAGATCATTGGTGACCCATTAATGATTTCGCAGATTCTTATCAATTTGATCGGTAACGGAAATAAATTTACCAGAGACGGGGATATTTTTATTCGCATCAAGCAATTGAGCAGTAATGATAGTCAAACCTATCTTCATTTTGAAGTTGAAGATACCGGAGAAGGTATCAGCAAGAAAAAACAGAAAGATATCTTCCAGAATTTCACTCAAGGTTCGGTACAGATCAATCGAAAATTTGGCGGTACCGGTTTAGGACTTTCTATTGTTAAGCGCCTGCTCACCCTTCAAAAAAGTAAAATTGAACTGGAAAGCACGCTTGGAAAAGGCTCTAAATTCTTCTTTGACATCAAGTATGGCCTGGCCAAAAGCAAAACTAACGAAACCGAAGAGCGCGTGTACGAGATAGATTACGAGGCCCTAAAAGGCAAAAAGCTGTTGGTGGTTGAAGACAACAAGATCAACCAAATGATCACCCGCAAAATTCTTGAAAAAAATGAGATGATGTGCGAAGTGGCAGACAATGGTGAAATCGCTATTGAAAAAGTACGCTTTGAGAACTTTGACTTGGTTTTAATGGATATTCATATGCCGGGAATAAGTGGTATCGAAGCGACTCAGAAAATACGCGAATTCAACAAAGACCTGCCTATTCTAGCCTTAACAGCGGTAACCATTGAAGAAAATATAGACGATTTTTATCTGGCCGGTTTCAACGACATCATCCCGAAACCTTATAAGGTAGAGGAATTCTTCTTTAAAATCCATAATGCCTTAAAACGTAAAAACGTTATTCTTTAGGGACCTGCTGCTTCACAAAATTTAGCAGATCATTGTTGAAACGTTCCGTTTCTTTTAAAAACTGCATTTCAATAGGCACATACAGCAACGTAGCTTTATGCAATTTGCCGTTTAAGCGCATATAGTCTTTTTCGGTGGTAAGTATGACTTCGTGCTGATCTAAAGCGTGTAGTTCTTTAGGAGTAAAATTATGATGATCCTTAAACCGAAGCGCTTCAAAGTTCAAGTTTTTCCCTTTTAAAAAGTCAAAAAAAGGCTCTGGTTTCGCGATACCGGTTACCACTGTAATTTTCTTATTACGCAAGGTACTATAGTCTGTAAAAGCTGGGTTTCCTTGAATTTCACCATAACCAATGCTACTAAAATATACCGGAGCATTACTATAAGCTCCAATCTTCATTTGTATCGCTTGCATCCCCCTTTCTCCTAAACTTGAAGGGCATTTAGTAACAACAATACAATGCGCTCGGGAAGCTCCTTCTCTTGACTCTCTTAAATTCCCTGCCGGAAGCACCAGATCTTTGTAAAACAAATCATTATACGCCGTAAGCATAATCAGGTATCCAGGCTGTACCTTTCTGTGCTGAAAAACATCATCTAAAACCACTACCTCAGGTTTTGGAGTTTGCTGCATCAACTTGGCGATACCGGTTTGACGATCTTCGCAAACAGCAACAGCTACCTGCTCAAATTTTATAGCAAACTGCAAAGGTTCATCCCCTACTTCGCTAGCGTGATCCTTCGGGGTGACGAGCAAAAAACCTTTGGTAGATCTGCCATATCCTCTACTTAAGGTCGCCAGACGATACTCCTCCTTTAAAAGATGCAGCACATACTCAGTCATTGGTGTTTTTCCGGTACCGCCAACACTTAAATTACCAATACCAATCACCGGAAAATCATAAGATCTTTGTTCGAATATTCCCTTTTCAAATAGGTAATTGCGTACTCGGGTAACCCCGTCGTAAGGCACCGAAAAAGGCCAGAGTATTTTTCGCAAGTCTTTCACAACGCCGAAGGTATTACTTTTTAAACTTTTGAACGCGTGACTTATTTGTTAACCCTGACAAAACAAGATTTAGCAATAAAATAAGTAGCTTCACTTATCGCAATCTTTACCTTTACCACTTATTAGAATTACGAGTTATGACCATTAAAGACGTCGCACAAACCCTTGAAGAATTTGCTCCCCTCGCCAATGCCGAAGATTTTGACAATGTAGGTCTTCTGCTGGGAAACTATCATACGCAAGTTACCGGTATTCTGGTTACTCTTGACACGCTTGAACAAACTATAGATGAAGCCATTGCTAAAAACTGCAACTTGATCGTAAGTTTTCATCCTATAATTTTTAGCGGACTCAAGAAGATCACCGGTAAAAATTATGTAGAACGTGTGGTGCTTAAAGCGATCCAAAATGACATTGCTATTTACGCCATTCATACCGCGCTTGACAATATGCCACATGGTGTGAGTAAAGGGATGTGCGATGCGCTAAATCTAGAGCAGCGCAAGATCTTAATTCCTAAAAAAGGAGCTATTAAAAAACTCACGACCTATGTACCCAAAAATGAGGTGATCACTGTTAGAGAAGCACTTTTTAAAGCAGGAGCCGGAAACATTGGCAATTATGAAGAGTGTAGTTTTAGCACCAAAGGTAAAGGTACTTTTAAAGGCAATGAACATAGCAATCCCAGCGTTGGAAATCGCGGCGAACTGCATATTGAAAAAGAAGTGCAACTCAATATTACATTTGAAGCACGCCTGCAATCACGAATCTTAAGCGCACTTTTTGCAGCGCATTCGTACGAAGAAGTAGCCTATGAAATCACCACTTTAGACAATGCCAATCAAAATATTGGGATGGGAATGATTGGAGAATTACCTAAAGCGCTTGAGGAATTAGACTTTTTAAATCAAGTCAAAAAAGCATTTCATGCTGAAGGAATTCGGTATTCTGCTTTGCGCGGTCAACCTGTAAAAAAGGTCGCTGTTTTAGGAGGAAGCGGAAGTTTTGCAATTGACGCCGCTAAAGCTGCCGGAGCAGATGCGCTGATCACCGCAGATCTTAAATACCATCAGTTTTATCAAGCTGAAGGTCAAATCGTTTTAGCTGATATTGGGCATTATGAAAGCGAGCAATACACAAAAAATATTTTGACCAACTTTCTTACGAAAAAATTTACTAATTTTGCAGTCGTTTTATCAGACGAAAACACCAATCCTATTAAGTATTTATAATATGGCAAAAAAGACCGAAGCAACTGTAGAAGAGAAACTCAGAGCATTGTATGACCTACAGCTGATACACTCTCGCGTTGATACCATACGCAACGTGCGTGGTGAGCTTCCTTTAGAAGTAGAAGATCTTGAAGATGAAGTTGCAGGATTAAATACCCGACTTGACAAATTAGGTGGTGAGTTAAGCTTAATCGACGATCAGATTAAAGCTAAAAAAATTCTTATTGAAGACGCAAAAGCTGCTATCAAGAAATATACTGAACAGCAAAAAAATGTGCGTAACAACAGAGAGTACAACTCGCTAAGTAAGGAAATTGAATTTCAAGAGTTAGAAATTCAACTTGCTGAAAAAAATATCAGAGAATTCCGTGCGCAGATCGAACAGAAAAACGAAGTGATCGATTCTACTAAAGAACGTCTTGACGAGCGCAAAAAGCACTTGAAGCACAAAAAAGACGAGCTTGATGAGATCTTAGCTGAAACGGAAAAAGAAGAACAAGCACTTCTTGAAAAAGGAGAAAGCTACGAAGAGCAAATTGATGAGCGTCTTGTAAAAGCTTACAAGCGTATTCGCTCTAACGTACGCAATGGTCTTGCCGTTGTTGCAATTGAGCGTGGTGCATCTGGAGGTTCTTTCTTTACGATCCCACCACAAGTACAAGTGGAAATCGCAGGTCGTAAAAAGATCATTACTGATGAGCATAGTGGTCGTATCTTAGTAGACGAGGAACTTGCAAAAGAAGAATCAGAAAAAATGGAAGCTATTTTTGCGAAACTTTAATCGCTTCACATTATAATACAGACTAAGCCCCGATCCTATCGGGGCTTTTTTATTTTAAGAGTTTAACAGGACCTTAGCAGCCCAGCGCGACCCTTCTCGTTATATTTAAGTAGAAAATCATGCTATGCGCTTTATAACGAGCTACATTGTATTAATAACGCTATGCCTAAGCTGTAAGAACACTACTTCTTTAGAAAGTGATCAAAGGATGGCTAAGCTACCTCCGGTGCAAACGCAACCTGTGGAGGGCTATGAACGTGCTTATTTTGCAAGCGGTTGCTTTTGGTGTGTAGAAGCGATTTTTGAGAACATCAAAGGAGTTAAGGAAGCCGTAAGCGGCTATAGCGGTGGTTTTGAAGAACACCCCACCTACAAAGAAGTAAGCTACGGAAAAACGAACCACGCCGAAGCCATAGAAGTATTTTATAATCCTGACACGGTAAGTTATCGCAATTTAGTCATTGCCTTCTTTGGATCACACGATCCCACGGCACTGTATCGTCAAGGTCCTGATCGCGGCAAACAGTATCGCTCTATAGCCTTCTATCAAAACGAAAAAGAAAAACGCATTATTGATAGCATATTCACACAGCTCAATGAAACCGTTTATGATGGTGAAATCGTGACTCAAGTATTGCCTTTTCAAAAATTCTGGGAGGCCGAAGCCTATCATCAGGATTACGAGCGTAAGCACCCTAACGATCCCTATATAATTGGGGTTTCAATACCCAGACTTAACCGATTTAAAAAACAATTTCCTGACCTTTTAAAAGACCAAGCACATTTATGAAAACCCTCACCAATATCTCTTTAGTTTTATTTGCGCTGACTGCTTCTGCACAAAACGACTTTTCTAAATACAAATGGCGCAACCGCATTGTGGTTTTTTCTACCACCAGCCTCGAGACGGAAAGTTTTGTCACCCACTGGCAACACATGAAAAATGCGACCAAAAAAATAGAGGACCGCAATATTCTGCTTTTTGTTTTAGCTAAAGGACGGCTGTACGATAAAGACTTAAAGGTGGTTTCAGGCTTTCAAGTTGGGCCGTTACGCCAAAAATATCAGATCCCAAATACTTATGAAGGCATTACACTTATAGGAAAAGATGGCGGAGTGAAGTTTCAAAAAACCTTT
The DNA here is from genome assembly GCF_020310025.1 of Leeuwenhoekiella palythoae. Taxonomy (GTDB): domain Bacteria; phylum Bacteroidota; class Bacteroidia; order Flavobacteriales; family Flavobacteriaceae; genus Leeuwenhoekiella; species Leeuwenhoekiella palythoae. Next base: position 948,068 of record NZ_CP084318.1, read on the forward strand.
CCGCTTGATGTGAAAATCATTTTTGAGACCATAGATCAGATGCCTATGCGCAAAAGTGAAATGCGCGAAAACATTGACGATTAAATAGCTACTCCAAACCTTTTGAAGCCTTTATGGCTCACATAACCAATCGTTTATTCCAAATCAAAATAGATTTTATAAAAGGTTTAACAGCCCAAACTGTTAGGGCTTTTACTCCGATTAGACCAAAAAAGCAATTAAAAATAAACTAGGAATTGCAGCACTAATAATTGTTGCTTCCGCAGAAAAAGAAAAATTATGAAAACTGATCAACCTTTATTACAATCTTTTAAACTAGGTGCAACTACCTTAAAAAATCGTGTCGTAATGGCACCTATGACGCGTAGTCGCGCTGATAATCCTGAGAATGCGCCTACTGACATGCACGTAGAATATTACACGCAACGCGCTAGTGCCGGGCTAATCATTACTGAAGGCTCACAAGTTTCTCCTCAGGCTGTAGGTTACATTCATACGCCGGGGATTCATTCTGCAGCGCAGGTTGCCGGTTGGAAAAAAGTGGTTGATGCTGTACACGCCGAAGATGGTAAGATCTTTATTCAATTATGGCACGTAGGTCGTATGTCACACCCTGATTTTCATAATGGTGACAAGCCACTCGCTCCATCTGCAGTAAACCCTAATGCTAAAGCCTTTACTTCTGAAGGTTTCAAAGACACCGTTGAACCTAAAGCGATGACGCTTGAAGATATTCAACAAACGCAAGATGACTTTGTAACTGCTGCTAAAAACGCAATGGAAGCCGGTTTTGATGGCGTTGAAATTCACAGTTCTAACGGTTATTTATTCCATCAGTTTTTTAATAAAAATTCTAATGTGCGTACAGACAACTATGGTGGAAGCATTGAAAATAAAGCCCGTTTCTTTTTTGAAACCTTAGATAAAGTCAAAGCGGTGATGCCCGAAAATAAAATAGGTGTGCGTCTTAATCCGTCACTAAATGGAGTGTTTGGTATTGATGCAACAGAAGAAACCATTCCTACTTTTGACTATATCGTAGAGCGTCTCAATAATTACGACTTGGCCTATTTGCACCTTTCTGAACCGTTCACAGATGTTAGTGATATCGACTTTCTTGAAACAGAAATCGCGAAGCACTATCGCCCAAAATACCACGGAAATTTAATGATCAATGCAAATTTTGATCAAGAGAGCGGTAATGCGGTGATCAAAGAAGGAAATGCAGATCTTGTAGCCTACGGAAAACTTTATATTTCCAATCCAGATCTTGTAGAACGCTTTGCAATCAAAGCCCCAACAGCCGAATGGGACCAAGATACGTTCTACACACAAGGAGAAAAAGGATATACTGATTATCCTAAGTATAACGTGCAAGCGCAAGAAGCTTAGACATTTAAAGTTTTGTTATTTTGTTTAATGTTAACAGCTTAACGCTTGAACACACAGTAAATTGAGGGTAGGTTAAAACTTACCCTTTTTTTATGAGACATTACACAGCAGAACAGATAGCTGATATGCCGTCCCGATATCGTGCACATTTTATAAACAGTTGCACCGGTTTTAAATCGGCTAATCTCTTAGGAAGTATTTCAGAAGATGGCGTTTCTAATGTTGCCATTTTCAGTTCGGTTACACACCTTGGGAGCAATCCACCGCTTCTGGGTTTTGTATTGCGTCCTACTTCCGTAGAGCGTAACACCTATGACAACCTCAAGAAGTCTGGTGTGTTTACAGTAAACCACGTCAATCAAAATTTCATTAAAGAAGCACATAAAACTTCAGCTAAATACGCCGGTAATGTTTCTGAATTTGACAAAACTTTACTAAACGAAGAATATCTTGACGATTTTAAAGCACCATACGTAAAGCAAAGCAGAATCAAATTGGGATGCGAATTTGAGAATGAGTATTTCATTAAAGAGAACAATTGCCATTTTATAATTGGCGCCATTAAACACATTTACGTGGATCGCGAAATTCAAGCTGAAGATGGCTGGCTCAATCTTGAGCGTGCTCAAACAGTTTGCATTGATGGCTTAGATGGTTACGCGCTACCCCAGATTTTGAACAGGTTCACCTATGCGCAGCCCGATCAGGCCGTGAAATCAATTACCGATCTTGGCTCATAAAAAGGTAAATCTTCCTGAGAAAATTTGCGCAACCTGCGGAAAACCTTTCGCTTGGCGCAAAAAGTGGGCAAAAAACTGGGAAGATGTCAAATACTGTAGTGAACGCTGCAGACGAAATAAAAACGCTAATGAATCTAGTTTGGTTTAGACACGACTTACGCACCTTAGACAATACCAGTTTACAACAGGCTTGCACTAATGACGCAGGGGTTGTTGCTGTGTATTGTTTTGATCCCAGACATTTTGAAATCGGTCCGTTTGGATTTAAAAAAACCGAACGCTTTCGTGCTCAATTTTTGATTGAAACCATTCAAGAATTGCGTGAGGATCTCAGAAAGCTAAATATTACCTTATTGGTTTATTTAGAAAAACCGGAAGACGCAATACCGAAGCTGGCTGCAAAACACAAGGTCAGTCAGATTTATTATCAAAAAGAATGGACTGCTGAAGAAGTAGAGGTTCAAAAAAATGTGAAGCAGGCCTGCGAAGCTTCTGTGACTTTCACCGCAAATTATGACCAATTCTTAATCCATCCTGAAGACCTCCCGTATGACTCCTTTGAGGCAATTCCCAACGTGTTTACGCAATGGCGTAAAACCTGCGAAAAAGCACTCCATATCAGAAAATGTGTTGAACCGCAACAGCAGCCTAAAACAAATCTGATTAACGAGCCAACTGATATCCCCAGTCTTAGCGATCTGGGACTAGAAGATTTTAAAATAGATAATCGCACAGCATTCCCTTTTAAAGGTGGAGCGCAACAAGCTTCACAGCGCATTCAACAGTATTTCTGGGAATCAAAAAAACTTCAGGTATATAAGAAAACCCGAAACGGTCTGGTGGGTACTGATTATAGTTCAAAACTTTCGGCGTGGCTTGCTAACGGCAGTATTTCGGCAAGAATTATTTATTGGGAAATCAAAAAGTTCGAACGCGAAGAGGTCAAGAATGACAGTACCTATTGGTTGTTTTTTGAACTGATGTGGCGGGATTTTTTCAAATATATTTCGCTTAAATACGGTAATCAAATTTTTAAGATCGGTGGAATTCTGGAAAAAGACTACGATTGGAAAACCAACAAAGCCGCTAAAAAAGAATGGATAAACGGCCAGACAAAATATGATTTTGTAAATGCCAATATGAAAGAAATTGCTGAGACCGGCTGGATGAGCAACCGTGGCCGTCAGAATGTTGCGAGTTACTGGGCAAAAGAATTACAGCAAGATTGGCGTATAGGCGCAGCCTATTTTGAGAGTATGTTGATCGATTATGATGTGCACAGCAATTATGGGAATTGGATGTACAACAGCGGAGTGGGTAACGATCCGCGAGATCGAAAATTTAATATTCAAAGTCAGGCTGAACGTTACGACAGCTCAGGTAAATACCAACGCCTTTGGCTAGAACCTTCTTTATTTGATTGATCATTATGGCAAAAACATTACGTTTAATTTTAGGAGACCAACTCAATCAAAAGCATTCTTGGTATGATCAAGTAGATGACGATGTACTTTATTTTATGGCCGAAATGCGCCAGGAAACAGATTATGTCACCCATCATATCCAAAAGATTCTAGGATTTTTTTCCGCAATGCGGAATTTTTCGGAATGGCTTGAAGAACGCGGGCATAGCGTGATTTACTACAAATTAGATCATCCTGATAACACGCAGAACCTGACCAAAAACTTAAACCAACTTTTTAAAGCGCATCATATTGATCGTTTTGAATATCAACTTCCTGACGAGTATCGGCTTGATGAACAACTTGAAAATTTTTGTAATGATATACGCCTCCAAACTCAAGCAGTTGACACCGAACATTTTTTAACCAGTCGCACAGATCTTGCTGATTTTTTTGAAGGAAAGAAAACCTTGACAATGGAGTATTTCTATCGTGATATGCGAAAGAAATACAATATCATGATGGTCAACGACAAAGATCCCGAAGGAGGAAAATGGAATTTTGACCACAGCAACCGCAAAAAGTGGAAAGGAGAACCTGAAATTCCGCATGAGCGAGGTTTTCGCACAGATCTTTCAGAAATACATAAAATGGTCAAAGATGCCGGGATTAAAACCATAGGCAGCGTTGATGCTGAAAATTTCAATTGGCCTACCTCCCGCCCTGACGCATTAAGTGTGCTGAATTATTTTTGCAGCAATCTGCTGAAGCATTTTGGAGATTATCAAGATGCGATGGATCCAGATCAGGCTTATTTATTTCATAGCAGACTGAGCTTTGCGATGAACAGCAAAATGCTGCATCCCCTTGAAGTGATCGAAAAAGTGATCAGCCATTGGCGTGAGCATAAAGAGGAAATTGACATCAGTCAAGTGGAAGGATTTGTACGCCAAATCTTAGGCTGGCGCGAGTACATGCGCGGTATTTACTGGATGAAAATGCCCGGTTACCGCAGAAGCAACAAACTCGATAACCAGAACGAACTACCTGAATTTTACTGGACGGCAAAAACGAAAATGAATTGCCTACATCACGCCATTAAGCAAAGTTTAGAGCACGCGTATGCGCATCACATTCAGCGTTTGATGATCACGGGAAATTATGCTTTACTCACCCAAACTCATCCAGATGAAGTTGACGCTTGGTACCTTGGGATTTATATAGATGCTTTGGAGTGGGTAGAAATCACCAATACACGTGGTATGAGTCAGTTTGCAGACGGCGGCATTGTTGCGACAAAACCCTATGTTTCTAGCGGAAGCTACATCAATAAAATGAGTAACTATTGCAGCTCTTGCCATTACAGCGTTTCTAAAAAAACCGGAGAAAAGGCGTGTCCCTTCAATAGTTTATACTGGAATTTCCTTTTGGAAAAGAAAGAACATTTTGAGAATAACCAACGTATGAATATGATGATGGGAATGCTGGAGAAAAAAGATCCTGATGAATTAGAACAACTTGTTAAACGCGCCCAAGAAATCATAAAGAACCCACAAAATTTCTAATCTCGGCGTTAATTCACTGTTAATCAAAAAACAAGTTTAAATTGAATCTGCTAATTTCATATCTCTAACCAATACTTATATAACGATGAGAGATATTATTTGGCTTATTGTAGTGATTTTAATCATTGGCTGGCTTGTAGGTTATTTCGGCTTTGCCGAATCTGTAGGTAGCTTGATTCACATTTTACTAGTGCTTGCGGTCATCGCGATCTTATACCGACTAGCAACAGGCCGACGCTTATAAACAACCAAAATTTCTAACCTTAAAATTCAAATTATGAAACGTATTTTTTTATTTCTATTTCTAGCCGGAGTTATGGGTACAACCTTACAAAGTTGTAGAGAATCTACCGGAGATAAAATTGAAGATGCAGCAGATGACATTGGTGATGCTGCTGAAGATGCAGTAGATTAATCTGTTGCATTAACAAGTTGAAAGCCGCACCTTTTGGTGTGGCTTTTTTTTTATGCTTGATCTTCTAAAAACCCTTAACATACAGCAGTTAAGAAGGGTTAAAAGCTTCTTTATACCACAAGCTATTTATTAGTTTTAGAGTAAAATTGAAATTATGAGTACTACAACTGCAAATAAAGAAATTACCAACCTACACGGAACTTGGGAATTAAGTAATGGCGTGCACATGCCATATTTTGGGCTTGGGGTTTGGAAGGCCGAAAATGGTAAAGAAGTGATCAACGCGGTAAAATGGGCTTTAGCTGCCGGTTATAGACATATAGACACCGCAAAAGCTTATGACAATGAAGAAGGTGTTGGGAAAGCGATAAAAGAAAGTGGCATTTCACGTGAAGATATTTTCCTTACCAGTAAATTATGGAATAGTGATCAAGGCTATGAGGCCACATTAGAAGCTTTCGAAAAAACATTAAGCCGTTTAGATACTGAATATCTTGATCTCTACTTAATTCATTGGCCGGTTGAAGGTAAATATAAAGATACCTGGCGCGCACTCGAAAAATTATATAAAGATGGAAAGATTAAAGCGATCGGAGTAAGTAATTTTCTAGAGCACCATCTTAAAGATCTTATGCAAGATGCAGAAATCAAACCTATGGTAGATCAATTAGAATTTCATCCTTGGCTAGTACAAAAGGATCTTCAGAACTTCTGTAAGGAAAACGGAATTCAATACGAAGCCTGGTCTCCATTAATGCAAGGAAAGGCTTTTAAAAATGAAACCTTGAAACAATTAGGTGAAAAATACGGTAAATCTCCTGCTCATATCGTCTTGCGTTGGGATTTACAAAATGGTGTAATTACTATCCCTAAATCTACTTCAAAAGACCATATTGAAAGCAACGCAGCCATTTTTGATTTTGAATTAACCGAAGAAGATATGCAAACCATTAATGCGCTAGACAAGCACGAGCGTATTGGTCCGAATCCTGATAATTTTGATTTTTAATTAGAGAACAGATCTAGTGGAATAAACGCTTTGGCGTTACTCCTAAAAAATGAAAACCTCGCAAATGTGAGGTTTTTTTTGCTTTATGAATTAATACTTAATCTGTATTTCCATCTAAAATTTGGGTATAGACTTTAGAGTCTTTGTAGTTTTGCCGGCAAATTGAGTTTGAAGTTATGTGGAATTTAGAAGGAAAAACTGCCTTGATCACAGGAGGCACTAAAGGAATAGGTAGAGCTACCGTTTTAGAATTTGCCAAACTAGGAGCAAAAGTCATCTTTACAGCGCGTGATGGAGCCGCAGTAACGGCTTTTCAACAAGAATTAGGAGAGATGGGCTATATCGCTTCCGGGATGCAAGGTGATGTAACTTCTGAAGACGATCAAGACAAGCTTACCGATTTTGTTTTTCAGCGTAGCGGTTCCTTAGATATTTTAGTCAATAATGCCGGAATGAACATTCGCAAAGAAGCGATAATGTACGAGGTTGAAGAATACGAGCAAGTGATTAATACCAACCTGATCGCTCCGTTTGAATTAACTAGAAAATTCTTTGCACTTCTTAAACGATCAGGGAAAGCTTCAGTAATCAATGTGGCTTCGGTAGCAGCTTTGCAAGATGTAAAGAGCGGTGCGCCTTATGCGATGGCTAAAGCGGGAATTCTTCAACAAACCCGAAGTTTAGCCTCAGAATGGGCCGATAAAAATATCAGAGTCAATGCGATTTCCCCGTGGTATACCGAAACTCCTCTGGTAAAACCCATTATTGATCAAAAAGAGCGCTATGCAAAAATCGTAGAACGAACGCCATTAAACCGTTTTGCTCAACCCGAAGAAATCGCCAGTGCCATTGCTTTTTTGGCAATGGATAAAGCTTCTTACATTACTGGTCAGAACATCACCGCAGATGGTGGTTTAAGTGCTAATGCGCTTTAAGCCGAAAGTTTTTTAGACTAGCACAAGCTTTTATTTATAACCTTGTGCCTGCAACTCAAACAATTCTGCATACAAGCTAGGGGTTTGCATCAGTTGGTCGTGTGTTCCTAATTCTAGTATTTTACCATCTTTAAGTACCAGAATGCGATCTGCCATACGCACGGTACTAAAGCGGTGCGAAATAATAATACTCGTCTTGCCTTCGGTAAGTGCAATAAAACGTTCAAAAACCTCGTATTCTGCACGCGCGTCTAAAGCCGAAGTAGGCTCATCAAGTACCATCACTTGGGCATCTTTCATATACGCACGGGCAAGTGCTACTTTTTGCCACTGACCGCCAGATAGTTCTTGTCCGTCTTTAAATCGTTTTCCTAATTGGGTATCATAACCTAGACTTAAACCTTCGATCACTTCATTTGCCAGACTCAAGCGTGCTGCTTCCTGAATGCGATTATCATCAGTTACCGAACCGATATCTCCAACAGCAATATTTTCACGCAGCGTAAACTCATACCGGAAAAAATCTTGAAAAATTACACCAAACATTTGCTGATATTCGGCTTTATTATAGCGATTGATGTTGACTCCATCTAACAAGATCGCACCCTGAGTGGGCTCATAAAAGCGCAATAGTAATTTGATCAAAGTGGTTTTACCTGCCCCGTTTTGACCCACAAACGCCATTTTCTCTCCAGCTTTCAGTTGAAAACTCACGCCTTTTAAAACCTGATGCTCACTACCCGGATAGGAAAAATGTACATCTTGTATTTCAAAACCTTCGCGCACAACTTTGGGCAACGGAAGAACGTTTTTATGCTCATCAGGAATCTTTAAGTCTATGAAATCAAAATAATCTTTGAGGTATAAAGCGCTTTGGGTGATGCGCGTAAAACTGGTAAAAAAGGATTGCAACGTATTCCTCAAGCGATTAAAAGAAGCGGATAAAAAGGTAAGCTCACCCACGGTAATCCTCCCTTCTAAAACACTTTTGATAATCACTAAATAAGCCGCGTAATAACACACCACACCCAGCACGTTAAAAATAGCACTGTAAATACTGCGTTTGACGGTAAGCTTTTTATTGATCTGATAATACTGCTGGCTAAGCGTTTTAAATCTGTTGGCAATAAAATCGGTCAACCCAAAGAGTTTGATCTCTTTTGCAGTTTTATCATTAGCGCCTATATAGCGTAAATAGTCTAGTTCGCGGCGTTCGGTCGTCCAACTTCTGGATAGCGAATATTGCTGACCGCTGAACCTAACTTCATTAATAAATAACGGAATAATGCTTAGCGCCAATAAAATGATCAATAACGGCTGAAAATAAATAAGACCTGCGATTAATGTGGCGATCGAGATCAAACCTTGCAGCTGTCCTAGGGCTAAACTCATTAAACCCACGCGCCCTTGTGTTTGCTGGCGTGCACGCTCTAATTTGTCGTAAAACTCAGAATCTTCAAGATGCACCATATCGATCTTGCTGGTTTTACGTATCATTTTTTCTGAAGAAACGATGTTGTACTGATCTCCCAGTAATCCGTCTGTGATGGCTATGACTCGGTTGATGATATCTGCGAGAATTGTAACTCCAAACTCGATCAAAACATAATTCCAGAGCGTGGTATAGTCTGGCGAAGTTGCAGCGACCTGTGCGATGATCTCATCTATAATCAACTTGCCCACCCACAAAATCACCACAGGCGCAAAAGCATTGATGAGTCTGCTTAAAAGATTAAGCGTAAATAGCAGCGGACTCACCTGACCTATTTCTTTAAAAAATCTGGGAATAAAACGTAACGCTTGAAAGGATGCGCGCACGTTCGTTTTTTTTGAGTCGTTAATGCTGTCTAACCGTCTTGCCATTACGCAAAGATACTTTCTTAGTTATTGAGGGCCGTGGTCTCATACTTAAAAAGCGGTATATTTAATGGTAACAATTTCAGTTAGAATGAAAAAATAGCGGGTAAGAACTAAACCTTAATTTTGCTCTTATCCGCTATATGTTCCATTCGTTGCTTATGGGAATCTGACTTTATTCAATTTTAATTTTGTCGCTAGACCTTATGTAAATTAAAGTGTCTTCAGCTGTTGAAATATCGTGAACACTATTTCCTGTTGATTCAAAATAACTTCCAGCGTCTAAGTTTATTACAGAATCTGTATCAGGCATTTTATAATCAACATTTCCACCTATAATTACTCCATAAAAAATAGTACCTCTACTATAAATTTTTCCTCTAAAATGTTCAGGTAGTTTCACTAGAACGCCACAAATATCTTCTGCATTTTTCCATAAAAAACTAATTTCTGATTGGTTATAGCCTGAAATCCAATTTGTTTGGGTATTGTCAAGCCATACCATATTAGAGGCATCAATATTAACTGGGCGTTCCCCGTTATCAAAAGACTCATTTGTTGGTTTTACTAAGTATGGACCGTTATCGATCTCGATATACGCCATGGTTTCTTCTCCTTTAGCAGACGTAATATGTGGTTCACCAGCCGGTTGTGTCCAGAATGAGCCAACAGGCATCCACATATTTTCTGCTTTTGGGTCATCATTGTGTATTAATCCTTTCATCACAATGGCACGATATGTTACATTATGAATGTGTGCGGGTGATGAAAATCCATCTATAAATTTCCCAATATATCCAGTTGAGACCTCAGCTTTTCTATCTCCCCAAATTGTTCCGGCCAGAGGGCTTTGATCACCTCGTGCAGGATTCATCTTCTCCCATAGAATATCAGAACTTAAACCAACTTTATTTGTTGGGTTTTTTATAATTTCAGAAATAGTATTTTCTGTCGCTTTTTCTTCTGATTTTGGATTGTCACAAGAGAAAATTAATCCTACAAAAAGAATTAAATAGAAGTTTGACTGAATCATTATTAGAAGTTTAGATTACAGTGATAATTTCACTTTCAGGCAATCTTGATTTTGGTGTCTTTTCAGTAGCATTAAAATCAGATTCAGCTCTATAACCTATGGATACCGCAACTAAAGAAGTATATCCTTTTTCTCTTAAACCAAATTCTTCATCTAAGGCTTTTACATCAATACCTTCCATGGGAGTAGCATCTATGCCAAGGGCTGCTACGCCTAATAAAAAGCTTCCTATGTTTAGATAAACTTGCTTTTCCATCCAATGATTTAAGTCTTTCAAGTCATATTTATGAATTCCTGCAAATGTCTTTACAGCACCTAAAAATCCATTTTTTATATCTTCATTTGGAAACCTCCCGCTTTTATCATCTGTATCGGCGATATGTTGATAATATTTATCATTAGCATCAATTTTTGAACAAAACAGTATAACTGCCGATGCGTTTACAATTTTTGGTTCATTAAAATGAAAAAAGCCTTGTGTCCCTGTTGCTATTCGTTCTTTTCCCTCTTTCGATTCAGCAATTATAAAATGCCAAGGTTGTAAGTTGACGCTTGAAGGACTCATTCGTAATAGATTTTTCACCTGCCTCATATCTGATTCAGATATAGTTTTATTTGGGTCAAATTCCTTGGTTGTGTATCTCCAGTCTAGTGTTTCTTTTAAGTTCATTTTCTAATGTTTAGATTATACTATAATTTTTATAGTTGCAAAATTATGTATAGCATAATATCTTTGCAATAACGGTCAAAAATGATAGTACTAATTATATGGAAAAAGCAGATGCAAAAATGATTACTTTCAGAGGTAACGAATACCCTTGTTGTGCAAGCTTAACGATGGGAATTATTGGTGGAAAATGGAAAACGGTGATCCTCTTCCATCTAATAAATAAAAAATTAAGGTATAACGAATTGAGAAAATCAATGCCTACGGTTACCGAAAGAACCTTGAGTCTACAACTAAAAGCGTTAGAGGAAGATGGCCTGATCAAAAGAAAAGTTTATACATCAAAACCACCTTTAAAAGTCGAATATTCCTTAACTGATTTTGGTAAAACTCTAATTCCTTTAATACAATCTATTGCTGACTGGGGCGATTTTGTAATTGAAGAATACGCCAAGTAGTGGTTTAGATTAGCTAATTGCAAACACTAGAACACTATAAACTACTCTGGCAATTTTTAGCTTTTGAAGAAGTCATTAACCCGTTATAATGTACAATCACAATACGCGTCACTACCTTTACCTATGCGATACGTCAGAGTAATGCCTATGTAGGTGTACCAATCATTATTGGCAAAATTAGGAAGTTGGTTAGGCTCTAAACGCGGTTCATCAGGATGACTTCCATCAAAATTATCTGAAGTAGTATAGCGAGGAGCTAACTCTAAGCCCAACATAAATTTACTACCCACAAACGTTTTTAATCCGGCGCCAAAAGGTACTACCAGACGTGTACTTGTACCGTACTTTTCTGCTGCTACATCCTCAAATCCTGCTGAAAGCGGGTAATACAATTCATCTCCATAAGCTGCTCCTATGCCTCCAAAAACATAAAAATCAATTGGATTTCTTGAATTTTTAAAAAATGAAAACGGCGTATACTCTATACCTGCGGTAAGCTCTATATGACTGTTCTCAAAGGAGTAAAATAGGGACTGCCCTCTTCCATTAGCTCGGTATTCATCCCCGGCATTGCGATCATCTGCATACAGCGTCATATAGGTCAACGTAGCACGAGCACTCAGCTTTTCATTAAAATTCATTTTTCCTATAAGTCCAAAAAACGCACGATTAGGCGCAATCGCTTTCTTTTTGCCCACCTCCCCATAATAATTCACTCCACCTAAATAAAGACCGAAATCATAACTTTTTTCTTGCGCAAGCACAGGCAATGTCACAAAAAGTAAAATGAGAATTAGAGGAAGGGCTTTTTTTGAATTCATAAGTTAGTTTTTAAAATGGGTGAGCTATTTAAAGAGCCTTTTTAGCAGACTTTTAGTTTCAGGTTTTAAAATACTAACAAATAAGTTTCTAGCGAAACCAAAACTTTCTTAATAGTTGAGAAGAGCAGAATTTCAGACAAGCGCTTCGGTAATTCTTAAAATGCTTCGGTTTATGAATTAAGAAGTCTGCAAAGCATAAGTTTTGCGTCTGTTGAGATAATATAGCACCAACGCCAGACTGCATAACGCACTTCCGAATAAAATGTAGAGTAACGGCTTGACGCTTTCGGTCACTAGTTGAGCAACCAAAATACTGGCTACAGAACCAAAGATCATCCCAATACTTCCTATTAATGCCGAAGCGCTTCCCGCTTGTTTCGTGAAAGGATCTAAAGATAAAGCGGTCACGTTAGGGTTTTGAAAACCAATCAAAAAGAGCATCATAAACAGGAAAGGATACACCACCCAAAAACTGATTAAGTTTAGAAAACTTATCCCCAAACCACAGGCTGTGAGTACACTCAATGCGACACAAGTCGTGACAGTAATTTGCAATAGTGAAAAGCGTTTTAAGGCCAAACGGTTGATCTGACTTCCCAGAATCAAACCTAAGGCATTACTCCCAAAGACCCACCCAAACTGCTGCTCACTCAGTTCAAAGAATTCGATAAAAATAAAGGGAGCGCTGCTCACATAGCTCAGTAAACATCCCATTGTAAAGCCTCGTGTGATCGCAAAAATAAAGAACTCTCTGTTGCGTAAAATTGAAAGGTATTCTAGTACTATATTTTTAGGTCGTAAGCTAGTACTGCGGTTAGGCGCTGCGCTTTCAGGAAGTACAAATGTGATAAGCAGCAGCATCAGAATGGCAAAGACTGCAAGAATATAAAACACAGCTTCCCAGTCAAAAGCACCAATAACGATACCTCCTACCGTAGGCGCAATTATAGGCGCAACCCCCATAATCAACATTAGGGTCGAAAGTACATCTGCAACCTGTTTTTTCTCAAACAAATCTCTTACGATCGCTTTGGAAGCAACCATTCCCGCGCAGCCTCCTAAAGCCATAAAAAAGCGGGCAGCGATTAAAATGTTGAGATTCCAGCTGAACGCACACAGCAACGCAGTAACCGTAAATAAAATCAAACCGCCTATTAGCGGTCTTCTTCTACCAAAACGATCCATCAAAGGTCCATAAGCTAATTGTCCCAATGCGATCCCGATAAGATAGCTGGTAAGCGTAAGACCTACCTTGCTGATGTCTACCCCAAAATCATCGGCTACGTTTCCAAAACCGGGCAGATACATATCAATAGAAAACGGACCAATAGCTATTAGCGTTCCAAGAATGAGTATGATTAAATTGCGAGAGGAAGTTGTAAAGCGTTTTGTCATGACCTGATTCTAAAATGCAAAATTAACCTATGTAAAAGCAAAAAACCGGCACGCTTGTGTTATTAAAATCGTAAATCCCTAGCGGATTTCTTAAGGTAACGATGTAGTTTTTTAAGGATCTAACGGTACCAATAAAAAAGTGCGATACAGTTTTGTATCGCACTTTTAAAAAATCAAGTATTGATCTGACTTTTTGTATCTGAAGAAGCCCAAAGCTCATTAGTATACTCCGGTGGAGACTGATGCTCAATGACCACATATTCATCACTGGCCTTAAATTTTTCAAGCAACTCTTGGTTGACGTGAATAGGAATTTGTAGTCCCGGATATTTCAAGGCAAACAGTTCTCCTTTTTGTCCTACTAACTCTAACTTAATTGGTGTTTCCATAGATTAAAGGTTTAATTAATAGTTTCAACAAAATTAATAAGTAAATCCGCTCAGGTCAAGACCAAGAGAAATTGGCAGTGCCAATAAGATATCAGTCTTAATCACACGGCCAGTGCAGGCCTTTTTTCAGCTAAACATGTAAAGGTACTTCCATTAAAAGCACCGAAGCCTGCTCGCTTGCTTTAAGGGTGATCGACTGCGTATCAAAAATCCCCAGACCGTCACGACGTTCTAACTTTTCGCCTGCTACCTCAACGCTTCCCTCTAAAACGAATAGATATAGTCCGTTTGACGCTAGATTGAAATCATAAGTAACCGCTTTATCAGCATCAAGATCTACCATATTAAACCAAGCGTCTTGATGAATCCACACACCTGCATCCTCTTTGTTGGGCGAAAGCACTTGCTGCAGTTTATTTTTACGATCCTCTTTTTTCAAGGTTATTTGATCATATCGTGGCTCAACATTTTGCGTATGCGGAATGACCCAGATCTGTAAAAAACGAACTTCCTCGTCCTTATTTTTGTTATATTCTGAATGTTGCACACCGGTCCCGGCGCTCATAACCTGAATATCTCCTTCTTTGATCACGGTAGTATTCCCCATACTGTCTTGATGCTCCAAGTCACCCGATAAAGGAATCGAAATGATTTCCATATTTTGATGCGGATGGGTTCCAAAGCCCATACCGCCGCTTACTTTATCATCATTCAACACGCGCAGTACACCAAAGTTCATACGCTGCGGATCATAATAATTTGCAAAGCTAAATGTGTGTTTACTATGCAACCAACCGTGGTTAGCATCTCCTCGAGTTTCAGATCTATGCAGTATTTTTTTCATACAAATTCATTTGTTTTAACAGTCGTAAAATACGCGTAGACTTACACTTTGCAAGCCCCAGACAATCATAAAATCTTTCTAAAATGCGCGCTCTAAACAATAAGCTTTGTACTTTTAAAACGATGAACAATCCTATTAAGACTAATCCATGAAAAAAATTCTACTCCTTACCGGTTTAAGCCTAAGTCTGTTTGCCTGTAAAAATAAATCTCAAGAAACCACATCGCAGCCGCCGGTAGTGAATACCGAAGAGGTTGCCGAAAAAGACCGCACTCCTGAAGAGGAAATCGCGTATAAAATAGCCGAAGCAAACGGCTTGGAAAACTGGAAATCAGTTACAGAAGTGCAGTTCACCTTCAATGTAGATCGTGGTGACAGCCATTTTGAACGCGCCTGGAAATGGAATCCGCAAACTATGGATGTAACGATGCGCAGTGATAAAGACACGGTTTCTTTCAACCGAAAAGAAGTAGATAGCCTCTCTATGGATGCAGACAAAGGCTTCATAAACGATGCCTATTGGTTACTCGCTCCTATGCATTTGGTTTGGGATGAAGGCACAACACTAACAG
Source organism: Leeuwenhoekiella palythoae (assembly GCF_020310025.1). Lineage (GTDB taxonomy): Bacteria > Bacteroidota > Bacteroidia > Flavobacteriales > Flavobacteriaceae > Leeuwenhoekiella > Leeuwenhoekiella palythoae. Next base: position 963,563 of record NZ_CP084318.1, read on the forward strand.
TTCAGGATACAGCGACCGCTCCTATGAGCCAACAAAAAATGAGTAAGATCACACTTACCTACAATGGTGAAGAAGGTGGTTATACACCAGGGGATGCTTACGATTTCTTTTATGATGATGAGTATATGGTTAGAGAATGGATTTACCGCCGCGGAAACGTTTCAGAATATTCTATGGTAACCACTTGGGAAGATTATAAAGATTACAAAGGAATCAAGATCGCTGCAGATCATAAAGCTCCCGAAGATGCAGTTCATCTTTATTTTACAGATATCGCTGTAAAAACCGAAGAGTAATAGATTTAAGTGTTGGAAATTCCAAGACGCAGACTTTCTTTAGATAGTTTTACTGAATACCAAGCCCGTTCTGTACGGGCTTTTTTAATTGCGTTTTAAGCGTACAGCAATGAGGCCGGCTAATGCGGTGAAACAAAGCAAAGCACTAAAACTGCCTTTTAAGCTGAAGGTTTCCGCCAGAAATCCAAGAAAAACCGGACCTAAAAGCAGGCCTACAAAGCCGGTACCAGCGATAAAACTTATGCCTTCTTCTGCACGTATTCCTTTTAAATTTCCGCTGTATCTAAACAATTCCGGCACCACAATAGAAAGTCCAAGCCCTACAGCTCCAAAACCCAGTAATGCGTAAATAGTACTTCCGCTGAGGATAATTCCAAAACCTATTGCTGCTATAAAAGAACCTACAATGATGATCAGACGTGATCCGTAAGATGCGCTGATCGCATCTCCAAAAAAACGGCCAATAGCCATTGTTCCGTTAAAAATAGTATATCCTAAGCCCGCCAATGCTGCGCTTGCCAAAGTTACCTGCTCCATATACAATGCGCTCCAATCTACGATCGCTCCCTCTGCGGCCATTACTAAAAAGCCTATTAATGCTAAACCTACTAAGGGTCGCAAATTCTTCAGTTTAAAGCTTGAGGTCTCTTCGTGTGCTGCTGCTTTGATCGAAAAATAGTGTTTGCATAAAAGCAAATTGATTAGAATCAACAGGGCGCTTACACCGGCTATGTGCCACTTTGGTAAAGCGATGTAAGGCATCAGCAAACTGCCCAATCCGGCACCCAGCATTCCGCCTAAACTGAAAAACCCGTGAGAAACCGACATAAAATGCACTTCGTCACGACGCTCGATTTCGGTGACTAGAGTGTTTATAGTCACATCAAGCAATCCGGAAAAAATACCTACTCCAAACAATGAGGCACACAAAAGCACATAGGTACTCGCTAAAAATGGCTGTATGATCAACACACAAAACCCAATTACCGCAAACAAAACCGCTCTTCCTAAACCTATGTTTTTGATAAATCGGGGTACAAAAGGGATGGTACATAAGGTTCCCAAAGCCATAAAAAACACCGCAAAGCCGAGTTCACCTTCAGACAACTGCAACTTGGCTGTTATTTTAGGAATATAGATCGCCCAGGTCCCGTAAAGAATATTTAGGGTGGCAAACAAAAAAACCGGAGTAAAATACCGTAAGTTACTAAAAACCAGACGCAACGAATTCATAAAACCTCAATTGAAATCAACTTCAAATTAACACAAAATAATTGGGCGAGCGTGTACAATACTGCAATTCTAAATACCTAGAAGGAATAGCAAACCTAAGTTTGTCGCTCGTGAGCCGATGTGTTATTTTTACCATCTATGTCAGAACAAACAAGCACCCTTTATAAAAACACCTTAGCCTTTGCTAAACAAGCAGATGCAGACGATACACTTGCTAAATTTCGCGATGAATTCAACTTCCCGAAAGACGAAGCAGGCAATAATTTAATTTACCTCTGCGGAAACTCGCTAGGACTTCAACCCAAAAAAGCCAAAGAATATGTAGCTCAAGAGCTCAGCAATTGGGCAGAACTTGCCGTTGAAGGTCATTTTAAAGCTAAAATTCCTTGGACGACGTATCACGAAGTGATGACCAAGTCCATGGCTGATATCGTAGGTGCAAAACCCGGCGAAGTGGTGTTGATGAACACACTTTCTACCAACCTGCACCTGATGATGGTGTCCTTTTACCGGCCTACTGCAAAGCGCTATAAGATCTTGATCGAGAGCGACGCTTTCCCATCAGATAGTTATGCGGTAAAATCTCAGATCAAAGAAAAAGGTTATAATCCAGATGATGCGCTTTTGCTTTGGCAACCGCGTGAGGGAGAGCATCTTAACCGCTTTGAGGATCTGGAAGCGCTAATGGCAGAACACGGTGAAGAAATTGCCCTAGTAATGATCGGAAATTCTAATTATTACACCGGTCAAAAATACCCTATAAAAGAAATCACCCAGCTAGGACACCGATATGGTTGTAAAGTAGGCTTTGATCTTGCGCACGGAGTGGGAAATATTGATGCAGATTTGCACGATAATGGCCCCGACTTTGCCGTATGGTGCACTTATAAATATTTAAACAGTGGCCCCGGAGCCATTGGAGGTTGCTTTGTACATGAGCGTCACGCTGATGATAAAGATATCCCTCGCTTTACAGGCTGGTGGGGCCATAAAATGGACAGCCGTTTTAATATGCGCGTCGATTTTGATCCTATTTCGGGGGCAGAAGGCTGGCAACTGAGCAATCCGCCAATTTTGTCAATGGCACCTATTCGTGCGTCGCTAGAGCTTTTTGCGGAAGCCGGATTTCAAAATATTCGCGCCAAATCTAAAAAGCTTACCGGATATCTGGAATTTCTCATCAACCAACTTGATGATGATCGCATAGCTATTCTTACCCCTAAAAATGCAGAAGAACGCGGGTGCCAACTTTCTATTCAAGTTAAAAACGCAGACCGCAGCATGCACGATGGCTTTATGCAAGCAGGCATCATTTGCGATTGGCGTGAGCCTGATGTTATACGTGTGGCTCCAGCCCCATTGTACAACAGTTATGAAGATGTGTATGAAATGACACAACGCCTAAAAGAGCTATTAGCAACCTTATAACCATTTAAGATCCTCGAGGATTTTCAACTAACAAACCACTTTTGAAAACGCAAGAACAAGAACATATTTTAATCATTGGCGCCGGGCTTTGCGGTTCGCTTTTAGCATTGCGCATGGCGCAACGCGGATATAAAGTCACACTGATGGAAAAGCGCCCTGATTTACGTAAAGAAATCGTAGATAGCGGCAGATCTATCAATTTAGCTTTTTCAGATCGAGGAATGAAAGGCCTTCGCCTGGCCGGACTTGAAGATAAAGTCTTACCGCTGTGTATCCCAATGAATGGGCGTATGATTCACAACGCCGAAGGTGAACTTTTTATGAGTCCGTATAGCGGTAGAAATGAATATATCAATTCTATTTCCCGGGAAGACCTCAACATCATGTTGCTTGACGAATGTGATAAGATGCCTGCCATAAAAATGCAATTCAATCAAAAATGTACAGGCGTAAATATCGAAACTGCACAGGCGACTTTTGAAGATCACAAAACAGGTGAAACCACAACCTATCAAGCCGATGTAGTAATGGGAGCTGATGGTGTGGGCTCTGCCCTGCGTAAAAGTATGCTGGAGCACCGCAAGTTTTTATTTAGCTACGGGCAGGATTTCTTAACCCATGGTTATAAAGAATTGAGCTTTCCTCCTAAAGCAGATGGCGAATTTTTAGTAGAAAAAAACGCCTTACACATCTGGCCCCGAGGAAAAGATATGATGATTGCCTTACCCAACCTCGACGGAAGTTTTACCGTCACCCTATTTCTTTCTTGGGAAGAAGGTAAAGACAGCTTTGACAGCTTAAATACAGATGAAGCCGTACTTGACTATTTTAAACGCGAGTATCCAGATGCACTCGCTCTGATGCCTGATCTTCTCACAGAGTTTAAAGAAAATCCTACCTCACCTTTAGGCACCATTAAATGTTCTCCTTGGCACGCCTACGGCAAGGTATTGTTATTGGGAGATGCTGCGCACGGAATTGTACCCTTTTATGGCCAAGGAATGAATTCTGCTTTTGAAGATATTTATGTATTGGATCAATATTTAGACCAGTATGCAGGCGATTGGAAGGCTGTTTTTAAAGCCTATCAAGAAGAGCGTAAAGAAGATACTGATGCCATTGCAGACCTTGCGGTAGACAATTTTCACGAAATGAAAGCACATACCGCCCGTCCTATTTTTCAGGAAAAGAGAAAACTAGAAATAGCCTTTGAAGAAGCGTTTCCTACTGAATATTTTTCAAAATATGCGCTGGTCACCTTTAGAGAAGATCTACGCTATTCTGAAGCGATGCGCCGCGGTCGTGTGCAAGACAAAGCCATCTTAAATCTTATCTACGACGGAAAATTCATCAAAGATATGAGCCTGCGCACCAAGCTTGACCTAATGAAGCAGGAAACCCGAAAAATGTTACATGACGAGGAGGTTTTAGAAGGCCTTGAAAGCGAAGATTAATATGCATTTTATCTCTGAAGATCTTGACGACTATGCCGTAGCCCACTCTGAAAAAGAACCGGAGTTGTTACGCAAGCTTACCCGCGAAACCTACCAGAAAGTAGTTCAGCCCAGAATGCTAAGTGGTCATTATCAAGGGCGCATTTTAAGTATGATCGCAAAACTTGCTAACCCTAAAGTCATTCTTGAAGTGGGCACCTATACAGGGTATTCTGCGCTTTGTTTAGCAGAAGGCTTACAACCAGACGGTATTTTGCACACCATTGATGTCAATGAAGAATTAGTAGATCTTCAAAAAAAATACTTTGATGCTTCGGCATATGCCAAAAATATAAAACAACATTTAGGGCCGGCTCTTGACATCATCCCAAAGATCGAAGAAGACTTTGACCTTATTTTTATGGATGCTGATAAGCCCAATTATCCGGCTTATTTTGATCTTATTATTGACCGCCTCAGACCTGGCGGACTCCTTCTATCTGATAACGTGTTATGGAGTGGTAAAGTGGTAGAACCGCTCAATCCAAAAGACACCTCCACAAAGGCGCTCTTAGAATACAATCGGCTACTTGCTGAAGATGATCGACTAGAGACGGTTTTACTTACCATTAGAGATGGCCTGACTATAAGCCGTAAAAGATAAAAGTAGCTCGTAGTGCCGAAGAACTTTTAAACTGTTCGTACCATTGGCTCTCAAACAAAAATCCCGACTCCATTTTGAAGTCGGGATTCCTAATTAACACTTAGAATAAATACAATCATTGAACTAAAATGCTATAAAGAATGAAGGCTTTTAAAGCATTTTAGGTTAAAACCACAGATTTGTAATTTCTTGTTTAAGATATTACTTAATTATCATTTTAGAGGTGAAATTAATTATAAAGTAATAAAATTTAACAAGGCATGCTTCGGGGTTATCTGTGCAATAAAAAAGCCTTTGAACGCTAGGAGGCTCAAAGGCTTAAAATTGTATTTAAAATAGCTTTTCAGTATTAGAATTTCCGTTTTACGGAACCTGTAATTTCTTCGATATTCTTCTTAGCGTCATCAATTTCCTTCTTCATATCCTTTGCGATATCTGTATTGATGCCTTGTTTATCTGCACTTTTAGTGATTTCAGATTTGATGTCTTCGGTAGCATTCTTTAAAGTGCGCATACCCTTACCTAAACCTCTGGCAATATCAGGCACTTTATCAGCTCCAAAAACCATTATCACAATAAAAATCACAAAAGCAATCTCGCCTCCGCTAATAAAAAGTGGTATACTCATAACACTGCAAATATATAGGAAAAATAAAAGCCGATGTAAGAAACATCGGCTTTTAATATACTAAATATGTCTTAAAGAGGCTTAGTCTTCTGTACCTTCTTTAAAGCTATCAAACTCACTTTCTTGAGCCTGTTTTGGCCAGCTGTTGTTGCTTACATCAACATCAGCAGTCTCTAGATCCGGATCTAAAAGTACACCGGTAAGCTCTTTATCAGTAGCTAAAACTTTAGTTACCTCAGCGTCATTCATACGCCATACCTGTACCGGATAGGTAACTTTTTCTTTGGTACCATCTGCATAGCTATACTCTACAATAATAGGCATTGGGATACCGCCCGGCTTGTTGAATTTAATCGCGTAAAAATGCTTTGGCGCTTTTAGTTTTGCACGCTCGGCAGCACTAAAGTTGTCCATCAAGAATTCTTGTAGGTTTGGTGCATTTTCTAAACTTGATTTACTCTTCATCGCAGGATCATAATCTTCACCATCCTCCTCGACTACATAAACAAGATCTCTACCTGCAGGATCAACACCGTAACGCTCCATTAAAGCTTTTCCTGCTTGGGTAGGTTTATCGGTCAAGTAATATGATTTTACTTCTTCTACGCCCATATCTACATTTTCTGTAGTATAGAACCAACCTCTCCAGTACCAATCTAAATCAATTGCAGAAGCATCTTCCATAGTACGGAAGAAGTCTTCAGGAGTTGGGTGTTTAAACATCCAGCGCTGCGCGTATGTTTTGAATGAATAATCAAAAAGCTCACGGCCCATAACAGTCTCTCTCAAGATGTTCAAAGCAGTTGCAGGCTTTCCGTAGGCATTGTTTCCTAACTGATAAACATTCTCAGGATTAGACATTATAGGAGCGATAAAATCTTGATTTCCTCCCATATATCCGGTGATTGCTGAAGGAGCACCACGACGTGAAGGATATTTTGCATTAGGAGCAATAGCTTCCGGGTAATTTTCACCAAAATCCTGCTCTGCTACGTATTGTACAAAGGTGTTGATTCCTTCATCCATCCATCCCCATTGACGCTCGTCACTGTTTACGATCATTGGGAAAAAGTTGTGTCCAACCTCGTGAATAATTACACTGATCATTCCAAATTTAGTACGGTCACTATAGCTTCCATCTTCATTAGGACGACCATAGTTCCAGCAGATCATTGGGTATTCCATACCTTGATTCTTACCGTGAACAGAGATCGCTTTAGGATAAGGGTAATCAAAAGTCATTCTTGAGTACGACTCTAAAGTCTGCACAACTGCTTTAGTTGAATATTCTTCCCAAAGCGGATTTCCTTCTTTAGGATAGATCGAGATCGCCATCACGTCTCCTTTTGGAAACTTAACCGCTTGAGCATCCATGATGTATTTACGAGAAGACGTAAAAGCAAAGTCACGCACGTTTTCTGCCTGAAGTTTCCAGGTTTTAGTTTTTGTGCTATGACCTTTTTCAATGTTTTCTGCTTCAGCCTGAGTTCTAATAATTACCGGCTTGTCATAGCTTTTAGTAGCTTGTTCCCAACGCTTATACTCTTCTTTGCTATACACATCTTTACGGTTTACCAAGTTTCCGGTTCCGTCTAGCAAGTGATCTGCCGGCACTGTGATCTCTACATCATAATCTCCAAATGGAAGTGCAAACTCTCCGCTTCCCCAGAATTGGTAGTTTTGCCATCCTTCTACGTCATTGTACACACACATTCTAGGAAAGAACTGTGCGATCACATAGTTTTTATTTCCGTCAGGAAAGCTCTCATATCCTGAACGCGCACGATCTACCGTGTGCTCAGGAATGTTATAATTCCATCGAATGCTAAATTCAAAAGAATCTCCTGAAGCTAAAGGCTCAGGCATTTCTACACGCATCATCGTGTAGTTAATCATATATTTTAATGGCTTACCGTCTTGAGTAACCTCGCTAATGTTGAAGCCACCATCAAAAGGCTCTTGCATATATTCTGAAACAATCCCGGCAGGCTGTGCTACAGGAGACATCCCACTACCGTTGCGCTCACGAGCAGGTGAATCTTTTTTACGAATATTTTGATCTAGCTGAACCCATAAGTATTCTAATTGATCTGGGCTGTTGTTTTGATAGGTAATGGTCTCATAACCGCTTATCGTCTGATTTTCATCATTAAGGGTTATTTTCATTTCGTAATCTGCCTCATTTTGGTAGTAAGCAGGACCGGGTGCTCCAGAGGCAGTACGGTATTGATTAGGAGTCGCAAACTCATTATAAAGTTGTCTAAACTTGTTTGTGTTTGTGTGACCTGCTTGTTTTTCTTTAGGTGCTTGTTCCTCCTGCGCAACTGCTGTTGCCCCAACCAGAAGTAGCACGGCAAAAAACGTGTGCTTTAGTTGTTTCATAAAAATGTAATCTATTTTAAGTGCTTAAGAATTTTATAAAAATAAAGATTAACCTAATCTTAGTAAATTATTCAGAAAAGTTTAACACCGCTTTATCATTATCTCGGGTAAGTAAAAAGCTTTTTTTAGTGGTTCCGGTATTGAGATGCACCACATTTTTTTGATCTTGAAAAAGATCCATCAGTAAGGTGTTTTCTATTGAAATGCTTTTAGGATTTTGAACATCAGTCACTTCAATAAAACAAACTACATAATCCATCTCATCTTTATGTCCTATGTAATTCAACCGGCGTTCTTTTCCGTTGATCTTGACAATAAATTTTTGATTGAAATACCGCTCAATATAGCCATCTAACTTCTTCTGATCGTAGGAAGCATCAACCTTGATCGACTTATCATAACGCTCTTGAAATACCTTTTGAAGATCATCATAAAACACTCGGGTCACCATTTTTAGCGCGTGATCTTTAGCATCGTAATCTGCTTGTGTGACACTAAAATAGTATTTGTGTGCTGCGGCTCCCATTAAGGGCAGCGCCACAAGTAAAAGCAAAATTGTTTTTCTCATAAGTCTTGTAAAAATACGTCTTTTAAAATGCATTGCGGCGCTACCCAATCAAAATGCATTCCACAACTTCAGCCTAATTTTCTAAATCGCTTTGAACCGCTACGCCTTCCTGCTCTTTTGAGCGGATGTATAGTGGGGCTTGTTCCAGTAGCATTTCCATAAGTGCTAGTGGATTATTGCTTGAAGCTATTGCTAAATGCTCTTGCTGATCCATATACACATAATGCACAAAATCGTCAATGTAGCGCGGACCTATACGAAGTCTATAAATGTAGGTGCTGTCTGAAACTAAGTTGCGCGCCTCTTGTACTTTCAGTTCCATATTAGACAATTTTACGATCTTCTTTAGATACGCGGTACGACCACTTATGGCATTGATAACGGCATCTACGGGAATTATCCCGCCTGCCGAATGGGTTGCCGTATATAAACGTCGTTCTTCCTGCGTGCGTACAGGCCCCGTGTAAACCGGTAAACCGGCAGCTGCAGGATCAAAAGGCTTTTCTAATTTAGGCAGATTCATATCATCTCCTAGACGGCCACTGAGATCAGTATCACTAATGTTTACATCTTCGAGTTCGGTTACTTCGGTCTCTAATTTGATCTCTATATAGCGCCGCTCAAAGATTTGAGGTGTGATCACGATCTCTTGATGTTTAAACTGTAAAGCTGAAATGTAGAGGGTATCGTTTTGACGCACCGGTATTGTAAAATTTCCGCTCTGCGTAGTGATGGTTCCCTTTTGTAAGGTAAGATTTAGAATATGTAGGTACTCGTGCTCAATAGAGTCATTGATCACGCGCCCTTCTAGCATTTGCACTTCTTGAGCCTGAATGCAAAACGTACAAACAAAAAAACTCAAGATGCACAGTTGCACTTTAAAGTGAACTGCGCCACCCAAAATTGAACCTAAACTATTAGAAGGAAACGGAATATTGTTATTCATTTATAAGAATTGCTTCTGACCTAAATACGCAGAAAAATAATTTTAGTTGCAAAGGCCGCTGTAATTCACCTCAAGGTATTTTTTGAACTCTGGGTACAACAGAACATTTAGAACCTCCTTGTTTGTCAACCAAAAGTAAAACCTGTTACAAATCGCAAACCTAAAAAATATATTCTACTGAAAATAAGCGACTTAAAACCTCAACAAAACTAAATCGATTAAACTCAACACGCAATAACGGTACAACTAACATTTAAAATACTACTAATCAGACATTTAAACCATTCATCGATAGCAAAAAACCATTCATCGACAGAAGCAGGCAGCTCACGGTGAAAACGATATCGTAATCTCATAACAAACCTACATTTGTAAAGAATTTAAACGGTTTAGTTATGAAGACTTTTTTACCCCTTGCCTTTTTATTTTGTTCAATGATTGGGTTTGCTCAAAACTCTAAATCAATAACTACGACTCCAGAACGAGTTGCACAAGAAGTATCGCAACAAAGCGATCAAACTAATGAAGAGAAAATTAAAAGTACTGCGGATAAAACCACGGCGATGCAACACACGTACAGTGCCCCTAACTGCTCACGTGGTTTTTACGCAACCCCTATAAAACAACAAAGCAAAAAGGCCATTTTGCCTGAGCAAAAAAGAGCCTTAGATTCTCTAAAACACAGCCCATATTTGGCCTATGCAACTAGAGGATTTTAACGCGTCTTTCACCCCTAAAATAAATAGTGTTAGTTTGATTTTTGGTTAGTTAATTCGAAAAAGCAGTCTTGTTGTTGGGGCTGCTTTTTTACATGAAGCACATTAAGTTTCCGCTTATTTGCTTGCAGCCAATTCTTTTTTAAAGTCTTCCCGCTTATCTATCAAAAACTGAATTAGGGCAAGTTCGTTCCCTTGCTCAAGCATTTCTTTAGTTAGTCCATTGGCGGCTACATAATCCATATACAGGCCTATGTGTTCTTTTTTGATATCCAGATTATTCTGAAAAAATGTATTGGAATACATTTCAGCAAGTTCATCTTCTGCAGCTTCCTCCTCTTCCCCATCAGACTTTTGAAATATTGCTTTAAAGATATTTACAAAGTTGAGGCCATACCGCCAGCGTTGATCATCTATCGCAATATTATCGGCCGGAGAGTTCTTGTCATACTGGCTATCTTCAATACGAATGTCGCTTCCGTCAAAAGGCACAGGGTCTACTGTGCGCACCCGGTTTACATCGGCTACAATATCTCCGGTAAGATCATAAGGCGTTACGATAATTTCGTCTAGCACATTTACCGTCTCTCTCAGCGTCACATTCATTTGTTTACTGCTTACCACGCCCTGGTCAACCACAACAGTTATTGGCGCAAATTGAACCGACTGGATCACGACTTCATCGTTACGCGCTACGGCAATATCAAAAGTCCCTTCTTCTGAGGTTATGGTTCCGCGTTGCGCGGTTTTATTATACACTACAATTCCTGCTACATCATCTCCGGCAGGAACAATAATTTGCCCGTCGATCATAACCCGGGCAACTTGCGCCTGTAATGAAAAACCTATACTTAAGCATAACAATAGTGTAGTAACCAGCTTCATGATATCACGTTTAAAATTCTACTATGAAGTAACGACATGTATTTTAAACTACCCGATAATTGCGCGTAAATTTTTGTTAAATACCTTCTGGCACGTACCTTTGAAAAACAAAACCTAAACCCTTTGAAAAACTTAATTCTTGCCAGCACCTCCACCGTTCACGGAGGCAGTTACTTAGATTATTTAAAACCTCAGCTTAGCGAACATTTTAAGGCAGCCAAGCGCATTATTTTTATTCCGTATGCGCGTCCCGGTGGAATTTCGCACGAATTGTACACTGCCAAAGCTCAGGAGTTTTTTAAACAATTGAATATTGAAGTGGTAGGCCTGCATCAATTTAAAGATCCGGCGGAAGCGCTTAAAAAAGCTGAAGGTGTTTTTACTGGTGGCGGCAACACGTTTTTACTGGTCAAGCAATTGTACGAGTATAAAGTTCTTGAAGTTTTACGCGACCGTTTGTATGAAAACATGCCGTACTTAGGCACCAGTGCAGGAACCAATATTGCAGGAGTAAGTATGCAAACCACAAACGATATGCCTATCGTTTACCCTCCTAGCTTTAAAACGCTGGGTGCGGTTCCTTTTAATATCAATCCGCATTATCTGGATCCCGTAGAAGGCAGTACGCATATGGGCGAAACCCGAGAAACCCGTATTAAAGAATTTCATCAATTTAATCAGCTTCCCGTTGTAGGATTACGGGAAGGCAGCTGGATTGAAGTTAAAAAACGCGTATACACCTTACGCGGTCCGCACAGCGCACGAATTTTTGAAGCTGATAAGGCTCCGTACGAATTGCCTACAGATTCTGAAATTACCGTAAACTAAAGCTTCTTTAAAAAGTGATAGCCTTTGATCACATAGTTTTCATTCATATAAAACTTGTGACTGGGAAAGTTATGCACATACGTATTTAACTCTGAAGTTTCACAGCCTTCCGCCCGCGCGTAGTCGTAGATCCATTGAAAAACCTGTTTTCCTAAACCTCGATTACGGAATTCAGGTTTGATATACACGTGATCTACCTCGCAGGTTTTTCCGGCATAATGCCGTACGGCAAACCATAAACCAAAAACACCGGCGAGTTCGCCTTCAATATAAATACCGCGACATTGATACCGGTGCTCAAACATTTCGGTAAAACGTGCTTTTAATAGGTTTTCTTCCACGGTGTGCTCCATCAATTCCTGAACCAGTGGTAAAAAGGTGTTAATGTCTTCTTTATACAAACGGGTGACCGTAATTTTGGACATAATTGCTATTTTTAAATGTATATCCTTTCAGTTGTATTAGAAAGGAACTAAACGCGCTCAAGGCAAGACCTAGAGGTGTTTGTTAGAAACAAAATTTCAATTCAGCGGCTGGCCTCGGAGTATTAAACCCTTTGGCGGCGCCAATAAAAAACACGCAAAAGTAATGGATTATACAATTCAACATAGAGAAAATGACAAACGAGGGATGTTCTGGATAGAAGGTGAACACGGAAAAATCTCTGAACTCACCTATACCGTTCAGGATGAAAACACCATCATTGTAGACCATACCGAGACAAAAATGGAACACGAACATCAAGGTTACGCGAGTAAACTCCTGGATCATACGGTTGCATGGGCACGTTCAAAAAACATCAAAATAGAGCCACTTTGTCCTTTTGCCGAAGTTAAATTTGATGAGAAACCTGAGTACGCAGACGTGCGTGCTTAATTTATGCAAGGCGTTTTGAAAACAAATCCGTTTACCATTCACGAGATCACTTCGGCAGAAACCTATGCGGTACGCCACCCGGTACTACGCGCAGGCAGACCTATAGAAACCTGTGCAATGCCCGGTGACGATGCCGAAGATACATTTCACTTAGGACTTTTTGAAGATGAAAAACTCATAGGAGTGGTCACCTTTATGAACGCTACCAAACCGCAATTTAAAGGGAAGCAGTATCAGCTACGCGGGATGGCGGTTCTTGATGGCTATCAAGGTAAAGGCTTAGGAAATCTATTGGTCACTGCCGGTGAAGCACGCCTTAAAGCTGCAGGCTACAAGCTTCTATGGTGTAACGCTCGTATCAAAGCCCTTAACTTTTATACCCGTAAAGGTTTTAAAATTGAAGGCGAACCTTTTGAGATCGCTCCCATAGGCACGCATTACCTGCTTTATAAAAATTTAGAATGAAACGAAGACGCTTTATACAAACCACCGCTCTGACAACTGCCGCACTAAGCAGCTTCCCGAACTGGGCTCTTACTCAAGAGACCTTGAGTACAGACCAACTTATAGGCAAAGGCAATCCTAAGCTTATTGAGAAAAACGGCTACCGCTTGCGCCCTGCCGTGTCTGCAGCGTTTGATAACATGGCAGCGGCTGCGCAACAAGACGGCATTGGTATTCAGGTAGTGTCAAGTTATCGCGATTATGCACATCAAAACCGCATCTGGGAACGTAAATTCAAAAGCTATACCGCTAATGGAATGAGCGACCTTCTTGCGATCAAAAAGATCATCGAGTACAGCACCATCCCCGGGACTTCGCGCCACCATTGGGCAACAGATCTTGACATCATTCAATCAGGAACCGGTGTGACCAGCAATGTATTGGATCCTGACAAATTTCACGGTACTGGTCCGTTTTGTGAACTTAAAGCCTGGCTTGATGAACATGCGGAATCCTTTGGATTTTATGAGGTGTACACCAATGATTATGGTCGTAAAGGCTTCAACTATGAGCCGTGGCATTTTAGCTACGCGCCGCTTTCGGTTGGCTATCTTCAACAGTATAAAAAGTTAGATGTAGCCGAAATCCTTCAGCAGGAACACTTACTGGGAAGTGAAGCTTTTACTTCGGCATTTATCAACCAATACCGTACAGAAAACATTTTAGACATTAACCCCGCTCTTTTGAGCTAAAACCCTCATACTATGAAACTAGGCGGAAGAGCACTCAAGTTATTTTTAGGGGTAGCCATCGTAGCCTTTGGTGTTATCCGGTATTGCGGCAGTCAGGAAGAAAACCCGTATACCGGAAGGACACAAGCCATTAGTCTCTCTACAGAAGAAGAGATCGCTATCGGTTTACAGAATGCTCCCATAATGGCTGAGCAACACGGCGGCTTGTATCCAGATCAGCGCCTTCAAGACCAGGTAGATGCTGTAGGAAAAAAGCTCGTAGACAACACCATCGCTCAGGAAACACCTTATCAATACGAATTTCATTTACTCAGCGACCCCAATACCGTGAATGCTTTTGCGTTACCGGGCGGGCAGATCTTTATCACCTACGCGCTTTATAAACGACTGAACAGCGAAGATCAATTAGCCGGTATTCTAGGACACGAGATCGGTCATGTGGTAGGGCGACATTCGGCGGAGCGTATTGCGCAAAGCGAACTCGCCAATACCGTGGCCACCGGAGCGCAAGTAGGCGCAGATGCTGGAATGCTCGCCAGTCAGTTAGGCCAAACCATCTTGCTTAAAAATGGTCGCGGCGACGAACTGGAAAGTGATGATCTGGGTGTAAAGTTTATGCTTGAGGCCGGTTATGATCCCGAAGCGCTCATCGAGGTGATGCAGATTCTTAAAGAAGCTAGTGGCGGGCAGCGCGTACCGGAATTTCAAAGCAGTCACCCCGATCCTGACAATCGCATTGAAAAAATACGTGCCGCGATTGACAAGTACCGCACTTGAATCCCGAGCATTCCCAGCGACATTGTCCTTTCTAACCCTAGAAAACACCAAAGTTATTAAAACGCAAAGTTTTCGTAATTCGCGTTAAGAGTGATTATCTTTGTAGTACAACTAGAAAAACCATGAATAAGAAAGTCATTTTAATGATCCTCGATGGATGGGGATTTGCACCTAATAAGGACGTTTCTGCAGTAGACCTTGCTGAAACTCCATTTATTGATTCGTTATACACTAAATATCCGCACGCACAATTGCTTACCCACGGCGGTAATGTAGGATTACCTGACGGACAAATGGGAAACAGCGAAGTAGGTCATATGAACCTGGGCGCCGGTCGTATTGTATACCAGGATTTTGCCAAGATCAACAAAGCGCTCAAAGAAGATAAATTACGCGAGCAAAAAGAGCTTAAAGATGCTTTTGCTTACGCGAAAGAAAATAAAAAGCCTATTCACCTCTTAGGCCTGGTTTCAGATGGTGGTGTGCACGCGCACATTGACCACGTTAAAGGACTGATCAAAGCAGCGAACGAAGTAGGTGTTGAAGAAGTTTACGTACACGCATTTACGGATGGTCGTGACGTTGACCCGCAAAGCGGTGCCGGCTTTATCGAAGACCTTGACGGTTATGCCAAAGAGAATGGCGCTAAACTGGCGAGCATCACTGGACGTTACTTTGCGATGGACCGCGATACCCGTTGGGAGCGCGTAAAGAAAGCCTATGACGCTGCGGTAAAAGGAATCGGGACTAAAACTACAGATCCGGTTGCTGCGATCAAACAATCCTATGCAGACGGTACTACCGACGAATTCCTAGAACCTTTGGTGATCACCGAAAATGATGCACCGGTTGCCACGATCATTGAAGGAGATGTGGTTTTATTCTTCAACTACCGTACCGACCGTGGACGCGAATTGACGCGTATGCTTTCTCAGGAAGACTTCCCCGAGCAGGATACCAAGAAACTTGACCTGTACTATGTGACGATGACCAACTACGATCAGACGTTTGAGAACATTCATATTATTTTTGATAAAGACAACCTGACCAATACGATTGGTGAGGTCGTTTCTGCAGCAGGTAAAAAGCAGATCCGTATTGCAGAAACAGAAAAATACCCACACGTGACCTTCTTCTTTTCGGGAGGGCGTGAAAAAGAATTTGAAGGCGAAGCCCGTTTGATCGCAAAATCTCCAGATGTTGCGACTTACGACCTAAAGCCGGAGATGAGCGCCTATGAAGTGCGTGACAAGATCACTGCCGAATTGAAAAAAGAAGAAGTAGACTTTGTTTGCCTCAACTTTGCCAATCCGGATATGGTAGGACACACCGGGGTGATCGAAGCCGCTATTGCTGCCTGCGAAGCGGTAGACAGCTGCGCTAAGGATGTGATCGAGACCGGTCTGGAGCATGGCTACAGCACCATCGTGATCGCCGACCACGGAAACTGCGAAACCATGAAAAACGAAGACGGTTCGCCAAATACCGCACATACGACTAACCCGGTGCCGATCATCGTGGTAGACAACGACATCAAGAGCGTTAAAGACGGTATCTTAGGGAACGTTTCTCCTACCATCTTAGATATGATGGGTGTTAACAAACCAGCAGAAATGGACCAGGAAAGTCTGGTAAGCTAAAACATACAAACTATGAAAACGTATAAAACAGGCCTTTTAGCCCTTGCACTGGGTGCATTGGTAAGCTGCAAGACCAGCACAACCACTACGACCAGCGCTTCTAAAGCTCCCGAGGCTCCCGCAGCACCGGAAGCTCCGGCTAAACCGGCAACGCCACAACAACCGGAAATGCTCACCGGTGAGACCGAGCGTATGGAACTGCAAACCGGTACTTTTGGTTCGTGGTTTAACCCACGCTATGCCGAGTATGACATCGATAAAGACGTGGTGATGCAACTCAAGCCGCTTTTAGAAGATGTAGATGTGATCATTTTTATGGGAACCTGGTGTGGTGATAGTAAACGCGAGACGCCTCGCTTCTACAAGATCTTAGATGCGGCAGGAAAGACACAAGACGTCGAACTCATCACAGTAGATCGCTCTAAAACTACGCCAGAAGGATTGGAAGAAGGCAAAGACATCAAGCGCGTGCCTACTTTGATCTTTAGTAAGAATGGTACAGAATTGGGCCGCATTGTAGAATATCCTATAGAAAGTCTTGAAAAAGATATGCTGAAGATCTTACAAGGTCAACCATACAAACACGCCTACGCCAATTAGGCCTAGCAAAACAAATTTTATTTAAAAGCGACAGTTCTTTAGAAGCTGTCGCTTTTTTTTATTGTTTAGTTTTAAAGTTGAAAAGATTTTAACCCACTATTCCAGAAAAATGTTCCCCACCCTGATCAAACACCTTACAGAAAAAATTGCTTTAAGTGACGAGGCGCAAGCCAAGCTTCCGCAGTTTTTTGAGCATAAAACACTGGCTAAAAAAGAGTTTTTATTGCAAGAAGGTGACTACTGCAAACAACTGACGTTTATAAGCAAAGGGCTCCTCAAGTCCTATACACTCGATGATAAAGGGCAAGGACACATCAGCCTGCTGGCGTGGGAAGGTTGGTGGGTTTCCGACTTTAAAAGTTTTATTTGCGATGAGCCGGCCATTCTTTACATCGATGCTGTAGAAGCCAGCGAAGTCTTGCTCATCACCCACGAGAACTACGAAAAGATGCTTCTTGAAATTCCGGCGATGGAACGGTATTTCAGGATCTTGTATCAAAACAGTCTGGTGACCAAAGACCGCAGGCTCATCAGCTCCAACTCCTACTCTGCCGAAGAAAAATACAGACACTTGCTCAAGCTCTATCCCTTTATCGGGAAGCGTGTGCCGCAACACCTTATCGCCTCTTTTTTGGGCATCACACCCGAGACCTTAAGCCGCATTAAAAAAACGATGCTTTAAGACTCTTGATCTACATCAATGCACAGCCTTCAATGACTGCCTAACTTTGTTTTCCTAAATAAGAAACTATGGAAAATACAGCATTAATCGTTGGAGCAAGTGGTATTTCAGGAAATAACCTTGCACAAGAATTACTTAATCTAAACTGGACGACCTACGGGATCACCCGCAGCTCTGACGTTGACCTTAAAGGACTACACAATATCAAAGCCGACCTTCTGGATAAGGCCGCGTTAGAAACTGCTTTAGCCGAAATTAAACCCACGCACGTATTTTTTACTGCCTGGATGCGCAAGGATACGGAGGCAGAAAACATCAAAGTTAATGCAGCCCTTGTGCGCAATGTGTTAGACGTGCTCGCACCTAAACAGTCGGTTAAACACGTGGCTTTGGTTACCGGCTTAAAGCATTATTTAGGTCCGTTTGACGTCTATGCGCAGGAAGGTTTTTTACCCGAAACTCCGGTACGCACCGAACATCCACGCCTGGCAGTTGATAATTTTTATTATGCTCAGGAAGACGAACTTTTTGCTGCCGCAGAACGGGACGGATTTACATGGAGCGTGCATCGTGCACATACGATGATCGGTCTGGCAGTGGGCAACCTGATGAATATGGGAAGTACCCTTGCAGCCTATGCCACGCTTTGTAAAGAAACCGGAAAACCCTTTACCTGGCCGGGTTCTGAAGCGCAATGGAAAGGCATCTCAGACGTAACCGATGCGCGTTTACTGGCAAAACAATTTGTTTGGG
Source organism: Leeuwenhoekiella palythoae (assembly GCF_020310025.1). Lineage (GTDB taxonomy): Bacteria > Bacteroidota > Bacteroidia > Flavobacteriales > Flavobacteriaceae > Leeuwenhoekiella > Leeuwenhoekiella palythoae. The sequence continues at coordinate 982,094 of NZ_CP084318.1, forward strand.
CAGCCACAACGGCGGAAGCCGCAAACCAAGCATTCAATACGGCCAATGGTGATGTTTTTAGATGGGAATGGCTATGGAAAGAAATAGCCGATTATTTTAAAGTAGAGTATAAAGGCTACGCGCCCGGCACTCCCGATCTGGAAACCTTAATGCAAGACGATGCTGCCTTATGGCAACAGATCGCTGAAAAGTATAATCTGGCAGAAACCAACCTCAACCGGGTAGCTTCACCTTGGCATACCGATCTTGATCTGGGGCGACCCATTGAAGTGATGACAGATATGAGTAAATCCCGTAAACTAGGTTTTACCGCCTATCAAGATACTCGAGATTCCTTTTTTGAGCTTTTTGATACACTGAAAGCAAAGCATATAATTCCGGCTTAAAGACATTGACTCCTAAAACTTAAAAGGGGTTTGCCAGATCTGGCAAACCCCTTTTTGTGATTAGTGAATTGGTTGCTTTTGATTCGATAACATAAACAATTGCAATAGACATCGGAAAGAGCTATCACGGAGTCTAGGAGGTTTATGAAGATTTAAGGCATAAAGGATTACCCGGAACACAGTAATCCTTAGCTGCTATATTTCACGTATTAAATACAACAGCTATATATCTTTTTAAAAATCCTATCTTGAGCTATCAATCTTAAAATTCGTACCATGAACAGCTTTTACTTTCTTGCATGCTTATTTTTTACAGTGATCAGTGCTGCCTTTTATTTTGCCACACACCCACATTTTAAGAACATATATGGCAAAAAAGAATGGAACACGTGGACGCGCCGTGTGTTTTACTGGCAGGGCACATTAGCTGTGGGAAGCTTAGGTACCTTTGCCGTACTTTATTTTTTACGTACTGCCGCAGTAGTTTCTTTTTAACCTATAGCACATAAAACAATCAAGAAAAAATTTGAATACAAGATCATCACGGTGAGTGTAGCTCATTTTAGAAAAAAAAACTTTCAAGCGGAAATTGATGAGAAATTTGACCGATGGGTGAAGCCGGTTGGGAATTGATTAAAATGGAACCAATTTCTGAAGGCGGACTCTTCTTTCAAGGTGCCAATACCAAAAAATTCTTAGCCGTTTTTAAGCGAGAAAAAGCCGCATAAGCCTCAGTTTTTTTATAATCTCTTCTTTAAAAAGCAACACATCAGCACTTCCGAAATCCATACCGTCCCGACTCAGGAGAACCCCTTGCGGTTGCAAGAATATGGTGTAGGTATTTTTAAGGCTGCTGCTACCAAATCGGCATTAAAGAAACTGCTGAAGAAAGGCTACATCAAGATTAATGGTGTGCCGGCAAGCACGGCTACCTGGATCAAAGGCGGCGAAGTGCTAACTTTAGAAATTGAACAGCAGCACAAGAACCAGAAAAAACTTAAGTTAGCCTTAGATGTGCTGTATGAAGATGAATTTTTGGCCGTCGTACACAAACCTGCCGGAATTTTAGTCAGTGGTAATAGTTTTAAAACGTTGGCACGCGCGCTTCCACAAAATTTAAACGAAAGTAGCTTAGCTGATGCCTGCACGCCGCAACCGGCACATCGTCTGGATTATGCAACCACCGGTGCTGTTTTAGTAGGTAAAACCCGAGAAAGTATTCGCCAGCTCAATCAGTTTTTTGAGAACAAAGCAATCCGTAAAACCTATTATGCGGTGACTATTGGAGTAATGCCGACTTCAGGAACGATCAATACACCTGTTGATGGCAAAGAAGCCATTTCAACCTATACTGTAGAAGCCTCGGTAGCTTCATCACGTTTTAAACAACTCAACCTCGTGCGTCTGGAGCCCCAAACCGGGCGACGCCATCAACTGCGAAAACATCTCGCCGGAATAGGCCATCCTATTTTAGGCGATCGGGATTATTGCCCCAAAGAACTCTTACTTCAGGGAAAAGGTATGTATCTACACGCGTATAAGCTTCGGTTTACACATCCTGCAACACAAAAGTATTTAGAACTAGTAGACCCGTTTCCGGAGAAATTTTTAAAATTGTTTCCTTAAACAAACAGTTTTGTCGCTCCACACTTTTAACCATCCTTTTTTCGCCAAAACTTCCGCTGAACAAAACCGCGCTACGCTGTATACCATAGGCATTACCGTTATGCTTGGCTTTTTAGCTGTATTGCTATTCTGGTGGTTGCACTTGCTGTTTGTAGGTATTTTGATCTGCTTTATACTCATCACGCTTTTGGCCCCATTTGTAGACATCCCCGGAATGGTCAAAGTCGAAAAGCTTATCTATCATTCTGTTTTCCTGTTGGCCGAAGCGCCTAAATGCGGTGTGCTCAACCTGCACGGCGGCACTTTGTTTGACTATGTCTATGTCTTAGACTTTAAACAGTCTGGCAAAGTGCGTACGGCATTTATTTTGCAACAGTATTTAGAAGGCCTTTTGCATCTTATTGAACACTATGAGGGAGAAGGACAACCGCTTACACTACGCTGGACGAGCTATATTGTAAATCAACGCACCGCGGCCCGTTTAGGCTTTAAACCCCAACCTAAAGACGGATTGCAGCAGTTGATTCTTGCCTTTAACTATGCCAACTTGTTAGTGAGTAACTCGCTGGCAAAGGGCAAACTGAGCTTTCCAAAATTAAGTGCAACCCAAACTTATGAGGCCTCGCTAGATGATCTTATGGCCCGCAAAGCCTACATCAAGCAATTGCTTAAGCGCATACAGTAAACCCAGATCATTGTTGTATGGTAGTAGTTAGCGCGTAAGCATTCCATCAATAATTCAGAAGAATTCCCAACGCTACATTTTTGGTTTAAAAAGCTCTTCTAAAATTAAGTTGTCTATGCTTTTCCTATCTTTAGAGCATACATCAAGCTAATCTAAGAATCACATATCCTTTGAGTCAAAAATTCAACATACCAGATTTTGCGAAGTACTTAAATATCACCGATTCCAAAGATGATGATCTCTTGATGATTCTTTATGATGATAAGAGTAAAATTCCTTTAAAATCAGAACCGGTAGTCATTGATTTCTATCTGTTAGCTTTAAAATTAGATTTTGACAATACCGTTGATTATGGTCAAACCGATTTTGACCACACCGAATCACTTCTTTATTTTGATGCCCCGAACAACCACATTGCCTGGGATCTTGATAAACCTATGACAGGCTATAATCTCCTCATTAGCGCTGATTTTTTTGACACCTATGCGAAGCGGTATAGCTTTATGCATTATAATGATCACGAAGCCTTATTTATAAAGGATGATGAAAAACAAATCTTATTAGATCTTTTTACCAAGGCTTATGCTGAATATCAGTCGACCCAATTTTCGAAGGCTATAGTTACTTCTTATGCAAATCTAATATTGACCTATATAGAAAAATATTATAAGCGCCAGTTTGATACCCGAAGTTTACTTTACAATCAAGTTGTGACTGATTTTCGCAAGAACCTGGAAGACTTTTTTAGCAGCGGTGATACCATTAAGGAGCTTCCATCTGTAGGTTATTTTGCCCAGCGATCTAATCTCTCATCCAACTACTTCGGGGATGTCATAAAACACTTCACCGGAGAATCTGCTCAAAGCCATATTCAACATTACGTGATTAAACTTGCCAAATTAAAATTAAGGGAGACTTCACTCCCAATAAGCCAAATTGCGTATAGTTTAGGATACGATTACCCCACCTATTTCTCGAGATTCTTTAAGAAAGAAGTTGGTGTTACCCCTAGTGTTTATCGCAATCAGTAATTTGTTTCAGTCTTTAAGTAATCTGTTTTAGTAAGGAGCACGGGCCACCTTCTAATTTTGCTATAGTAATAATTAAAATCTACTACTATGGAAAATCAAGTGAATCTTAAAGGAGCCGAAAGAGCAGCTACGCATACGTCAAGAATGTCTAAAGAACGTATTGAGAATGCTGTTAAGCAATTGAATGAAATATCTGAATCAGATTATGAAAAAGTGCTAGGCTTAGCCAATGTTTGTAAACCTTTTAGAAGCGTTTTACACAAAACTCCAGATGATTATGGAATGACTCAGTGGGAAGATGTATTTCTTCACGGTATAGATGGTGTGCCTCTAGACGGCTGGTACATTCCTGCAAAAGGTGGCGAAAGTAACAAACTGGTTATTTTTAATCACGCATTACCTATGTGTCGCTCCGGCTTTCAAGGCCATTTTGGATTGCCTTTTAGCGGGTATGACAATGTTGAAATTGATTTTGTAATTCAAATGAAACATTTAACTGATGCGGGTTACAATGTATTAGCTTATGACATAAGAAACCACGGAAGAAGTGGCGCTTCTAATAATGGGGTAAGCGGTATAGGACAATTAGAATGGCGCGATTGTGCCGGGGTTAAAACCTATGTGGACAATCATCCAAGATTAAGCAAAATGAAAGTAGCGCTTTATAGCCAATGTATGGGTGGTAACTCACAATATGAAGCTATTAGCCGCAGACCAGAATTATTTGAAAATGTGACTTGTATGGTAAGCCCAATGGTTGTTTCTATGCGGGCTATTTATGAAGCGTTTTCAGAATTACAAGGCGTTAGTCAATATCTAGACCTAGTTGATTTTGAACTCATGAAAATGGGCGGATGGCTAATGGACGAAATGACTCCACATACAGCTGCACCCAATGTTAAAATGCCTGTGTTTATGATTCAGGTGAAAGATGATGCCTGGACTAAAAACCCTGAAGATGGTCAAAAGACTTTTGACCTTTTAGGAAGTAAGGAAAAAGAAATCCATTGGATTGAAAATACACCCTTACGCTTTAAAGATGGTTATAACTATTTTGGAAGACACCCGGAAAAAGTACTTGCTTTCTTAGACAAATACATGAGTTAACTGTAAATACATAAAAACACGCATTACAGTGCAACTATCAACCAGCGGTTTGAGTACTCACTCAAACCGCTTTTATATTTTTTAGCAAGCTATGTGGAATAAGAACAACTACATACACTACGCTAAACAAGCTATATCGTGAATCAACGCACCGCGGCACGTTTAGGCTATAACCCCCGACCCAGAACCTAGGTAAAGCGCAGACGTATGAAGCCTCGTTAGAGGATCTTGCTGCTCGTAAAGTGTATATCTAGCAATTACTTAAGCGCATACAAGTTAAGTCGTAGTTTCTTAAATCCTTAGAGCAAACCCAAATAAGTGCTATAGGCATAGCTATCCCCGCTAAAAGTACTGAAGGTTGCCCAGAGGTGCACCGGTGCATCTGCGAGCGCTTCCGGAAGCTCTAATTGTACCTGTGCGGCAGCGCGTGTGGCACAAGCTTCAAAAAACACATACTCGCTGGTTTGCGGCGCATAGCCCACAACGTTAAGCAGGTCGTCAGACTGAGCGAAGGCTTGGGTACTATCGGGCTGCCATTCTAGAAATAATTCGGTTTCTACCCGTCGCTGTTGTATAGGATGGTAGGCTCTTCGCTTCCCGGTACTGATCAGGAATTTAGGATAGTCGATCACCGGCTTGCCCTGCTCTTGTTTCACCGCATTTTTAAGGGTATAACTGCGCACGGCATCCCGAGCGGTTTGCTTTTCAAGCCAATCTGTAAAACTCACTTTTAAAAAGGGATACATGGGTTTTATAAACGCACCCACCACCGCAAACCGGTCACAGCTTTGTTGCTTTTTGGGTGTTGGTTTGATCGTATTACGCATGGGCCTGCTGCGCACGATAGCTTCCCCATTCTTACCTTTTACAAACACTACCGAACCCACAAGCCCTGTCAACATTCCTTTATTAGTATCTACCATCAATCCCATAACATAATTAATTTATTGATTTTCAGCACTCTAAAATAAAAATAGTGGCACTAATAACCTAGTTTTCAATTGATTTTGTTCGCTCCTTAAGCATAGAATGACCGTTAATTAAGCATTGTTTGCCCATAAACACTGGGGTTTAACGCTAAAACAACGGTTAAACTATGGTTAAACACTGGTTGAAGATGCACGTTGATGTTGCTGTTTTAGAATCACGCCACCTAACTAGAAACAACTATCTCACGCAAAATCAATAATTTAAGATTATGCGTTAAAGAAAAATGTATTTTAGTAGTATGAAACCTATCATAAAGCTTTTGAATCTGCGCCATCGCAATGTGAACCACATAGGTTTACAGTTTGCCTATCATGATGGGCTCAAAGCAGTCATCAAATATGAACTCCAAGCACAATGGAGTCAAACCCATCGCGTATGGTATGTTTTAGATACCCCAGAAAATCTGAAGCGCATCTATTCTGTTTTAGCAGCGTTATGTACAATAGATACTTCCAGTTATGAGGCGCGGCAATCTTCTAATAAAGAAACACAACCGCTTACAGCAACGCAACGTTCGGTTTTAAATGGGTACTACCAGTATTTGAGAGGAAAACGCTACAGCGAAAGCACGATTAAAACTATCTCTTTTTCGTTTCAGAATTTGTGAAATTTCAGCATAAGATCGCCATTGAAGACTATACCAACCGCCATGTTGAACTTTTTATCGAGCAGGTGTTTATTCAGCGTAAGTATAGCGTTAGCAGTCAGCGCCAATTTATAAGTGCACTCAAACTTTTTACTACCTATTTTCCGCATACGCAAATTGCAGCATTGCGCCTAACGCGACCCAAAAAGTCTAAAAAATTACCGGAGGTCATCTCGCAGGAGCAATTTCTTTCACTGGTTCAGGCAGCAAAGAATCTCAAGCACCGTACGATTATTTGCATGCTTTATGGTAGTGGTTTGCGCATAAGCGAACTTTTAAACTTAGAGCTGAAAGATCTGGACCCAGACCGAAATCAACTCTTTATACGAAATGCCAAAGGCAGAAAAGACCGCTATGCACAACTGTCGGCTTATTTGAAGCCACTTTTGTTTAATTATCTAAACACCTACAAGCCGCAGCGGTATTTTATAGAGGGGCCTAACGGAAAAGCGTATAGTGCGAGCAGTGTGCGAAAATTTCTAGTGGTATATGCTCAAAAAGCAGGGATTGCGCAACGCATTACGCCACACATACTGCGGCACAGCTATGCCACGCATTTACTTGAACAAGGCGTAGGCATACGGCATATACAAGAGCTTTTAGGCCATCCAAAACCTGAAACCACGATGATCTACACCCATGTAACGCAAAAAGATCTAAGCGCTATTAAAAGTCCATTGGACTCGGTAATCGCCAAATTTAAACTGGATAAACAGGAACAAAAGTTCCTGTTATCCCGAAAATTATAAAGGGATAATAGGTATATTTATCCTGATATAACGAGTTGGCAATAATGTAAAACAAAGAAAATTATGAGTTTTGGACGAGTAACTTAAATGTATGTTTTGAGCAAACTGCTTTCTCAATTAGGAGAAAAGGCCCTAGAATTCCAAAGATGCAAGTGATTAGATTAATTTCTATTCCTGCACCTAGAGAAGACACTAATCTGATAAAGATTGCTGTCAGTATTCTAGTTAATGTTGTCATATTGACCAAGGATTTATATCTATAAGTTAAATATACAATTATTATTACACGCCTAGCGTGAGGGAAGATAACCGAAAAGGTTATTGGTTTGAGATTATACATTTTACTAGGTGTTTCCCGCTCGTCCTTAACTCATACTTATTTATGAAAAAATGGTTTAAAATAAAACGATATCCGCATATTGGCTCTCAAATATCACGTGAGGATTATTCGAGAATAAAAAAGTATGTTTCAAATTCTGAAAATGTAGAGAAACATTCATTCAAACCTTTCATTAAAAGAGTTCAAACTAAAAGGAAATTTCGCAAACAATATGAAGATGGTATTCTAATCTCAAAAAAGAGAAAAAAAGATTTAAAACCAAGAGAAATCTGTTTTGCTAGTCATTTGGATTCACAAATTTATTCTTACTACTCTGAGTTACTTTCAAAAAAATATAATAAGCTAATTACTAAGCATAACATTGCTAAGGTTGTTACGGCTTATAGAAAAATAAAAAAAGACAAATCAAAATCGGGAAAATGTAATATTGACTTTGCAAATGAGGTTTTTAGCTTGATAAAAAAAAGGTCAGAAACAAAAAAGAATCAAGTCGTAATTGCGTTCGATATCAAAGGTTTTTTCGACAATTTAAACCATAAAAAATTAAAAGATTCTTGGGCATATGTAATTAATGAACCACTTCCGAAAGACCATTATCAAGTATTTAAGAACATTACAAAATTTTCATTTATCAAAGAAGATGAACTATTTAATCTTTTCAAGGACAGAATAGTGGTTGAAAGATATGTCGACAGTTACAAAAAAGATAAGATATTAAAAAAGAAGAAAGTAGATAAAATCAAGTATTTGAAAGAAAAGAGAGTCGTTTCATATACAGTTGACTCAAAGGATTTAAAATTAATTAGAAAAAAAGGCTTAATAAATGCTAATAAACTCGATAAAAAAGGTAATAAACGCACAGTAGGAATTCCGCAAGGTTCACCAATTAGCTCAGTTCTTGCAAATATCTATATGTTCGAGTTTGACAAAAAAATGAACGAATTATTATCTAAATCAGGTGGAATATATAGACGCTATTCTGATGATATGATTGTGGTTTGTGATTTAAAACAAATCCAACGTGTCGTTTATGAATTTGAATCAAATATTAAAAAACTATGTGATTTAGAAATCCAACCTCATAAAACACAAATTTTTCATTTTGTAAAACAAAAAAACAGACTTTCTTGCTATCAAGAATTTAAAACACACTGCACAATAAATAGAAACCTTGAGTACTTGGGATTTCAGTTTGACGGAGAAAATGTTTTACTAAAAAATAGTAGTATTTCTTCATATTATAGAAAGATGAAAAAGTCTATAAATAGAAGTAAATATTATGCAAAACATACAAGAAACAAAGCAAATAAGGGCAAATTATTCAAATCAAGGTTGTTTGAAAAATTTACAGTTATTGGTTCCCATAGAAAAAGAAAACGCATTAGAGATAAGAAAGACAAATCAAAATTTAAAGTTTTGAAATTCTACAATTATGGAAACTATTTAACCTATGTAAATAAATCAATAAATAACATAGAAAATAATTCAATAAAAAAACAACTTAAAAATCATTGGAAAATTTTTAATACTAGGTTGAAAAAATAAACACTATTGCCAACAATGTATATAAAAAATAGCGGTTTAAGTGCTTAAACAAAATAAAATTAATAAATCAGAGGTCATTGTAAAACCGAAAAGTCAGTGCTAAAAATCCGCTACTTTCCATATACTAGACCGTTGCACTGCATTTGAAAACATTGAGTTTAAGAGCGAAAATATTTGAGAAATACGATGAATTCAGTTTACTTGAAAACAAAACTGAAAAGGACATTTTACGCACTGAAATCAAAACAATGCTAGCTGAATATTCTGAAATGGATTCTAATTGTTATCATTTGCTCGGACTTGTAGATTATGAATCTGATGACTGGAAAGAAAATATTGAAACCTCAATTGGAAATTTTCAAAAAGCAATTGAATTAGATAAAGATAATTTTTTAGCACAATTATATTTAGCTCATTGTTATCACGACTTGAATCAATTGAAATTGGCTTTAGAAAATTATAACAAAGTTGACCGTGAAAAGTTAAAGAAATTTCAAGTTTGGAGATATACAAAACTGATTGAACAAATTGGATATTGCCAATATAAACTTGAGAATAAATATATAGGAGAGCAACACTTTGAGGAAGTTTTGGAATGGTATAAAAAACTACCAGAAATTGACCGAGTTGTACCATCTGAATTGATTGAGTGTTTGCCGAAAAATCACCGGATAATAACTGAAATGAAAAAAATAGAAACCTATTTAGAATAAAAAAGCGTTGTACAACAATGGCTATAAGTAATTGCTTGTTCTCGCCTACTTCTGAAAATCCTCGCGGATTTTCAGTTTGGTGTGTACTTGCAAAGTTCAGTGCTAAACCACGCAACTACTCATAGCCGAGACCGTTGCCACCAATTAGAGAAATGACCACGAAAGAAATTTACGAAAAAGCGAATAACGTTGTTGGAATTCAAGGAATGACCGGAAATGAACGTCTTTGGGAAAGTGGTTTAATGGATGAATTTGACAAAGCCAAAAAAACGGACAAATACAAAGCTCGAATAATACTTCAAGCATTAAAATTTGACGAACTTTCAATAGGCAGAATAGCTGGATTCTCAACGGATTCTCTGAAATATCCAAATGCTTGGGATTTTCCGAATGAAAACCCAAACGGACAAGAAGATGAAAATAACGCTACGTTGGAATATTCCAATCTTAACGAAGTCGGAATGGGAGCGCCATTGAGTGGAAAATGTAAAGTCAGAATTCAAGACAATAAAAAACTTCTGATTTCCGAAAATTGTGGTGGACCAGCAATTTGGACACGAAACGGACAAAAAGTTGCAATACCGATTTGGGATAGGTCATTTTTTGGCGGAACGTTTCAGAGAATCGGAATTGTGGACTTGAAAAACCAAACTCTGACTAAATACAAAAAGAAATTTCGAGTTTTGGATTTAAGGTCATTTAGTGGAAACAATATTGTTGGATTTGACAGTCCAATTCACCGAATGAAAAAACTTGAATTTGATTATATTAACGAACCGATTGCAAAAATCATCGGAATAAAATAACTGGTGGGAACATTGGCTATAAACAATTGCTTGGTCGGTCAGTACTCGGAAAATCCTGCGGATTTTCCTCTGGTTTGTTAATGTTTGCTAAATTAGTGACCAAACCACGCAACTGTTCATAGCCGAGACCGTTGTAAACAATTATGAACGAGAACGAAGACTACTTCAGAACTTCTAAAAATGGAACTATCCACACACTGAGTGACAGAATTCCATTTAACTGGAAAGAACTGTTACTCTGGACTTCTACTTCGTTCATATTTCTGATTTGGTTTCTCGGAATTGGAATTGGAATTTTTGTTGCTTTTTTGACTTTAATCGGATACACAATTTATCGATTTGCCTCTTGGATTTACTACTCGGAATTAAAAATAGACGAGAAAAGCGGAAAAATAATCCGACTGAAAAAATTTCTTGACCGAACTCAAAAAACGGAATTGATAAGCGAAAACTTTAATCCAAACCGATTTGAATACTCGGAATTGACTCGAAGTGGAAAAACTAAATTCTTAATGAATTATCGGACTCATAAAAGTAATGAACTTTTGATTTTAAAGAATAAAGAGGACAAAGAGTTGATTGAAAAATATATCGTGGAACAAATAAAATTTAATCGACAATAATGATTTTTACCAAAGAATCAAAGGACAACGAATTATATGTGTATATGAATGGAAAGCTGATTTATAAAAAATGGCTGAAAACTGGACAATCAAAAGTTTTTGACTTAATGGCTTATGACAAATACACAGCATATTCAATTACTGAAAATAACTGTTGACAACAATGGCTATAAGTAATTGCTTGTTCTCGCCTACTTCTGAAAATCCTCGCGGATTTTCAGTTTGGTGTGTACTTGCAAAGTTAACTGCTAAACCACGCAACTACTCATAGCCGAGACCGTTACCTTGCATTTAAGAAAAACCGCAATCGACAATGAAATTAATAGTTAACAATGAACTATTAGATATTTTCAAAGACCTTCTAAATCGGAATTTAACATTAACTGAATGGAGTGAAATTGAAAGCTGTGATGAATTTCAAACTGACAACTTTTGTGGCGGATTTGATGCGACTGAAATGGAATTTTGTTTCAGCTATTATGACAAGAACAAAACGGAATATTGGTTTCAGAAATCACTCAATGACTTAAAAGATATTGCAAACGGAAAAATGACTGAATTCCAAATAAGACTCGCTGAATGAAAATCATTGGAATAATCATTTTGACAATACTTATTGGTGGTTTTATATTTTTTCGCTCTTGGGATTATTTGATAAAGTATAGAAACAAACAAGCTGGAAAAAAATATTGCGAAGAAAACGGACTGACATTTTTAAGCGCAAAAAGTTATGAATTACATACACGATTATATTTTGAGAAAGACGGAATTGAAAGTTGGACGAATTATAAAACTGACAGAAATTATAACATAACTTGGAAAAAAGAAACACCTGAAGAAAAGGTTGAAAACAAAAGAACTAATAAATAAAAACGCATTACAACATCGGCTATAGTTCATTGCTGTGGTAATCTTCACCCTTTATTTGGGCAACTTTACTATCTTTAAGTCTGACGGAAAAGTCCTGCGGACGTTTTCCGCAACGAAACCATAGCCAAGACCGTTACCTGCAAGCTTAACAAAATTGTGCTAAAAACAATAAATGAATAAACGAATTACACCATTTTCTATTTTGGCAATTGCAATTGGAATTTATTGCATTGTAAGCTTCCCTTAAAACTGAACTGTTTAGAAGTGTAATAATTCTTAATTTTAAACAGTATGAGACGAAGCAAATTCACACCAACACAGATTGCAAAAATTTTAAAGGAGTTCGACAACGGTAAGAGTGTTGAGGAAATCAGCCGCGAATACGGTGTCAGCACCTCTACCTTTTACAAATGGCGTTCTAAATACGCTGGTATGAGCAGCAAAGAACTTAAGCGTATTAAGGAACTTGAAGCTGAAAACGCCCGTCTAAAACAGATGTATGCCTCTTTAGCACTGGACCATCAAATGGCTAAAGAGATTATTGAAAAAAAGCTCTAAAGCCCTGCCGTAAACGTACCATAGCTAAAGAACTTATCCGCTACGGCATCAGTAGGGCGTGCCGTGTGCTTAATATGAGTAAAAGTGTTTACTATTATAAGCCATTACCCAAGGATGATACTCCTATAGAGAAGGCTCTTAGAGACAAAGCAGAAGAACATTCCGAAGAGGGTTTTTGGAAAGCCTACTGGCGAATTCGTAACGAAGGAAAGCCTTGGAATCATAAGCGGGTACACCGGGTGTATGTATCTTTAGGGCTTCCTTTAAGAAGAAAAGTAAAGAAGCGCCTGCCCGCGCGTATACAGGAGCCTTTGGAGATTCCTGAAGAATTGAATGATACTTGGAGTATTGATTTCGTAAGCGATGTTCTAGAAAACAAGAGACGCTTTAGATCTTTTAATGTTATTGATGATTTTAACCGAGAGGCACTACACATCGAAGTAGACTTTTCTTTGACTAGTAATCGGGTAGTCTGGGTACTCAATCACCTAATCAACCGACGAGGTAAGCCAAACCGGATCAGGATGGACAACGGTCCTGAATTCATAGCAAACCTTACTGCTGAATGGAGTAAAATGCATGAGATTGAATTTAAATACATACAACCAGGCAAACCTACTCAAAATGCTTTTGTAGAACGTTTTAACGGCTCCTATCGTAGAGGTGTCCTCGACAAGTACATCTTTGAAAATATTGATCAGGTAAGGGAGCAAACTCAAATATGGATGGAAGATTACAATAAATATCGTCCCCATGACTCACTGGGCAAAATAGCACCAGTGCAATACGCAAAACTCCATTCTCTTGGGGCTAGCCCCAAGAGAATGAAAAACAATAATTTTAAACCAGTTTTGGAAAATTAAGCAGTTCTAGTCTGGGGAAGCTTACAATTTATGTGATGTTTGCCGATGAAACCGGTTGGGGATTTATTTTTTCTTTGATTGTCATTCCTATAGCTTTGGTTATTTGGTTTGTAGATGTCGGACTAAAAAGGTGGCTCAAAACTCGAAAGAAAATATTTGGAATTGAGATTCTGCTTATTGTCATCGGAATCGGAATTTATCAATATGGCGAAAGAATAAAAACACTCGAGATTGAATCGGACTTTGATAAACAATATGTTTCAATAATTTACGGAGTAGAAAATGGAAAAGATTTAGAAATTTCTAAACTAGATTGGAATAAAACAATCAAAATTCCTAATAATGGGATTTTATATACATCGTCAGAGTTTGATGAAAATTTACCAAGAACTAAAATGAAATTCGACTCTGGAATTTATTTAGGCTCAGAAAACACTGACCGAAAATTTACTGACTTAACGGAATCGGAAATTGAACTAAATGGAGTTAAATACAAATATCGGGCTTGGAAATTAGTAAATGGATTTTGTTGTATGACTTCAACTGAAGACATAGAAAAAGTAGAGTCGGAATTAAAATCTGAATGGCAGAAAGTGAAAAAAGCCAGCAGGTAACAATGTATAACCGCAATTACGGCGGATTCGACTACGTCCGAATCCAATCGGAATTGCTAACGTCAGTGCTAAACCGAAAATTAACGCATATAAACCCGTAACTGACGGTTATACGAGACCGTTGGCAACAAGCTAAAAATGAAATACGTAATCATATTTATTTTAATTTTTTCTTTTTCAGTCCAAGAGGAAACACCAAAATTAATTCCTTCTGACCTGAAAAAAATTGGAATATCTGACTTTTACGAACCAGATGAGATTTTAAGAATTTGGAGATTTCCAGAAGGAGGGGCAATATTCGAGGAATTAATAGAAATAAAAAGGAATGGAAAAAAATGGAATTCTATTCGATATACATATTTACTTGACGAATACAGCGACGATCCTGAACTTCAGAAATTTAGAACAAAACAAAATCTAAATTTGAGTAGACAACAAATTCTAAAGTTTACAAATGATAAGTTATTGCTAAAAACTGTAAAATCAACTGAGGAAGATCAAATTTGTCTTTGCGACAGTTATTTAGGAGAGTACCGCAATAATAATCGGGCTAATTATTTTAAATTCTTTTTAGATGAAGTTGGTAATTCTAATTCAGCTAAAATTGATTTAATAACATTCTTAGATGAAATAATTGAAGAATAAAGCCAGTTGCCAACACCGGCTATGGTTCATTGCTGCGGTATTCCTCACAATTCATTTGGGCAACTTTACTATCTTTAGGTCTGGCGGAAAAGTCCTGCGGACGTTTTCCGCAACGAAACCATAGCCAAGACCGTTACCTGCAAGCTGAAAAAACCGAATGAAGAAAACAATCCTACTTATTTTATTGACAATCTCAATTACTTCTTGTAAAAGTCAAGAGGAAATTGATTTTAAAGTTGGTTACTTACCAAACTACAATTACACGTTGACCCAAAAACAGATTTCGGAAAACAATGTAAAATATATTGCATCAGACGAAATACTTCAAAATTTTAAAAAAAACGGAGTTGAAAACCCAACAATAACAAGAGATACGAGCCTTTTAAAAAGTGTTTCTAAAACTGGAAAACTAAAAGGGAACGAATTTCCGATTGACATAGAATTATTAGAATCAAATAATCCGACCTTAACAAGTGGAACCAAATTTTTCGGAAAATCAATTGACGGAAAGACTAAAATTGACTCTATATATTCTTCTACAATGAAAGAAGAAAAAAAGAGAACATTACTTCCTTCAATGGAATCGATGATGAATCAAATCAAATATCCTAACAGAAAAATTAAAGTTGGAGAAAGTTTTGAGCAGAAAAACCCAATGTCAATGCCAATTGCAGATGTAACAATTGAAATGGAAATCAACTCAATTTATACATTGAAAAAAGTAGAAAACGGAATTGGATATTTTGACCTTGACCAAGTGTATATTATAAAATCGGCAAATAAAGATTACGAAATGGAATTGGACGGAATTGGAAAAGGACAAATATACTATGATATCGAAAAACAATTCTTCACCAAATTCTATCTGGAAATGGAAATGAATTTAAAAACGGAATTAGAAGTATTTGTAAGCTTCCCCAGACTAGAACTGCTTAATTTTCCAAAACTGGTTTAAAATTATTGTTTTTCATTCTCTTGGGGCTAGCCCCAAGAGAATGGAGTTTTGCGTATTGCACTGGTGCTATTTTGCCCAGTGAGTCATGGGGACGATATTTATTGTAATCTTCCATCCATATTTGAGTTTGCTCCCTTACCTGATCAATATTTTCAAAGATGTACTTGTCGAGGACACCTCTACGATAGGAGCCGTTAAAACGTTCTACAAAAGCATTTTGAGTAGGTTTGCCTGGTTGTATGTATTTAAATTCAATCTCATGCATTTTACTCCATTCAGCAGTAAGGTTTGCTATGAATTCAGGACCGTTGTCCATCCTGATCCGGTTTGGCTTACCTCGTCGGTTGATTAGGTGATTGAGTACCCAGACTACCCGATTACTAGTCAAAGAAAAGTCTACTTCGATGTGTAGTGCCTCTCGGTTAAAATCATCAATAACATTAAAAGATCTAAAGCGTCTCTTGTTTTCTAGAACATCGCTTACGAAATCAATACTCCAAGTATCATTCAATTCTTCAGGAATCTCCAAAGGCTCCTGTATACGCGCGGGCAGGCGCTTCTTTACTTTTCTTCTTAAAGGAAGCCCTAAAGATACATACACCCGGTGTACCCGCTTATGATTCCAAGGCTTTCCTTCGTTACGAATTCGCCAGTAGGCTTTCCAAAAACCCTCTTCGGAATGTTCTTCTGCTTTGTCTCTAAGAGCCTTCTCTATAGGAGTATCATCCTTGGGTAATGGCTTATAATAGTAAACACTTTTACTCATATTAAGCACACGGCACGCCCTACTGATGCCGTAGCGGATAAGTTCTTTAGCTATGGTACGTTTACGGCAGGGCTTTAGAGCTTTTTTTCAATAATCTCTTTAGCCATTTGATGGTCCAGTGCTAAAGAGGCATACATCTGTTTTAGACGGGCGTTTTCAGCTTCAAGTTCCTTAATACGCTTAAGTTCTTTGCTGCTCATACCAGCGTATTTAGAACGCCATTTGTAAAAGGTAGAGGTGCTGACACCGTATTCGCGGCTGATTTCCTCAACACTCTTACCGTTGTCGAACTCCTTTAAAATTTTTGCAATCTGTGTTGGTGTGAATTTGCTTCGTCTCATACTGTTTAAAATTAAGAATTATTACACTTCTAAACAGTTCAGTTTTAAGGGAAGCTTACATATTTAGCATAGAATTACAAACGAAAAGTATAACAGACCAAACAACTGAAATCATAAAAGCCAGCAGGTAACAATGTATAACCGCAATTACGGCGGATTCGACTGCGTCCGAATCCACTCGGAATTGCTAAAGTCAGTGCTTAACCGAAAAATATTAACTTTAATCCCGTAACTGACGGTTATACGAGACCGTTAGCAAACATATAAAGGAAATGCAGAAATTTCATTTAATTCTGATTCTGATTTTGACTATCAGTTGTACTCAAACTAACAACCGAATTACAGAATTCGAAAAAGTATTAGGCGAAAGACAAACAAATGCTCTGAATTTACTCGTATCTGACTTTGAAAAAAATTTAACGAAAATATATCCGAATTTGACAACCGAAAAAGGATATCAACAATATCTGACTGACTTAATCTCTGACTCAACAACGGATTCGGAAAAATTTAAATTTCAGTCGGACAAGACAAATACGGAATTTCATAAAAGTGGATTATGGAATGAGATTTACACTAGAGATTCAGTAAGTGAATTGCAAATAAATGGAACGGGGAAATATATGCAAGCACTTTATACTGTAAAAGATTCTGATTCTTTAATTAAAAAATACTGGGAGAAAAGAGAGGCTGCGGGAATGATACGAAACGAATTGTTTATAAACGGAATTTTAAGTTTAAGCCCAGATTTTAATGACTATTTTCATAAAAGAATTGTAGTATTGGAATTTAGCTTCTGACAAAAAATACGTTTGCTAACACCGGCTATAATTCATTGCTGCGGTAATCCTCACCCTTTATTTGGGCAACTTTACTATCTTTAAGTATGGTAAAATCCCGATCACTATCGGGACTCGCAGATGTTTTCCACAAAGAAACTATACACAAACCCGTTAACCTTTCTTATGAAAATACTATTAGTCTTAATGTTACTGACTTTAATGGGTTGCCAAAGTAAAAATTACGATTTAGCGTATGTAACTGACCGAGACAACACATTGGATATTTGTATTACAAATTCTGAAAACAAAGAAATAATTAATTTAACCAATTCTGATATCACTGAATACAACCTAACTTGGTCCAAAGATGGTAAGGAAATCTTTTATACAAGCTATGAAAAAACTAGACGAAAGGTCAAGAGTGTAAATATTTCCGATAAGTCTATTAAAGTTATCATTAATGATTCAACAATCCAATCTGTTAACGATGTTTCAAAGGACAATGAACGAATGATAATTTCATCGAGTGAACATCACAAAAAAGGTGAACTCTATCTATATGATATTGAAACTAATTCCAAAATACGCATAACAAACAACGAATTTTATGAAGCTGGTGCTAAATTTTCGCCTGATGAAAAAACGGTCGTAGTTAGTATTCAGACTAAAGTAAGTGATTCAATAAATCATTCTGGTACTGCGGAAATTTTTGAAATAAAATTATCCGATCTGTCACTTAATAGATTAACTAATTTAGACGGATTTAATGCACTACCTGAATATTCACCTAATGGAGAATTAATCACCTTCCATCATTGTGACAATGGTAAATGCGATATCATGATGATGGAATTCGACGGTTTGAATCTGGTGAACTTAACGAATGGAAAAGATGATAACCGATGGCCTCGATGGTCACCGGATGGGAAATGGATCTCTTTTACCAAAACGATCGATAATAATTCCGATATCTATTTTATTTCTAAAGATGGCAAAAGAGTAAAACCTATTATCACTACCGAATTTAGAGATGAAATAGCAATATTTAAACCGAATTAGAATAACAAAGGCTAATTACGTGTATAGCTCATTGCAGTGAAATTTACCATCTTTAATCCGTTGCGGAACAATACAGAAAATCATCAGGAATGAAACCATAGCCAAGACCGTTGTGTGCAATTTGACCAAACCAATGAAACATATTTTTCTAATCATAATTCTTTCCTCTTTTTGGGCTTGCAATTCCAAAAAGGACAATGCGGTTTCTAAAATCAAAAACCCAAACCCAGAGAAAGTAATTCAGAAAAAATTAAGCGGAAAAGAAGTCGTTGCGGAATTGGAAAAATTAGGTTATTTCAATCTGACCAACGAATCTGAATCGGATACCGTTAAAAACGACTTTCAAAAGGCTTATACGGACTTGAATTTCTTTCAAGGACCAATGCGTGGTGAAACTCTGAATTTTATGGACAATCGCTATCATTGGGTAGACTGCGAGGAACTATTCGAGATTGGCGGATTGACTGAATATTTGAACCAAGTCAAACCGACTTTTGACAAACTTGGACTTGAATTAAAATTTGCAAACGAAAAAAGCGAACAAGACCAAAATAGTTGGAAACACACAATTGAATTGAACGGAATCGAATACACCGCATTTGATGGACAATTTTCCGACTTGGATTGGGGAATTGCCTATGTGAATTTTATAGAAATGTTGAACGCTGAATTGAGAAGACAAAATTCGGACGAGCAGTTTTATCCCATAAATTGCGGAAATGATGGAATGTTCGTCTTACTAACACCAAAACAGTTGGACTTTGTAAATCGGAATTATCCAATAGACAATGAACATCCGACAACAATGAGTAATTGGAAAAGTAGAAATGGAATATAAAAAACTGCACACAACAATGGTAACCGTTGCACAAGAATGTAAAACGCAATATTATAAATATAAATAAGCCTCCCGAAGCATCGGGACTAAGCTGTTTTTCTTTTTGGATCAACTTGGTTTTAGATCAAATTCAGAACTCTTAAAACCGATGTATCGCTGTTTGTTAGTCTGTTTTTCAGCAAAAAAAAGGAAGCGAAAATTCCTGCTCCGCTTTTACAGATACAATTTTTCCGTCCCCCACACCACTACAGTCACTTGTATAAGAATCCCTATATTTAGCAATTACAATTTTTAGATACTTAGCCCTATGCGTATTATTCTGATTGCTGTGTTGATGCTGGTTTTAGGTTGTACCAAAACCGCAACACCTCCCTCCTCTTTTAAAACTCTTGCTGCAAAGAGCCCTTCTATTGCCGGAAAGACAGCTTACCTTGCTTCGCCTTTTGTGACTGCCGGAAATCGTGTATATATGGTAGGATATCAAGATGGCTCTTTTCCTGATCTGGGATGGCATATTAAAGGCGAAATGGGCGGCATTTGGGATCACCCCACCAAACTTATGGATGGCTTTGATCTTGCAGTACTACACGAAAACGATACCTTAACACTCAATAATGCCGATCGCTTTGTAAACTATCCGTTTACCAATATGCACGAGTTCGCTTGGGCTGAAAAAAACCTCAACATACAACGCTGGCAATTTGTACCCGATGATACCGAAGGGATCATCATTCAATTGGCTATTAAAAATACCGGTGACGCCAAAGAGATTCAACTTGATTTCACCGGAATAAGTGACCTGCGCCCTACTTGGCTGGGAGATCGTACGGGAATGATAGACAGTAAAGACCAAGCTGTTTTTGATGAGAAAAATAAGCTATGGAAGGTAAAAGATCAAAATAACCCGTGGCACGTACTTTTTGGATCTTCGGTAAAACCTACAGCAACGGCACAGACCTCAACTCAGGATGCTACAACACAAAGCAGCTTGAGTCACACGCTACAGCTTCCTGCTGCTTCTACTACAGTTTTCACCTATTACATCGCAGGCTCGTACCAATCGGAAGCTGCGGCACTAGCAACCTATAAAAAAATGCTAGGGCAATCAAACGACTTATTTCAAGCTAAAAAAGAGCGCTACGAGCGATTGGCTTCACAATCAAAACTCAGTATTCCTGATGAATCAATTGCACAAGCTTTTGAATGGTTAAAATACAATAGCGATTGGCTGGTGCGCCGCGTGCCGGAGGTTGGGACCGGTATTTCGGCGGGGATTCCTGATTATCCATGGTGGTTTGGGGTAGACAGCGAGTATGCCTTAAAAGGACTTATGGCCATTGGTCAGACCGAAACTGTATATTCAAGCATTCGTCTGCTCGATAGCCTTTCTGAAGCTACTAATGGCAACGGCCGCATGGTACACGAAGTCTCTACTAACGGTGCTGTATTCAATCCCGGAAACATTAACGAAACTCCACAGTTTGCGTCGCTTATTTGGGAAGTATATCGCTGGAATGGCGATCAAAAGTTTTTAGAAACCTATTACCCTTCCATCAAAAAAGGTATGCACTGGCTACTGACCGAAAAAGATACTGATCAAAATTTGTTTCCCGACGGCTACGGAATGATGGAAATTCACGGCCTCGACAGCGAAATGATAGATGTAGCAAGCTATACGCAACGGGCACTGGTAGATGCTGCTAAGATCGCTGAAGTTTTAAAGGATACCGCAACTGCGGAAAATTACAAGGCGAAGGCAGCCGTGCTAAAAGAACAGATAAACACACAATTCTGGTCTGAAACATTCAACTCGTATGCAGATTTTATAGGCACCGATGCACAAGCGTTACACCTTATTGAAGATGCGATCGTACGTGCAGACACGCTTAAGAAACCCTGGGCAGTTAAAGAATTGAAAGAGACGCGCGACTACATCAAGAATAATCCTTCAGCAGCACGACCTTTTGTCTTGTATCATAATTGGGTGGTAAATACACCTATGGAAATGGGAATCGCTCCACCCGAAAAAGCAAAAAAAGCATTAAAAACCGCGGAGCAATTTGTAAATCCGTTTGGAGTTTTTGTTACGGGTATTGACCGTGACGATTCTGCAGGAAGCGACGATGGCTCCTTTAAAGGCAGTTCGAGTTTTAGTTACACAGGAGCCGTGATGACATTGCCCACAAGTGTACAGGCAATTGCCGAAAACAACTACGGGAATCCCGATGCTGCGCTAGATTACATCAAGCGTATGACCCGCTCATTTAGCTTTGCATTTCCCGGCAGTATGTACGAAGTCTCGCCAGATTATGGGATGATCAGCCAGGCCTGGAATATTTATGGCTTTGCGATTCCTATCGTGCAGCAGTTTTTTGGTATCGCTCCTGATGCTGCAAACCACACCGTAACGGTAAAACCTCAAATGCCCAAAGATTGGGATGATGTCGCTCTGGAAGACGTGAAAATTGGAGAGAATACTGTTTCAGTCTTCTATACTAAAACTGACGACCGCATAAAACTGCGCGTCACACAAACCCAACCAGATTGGACGCTAAAGCTTATTTTGCCCAAAGAACTAGACGGAAAATCATTCCACAATAGTTCATCTTCGAGTCAAACGACAACCGACGAAAATAATTTTATACTTTCCGGTAAAGGAGAACTTGAATTAATTTTAGAGGAAGAATAGATGATTTATTTAAAACAGTGCACAATGAAAGCTAGCCTAGTACTCCTACTCTTCTGTAGCTTTAGCCTTCTTGGTCAAAAGCTTCCTAAAAAACTGAGTGAAACCGATTTTACTATCGGAAAATCTATAAGTATTCAGTCTGAAATTTTAAAGGAAGAACGGGTGCTCAACGTGTATCTTCCGCAGCATTATTCGGCTGATAGCTTAAAAACCTATCCGGTCATTTATTTACTCGACGGTTCTAAAGACGAAGACTTTATACATATAGCCGGGATCGTTCAGTTTGGTTCGTTCTCTTGGATCAATATGCTTCCGGAAACGATTGTCGTAGGCATCGCCAATGTAGACCGAAAACGAGATTTCACCTACCCTTCTCAAAATAGCTTAGATCAAGAGGAATTCCCCACTTCGGGCAAATCGGCACATTTTATTCAATTTTTAGAGGAAGAATTACAGCCCTTTATAGCGGCCAATTTTAAAACTTCAGAAAAAAAAACGCTTATTGGTCAATCCTTAGGCGGACTTCTAGCCACAGAGATCCTCTTTAAGAAACCGGAGCTTTTTGATAATTATGTTATTGTGAGTCCGAGTTTGTGGTGGGATGATGAGAAGCTTTTGAATGCGCCAACGCCTTCCTTTACTTCTTCAAAATCCATTTATATCGCCGGTGGTAAAGAAGGCGAAGTCATGGAACGTACGGCAAAAGCACTATACACCAAACTGAAGCAACAACAAGATGAAAAGACGCGTATCTTCTATGAATTCCTTGAAGATAAAGATCACGGTGACGCTTTGCACATTGCGGTATATCACGCGTTTGAAAAGATCTTTGGTTCGCAGAAAAACACCCAATAAAACAATTCCATTTTATGCTCAAAATCCTATCCATTCTCAGTATTGCCCTTCTCCTAACAAGTTGCAACACTCAAAGTAAAAAGGCAGAAGTCGCTACAGAAGAAAATACAACAAGCACAGACACGCTAACCAAACATCTCAAGCCTTTCAATCCTGAATTACCAACTATTGGCTTGCTGATGTATAATGGCGTTTTACAAAGCGAGGTGGTCGCAACTTCAGATGTGTTTGCAAAGCCTACAGAAGCAGGTGAGCAACTTTTCAACGTGATTACCATTGCTGAAACTACCAACCCAATCACTACCGAAGAAGGCCTGCATCTCGTTCCTGATTATACTATTGAAAATTGCCCTAAACTAACCGCGCTATTTGTACCCAGCGCGTATGATATGTATGCGCAGGTGCATAATGAAGCACTTGTGAATTTCATTAAGCAGAAAAATGAAGAAACCCAATACACCGTGAGTAATTGTGCGGGGGCTCAACTTATAGGTGCTTCGGGTATTGCAAAAGGACATAAGATCGTTACCTGGATTGGCGGCGGAACACAACTACAAAAAGACTATCCTGAGCTGCTCGTGCAAAACGACAGCTTAGTCACTTTTGTAGAAGACGGTAAGTTTTTATCCTCTAACGGAAACTTGGCAAGTTATATTTCGGCCTTAGAACTGTTAGAAAAAATGACCGATGCACATCATCGGGAATTTGTAGAAAGCTACCTGTACTTAGACCGACTTCAAAATTGGGGTAAATAATTGATCAAACTTCGCTCGCAACGTTAGCATTCTCGTAAACTCCCTCAGAGTAAGCCTGTAAGGCCTTGATTGAAAACGACTTTTGAATTTCGTGGTATCCCGAAAGCTTTCGGGACGAGTATCAAACCCTTTGGCGGCGCCAATAAACTTCCAAATCCGGCAGGTCAGCTAAACAGTTCTTGTTATATTCGGCGCTATACGTAAACTATCTCCTAGATCGAGAGTAGGCGTTAGAAAAATATCAATTGCGAGGCATCCCGATAGGTATCGGGACGGGATTTAAACTCGTTGAGGATGCCCATAAAACAAGCTAATGGCTAAAGAAGGATATGTGGTCGTGCAAGGCGCCCGCCAGAATAATCTCAAGAATGTTTCTGTTGAAATTCCGCGGGATGCCCTCGTGGTGTTTACCGGTATTTCGGGCTCTGGAAAATCATCCTTAGCCTTTGGCACCCTATACGCTGAAGCACAACGCCGGTATTTAGAATCGGTTTCGCCCTACGCGCGCAGGTTATTCAACCAAATGCCTATTCCTGAAGTAGATGCTATTGATGGCCTACCGCCTGCCGTGGCGTTACAGCAGCAGCGCAGTTCGGGTTCTACCCGATCTACAGTGGGTTCGGTGACCACGCTTTCTAACTTGCTGCGTATGTTATATTCCCGCGCGGGAAACTATCCTGAAGGTCAAGAACTTTTATATGCCGACGCCTTCTCTACTAATACGCCCGAAGGAGCCTGCCCGGAATGTCATGGTCTGGGAAAAGTGTATTCCGTAACCGAAAAAAGCTTGGTTCCTGACGACAGCTTAACCATTAGAGATCGGGCGATTGCCGCCTGGCCTAAAGCCTGGCAAGGCAAAAACCTGAGAGACATTCTGGTGACTTTGGGGTATGATGTAGATATCCCGTGGAAAGAACTTCCGCAGGAAGAAAAAGACTGGATTCTATTTACTGAAGAAACTCCTACCGTACCGGTCTTCCGTGATCGCAGTCCGCAGGAAGTGCAGCAAGCGCTAAAGAACAACGAGCAACCCAGCTACAAAGGCACTTACACCAGCGCAAAAAATTACATTTTACACACCTATGCCAATTCGCCCAGCGCATCGATGAAAAAGCGCGTGTCTGAGTATGTGGTGGGCAGCACTTGCCCGACGTGTAACGGTAAGCGTCTGCGCCCGGAGTCACTTTCGGTAACTTTTGCAGGTTATGATATAGCCGAGATCGCTCAGCTTCCGCTGAATAAGTTGCTTGAGATTTTCAAACCGTACAGCGAAGGTTCGGCTTCTGCATTAAAAAAACTGGCAAAAACCAACCAAGAAAAAGTATTGGTCACTCAACGCATCGCCGAAGATTTTGTCAGCCGTATTGAAGTGCTGCTCGATCTTGGATTAGGTTATTTAGCACTCGACCGAAATACGCCAACACTCTCTCCCGGAGAACATCAACGCCTGCGACTTGCCACGCAAGTGCGAAGTAATTTATTTGGTGTCGTGTATGTTTTAGATGAGCCATCCGCAGGTTTGCATCCGGCAGATACGGCCGCTTTATTACGCACGTTGACGATGTTGAAGGATGGCGGGAATTCAATTTTTGTGGTAGAACACGAACTCGATGTGGTCCGCCAAGCCGACTGGATCGTTGATGTAGGTCCAGATGCAGGAGAAGGTGGCGGCAGGATTTTATACAGCGGTCCACCGGAAGGTTTAAAAGACTGTGCCACTTCAAAAACCAGAGCACATCTGTTTAACGAGAATCCTTTTCAAAAGCCTTCACGCAAGCAACCTCAACATTGGCTGAAACTTGAAGGTATCACACGCAACAACCTTAACCAGCTCGATGCAGCTTTTCCTATTGGGGCGCTGACCTCAGTTACCGGAGTTTCCGGTTCCGGTAAAAGTAGCTTGGTTAGTCAGGCGCTAGTGGAATTAATGAAGATACACTTAGGAAACCCCACTTTTGAAGAAAACGAAGAGTCGGATGAACTTTTGCAACAGGAATCTGAACAACCTCTTTCAGGAAGCATTACCGCAGGAAGCGAGCATCTCAAACGTATGGTGCTCGTAAATCAAAAACCCATAGGTAGAACGCCGCGTTCTAATCTTGCTACGTACACTGGACTTTTTGATACCGTACGCAAACTTTTTGCTAAGACCGATCTGGCAAAATCGAGAAAATACAAAGCCGGACGCTTTTCGTTTAATGTAGGCAAAGGCCGTTGCCCCAATTGTGAAGGAGAAGGTGCAGTAATGGTAGAGTTGTTGTTTTTACCTAGCGTCTATGCACCTTGTCCTGTATGTGATGGCACCCGCTACAATGCCGAAACTTTAGAAGTTACCTATAACGATAAAAACATTGCCGAAGTACTAGATATGACCGTAACCGAGGCAACCGATTTCTTTAAGGCCGAAACTCGGGTGCATAAACCGCTTCAATTGCTAGAGGATGTAGGTTTAGGCTATTTACGTTTGGGACAACCCGCCACCGAACTTTCGGGTGGAGAAGCACAGCGCATCAAATTGGCCAAAGAACTACAACGGCAAAATAACGGTAAAACGCTGTACGTACTTGACGAACCTACAACCGGCCTGCACCCTACCGATGTTGAAAAATTACAATTGCAACTCAATCATTTGGTGGAAGCAGGAAATACTGTAGTTCTTGTTGAGCACGATATGCACGTGATCGCAGCAAGTGATTGGGTGATCGATATGGGACCCGGCGCAGGGGACGAAGGAGGTACTATTGTTGTTGCCGGCACTCCCGAAGAAGTTGCTGTAAGCAGTACAAGTAAGACAGCACCGTATCTACAAGAGGTTTTGAATTCCTGATTATGAAGTATTTTAGGAATCTCCGCGTTGCTTCAATAAGCGATTTAAACTACGCACCGAAATTCCCAGGTAAGCAGATAGGTCTGCTTTTGATATCTCGATATTTTCAGTCTCTTGAAGTTTTAGAATGCGTTGCAGTCCGTTTTCAGTGGTATATAATTTCTGAAAAGAAGCCTTTTTACTGGTGTTGGTAATGCGTTCTGCATAGGCATTTATGATGAGGCGATTCAGCTTAAGATCAGTATTCAACAAGTTGAGAAAACACGCTTTAGTGAGTTTATAAGCTTCCACTTTATTCAATGCCTGTACCGAACATAACCGTGGTTCGTCACGAATCAATTCTAATTCTCCTAAAATTTCCCCTGTGCTCAAAAAAGCCAGAATATATTCTTTCCCGTTTTCTTCCTCTAGACCTATTTTACACAGACCACTTTTCAGAACAAAAACATGTTGTGCAGCAGCTCCTTGATGCATCAGCATCTCTTTCGCATTAAATTCTATTAGCGATACTCCCGCTGTGTCCTGCGCATAGAGCTCTTCAACAAAATCCAGAAAATTAGAAGCTTCTTGAAACATAGTTTAGGTGGGACATATGTCCTTGTTTAGGGTTTGTGGGCTTTTGAAATTTGCACAAACAAAATTAAGCATGATAGAAGAAATAGCCCTAGAAACCTATACCCGAAAAGAACAATTTAATTTTTTCAAAGATTTTGAAGAACCTTTTTTTGGAATAACCACAACCGTAGATCTCACCAGAGCTTACGCTTATTGCAAAGCCAACGCATTACCCATTTTTGCGTATTATTTGCATGCGGCGAATACGGCTGTAAATGCGATTCCTAATTTTAAGCAGCGTATTCATAAAGGTAAAATCATCGCTTACGACCGTATTGACGTCTCTACGACAATAGCCCGACCAAATCATACTTTTGGTTTTTCCTTGATCCAACACGCAGCGGATTTCAACCATTTTAAAACCAATTTTTCTACGGAAAAAGAACGCGTTCAAAGCACAACCCAACTGATGCCTGATGGAATGACAGATCAGGTGGTTCATTATTCTGCGTTGCCGTGGTTTACTTTTAGTGCGGTTTCTCACGCCCGTAAGTTTTCAATCAACGACAGTTGCCCGAAGATCACATTCGGTAAAATTCAGCACGAAGCAGGACAGGTGACTTTACCTATTTCTGTGCACGCGCACCACGCTTTAGTTGATGGTTATCATGTAGGACTTTTAATGGAAGCGATGCAAAACGCACTTGACCGCCAGTAATATATAATTGAATTTTTCATTAGCTTTAGGAGGTTAATCTTAAACGTATGAATACCACGGAAGCAACCAATGTAAGTGAATATATTGCTGAATTTCCTGAGGAAGTTCAAGAAAAAATGAAGTTGATACGCAGCCTTATCAAAAAGGCTGCGCCTGAGGCGACTGAAGGTATTTCGTATCATATGCCGGCGTACAAATTGAATAAAAAGCCGTTGGTTTATTTTGGTGGATTTGTAAATCACATAGGTTTTATGCCACTCCGGTAACTCACGAGCATTTCAAAGATCACTTATCAGGTTATAAAAATGGCAAAGGATCAGTACAGTTTCCGCATAGTGAACCTCTCCCGGAGCAGCTCATATTAGCTATGATCCAGTTTAAGGTAAGTGATCTATCAAAATTGTTAAAGCTCTAGAGATAAGCCTTAAAGTCTTTAATTTGGATTATAAATAAATCAACGTTCTAAAATCGCTGCAACGCGCTGCACATCTTTTACCTCAAAAAAGCGCACCACCTTTGCGACCACTTGTAACAGCTTACTCTTTGGGTTTACAAGTTGCACGGCTAAAGCTGCAATTACCTGATCACGGTCAGCGATCGCATCTTCTTTTTTAACCGCTGCGGCATATTGATTAGCAAATAGCCAAGCACCATCCCGAGCAATATTAATGCTGAAAGAGACCAACTTATCTTCCTTCCCTTTACCTACCAATTCCAGTAATTTGAACAGCGGTGACACTTTACCAATCGCAGCTTTTACATCAGCAACCATCGCTGCGAGAACTTCGTTGATCTTTTTAAAATCTTGTTCAAAATCGGCTAAAGCGTGAGCTCCCGTGGTTTCTGCAGCTGCAATACCCAAGTCGAGATTGATGTGCGCATTTATACCCAAAAGCAAGTGCTGCATCACTAGTGCTTCAGAAACTTTAAAGGCATTGCGCCAACTTTCAGTAGGAGGATTTCCTGCTTTATAGTGTTGATAGGCTTCGATATAACGATTGGCAAAGATGACATCTAATTTTTCCATCCGCGCGTTATCATCAAATTCTTCAGCTTCTATTCCGGCTTTAATGCGTTTAGTCACACGATTATAAAGAATAGGAAAAAATGCCATAGGGCTATTGTTTTGCTTTTCGGTCAGAATAATGGCGTCAAGTTGCTCAATGACTTCGTCTATGGTTATAGCTTTCATAAGATGGAGAATGTGGTTTCCTGCTTTGGCAACCAGGAATTAGTTGTTAGACCGCTAAAGTTCTAAAATATTCATAAACCACACTTTAACAAACACTTATATTCTACCAACGTTTAAAACTTTGGTTTAAAGGCGAAATAAAATAACTTAGAGTGCTTAAATCTTCATTTTATGAAAGTAGCCTTCTTCAGTACAAAAAAATACGATCAGGAATTTTTTGAAAGCATCAATACCGATTTTAATCACCAACTCACCTTTTTTGAAACTGCGCTGAATGCGCACACGGCTTCTTTGGCCAAAGATTATGACGCAGTATGTGTTTTTGTGAACGACGACCTTAACGCTGAGACCATTAATAAATTAGCCGATGCCGGCCTGAAAATCATTGCCCTGCGCTGTGCAGGGTTTAATAATGTTGACCTAAAAGCAACCGAAGCTCAAAATATTCCGGTAGTGCGCGTGCCTGCTTACTCACCACAAGCGGTGGCCGAGCACGCAGTCGCGCTTATCCTTACGCTCAATCGCAAAACGCATAAGGCCTATAATCGCGTGCGTGAAAACAACTTTTCATTAGAAAAACTAACCGGTTTTAATCTCTACGGAAAGACTGTAGGTGTAATTGGCACCGGGATTATTGGGCAATGTTTCGCCAGAATTATGTTGGGGTTTGGCTGTAAAGTTTTGGCTTATGATATCAAACCGAATACGGAATTAAAAGAGTCTGGCGTCACTTACGTTGACCTTGATAAACTTCTAAAAGAAGCTGATATTATCTCACTGCATTGCCCGCTTAACGAACATACACATCACTTGATGAATGCTGAAGCTTTTGAGAGAATGAAAGAAAGCGCTATGCTTATCAATACCGGGCGCGGCGCTTTGATTGACACCACTGCCGTGGTTGAAGCTCTAAAAAGCGAGAAACTAGGGTATTTAGGAATCGACGTTTATGAGCAGGAATCGGGTTTATTTTTTAACGACCTTTCTGAAACAGTAAACAAAGACGATGATTTTTTAAGACTGATGTCCTTTCCTAATGTCCTGATTACAGGACATCAAGGTTTTTTCACTGTAGAAGCGCTTGAACAGATCGCACAAGTAACGCTAAGAAATCTAACCGATTTTGAACAGGGAAAGCAATTAGAAAATAAAGTCAGTACATAAAAAAAGGCGACCTGTGGTCGCCTTTCTTATTATTCTAATCTTACCATTATTGAAGATCGTAACGATCTAAGTTCATTACTTTAACCCAAGTTTTCACGAAGTGTTTTACAAAACGCTCGCCAGAATCCTCAAGCGCATAGGCTTCTGCTAGCGCTCTTAACTCTGAATTTGAACCAAAGATCAAATCTACACGGGTACCGGTCCATTTTTTCTCTCCGGTGTTGCGGTCACTTCCTTCAAAGAGTTCATCTTCTTCAGAAACTGCTTTCCACGTGGTATTCATATCCAACAGATTTACAAAGAAATCATTAGTTAAGGTTTGCGGTTTATCAGTGAAAACTCCGTAATCAGAACCGTCAAAATTGGTATTTAATACGCGTAAACCTCCTACTAATACAGTCATTTCTGGTGGTGTCAAGGTTAAAAGCTGTGCGCGATCTACCAAGAATTCTTCCGCTTTAATTGCAAAACGATCTTTCATATAATTTCTGAAACCATCAGCTACCGGCTCTAGCGCATCAAAGGCTGAAGCATCGGTTTTTTCTTCTAAAGCATCTGCGCGACCAGGGGTAAAAGGCACATTGATATCGTGACCGGCATCTTGAGCCGCTTTCTCTACTGCAGCACTACCTGCCAGCACAATAAGGTCTGCTAATGAAACTTTCTTATTTCCGCTTTGCGAATCATTGAAAGATTTTTGAATCCCTTCTAATGTTTTTAAAACAGCGTCTAACTGCTCAGGATTGTTTACTTCCCAAGTACGTTGTGGTGCAAAACGTATGCGTGCACCGTTAGCTCCTCCACGCTTATCAGAACCTCTAAAGGTTGATGCAGAAGCCCAAGCTACAGATACCAATTCTGAAATGGAATGACCTGATTCTAAAATATTCTTTTTAAGATGCGCTACATCTGCATCTGAAACCAACTCGTGATCTACTGCCGGGATTGGGTCTTGCCAAATCAATTCTTCTTGAGGTACTTCAGGACCTAGATAGCGCTCTTTTGGTCCCATATCACGGTGTGTTAATTTAAACCACGCGCGAGAATAAGCATCTGCAAACTCCTCTGGGTTTTCCATAAAATGTCTAGAGATCTTCTCGTATTCCGGATCAAAACGCAGCGATAAATCTGTAGTCAGCATAAACGGTGCGTGTTTTACATCGGGTCTGTGCGCATCAGGCACGGTACCGGCACCGGCATTATCTTTTGGTTTCCATTGGTATGCTCCTGCAGGACTTTTAGTAAGTTCCCACTCATAACCAAATAAATTTTCAAAATACTTATTACTCCATTGTGTAGGCGTATCCGTCCAAGCTCCCTCTAATCCACTGGTGATGGTATCTGCTCCTTTACCAGAACCAAAGTTGTTTTTCCAACCGGTTCCCATAGCTTCCATTCCTGCTGCTGCTGGCTCTGCACCCACGTGCTCTTCAGGATCTGCTGCACCGTGTGTTTTTCCGAAAGTATGACCACCGGCGATTAAAGCTACAGTCTCATAATCATTCATCGCCATACGCCCAAAAGTCTCTCTAATGAAATGTGCAGATTCAACCGGATCTGGATTTGCGTTATGCCCTTCAGGATTTACATAGATCAATCCCATATGTGCAGCACCTAGTGCTTTCTCTAGTTCGCCGCCTTCATAACGTTCTTTATTGCCTAGCCATTCGGTCTCTGCTCCCCAATATACTTCTTCAGGTTCCCATACATCTTCACGACCACCGGCAAAACCAAACATTTTAAGTCCCATAGACTCGTGGGCGCAGTTTCCTGCCAAGATCAATAAATCTGCCCAAGATAATTTGTTACCGTATTTCTTTTTAATAGGCCATAAAAGTAAACGCGCTTTATCTAAGTTGGCGTTATCCGGCCAGCTGTTTAACGGTGCAAAACGTTGTTGCCCACTTCCTGCTCCTCCTCTACCATCGTGAATACGGTAAGTTCCGGCTGCGTGCCAAGCCATACGAATGAAAAACGGACCGTAGTGCCCATAATCTGCAGGCCACCAATCTTGACTGTCAGTCATCAGATCGTGCAAATCTTGTTTTACCGCAGCGAGATCAAGACTTTTAAAGGCTTCGCTATAATCAAAATCTTCATCCATCGGGTCAACTAATGAAGAATTTTGCTTTAGAATATTAAGATTTAATTGGTTAGGCCACCAATCTCTATTTGTCGTTCCTTGACCGGTGACGTGATTCATCTCACCACTCAGAAACGGACATTTAGAAGATTCGTTTACATCCCAAACCTTACCATCTGTACCGTGATCTTTTCCGTTTTTATTTTCCATTTGTCTGTTGAATTTTAAATGTTATTCGAGTGTAAAGAACTTCAATAATTCACTAGCTTTTCAATAACTTTGATTTATAGTTTTTATAAATCAATAACAAAAAACTATATACAACGATTGAGTCCTTATTATTTTCCTTCAATTTACTTAATTTAGAGGAAACAGAAAACCCAGGCTATTTGAAAAAATAGTTAGTAAAACTCTACTAAAGCGTTATTAAACTTCTGCATATGAAATCAAAAATCTTATTTATCATAAGTGTGCTTTTTGGCTTATTATTCATCAATTCAGGTTTGAATAAATTCTTCAACTATATGCCCTTGCCTGAAGATATGTCTCCCGAAATGCTAGAACTTTTTAACGCGTTTACAACTATAGGCTGGTTAATGCCGCTCATCGCAATTGTAGAAATTATCGCAGGAATTCTGGTGATGTTCAAACCTACCCGTGCTTTAGGCGCAATTATGTTGTTCCCTATTCTAGTGGGCATTTTACTGCTACACCTTCTAAACGAACCCAGCGGTTTACTTATGGCAATTGTATTTTTTGCTTTAGATATTTGGTTCCTTTTTGAAAGCCGAAATAAACTCAAACCCTTATTCAATAAGTAACAGTATGCTTTTTAGACAGCATTTAAATTAGGTATGCTGCGGAAAAACTCTAAGCTTTGACGTAATTTTAAGTCTTAAACTGGTTTTGATGCACCCCAACGAAAAATTGATTACCGATTTCTACCTGGCTTTTAAGAATCACGATCCACAAGGAATGACCGCTTGCTATGCCAAAAACATCATCTTTGAAGATCCCGCTTTTGGAAAAATTCAAGGGAAACGTGCTTTTGCCATGTGGTATATGCTTATTGAGCGCGGTGGCGATGCGTTACAGATTGATTTTAGTGAAGTTCAAGCCAATGATTATAACGGTAGTGCAAAATGGACTGCTACCTATACTTATGGACCGCAAAAAAGAAAAGTGGTCAATCACGTAGTGGGAACTTTCAGCTTTCAAAACGGTAAAATCGTACAGCATACAGATCATTTTGATCTTTGGCGCTGGTCACAACAAGCGCTGGGTTTCAAAGGCTACCTTTTAGGGTGGACAAGGTTTATGAAATTGAAAATTCAGCAAAATACGAGTAAAGCGCTCTCTAGCTACTTACACAAAATGAAGTCGTTTGATGTAGCGTTTTAATGCTGCGCTGCCTTTGCCTGAAATGCTCCGGGCGAGATCTGGTTCATACGTTTGAATACTCGGTTGAAATATGATCTGCTCTCAAAACCACACTCCAAATACACATTTTTTATCTTTTTGTTAGGGTCCTGAAGTAAGCTGACGGCAAGT
This sequence comes from Leeuwenhoekiella palythoae, assembly GCF_020310025.1. Classification (GTDB taxonomy): domain Bacteria; phylum Bacteroidota; class Bacteroidia; order Flavobacteriales; family Flavobacteriaceae; genus Leeuwenhoekiella; species Leeuwenhoekiella palythoae. The sequence continues at coordinate 1,016,021 of NZ_CP084318.1, forward strand.
TTTATACGTTCGGTATTGATAAAATCAACAGGAGAAATACCAAGTTCGTTTTTAAATACTCTGTAAAAATTAGATTCACTCATACACGCTTTTTTGCTCAATGTTTCTACGGAAAGGGACTCGTGCAGATGTTCGCGGATGTATTGAATTATGAAAGCTAACCTATTATCGTTGCTTAGTTTTAGCGCCTTATCGGTATAGATTTTTCGGTTATTGGTTTGCAGAATGCGTACGATCAATTCTTGCAACATATTATCAACAAAAAAATCTTTTGACGGATGATTTTCAGTAAAAAGAAAAAGCAAGCGTTGCAAGATCTGAAAGATGCCGGCGTCGTTGGTAAAATGAAAATTATAATCCATTAAGCTCCACTCCTGCCCATCAGCCTTGCCGATATTCTCATTCATCAAGGTTACCACATTCTTGATTTTATCTTCAGAAATTGCCATAGCCAAACAACGCGTAGGATTGCGGTGTTCCGCATCCGGAAAATCTATACACATCAGTTCGTCTGCAGGTAAAATCAAAGATTCACCGGGCAAAAAATCAAAACTGTTATGATCGCGCAGGTGCATAATTTTCTTCCCGTGAAGCATACTCGCCAAAACCGGTTTATCAAACTGCAGCAACACGCGTTCTGCCTGTTGATGCGTTTCAAAAACGTGCATTGCAGCATTATTCAAAGTATAAGAAGTCTGATTTTCCACCAGATTCTCAAGCTTTCTGTTTTTATAAAACGCGTCGGGCAAATGCATACTTAAATTATAATATCCTTAAACGGACGAAGTTTATGTATTAAATATACAATTTAATACACCTATAATTAACACATTAACAATTTTTGAGAGGATCGTACACTTTTTTGATAGAATTGGTCAAGGTCTAAGAATATGTGTTCGTTAACTTTAGACAACGCAAAAATGCTAATAGCATTACCTCAAATTTCTAAGCAACAATTTAAGTAACGTATAATTAAAAAAACAATCTTATGAGTGATGTACAGACTGCTTCCGCAAACGTTGTAGAGAAGCCAAAATTTAAAGATCAGTATGAAAACTTTATTGGCGGTAAATGGACGTCGCCTGTAAAAGGGCAATACTTTGATAACGTTTCACCGGTTGACGGTGCAAATTTTACACGCATTCCGAGATCTACCTCAGAAGATATCGAAAAAGCAATAGATGCCGCTTGGGAGGCTGCTCCAAAGTGGAACAATTCTGCTGCAGCATACCGCAGTAATTTATTATTAAAAATTGCGGATGTGATGGAACAAAATCTAGAAGCGCTTGCCCGTGCCGAAACCTGGGATAATGGTAAAGCGATCCGCGAGACGATGGCTGCAGATTTACCGCTTGCCGTAGACCACTTTAGATATTTTGCCGGGGTGATCAGAGCAGAAGAAGGTTCGGTAAGTGAGCTAGACAGTAATACGGTCTGTATTAATGTCACAGAGCCTCTAGGGGTCGTCGGGCAGATCATTCCTTGGAATTTCCCAATTTTAATGGCAACTTGGAAACTCGCTCCTGCACTAGCTGCCGGAAACTGCGTAGTGCTCAAACCAGCTGAGCAAACTCCTGTTGGAATCTTAATTCTTATGGAATTGATAGAAGATATTCTACCGGCCGGAGTACTCAATATCGTAAACGGTTTTGGCGCCGAAGCGGGAAAACCGCTTGCTTCTAGTCCGCGTATCAATAAGATCGCATTCACCGGTGAGACCACTACGGGACAATTAATAATGCAATATGCTTCTAAGAATATCACGCCGGTCACCCTTGAACTTGGAGGAAAATCTCCTAATGTATTTTTTGAAAGTGTAATGGATGCTGATGATGAATTCTTTGATAAATGCCTTGAGGGAGCCACGCTGTTTGCCTTAAATCAAGGTGAAGTATGTACTTGTCCATCTCGCTTACTCGTACAAGAAAGTATTTTTGATGCTTTTGTGGAGCGTGTAGTAGAACGCACCAAAGCTATAAAACTAGGTCATCCTCTAAGTCCCGATACTATGATGGGTGCACAAGCCTCTAATGATCAATATGAGAAAATCTTGAATTATATCAATATTGGTAAAGAGGAAGGCGCCGAAGTACTTTGTGGTGGCGATGCCGCGTATAACGAAGGCTTAGAAGGAGGATATTATATTCAGCCTACGATCTTGAAAGGGAATAATAAAATGCGCGTTTTTCAAGAAGAAATCTTTGGTCCGGTACTTTGCGTGACTTCTTTTAAAGATGAAGCAGATGCTATTGAAATAGCAAATGACACCCTGTATGGATTAGGTGCCGGAGTTTGGACGCGTGATACACACCAAGCCTATCAAATCTCAAGAGCGATCAAAGCTGGCCGTGTTTGGGTAAATAATTATCACAATTATCCTGCGCACGCTCCCTTTGGCGGATATAAAAAGTCTGGTATTGGCCGTGAGAATCACAAAATGATGTTGGCACATTATCGCCATACTAAGAATATGCTGATTTCTTATGACAAAAAAGCAATGGGCTTTTTCTAAAAATCAAATGATGACACCACGTGTAGAAGCAACAGATGCTGCAAAGAAAATTATAGATCAATTACGGGAAGAGCACGGCGAACTTATGTTTCACCAGAGCGGCGGCTGCTGTGACGGCTCGTCCCCAATGTGTTTCCCAAAAGGAGATCTGATGATCAATGAAACCGATGTATATCTGGGAACAATACACGATTGTGAGTTTTATATGTCTAAAGACCAATTTGAATATTGGAAGCATACGCAACTCACTGTAGATATTACCTCGGGAAGAGGCTCGAGTTTCTCTTTAGAAATTCCGCTTGGGATTCGGTTTGTTATTAAGTCTAGGATGTACACCGAAGAAGAAGCAAAAAACCTCAGCCCAACACGCAGCGGTGAACCATAGTTGTCACGTACATCTGCTACATAAAAAAGCCTCCCACTTGGGAGGCTTTACTATTTTTCAGGCGTCAACGTTAACCGATACGTAAACCATTAGGCACAGGCAAATCTGGATTGAGCACTGTGACTTCTTCGCCTTCTACGGCGCCGAGCAACAGACATTCACTCATAAAATTTGCGATCTGCTTTTTAGGAAAATTCACCACCGCTATCACTTGTTTGCCTACAAGCTCTTGTCGCTGGTATCTTTTTGTTATTTGCGCCGAAGTTTTTCTAATACCTATTACATCGCCAAAATCAATATTGAGTTGAAAAGCGGGCTTACGCGCTTCAGGAAAATCACTGACGCTTAAAATGGTCCCCACACGCATGTCTACGCGTTCAAATTCAGACCATTTGAGATCATTATTCATTATGCTCAATCTTCAGCTTTTGAATCATTTCTTGAGAGATTTGACCACTATATGCGCCATACGCATCAACTAAAAGGCCTTTCTCGCCACTATCAGTATTGATCACATAAAGTACACTATTGTCTCCAGGATTGGTCATTCCTTCAAATCTAAAAGCTTCTTCAACTTCGATCTGTCCTGCTTTCCAGGTTTTTTTATGGGCTTTAGATTCGATCCCTTCGTCTACCAGATTAAAATCGGTATCATATCCTTTTTTCTGTAATTCTTCGATCGCTACGGAAAGCGAACTATATGTATTTTTCATAATTGCTAGTTTTATTTAAAGTTACAAAGGCTCTTTTCTGAGCCCAAAGATTTAAAAGAACTTTAGTATTTGTAACAAGTTTAGCCTATGTACGACCTATTTAACACTAGGAATTAGAAACAACAGTATGGCAAGAACACCTTCAAATATGCTTCCGTTAGGAACACAAGCTCCGTTTTTCACGCTTCCTAATCCACTCACCAATAAACACGTGACGCTAACTGATGTTGCCGGTGAACGTGGAACGGTAGTAATGTTTATTTGCAATCACTGCCCTTTTGTAAAACACGTGAATGACGAGGTTGTGCGCATTGCCAATGATTACCGTGTGCTGGGTTTTGGTTTTGTTGCTATAAGTAGTAACGATGTTGAAAATTATCCTGAAGACAGTCCGTGGTTGATGCGGGAGACCGCAAGAAAATACAATTTCAGCTTCCCCTATTTATACGACGAGACACAGCAAACGGCTAAGGATTATGACGCTGCGTGTACCCCTGATTTTTATTTATTTGATGCGGAATTAAAACTTATTTATCGCGGTCAGTTAGACGATTCTCGCCCAGGAAATGGCATCCCCGTAAACGGAAGGGACCTGCGTGAAGCCCTTGATAATGTGTTTAATAATCGTCAACAAAATGAACATCAAAAGCCCAGCTTAGGCTGTGGGATCAAGTGGAAGCAGGACGCAAATCCTTCTTAAATGTTTGAACACACGCATCCCTATCCTCCATTTAATCTTGAACACGCAACCAAACTCATTGTAGGCACTTTGCCGCCTCCACGGTTTACCACAGGAGATTTGCTACCCGAAGATGTAGATTTTTGCTACGGAAGTAAAAACGGAATGCTTTGGCCCATTCTCGATCAAATTTTTGATCTGGGTTTGGTTTATGAAAATACTGCTCACGCCATTGAGCAGCGCTCCCATTTTCTCAAAAGCCGAAACATTGGCGTTTGTGATATTGTAGCTGCTGCAAAACGCGAAAAAGTTGATGCTTCAGATCTAGGAATGCAAGAGGTAGAACTACGTGATTTGATAGGCTATCTTGAAAGATTTCCGCAGATCCATACGCTAATCTTTACCGGAGGCGCTAGCAAAAACGGCCCGGAGTATTTTTTTAGGAAACAACTCAAGGAACATCACTTAAAACTTGACGTTATTTCTTCAGAAGTACCGCGTATTCATCAGTTTCAAATCGGAGAGCGTTTTGTAAAAACTGTTTCCTTAACTGCACCCTCGGGAGCTGCCAATCGCGCCATTGGCAGCATGAAAAGGTATAAAGAGCAAAAGTTGAAAGATCCGCAATTTTCAACCTTTGATTTTAGAATTCAGCAATACCGCCCGTTCTTTTAGTTTCTGAACAAAGATCAGAGTGCAAACTTCAATTAATTAGTAATTTTAGCATTTCATCATTTTTAAAATTCATATGAAAGCAGCCCTACTCAGTCTCGTATTTCTTATCGCCCTCTCTTGTGCCGAAAAACCCAAGCCCGAAGATTTTGATCTCGTAACTCCCTTTGAAAAAGGAGACGGCAATCAAACGCCAACCTATGATGAGGTAATGGCATATTATGAAGATTTGGATGCTGCTTACGTTTCGATCAAAACCTATAAAATTGGCAGAACCGATAGCGGCGAACCGCTTACTTTGGTCACTTACAATACCAATCGCACGTTTGATTCAGAATTTGCTGATGCTAAGGAGGTGACGCGCATCTTGATCAATAACGGAATTCATCCCGGAGAATCAGATGGAATTGATGCGACAATGATGATGATGCGCGACCTAGCCAATGGCTCCATCGAAACCCCAGAAAATGTATGGATCGGTGCTATCGCCGTGTATAATATTGGCGGTGCGCTCAACAGAAATACCGGAACGCGCGCCAATCAAAACGGTCCTGAAGAATATGGTTTTAGAGGAAATGCTCAAAATTATGATCTCAATCGTGATTTTGTAAAAGCTGACACCTACAATGCACGTGCTTTTGCAGAGATTTATCATATGGTAAATCCAGATGTTTTGATCGACAACCACGTGAGTAATGGTGCAGATTATCAATATGTACTTACGCATTTGTTTACACAGCATAACAAGCTGGGCGGAGCGTTAGGCGATTATCTTCATACAGAATTACAACCCCAATTGGAGCAAGATCTAGCCGCTAAAGATTGGCCAATAACACCTTATGTAAATGTATTTAATCAGGTTCCTGAAATTGGTTTTTCTCAATTTATGGACTACCCGCGCTACTCTACGGGTTACAGCACTTTATGGAATACCTTCGGAATGATGGTAGAAACACATATGCTTAAACCGTATAAAGATCGCGTTACGGGAACCTATGAGTTGATGAAATCAATGATCAAGATCACGGAAAAAGATGGTGCAAAAATGCAAGCCTTGCGCAAAGCAAAAGATTCATTATACCGAAGCGGCGCGCTTATCGGACAAGCATACACGCTTCAATTTGAGATTGACAGCAGTAGAACGTCTACGCTTAATTTCCTTGGCTACGAAGGCGAACAAAAAACAAGTACCGTAACCGGAATGTCGCGTTTAAAATATGACCGCAACAAACCTTTTGAAAAAGAAGTCACGTATTACAATTATATGAAACCGGCGGGCGATGTTACAATTCCCGCAGCATATATCATTCCGCAGGGATGGCGTCATGTGATCGAACGTTTAAAAGAAAATGAAATTGACTTTGAGCGTTTTCAACAAGACAGTACGCTAACTGCTGAAGTGTATCATATTGCCGATTATAAAACCCGCAATCAAGCGTATGAAGGACATTATCTGCATTACAATACCCAAGTTGAAACTTCAACTCAGGAAATAAAAATTAGAAAGGGAGATTACTGGGTTAAAACCAATCAGTCTGGATTGCGCTACATTATGGAGATGCTTGAACCTTCAGGTGTAGATTCGTTTTTCAACTGGAATTATTTTGACACGATTCTTCAGCAGAAAGAACACTTCTCCCCTTATGTTTGGGAAGACCGGGCCCAAGAATTACTGGATGCAGATCCTGAACTTAAAGAAGTTTTTGACACTAAAAAACAAGAAGATGCTCATTTTGCTCAGAACTGGTACGCCCAGCTTGAGTGGATCTATGAGCATTCTGATAATTATGAAAAGGCCTACTTACGCTACCCGATCTTTAGGATTACTAATTAAGTATTCTTTCGGAAATAGAAGTTTGATGTTTTCGTAAGACATTGTCAACGCCTTCTGAGATTTTTCAAAATTCTTCCAACGAACTTTTTTGATTCCCTCAGAAGGTTGTGGCTCTAGCGGTCCGCTGTAGGAGGTGGTCATTTTGTACCAGTAGGTTTCCTTCAGCTTAAATTTACCGTTACGCTTAAAAACGTGATAGGTTACCGTGATAAGGTCGCCTAAAACTAAATCCTGACATCCGGTTTCTTCACTCACTTCACGTACGGCACATTCTTCAATAGTTTCCTTTTTCTCAAGCTTACCTTTTGGGAGATCCCATTTTCCGTTGCGTTTTATAAAAAGAATTTCAGAGTGATCGTTAAATACCATTCCGCCTCCGGCAACTACTACCGGCAACTTTTTCTTTAAAAACTTGAGCAATTTTTTACCCTTAGCGTGATATAAATTAATGTGCGTGAGCTGACCACGATTTACCTGTTTAATAATGCTTTTAATTTTTGCACGTTTTATGGGAATGGATGTGTAATTTTCGCCAATATACTTTTCAGTTGAAAGTATAATGGGCACATCATTTACAAAAACTTTATACATTTGTACCATGATCTTAAAAAAGGAAACAGCTAAAAAAACAGCTGAGTTGTTGTTGCAAATTAATGCAATTAAATTACAACCACAAAACCCCTTCACGTGGGCCAGCGGATGGAAATCTCCCATTTATTGCGATAACCGCATTACTTTGTCTTACCCGCAGATACGCAACTATCTACGTGAGAATATCGCAAATCAAATTGAACTGCTCTACGGAAAACCTGACGTTATCGCAGGGGTTGCTACCGGTGCAATAGGAATAGGGATGCTCGTGGCAGATTTTTTAAACTTGCCTTTTGTTTATATCAGACCTGAACCTAAAAAGCACGGGCGTCAAAATCAGATTGAAGGAAAGCTAGAACCCGGTCAATCTGTGGTGGTGGTTGAAGATTTGATCAGTACCGGCAAAAGTAGCCTTATGGCAGTAGATGCTCTAAAAGCCGCTGAAGCCAATGTAAAAGGAATGCTTGCCATTTTCACGTATGGTTTTGATATTTCAAAGTCCAACTTTGAACAGTATGGTATTGACCTACATACATTAAGTGACTATGACCACTTACTTGAGCAGGCTTTGGACACCCAATATATTTCTGAAAAAGAAAAACTAACCTTGCAGACCTGGCGTCTTTCTCCAGACACTTGGCAGGCTGCACCTATTAAATAACAAAAAATCACAAAAATTAAATTTACAGACGTACTACAACTATGCATATAGAAAGCCCTAAAAAAACTATAGATAAAAGTCCTGAAACCATTTACAATTTTTTGAACGACGTAAACAATTACAAAAAACTGATGCCGGACAGCATTAGTAAGTTTGAAATTTTGAATGAAAAGCGCTTTTTATTTGCCTTAAAAGGAATGCCCGATATTGTTTTGGAGTTAAAAAACAGCGTGCCTTACAACAAGGTGGTGCTAGGAGCTGCGAGCGACAAACTTCCGTTTACACTAACAGCAAACATTAAAGAGCTTACTGAAAACAGCAGCGAAGCATCTTTTGAATTCGAAGGAGAATTCAATGCCATGATGTCGATGATGATCAAAGGGCCTATCACCAAATTCATACAGACTTTGGCAGAAAACTTACAAACGATTTAATACAGAAGTTTTAATTCTTTTAGATCGAATGCTTTATAAAGCTCATCTTCTAGCTGAACGATGAGCTTTCCTGTTTTTGAGACTTCCTTAATGATCCCGGTAAATTTATTTCCTGAAGGGTCTTCAAAGGTCGAAGCTTTATCTCTTCTAAAAAGTTTCTGCTCATATTCAGCTTTCAAAGCTTCAAAATCTCCAGAAACTATGCGGGCTACAAACGTGTAAAACTTTTGTATCAGCATGTCTAAAATTTCTTCCAGGTCAAAATACCTTCCGGTCTCAAGCGCAATAGAAGTCGCTCTGGGAGCTCTGGAAAACTGCACTTGATTAACGTTGAGTCCGATGCCAATAATCACCGCTGTTAGATCCTTCCTAATTACACTTTCTATGAGAATACCACAGATTTTTGATCTGCCTGCCAATATGTCGTTTGGCCATTTAACGGAAAGTTGTTGCAATCCTAACTGTTCTAGCACTTCAAAAACGGCTAACGAAGTAGCCATGGTGATGTAAAAAGACTGGTCTAAAGACAAGGCTTCAATGCGCTTAAACACACTAAACGTAAGGTTTTTACCCGGTTGAGCTTCCCAGAAGGCACCACGCTGCCCTCTGCCCGATCGCTGCTCTACCGTCCACACCAATACATCAGTATCGGGGTTCAATTCTTTAGTATAAGATCTTAGATAACTATTTGTAGAAGTTGTGGCATTAAGTTTGACTATTTTCATACAACAAATAGAATGGCTTAAATGTGATTACAAGAAACACTATCAAACAAAATTGTAATAACTTTGTCAGACTAAAAAAGATTTAATGGCAAAAAAGGAAGTAAGTACAGATCAATTAATAACAACTATTCTAGAAGGGATTGAGGAAGTGAAGGGTCAAAACATTGATTTATTAGACCTTAGGGAAATAGAGAACATGGTTTGTGACTACTTTATTGTATGCAATGGTACCTCAAACACGCAGGTTGCCGCTATTGTCAATTCCATTCAAAAAACTGTAAGTAAAAAATTAAAAGATAAGCCCTGGCACGTAGAAGGTATGCAAAATGCAGAATGGGTTTTGATGGATTATGTGAATGTAGTGGTTCACGTATTTCAAAAACACATCAGGGAATATTATGATATTGAAAGCCTTTGGGGAGATGCCAAAGTAACTTCAATTGAATCCAACTATTAAAAAAATTCGATGGCAGAAAAATCTAAAAAGCCCACCCCAAATAAGCCAAAATTCAGTGCTTGGTGGATATACACAGCAATCATACTTGTTTTTTTCGCAATTAATTACTTCAGCAATAGCTCTGACTATGGAAGTCCTAAAGAGATTTTACAAGATCAACTCGTTACGTTTGCAAAAGATGGCGATATAAAGCGAATAGATATCAACAAAACCTCGAGCAATCAGGTTGCTTATATCTATTTGACTGAGGATGCAAAATCTAAAGAGAAACACAGTAAGCCCGCCGACAATGGGATGAATGTATTTTCTAATACCGGTGGCGCTGATTACGAGTTTCGCTACGGTACCTTAGAGAATTTCGAAAATTCACTATCAGAATTAAAGGCAGAAAATGATTTTCAAATACAATATCTGCGACCTGAGAATAATTATTTCGGAGATATTTTACTAACTCTTCTACCTATAGTTGTGATTATCGGTATTTGGATTTTCATTATGCGTAGAATGTCATCTGGTGGTGCTGGTGGTGCCGGCGGACAGATTTTCAACATAGGGAAATCTAAAGCAAAACTTTTTGACGAAAAGACTGATGTTAAAACATCCTTTAAAGATGTTGCCGGATTAGAGGGTGCAAAAGAAGAAGTTCAAGAAATTGTAGATTTCTTAAAAAGTCCGGATAAGTATACTAATCTAGGTGGTAAGATTCCTAAAGGAGCGCTTTTAGTAGGACCTCCGGGAACCGGTAAAACTTTATTAGCGAAAGCTGTAGCAGGCGAAGCTAAAGTTCCTTTCTTCTCGCTTTCAGGTTCTGACTTTGTGGAGATGTTTGTTGGTGTAGGTGCATCACGGGTACGTGATTTATTTAAGCAAGCAAAAGAAAAATCTCCTGCGATTATTTTTATAGACGAGATTGATGCGATTGGTCGCGCAAGAGGTAAAGCTAATTTCAGTGGCTCTAACGACGAGCGCGAGAACACGCTAAACCAACTTCTTACGGAGATGGATGGTTTTGGCACCAATACTAATGTAATTGTACTTGCTGCAACAAACCGTGCTGACGTACTTGATACTGCATTAATGCGTGCCGGTCGCTTTGACCGACAGATTTATGTAGACCTGCCTGATGTTCGTGAGCGTAAAGAAATTTTTGAGGTGCATTTGCGTCCTTTAAAGAAAGTTGCAGATGAACTTGACACAGAATTTATGGCAAAACAAACACCGGGATTTTCTGGTGCTGATATTGCCAATGTATGTAACGAAGCGGCGCTTATCGCTGCACGTCAAGGTAAAGCTGCGGTAGGTCGTCAAGATTTCTTAGATGCGGTTGATCGTATCGTTGGAGGTCTTGAGAAGAAAAATAAAATCATAACTCCAGAAGAAAAACGCGCTATTGCCTTTCACGAGGCCGGTCACGCAACTGTAAGCTGGATGCTTGAACATGCTGCACCGTTGGTTAAAGTTACGATCGTTCCGCGTGGGCGTTCCCTAGGAGCTGCTTGGTATTTACCTGAAGAGCGTTTGATCGTGCGTCCTGAGCAAATGCTCGACGAAATGTGCGCCGCAATGGGTGGTCGTGCTGCTGAGAAAGTGACCTTTGATAAAATTTCAACCGGAGCTTTGAGTGACTTAGAAAAAGTGACTAAGCAGGCACGTATGATGGTAACCACATACGGATTAAATGATAAAATCGGAAACCTGACGTATTACGATTCTTCAGGTCAGAATGAATATAATTTCAATAAGCCTTATAGTGAGAAAACTGCAGAACTTATTGATAAAGAAATATCAAAAATAATTGAAGAGCAATATCAACGTGCGATCAAAATTCTTGAAGACAATAAAGATAAGTTGCACGAGCTCGCTGAAGTGCTTTTAGACAAAGAAGTGATTTTCAAAGACAACCTTGAAAAAATCTTCGGAAAACGCCCTTTTGAGAAAACACAAGAGGCCGAAGTGAAAGACACTCCGGTTAGTGAAAGCTAGAAAACACTAGTTCTCAAAACAATATAAAATCTTAACTTGACACGCTGTTGAGTTAAGATTTTTTATATTTGATAGAATCCTAAATTTAGACGAATACACACTCATTTATGAGTATTTTTAATAAGCTTTTTAAACAGAAAAGTTCATCTAGTTCTGAGAGCCCCAGCAACAAAGGTCCAGAACGCGGCAAATATATGCCAGACATTACTGCGCCGGCCGATGAACGTTTTACCAAACATTTTATACTTAATGGTGGTAAATTCTTGTATTGTATTGATATGGATGAGGTTCACGAGAGCTTTGATAATATTTTACTGGAAAACGACTGGTATGAGCAAGAAGCCTATTGTATGGATGATAAATTGCAAAAGCTTTTTGACGGTTACAATCTAGAGTTTGGCCACAACAAAGAGTCTAGCTTTTTTCTGTCTACTTGTGAAAATCTGATTGCAGATGACGGTAGTTTACTCGTTTCTTCTAATCAGATCAAAGAGAAAAAGTTAAAAGAATTACCGCAAAATTTTGTCATTTTTGCGACCACAAGCCAAATTGTAAATAATATTGGTGAAGGCCTAAGAGGTATTAAAAAGAAAAATACCGGGCAAATCCCTACCAACATCACCACCATCAAGAATTTTGAACCTAAAGAAGGTACTAAAGATTTTATGTCTTACGGAAGTAGCGCAAAAAATCTTTACTTGTTACTACTAGAAGATTTGTAGTATGCGTGAACTTAGCGTAAGAGCACTCTCGGGCTTTTTATATGTTATTATCCTACTCTTTTCTATTTTTTATTCCGAAAAATGGTACATACTCCTGTTCTTATTATTCGGGATCATCACCCTTCGTGAATTCTTAAGACTTATAGGGTTTCAGTTCTGGTACACCTACCTCATTTTAATAGGTTTTATTTTATTCTTCAGCTATTATAAGCTGTCAAAACCAGCTACTTTAGTATTGTTAGGCTTGACAGTAGGCACCGGATTGTATTTGATGAAAAATCTTTTCAGCGAAAAAATCAGAAAATATAATAAGCTTCAAAAGCTACACATTACCGTTTTTTATATCATCGCAAGTTTTGTTTTTTTGACCTTGCTCCCAACCCACGGTGATGATTTTTCTCCATACACCGTAGCCGGGCTTTTTGTACTCATTTGGACTAATGACACCTTTGCATATATTGTAGGTAAAAGTTTTGGAAGGCATAAACTCTTCCCTAGTATTTCGCCCAAAAAGACCATCGAAGGATTTTTTGGCGGACTCGTTTTTGCTTGTATCGCCAGCTATTTTATTCATAAATTTACGCATAGCCTCAACTTCAATATTTGGCTATCGCTCGCTGTAGTAATGAGTACTTTAGGAACCTTTGGCGACTTGATCGAGTCTAAGCTTAAACGTGAAGCCGGAGTTAAAGACAGCGGAACGCTAATGCCGGGCCATGGAGGCTTGTATGATCGTCTTGACAGCATACTATTCGCCAGCCCTTTTATTTATTTGGTTTTAATAGTATTTGAATATGTTTCATAAAGAAGGATATACCATAATTATCGTAACGCTTCTGGTGGTAGCCATTGGCTTTGTTTCAACTCAAACCTGGGTAAGTCCTGTTTGGCTTCAATACGTATGCTATGCCGCGCTTGTGATTTTTCTAATTCTGATCCTTCAGTTTTTTAGAAATCCTAGCCGCAAGTCCGCCGGAAATATAGAAGAGATCGTTTCTCCAGTTGACGGAAAAGTAGTGGTTATCGAAGAAGTGTTTGAAAAAGAGTATTTCAACGAAAAACGTCTGCAAGTTTCCATTTTTATGTCGCCGCTCAATGTACACGTTACGCGTTATCCCGCAGGCGGAAAAGTAGTTTACAGTAAATACCATCCCGGAAAATACCTGGTTGCCTGGCACCCTAAAGCCTCTGAAGAAAACGAGCGCACTACTGTGGTTGTTCGTTCTACAAGCTTCGGCGATGTCCTTTATCGCCAGATTGCCGGTGCTCTCGCAAAACGTATTGTGAACTATGCTAAAGAGGGCGATGAAGTTTTTCAGGGAGAAGATAGCGGTTTTATCAAATTTGGTTCTCGAGTTGACGTATTTTTGCCATTAGATACTCCAATTGCTGTTACGCTTAACCAAAAAGTAAAAGGAGCACAAAGCGTGATAGCAACCCTTAAGTAATTTGGTTTGACAAAAGAAGAGTTAGATAAAGCATTTCAGGCGGCATACGAGAAGGCAAGCGCCACAACCGTTGCCTTACCACAAGACATTCAACTTTTGCTTTATGCCTACTACAAACAAGGCAATCACAAAAGCAAACTTATTCCTCTTGAAAATATAAAAGAAAACGACCTGCGAAGCGCATTTAAATACAACGCGCTCATACAGATTAAAGGTCTTTCTGCCACAGAAGCAAAAAAGGAATACATTAAGCTGGTCGCTCAACATATTCCTTAGTTTTAGAATTTTTATTTTCTTTCAGAATTAACTTAACGCCGCCAAGCGCTTTTCAAGTGCTTCGATCTTTGCTTCAGCATCTGCCTGTTTTTGGCGCTCTATAGCCACAACTTTTTCTGGAGCATTGTTTACAAAACGCTCGTTAGAAAGTTTTCCGGAAACTGACTTTAAAAAGCCTTTGGTGTATTTCAATTCTTCATTGATCTTAGCTAATTCAGCTTCTACATCAATAGCTCCCGTAAGCGGAATAAAATACTCATTAGCTTTTACACGGAAAGAAAGTGCACCGTCTACACTAGCGTCTGTACTTTCAATTTTAGATAGGTTACATAACTTAGTAATTACTGTATCAAAACTATCTGAAAAACCTTCGGTATTCAAAACAAAGAGCTCTAGTTCATCTTTGAACGAAATATTCTTTTCTTTACGAATCGCACGCACTCCCGTGATCGTCTGAGCTGCCAGATCAAAATCTGCTAAAATCGCCTCATCAGGCTCAGTAATCTTTGGCCATTCATTAATGATCAAAGCTTCTTCAGGAGTACGGTCAGCGATATTCTGCCAGATCTCTTCCGAAGCAAAAGGAGTAAATGGATGTAAAATTCTAAGGTTGTTTTCTAAAGCTTCAATCACCGCATCAAAAGTGACTTTATCAATAGGCTTACCATACTCAGGTTTTACAATTTCTAGCAACCAACTACAGAAATCATCCCAAACCAACTTATAAGTAGTCATCAACGCATCACTTATACGGTATTTACTAAAGTGATCCTCGATCTCAACCGTTGCCTGCTTAAAGCGCTCGTTATACCAAACCAATCCTTTCTTGCTGGATTCCGGCTGCGGAATAGTGTCATCAACCTCCCAACCTTTGATCAATCTAAAGGCATTCCAGATTTTATTTATAAAGCCTTTTCCTTGCTGACACAAATCTTCATCAAAAAGGAGATCATTTCCTGCCGAAGCACTCAACAAAAGACCTACACGCACACCATCTGCACCGTAATCATCAATAAGCTTCATGGCATCAGGAGAATTCCCCAAAGATTTAGACATCTTACGACGCTCAGCATCACGCACGAGTCCGGTTAAGTACACATTAGTAAATGGCTTTTCACCGGTATATTCGTAACCTGCCATAATCATACGCGCCACCCAGAAGAATAGAATATCAGGACCGGTCACCAAGTCATTGGTAGGGTAGTAATATTTAAAATCTGCATTATCAGGATTTGCAACCCCATCAAACACACTCATAGGCCATAACCAGGAAGAAAACCAAGTATCTAACGCATCCTCATCCTGACGCAAATCTGCATCAGTGAGTTGTGCATTTCCGGTTTTTACTTTAGCCGCTTCAAGCGCTTCTTCTCGAGATTTAGCAACTACAAAATCCTCACGCCCATTACCGTAGTAATACGCGGGAATTTGCTGCCCCCACCAAAGCTGTCTAGAAATATTCCAGTCTCTGATGTTCTCCATCCAATGGCGATACGTATTCTCAAATTTCTTCGGAAATAAGTTTACCTCATCTGTATCTAAAACAGCCTTTATAGCTGGCTCAGCAAGTTCTTTCATCTTTAAAAACCACTGATCAGAAAGTTTAGGTTCTATTACCGCCTTAGTACGCTCTGAAGTACCAACTTTATTCGTGTGCTTTTCAGTTTTTACTAAAACCCCAGCAGCTTTAAGCTCTGCAACAATTTCTTCACGCACTACAAAACGATCTTTACCTTTGTAATGCAGACCGTGCTCATTTAAAGAAGCATCATCGTTAAATATGTCGATCACTTCAAGTTGATGCTTGTCGCCTAACATTTTATCATTTTCATCATGCGCCGGTGTCACTTTTAAACACCCGGTACCAAACTCAAGATCTACATATTCATCTTCGATTATAGGCACCTCTCTATTTGCGATAGGCACAATGGCTTTCTTACCCTTTAAATGGGTAAATCGCTCGTCATTAGGATTGATACAGATCGCAGTATCCCCAAAAATAGTTTCCGGTCTTGTTGTGGCAATGGTTAACGTTTCATCACTGCCAACCAACTTATAATTTAAATAGTACAAAAAGCCTTGACGTTCTTCGTGAATCACCTCTTCGTCAGAAAGTGTGGTTTGCGCTTCGGGATCCCAATTTACCATACGATGACCGCGATAAATAAGGCCTTTGTTATATAAATCAACAAAAGATTGAATAACGCTCGCTGACATGGTGTCATCCATCGTAAAACGTAATCGCTCCCAGTCGCACGAAGCACCTAGTTTTTTAAGCTGTTCTAAAATGGTTCCGCCATATTTATCGGTCCACTCCCAAGCATGTTTTAAAAACTCCTCGCGAGTAAGTTCGCTTTTATTAATTCCTTCGGCTTTTAATTTAGCAACCACCTTAGCTTCAGTAGCAATAGAGGCGTGGTCAGTTCCCGGAACCCAGCACGCATTAAATCCTTTAAGGCGCGCGCGTCTTATGAGTACATCTTGGATTGTGTTGTTCAGCATATGCCCCATATGCAATATTCCGGTTACGTTAGGTGGCGGAATTACAATCGTATAAGGCTCTTTTTCATTAGGTTCTGAATGAAAATAGTTATGTTTCATCCAGTAGTCATACCACTTTTGCTCCACATCTTTAGAGCTATATTTTGAAGCTAATGCCATTATTGGTCTAATTTTTGTCTTTAAGAGTGCAAAAGTACTTATAATAGTAAGTATTCTGAAAAAATCCGACCGATTAAAACGTAGGGTTTTCGAAAAGTTATGCTGTAAGAAAATACTTAAGATTTAATTAAATAACTGCTACTTTTTGCACATACTTTAGAATAAGCTTACTTTTATATCTCATTAACACTTAGAATTATGAAAAAAATTGTTTTGATTCTTGCTGTTGGACTAATGACTTTAGGCCTGCAAGCTCAGGATAAGAAAGCTGCAATTACTTTTGAAACTGACGTAATCGATTATGGTGACGTTGCCCACGGAAGTGATGGCACCCGTGAATTTAAATTTACAAATACCGGTGATGCCCCGCTAGTAATTTCTAAAGCCTACTCTACTTGTGGCTGTACAGTACCTAGCCCACCTAAAGATCCTATTGCTCCCGGCGATACCGGCGTGATCAAAGTAAAATATGACACCAACCGCTCTCCCGGACCAATACGCAAAACCATTACGGTATATACTAATGCTTCGGCAGAACCATATACCTTAAAAATCAAGGGAACCTTATTACCGGCAACCAATTAAGATCGGAAAATATATTAAAGCAAAAGCGACCTAATGGTCGCTTTTTTTATTGGCTCGTAGATAGGTTTAACACACTGTCCCAATGACTATCAAGATACTTCTAAATTGAAAAATTGCTTACATTTAGTGCCTCCTAAATCAGTTTCTTAGAAAGTCAAAAGGTTGAAAATCTTGGGCCATTTTACTCATCTACTAATAGCTTTTTTAATTTCAGTCTTCTATTAAATTCAACGCCATTACGCTCAATTCTTAGGCGTAAGACTGCCCCCTCATCTTTAAAAAAGTGTTTAGTAATATCGCTCAGCTCTAATTTACGCACATCACGACCGTTAATCTTCAGCAGCTTATCGCCTACTGCCAATCCTGCATCAGCTCCCGGAGAATCCTCCCGAATTGCTGCAATCTCAAAATTGGGTTTTAATCGCAATTGCGGAAACTGCACAACATTTGTTTCTAGAAAAACACTTCGGGTACTGCCATCTGCAGTGGTTATGGTTCTCGATTTTGCTATTCCGTAATCAATATCAGCCACCAACTCAAAACCTGTATGCTCTACAACCAGCCCGCTTCGGTTGTATCTAAACGGATCATCAAAGTAGCGGTTTTTTCGCAAAAACAGCTTTTTCTTACCATAGTCAAGGTATACCGTAAATCTTCTCAACACCGATGCACCAATGCTTCCATTCCTAAAATTCATTCCATTTAAATACGTTAAGGATTGATCATCAGGATAAGCGACATTCACCTTATCTAACTCATAATCGCCTAAGGAAAGTCTGTTTATTCTAGATCGATATCCTGTTACCTCCCCATTAAGTCCCAAACCCAAATGATCTTTAAAAGCATTCTCCGAAACGGCAATATCCTCGTGGGTATTGTGAAACAACCACAACGCGTCGCCACTACCCGAATCGAGCAAAAGCTTTGCCCTGAAATCCTTTTCATTTTGATTCAGACCAATATTTAGATAGGGTTTTCCTTCTTTAAGTTCGAAAGTTAACGCAGTAGAGGATCGAAATTTCTTTGAGCGAAAGTATTCAGGATCATATAGTTTTATGAAGCCGCGCTGATAATTGAGCTCTACACAAAGGTCTTTTAGAAGCGCATACCCAATGATCCCGTGTACGGGAAATCCAAGTCGGGGCGAGAAATTTTGGGCGCTATCCGGAATGTAATAAACCGTTTGATTGATCGCCGCCGAAGCACCAATATTAATAATATTCTGAGTAGATTTTATCGCCTTACTAGGCTCACCATCCCCAGAACCGCGTAGCCAGACCGTAGATTTATTATTCAGCTTTAATGGGTAATCTGCTTCGGCATCAAAAAGAATTGTAGAACGCACACCGGTATCGAGCAAAAAAGACAATTCAACACCATTGATCTGCACAGGAATGATCATTAGATTATTTACAACATCAGCTTTTATTTTTATATGGTTTTTACCATCAGGCAAAAGAAATGCACCCTGAGGAAAAACCTCAAAATTTATCATATAAACAAACAGTGCTGATATCAAATAAACATAACGCATAATTATCGTGCTATTACTGTTAATTTAGTAATTAATCCGGATTTATGCTAGTTCATTCTTTAAATTTTTTTCTCGTTTTTAATTTGCAACTTTACAGACTAAATTAAATGACATGCCGCAGTTATCGCAAAAAGGGCAATTAATGCCACAATCTCCTATAAGAAAACTTGTACCCTTTGCTGAAGCAGCAGAAGCTAGAGGGGTCCAAATTCACCAACTCAATATTGGCCAACCTGATATTCAAACGCCTCAACCTGCACTTAATGCAGTAAAAGAGGCTAATATCGAGGTATTGTCCTATAGCCATTCGGCAGGATTTTTAAGCTATCGCCAAAAATTAGCTGCTTATTACGGTAAACAAGGCATCGAGATGGATGCAAATGATATCATCATTACCACCGGAGGATCTGAAGCCCTCTTATTTGCAATGGGAAGTATTACAGACCCTGGAGACGAGGTTATCATTCCTGAGCCTTTTTACGCCAACTACAACGGTTTTGCAACCGCTTCTGGAGTTACTGTAAAACCGGTAATTTCATCATTTGAAAGCGGTTTTGCCCTACCTCCTATCGCTGAGTTTGAAAAACAGATCACTGCTAAAACTAAGGCGATCATCATTTGTAACCCGGGAAATCCTACTGGTTACTTGTATAGTAAAGACGAACTCGACCAACTTTCTAAATTGGTGAAAAAACACGACCTGTTTTTAATAGCAGACGAAGTTTACCGCGAGTTTGCTTATGACGGATTGCAACATAATTCTGTTTTAAATCAGCGCGAGATTGACGAGCATACGATTATGATCGACTCGGTTTCTAAGCGTTTTTCTATGTGTGGTGCGCGTATAGGATGCATCGTAAGCCGGAACAAAGAACTTATGGCTACAGCGATGAAGTTCGCTCAGGCGCGTTTGAGTCCGCCTACACTTGCTCAAATTGCGAGTGAAGCTGCTCTTGACACTCCACAGTCTTATTTTGACGAAGTAATTTCAGAATATGTTGATCGTAGAGATACTCTAGTAGCTGGATTAGAAGCCATTCCTGGTGTGCGTGTTGCCAAGCCTAAAGGTGCATTTTACTGTATTGCCGAGCTTCCGGTAAAAAATTCTGATGATTTTGCGCAGTGGCTTTTAGAGTCTTTTGAGGTCAATAAAAAGACAGTAATGGTAGCGCCTGCAGCAGGTTTTTACTCAACTCCGGGCGAAGGTTTAAATCAGGTGCGTATCGCTTATGTTCTTAAAAAAGAAGATTTGATTGAAGCTGTCGAACTTTTAAAAGAAGCTCTAAGCCAGTATAAAGACTAAATGCAAATTACTCATAATGCATCATTAAAGTCGTATAACACCTTTGGCATTTCAGCAAAGGCACGAGCGTTTATTTCGGTTACTGATATTGAAATGCTCAAAGAAGCATTGCACTTAGAAGCTTATCCTGAAAAATTTATTTTAGGCGGCGGAAGCAATATGCTATTGAAAAGTGATGTAAATGCTTTAGTAATCCACGTTGCGCTCAAAGGAATTAAAACGGTTAAGGAAACTGCTGACAATATTTGGTTGGAAGTTGCCGGCGGCGAAAACTGGCACGAGTTTGTGATGTATTGTGTGAACCACGGTTATGGCGGGGTCGAGAATATGGCGTTAATTCCAGGAAATGTGGGTACAGCGCCAGTTCAAAACATTGGTGCTTATGGGGTTGAACTTAAAGATCATTTTTACAGTTGCTCGGCGATTCACAGAACGACTTTAGAGCAAAGAACCTTCTCGCTTAAAGACTGTTGTTTTGGGTATAGAGATTCGGTTTTTAAGAATGAGTTGAAAGATCAATATGTTATTACTTCGGTAACCTTTCAATTGGATAAAAACAAGCACGAATTGCATACCGGTTACGGAGCAATTCAACAGGTTTTAAAGGAAAAGGAAATCAATTACCCTTCAATAAAAGATATCGCTCAAGCCGTTATTGCTATCAGAGCATCTAAACTTCCTGACCCTAAAAAATTGGGCAACAGCGGAAGTTTCTTTAAAAACCCGGTAGTACCTAAAACTATTTTTGAGGCTATTCAGAAAAAATATCCTGAAATGCCTTTTTATCCTATTTCTGAAACAGAAGTCAAAATTCCCGCGGGATGGCTTATAGAGCAAGCCGGTTTTAAAGGAAAGCGTTTTGGCGATGCCGGCGTACATAAAAACCAAGCTTTAGTTCTTGTGAATTATGGTGATGCAACCGGCAACGAAATCTGGGATTTGGCGCTGCGAATTCAGAAGGAAGTTCACCAGCAATTTGGAATTGAGATTCAGCCCGAAGTCAATATTATTGAGTAAAAAATAAAAACCCCGCTTTTCAGCGAGGTTTTTATTTTTTATGAGTGTATCAACTTACTTAGACATCAATACTTTATTTACTTCGTGTACCACACCATTTGATGCTTCGATGTTTCCTAGGACGATTTGGGCTTTTTTACCTTTTCCGTCTCTAATTACAATTTGATCTCCATCACGCATTATGGTGAGCTCCTCTCCTTTTACTGTTTGAATTTTAGCTTTTCCGTTGCCGGCATCTATCGCTTTACCAAGATCTTCAGATCTCATAATTCCCGGGATTACGTGATATTGTAGCACACTTACTAATTGTTCTTTGTTTTCAGCTTTGGTCAAATCTTCAAGCGTACCTTTTTTCAATTGAGAAAAAGCATAATCTGTAGGAGCAAAAACGGTATACTCTCCTTCTGCCATCAACATTTCAGATAAACCTGCTGCTTTCAAGGCAAGAACTAAAGTATCTAATTCTTCTGCCGCCATCGCTTTTGAAGCAATACTGTTTGCACGCGCTTCTTCCTTCATCTGTTGTGCTTTCATCTCTGCTTCTTCTGCTTCCTTAGCCGCTTGATCCGCTTCAGCCGTTTGCATCTCCTGCTCCTCTAGTCTTATTTCTTCTTCATTCTTTTTTCCGTCGTTACAAGAAACTAAAACACCGGTACTTACTGCAAGAGCTATAATTAACTTATTAAATTTCATAATTATTTTATTTATGGTTAATGTAGAAGCCAAATTAAACAGAATATCAAGCACTTAAACGGCTGCGCTACTAATCTTTAGTTAAATAAACTGGGGATATGTTAGAAATATTAACGCTTTACGACAAAGCTAAAACTTGGGGCTCAAAGCTTCATTTTGTATCTTTGTCTTATATATTTTGAGTTATGAAACTGCTATTAATCACATTACTTTTATTAGGACTTGCATTTGCCGGAATTGCTATTAAAATTTGGGCAAAAAAAGACGGTAAATTTGCCGGAACCTGTGCAAGTCAGAATCCTTATTTGAATAAAAGTGGTGAAGCCTGCGGGATGTGTGGTAAAATGCCAGACGAAATAGGCGACTGCTCTACCAGTAAAGCATCTTAATCTTCACCGGCTTGGTTGCGCTAAGCCCACTTTTCTTTTATGCGTTTGTAGCCATTGGCATTGTCAACATAAGTTACTTCGTGTATTTTTCAATTTTCCCATTTAGACCACAGCGGTCCATTCAAACAAATTCTGAAGAAGAAGGTATTTCTGTAATTGTTTGTGCTCAGAACGAGATCAACAACCTCAGGACGCTTATCCCAAAATTGCTGGAGCAGGAATTTTCTGTTTTTGAAATTCTGATCGTGAATGACCATTCTACTGATGGAAGTTTAGAACTTCTGCGTGAGTTTGATCAAAAACACCATAATTTTAAATTCTTTAATCTTACAGAGCAAACCGGTAAAAAAGCAGGAATCACAGCAACAGTTGCTATGGCGCAATATGACCGTCTCGTATTTACAGACGCAGATTGCATTCCGGCTTCAAAACACTGGCTGAGAGCAATGCATTCAGCTTTTACACCTAATGCTGAAATTGTCTTAGGTTATGGTGCCTATCTCAAATTGAAGAATTCTTTTTTAAACAAGTTGATCAGATTTGAAACCTTGCTGACTGCTTTGCAATATTTTGCGTACGCCCTGCGCAAGAATACCTATATGGGCGTTGGTAGAAATCTGGCGTATACTAAAACTCTTTTTAATACAAGCGGCGGCTTTGAAGCCCATAAGCACGTCAAACCGGGAGATGATGACCTTTTTGTGAATCAAAATGCAACGCCTACCAATGTAGCACTCTGCATAAATCCGGAAGCTTTTACGATCTCACAACCCAAAACCACTTGGAAAAGTTGGTTCATTCAGAAGAGAAGACACGTTGGTGTAGCACATTTATATCAAGCAAAACATCAAGTACAGCTCACTCTTTTTTACTGCTCTCAAGTGCTATTCTTTTTATTTTTTCTAGGAGCCGCATTCACTGCCACTGCACATTTTTATATAATCTTGTGTTTATTTGTTGTTCGGGAGTTGTATGTTTGGAGCATATATGCAACTACTGCTAAAAAACTTCAGGAGCGCGATTTAATCCCTTTTACCCTCTTGTTAGAACCGTTTTTAGTGAGTCTGCAAATGCTTATCTTTATATCAAACTCTCTGGTAAACCCCCGCCGTTGGAAGTAAATCAAGACATCGTAAATCATAAAATCACACAGGCTAAGAGTGGCAGTCAGAGCGCTTTTAATTACCTGCTGAACACCCATTGGAATATGGTTTACCGTTTTCAGCTAGAGCGTACGCAAGATGACTTTAAGGCGGAAGAAATCACCATTCAAACTTTTGCCAAAGCGTTTAACCAACTGGAGTCTTACGACAGTACGTATAAATTCAGTACGTGGCTTATTACGATCTCTAAAAATCTTCATATTGATTTGCTTCGGAAAGAAAACAGCAGGCAGCGGCATTTCAGTAAAGATGAAAAAGTAAATAAAGTAGCTGACGACAATCCTACTGCCGAAGATGCGCTCATCACAGAACAAAGTCTTTCTGAACTGAAGGGGCACATTAAAAAACTTAAACCGCATTATCAGGAAATAATAAATTTGCGCTACTTTCAAGAGATGAGTTACAAAGAAATGGCGCAAACCTTAAATGAGCCTATGAGCAATGTGAAGGTTAAACTATTGCGAGCTCGCCGCCTTCTTTCAGACTTGATCGAAAAAGAGCATTAAGTACTCATGAAGCATTTTTTTAGACAGTTGGGTCCCGGCCTTTTGTTTGCCGGTGCTGCCATTGGCGTATCACACCTCGTACAATCTACCCGAGCGGGAGCTGATTATGGCTTTGGCCTGATCTGGGCATTAGTGCTAATTCACGTGATTAAATATCCGTTTTTTCAATTTGGTCCACGCTATGCGGCCGCTACCGGTCAGAGTTTGCTTGACGGTTACAAACGTCTGGGTAAAGCTGTTTTAATACTATACTTCTGTATTAATCTGCTTACCATTTTTACAATTCAAACTGCGGTAACCATCGTAACCGCAGGTATTGCTACCTATATCTTTGATGTGAACTGGGATATCACAATCTGGTCTTTGATCATTACCGCGATCTGCGCTGTGATACTCATTATTGGGCGCTATAATCTGCTGGATCGTTTAATGAAATTCATTGTGATCACACTTACGATCAGCACACTCGCTGCGGCATTTATGGCAGGCTCACAAACATCTGAAGCAGTTAGCCTAACCCAAATACTCCCTAAAGATTCAGTAGGAATTGCATTCCTGATAGCCTTTATGGGCTGGATGCCGGCACCTTTAGATATTTCTATCTGGCATTCCTTATGGTCTTTGGAAAAAGCTAAAAGCGGAGCTATAACTCCAAAATCTGCTGTTTTTGATTTTAATATTGGCTTTTTAGGCACTATAATCGTAGGCACTTGTTTTGTTGCGTTGGGGACCTTTATTATGTTTCACAGCGGAAGCAGTTTTAGTTCTAGCGGCGTCGCTTTTGCCAAACAATTGATAGATATGTACACCAGTAGTTTAGGCAACTGGGCGTTTTATCTGATCGGTATCGCAGCATTGACTACGATGTTTAGCACTACGCTAACAACCCTGGACGCTTCTCCCCGATCTATGGCAAAAACCTTAGACCTGATCACTGATAAAAAGATAAAGCACAGTTATTTTATCTGGATCGTGATTCTCATTCTAGGCACTGTTGGTATTCTGTTCTTTTTAACCAACGAGATGGGAACATTGGTGCAAATTGCGACCATACTTTCTTTTTTGACTGCTCCATTTTTTGCGATAAGTAATGTGCTGGTGATGAACAGCAGCGCAGTACCTAAAGAACGCCGCCCTAGCAAACTGCTTAATTATTTCAGTTGGTTTGCGATCGTTTTGCTTATTCTTTTCAGTTTGTGGTATTTGAGTACGCTATTCTGATTTTTTCTTTCGGTCTTCTTTGCGGGTTCTAATGGGTGCATTTTCGATCACTGTAGAAAGAACTATGTGTGTTTTGGTTTCCCCGTAGGTAATCAATTTATCAATAAATTCTTCCAGATGGAATTGATCAAAAAGCACCACTTCCATAAAAATATTTTCATTACCCGTGATGCGATAGCAATTGAGCACTTCGCTAAAATCGTGCACCTTTTCTAAAAAAGGTTTTAACCTTCCCATAAATGCGCGCAGCGTGATGATCGCTTTAAGCTGATGACCTGATTCTATATGCGAGATTTCAGCCTTATAACCAATGAGTACCCCGGCGTCTTCCATCTTACGAATGCGTTCTGCAACAGCGGGCGAAGTGATGCCAATTTCGCGGCCTATAGCGCTCACGCTCATACGTGCATTACGCTGTAATAGTTGAAGGATTTTCCAGTTTACGGAATCTATATTCATTTTTAAATAAATTAGAATTATTTCTTTAAAAATTAAAGTAAATACAAACTTACACTTTAAATACAAAATATATAAGTTGTAGAATACCGTTAAATTTGAACGACTATTAAAGCAATGACGTATATACCTAGAAATACACATCTTTATAACCAAGCTATTGAAATTCTGAGACTTTCGCGCTCGGTTTCTAACTATTTGGTTTATGATCTAGCACATCTTAAAAAAGATGGCAGCGAAGATCCCTATGTGTATTTTACAGGAGATATTGTACGCCAATCAGACTCGCTAGCTCCTGAAATTTTAAAAGCTGAAAATATGGCTTTTCAAGACGACAGGCTAAAGCAAGCTGCTTCTATAGAACGACTGACTTCTAGTTTATATCGCACTTGTGAACGGCTGGAGCGTGCAGAAAGCAACGGAAAAGACTTTGTACGCATTTTACGCCGTGAAATACGCAAATTTAGAAAGCTTCAGCACAAATGGATGATGACCTTATAGTCTCATCTGTTTCTTTGAAAAGAATGTTTTGTATTTTTAAATCAATCCTTTCACCCCTATATTAAGGCACAGATTTAAAGCTAGAAAACACATGCCATCAGAAGACGATTTTAATTCGCAAAATGATTATCAAGACAGCGAACTCTTTAAAAAAGCAACCGAAATTTTAAAGTTGGCTAATCGTATTGCAGAGATTGCAGCGTCTTATGAGATTGACTCAAAAGACAAAAATGAACAAGAGATTTTGCGCAGTCAAGCCTTGTTTATACGTGAAGATGCATCAATCATTCCTTCAAAGATTGCTGGAGCTTATCATTGTGACCTTTATGACATTAAGATGGAAAAGGCCACCATTATTCGCAAATGTGCACGCGATCTCGCCACGCATATGACTGGCCTGGAAATGTTCGGTTTTAAAGAAACCGAATACCTCAACTTACTTCGCAATGAGATTGAAGATTTCAGAATTTTATTTGCAGAATGGGTAAAGACTTTTGACCCATGGAATTATATGATAGACCGCTGGGGATTGTTTAATCCGCCGGGAATTAATTATAACGACCCCGATCCCGACGACGATTTACCCTTTGATCCTGACGATCTTGATTTTGAAGATTGAAAACAGTAAGCTACCTCGGTAATTCCTTTAATTTTGGATAGAAACGAATTTTCAAACCCGAGGCAAGCCTCGGTATATTTAACCTTTTGGCGGTGCCAAAAAAAGCCCTTTAAAAGGGCTTTTTCAATATTATAGCGTTGCTTCTTTCTTACATATTTCGTCTGTACTGCCCTCCAACTTCAAAAAGTGCTTCGGTAATTTGACCGAGCGAACAGATTTTTGTCGCTTCCATAAGTTGCTCAAAAATATTGTCGTTGTTGATCGCCGCCTCTTGTACTTTACGCAAGGCATTTTCCGCTTGATCTTCATAGGCTTTATGAAGCTTTGTCAACGTATTGATCTGTGCTTGCTTCTCTGCTTCGGTTGCTCTGATGACTTCGGCAGGTTTTACAGTTGGCGAACCTTTACTACTCAAAAACGTATTCACACCAATAATCGGGAAATCTCCGTTGTGTTTCAGCGTCTCATAATACAAGCTTTCTTCCTGTATTTTGCTGCGTTGATACATGGTTTCCATAGCGCCTAGCACGCCGCCGCGTTCGGTAATACGGTCAAATTCAGTAAGCACAGCTTCCTCTACCAGATCAGTAAGTTCTTCAATTATAAAGGCTCCCTGAATAGGGTTTTCGTTCTTAGCTAAACCTAATTCTTTATTGATTATCAACTGAATTGCCATCGCTCTACGCACGCTTTCTTCAGTTGGCGTGGTGATCGCTTCGTCGTAGGCGTTAGTATGCAGTGAATTGCAATTATCGTAAATCGCATACAGCGCCTGAAGCGTCGTACGTATGTCATTAAAATCAATTTCCTGCGCGTGTAAAGATCTACCTGAAGTTTGAATATGATACTTCAACATTTGAGCTCGTGGATTGGCTCCGTATTTATGCTTTAACGCTTTCGACCAAATTCTACGTGCCACACGGCCGATCACAGCATACTCGGGATCAATACCATTACTGAAGAAAAACGACAGGTTGGGACCAAATTTATTGATATCCATTCCGCGGCTGAGATAGTACTCCACATAGGTAAATCCGTTTGCCAAAGTGAACGCGAGTTGCGTGATGGGATTGGCGCCTGCTTCAGCAATATGATATCCTGAAATAGAAACCGAATAAAAATTGCGCACCTGATTCTCAATAAAATATTCCTGTACATCACCCATAAGACGCAGTGCAAATTCAGTTGAAAAGATACAAGTGTTTTGCGCTTGGTCTTCCTTCAGAATATCGGCCTGAACGGTACCACGCACTTGCTTAATCGTTTCCTCTTTAATTTTTGAATAGACTTCCTCCGGCAAAACCTGATCTCCGGTAACGCCAAGCAACATCAAGCCCAAGCCGTTATTTCCTTCGGGAAGTTCGCCGTTGTATACCGGTCGATCTAACCCATTTTCCTTATAAATCGACTGAATAGTTTGCTCGACTTCGTCTTCTAAATTGTTCTCCGTGATGTATTTTTCACACGCCTGATCCACAGCTGCATTCATAAAAAAGCCAAGCAGCATCGGTGCCGGGCCGTTAATGGTCATACTCACCGAAGTCATCGGGTTTGCCAAATCGAAGCCTGAATACAGCTTTTTTGCATCATCAAGGCAGCAGATAGAAACACCCGCATTTCCGATCTTTCCATAAATATCAGGGCGATGATCGGGGTCATTACCATAAAGCGTAACGCTGTCAAAAGCAGTAGAAAGACGTTTTGCAGGTAAGCCCATACTCACGTAATGAAAACGACGGTTGGTACGTTCCGGGCCGCCTTCTCCGGCAAACATTCGGGTAGGATCTTCCCCCGTACGTTTAAACGGATACAAGCCTGCCGTATACGGAAATTCTCCCGGCACATTTTCTTGCAACACCCATTTTAAAATATCGCCCCAAGCTTGATATTTTGGCAACGCCACTTTAGGAATTTGACTGTGGGACAAAGATTCAGAGTGCGTTTCTATTTTGATCTCTTTATCACGAACTTTAAACGTGTATACCGGATCTTTGTAGCGATTCACTTTATCTTGCCAACCTAAGATCACTTCCCAATTATAGGGATCCAGATTCATTTTTACCTTATCAAATTCAGCTAGAAGTAGTTTTGCCAAATCCTGATCTTCTGCAGCGTCGCTAAGTACAAGTCCGCTTTTGTCAAGTTTAGGCAACTGACCGGTTACGGTATCTAAGGTTTTAAAAATTCCATAGAGTTTCTGCGCAACTTCAGCCTGAGTAGCTGCGGTTTCATCATAACCGCGATTATTTTCAGCGATCTCAGAAAGATAACGCGTGCGCGCCGGTGGAATCACAAAGATCTTCTCAGACAACTCATCTGTTGCGCTGAAGGTACTTTCAAAATTTGCTTCGGTTTTTGCATTGAGTGTTTTAATGATTTCAGAATACAATTTATTCATTCCGGGATCATTAAACTGCGAAGCGATCGTTCCGTAAACCGGCAAGTCTTTTTGATCAACCTCCCACAACTGATGGTTACGCATGTATTGTTTTTTCACATCACGCAGCGCATCCTGAGCCCCGCGTTTGTCGAATTTATTTATGGAAACCAGATCAGCAAAATCAAGCATATCGATCTTCTCAAGCTGCGTTGCCGCACCAAACTCAGGAGTCATCACATACAAAGACACATCGCTGTGCTCTAGAATTTCGGTATCGCTCTGGCCAATTCCGCTGGTTTCTAGAATGATGAGATCATATTGAGCTGCTTTCAACACATCAACGGCTTCTTGCACATGTTTAGAAAGTGCCAAGTTACTTTGACGAGTCGCCAAGGAGCGCATATAAACGCGAGGCGAATTGATCGCATTCATACGAATACGATCGCCTAAAAGCGCTCCGCCTGTTTTACGTTTTGAAGGATCTACCGAAATAATCCCAAGATTCTTCTCTGGAAAATCATTTAAAAATCTTCTTACGAGTTCGTCTACCAGCGAAGATTTTCCCGCACCACCGGTTCCTGTAATTCCCAATACCGGGACGCTCGAAATCGCTTCAGCCTCTTTGAATTTCTCTAGAAATACGTCGTGATTATTTTCAGCCATGGAGATGAGTCGGGCTAAAACATTCACGTTTTTTTCCTGAAGTGCATTTTGAATTTTCTCAGTTTTCGGCAAAGCTTCAGCAGCCGGAGCAAAATCGGCCTTTTCAACAAGATCGTTGATCATTCCTTGCAATCCCATCTCACGCCCATCGTCTGGCGCATAAATACGCGTAATCCCGTAATCCATTAATTCTTCAATTTCTTCTGAAAGAATTACTCCGCCTCCACCGCCAAAAATCTTGATATGCTCTGCTCCTTTTTCCTGAAGCAAATCATACATATATTTGAAATATTCGGTATGACCGCCTTGATACGAAGTCATCGCTATCGCCTGAACATCCTCTTGAATTGCAGTATTCACTACCTCTTCTACACTCCGATCGTGACCAAGGTGTATCACCTCAACCCCGGTCGCTTGAATAATGCGTCGCATAATATTTATTGCAGCATCGTGCCCATCAAAAAGAGAAGCTGCGGTTACAATACGTACTTTATGTTTAGGGATATAAGGCTGAATTTGATTCATTCGTAATTTTTTGCTTTTTTAAGACCACTAATTTAAATAATTACTAATTAATTGATAATTATTTTGTGTTATTAATATTATAATTTGAAGGTTTATTTTCTAGCTTAGCGTTGCGTTAATCTACGTGTTGTACGTTGAAAATCAACCAACCAAGTTTTCAAATTATGCAGAAAATTACACTTTTAATCAATTGTCCGGATCGTAAAGGTATAGTGACTACCATCACGCAGTTTATTCTTGAACGTCAAGGAAATATCGTTTATCTCGACCAGCACGTTGATCGCCAAGAAGGCATTTTCTTTATGCGTGTTGAAAGTGAATTTGATCAAGAAGAATTTAGCATTGCCGATTTTGAAATGCAGTTTATTGCGCAATTTGTAGATGATTATCAATTGACCTATCAACTTTTTGATGCGCATTACAAACCGCGTTTAGCGCTTTTTGTGTCTAAATACGATCATTGTTTGTACGATCTACTCGGGCGTTATGCTTCGGGTGAATTACCTGTTGAAATCCCGCTGATCATCAGTAACCATCCTGATCTGGAAATCGTAGCCAAGCGTTTTGAAATTCCGTTTAAACATATTGCGGTGACCAAAGCTACAAAGGCAGCAGCTGAAGCAGAACAAATCGCAGCGATTAAAGAGCACCAAATAGATTTGATCGTACTTGCGCGGTATATGCAAATCATTTCTGATGAATTTGTCGCACAGTTTAAAAACAAGATCATCAATATTCACCATTCGTTTTTACCGGCGTTTATTGGTGCAAAACCTTATCACGCTGCTTTTGAACGCGGGGTAAAGATCATAGGCGCAACGAGCCATTATGTGACGGCAGATCTTGATGAAGGGCCTATTATCGAGCAAGAGATCGTACGTGTGTCTCACGTGCATTCTGTTCAGGATTTTATTCTGAAAGGAAGGGACCTAGAAAAGATTGTTTTAGCTCGAGCCATCAAAGCGCATGTGGAACATAAAGTACTAGTATTTGGTAATAAAACAGTGATTTTCTCCTAAAGCACATTTTTTAAATCTTCAAGAATAGCCTAACTTAACACTATGAAAAAACTAGTTGCTCTACTTTCGATATTAATATTAAGCAGTTGTGCCGAATTACAATCTGTGGTTGATAATTTACCCAATCAAACGGGTATTGATAATGCTACAATTGCCAGTGGTTTACGCCAGGCTTTAGATTTTGGTATTGAAAAACAAGTAACCAAGCTCACCCAAAAAGACGGTTTCTACGGAAATAGTTTAGTAAAGATCTTACTCCCGGAAGAATTGCAAAAAGTGGATCAAACCTTGAGAAATGTAGGTCTTAGCAGTCTTGCCGATGAAGGTCTTAAAGTACTTAATCGTGCTGCTGAAGACGCCGTGAGTGAAGCAACACCCATTTTTGTTGATGCAGTAAAGGGCATCACATTTGCCGATGCAAAAACAATACTGCTGGGAGCTGATGATTCGGCAACCACGTATTTACAAAACAAAACCAGCACCCAATTGTATGATAAGTTTAATCCTGTGATCAAATCATCTTTCAGCAAAGTAGGTGCAGATCAAATCTGGAGTAATCTCATCACTAAATATAATGCACTACCCTTAACCAATGACGTAAATCCTGACCTTACCGATTATGTCACACAAGAAGCTTTAAAAGGCGTGTATACGATGATCGCTGTAGAAGAAAAAGAAATAAGAACTGATTTTTCTGCCCGCACAACTACGCTGCTTAAAAAAGTTTTCGCACTACAAGATTAGAAGCTTATGGCAAATCCGCTAAAAATAGTTGTCGCCGGACCTATTCCGAGAGATACGATTTCGACTTACGAAAACGATGTAATTATGCGCTACGGTTGTGTTACACATCCTGTAATTGCGTTAGCCAAACTTTTAGATGCTGAAGGTGTCGTTGTTCCAGTGAGCAATATGCATAAAAAAGATGAAGCAGGAATCACCGCGGAATTTGCTCCTTTTAAAAATATTGATCTTAGCGGAATCAACACCAAAGAAGACAGTGGCACCGTGATTCTTCTTGATTTTAAAGACCAAAATAATCGGGAAGAAAAACAGCTGGCCTGTATGAATCCCATACGCCCGAAGCATATTAAAAAACATCTGGATGCAGCGGTTTTTGTATTTGTGCCCATCACCGATTTTGAAATCAGCCTTAGCACCTTAAAACATATAAAAAAACACAGCGATGCAACGATCGTGTTTGATGCGCACGGTGCAACCACCGCAATGGATGTCAAGGGGCATCGGCATCGCAAATTTTGGGTAGATCGTGACGAATGGCTACCCTATATTGATGTTCTAAAAATGAATTTAGAAGAATCGCAGTGTATGTCTTTTGCCAATGAGTATGAGCACGAGATCCCTTCAATCTATGACGAGAACGCAACCGAACATCTCGACGATCTTGCCAAACACGTTTTGAAAAGAGGCGTGTCGTTTTTCTACGTTACTATGGATTCCAGAGGATGCATTCTTTATTCTCTGCAGGACAACCAACTCAAAAAAGACTGGATCGCTTCGGTTAAAGTTGACAAAGTTGTAGATACTACAGGCTGTGGAGATAGTTTTGCCGGTGGCTTAGCCTATGGTTTTGCAAAATATGACGACCCCATCAAGGCTGGTCAATTTGCCAATATTTTAGGCGCACGCCGCACACAGGGCAAAAACTGGGACGTTTTTAAAACTGCTGATGAGACAGAGAGCATCCGACTACAAAATTACGGGGAATAGTTCCTTACACCCATTGAAGCATAAATTACCACCAAAAACATTGCTATTTTAACAGTTAACGTTTTCGGCAAAATCTACTTGCTATAAAGTAAATTTTAACCATCTATTTTTACCAAATTTTCATTTTAAGGTTTCAAACCAGTATAAAAATTCAGACTTTCGCAAACTTCCAAATTCTCACAATATTTTAAACTGACGCAATCTGTGTTAAATTAACCTAATTTAACGTTTTTAAGGGGTTCATTACAATATTTTAGCATCGTATAATGACAATTTCACTCCTCCCCTAAAAGTTGTCACTTCATTTTTAGGGTTGGTACGCGAAATTATAATCTTAAACCCTTTAATATGAAGAATAGAAAATTACTATTTTCTTTTAGCATCTTAATGATGCTTACCTGCTACTTTTCTTTTGCTCAGTCCAAAACAGTTTCAGGTACCGTAACCGACGATCAGGGCTTACCGTTACCTGGCGTAAACATTACCATTCAAGGCACCACAACCGGAACACAAACCGATTTTGACGGAAATTATTCCATTAGTGCTGCAGAAGGTGAAACGCTTGTTTTTTCCTATTTAGGCTTTCAAAATCAACAAGTCATCATCACGACTACCTCAACCTACAATGTTACGATGGCGGCTAGCACAGATGAACTAGACGAAGTACTTGTTGTAGGATATGGTACTCAGAGCAAGCGTACTTTAACAGACAACATTGTTAAGCTTAGTGCTGAAGACATTGATGAAGTTCCGGTTTCTAACTTCCAGAGTGCTTTGGTAGGTAAAGCTGCCGGTGTACAGATCACTCAAACTAACGGTAAAGTTGAAGGTGGTTTAAATATACGCGTTAGAGGCGCTACCAGTATTTCAGCCGGAACACAGCCTCTTTATGTATTAGACGGGATCCCGCTATACAATGCTAACGAGTCCAACAATGGCGCTCCTACCAACCCCTTATTATCGATTAGCCCTAATGAAATTGAGTCTATCGAAATTTTAAAGGATGCTTCTTCTGCTGCGATTTATGGTTCACGAGGAGCAAATGGTGTTGTGATCATCACCACTAAAACCGGTAAAGAAGGTAAAGCTGAATTTTCGGTGAATTTGAGCCACGGATTAAGCGAGCCTACAAATACGAGAGATTGGTTAAGCTCAGCACAATATATTGAGTTATTTACAGAGGCTGCTATCAATGCAGTAGGAACTTCTTTTGCTGATGAAGCTTCTGCTATTGAATATATTGAAGGTACTTTTGACTTTCTAGCTGCGGGCACTGATTGGAGAAATGGTGCCGTTGATACAGATTGGCAAGATCTTGCTTTTCAAAACGGTTATGTATCTGATGCCGATTTCTCAATGAGCGGCGGAAATGCGAAAACTTCGTATTTCTTCTCAGGATCTTTAAATGAAACCAGAGGTATTGTTCGCGGAAACGAATTAAGACGTTTTAATGGTCGTACCAATATTACTCATAAGTTTAGCGATCGTTTTAACATAGGTATGAACTTGAGCTATTCACGTTCAGATATTGATCGTATCGCCAATGACAATGCTTTTGTGACACCGCTTCAAGCCATTGCACAACCGCATATTTCCCCGGCGTACAATGAAGATGGCACTCCTAATGCAAACACGATTTACCCTAACTTCTTACTTCAAGAAGAAAATGCATTTTACAACACCATCATACGCAGAGTAAATGGGCGTACTTTTGGTGATTACGAGATTTTAGACGGCTTAAAGATTAACGGAAACTTTGCTTACGATCTTTATTACCAGACCGAAGATAACTTTACCGGTAGAAATGCACCATTTCAATCAACCAATGGCGAAGTATTTGCGAGCAGTGTAAATGCTGAAAACTACATTGTATCAGGATTTTTAAGCTATGATAAGCAATTGGGAGATTTACATACGTTAGGGCTTGTTGCCGGTACAGAACTTAATGAAACAACCCGTAGATACGAGAGTGTTACAGCAAACCAGTTTCCATCTGATGATTTTCAAACCGTAGACGGCGGGGCAGATATTGTTGCTGGTAGCGGTAACCGCTCGGCAAACGCGTTCTTTTCATTATTTGCGCGAGCTACTTATGACTACGCTAATAAATACCTATTAAAGGCTAGTATTAGACGTGATGGCTCCTCTCGCTTTGGTGCAAACGAGCGCTACGGAGTATTCCCCGCCTTTTCTGCAGGATGGGTGATTTCAGAAGAAAGCTTTTTGCAAGACTCACAAACCTTATCTTACTTAAAACTACGCGGTAGCTGGGGTAAAACCGGTAACGCAGATATTGGTAATTTCCCTTCTAGATATTTATTTGGTGCGATTTCGTATAACCAGCGTCCCGGTATTTCATTAAGCCAACCGGGTAACCCAGATTTAACTTGGGAAACCACCACTCAAACTGACTTCGGTATTGAATTCGGCTTTTTAAATGGAAGAATTTCAGGAGAGGTTGATTACTATCACAAAAATACTGACGGGCTATTATTCAACGTTCCTCTGATCCCTAGTTCTGGAGCTTCAAGCATCAGCAGCAATATTGGCGAACTTGAAAATAAAGGTTTTGAATTTGTATTGAATGCAGATATCATTCAGACCGAAGGTTTTCAGTGGAGCACAAGTTTTAATGCTGCATACAACAAAAACGAGATCCTTTCATTACCTAATAACAACAATGATATTGTAAGCGGTCAAAACATTCAGCGTGTAGGAGAACCGGTAAATGCATTTTATATGTATGAGTACGCAGGTGTAGATCCTGACAATGGAGATGGCTTGTACTACATCAACAGCACGAACGAAGACGGAAGTTTAAACCGAGAAACTACCAACAACCCTAACGAGGCAAATCGTGTGGTTGTGGGGAATCCGTTTCCTGAATGGTATGGAGGTATCACCAATACCATCAACTTTATGAATGTAGATTTATCATTTACATTTCAAGGGGAATTTGGTTCTGCTATTTATAATGGTGGTGGCCGTTTTCAATCAGCCAGTGCAGATTATTTTGACAACCAAACGTTGGACCAATATACAGACAGATGGCAGCAACCGGGTGATATAACAGATGTTCCACAAGCACGTTTATTTGGTGGAAACGGAACTGCACAATCTACCCGCTATTTAGATGAAAATGATTTTATCAGATTACGTAACGCTACCTTAGGATATACCATTCCGGATGAAATAATAAAGCGTTACGGATTTACCAAAATACGCGTTTATGTTACCGGCGTTAATTTATTGACCATCACAGATTATGAAGGTTACGATCCTGAAGCACGAAGCGATGCAGGTGGTGTAGGCCAAGCTTTTTACTCGGTACCGCCGGCAAGAACATTTTCTGTAGGACTTAACGTGAAATTTTAAAAAACAGACTATGAATAATTTATACAAATTTTCAATATTAATGTTTATCGCAGTTTTTACGTTTAGCTGCGATGACAATCTCGAAATTGATCCCGAACAAAGTATTGACGGATCTCAAGCTTTAAATTCTGAACAAAATATTGCCGCTCTTTTATTAGGAGTTTACGAAGAAGCAGGTCAAGGTGTAAGTTTTGGCGGAGATATACAGATAATGGCAGATTTGCTTGGAGCTTCTGACCAGATTAGCTGGTTTGGAACCTTTCTTGCGCCGCGCCAATTGATTCAAAAGAGTCTTTTAGTAGACAATACTTTTGTGCGTGACACGTGGTTTAATAATTACGAAATCATCAATCAAACCAATCTGATAATCGATAATCTAGACGTGATCACCAGTAGTGATGCGTATCGTGCCCAAATAGAAGGCGAAGCAAAATTCTTAAGAGCGATGAGCTATTTTGAATTGGTAAGACTTTGGGGACTGCCTTACGAAGCAGGAACTACAAACAGTCAACCTGGTGTGCCTTTACGTTTAATTGGCTACGAAGACTATTCTCAACCTTTGCCTGCAGAACGCGCTAGTGTAGAAGAAATTTATGCGCAAGTTTTAAGCGATCTAGAAGATGCCTATACCAATTTACCTGCATCAAATGACATATTTGCTGATAGATACGCTGCTCAGGCGTTACGCGCAAGAGTCTATCTACAAATGCAAAATTATGCCGCTGCCAGAGATGCTGCCAATGATGTTATTGAAAATAGCGGAGCTTCACTTACCGGAAGCTTTGCTGACGCTTTCAACAACGACGCTGATTCTTCTGAGGATCTATTTGACTTTCAAGTTACTAATCAAACAGGGGATAGTGACCTAATCACCTTTTATGCTTCTCAAGACAATGGTGGTCGTGGTGGTGACATCGTGCTAAATCCGGCGTATTTTGCGCTATTTCCAGATGCTGATGATGAGCGTGCAAACTTTACTTACATAGGTGATTATGGTGATAACCTAACCGGAAAATACACCAATCAGTTTGCTAACATCGCCATATTCAGACTTGCTGAAATGTACTTAATTCGTGCTGAAGGCAACATTATGGAGAATACTGCGGTAGGACAAACTCCGGCAGAAGATGTTAACTTATTGCGTTTAAGAGCAGGTGCCGAAACTGTTAGTGCTCCATTGACGCAAGAAGATATTCTTTTAGAGCGTCAATTAGAATTGGCTTTTGAAGGTTTCTTGCTTCACGATTTAAAACGCACGCAAAATGACGTAGACGGCTTGCCGTATAACGACCCTAGTTTGGTATTACCTATTCCGCAAAATGAAATGGACACCAATGATCTAATTGGAGATAATAACCCGGGTTACGGTTCTTAATCTTCTTGATTATTAACAACACGAAGCCGCCCAATTGGGCGGCTTTTTCTTTATCGGCGCTTTCTAAGATTTTACCCTAGACTCGCTGTGAAATTTTAAGTTGATTTCAACTAAAACTTTTAAGCCGGCTTAATGCATCTCGAGCAGCAAACGCTCAAAATAATCAAAAGCTTTTAGAAGCCTACTTCCATACCAACTGAAATATTCGCCGTCTACACAAAGTATTTGCGCTTCTAATTTGCTTTCAAATTCAGCTTTATGTTTTTCAGAAAACGGAAATGGCTCTGAAGCGAGCAATACAAAATCTGCTTTTTTAAGCAATTCCAAATCTACTTCAGGATATCGTGAATCCTGCTCAATGATCACATTATTAAACTTACAAGCTTCCAAGAGAATATTTATAAAGGTGGCTCTTCCGGCAGCCATTAAAGGATTCCTCCAGATAAGGTAAAGCACATTACGAGTAGGCTCAGTAAGCACGTGCTTTCTAAATTGAGCAAACCGATTTTTAACAGCGCTATTTAAAGCTTCGGCTTTAGGTTGGCAATTTAAGAGCACTCCCAGATCACTAACCAAAGTGTAAAAAGCATTAAAGTCATTGATATCTGACACATAAACCGGAGCGATTTGTTCACAAGCCGCAACAATTTCCTGCGTGTTTTCTTCTTTATTGCAAAGAATAAAATCAGGCTTCAGGGCTGTGATCCGATCTATGTGTATAGACTTGGTACCGCCAACTATAGTTTTTAGATCTTTGAGATTTTCAGGATGCACACAAAATTTAGTCACACCACATAATTGATCGCTCAAACCTAAATCTACCAATAATTCAGTGAGACTAGGAACGAGACAAACAATACGTTTAGGAGTGTTTTTGAGATTTATTTCACGACCTAATTGATCTACCATAGGTCAAAAATACAGGTTTAGCTGAGTTTTGCCAGATGCGATGCCATTTGCTTTTGAAGACGTTCCGCTTCGGTAGCTGCTGCTTGAGCAAAATCTTCAGAAGAAGAAGCATAGATAATTCCTCTGGAAGAATTGATGAGCAGTCCTGCTTTGTTATTCATTCCATATTTAAAAACCTCATCCATACTTCCGCCTTGCGCACCCACGCCCGGAACTAGCAAAAAGGCATTAGGAATAATATTACGAATTTCTGCCAGATATTCAGCCTTTGTTGCTCCTACCACATACATCAAGCGCTCACTATGCTCCCAAGTGGTTGACGTCGCAAGTACTTTTTTATAGAGTTCAGTTCCCTCAATTTGCTGTGTTTGAAAATCAAAAGCCCCAGGATTAGACGTTAATGCGAGCATTATGGTAAATTTTTCTTCAAAAGCCAGAAAAGGCTCTATGGAATCTTTGCCCATATACGGCGCTGTGGTCACTGAATCAAAACCTAGATCTTCAAAAAAAGCTTTTGCATATCTACTAGAAGTATTCCCGATATCTCCGCGTTTTGCATCAGCAATAGTGAAAATATCAGGATGCTTCTCGTTTAAATAATTTATCGTTTTTTCTAACGACTCCCAGCCTTTTAAACCATAAGCCTCGTAAAACGCCGTATTAGGTTTATAAGCAACGGTAAAAGAATGTGTAGCATCAATAATCGCTTTGTTGAACGCAAAAATAGGATCTTCTTCCTTAAGCAGGTGATTTGGGATTTTATCAAGATCTGTGTCAAGACCTACACATAAAACAGACTGCTTTTTTTTGATTTGCTCAACAAGGGTATTGATGTTCAAAACTATGTATTTTAGTAATTTGGAAAATTAAATTTGATCTCCGCCTTCGGCTAATTTTTCAGTGTTGCTTACAAGCTGAAGTTCGTCTATTATCTTCTGAATATCTCCGTCAATAATATTAGCCAAATCATAAAGCGTTAAGTTAATACGGTGATCAGTAACCCTTCCTTGCGGATAGTTATAGGTACGTATTTTTGCGCTTCGGTCACCACTGGTTACCATCGAACCACGCTTTGCTGCATCTTCTTCCTGCTTTTTAGCAAGCTCTAAGTCATATAGACGCGAACGCAATACTTTAAATGCTTTTTCTTTGTTCTTATGTTGTGATTTCTGATCTTGACATTGCGCCACCAAACCGGTTGGTTCGTGTGTTAAACGCACAGCAGAATAGGTCGTGTTTACCGACTGACCACCTGGACCAGACGAACAGAAATAATCTATACGTACATCTTTAGGATCAATTTCTACATCAAACTCTTCAGCCTCCGGAAAAACCATAACGGTAGCCGCACTGGTATGTACACGACCTTGCGTTTCAGTTTGCGGTACACGCTGTACGCGATGCACTCCGGCCTCAAAACGTAAAGTTCCGTAAACATCTTCGCCGGTTACCTCCACTTGTATTTCTTTATAACCACCGCTGGTACCTTCGCTATAGTCAATCGTACTGGTTCTCCAGCCTTTGCTCTCGCAATATTTCATATACATACGATACAGGTCCCCGGCAAAGATACTTGCCTCGTCCCCACCGGTTCCTGCTCTAATTTCCATAACGGCATTTTTAGCATCTTCCGGATCTTTTGGTACCAGCATAAAACGTATTTTTTCTTCCAAGGCTGGCATAGCCTCTTTAGCTTCTTCAAGCTGAAGTTTTGCCATTTCGGTCATTTCAGGATCACTCCCATCGGCAATAATTTCTTCGGCTTCTTCAATACGCTGCGTATGCTTAATATAGTTTTCGCGCTCATCCATAAGTGCGCGTAAATCTTTGTATTCTTTATTCAGCTCTACATAGCGTTTTTGATCACTGATGATATCTGGCTGAATTATAAGGTCGCTTACTTCGTCAAAGCGTTGTTTTATAAAGTTTAATCGTTCTAGCATGAGCATTTTTAATTGCTTGCGAATTTACATAAAAAAAAAGCGTTTTACTTTTTTTCTATTTCTGAAAAAGTCACAAAATATTTTGAGAATTTACGGACTATTTTTGCTGGATTTACATTGTTTATCAGCTGTTCTGAAGTTCGCGATTGAGAAGTTTGGTGTTTAATCCGTAATGTAATAAAAGTACTAGCGCGCCAATGTAAGTCAAGCGCTCAAGATAATACATATTGTAAGAGGCTGTATAGTATGCTACAGTGAAGGCAACATCGGTAACCATCAAGTTGAAGACTAAAAACCCAAAGCAAATAGAGCGCCGGCTTCCCACTCGATAATAATAGTAAAGTGCCGAAAGTAAAGTAACCACTATAAATGATCCAAAAACATAAAATATCAACAGAACGCCAGTGGATTCCAATCCCGGGGCGATAATATCCTTAAGACAAGTTATTAAGTATATAAACGCCATCGCTAACAATACTCCTACAACAAGAGACGGACTTATAAATTCGATTTTAGCTAATCGCCGCCATTGTTTCAACAACAAAACGCCATAACTCAGAATGCTGAACAGAAAAAAGTAATAAGCAGCATTACCTTGCCAATAGAACACATAAAAAACATCTCTAACAAGAAGTAAGAGTAGAATCGCCAGTACATATCTGTTTCTACCTACGATGAAAAAACTATAGTAGGTCAAAAAGAACACTGTAGTTAGCAACCTGATGCTACGCATAGGAATCGTAGGCAACAAACTAATGGCCAAAAAGTTTAGGGCCGCCAGCAAAAGTGCGTAGTACATGAGTTTATTGAGCTGTAGGTCTTGCCGAACAATGGAG
Organism: Leeuwenhoekiella palythoae; assembly: GCF_020310025.1. GTDB lineage: Bacteria > Bacteroidota > Bacteroidia > Flavobacteriales > Flavobacteriaceae > Leeuwenhoekiella > Leeuwenhoekiella palythoae. The sequence goes on from NZ_CP084318.1 coordinate 1,057,517, forward strand.
TGGTGTACACGAGAATTACTCATAATATCATTTTTCGGGGAAATGTTCTTCAGTTATCGCTGATAAGCTTGAAATGTCTGGGGTGACATCCTAAGAATACCTCTGAATTGAATTCAGTGAACTTTTGATAACGCTGAAAAACGTATTAAATATACAATTTTCTGATAATCAGAAAAATAAAAATCAACGAAGCATTTTTAAATCCTTACGTTCGCGTTTGGCACCGTGAAGATTCAACCCAAAATGCGTCAACATCGCCATGCTTAAAATGAAAAATCCACGATCTACATAATATAGACTTGTGACTTTATTGTAGTAAGCTAAACACGCTGCGATATCAGACATCATAAAACCAAAAACCATAAAAGTATACAGTAAAGAACGCGTACTATTGAGCACGTGATTATAATAAAAGGCGGCCAGAATGAGAAATATCAATGCAATACCATAGCCATAGAAGAAAATCAGTTCAGCGTGTGAATTTAAATTCGGCCGGGCTAATTCCCCCAAGGTCACTAAAATAGTAAGTGTGGCTGCTATTAAAATCAGCGCCAGAACTATGATCCAAATGCTAAAGCCATATTTGATGAAAGGCAAACGATCTAAAAAAAGAAAGAGATAGCCAAGCATTGCCGAAGCCATATACCATTCGGTTCCCCACAGGCTTTCAAAAAATTGGTAGCCCACCTCTCTGCTCATAAAAAATGCAAAGGCCATAACCAGCAATAAACCCTTTACTCGTTTATGAAACAGAAAATAGAGTACTAAGACTGCTAAGGAGATCATTCGGGTTAACCGAAAGGTTTCCAGTTCAAATGAATAGGTTGCAAAAAAGTTGACTATCAGCAATATAACTGTAAGCCATTCAAGTTTTACGACGCGTTGTGGAGAAGGCCTCAATTGGGCATATTTTAAATTTAATGCAATAAAAATAGCATTAATATCTAAAAATTAACACTTTAGAGAAAAATATCGTAAGTCCGCAATGACTTTATTCATTAATCGAAACTGAGACAGTCACTAAAACTACTTTAAAATTATGATTATATTGAAACTAGTCTCCCACTATCGACTCTTAATTAGCGCTAAGTACAGCTGTGGAATCTAAATCAGTAACTTAGTAACAATCCATTTTTACTTGATCGCGGTTTTGGTAGTAGCTCAACGGCTTCAACTCATAGGTTTGGCAAATTTCCTGAAGTGCGGCGATCACTTCCTTTTGCATACTTATCGAACCGCAGATCATCAACACGACACCATCTTTTAACGCGTTTGCAAACCTAAGATGATCGCTTGCTATTAGGTGCTGCACGTAGATTTTATCATTACCAACACGGGAATATGCGGGAATGAATTTAGAAAGTTGCCCTTGATCAACTGCTGTATCAATTTGCGCTTTATAGAGTTCAAAACTTGCTTCGTTTCGGGCTCCCCAATAGAGTATGCGTTCTTTCTTTTTGTGATTATCGGCAAACATGCCTAAAAACGGTGCGATTCCGGTACCCGTGGCGATCATTATTGCCTTTTGAGAGGACTTGAGGTGAAACTCCGGATTCTTAACGCGTACAGCATTCAGGGTAGAACCCACCGAAAGATCATTAAGGAAATTAGAACAAAGTCCAAATTCGTGCCTCTTGACACTCAAAAGCAATTCGCCTTTTAAATTCTTTCCTATAGAATATAAGCGCTCGTGCGCATCTTTTTCGGGATAAATCGCTAATAAGTCTCCTGATTTAAATTTCAACGATTTTTCAGACTGAAGCGTTACTAAAAACGTGTCATCCGCACTGTCTTGCGCTTGGGTCTTAGCAATAACTTTAAACTTTTTAGGCTTCTTTCGTGGTTTGGTAACTGCGTTATCCCGTGGCACGTCAAGAGCAAGGCCCAAGCGTTCTCCCCATTGATCTACCCATTGATCAAAAGCCTCCCAAGATTTATTATTTATAGTATACATTCCAAGCAATTCTTGAGCATCAAGCGAAGCTTTTAAAGCATCATCAACATCAAAGGCAAACTTACAGTAGCTGGGATACGCTAAAGATCCAAAACCTACCACGCTGTAATTAAAGTCTTGATTTTGGTTATTTTTCTGAAGCTGGCTCATAAATTTAGTAGCATTCGCCGGCGGTTCGCCATCCCCATAAGTCGAAGTAAAAATTACCAAATGCTCCATTTTAGGAAACTTCTGGTACTTATCCATTTGGGTCAGGAAAACCTTTTTTCCTTTATTAAGCAATTCGTTATAAAACAATCCAGCAAAAGACATCGTACTTCCGGTCTCTGAGCCTACCAAAATCACGATTTCACATTGAGCTGCTTTGAATTTATTCTTTATACGGCCTTTACGTCGCATAAAGGTCATTTTGAATCCAGAATAGATAAAAAACAAAATACTTATACAAGCCGCCGCAAGCACTACTGACCACAGGACGCTTCCTCTACCGGTGTGTAAGACCGTGCTATAATGCGACATCATATTCACAAAAGGATATGGCACCTCACTAATGATCTCACCCGTGACTTGGTTAACTAAAATTTCTTTGTCAGTAAGACTTAATTTATACGGGTCTTCTACGTCAGGACTAAAAGGAAACTCGATGTATCGCACATCGCGGAGTGTAATATTTTGTAATGCCGGAAACTCTGCCAGAGGACGCTGCGGATCAGCAGTAATCGCAGCATAATCTACGTCGTGACTGAGTACGATGTTGGGTAAGATTTCAAAACGTTGCAGGGAGAGATAAACTCCGGTTAGTGTAATGATAATGATTGGCAGAAGCAGTAACCTGCCAAGATAAATATGATAATAAGAGTAAAAATTATCCTTGATTATTCGGTTGAAGAAGGCCTTGATACCTTGCTGACGTTTGATAATCAGAATCAACCCGGTAATGCTGATAAGAAAAAGTAAGAAAGATGCCAGTCCTACAAAAAAACGCCCGGTGCTTTTAAGAAATAAGCTTCGGTGCAAACTGGTGGCAAATTGAAAAACTTCAGCTTGCTTTTCAATTTCGCGTACTTTTTTTCCGCTTAGCGGATTGATATAAAAATCACCGCTATCGCCATCCATACTTAGCACAGAAGCCTTTACAAAACCTGCTTCATCAATCTCTACGCTCAGCACCTCATCATAAGTTGACTTAAGCGTATCTATCAATTGGGTTACCGGCAGATCCTCCTGACCTTCACTGTAATTTAGAGCAGCATGATCAATAGGCTCAAACGCTAAAACAATACCTGTAAGCGCAGCGAGAAGTATGAATAAAAAAGAAGATACAGCCAAAACTAAATGACTGTATCTCCAGATGGATAATATCATAAATTAATTACTTGCCATCAATCGTACATATCTTATGTATCCTTTACCTGCAAATTTCCCGTTAAGGCTTGCCTGATCAAGCGGAATCATAAGATCATCCTGATAATACTTTTGATCTTCAACAGCGGTCTCAAATCTCAGTTTGTAACCACTATCTAGTTTATCCTGAGCAATTTTAAAGGAACCAATGCCACGGCCTCCGGCACCTACAGTAGCACCGGCGATTCCGTCTATATTCTCATTTTTTACCTTTTGTTGCTCCCACCATCCGGTAAGGTCAGGATACCATTCCTCGTCATCTCCTTGCACCAAAAGCGTTTTCTCATATTCTCCCTGCGGATTGATGAGCGACACCACAACATAAGCACCTTCACCACTGTAATTAGTGATCTGAATCAGACACTTGAATGTAGTTTCTGCCGAATCATTTTTCACAAAAGAAAAAAGTGTAAAACAGAACAGTCCTAATATTAAAGTTTTAATTCTCATAATTTTAATTGAAATGCAGGCTTATTTCAGAAAATCTAAACGCGCCTTGCTGCTGGTTAAAATTTCGTTTTCATTGGCTAAATCTAGTACGCTTTCGCCAAAATCAGTAGTCACCGTAGTATCTGCACCATTAGCCACAAGCAATTCTAAAATCGCCGTGTCATCTGCGCGTAAGGCTGCAATTTGAAGTGGCGTGCTTCCGTCTGCATCAGCTTGATTCACATCAATATCTAAAGACAAAGCTTTTTTAGTTAATGGCAAACTGTTTTTCTTAACCGCTAGCAAAAGCATATTCTCTTGATTCTTTTGAGTTGCCGAAAAGTCAACACCTTCTTTTTGGAGCAACGCCATTTTTGCATCAAAATCTGTAGCGCTACGTGGGTTGTAAGCGTCTACCAAATATGTCATTAACGTATTTCCTTTTTCATCAACAATACTTGCATCTGCACCTTCGGCTAACAAATAACTAATCACTTCAGGAGAATTTCCTGCAACGGCCATACTCAAAGCTGAAGCACCTTCCTTATTTGTGTGATTGATATCCTCAGTTTTTGCTTCAAATAATTTCACCACTGCTAAGTCATTACGCATAGACGCATACATCAGCGGGGTATTGCCTTCTCCATCAACCGCAGTAGGGTCAACACCTTGCGCTAAGAAATAAGAGAAGATGTCCATATCTTTATTTCTTCCGGCAAGTATGTGAAGTGGGTTAGTTCCTGAAGTCGTGGTAACATTAGGATCAATACCTAAACCTTCTAGATATTTAAAAACAGAAAGTGGGCTAGAACCTCTGCGCGTACCTTGTGCCGCTGCTAAAATTGCATTACCACCTTCTTTATTGATCACTTTAGGATCAATTCCTTTTTCAACAAGCTTGTTCATCATCTCCACATTTCCTGCTCGTGCCGCGTAAACAAAAGCATTGTTCCCCTCATCATCAGTATCTTGAAGCGATAATCCTTTAGATTCAAAATATTCGACCATTTTAAAGTCCTTCTGACCTGGAAGGTTTAACAGAAGTGCGTTAGCGCCGTTGTGGTTTTTTTCCGTTTTAGGATCAGAACCTTTAGCGATCAAATAATCAAAAATTTGTGTATCAGTCACACCGGCATTTGCTGCAAAGTTCAATACAGAGTAACCGTGATCGTCTACCAAATCCATTTGTGCGCCTGCATCAGCAAACTTTTTTACTAAGGGATAGTTTCCGCGGTAGGCTGCCCAGAAAATATAGGTTCTTCCGTCGTGAGTAAGTTTATTTACAGAATTACCTTCTTGTTCAAAAAGATAATCTACAATCTCAACAGGAGCATCGTTAGTGATAGCAAGAACCACCGGATCAAAGTTACTACCGTTAGGCTCTGAAGGATCATTGCCCGCAGCAACAGAAGCCTTAACATCTGCTAATGACGGGTTATTGCTCCAGAAATCTCGAGAAAGTAATTGGTTAGACTCTTGTGCACTAAGGGTTAAACCGACAAAAAGCATAAGAGCACCAAAAATATGTTGTGCTGATTTCATTATCTATTCTTTTTTAGATTAATTATAAATAGTTGGTAAATTTAATTATTTTTTGATTTTATGTCTAGGGGTACGCTGAATATTTTTGCCTTTATCTCTAAGAATATCAACCAATGCCGGTAAAATTACCGAACCGTGATTTTCATTTTGATACAGAAAGTTGGTATAGGCGATTTCATGCTTGTCAAAAATACGCACCAGACTCGCCATTTTTGTACTGTTGTTTTTGATCCCATCTTCGTGAGCGAGATAAAAATGTATTTCGTTTCTTTCTTTTAATCGCTCTATATGGGTCTCTATTTGTTGAAGTGCTTCGCCATTATTGTACCACAAACTAGGGTCGATCAAAATATATTCTGAAATTTTATCTTCAAGCGTACTGTTATACAATGCAAAGTAACCTCCAAATGAGTGCCCAATGATCCCGAACTGCTTCACCCGAAACTCTTGCGATAAAAAGCTTAATACTTCCTGATTTAAAAATGCAGCAAACGCTTCGGCTTTTCCTGAATTCTCGTTTGTATAGCGTGTTGTTGCTTTTCCCTTTTGATCTACTGAAGACCTACTGAAGGTTAGATTGCGGGAGCGCTCCTCCATATTTGGATTCGGAATTCCGACTAGGATTGCGGGGTTTAATTTGCCGTAGCGCGTTCTGTTGTCTACGAGCATATTTGTTAACTCAAAATACTTTTCAGCATCTAACACTATCATTACGTCATAAGCTTCCGCCGGATCATAATTAAAAGGAAGCTTGACCCACAATTCCCGTTCTTGATTCAAAGAAGTACTAAAAATATGCTGTTTGTTGGTTTCAGCGTGATGCTGACTGTAACCTAAAGCATACGCAAAAAACCCAAGTAGAAACAGGACCTTTTTTGGTTTGAACATCACTTTCGTATTAAAAAAAGGTCTCACAATTAAAATAAAATGTGAGACCCTGAATGAAACTAAAAATCGACTAACGTATTATTCTTGTGGCGTTAGTTTACCAATAGCGCTGATTCCTTCGGCAACTACTTCAATACCTTCACTCATTGTTGCAGTATCTGCATTGACAATAAAGATTGTTGGATACAGGTTTGTTTCGATAGGAAAAGCTACTTCGTTATTATCTTCGTCGATGTAAGGCGCACCTATTGAAGTGATTCCTTCAGGAATACCGGTCACCCATTCAAAAGTTTGATCTACAACATTCACCACGGCAAACTTATTACGTGTAGCGCTTGAGCTTGCAGTACCTGAACCTGGCTCTGTGAACATTTGTAGCACAAAAGTATTTTCGCCTACATAAAAACTGCGGTATACAGCATAACCTCCCGAAGCTGCGGTGATATCAAAGAAATAATCCTGATCAAAGGCTAAGGTTCCGTTGTTAATTTTTAAAACTCCTGAAGGCACTTCACCTTCAGCATCAATAGCCGAAGAGAACACATACACATCTCCATTTTCAACAGGCTCTACTCCTGTTTCTCCTTGCGATCTTGACTGACCAGCAACGGCGCCGGTTCTTCCTTCATCTTCGATCACTGTTTGAAGTTCTAAAGCTTTATTGAAAACCCCCACATAGGTATGATCATTAAAATCACTATTAAATGCACTGTCGCCATTATCAGATCCTGCTTTGATAGGTCTAAAACCTAATAAAACATAATCTCCCCATTGTGCAACATCTGTAACGTAAGCATACTCACCATTTCCGGCTAAGGCTTCGGTATCAATGGTATAAGGACCGCTTACAACCTGAGTATCGCCGTTGATGGTGTAAAAAGTAGATACCGGCTCTTCATAATTACGAGAAGAATACTGCACGTACATCAGGTTATCTACAATACCCCTACTCTGTATAGAAACATTAAGATTGATCTCATTTCGTGCCTCTACCTCTCCTGCACTGTTAAGCGCAAAAGACTGTGTAGTACCGGGATCACCTTGGTTATACACAAAGCTATACGCAGCAATATCATTATAAAAATACCAAGAAGGCGTACCAATCACCTGAGTTGCTGTACCGCCTAAAGGAGATACTGATCCTTGCGAAATATCGCTCGTGGTATTCAAATAAGAGTTCTCACTATCTGTTGATGCGATCAGGTATTGTGCTCCGGTCTCTACAGGTGTTTCTCCCCCATCATCTACCACGGTGTCATCATCACTACATGCAGCAAGGCTCATTAGCGCGAGTACGGCTAAAGAAAATCTATTGGTTTGTTTAAAGTTGAATTTCATAGAAATTTGGTTTTAATTGAATTTATCTAAAAAGTATCTCAGCTTAACCGCAAAGCTCCTTCCGGGTTTTTGCAGGCTAAAATTGTCGTATAAGTCTTCGTTTAGAATATTTCGGCATTCTAAAGAGATGTTGTATTTACCATTTTTAAGGCTGTAGTTTATCGCCAGATCGTGTGCGATTTGTGTTGGCACTTTAATTCCGCCGTAACTTTCATAACTGTAGTCAAACTCGTGAATGTAAAGCAGGTTATAACTCAAATTCATGCGGTCTTGCTCTTGCCATAGCTTGCTAAAGTAAAAGGTAAGATCTGCGTTTCCGTACAGGTAAGGCATATTGGGGATACGGTCGTTATAAATCGTACTCACCACATCTCTCCCGGCGCGATATTTTAATTTGTTCCGAAGGTTTTGATAGGTAAAACTTCCGCCTAAAGAAAATAAACTAGCGTAGTTGTAGCGCATTTCTAAATCTACACCTCTATTTTTTACCGAAGCCTCATTGCCGGGCTGCATTACCCCGTTTGTTGGGTTAGGTACTTGACGAATAAAGTCTTTAATATCACGGTAGATAAAACTAGCATCAATATTAAACTGATGATTTTTTGCGATCAGCCAGTTGTAGTTTACTCCAAAATTAAAATTGTCACTGCTCTCAGGTTTCAAGTCAGGATTTCCCAATTCAAAATCATTACCGGCACCAAAGAGTTCGCGTCCCGTTGGCAAGCGATACGCTTTTTCGTAAGAGGATTTAAGCTGAAGGTTTTCTAATAAAAAATACGAAGCGGCAAGGCCGTACCCGTGATCTTCTGTTGAAGCACCTAGGTTTTCAAACTCCCCAGAACCCGCAGGGTCTGCATAATGATTTACCTTGTTGTAATAGTATTTATAAAAAGACGAAATACTCAAATCATCTGTAGGCTGGTATTTATATCCCACTCCTAGAATATTCTTGATAGTCTCGCTAGGATAAGCATCGGCAGCACTAGGCTCTACTTCGTTTCTGCTTTTTCTTGAAAAAAGATTGAGTACATTATTTACGGTAAACGCGTGTTTTTCGGCCAATGTATAAGTAACATTGGCATTTGCTGAACCATTTCGGTTTCTGAAATAGGTTTTAGCATAATTGAATTCTCCCGGAGCATCGGTCTCAATAAACTCGCCCAACCAATTATATCTACGATAAGAATCATCAATATTTGAACTCTCCCCAAAATTATAATTAGCCGTCAGCGAAACGTTTAAATTCTCAGTAAACAAATTGCGTTTTCTATACGATAAGGTAGGCATCAAGGTCTCTGAAGTTCCGTAGCGCTGACCAAAGGCTATTTTCATATAAGCCGGATGCTGTTGCTCATCGTACTCGTCCCCGTAGGTAAAGCCCAGTAATAATTCGTCTGCATACGACGTATTAACCACCCCAACTTTAGCCATTATCGTGTAATTACGATACATATCGTGAAAACGGCGTACCTCGCGAACATCTCCCGTAAACTGCGAAGTTTCAAGGTCAACAATCTCTGTGGTCACCTTATAATCGTTATCTGAATAATTTTGAAAAGCAGTCAAACGCGCGGTAAATCCGGAGTCTGCGGTATAGGCCGCGTTTACAAACGACTTATGAGTATTAAAGCTTCCGAAGGAATACGAAGCGTCAACAAAGTTTTGTTTCCCATTTTCAGTAACAATATTGATCGCACCGCCTAAAGCATCAGACCCAAAAGTGATGGGCACAACCCCCTTATACACTTCTATACGCTTGGCAAGATTTATAGGAATATTATTCAGTTGAAATGCTGAACTAAAGCCTTCCATCGGGATTCCGTCAATAAAGAATTTTACGTGCCTTCCTGTGAAACCATTCAACATCACATTATAGTCAGATCCCACACCACCGGTTCTACGCACGCGCACTCCAGACACGCGCTCAAGTGCTTGAGAAACATCAAGCGTGGTATTGTGTAAAGGTTCTGCGTCTAAAGCCACCACATTATAAGAAGACTCCTGAACGTCACGAATTGCAGACCTTCCTTTAACCAAAACATCATCTAAAGTCATCTCAGGATCTTCTTCAAGCTGAATGTTTAAGGTTTTGGTTTCCGCAGCGTTTAGCGTAATGCTTTGCGTCTGGTCTAAATACCCCATCAAACTCACTGTAAGCTCATAGGTTCCCGGCGCGATACGCAAACGGTAATCTCCGTTGGCGTCGGCCATCGTGTAGGTGGTTGTCCCTTTTATATAAATGTAAGTTTCCGGTAGCTTCTCTCCAGTAGTATTGGACACGTGGCCCTTTAACGTTGCTTTTGTGCTTTGCCCAAATGCCCAAATACTTGAAAGCAGGAGGATGCTAAAAAAATAAAATTGCTTCACCTTTAGTTATAATGTATCTTCGTTATTACCATTATTTAAACTAAGTCCAAATAACAATTGCAAAGCTAACGTCTGACTTCAAGGGGCTTTATACGGTTTTGGAAATAAAAGTAGCGGTAAACGTATATGAAAATTCAGTCTATACTTAACGAAGATGACCTTCTGTATGAAGAAAACTTATCAAAGCTGTCTGAAGGAGAGTTGCTAGAAAAGTCTATTGAAACGCAACCGAAGCATACCGCAAGCGCCAAAGCATCGTTAAAACTTTCACGCGATTTTTGTATCATAGATACCCGCTTTGATTTTAAAAAACCTACGGTTGACAAGTTTAGTATATCAGGAGATTTTATAATGATCAGCTGTGTGGTACGTGGGGAATCTGTGCGCCAAAATCTCGAAAAGGATCGAAATCTAGAGTTGGGACAAGTGCATTTTTCGTACAGTAAAAAGATCAATGAACGCGTACGGATGCCACAATCAAAAACGCGATACATCTGCCTTCTTATTTCACGTACAAAGTATCTTGACCTACTTAAAAATGAATCCTGGGTGGCACGAGATCCCTTTTACACTGCGATCAAAACCAGCAAACGCATTCCCTTAGGCACTTATAGTTTTCCGTTAGGATTTCAGATGAATCAGATTATTAGCGAAATATTGGAATGCAAATGGGAACATCCTATTCAGCTTGAATTCATTCAGCTTAAAATAAAAGAATTGCTGCTACACGTGTTTAATATCAGTGTAGAAAACCCTTCTAAAGAGGAAGCAAATCTAAGTGAAAACAGTAAAGAAAAGATCGAAAAAGCAAAAGCCTATCTCACGGTCAACTATAAAAATCCGCCTACTATAAAGAAGCTTTCCCGAATTGTATTGATCAATGAAGTACACCTTAAAAGCGGATTTAAAAAGCTTTACGGCACCACGATAAAAAAGTTTGTGATAGACTTACGCATGCAAAAAGCTTATTCGTTACTGAAATCAAAATCAGTCAATGAGATCGCCGAATCTACCGGATATAAGAGCGTACCTCATTTTATAGCCACCTTTAAAAAATATTACGGTCAAACGCCCAAGCAGGTACTCGTACAGCAAAATGCATAGCCAAAACTAAAATCTATTGCGCCTTGAAAGCGTATTATGTTCATTGGAGATTTACAGCATTAAAAAAGCCTGCACTAGGCAGGCTTTTCCCCGATAACAATTAATTTACTGTTTACTAAATCAAATTAGAAGGTCGTAACACCTGCATTGGGTTGATACACATAGTTAAACGTGTAGTAAGGCGTTGCATCTGAAAACGCGTCCGGCTCTGCCGGCGCATTCTCGTAATAACTGATAATCTCAACTTTTGCGTAGAGTCCGGCTGTGGTTCTAAAAACTAAGATTTTCCCCGGAATCGGATTGATCAAGTGTGAAGGAGCTCCGGTGTAATTATACCATCCGTTACCGCTGCCTGTTGCGATCGCAAAGCCCGAAGCACTATCTTGAGTGAATAAGCTAGCATCGACATCAGTTACCGTACTCATTGTTCCGTCTGCAATATAAACTGCTGCGTCACCAGTACGTTCAGGTTCATCAGTAGTCCCTTGCGACTCCCCGCCGTTAACAATGATCGTTGTTCCTCTAAAGGCAACGTCCCAATCAGTCTCACTAGTCGTTTCTGCTCCCGTTTCAAAATCAAATTTGGTAAAAGCTCCAGAAACCGGTTGGCCCTGACCACCAGATTGTGGTGCATGTAAATTGGCTACCGTTTCAGTCTCTACTTCAAGTAGAGGTGTTGCATCATCATCATTACTACAGCTTACAAAGCCAAGGATTAAAGCAATTGCTGCTAAGGTTTTAAACGTGTTCATCATTTTGTATTACAGTGTTAAGTTTAATTTTGCGAAATAAAGCCGACCGGGAATGTTGGTAACATTCTGCGTATCGGTAAAATTTAAAAGGTTGTCAATGCCTGCTCCCAGCGTAATATTTTTGTAAAGCGCTTTGTTTACTGCAAAATCTACGATCGCATAGCCGTCAACAAAAGTGTCATAGTTGTCGAGATAGCCATTACCGTTGGTATCACTCAAACCGTATTTACTGCGGTAGGTCGCACGCATATTTACATCTGCTTTATACTGCGGAAGTTTGTAAAACACTTTAAAATTTGCAGTATGTCTAGAGCGATTATATAAACCGAAATAATCCTTTTTATTTAGCACAAAAGCCGAAGCATTCGCCGAAGTTCTTCCGTAAACCGTACCGGCTTCAAAAGCTTCGACAGCCTCTTTATCTTTTGCAAATAACAATTGATAGCCACCGGAAAACCTGATGTTTTTAAACGGATTATAGGTATAACTAAATTCTAAGCCTTGCGTAAAAGACTCGTTGACATTCACGTAGCTAAAAACGCTTTGACCATTGGTTTTTGTAGCAATAATCCGGGTGTCGATAAGGTTGTTCAAGTTATTTCTAAACAAGTTTAGGCTAGTAGTGAGTAGTTTAGAAAATTTATAATCAACACCCAGATTTATATTTACTGAAGTTTCGGGTTTTAGGCTATCATCAAATTCAGATACCGGCACAATTATATTTGCTAGTTCTCCTCTGGCTTGCATTTCGGCAATTGCGGTAGGTACTGCTTCATAACCCAGAACCGTATATCCTACCGTAGCATTTGTAAAGTCAAAATAAAGTTGTCTGAATGCGGGAGCTTTAAAACCGCTACCCACCGAAGCTTTAAATGCCAAGCTGTTATCCACTTTATATCGAGCAGCCAGCTTAGGACTCAGTTGGGACCTATACACATTGTGCATATCATATCTGGCACCGGCAATTATATTTAGATTATTCAGCAGATGGGTATCGTATTGCACGTACACGTAAAGCGCTTTAAATACCGGATCTTGACTGAAGTCCGTACGCTCTAATGACTCATACGTATATCCTATTCCGCCTATAAAATTATGTTTATCATTAAGTGCGTAAACCGTGCGTAATTCTGGACGCAATAAAGTTTGATCATAAAAGCTTCGGGAGTTTTCTACACCTTCTTCATCTTGCAAATAAGATTCTGTATGGTAGTTGGTTCCATACAACTCTAAAGTCGAGGTGATCTTATCTGTAAACTGCTGAGAAAATAACACTTGACCATTCCACTCTGTGATATCACTTTCACCCGAAAGAATTTCAGAAGCCCTATACTCTTGATTTTGTGTAAAAAATCGGCTAGAGAGCAACAACGAAGTAGCTTCAGAAAAGTCATATTTTCCTTTAACCTGTGCGGTATAATTAGTAAACGGTTCTACAGTTTGTAATGAAGTGGATTCATCAAGATCATAACCATCAGAACTGTATCTATTTGCAAATAAACTCAGGGCCAACCGCTCTTCTTTTATACCCGTGTTTAAACTAAGATCGTGACTGTTAAGACTGCCACCTCGATAGTTGATCGCTGACTGAAAAGGCTTTTGCGGACTTTCTGTAATTATATTGATCACACCACCTAAAGCATCGCTTCCGTAAAGGCTTGATGATGCACCTTTAACCACTTCAATCTGTTTGATGTTTCCTACGGTGATTCGGCTAAGGTCAAGTGTCCCTGCCGAACGCCCAACCAAAGGAACGCCATCAATAAGTATCAAAATATATTGAGAATCTAAACCTTGAATTTGAATGCCCTCGCCGCCTCCATAATCAGGAACGGTAATTAACCCGGTTTGCTCTGCAAGAATATCAGATAAGCGCACTGATCCCGATTGAGCAATGGTTTCTTTAGAAATAATTTGAGCCGGCAAGGGAAGAGAACTCAATTGTCGTTGCGTTCGGGTTGCTGTAATTAAGACTTCTTCCAGCGAATCGGTTTGCTTTTCTACGGGTACCGAAGTTTGTGCCAGAACGTGATAAACGCCCAGCACCCCCACGATGAAGCATAATATACATTTGCTGTTTAGAATCATTCTTAATTATTTTCCGCAGCAAATATATATTTTATTTTTATTTAATCTAAATAATAAAAATGATTAATTTTGAATTTCTTAAAAACTGATAAACTATATGAAGCCTATTTTACTTTTTAGTGCCGGCCTTATTTTAAGCACCTTTTCGGCCCAAGCGCAATCAAAAAAAGATCTTGACCGTCAAGCCATTAAAGATATGTGTGGCTGTTATGAAGTAACCTTTAAATATGCCGAAACCTTTTCACCTGACGGAAATTATGAGAAGCACGACGATTATACTGCTTCTGCTTTAGAGTGGGGACAACTTGTTGAGGATGCAGAAAACAAGATTTCTATTCAACATTTACTTGTTATTCAAGACACCATGGTTATTAAACACTGGCGTCAAGACTGGACGTTTGAAGATCAGGATCTATTCTTCTACGACGCTAATAACACTTGGGATATCGTGAAAAAAGACGCCAGCGACGTTAAAGGGCAATGGGCACAAAAAGTGTATCAAGTTGATGACAGTCCGCGGTATTCGGGTTCTGCTACTTGGGTTCACGTAGATGGAAAAAAAGTATGGCAAAACACCACGCCGGCGCCTTTACCGCGAAGAGAGTACACTAAAAGAAGAGATTATAACATTATGGAGCGCAATAATCAAGTGGCGATCACAGATTATGGGTGGCTTCACGAGCAGGATAATAAAAAAGTTTTACACGCCGAAGATGCTGACGATCGCATTATAGCCGAAGAGAAAGGTTATAATATTTACGAGCAAGTTGCCGATGAGCGCTGTGCTGCAGCTCAAGCTTGGTGGAAAGAAAACGAAGCTTTATGGACAAAAGTTAGAAAAGAATGGGATGCTATTTTTGCATCAAATGACCGTCTTAAACTAAAAGACAAAGTAGATGGTCAACGGCTTTACAGTGTGATGTTTGCACTGGAGCCTGATGCTACTTCGGAAGGTATCAAAAAAGTCATAACTGATTTTATTGAATAATCTTCCCTGAAGAGTGTTTGTTTCAGCGAGAATATTGCTGTTGAATTTTAAGGTGGTTAGTTTAGGCTAATCACCTTTTTTATTGACCCACAAAAAAACCACGTATTTAATAAAAATACGTGGTTATTGCATCCATTTATTTGGACCTTTTGTGACCCCGGAGGGATTCAGTATTTTTAATAAAACCCTAGAAAACAGCGTCTCTAGGCGATTTTCAATTTTTTTGCTTGTCGGATCGCTACCTTACATTTTGATGCTATTTGTCTGACATTCAATTCAAAGGTAGTATTTTCATCTAAAACAACAAGCCTATCAGCAAAAATGCTCATTTAAAATTATATTTCAACTAGTTCTTCAAGGTCCAATTTAATGAGTTCCCAAATTTTACCTCTATAACAATTTGGCGTAAAATCATCTTCTGCTAAAGAAAAGTCAACAATCTTATTCATCAGTTCCTCTTTTGATAAGTTGTAAGGATATCTCTTTAAGTAAAAGCCAATCAGTTCCTGCAGCGTATAACTTTCGAGAAGCTCATGAATATCCCAAAAGTCCTTCTTGCGGCCTCCTTGCCCCACAACTTCAAATTTCATTGCAGCTATTTCTTGAACACTAGCAAAACGAACCTTTTGTTCCATAATTAATGGAAATACAAAAGGATCTGTATAGAACAAATCCAATTTTACCAAGTCATCCTCGGTATTCCCTATAAAATAAGATTTACCAAGTCCAACAAGCTCAGAAGAGCTACTAAAATATGGAAAAGAAACTCTAAGAATAGATTCAATTTTTTCAAAATCTATGCTACCATATGGGGCATCACTGAACAAATCAATATCAATAGACTCTCGATGACCAAGTTGAAGACTTAATGAAGTACCTCCTACTAATCTAAATGAATGTAATTCTTGAATCTCCATCAATTTCTGGAGTGCATTCCACAGCAATTCAGATACCGTATTTAACTGAAGTTCCATTGCTACTCTATAAGATTATAATTCTTGAGATTTTCTTCAAAAGAGGGTAAATAACTTTTCTGGATCGATTGAACAATCTTCTTAACAGTCTGTCTCCCGTAAAATGCAAGAAGCTCTTGTATTTCTTTTCGGTTTCCGCGCTCAAGAACGCGTTGTATTACAGCACGCTTGTTTTTATCCCAATCTATCTGCTCTAATTGAGTATCCCAAAAGAGCGCTTTTCTAAAATGATTGAGATTGGGAATTCTCCTATAGTTTGCCGCAACTTGTTGCTGCACATCATAGCTGGCTTGCAGGAGCATAAAGTAATCTGCCTCTACGCTAAAAACCTCTCCAAGCTTAATAGATAGTTTCGCGTTTACTGCTCTTCGCCGGTTTAAAATTGCGCTAATGGTTTGTTTATGCTCATCAATAGTTCGCGCTAAATCACTTCCGGTAATACCGCGTTTTTTTAAAGCACGTTTTAAAACAGCTCCGGGATGTACGCCCTTTATTTTATCAAGATCAGGTAACATGGCAAAAACTTTCAGCAAAGATAGTAAATAAAGTAAACAAAAATGTTTACTAAACCTTTCTATAGTTTTACTTACTACTCTAAAGGGCTTTAATTTGGAAAACCGCAAATACCAAGCACTAAAATATTGGTCATAGGTTCATATTTTCTAGAGGGAAAGGATTGTTGTGTTATCTCAAGTTTGGTTTTCAATAATGATTTTAAATGTTTTCCGATTTAGTGAAAAACTTAATTACCTCTTTGCTATTTGTCATAAGACTTTCAATATGATCGTCCATTTCCTCTGAAGACATAATTGGTGCATCTAATTGTAATGAACGCAACGTTCCGTCCTTTTGAGGTGCGATCAGGATTATTCGTCCAATTCTTAAGTCGAACAGTCGCATGTTGACGATTGCATAGTCATTTCTGTCCGCTGTCAAAAAGGAAATGAAATCAATTTCATTGGATTTTGTCTTGACAAACCCTTGTCCGACATAATGGGGATGATTTCTTGATGTAATGCTTACATCTGTGTGTGAATATCTTTTTAAATCGATGCTATCAGTCAAAACCGCAATGGTGAAGAAAACTTCGTTTGGTTTGTCATCTATAAATTTTTGGTTAACTGCATTTTTATTTACGTACAAAGAATGGTAGATTATTTTCTTGTCTCTTAAATCAATTCCTTGCCAGCTTCCGGAATATCCAAGCCCATTAAAGGTACTATCAGTCAAATCATAATCAGGAACTGGAAAAACTCCATTTATCATCGGTTTTCCACTAACTTTTATGTTGTCGATGTCAGCTTTCCAGTTTTTAGAACTCCATTTTGTTGAATCATTTCTGTTCTCGTTATGGATTTTTTCGTTTTCAATATTCCATTCAAAACCAGTTTCCATTTCTTGGGCTTTACAACCAAAAGAAAGAATTAGAAAAATGTATATAATTGCTCTATTCATACGGATTTTGTTTAATTACACACAACGGCAGTGGGTCTACAAAACTACCCGTTTATATTTTAAAAGTAGTTGAAGTAGCTGCGACATCCAACAAAAGCTACATATAAGATGTTTTGAGTTTTTAGCTGATGTCGATGAAATGAGTCTGCATCTTCAAAAAACCTCAAGTTCACCCAAAAACGAGTGAAAAGCGGAGCAGGAATGCTCGCTTCCTTTTTTTTGCTGAAAAACAGACTAACAAACAGCGATACATCGGTTTTAAGAGTTATGAATTTGGTCTAAAACCAAATTGATCCAAAAAAGAAAAACCGCTTATAGCGGCTTATTTACGTTTGTAATGTTACCTTTTACAGTCTTGTGCAACGGTTACCATTGTTGGTAGTAGTTTTTTTTCCTAAAAATAGTTTGAAATCTAGTGAAAAGTAACCGCTACCATTTATTAGTAGACTAAAATAACAAATTAAATAAATAAAACTTTTTTCCTGAAAAATAAAGTCTTTTCCACCATTAACTATCCAAGTGGCTACAATCATTGTAATTATTAATGGAACACAAATCCATCTTGTTAAAAAACCAAATACTAAAAAAAGTGAACAAAAGAATTCCGCAAATACTACTAAAACTAAACTCGTCTCAGTTCCAATTCCTAAAGGGTCTGCAAATTCTGAGCTGATTTTACTAAAATTTATAAGCCTTGGATATCCGTGTAGGTAAATCATTGAAATCGAAACACCAATTCTCAATACAAGTAAACCGAAACTTAAGCTTTTTGAAGAGGTGGTAACAACCGATTTTTTGAAAAACTCTATTGCGCCCATATTTTAGTCTGTAAATTTTTGAAGTATTATATTTCTTGAACCTCTCAAAATGTTGTTATCATCTTTGGTTAATGTTGTAATATTGGAAAGTCCGCCGTCTCTTTCTATCTTATCCAAATAAGACGCTACTCTTGGGTCATCCGAAAACCACAAGCCAGTTAGCCAATATTCAGGATATTCAGGGTGTTCAATAGTATAATGGATATGTGCAGGTTCTCCATCGTGAGTTTCATATGGTGCAGGACGTATAGTTTCAAATTCATACTTACCATTAGTATCTGTTTTCATCCAACCACGCAAATATCCGTGATATTTACCGTGTCCACTTTCATTCCCTTTTTTTGGATAAATTCCTTTGTTGTTTGTATGATACACGTAAACAATAACATCCTTAGCTGGGGTTTTACCATCTGGAAAATATACTGTTCCAGAAATAATAAGTTTTTCTCCAGGTTCGCTTTTTGGTGGAATTGTGGTTCTCCAAGATATATTTTTTGGTGCTTCAAACGCTCCGCTCCAACTGGGCTTTTTCAAGTTTGAAACGGATGTTGTTATATTCTTGTTTTGCTTATTAGTCGATTGAGAACAAGCATTAAAGGAAAGTAGAAAAACTACAATACAAATCGTTGGTATGTGTTTTATAATAACCATTACATTAAATTTAGTTGATCTTAAAAATCAAGAAAATAAAATGTATTAATTATATACTTAGAAGTAAATAGGCTTAAACGAGTGATTTTATTACTTAGTGGTTGAGCAAGGTATTCCAATTTGGACGATAATGTCTGCTCAATCTAACAGAATGTTGATTTGTTAGAATAGCATCGTAATCCCCATTTTTTCGAGAAGAAATTTCTTTAATATGGTTTTTATTGATAATTGCTGAACGGTGAACTCTAATAAAAATTTTGGGGTCTAATAAACTTTCAAGTTTTTTCAAACTCTCATCGTGTAGTAATTTCTGGTCTAAAGAAAATATTACTGTGTATGGTCTGTCTGTTTTAATGACTAAAACTTTTGACACGTCCAATTTTGTTATTCGAGTACCGTTTTTTACAGTTATAAATTTTTGTTCTATTACGTTGTTGTTTAGATTTTTTTTTCTGTTTAGGTAGTCAATAACAAAAGGAAGGCATAAATATACTAAAATCGTGATTTGTGATTGACTTGAAATAGCGTTTTTAAATATTGTTGAAAATCGATGTGGTATTTCATAGATTAGATTGCTTCCTAGAATAAATACGATAGAAAAAATAGAAATATGTAATGCAGTAAAGATAAAACCAGAAGCAAAACCGTAAAGGATTTTAGTTTTTTTTATTTTAGGCTGAATTTTTGTTTTGGTATATGTAGCAAGTTTTATAAATGGAATAAAAAATAGCCAATAAATATTATAAAGCATTGTGTCCGACCAATAAAACCCAGTCGATTTAAATCTTGAAAAAAGATAGTCCTGAAAAATTGCTAGCCCATATATTAAAATACAAAGCAAGATTATTGCTCTTAAATTTGCATTTAATAGTTTGCTATTCAATTTACTAAGTTCTTGTATTCTGATTGTCATTTTTCAAATTACTACCAACGGTTTTGTGTATGAGCAGTAGCGGATTTTATGCGACTACTTTTCAGTTTACAATATACTTTAATTTATGCAATAACGGTTCGAGTTAGCACTCAAACCGCTATTGCTTATAGCATCTATGTAAAAGCAGCCTGTCGAGTATCTTTAAGATTCACTAAAATCAAAAGATATGGAAACTCAACAAACTGCTTCCTCTAAATTATTCATTGGTATTGATATTCACAAGCGTAGCTGGAAGATTCATTGCGCTACTGATCTGTTTTCAGGTAAGACTTTCAGTATGCCACCTCGACCTGAAGTCTTGAAGGATTATGTTGCCAAGCATTATAGTGATTATGAAGTAACCACTGCATACGAGGCCGGGTGTTGTGGCTACCACGCACATCGCTGCTTTGAGAGTTATGGTTGGAGCTCTTTGGTAGTAAATCCTGCAGATATTTTTAGAAAGGGTAAAGAACGCTTTACAAAGACTGATCGTATTGATGCACAACTGATCGCTCGCGAACTCAAAGATGGCAGTTTAACAAGTATATGTGTGCCTGATAAATGCCGTGAGCAATTGCGCAGCCTCTTTCGTCGACGCAATGATCTGGTTAAAGATATGCGTCAGATCAAGAGTTATATCAAAATGCAGTTGTTGTATTATGGTATAGAAATACCACCGGAATATGACAATGATCACTGGAGCCATAACTTCAGATATTGGTTAGATGACTTGAAGTTTGAGTATGATACAGGTACAGAAGTTTTACGCAGTCATATGCGTAGTT
Source organism: Leeuwenhoekiella palythoae (assembly GCF_020310025.1). Taxonomy (GTDB): domain Bacteria; phylum Bacteroidota; class Bacteroidia; order Flavobacteriales; family Flavobacteriaceae; genus Leeuwenhoekiella; species Leeuwenhoekiella palythoae. Next base: position 1,077,970 of record NZ_CP084318.1, read on the forward strand.
TTCGGTTTATAGATCAGGAGTTTCGGGATGTATCTACGTTACTTAGAAGACACACTAAAACACATTTTAAACACGATTATATGCTATTGCGCAGTATACCGGGCATAGGTTCTATTGTGGCCAGTGGTTTACTTAGTGAACTTGGAGATCTGCGACGCTTTAAAAGCATAAAGCATCTGGCGGGTTATGTAGGTTTAGCCCCAGGTATTTATCAAAGTGGCGATACGCTAAGACATACGGGTGTGAGTATGCGAGCGCACCGCTTGATACGTAGTTATTTTATTGAGGCTTCTTGGCAAGCGATCAGAACAGACCCGGTAATGCAAGAGTATTATCGCAAACATCAAGGTAAGAACGTAAAATCAATAATCGTTAAGGTAGCTCGTAAATTACTAAGCCGCACCTTAGCTGTAATTAAAACAGGAATTCCCTACGAGATAGGGATTATAGAATGATAAACCAATAACAAAGCTCAACATAGAAGTAGCAAAATCTGGATCACAAAACAACGTAGGTGACTAATTGAGTTTAGATCACATCGGTTAGCAAGTGACTAGATTTATTATAGCTTATAATCATACAGATGCTGGTGAACCGTCAAGATGCGCGTATCACTTATAGAGCCTGTGCTGAACTTGTTTCAGTAATCCCGAGCAAGTTATATAGGTATTGAATGATTGATAATCCTATCGGAATTATCAACGATTCAACACCTCAAAATCAACATTATGAAGTAATTAAAATTTAAATATTAACTTTAAAGAACTGGACTAGGGCTTTTCATAGGACACGTTGTTAGCAACTGTTATATTTCTACTTTCTGTCCGTCGTGTAAAACTCTGTAATATTTGCCTTTTTCTATGAGTAAACCTTCTGATTCACTATTGGGAAAGTTTTTATGATAATCTTTCGGATGCTTTACGTCAATTCCTATTACTTTTCCATTAAACTTTCTATTCACTTTAGACTGAAGTGTGTGGCCAACTACAATTGATTTAGCATTAAAATTCTGAAGACCCAGTTCAACATCTTCTTGGGTTAAATCGTCTTTAAAATAGCCTCTATACCAAGAAATTCCTGTATGGGTTGAATTTAAAAACTGTTCTTTGGTTTTTTTGAGTTTGGGATAAAATGGTTTATAATAATTATTGCTCGTAATCTCATTGACTTCATCTATGCTCAAATTATAATCAACTAAATCTGGATGTATTCCTCCGTGTGTGAAAAGTGTGCCGTTAATGAGTTCCATTGTGTTTTTACTTGACATCCATTTACCTATAAAAGAATTTGAATTGTACAATTGATGTTGTAGTTTTTCTAAAATTGAAGCAACGTGAAAATACTTTGGGGATGAAGAATCATAATTTCCTTGCATATTTTTCAATTCGTGATTACCCAAAATAAAATGAACAAAACCACCCTTTTTTATAGCATCTTGTTCTAATTTGTATATAAACCATAGGACTTGGGTTGTTGAAAAACCTCTATCAACAAAATCTCCTACTAGAACTAAATGCCCAGTATCAAATATCCAGTTTAAGTTTTTGTCGATAACCTTGTTGTTAATAAGAAAATCACGAAACGTTTTATAGCCACTTTCTATATCTGAAATTGCTAAAATTTTATTAATATCATTATAGGTACTTAAGGGCTTTTTGATGTCCGCATTTATAGAAAATTCAAAGCGTGTCGAATCAAGTGGGAAGTAACAAAAAGCTGGAATTTTTGAGTTTGTTGAATGTTCTTTTTGTTCTAGAAAGAAGCCATCATTTTGATTTCCTTTAATATAATTTACGTTTAAAATACTATCATTTTTATAAAAAACATAAGGTCCATCTTTATCCCAATCCATCATTTTAGGATTATCTCCATAGTGCATACTTGCTCCGTGATAAAGTCCAAATAGAATTACTGAAATAGTGATGATCAAAAACGTTATGAATACGTGTTTTACGTATCTAAGAATTCTTATTTTCATTATTTGTGATTTTAATTTCAGCAAACATAAATCGAGTTATTGTACGTGTATAATAATAGTGATATACAACCTTGGTAGATGTACAAAGAATTTTGTAACGTATGTAAAGTCATCTCATCACGCTTTAGCCTCTTTACAAAACCTTGAATTAGATGTTTGTCAACCTTTTTGTGAAAGGTTATTTGTACTTCTATTTTTGTCGTATGAAAACCAAAAAACGCAATAAGAAGAGGGTGATACTATTTTTAATATCAGTTGCTTTAATACCTATACTAATTACAATTTATGAAGTCATTTTTACAGATGATGAATCCGTTGTCTTTCTAGGAAATTACAATTCTAAAATAGCTATAATTGTTATTTCCTATTATGTTCTGCTTCTTGGTTTGGGCGTTTATTGGTTTATTCGTCAGCTTATTTTTATTGCAAAATTGAAAAGCGAACAATCAAAAGTTGAACTGATGCTCTTAAAAAGTCAAGTAAGTCCGCATTTTTTCTTCAATATGCTCAATAATTTATATGGTTTGGTAAGTAAAGATGTAGGAAAAGCACAAGAGTTAATTCTAAAATTATCTGATTTGATGCGTTACAGTATATATGAAAGTGAAAGCGAAACGGTAACACTAAAAGAGGAAGTCGATTATTTAAAGAATTACATTGAGCTTCACAAAATGCGTTACCACAAGTGTAAGCTTCCCCAGACTAGAACTGCTTAATTTTCCAAAACTGGTTTAAAATTATTGTTTTTCATTCTCTTGGGGCTAGCCCCAAGAGAATGGAGTTTTGCGTATTGCACTGGTGCTATTTTGCCCAGTGAGTCATGGGGACGATATTTATTGTAATCTTCCATCCATATTTGAGTTTGCTCCCTTACCTGATCAATATTTTCAAAGATGTACTTGTCGAGGACACCTCTACGATAGGAGCCGTTAAAACGTTCTACAAAAGCATTTTGAGTAGGTTTGCCTGGTTGTATGTATTTAAATTCAATCTCATGCATTTTACTCCATTCAGCAGTAAGGTTTGCTATGAATTCAGGACCGTTGTCCATCCTGATCCGGTTTGGCTTACCTCGTCGGTTGATTAGGTGATTGAGTACCCAGACTACCCGATTACTAGTCAAAGAAAAGTCTACTTCGATGTGTAGTGCCTCTCGGTTAAAATCATCAATAACATTAAAAGATCTAAAGCGTCTCTTGTTTTCTAGAACATCGCTTACGAAATCAATACTCCAAGTATCATTCAATTCTTCAGGAATCTCCAAAGGCTCCTGTATACGCGCGGGCAGGCGCTTCTTTACTTTTCTTCTTAAAGGAAGCCCTAAAGATACATACACCCGGTGTACCCGCTTATGATTCCAAGGCTTTCCTTCGTTACGAATTCGCCAGTAGGCTTTCCAAAAACCCTCTTCGGAATGTTCTTCTGCTTTGTCTCTAAGAGCCTTCTCTATAGGAGTATCATCCTTGGGTAATGGCTTATAATAGTAAACACTTTTACTCATATTAAGCACACGGCACGCCCTACTGATGCCGTAGCGGATAAGTTCTTTAGCTATGGTACGTTTACGGCAGGGCTTTAGAGCTTTTTTTCAATAATCTCTTTAGCCATTTGATGGTCCAGTGCTAAAGAGGCATACATCTGTTTTAGACGGGCGTTTTCAGCTTCAAGTTCCTTAATACGCTTAAGTTCTTTGCTGCTCATACCAGCGTATTTAGAACGCCATTTGTAAAAGGTAGAGGTGCTGACACCGTATTCGCGGCTGATTTCCTCAACACTCTTACCGTTGTCGAACTCCTTTAAAATTTTTGCAATCTGTGTTGGTGTGAATTTGCTTCGTCTCATACTGTTTAAAATTAAGAATTATTACACTTCTAAACAGTTCAGTTTTAAGGGAAGCTTACACAAGAATATAGTAGTTGACTTCAAGTGTAATATCGATGAAAATAGAAGAGTTGCTCCGTTGCTATTTATAATTCTTTTAGAAAATGCTTTTAAACACGGCGTTGAGAATTTAAGGGAAGATGCGACCGTGACAATTAATTTAACTTCATCAGAAAGCAATATAAAGTTTACGATAGAAAATAATTTTGATAGTTCTGAAAACTTGAAAAAAAAGCCTGGAATTGGTTTGAAAAATTTAAAACGAAGATTAGAATTGACATATCCAAATAAGCACAGCTTGTTGTTTTCGAATACCGAAAATACTTTCAATGCACAATTAACTTTAAACTAATATGATTACTTATTTAATTATTGATGATGAGCATATAGCACACGACATTATAAAAGACTATTGTGATTTATTGCCAAATATGGAATTAATGAAAAGTTGTTACGATGGATTGGAAGCATTTGAATATCTGAATAAAAATGAGGTGGATTTGATTTTTTTAGACTTGAATATGCCTAAACTGAAAGGTTTTGAATTTCTTAAAACATTAAAAAATCCGCCAAAAGTAATTGTGACAACAGCCTATAAAGAATTCGCTCTTGAAGGGTATGAACTTAATATTTCTGACTATTTATTAAAACCCTTTGGGTTTGAACGCTTTTTAAAGGCGATCAATAAAACGTTCAGTACATCAAATACACAAGAATCTATCTCGTCTAAAAGCAATGTAGGTTCAAAGCGCATTTTTCTCCGAAGCAATAAAAAATATATCCAAGTAGAAATCGATACTGTGTTATATATTGAAGCATCAGGAAATTATACCAAAGTGATTACAAAATTTAAAACCATTACAATTCGAGAAAAAATTTCAAGTTTGTTAGATTTGTTACCAAAAGAAGACTTTTTACAAGTTCATAAATCATTTGCTGTTGCTCCAAAACACATTAAAAGTATCGAGGGAAACAGAATTTTCATTTCAGACCACATTATTCCTATTGGTAAATATTATAAGGCCAATGTCGCTCAATTATTGAAGTAAGTTTGTCGTTAATAGTTGCTAACTTGTTATATCAATACTAAATATATACATATCCCCTCAAAGTTCACAGGACATCAACACTTTAGAGTTCTGTATATAAATCTAGACATTTCCTTTTGAAGCGTGTTACGGAATTCCTTAATCTCAGTTAAGTGTATAACCATTCCAAGATTAAAAAACTAAAATGTATAGGTAGATAAGGATTAAACCCTACATTTTTTAAGTCAAAATAGCGCTGATGGCATCAGCATAGCATCCCTCAGGCAAAGCCCACTCAAAGGCCATGATAGAGTATGAAGTTATAAAAGGTTTATTCTCCGATTTTGGAAAAGAAATCCGATAATTTTATTTGACGTGCATCACAAATCCTTTTTAGAGTTTCGACAGGAATACGATATTCCTTCTCGTCAAGAATTCTTCTTACAATTTTCTCATCAATATCATGATTAAGTCCGAAATCTCGGTTTGATTTGGCATCTTTAATCCATTCGGAAATGGCTTTACTTATGAGAAAATTGATGTTCATACTTAACAAAGGAAGAATATCAATAAAAATTTAATGCGGAATTTCTTCCGCATTAAACAGAAGAATACTATATTTGATTCATAATTATATATTTGCGAAACTTCTTAGCATAACATATTAGAAGCATTCGCTTTGAATCTCGAATCAAAAACTGGTAATTTTTAGCAACGAGAGGATAAGCAGGGATGCTCACGACCCGGGCGTGGGCTCTCGCTTATTGTTGCGCGGTATACCAGTACCTTGATTCAATAAGTTGAGACCTGCGCCTTTTTGTATTAGGCCCACTACTTCACGTTCAGAGCCTTTGTTTCTTCTCTTTATCAAGCTTCGCACCCTTTTCCCCCTACATCATATAGGCCATAGTGGCCGGCAACTTGTATGAGTTGTAGTTAACGAACAGTAAAAGTACTACTGCCTATGCACAAAGCACGTGTTTACGGGTACACATCATAATCCGCTAATGCACCCGTGGGTTATAGGTTGCTTCACTACGAAGTAACCTGTAGTTGGGTGGGAAACGCCGCTGTAACAGCGGCCTGGGCTTATACCGGCTAGGTTTAAGCACACCGGTGAATTAGCCATAAAAAAGTGCTGCAGCCCCTAGGGGCTGCGAAAAAGAGAAGCTGTTAAGTTCAAAAACCTTCCCGGTTGTGCTTGGAGTCCGGCGGGAAGGCTTGAGCTTAACCAAAACAATTGGTTTACCTAATACAGCTATAAAGTGTAAAAAAACGATGCTACGCCAGGTATAGAGGATGCGTTACCGCGCCATAAAGCATTTTCAGGAGCCAAAATGCCTAGAAACACGGTTCCTGGCACAACCTTGATAGCCTAAACCGAAACGCCCTTAAAAAGAATAGAATGTAAACGAAATACAGAACACTTAGCTTATGAAACGATTTCAACTTGACACCTACTACAATGCCTTCAAAAAAGGTTGTCCACACGCATTTGAAGCGATTTACAGGCAGTATTACTATAGTGTCTACTGGCTGGGCAGGAGCATACTTAAGGATGTCTATGCAGTTGAAAATATCCTTCAGGATACCTTTCTCATCTTATGGGAAAAAAGGGATCGCATACAATCTCCAGAACATCTAAATGCGTTCTTGCACTTTGTAATGAAAAGCGAGTGCATTTATCAGTATAACAAGCCCCGGAATGCGTTTCAACGAAACCTAAGCAGATTAGACTATTTAGAGAATTATCAGGATTATTTAGGCGGCTATAACGAGGATGAAGAAGCTGCACACCTACAAAGGCAGGAAGCAGATCAGAGGGCTTTAAACCAGATTCAAAGGGTACTTCCCTTACTAAGCAGTGAAAGAAAGCTTCTTGTGGAACTGTGCTTAAAATACGGCTTTCAGTATAAAGCTATTGCTCAGGCAATGGGAACCAGCACCGCCAAAACCAGTATCGAAGTAAAAGGTGCTATTAAAGATATTAAGAATATCATTACTAATGGAAGTACACAGGAAGCTGAAGCCACACCGATTCGGGCGTTAAAGGCTCAGGATAATATGACCCGAAAACACAAAAAAGTCTTGCAGCTTCGTACAGAAAAGCAGTATTCCTTTGCAGCCATTTCCAAGGAGCTAAACCTTTCTATACAGGAAGTACATCAGCAATTTATGGCTGCCTATAAACTGTTACAGCATAAACAAAATCAACAGCAATCCGCTTAGTCATGGGAAAAGAAACGATAAAACTCACTCGAAAGATCCAGCTACAGGTGGATGCGCCTACCAAAGAGGAAAAGAAGGAGGTTTACGACACGCTCTACCGCTGGCAGAACAGAAGCTTTAGAGCGGCCAATCTCATTATTTCACATCTGTACATACAGGAACGGGTCAAAGAATTCTTTTACTTATCAGAAGGAATACGCTATAAGTTAGCGGATGAAAAAAAAGTGGAAGACGGCATGCTCAATAGGTCAAAGATTAACTGCACCTACCGGGTGGTATCCGATCGTTTTAAAGGGGAAATCCCTACTAACATTTTAGCCAACCTGAACAATACCATAATCAATAACTTTCGTAACAACCTGTCGGAATATAGTAAAGGAGAACGCGCGCTTGCCAATTTTAAGAGGAATATCGCTTTTCCTTTTGGGCCGGTAGCCATTCATGGATTATCTTATAAAGAAGACCAAAAAGCATTTTGTTTTCGTTTGTTTTCCATTCCCTTAAAAACCTATTTAGGGAAGGATCATACCGATAAACGAAAATTGCTGGAACAGTTAGTCGCCGGCAAAATCAAACTATGTACTTCTAGAATCCAACTGAAGAAGCAAAAAATTTATTGGTTAGCCACCTTTGAATTCGAAAAAGAAATACATAACCTGAAACCGGAAGTAATTGCGGAGGCTTCTTTATCCCTTGAATATCCTATTACTGTGAAATCCGGAAAAGCTACACTTCGTATTGGTAACAGGGAGGAATTTCTATACAGAAGGCTAGCCCTGCAGGCTGCTCAAAAAAGAGCTCAAAGGGGAGCCACCTATTGCAGACCGGGAAAAGGCTTTAAACGCAAAACCAAAGCAGTAGAAAAATTTTACGAACTGGAAAAAAACTACGTAAGTAACCGCTTGCATGTGTACAGCCGAAAGCTCATTGATTTTTGTATCAAACAACAAGCCGGCACCTTAATTCTGCTCAATCAGGAAGCAAAGATCGAGGCCGCACAGCAAGAACGTTTTGTGCTTAGAAACTGGAATTATTATGAATTGACTAAGAAAATAGAATACAAAGCCAAAAAAGCAGGCATTGAATTACTTATCGATTAATACGAAAATAAATAATTGGCCCTTAGGGTCTGAGGGTGCTTGTACACCCGTAAGGTGAGGTATTTTAATAGCACTCACTAAATGCAGGAAGCATATACAACCCTTCCCTTAAAGATTAAATAAACAGGGATTGTTAAGAACAGATAATGACATAAAATGCAAAAACTTATACAACAGACGTGAGTGAACCATCCATTTAAATAGTTGAATTATAAACGTATAACGTACATGTTCCTCTACCTAAATTTCCGCTCAACAAACTTGGGTTGTTCTTCTTCCTGTTGATTAAAAAGTCGATCCAATAGTGCTTTGGTCGGTTTGGTTTGTTCCGTTTCTATTCTTCGTAATATAGCTTCTACCCCATCCATGCGTTTATTGATTAGTGTTTCCAAGCGCTGTTTAGAATCATCAAAGGGCTCAAACGGACTGATGGAATTCTGTTCAAAAAAATCCAAAATAGCCTCTAAGGTTTCAGTATAATTCGCATCATTTGCTAGGGCATACTTTTTAAAGCGCTCCACGGTTTCGGTGTGAAAATTTATTCGGGAAAATCGTTTAGGCATCACTAGATTTTTAAAGATTAGGATAATAAATCGCCCTGTTTATAAGGGTTTAGAAGCGTTTCACGGAAAATTGCTACAAAACAGTTATTTTCAACACTTTGCAAAGTTTAAATAACCCACTTAAAGACAGTTAATTACAAATAAAAATGAGCTATATAACCTCGCGCAGCGGGTTATCCTCTTGCTTCTCATTTTTATCCGCTTCGCTACTCAAAATGATAACTTGTACACCCTAAGTTATCAATTAAAATCCGCATTAATTTTGATGTCAAATGCTTTCAAATTTTATGGAGGATCAAAACATTTACTTGGTATATCTGGAGCGTTTTTCTTGAAGTTTGCTAGAAAAACAAAAGCTCCACATCAGATAGATTTCAATATTCGCTCAAACGAAAAATAGCTGCTTCTAAGCATCCATTTACTTTCCATAGCGCCATCGCGTTTTCTTTTCGATTACCTCCATTTAAAATTTAGTATTGAGGAAAGCTTTTATAAAAAGAGCGACAGCGGAGCCTGATTATGCAAAGCGGCTCAAACTAAATTTTAGTTCTTTCAAGAAAAGGAAAGGTGCGTTTGAAAAAAGTGTGTTGGTAGAATTTTGAGTTTGACTCAGCCTTTTTTTGAGCAATCATTTTATAGTGCACTTGAATCAAGCGAACGTAATCCCTTTTTCCGGGATTGGGTTCAAGATTTTTGAATGAACCGCTTTTACCGTCACCAAATTTCGGGAGAAGCTCTTTTAGAAAATGTAGGGAAATGGGGTTTATTCCCCCTTACATTTTAAACCAATTCATAAGATATTGGAATATGAATATTAAAACGTTGATAAGGAAAAACTGTTGAATTTAAAAAAAGCGACCCGTAAAGGCCGCTTTAAATGTTTTCACAACGGAATAATCCTTATTGTGAATTGCTTTCAGACTGCTAATATAAATAATTGATTTTTAATGAAATTATAGATTTCCTCATTTTAAACTAAATAAGTATATCTATTTTTAAGAAAACATATTGAAATAGAAACGATGAAACGAATATTAGGATTGGATTTGGGGACCAACTCGATTGGGTGGGCATTGATTGAGATTTTAGAAGATGGTACAAAGCGCATAATCAAATTAGGTAGTCGGATCGTTCCAATGGATGGTAGTGAAATGTCTGACTTTAAACGCGGGCTTCCTCAGACCAAAAATGCTACTCGCCGTGAAAAGAAAAGCGTTAGAGTAGGAAACAAACGTTATAAGCAAAGACGCAACAAATTAGTTTATACTCTGCAAAAACTTGATTTGCTTCCCAACCAAATCAAAACTTCAAAACAATTCTCAGACCCAAAGAAAATCCAAAAGGTTAACATTCTGCCTATTTCGAAAGATTCAAAACAGTTGGCAGGTATTGAATTTCTTGAGCTCAAAGCAAAAGCAATTCACCAACCTGTTTCCAAAAAGGAATTTGGAAGAATTTTATACCGTTATAATCAACTAAGAGGCTATGCCGGTGGCGACGAACAAGATGATGAAACAGAAGTTGCTGAGATAATGGGAATTGAAAAAGACAAAGGAGTATTTCCTGCTCAAGTATCCAAAATTGAGCCGTTTAAAATCTTATACTACGAACCCACTGAAGAAAAAAAAAGAAAAAAGATTGTTCATAAATTAAAGGTGTTAGATGCCGAAAAGCAAGAATGGGAAGGCCACACTATTGTTGAAAATTTGACGATGGGCGAAAGTACTGAATTGAAAAAATTGATACGTCAAAACAAAAATACAGGAGAGATTTCCAGTATCGAGTTTTCGATTCCAAGCAAAACAGGATGGAGAAAACAAATGGAAACACTTGAAGAATCATTTGATAAACATTCGGAACTTAATGGACGAAAAACCTACATTAGTGAATACTTTCTTGATGAATTAAAAGAAAATCGATGGAAAAGAATTCGGGACAATGTGATTCTTAGGTCAAGATATCTGGAAGAATTTGATGCTATATGGGAAAAACAGTTTCCAGTACATTTAGAAAGCATAGACAAAAAAACTATTGAAGAAATTGCTTCATTTCTTTTTCCAGGCGATTCTGAATCACAATTGAAATTTCGTCAAGAAGGCGTTGAAAAAGGTCTTTACCATATCATAAGAAACCAAATAATCTACTATCAGCGTGAGTTAAAAGACCAAAGCCATTTGATCTCAAACTGTCTTTTTGAACCCGATGAAAAAGCAGTAGCAAAAAGTCATCCACTATTCCAAGAGTATAAAATTTGGGAGCAGATTAATAAGCTATCAATTAAGCGAAAAATTGCCAATGGCTTTACTAAGTCTGGTAAGGCCAAATTTAAATATGAAGAGCGCCCGATTCCAACTGATTTTAAAGAGCATCTTTTTTCAGAGCTTCAAAAGAAAAGAGAGTTGGCCTTTGGAACTATTTTCAACAAATTGAAAGAAGGCTACGGCTTTGATGAAAAATCGGACTTTTTCAATGGGCTTTCTTCAAAGTCTAAACTCAAAGGCAATACTACTAGAATAATATTAGAAAAACGATTGGGTAGGTTTTGGAAAGTTTTGCAAATGAGCAAAGTCGAAAACCAAATTGAACTTTGGGATTTGCTCTACAATCAAAAGGGAAATGAATATGACTTAGAAAGTACTCGTAATAAGGAGATTGCATCCTATCTTAAGCAAAAAGGAATCAATGACCTTGAATTTAATAAGATTGTTGTGGCGATTTCCTGTATAAAGTTTCCACGCGACTACGCTTCTATTTCTTTGAAAGCAGTCAAAAAAGTGTTGCCATTGATCCAAGCTGGCAAGTACTATGATTCGACTACAATCCCAGAAGAAGTTTTTCAAAAGATTACATCAATTCTTAATAGCAATGTAACTAATGCTTATGATAAATCATTGCAATCTTATCTAGACGAAAACGAAAATGACATTCTCAAAGACGGTGGTTTCGTTAATGCTTTCGCTCTGATGCTCGTATATGGACAGCATACGGCAAAACGGATTTCAGTAGAAGAAAAATTTGCCGCACCTAATGAAATTAAACCTTTGGAAAGGCATTCACTTAGAAACCCGTTAGTTGAGCAAATGATAAACGAGACCTTAATGGTTGTAAAAGATATTTGGAAAGAATACGGGCAAATAGACGAAATAAAAGTAGAGCTGGCCCGTGAGATGAAAAGCAGTATCCAAGAACGTAGTAGTGCTCATGAGCGAATGGAAAAAAACCAAAAGGTCAATTCATACATCAAACACCGCTTGCGTGAAATCAACGAAGAAATCTCAAAAAGTAATATTGAACGTTACAAACTTTGGGAACGCCAAGAAAATGACAATCCATCATACCTGAAAAAGTATGAGGCTACCAAAGGTGAATTAGAAAAAATGAGACTTTGGGAAGAACAGGGGCACATAGACCCTTACACCAATCAACCCATTCCACTTAGTGCCTTGTTCAACAAAGGCTTGTATGATGTTGATCATATAATTCCGCAGTCGCGCTACTTTAATGATGGACTAGCCAATAAGGTTGTTTGCTTTCAAAAAGTAAACAAGGACAAAGGGAACAGAACAGCCATAGAGTATATTGAGTCTGGGTCGCAGGTTATTCCAAACTTACTAACACCGGAAGAGTTTATCGAAAGTGTGGGTAATAGATTTTATGGATTGAAAAGGAAATTGCTTTTGGCCACTAAAATTCCAGAAGATCCTATTGAGCGGCAAAAGAAAGAAACCCAATTTATCGTACTTAAAGCGAAAGAGGAATTAGCTAAAATTGTTGGGTCGGATAATGTGAAAACTTCAACAGGTGGTGTTACCCATTACCTGCGGAACCATTGGGGTCTAATACCAGTTTTCAAAAAGATTTTAAAGCAACGTTTTCAACGTTTTTACAAACTGAAAGCCGAAAAAGAATATGCCAATTACCTAAAAGAATGCGAAAAAGAAAACTGGGAAACAAAATCACTTGAGACATTTACAAAAGAATATATTAGCGAAAAGATATTCTACAAAGACAACAACCTCATTCTAAAGGGCTGGAGTAAACGCTATGACCATCGCCACCACGCAATGGATGCTTTAACTGTTGCCTTAACTGATGAAAAAGCCGTGAAACGCTTAAATGACCTCAATAAGCATTTAAGAGATTGGGTCAAGAAAAAATATGAAAAGGGAGATCTAAAACTTAATCCAGATGAAGGCGACTTGTTGGATGCTTTCCTAAAAGAAGAAAGCGATATACGTGATTCGGCATTAAAAGAAATCGAACGCTTCAGAAACATTCCTGAGCCTTGGAAAGGTTTTCAAAATGATGCAAGAAGGGAATTAGAAGAGATTATTGTTTCTCATAAACCCAAAGATAAGCTGCTCTTGCAATATGAAGAAATAGAAATGAATGGAAAAATTAAAAAACAAAGAGTCATCAAAATTAGAGGCCCTTTGCACGAGGATTATATATACGGTATTAATGGAAATCTTGAAACCAAGAGAGTCGCTCTTAATAAGCTATCCGATCCAAAGATGTCTAAGTCTGCAGCAGAAACTAATTTGAAAAAAATCTGCAATGATTATTTAAGAGAGACGGTTTGGGATCATTATAAAAATGTATACAATGGGAACAAAAAAGACGCCTTTGGCCCAGAAGGCATTTTAGGCCTAAATAAAAGGCTTGCAGAAAAGACGAAAATAAAAAATGGGAAAGAAGAACCTGCGCCGCATCCTCCAATATCGTCCATTAAAATCTATCGCAAAAAGCCTAAAAGGAAAGGTAAAAACAAGATAAGTCTTCAAAAGATTGAAAGAACTTCAAGTTACAATAACAATGTATATGTTGTTAGTGGTGAGAATTATTTGTTAGCAATATTAGAAAGGGATGAAAAGAGAATCTATGATAGTATTTCCTTAATTGAGGCAGTCGAGTTGATTAGAAATGAATTCAACAACGCTGAAAACAAAACTACATTTTCAAAAGATCAGGTTTTAAAAGAATATTTTGAACTAAGAAATAACGCGTCTTTTCTTTTTTCACTATCAAAAAATGATTTGGTATATGTCCCGAACCAAGATGAAGAAATTCCCGATGTCAATAATCACGAAGAATGGAAAAATTATTGGAAGGATTCACACTTAAGAGCTAATAATATATACAGTTATGTAAAAGTAACCACCCATCCACAGCATTGGTTTATAAAACACGATATGGCTCAACTCATTGATAACTATTCTCAAAAAGACAAGTTTGGAGAACTAAGTTCTCAAAATGCTATAGAAAGTATAGATGGAGTAAATATTAAATCAGTTTGTTACCCAATCAAGCTTGATAGATTGGGTAACATTATCGAAGTAAACGGAATATCAACAAAATGATCAAACGCACCCTCTTTTTTGGAAACCCTGCTTATTTAAGTACCTGTAACGAGCAACTGGTGGTCACCTTTCCCGAGGAAGATAAAAAAGAGGCCACCATACCCATTGAAGATTTGGGTTATGTGGTGTTAGAAGATCCACAAATTACCATCACCAATGGACTAATGATGAAGTTAGTTCAAAACAAAACAGCCATAATCACATGTGATAAGCAGCATCTACCCTGCTCTTTATTGCAACCTTTAGTAGGCCATACCGAGCAAACGGAACGTATGCGGCATCAGCTTAATGCCAGTCTTCCACTTAAAAAAAACCTATGGCAGCAAACAGTAAGTGCAAAAATTTACAACCAATCATTACATTTAGAATCCAGAGGAAAAAATGCCAAGAAACTCAAACGCTGGAGTACCGATGTCAAAAGTGGTGATACCGGAAACCTGGAGGCAGTTGCTGCGGCTCACTATTTTCAAAATCTATTTAGTGAGGTATTCGGCTTTAGTCGGAATCAAAAAGGAATAGCCCCTAACAATCTACTAAACTACGGTTATGCCATTTTACGAGCGGTAGTCGCAAGAGCACTGGTGAGTAGTGGAATGTTACCTTCCGTTGGAATCTTTCACCGAAATAAATATAATGCTTTTTGTTTGGCCGATGATATTATGGAGCCGTATCGTATTTATGTAGATGCTTTGGTTTACGAAATCGTAGAAACCGGCTGTAGTATTGAAGAACTCTCCAAAACACTTAAAGCAGAGCTTTTACGTATTCCGGCACTAGACGTCTATATCGATGGTAAATGGAGCCCTTTGATGAATGCGGTAAGCCGCACAACGAGTAGCCTGTATGATTGCTTTTTAGGAACTAACCGTAAGATACTCTATCCTGAATATACAGTCAACAGATCGCTTGAATGATGCAGGAAAGCAATTTTTCAAGACTTAACCAATACCGTTCTATGTGGGTACTTGTATTTTTTGATTTACCAACAGAAACGCGCACCGAACGTAAGGTCGCAGCACGGTTTAGGAAAAACTTACTCGATGATGGGTTTGCGATGTTTCAGTTCAGTATTTATATGCGTTTTTGCGCAAGTCGTGAAAATGCCAGCGTACACATAAAGCGCACCAAAAACAACTTACCAAAAAAAGGAAAAGTCTGTGTTATGCAGATCACCGATAAACAATTTGGCATGATGGAACTTTTTCACGGTCAAAAAGAAGTAGAACCCGAACAACCTTCACAGCAACTCGAGCTTTTTTAAAAACCCTAGAAATTAAATTGTCAGGTCGAGCGCAGTCGAGACCTTTTTTCTACCTCACTTTTTTAAATCCTAAATTAACACATAAAAAACAGGATACCAGCTCTTTAGAACGGGTATCCTGTGAATCCTCACTAAAATTAGTATTCTGAAAGCAATTCACAACTTGATTGCCGATAAGCTGCTTGGGATTCCCCTGTGAATCCTCACTAAAATTAGTATTCTGAAAGCAATTCACAACGAACTTTCGATGCGCATTTGCATAATTCAACCTGTGAATCCTCACTAAAATTAGTATTCTGAAAGCAATTCACAACTGCAATCATCTTCTTGATGGTCTTAGCCTCCCTGTGAATCCTCACTAAAATTAGTATTCTGAAAGCAATTCACAACACCTTTTATTGTAAAGTGAATTGATACATCCTGTGAATCCTCACTAAAATTAGTATTCTGAAAGCAATTCACAACAAATACAACGCGCTTTGGCTGATTTTGAATCCTGTGAATCCTCACTAAAATTAGTATTCTGAAAGCAATTCACAACGGATGCGTAAAAATATCATTTTGAGAGACCCTGTGAATCCTCACTAAAATTAGTATTCTGAAAGCAATTCACAACACCCGAATACCGGAGAATACAAAATACAATCCTGTGAATCCTCACTAAAATTAGTATTCTGAAAGCAATTCACAACGACAGGCGTTAACGCTTGCTGTGGTAGTTGCCTGTGAATCCTCACTAAAATTAGTATTCTGAAAGCAATTCACAACAAGAATTTATAACGGATGCCGGCACGGCTTCCTGTGAATCCTCACTAAAATTAGTATTCTGAAAGCAATTCACAACTAGTATCTAGCATATACGCACGCCTTTAGACCTGTGAATCCTCACTAAAATTAGTATTCTGAAAGCAATTCACAACTAAGACAATCGGCTCTTCTTGTATTAGCTTCCTGTGAATCCTCACTAAAATTAGTATTCTGAAAGCAATTCACAACTTGGAATATTAACAGCCGGAAACGGTACGGCCTGTGAATCCTCACTAAAATTAGTATTCTGAAAGCAATTCACAACAACCTGCCGCGGTATCAGTAGCGGTGACTTCCTGTGAATCCTCACTAAAATTAGTATTCTGAAAGCAATTCACAACGCATCGGTGCAAATACCTTGAGCCAATCCCCCTGTGAATCCTCACTAAAATTAGTATTCTGAAAGCAATTCACAACGACAAAAGCCCGAAACGATTGAGTTTATCACCTGTGAATCCTCACTAAAATTAGTATTCTGAAAGCAATTCACAACTCGTGGCTACTCGAAATTGAATAATCGGTTCCTGTGAATCCTCACTAAAATTAGTATTCTGAAAGCAATTCACAACTGGATTTTAACAATATTAATATTGTAAAATCCTGTGAATCCTCACTAAAATTAGTATTCTGAAAGCAATTCACAACAAGCAACGGTTATACCAGTCTTCAAAGTAACCTGTGAATCCTCACTAAAATTAGTATTCTGAAAGCAATTCACAACTAGAACTTCGCATTCACCAGTGCGCGTATCCTGTGAATCCTCACTAAAATTAGTATTCTGAAAGCAATTCACAACACGACTTCATCGCTTGTCGCTTTGGTTTCACCTGTGAATCCTCACTAAAATTAGTATTCTGAAAGCAATTCACAACGCAACTGAGGCTGAAATTAGAGCCGATTTACCTGTGAATCCTCACTAAAATTAGTATTCTGAAAGCAATTCACAACAGTGTTATTATTCTCAAAACCAGACAAATCCTGTGAATCCTCACTAAAATTAGTATTCTGAAAGCAATTCACAACAAGAATTTATAGATGATGCCGGAACGGCTTCCTGTGAATCCTCACTAAAATTAGTATTCTGAAAGCAATTCACAACTTATCTTTTTTAAATTGAACGTTATATTTCCTGTGAATCCTCACTAAAATTAGTATTCTGAAAGCAATTCACAACTGAGGCTAACAATCTTACCAGACACTTACGCCTGTGAATCCTCACTAAAATTAGTATTCTGAAAGCAATTCACAACACAACTACCGTAAAAAGCCTTTAGTGTCTCCCTGTGAATCCTCACTAAAATTAGTATTCTGAAAGCAATTCACAACGTGAGAATATCAAAATAGGCTTCTTCCATACCTGTGAATCCTCACTAAAATTAGTATTCTGAAAGCAATTCACAACGTAGTTTTCGTGATTTTGTTACCAATCTTGCCTGTGAATCCTCACTAAAATTAGTATTCTGAAAGCAATTCACAACTGGTCATTCTTGTGGTTTTGGTTTTGGCTGCCTGTGAATCCTCACTAAAATTAGTATTCTGAAAGCAATTCACAACCGGAGTTACTTTTTTAACCTGGTACTACTTCCTGTGAATCCTCACTAAAATTAGTATTCTGAAAGCAATTCACAACCTACAAATATCAAACGATATGCCAACAAGCCCTGTGAATCCTCACTAAAATTAGTATTCTGAAAGCAATTCACAACGATTACACCTTTAATAAAATCTTTTCATTTCCTGTGAATCCTCACTAAAATTAGTATTCTGAAAGCAATTCACAACGGCGGTTTAAACACCGCAAAACCACGTAAACCTGTGAATCCTCACTAAAATTAGTATTCTGAAAGCAATTCACAACTGATATTTTATCATAGTATCGCTCTTTACTCCTGTGAATCCTCACTAAAATTAGTATTCTGAAAGCAATTCACAACGGTAGTTCTCTATTGCAAATATAGCGATATCCTGTGAATCCTCACTAAAATTAGTATTCTGAAAGCAATTCACAACTGTAAATAATCTTTACGTTGATTAGTAATTCCTGTGAATCCTCACTAAAATTAGTATTCTGAAAGCAATTCACAACTCAGCCCTGTCTTGAATTTCTTTTGTTAACCTGTGAATCCTCACTAAAATTAGTATTCTGAAAGCAATTCACAACATAATAAAAGAGTTTATTTGGTATGAGTAGCCTGTGAATCCTCACTAAAATTAGTATTCTGAAAGCAATTCACAACAAGACGTTCTCGAGTCTGACGGTATTGAAGCCTGTGAATCCTCACTAAAATTAGTATTCTGAAAGCAATTCACAACAATAAATCAAATGACTGAAACTAAGTTACACCTGTGAATCCTCACTAAAATTAGTATTCTGAAAGCAATTCACAACACCACTACCATATAAAGAAGCGGGTATAGCCCTGTGAATCCTCACTAAAATTAGTATTCTGAAAGCAATTCACAACGGCAAAAGTAAATAGTCAACTGCAAGATTCCCTGTGAATCCTCACTAAAATTAGTATTCTGAAAGCAATTCACAACACAAAGTGGTCAAGTTCGTTGCGTTCATACCCTGTGAATCCTCACTAAAATTAGTATTCTGAAAGCAATTCACAACTTCACCGCCAGGCGCTCACCATTTTTATAGCCTGTGAATCCTCACTAAAATTAGTATTCTGAAAGCAATTCACAACATGATCTACTAACCGAACGTGAAGCAAGCACCTGTGAATCCTCACTAAAATTAGTATTCTGAAAGCAATTCACAACGTAGAATATCGCTTCTCCCCGTTTTTCTCGCCTGTGAATCCTCACTAAAATTAGTATTCTGAAAGCAATTCACAACCCGGAATAGGTTCCCAAGGCAAAATTTGCACCTGTGAATCCTCACTAAAATTAGTATTCTGAAAGCAATTCACAACGGCACCCACAAATTTTTTGACAGTATCTCTCCTGTGAATCCTCACTAAAATTAGTATTCTGAAAGCAATTCACAACTTTCCTGCTTTACCAGTTGCGCTATCAAAACCTGTGAATCCTCACTAAAATTAGTATTCTGAAAGCAATTCACAACGGTTGCATCAATCGATACGTAATCGTAACGCCTGTGAATCCTCACTAAAATTAGTATTCTGAAAGCAATTCACAACACTTTACAGACGCGCAACTGTCACAGTTTTCCTGTGAATCCTCACTAAAATTAGTATTCTGAAAGCAATTCACAACGAGGTGAAGGCGGTGAAGACAAGCACTTCACCTGTGAATCCTCACTAAAATTAGTATTCTGAAAGCAATTCACAACTACTAACCAACATATTATGAACGGTGGTAACCTGTGAATCCTCACTAAAATTAGTATTCTGAAAGCAATTCACAACCAATTCTCCAACCTTGAATAGAATTAAAACCTGTGAATCCTCACTAAAATTAGTATTCTGAAAGCAATTCACAACTAGATTAATCACTACAGGAATATTGCTCACCCTGTGAATCCTCACTAAAATTAGTATTCTGAAAGCAATTCACAACGAGAGAATATTAAAATAGGTTTCTTCCATACCTGTGAATCCTCACTAAAATTAGTATTCTGAAAGCAATTCACAACGAAAGTCACTATAAAAAGTTAGGGATGCACCTGTGAATCCTCACTAAAATTAGTATTCTGAAAGCAATTCACAACTTGGCATCTTTCGCTAAGATTTTCTTATCGCCTGTGAATCCTCACTAAAATTAGTATTCTGAAAGCAATTCACAACCCGGTACTTCAATTACCGTTTCTTTGACGCCCTGTGAATCCTCACTAAAATTAGTATTCTGAAAGCAATTCACAACGTGATGTCACCGCCTAAATAAGTTGCCATTCCTGTGAATCCTCACTAAAATTAGTATTCTGAAAGCAATTCACAACACTGAATGTTCAGAGCAAAGAACATACTCCCTGTGAATCCTCACTAAAATTAGTATTCTGAAAGCAATTCACAACCCGACATTCTCCCGAATTTGCACAAATCACCCTGTGAATCATCACTAAAATTAAAGAATCTAAATAAAGAAACATCAACTCGTTATAGTTTTTAAATTGGCTAGCGTCTACAAGTCTTTACTAATTTCAGTTTCACTGTACAGATATCTATAAAATCAAAGAGAGGAATAATTGTATTTTTAAATTTCTAGCCAAAATAGATCATTGATGAAAAAATATATACTTTTAGTTTTACTCTTTTGTTCTTTCGCATCCTTTTCTCAACAAAAAGAACTTATCCTTGCTTCCTGGAACATTCAAGATTTTGGAAAAACCAAAAACACAGAAGAACTTGAGCAGATTGCAGAAATACTCAGAGATACAGACATAATTGCTATTCAAGAGGTTGTTGCAGGTTATGGGGGAGCTCAGGCAGTAGCTAAGCTATCAGACATTCTAAACCGCAAAGGGGCTAAATGGGATTACGTAATAAGTGACCCTACGAATAGTTCGAAGTACGTAACTGAGCGCTATGCGTTCATCTGGAAAACTTCTAATATTAAAATTAAGAATAGGGGTAAGCTTATCGCTGCTCTGGATTCAAAAGTAGATCGTGAACCTTTCTTGATTAATTTCTATCTTGATTCAAAGGTTTTACAAGTTATTAACTTTCATTCCAGACCTCACGATAATAATCCTCAAGCTGAAATAAAAGCAATATCTGAACACATTGTCAATGCTAAAACTGGATCTTTAATTTTTGCTGGAGATTTTAATACCACAGTACAAGACCCTGTATTTAAAACATTAAAAAGTAACGGATTCGTTCCTGCATTAGTCGAGCAAAAAACTACTCTAAAACGATCGTGCACCGGATTAGACTACCTTAACCACGCGATTGACAATGTATTCTATTCAAAGGACCTAACATACATTGATAGTGGAGTGCTCGACTTTGTAATGTCTTGTGATCAGCTGGATAAAGCTCGTAAACTTTCAGATCACTTACCTGTTTATATCAAATTTAGTCTGTATTAATTTATTCATCCCATATAAATTCTTGAATAATTGCATTCATATCTGAAGGTAGCAGTGCTTGTTTGAGCTCATATGTTTCAATTCCCATCTTGGCAAACCAGTCTTCCCAATACTTGAAAATTACATCCTCCTCATACGGATTTTTAGGGTCGGGATTTATGCCTAATACAAGAACCTCTAGAGTATTTAAATTTTTATTTGCTGGGATGAAGCCATAATTCTTAGCTTCTATATTTTCCTCCCAGTTACTCGTATTTAATTTAAATCCTCGTATGGTCTGTGGGGTAAGGTAAGATGTTAAGCCGTTTTCTTTTAGCACAGTGTTCTTATGATAAATATATCCGTCAGTAAGAACTACTAAGATGTTCCTATGATCTTCTTCAATGCAAAAATCATTAATCTTATTTTTAAAAAACCTCCAGACGTCAGAGCCTACGTAGGCGTCATCTAAAATTGATGCTTCATAAATAAGCCTTGGAATACTGTCATATTTTTCAGTAACTGTAAGAATTTTATCTTTAGTTGCATTATCTCTAGTAAACTTCAATTTTAAATCTGCCAGCTTTTTATTAAGCTTACTATCTGCAGGCTCCGGGTCGATGTAAAGCTGTATTTGATCATTGATTTTTATCGATCGCTTATTTCTCAAATGAATTTCAAAAACATTTGCTATTGAATTGATATACCCCAAATCTCTTTCATAAAATTGCATAGCTTCATCTGGATACTTATCCGGATTGATTCGATCTGAGAGATCAAGTAAAATACTTAAATTCAAGTCTGGCCTTTCTGGAGACAATCTGACCACAGGCTCGTTAGATTCTGCAACGGCTTTATGAGCTTCTTTAGGTTCACTTTTGCAGGCAACTATTAAAAAACTTAATAAAATTAGATTGGCAATTACTTTAATTCTCATTAGTTAATCAGTTTATACAGACGTCCTTCATAGTCTTCGTTGTCAATATTGTATTTTACTAGGTGTAGCTTTTCCTGCTCTTCGCAGCTTCTGTACAGTTCTTCTTGGCGTTTCCTCCCATCAAAATTGTCTGCTATTGCTAAAAACCAACCTTTCACATATTCTGCGTGATAGGTGAGGTAATGTTTATTTGAAAAGACAAAGCCATCAATAGTACGCTGTAGGTCCAGTATTTTCCCTTCTATACCTGAAATCTCTTCTTTAATTGGCGGAAGTTTTTCTTTGGCCTTATTCAATTCAAGTTCCTCGTTCTTAATCTCTTCCTGTTTGGACCGGATAAAAGATTTGATCATGTCAAAATTTTCATACTCTTTCATAATGAAATCAAACACCAATCCCCAAATGATGTAAACAATGAAGCCAGCAAAAATAATCCCCCAAAATTCCACAGATGAAAAAGCTATAGTTAAATCAAATGGTGGTGAATCTGGTGTCTTATAAAAATCATAGAGCTTTTGTTCAATGAGATAAGCTAAAATGGCATCAAAAATAAAGGTGATCGTAAAGAGCATCCCTATTTTAACAAAGCTCATTATACCCTTCTGCTTTTGAAACATATGGATCAAATAACCCAATCCCATAAATGCAAAAGGTATTGTTGCCACAAAAACCCCTTCAAGCCATCCGTCTGCAATAGCTTTAGAAAATGCTTCCGCATCAAAAATGGCTTCACCCAGTTTGTCTGAATCAAAATTCTTGAAAAATGCTGAATACGAAGCTGAAATGTAAAACACCAACAAGTAAAGCGTTATTGGTAACAATACAAAAAGGCCTATATAAAACTGGGCCTTTGGGCGCTTGTCTACCTCAAGACCATATACTTCAGGGTTGCGCTTAACCTCGACCATATCATTTTTCAACGATCTTATTTTGTGCTCAATAGCGCTAACAGTTTCTTCTAAAAGCCCAAGTGCTGTTTTGCGCTTTTTCAATTCAGTTTCCTGTCTTCCCTTTTCATCGAGGTAAGGAGCCTTAAGCTCTTTTTGCAACTGCTCATTCTCACGGCATTTGCCTTTATAATCCATATAGACTTCTTCAAGACAAGTTCTAAAAACTCGATGATTTCCCTCTGCTTGCTTTGACGAGCCATAGCCACTTTCAAAAAAGGTAAGTTTCACTTGCTTAACATCCTCAACTTGAGGTTTCTCATCAGGAATTTTCTCATTCTTTTTTACTGTAAAAATGCTTTTCAGACTACTCATAATTACTCTTGTATTAAATTCATCAACTGTTGTTTAGGCAGTTTTTTTCCTGCGTTCTCTAACAAAAAAGAGGTGAGCTCTGGAATATTCTCATCTAAAAAACCAAACTTTAGACAGTATTTTTTGAGCGTGACCAATTCGTCTGGATCTACTTTGCCATCTGCCCAGATCATAAGGGCCAAATCATAGAGGTAAGATATTTTCTCCTCGGTGGAGTCTGGGACTGTCGAGTTGTGCGAGGGATTGACAAGTATAGCATCCAGCTCAGCCCTGCTTACCCCGCGTTCTTCTGCAAAATGGTAAAGCATTTTCATCTCTAAGACATCGAAATTATCGTCAGAGAAAGCCATTTGATAAAGCCTAAGAAAATGGCTCTTTAATTCGGTAGATATCATAGTTTAATTTTTAGGTAGGTTTTCACAAGGAATCCCGTCATTATCAGAATCTAGGTTTTCAAGGCAAGAAGGATTTTCATTGAATTCTTGTTGAGCCTGAGCTTGACTGTTATAATCAGAGCATTTTCTAGTAGGACAATCCGATTCAGGATTACAAGCTTCTATTCCCAAAATAGAAACTAGTGCTAGCATTAAAAGGAAGCATCCTTTTTTTGATTTAACCTTTTGCTTCGAGCTGGTCTTGCTTATATAATGACCTTGAACATAGGTTCCATCTTTTCGATAATATCCTTTTCGGTATCCCATAATTAATAGTGGAAATAGTGATCTAAAAAATCTCTTCTTTTATATGATGATTGTCAAAGCTTTTTCCACTAGCAGATATAAGTAGCTGTTCTTCTTTAAGTATGTAATAACCTGGCCTACAGTTTTTATACCTAAAATTCAAAGCTTTCAATCCCTCAAAAAAACCCTCATCTTTAGTTATATCAAAGACATAATGGGAGCAACTTTTCTTAAATAAACATCTTCTACGTTTAGCCTTTGGAATTAAGACCCAGTAAAATTTGATAAGTAGAATTAGAAAAACACGCATCAGAAATCACGAGAAAACACAACCATTTGATGCGCTGTAGAATAGCCTTGTTCACCTCCAAAGCTAAAGCATCCCTGAGTGGGCTGCACATAGCTACTTACACTTTCGAGTCTTTCATAATTCCATCCATCCGCAGTTTGATTTTTTATCAATGCCTCTAACTGCTCGGCAACTTGCTTCGTATTTTCCTTACTACGATCAATTGAAGCAATAAAGGGTATAACTTTGTATTCCATTCATTAAGATTTAGATTAAAAAAATAGTAGATCATCAGTATTTTCAGTTTTTTTCATCAAGTAGAATTAGATTATTTTAAGTAATCTCTATATACATAACCTGTATTTTGACTACTTAAAACTTTCACTTTGCACCAGGAATCTAACACCTCCATAACTTCCACTTCCTGATCCACTTTCAGTTTCCCAAGTATTTTTGAAGATGCAGAAGGTGCTTCTCTCAAGTTTAAAACTGGTGAGGATACATGTAACCGCATCCCCTTTTTAAATTTTGCCGATACAGGTGTAGTCTTTGAAGAAACTGACCTGACCGGAGTTGTTCTCACCCGCCTACACACCCCGCAGGTTCCACCATTTTTAGCGCAATGTTTACAGCCTGAGCAATTCTTGCAAGCCGTGCAATAGGAAGATCCTGTGCAGCCGCGTCCCTCTTCACAACAAGGGGTTGCAACAAGGGTGTCCTGAGGTGCAGACTGGGCTTGTATTTCAAAGAAAGACATTAAAAGGATCATCAAAACAAATATGTTTTTCATAATACTAGAACCAGAAATTAAATAGCAATAAATTCACTAGCCTTAACTGCCACCGCTTTTTCCAGTACGACAGAATACATTTGACAAACAGATTTTAAGTCCTCTAAAGCTTGGCTAGAAGACATTTTGGTGTGCCATAAAGTAGTATTGGGCAAATAATAAGTTTTTGATGCTCCCTGATATTTAAAATGGTCTAGGTATCCTTTTTCTTCTAATTTTCTCTTTACCTCTGTGTGCGATCTATTAATGTCATAAGAGATCAAGATGTGTCCAATTGTGTTTCCCATAATTTTCAAAATTTATTACTAGCGGATTTTTCGTGAATATTTATACTTTACATTTTGATTTATATAACTATTCAATCCAGAACCGGATTCAGCTAACTTTTTCATTTGATCAATTGATGTTTTTCCTGCTGTTGCATAAGTATATTCATATATGGCGCCAGTAGTAAAGTGAACAACAATCCCATTTGATAACAATTCATAAAATGCTACCCCAGAATCTCTGTTTCGGTTTTGATACCTAATCATAATTAAAGGTTTTAAAAATCTACATCAAACCTAGGGCTATTAAAAATCAATGCCTTACAGAAATCTGTAAGGCATTGATTTTTTTCACTAAAATGATAATGGGTTTTAGATTAACCCTTCCCGTATAAGCTTAGCGACCAGTTCTGTAGAATTCTTAGCGCCAAATTCATCAAAAAGCTTGCTTACACGTTTATCTATAGCGCTTTCGCTATTCGGCCTCAAATCCATTTTTTTCAATTTTACTCGAATCTGCTTTTTACTCAAACCATTTGCTAGATTCTTTAAAATAACCAGATCAAGTTCATCGAGCTCAAATAAATTCTTTCCCAAGTTGAGATCAATTTGAGGAGAAATATAAAACGCTCCATCCCTCACAAGCTCCATTGCTTTTACCAATTCATCCAAGCTCTGTCTGCCTTTACACACGTATGCATTAATCTTATAGGAGTCAAATAGCGTTTTAATTTGAACCGGGTTTTCCTCCATGGAGTTTACGATAATTTTAATATCAGGCTGAAGCTTTCTGGAAACTTCTATCAGTTCATATCCTGACACTATATTTTGATGAGTATGATCTTTCTTAAACGAAAGATCAGTGATCAGTACATCGTAGGCTTCTTGATTTATATGGGCAACTTTGAGGCGATTAAACGCTTTGTCACAATAAAACTCTTCCTGTACTTCAGGTATTCTTAGTTTAGCTTTCAAGGTATCCACAATACTCTTGTTATCTCCTTGAAAATCTTCTGCTATCAAAACTTTTTTAAACATATTGGGTTGCCTTTTTAAATAGGCATCGTAATTAATGCCTTAAATCCATCGCCTTGTATAGAATCAAAAGTAATCGTTCCCCCTATGGCTTCAATACGTTTTTCTGTATTGAGAAGTCCATTTTTTATAATTTTCTCGTTTTGAGATACCCCTACTCCGTTATCAGAATAACGTATTTCAATACCTTCAGAATTCTTTTTAAAGTTTAAAGTGACTATCGTAGCTTGACTGTGCTTAGCCATATTGATAAACAATTCCCGTAAAACTTTATACAGCGTTATTTTTGTCACATTGCTCAAAACTTGCCAAGTAATTTCCTTACTGCCCGAAATAAGCAGCCGGGTATTTTCAGGTTTAATCTGGTCAAGCATGGTGTAAAGCGCCTCCTTATAGTTCACTCCCGTATCTACTGCATTGATTTCGCGTGAAAAGTCTCTGCTTTGCTGATACAGTTTGTCAAGCTCGTTGAGTATTTTTTCTGGCTCAGATTTGCTTTGTACCAAAAGCATCACGTGATGCAAACCAGCGCCAAAATCGTCGTGCAAACGCTGCGATAATACCGCTTCTGTTTTATAAGAGGCCTCAACCCGGTCTGCCCTGTTTTGGGTTCTCAAGCGCCTTACACGCTGTTTATAGAGGTAATAACCTAAAACCAATAAAATAAAAAGTCCTAAAACACCTATAAAAAAAGCCCACTTAGCAGTTCGCTCACGCGATGCTTCTAACTCTTTTGTTGCTTTTTCCTTCTCTAATCTTAGAATAGATTCTTGCTTTAATTTGTCATCATATTTATATTTTGCAAATTGGGTTTTGACTTTAAGTTCAGATGCAGATAAACTGTCTTGCAATGTAATATACCGGTTCTTATAGGTAATGTTTTGTGGAGCCAACTGCATTTTAAATTTTAATGCTTCCTGTTCTGCACGTGGAATATTAAGTTTTCGGGAAATATCAATCACCGAATCAAAATAGACCATAGCGCGATTTGGTTGTCTTTCCATGTAAAACTCTCCTAAATGGGTATAACTTGCCAAAACTCCTTTGAGATCATTTATATCTTTACGTATTTCTAGAGCTAATAAAAAATTTTCAGGAGGAACACTAGTTCCCATAGACCATTTTGCATAAGCCAAATTATCAAGTACTCTAGCCGTGAGTGTATTTGAATGCTGCAAATCATCACCTGAGATAACTTCTAGAAGAGTAATTGCATCTGTAAACTTTTTCTGATCTATATATATGGTCGCTAGATTATTCTGATAAGCAGCCAAATCTTGAAGAGGTGATTCTTTTAGAATTATTTGATAAAGAGCGGCTGCTTCTTGTAAGTTTTTTAATTTCCGATGATCTTGAGCTAGTCTATCTAATATCGAAAAATAGGTTTGTTGATCTTTGTTTTTTATGGTGAATTTCAAAGCTTCGGTTAGAGTCTCTTTACTTCCAAAAAAATCATTTTGTTCCTTTTGAATCCCACCCATATTTAGCAGCGCTTTAGCTACACCACTGCTATCGCTCGCTTGCTGGTAGTAAAATTGTGATTTAGTATAATGATTAAAAGCACTATCTGGTTGCTGTACTATTGTCTCAAAATAATAACCCATAAGATATTGATGCATCGCAAGTATATGGGGATCATCTAAAAGATTGTTATTGTTAATTAACTTGTCATAATGTAATAAACTGTCATACTCCCCTAATAATAAATGCAAATAGTTTTTTTGGTAGAGAAGGCGTCCAAAACGCAAATCAACAGTTTTATGCCGAACCTTTATAAATGCTTTAGTGGCAAACTCATTACGCTGTTGTAAGCTGTATTCCTTCTTCTGAGCTTTTAAATCGTAGTAACTTATTGAATCAAAATCATCTGTGTCAAGCACAAAATCTAAACTTGTATCTGTACGACTGGTACATCCAATAGCTAAAAAACATATTATAAAAAAAAAGCGACTGTACAACATCTTGTGTTTTAGCCTAAAACTACTAAAAAAGGCTTATAGGTTACTACAAGCCTTTTTGTTTTATCTGCATTATTCATCGCCTTCTGACGGTGGCGGCGGCGGTGGCGGCGGTGTTACTTTTTCATCATCACCTTCAGTAGCCTGAGTGTTGGTAATTAAACGTTCTTCATAAGCGTCTGCACTACAAGAGGCGAGCACGCCATTAAATGCCACAATACATAGGGCTATTATAATTTTCTTCATCTTCTTAAATTTTGTGATTGAACAAAGGGATGGCTGTCCGGGTAGTTCCCAGAGTTTCGCTTTTCAGCCATCATTGAGTTTTGGAGTACTCCTTTTGTTTTTTGGAAAGTGGAAATCTTATGCAGCAGCTTTAAGCTACTTTCCAAATTGGCCGAGCCACTGCATTATAGATTTCCGTAAGAATGAATGTTCTAGAAAAGCTATGTTAGCTATACATAGCAGCAATCATTCTCAGGAACAAAGTAAAGGAAGGATGAAGGTTTGGTTGCAGACAAGCATTAGACTTGTATTGGACAACTTTTCGACACCAATAATCACAAGCCTTCATAGAAGCACTTGTCTAATAGATGTCTATATTTAATTTGTATTTTTAGAATAATGGAGGAATTCTACTTAAAGAAAATCACGAAAGAAGTATTTGAAAAAGCTCAAAATAAATCAGCCTCTCACAGTAATTACGCTTTATCTAAAGAAGTTGAGGCTACAACAACATTAAGTTATCGAACCGTAGAAAGAGCTTTTGATAAGTATATCAATGGAAGAAGTAAAGGCAATAAGCCTATAGCAAATACAATCGAAGAGTTTTGTAGATATTTGGGCTATAGAGATTATGCTGAATACGTTGAAAATAACAAAGCAAAGGAACTAGTACAAGAAGAAATTGGCTTAAGAGAAAATGAAGAAATTGATGACTCATCCGTAAGAGTTAAAACTATATCGAATCAAAAAAGATGGTATTCGATTTCTATTTTTGGGACATTTGCCCTGACGCTAATAATTACAGTTTATTTTATCGCTAAGAATAGAGCATCCGAACCAAGTGCATCTATAAAATGCATGACTTGGACAGGTTCTGAATTCGAAGAAATAGCCTGCGGATCAGGGGCCTATTCTACTTATGGAACTGCAATTGAGGCGTATGAAAAAAAACGTTTTGAGAACTTTAGACGTGTCGATGTAGATATCACGACTCAATTCTTTTCTGAACAGAATCAAAAACCATTATTCTGGTATTATAAAAATGATCAAGGAGAAATTGAATATTACACCTCTGCCGGCTTACATCCTGTAAATGGAGAAACTCTTAAAGCAATAACTGAATACATTATTGAAAAATATGTACCTATACATCAAAATAAGCGTTCATCATTTGTTCAAGACACCAAATGAAGAGTTCAAAAAATGAAAATCGAGTAAGATTTTAGAACTACTTAAAACAATGGATGCTTCCATACTAGTTCGAATTTAGCACAATAACAGCACTTCAGGGAGCTTACATTAAGACAGCGACTGTTATAAATACTTCCAAAAAGAAAGAGGCTGACTGATGTTTCAGTACAGCCTCAATTAGAATGAATAGCCTTTAATTGTATATTTTTCTACGGTCGTGCAAAGTAAGGCTGTCTCCAAAAACAAAATTTAAACCACCACTATCTTATAATCTTCAACCTACCAGGAGCTTTATTGGAGGAAGTTATTTTGGATTGCAGAACTTCTTGAAGTTTGTTCATATCCTCTTCTACTTTTTTATCTAAAACACGTGCATAGATCTGTGTAGTTGCTATTTTGGTATGTCCTAAAAGCTTAGAAACGGTTTCTATGGGCATTCCATTGCTCAGTGTCACCGTTGTAGCAAACGTATGACGTGCCATATGGAACGTCAGATTCTTAGTAAGTCCACAAGCTTCCGCAATTTCTTTTAAATATAAATTGGCGCGCTCGTTGGTTATAGGTGGGAATAAAGTACCTGAAACTTCTGTTAATGGATGCTCCCTATACTTTTCAATAAGCCTAAGGGCCGTAGGCATTAAAGGTACTTTTACACGGGTATTTGTTTTCTGCCTGTTCGTGACAATCCATTTTTTATCATCTTCACCCTTCCAGATATTATTAGGTGTTAGCTTGTTTAAATCCGCATAACTGATTCCGGTATAACAACTAAACAAAAATAGATCACGAACACGCTCTAAACGTTCTAGTGGAAACGCATAGGTAGCCAAATTAGACAATTCGTGCTCAGAGAGGAATTCTCGATCTGTTTTTTCAAAGGTCGTTTTCCAGCGTCTAAACGGATCCTTGTCCAGCCACTCTAAATGATAAGCGAGTCGAATCATCTTGCGTAGCCGCTGAATGTGTTTCATCACCGTATTGTGACTCATAGCTCGCGGATGTCCTTTAGGGTAGTATTGAACCAAAAAGCTCTCAAAATCACAAATAAACTTATAATCCAAGCGCGAAAGAAAGATATCCTCAAGCTTATTTGATTTTAAGAATTTGAGAACATAGTTTTCCGTAATTTGAAAATTCCGAATAGTGCCCTTAGCAAGTGTACCCTTGATTTTCTCACTGTGGTAATCGATCAATTGAACAAGCGTTTTAGTGCTTTTATCATCCCCCATAAAATAATCCTTGATCATTTGAGCTGTTAGCACCTTATCTACTGCTTTCAGCTCCATATAGCTTTGATACAATTGAGATTTGGCCAGATCAAGATATTGATTCAGTTGTTTAGCCATAACCGAGTTACCAAGAACCCGTTTGCTTTGACTATCCCATAATTCTAGAGGAACATTTCGTTTGAGACTAATGCTTAATCTCTTTTGATCCATGGTGATTCGTGCATAAATAAGCACTTCCCCATTTTTGTTTTTGCGTGTATCAGCCCAAAACTGAATTGAAAAGGTTTTTGAAGTTCGCATAGCTTTTGATTTAAATTAAACTTGATTGTTACGAAAGTCAAATCCAATCCCATCAAAACTCGTAAAGAGGTAGTTTTCTCAGCGGTTTAAAATTGTTACCGCGAAGGAAAAACGTTACCATATTGCTACCATTTAAACTGAAATCACTTCAAATTAAATGATAGTCTAAAAACTTGAAAACCACGTATTTAATAAAAATACGTGGTTTTTGCATCCATTTATTTGGACCTTTTGTGACCCCGGAGGGATTCAAACCCCCAACCCTCAGAGCCGAAATCTGATGCGCTATTCAGTTGCGCCACGGGGCCAGTTACACTATTCTTCTTAAAAATTCACGCCCAACTCCAGATTTCAAATATTTCTCATATTCTCTTGCTTCTGATCTAGAAGTAAAGCCCTTACTATAAACCAATTTCCACGGGAGAAATCCTTTTGTTGATCTATTTTCTCCTCGGTTATGCTGTATTAGTCTTTCTTCTACATCTTCGGACATGCCTTTATAGAGCCGACCATCTTTTAAACTTTGTAAAACATAGACAAAATACATCCTTCCAATATTTCAATCTCAACCCCAGTGCCGAAACCTGCCTGCCGGCAGGCAGGTCTGATGCGCTATTCAGTTGCGCCACGGAGCCTATTTATTTTGACATTTACTATCAGTGTCAGTCTGATGTTCTATTCATCCCGATAGTTATCGGGAGCGCCTTTGAGCGTATTTTTATCGCTTGCGCGAAAAGTTGTTATGCTAATTTACTTTTTACGATAGTCGAGATCGTTTTACCGTCTGCTTTACCGGCAAGTTCTTGAGAAGCAAGCCCCATAACTTTACCCATATCCTGCATTCCACTAGCTCCGGTTTTCTCTATGATTGACGCTACGACTTGCTCAATCTCTTCCTGACTTAATTGTTCTGGTAAAAACTGCTCGATCACTTTAGCCTGCGCAAGTTCTTCCTGAGCCATTTCTTCACGCCCCTGCTCCTTATAAATCGCAGCACTATCTTTGCGTTGCTTTACCAATTTCTGAAGCATTTTGATCTCTTGGTCTTCAGACAACTCATCTCCCGCTCCACTTTCGGTTTGGGCTGTAAGAATAGCTGATTTTATCGCGCGTAATGAGGCAAGAGCATTTTGATCTTTTGCTTTCATTGCTGCTTTCATCGCCGTCATTACTTCGGTCTGTAAACTCATGACTTCTCTAATTTTTGGAGAGCGAATATAGCCAAAATTCGCTTTTCACACCACACATTTCACTAAAAAGAAAGGCCGCTAGTTTTCACTAACGGCCGCTCCTACATCGGTTTTTACTAACTAATCGACATTATCGTGTAAGAATGAATTGTTTCTGCGTAATTGCATCTCATCATTCTCATCGGTGCTTAAAGAAGTACGTGAAATAGAACTTTTAGCACTCGGATTTGAATCTAGATTTACTCCCATTCTTTTATAAGCCGGTTGCTTCTCAATCTCATCAATGCGCGACTGATTATTATGGAATTTATAATTAAACTCCTTCATCATACGTCTGCGTTCTGCAGCGCGCTCGGTAAGCAATTGAGAGATGGGCGCATTCATAGGATCACCATCTTCTTCCTTTACCTCTTCTTTCTCAACAGGCGCAACAGTTTTGCGCTCAAAAGCGATCTCTTCCTCTTGTTTCTTTTGAGGTTCTGCTCGTTTTTGCTGAGTAGGTTGTGCACTGTTTAAATGATCTTCCATCTCCATATAATCATCAAGGCTGTAACGCTTTTCTCCGTTTTCATTCACTTCGGTTACCGAAACGATTTCCACAGGGTTGTTCACCTCTATATCGTTGATGTCATCATCTAAATTATACACCACTTCTTCCTCCTCATCTTCTGCAATAAATTCTTCTTGTGCCGGAGAAGCTTTTTCATTTAATGGCAAGTCAAAAGAAAGCGTAAACTGCTCTTCTTCCTCTTGATTAAACAAATCTGCCTGAGGTTTGTACGTAGGTTCTTCAACACTTACGATTTTAAATTCTAGCTCTTCCTCCTCGTCTTCAAAAGTGATCTCAGGTTCAGAATGATCTAAAACTTCTTCATACACCACCTGAAGGTTTCTGATCAACTCTGTCGTCGGGATCAAATCCATTTTAGGCTTTGGTGTTTCCTTCTTAGGCTTATTCACCATCAGATCCATTGGATCATCCGTATCATCAAGCGTATGCACGATAGGCTTTTTCTCAGGAGCCGGCGCTTCCTTCTTTGGCGCAGGTGTATCAAAATTTAACGTCCCTCCGGTATTTTTAGGTGTAAGATCGTGTTGCGCACGCTGCTCATCTTCTAGGGTGTGAATGATCTTCTTCGTTTCGGTATTAACGATATCATTTTGCTGTTCTACATTAAACCCCGTTGCGATAATTGTTACCGAAATCGCATCACCAAGGCTTTCTTCTTCTCCAACACCCATAATGATATTTGCGCTATGACCAGCCTCATCTTGAATGTGATCGTTGATCTCACCGATCTCATCAATAGTGATCTCTTCGGTTCCTGAAACGATAAGCAACAGTACGTTCTTGGCACCGGTAATTTTATTGTCGTTCAACAATGGTGAGTCTAATGCTTTTCTGATGGCGTCCTGAGCACGACTCGCACCACTGGCATTAGCACTACCCATAATAGCGGTTCCGCTATTACTCAATACGGTTTTTGCATCACGAAGGTCAATGTTTTGCGTGTAGTGATGCGTGATCACTTCGGCAATACCTCTTGAAGCAGTAGCAAGAACTTCGTCTGCTTTGCTGAATCCGGCTTTGAAACCAAGGTTACCATATACCTCACGTAATTTATTGTTGTTGATCACAATAAGCGAATCAACATGCGAGCGTAATTTTTCAACCCCTAACTGCGCTTGTTCATTACGCATTTTACCTTCAAACTGAAACGGAATGGTCACAATACCCACGGTAAGTACATCCATCTCTTTTGACATTTTTGCAATCACAGGAGCTGCTCCGGTCCCGGTACCACCACCCATTCCGGCAGTGATAAACACCATTTTGGTATTTGTTCCTAACATTTGTTTTACATCTTCAGAGCTCTCGATAGCTGCTTTCTCACCAACTTCTGGATTGGCTCCCGCACCTAAACCTTCGGTAAGGCTCACACCCAACTGAATTTTAATAGGCACCGGACTGTTCTCTAAAGCTTGTGCATCTGTATTGCAGACTACAAAGTCTACTCCTTTAATCCCCTGACTAAACATATGGTTAATGGCATTACTACCACCACCTCCTACGCCTATCACTTTGATGACGTTGCTCTGATTTTTTGGTAAATCAAACGAAATGTTTTCAAAATCTGTGTTGCTCATAATATATCGTTTTACCGGTTGTTTCTTTTGTTTTCTCTTTTTCTATTGGCTTTATAAACGTATTCGCTTATCGTTTTTTATTTTATTCTGCATTGTCTAAGAAGTCCTTAAACTTCTCTGCCCACGTATCAAAAATGCTTTTGCGTGGTTTCTTTGCCGCTGCCGGCTTTTCTTCTTCTTGTTCAGCAGGATCATCTTCCAGAAGCGGTTCTATTACAGGTTCTTCTTCTACCACTGCAGTATCCTGCGGCTCGTCATCCTGAATGTTGCGTTGATGCTCTAAACTATTCATCACCAAACCTACGGCTGTTGCATACAACGGACTCGTAGTTTCTGAATCGCTATCACCTGCCAGATGCTCGTTAGGATAGCCTATACGTGTATCCATCCCCGTAATGTACTCTACCAGTTGTTTTAAGTGTTTCAGTTGTGAACCACCACCGGTAAGCACAATCCCCGCAATAAGCTTTTTCTTTTGTTCCTCGTGACCGTAATTTTTGATCTCGAGATACACCTGCTCAACGATCTCTACCACACGTGCGTGAATGATCTTAGAGAGGTTTTTAAGTGTAATTTCTTTTGGTTCTCTACCGCGTAATCCCGGGATGGACACGATCTCATTATCTTTATTCTCTCCCGGCCATGCTGAACCAAACTTTATTTTAAGAAGCTCTGCCTGCTTTTCTATAATGCTACAACCTTCTTTGATATCTTCGGTGATCACATTACCTCCAAATGGGATTACTGCAGTATGCCGAATGATTCCGTCTTTAAAAATGGCGAGATCTGTTGTACCACCACCTATATCAATAAGTGCGACTCCTGCTTCTTTCTCTTCCTGACTCAGTACCGCATTTGCTGAAGCTAATGGCTCTAACGTAATTTTATCTAGATTGAGACCTGCACTTTTTACACAACGACCAATGTTGCGTATGCTACTCACCTGCCCTACGACCACGTGGAAATTGGCTTCTAACCTTCCACCATACATTCCAATGGGTTGTGTGATTTCGGCTTGACCATCTACTTTATATTCCTGTGGAAGCACGTGAATAATTTCTTCTCCCGGAAGCATAACCAGTTTATGCACCTGGTTGCAAAGCATATCGATGTCTTTAGGCCCTATTACCTGATCTGCATCGGCACGAGTGATATAATCGCTATGTTGCAAACTGCGTATATGCTGCCCGGCAATACCCACAACTACATCTTCTATTTTCATCCCGGAAACACTTTCTGCTTCCTGCACAGCTTGCTGAATAGACTGTATGGTCTGCGTGATATTATTCACTACCCCGCGATGTACGCCTAAACTCTTAGACTTACCAATACCCAAGATCTCTAGCTTATGATATTCGTTATACCTACCTATCATTGCCACGATCTTTGTGGTACCAATATCTAGCCCTACTGCTATGTCCTTATGCTCCATAACTTACTTTTTTGTCCCTACGACCTGCCCTTTAAAGCGCAGATCAACATTTTTATAAACTTCAAGACTATTATCTTTTATCGCCTTTTGATAAAATGCCTTGTAGTTAGAAAATTTACTAGACAACTGCTCTATTTTGCCTATTACGACATCATAATCAAGCACTCTTAACGTGAGACTATAATCGCCATTTTTAAATCTTGAAATCCCAACAACCTGAGTTGCCAGAACTTTATCTTCTTGTAAATACTTTAAAAGCGGATAAACTTCTTTTACCTGCTCTTGTGAAACACCTGTCACTAAGGGCACACGTGCCGAATAGTTAGATGATAGCGGCATCGTCTTGCCTTCTTCATCAATATAAAACGGGGTCTGAGTCTGAACTCGAGCTAGAGGTTTTCTTTGCTTAACAGTCGCTCCCACTACACCATCTAACGTCATATAAACATCTGCATCTGCGATCATTGCGTGCGCATCGAGTTTATCTTCGAGGTCTTTCAAATCTAAAATTTCTTTGTACTGCCCCTCAATGGGTTTCCCGTTTTGTATCAACAATTTATCAACCGATTCTGCTGTTACAAAGAGGTTTGCACCGGCTTCAAAATTGATTTGAACCTCTTTTACTTTTCGGTTGGCATTGCGCTTATGCGTAAAGGCAACCAAGCCCAGAGTAAGGACCACCAAAACCAGCATTCTTATGTAAAACCAATTGATTTTCATACCGCTAATGTTTTAGTCAGTTTTAAAATTTCTTCTCCTATATCTCCTGCCCCCATCATTACTTTTATCGTTGCTTTTGACGCTTGCAACTTCTCTTCAAGCTGTGCTTTTGAGATCACTTCTTTTCGCGTAAGCGGAATTAACTCCAATAACTTTTCAGAAGTAACTCCCTCTATAGGTTCCTCGCGAGCCGGATAAATATCTAAAAGCAGCAACTCATCAAACTGTGCTAAACTTGCTGCAAACTCTTCCATAAAATCACGAGTACGACTGAACAAATGCGGCTGAAAAACTGCCAAAACTCGTTTGTTTGGATACATCTCGCGCACAGCACTATGCACTGCGTTTATTTCGGCAGGATGATGCGCATAATCATCAATGAGCACCTCATTTTCCTTTTTAATACGATACGTAAACCTGCGGTTAACCCCTTTGAATGCAAACAGAGCTTTGGCGAGCTTATCGGCAGGGCAGCCGTAATGTAAAGCCATCGCCAAAGCGGTTGTTGCATTAGACAAATTATGTCTACCGGGCAGGTTAAGCACTAAATCTTCTATGAGCCCATCAGGATGTTTTAAATCAAAATGGTAGGCTCCGTTTTCTATTTTTACATTTAAAGCAGCATAGGCTGAATGGTCTTCGACACCTACGGTAATTCCGTCGAGCGGTAGTCCGTTTTTTACAAACAGGACACCGTCTTCTTTTACTTGAGCTGCAAAATCTCTGAAGCTTTTTTGCAAAGCTTCGGCATCACCATAAATATCCAGATGATCTGCATCCATCGAAGTGATTGCCGCGATATTTGGAAACAGTTGCATAAACGAGCGATCAAACTCATCAGCCTCTACCACGACAATTTCCTCACCTTGCTGAATCAAGTTACTCTGATAATTTTCTGCAATTCCGCCTAAAAATGCAGTCACCGGCAGCTCGCAAAATGCCAGCAAATGACCAAGCATTGCACTGGTTGTGGTTTTTCCGTGGGTTCCGGCGACTGCTAAGCAGAATTTCTCCTGAGTTAACCAACCCAAGACTTCAGCCCGCTTTTTAATCTGAAAACCTTCAGTTAAATAAAACTGATAGGCTTTATGCGCTTTAGGAACCGCGGGTGTATAAACCACCAGCGTTTTGTCTAAAACTTTAAATTCAGCAGGAATCGCATCCGCAGCATCTTGATAACTTATATCGATTCCAAGCTTCTCAAGAGATCTTGTAATCTGCGAAGGTGTTTTATCATACCCCGCCACTTCTTTCCCGGCAGCGTGAAAATATCGCGCAAGCGCGCTCATCCCAATTCCGCCGATGCCGATGAAATAAATATGCGATATGTGATCAAGCGTTTTCACCTACTGCTTTAATAATTTTTCTACTTCGTTTACAATATGTTCTGTTGCCTGTGGCAATGCGATCTTTTTAATATTTTCACCCAAAAGCTGTTGTTTGGCTTCATCGTGAACTAGCGTTTTAAAAACAGGCTTAAACTGTTGTTCTGCTTCTTTTTCTTTCAACAGAATCGCTGCGTTTTTTGATACGATCGCCTCTGCATTTTTGGTCTGATGATCCTCTGCCACATTGGGAGACGGTATAAAAATCACCGGTTTCCCGACCAACATCAATTCAGACACAGATCCTGCCCCAGCTCTGCTGATAATGATATCAGCTGCAGCATAAGCCAGATTCATCGTGTCTATGTATGGCAACACCTGTACCTCCTCAACGGCATTATGCTTTTTATATTCTTCATAGTACAATTGCCCACTTTGCCAGATGATTTGCACCTCTTGATCTAAGATGAACTGCAATTCTCTATCCAGCATTTTATTAATGGCTCGAGCTCCCAGACTTCCACCTAAAACCAATAAGGTTTTTTTAGTCTTTTTTAGGTTGAATTTTGCTATCCCTTGCTCTCGCAAACTATCAATCGCTAGCAAATCCTGACGTACAGGGTTGCCTGTTTTTACAATCTTATCTTGCGGAAAAAAGCGCTGCATTTCATCATACGCTACACAAATTTTCTGCACTTTTTTAGCCAGAAGCTTATTGGTTATGCCTGCATAACTATTCTGTTCCTGAATCAATGCCGGCACGTTGTAACGCGTGGCCATTTCCAACAAAGGACCACTCGCAAAACCACCGGTACCGATAACCACGTCTGGCTTAAATCTTCTAATAATTCCTGCCGACTTGAATAAACTACTGATCAGCTTAAACGGAAACATCAAATTGGACCAAGTCAACTTTCGTTGAAGCCCCGCGATCCACAGTCCTTTGATCTCGTAACCTGCTTTAGGCACTTTTTCCATTTCCATACGATCTTGAGATCCCACAAAAAGGAATTCCGCCTGCGGATACTTTGCTTTTAAAGCATCGGCAATCGCAATCGCGGGGTAAATGTGCCCCCCGGTTCCGCCTCCTGATAGTATGAATTTATAATTCTTCAAATCTTTATTTTCGTTTACATCGCTTCGCTCAGTACATCAAGCGGATTCATCTCATCTTCTTCTTTAGCACGCACTTCATCACGCTTAGCACTTACGCTTAAAATGATACCAATTGCCAAACACGTCATCCAGATCGAGGTTCCACCACTACTCACCAGTGGCAAGGTCTGGCCGGTCACCGGAAATAATTCTACCGCAACCGCCATATTGATCAATGCCTGAAATACGATAGGCAAACCCACTCCCATTACGGCGAGCTTCCCGAAAACCGTATCGGCTTTATGTGCTACTACTAAAATTCTAAATAGCAGTAGCAAATACATTAACAACAACATCAAACCTCCTACCAGACCAAATTCTTCTACGATGATCGCATAAATAAAATCTGATGAGGATTGAGGCAAAAAGTTTTTCTGAACACTTTTCCCCGGCCCTAAACCGGTCAGACCGCCGGTCGCGATCGCAATTTTTGCTTTTTCTATCTGGTAATCACCTTCGCTATCTTCATCATCAGCAAAACTGTCTATACGGCTCATCCACGTATCCACACGATTGGGAAACACTCCCGGAAATGCTTTAGCCGCCAAAACAAACATTGTAAGTGCCAGCAAACCGGTCGCAACGATTATGGCTAAATATTTAAACGGGTAGCCGCCCATAAATACCAATGTCAACACCATCGCAAAAATGATCGCTGTGGTTGAAAAGTTCGCCGGAAGGATCAATCCTAAAACCAAAGCCACCGGTACCCAAAGCGGTAAGATGCTTTCTTTAAACGTGATTTGCTCGTCCTTAATTTTTGATAGATAACGCGCGATATAGATCATCAACACCACCGAAGCTAGCGTCGAGGTTTGAAACGTAATCCCCACAAACGGCACTT
Source organism: Leeuwenhoekiella palythoae (assembly GCF_020310025.1). Lineage (GTDB taxonomy): Bacteria > Bacteroidota > Bacteroidia > Flavobacteriales > Flavobacteriaceae > Leeuwenhoekiella > Leeuwenhoekiella palythoae. The sequence goes on from NZ_CP084318.1 coordinate 1,118,131, forward strand.
TTATCCATCTACTGGCGTTGGCACCATCAATGGTCGTCCCTTGTGCCATCGTGATCAACAAAAGGATGATCACAATAGGAATTCCTATAATTGACAATCCCTTAAAGTAATGCGCAGGCACTTTGTGCACCCCATAAATGATCGCAAAACCTAGAACCAAATGCATAAAGTGACGAACCAAAAACGGCAATGTTTCCCCATTACCATATAAATAGGCAAGGTTACTGCTCGCACTAAATACCGGCAAAAAGGAAAACAATGCTAAAAAGGCAGTGATTGCCCAGATCGCCCGATCTCCTTTTAAGGTTGAAAATATGTTTTTGGTTCTACTCAATGTTACTTTCTATTTTATAGATTACGCACAGCTTCTTTAAATTGACGCCCGCGATCTTCATAATTCTCAAACAAATCGAAACTTGCACACGCCGGAGACAACAATACATTATCTCCTTTATCGCTCAATTTGTAAGCGATCTTCACTGCTTCGGTGATCGACTGAGTTTCAATGATGTTCTCTACCATTCCTGAGAAGGTCTGCATCAACTTTGCATTATCAACACCAAGGCAAATGATCGCTTTTACTTTTTCATTCACTAATGGAAAAAGGTCTTTATAATCATTTCCTTTATCCACTCCGCCTACAATCCAAACCGTTGGAGCACTCATACTATCTAAGGCATAAAACGTAGCGTTCACATTAGTCGCTTTTGAATCGTTGATGTAAGACACGTGATTGATCTTAAGCACCTGCTCTAAGCGATGTTCAACCCCTTGAAAACCCTCTAAAGATTCTCTAATGGTCGCCTTGCGAATGCTTAATAAACGTGCAGCAGTTGCCGCAGCCATCGCATTCTTAGTGTTATGCGCCCCTTTAATAGTTAAGTTTTTTGTTGACATAGTCATTGTTGTATCGTCAATTAAAATGTTTATTTCTTCTTGAGCGTAATACGCTCCTTTTTTTAGTTGTTTTGAAATTGAAAAAGGTATGCACTGCGATCGTACGGGATGCTTTGCCAACCAATCAGTAATCACGGGATCGTCTGCATCATAAATCAAATAATCCTTTTCGGTCTGGTTTTCCGCTATGCGGAATTTAGACTTGATATAATTTTCAAACTTATACTCGTAGCGATCCAAATGGTCTGGTGTGATGTTGGTCAAAATCGCGATATGAGGCGCAAAATCTTCAATACCATCCAGCTGGAAACTGCTAATTTCTAAAGCATAAAAATCCTGATCATCAAGCGCCACCCATTTTGCAAAACTGTCACCAATATTTCCCGCAGCCACACTTTTCAATCCGGTTTGCTTAAGCAGGTGCGCCATAAGCATAGTGGTGGTGGTTTTACCATTGCTCCCGGTAATGCCGACCAAGGTTGCCTTAGTATAGCGTGCTGCAAACTCAATTTCTGAGATCACAGAAATACCTGCTTCAACCAACTTTTTTATAAGCGGTGCTTTATCAGGAATTCCCGGACTCTTCATCACGAGGTCTGCATTGAGAATTTTTGCTTCGGTGTGACCACCGTCTTCCCATTCAATTTCATTGTTTTTAAGAACGTCAAGGTATTTTGGTTTTATCTTCCCAAAGTCTGAGACAAAAACTTCAAAACCTTCTTTTTTACCCAAAATAGCTGTGCCAATTCCGCTTTCACCACCACCCAAGATCACTAGCCGCTTCATCTATCTTACTTTTAAAGTGACAATGGTGATGATTGCGAGTAAAATGCCTATAATCCAGAAGCGCGTCACGATCTTACTCTCGTGAAGCCCCTTTTTCTGGTAATGGTGATGCAGCGGCGACATTAAAAAAATGCGACGTCCTTCACCTGTTTTTTTCTTGGTGTATTTAAACCAACTCACCTGCAGCATTACCGAAAGGGTTTCCATAAAGAAAATCCCGCAGAGTAATGGAATGAGTAATTCTTTACGAATAGCAATGGCGATCACGGCGATGATTCCGCCTATGGTTAAACTCCCCGTATCTCCCATAAAAATTTGGGCGGGATACGTGTTGTACCATAAAAATCCTACTAGAGCTCCCACAAATGCAGTAATAAAAATTACCATCTCTCCCGAACGCGGGATATACATCACATCGAGATAATCACTAAAGATGATGTTACCAGACACCCACGCAAAAATCCCCAAAGTGAGCACGATGATCGCTGAAGAGCCGGCAGCCAAGCCGTCTATTCCATCCGTAAGGTTGGCCCCATTAGACACTGCAGTGACAATAAATATGACAATAGGAATAAATAGCAACCAAGCATATTTTACATAGTCTTCGCCCAACCAACTCACTAGTATGCTATAATCGATCTCATTATTTTTCACAAAAGGAATGGTGGTCGTTAAGGCCTTTTCTTCCGAAGAAAATTCGGTCGTAGAACTGTCAACCAATTCTTCTTGTTGCGCCGGTTTATTTGCGATCTCATCTTTTACAGTCACACCCGGATGGAAGAAAATGGTTGCACCCACAATAATTCCTAAACCAACCTGACCAAATATTTTAAACTTGCCTTGAAGTCCTTCTTTGTTCTTTTTTCTGATTTTCAAGAAATCGTCCATAAAACCTATAGCACCCATCCACAATGTGGTCACAATAAGAAGGATGACATAAATATTTTCAAGCTTAGCCAACAAAAACACCGGGATCAATGTCGCCAAAATGATAATTAACCCACCCATTGTTGGGGTTCCTGCTTTCTCTACCTGACCTTCTAAACCTAGATCTCGTATAGATTCACCCAATTGCTTTTTCTGCAAATACAAGATGATGCGCTTCCCCCAAATGGTAGAAATCGCCAGCGACATGATGATCGCTATTGCCGCGCGAAACGTGATAAAGCCAAATAAACTTGCCCCGGGGAAGTTGTATGCACGCTCTAAATATTCAAAAAGGTAATACAGCATTTAAAATTCTTTTTCGCCTTTGGCTTTTGCTTATTTATTCAGCTCGGTTAATAGTTCTTTTACAATTTTAAAATCATCAAAATCGGTACGCTCTCCCTTTACCTCTTGGTAGGTTTCATGCCCTTTTCCGGCGATTAAAATGATATCATTTTCTTCTGCCATCTGGCAGGCTGCTTTGATCGCTTGCTTACGCGAAGTGATCGCTACAGTCTTCTTATAATCTACAGGCTCCACGCCTTTTTCAATCTCATCAATAATCGCATCAGGATCTTCACTACGCGGGTTATCGCTCGTAAAAATCACTTTTGTGCTTAGTGCAGCAGCGATTTTTCCCATTTTTGGCCTTTTTGTTCGATCGCGATCTCCGCCACAGCCCACTACCGTGATCAACTCTTCATTTTTTGTACGGATGTCATTGATGGTTTCCAGCACATTTTTTAGTGCGTCTGGTGTATGTGCATAATCAACAATTGCCGTGATCTTTTTAGCTGAAATCATATACTGAAATCGGCCGCTCACACTGGTCAATTCTGATAAATACTGAAGCGCTTCAAGCTGACTTAAGCCTAGCAATTCTGCAGCAGCATAAATCGCCAATACATTGTAAGCATTAAACGAGCCTATCAACTTCACCCAAACTTCCTGATCATTCACTTTTAACAACAGTCCGGTGAATTGGTTTTCTAAAATCTGCGCGCGATAATCTGCAAAAGATTTTAGCGCATAGGTCACTTTTTTAGCCTGGGTATTTTGCAACATCACCTGCCCATTCTTATCGTCTATATTCGATAAGGCGAATGCCGTTTTAGGCAGATGATCAAAGAACGATTTCTTCACATCCCGATACTCTGCAAACGTCTTGTGGTAATCCAAATGATCGTGACTAAGATTGGTGAAAATTCCACCTTCAAAGTGCAATCCTTCGGTGCGTTTTTGATGAATTCCGTGCGAACTCACTTCCATAAAGCAATATTCTACACCGGCATCATTCATCATCGCCAAGTACTTATTGATCGTAAGCGAATCTGGCGTAGTATGCGTTGCCGGAAACTCCTCATCTCCTACCAAAACTTTTACGGTTGAAAGCAATCCGGCTTTAAAACCAGCTTTAGTAAACAACTGATGCAATAAAGTCGCAATGGTGGTTTTACCGTTGGTACCGGTGATGCCCACCAACTTTAAATTTTCAGATGGATTCTCATAATAATTAGATGCCATCACCGCCAAAGCCTGTGCCGTATCTGAAGTTTGCACATACGTAATGCCGTTGACAAAATCTTCAGGCATGCGCTCGCAGATGATTGCTATCGCACCTTGTTCTTCAGCCTTTTTTATAAAATCATGACCATCACTTTGCGTCCCGCTGATCGCCACAAAAACATCATTAAGCCCCACTTTACGCGAATCAAAATGAATCGCGTTCACAGGCACATTTGGATTTCCGGTAACCGACTCCAACGTCACTTTATACAATATGTCTTTTAAAAGAATCACGACAGTTGTAAAATGATTTTTTGATTTTTACTTAATTTTTGTCCGGCTTTAAGTGACTGGCTTTTCACTTTCCCACTTCCTGAAAACTCTACCTGTAAGCCTAAATTCTCCAACAAGGAAACAGCGTCCATCCCACTCATCCCCCTTACATTAGGAATTGTCTCAGCTGCCTTCTGGGCTTGCTGATAATAGTTCTCAAAATCTTTTTCTACGGAAGAAGTATTTGCATCAGCCAGTTTTACCTCATCTACCAGTGGTGTATCGCTATAAACTTTCTGAGCAATCTTTCTAAACACCGGCGCAGCAACAACACCACCGTAATAGCCTATTTTTTTATTCGGTTTATGAATAACCACTATGCACGAATATTCAGGATTCTCAGCCGGAAAATAACCAGCAAAAGAGGCGATGTATTTTCCTTCTTCTTTCCAGTATTCTGTTTGGCAGGTTCCTGTTTTACCGGCCATTGAGAAATTTTTAGAATAAATATCCTTTCCGGTGCCGCGCTCTACCACATTCTTCATCATCGCCTGTGCTTTATCAATTGTAGACTTCGAGCAGATCGCAGGGTTGATCACTTCTTTTTCAAATTTTTCTATGGAAGCATCCCATTTTTTAACTTCTTTAATGAAACGTGGCTTAACCATCTCGCCATCATTTGCTATGGCATTATAAAACGTCAAGGTTTGCAACGGTGTAAGCGAAACTCCATAACCAAAAGCCATCCAAGGTAAAGTCGTCCCGTACCAATTAGCATCACCGGGATACGGAAACTTAGGACTTCCCTCTCCTTTTATCTCAAGCCCTAACTTATCGTTAAGTCCCATATTGTAAAGACGCTTCAAGAAACGCTTAGGATCATCTTTGTAACCTTCATTGATAATTTTAGCAAAAGCCGTGTTTGAAGAAAGTTCGAATGCACGCGCAGCAGAGATTTTCCCATACCCACCCCAATGCGAATCATATACCGTTCTGTTGTAAAAACGTACCCGGCCATTTTCGGTATCTACCACATCACTCGTATCGATCACCCGGTCTTCAAGTGCAGCAACCATGGCCATCAGCTTAAAAGTAGAACCCGGTTCAGCCGACTCGTAAACGGCGTAATTTCGATCTTCATAATACCCATCACCATCTTCGGCACGACCTAGATTTGAGATCGCTTTGATCTCACCAGTTTTCGTTTCCATCACCACCACACAACCGTGGTCTGCTTCAAACTTTTCCAGCGAAGCCAACAATGCATGATGAGCAATATCCTGAATATTCACATCGATAGTCGAGATCACATCATAGCCATCTTGAGGCTCTACAATATTATCATCGCCAATAGGCTTCCACTGTCCTTTTGCAATGCGCTGTTTTAAACGTCTTCCTTCTTTACCTCTTAAATAAGGACCAAAAGCTCCTTCTAACCCTGCCTCACTATAACGACCGTATTCCGTAAGACGGTCGTAACCTATGGTACGCTCGGCAATTTTATCTAGTGGATGCTCACGCACGGTACGCTGTTCGGTGATAATCCCTCCTTTATAAGGACCTTTATTAAATAGCGGCAATTTTTTAATCGCGAGATATTTTGAATACCCCAGATTACGCGCCAGTAGCAAGTAGCGGTTTTTATTCACTCGCGCTTTGCGCAAAAGGTCTATATAATAAGACTGCGGTTTCCCCAATTGCTCAGCAAGTCCTTTAGAAAGTCCTTGAATGTTTTCTTCAAAATCAGTCTGCTTTGGGGCCAAAGCATCAAAACGAATATCATACTTAGGCACCGAAGTAGCTAACAAGCTACCGTCCCCGGCATACAAATTCCCGCGATTCGCCGGAATCGTAAACATGCGCTCGGTACGAGCCTCTGCAAGCTCTTTGTATTTATCACCTTCAGCCAACTGAATGTCGCAAAGTTTAAACGCAACAAAAAGGGCGAAGAGAAACATACCTCCTGCCACTAAATACATCCGGTTCAATATGTTCTTTTCGCTGGTAGCCATTTTGAACTTAAGGTGTTTTTGTTACTTTAATTTTTTTGGGCGGCGTTAAGGAAGGCGCTAAACCTTGCTCTGCCACTTGCCGCGTTACCACGGTTTCCATTTTTAACCTCCGGGCTTCAAGCCGCGTATCTACAAATTCACTATGCAACTCTTTTACTTCAGCATTTAACTGAGAGATCAAGTGTACTTTTTTATCTGCACGATGCGAACTCCCTATCATCACAATTGCCAAAACCGACAAAAAAATGATCATACGCCAGTTTTTAACCGCATCATCACTAAACAGGAACTTACCTTTAAGTATGTGATAAATACCTTCTTTCAAATCCCTTATAATTTTTCAGCAACACGCAGCTTTGCACTACGCGCTCTGTTATTTTGTTTTATTTCTTCTTTAGATGGAACAATCAAACCGCCAACCTTTTTAAAGGGCACGCTGAAATTCCCAAAAATGTCTTTCTCAGGCTCTCCCTCAAAAAGACCATTACGCATATAGCGCTTTACCAACCTATCTTCTAGCGAGTGATACGAGATCAAACTCAAGCGCCCTCCGGATTTCAACATTTCTTCAGTTTGCTGAAGAAATTCTTTCAACACCTCTAACTCCTTATTCACTTCAATACGGATCGCCTGATATATCTGGGCCAACAATTTATGCTCGCGCCCTTTAGGCAAATACGATTGAAGCGCTTGCTTTAAATCTTCCGTAGTCTCTATAGGCTGATCTTTGCGAACAGAAACTAAAGTTCTCGCCAGCTTAGGCGCACTTCTCAATTCACCGTACTGCAACAACACTCGCGACAAATCTTCTTCTGCATATTCATTAACCACGTGATACGCCGAAAGCTTATCACCTTGATTCATACGCATATCAAGTTTTGCATCAAAACGAGTCGAGAATCCGCGCTCAGCAACATCAAACTGATGAGACGACACTCCAAAATCACCCAAAATTCCATCTACTTGTGCCGCTCCATAAAATCTCAAAAAACGCTTCGCAAAGCGAAAATTCTCATTAATGAGCGTAAACCTAGGATCGTCAATAGCATTCTCCAACGCGTCTTTATCCTGATCAAAAGCAAACAATTTACCGTCAGCACCTAGACGTTTTAGGATCTCTCGAGAATGACCACCTCCACCAAAAGTCACATCTACATAAACTCCGTCAGGTTTGATCGCCAAACCATCAACAGTTTCTTTTAATAAGACCGGGTTATGATAATCCATCAGGTATGTCATTTTGATCTCCCATTACTTCTTCTGCTAAGGCAGCAAAATCTCCATCATCATTGCTCACCGCCTCTTCATAACCTACAGCATCCCAGATCTCAATGATATTTCCTCCGGAAGTCAATACGATATCCTTTGTGATCGAGGCAAACGCGATCAGGTCTTTAGGAATCAACAACCTCCCGGAAGCATCAGCTTCAACTAACTTTACACCTGCCGTGAACCTCCTAATGAAATCCACATTTTTCTTCACAAAGCGATTGAGTCCGTTGAGCTTTTTCATCATCACCTCCCATTCAGACATTGGCCACAACTCTAAACACGAATTAAACACAGAACGCTTCACCACAAAGCCCTCCTGCAACTCTTTTGCAAGCTGTTTTTTCAACGCAGACGGCATCATGAGCCTTCCTTTAGCGTCAACTTTGCACTCATATGTTCCTATAAGACTGAGCAAGAATACAGTAGGTTTTAGGTATAATATTTTCAAATATATAGAATTTTATACCACATTCTCCCACATTCTACCACTTTGTTGATAAATTACCCCACTTGTTAATTATTCTGAAAATCTTAACATTAGGTTAGTAGGCTGGCTTAAAACCTCTTGTTATCGCAAGGCGGCGCAAGCATTAAAGACAAGTGTATTTTTAGATTTTCAATTTGGGCTAAATGTCTATATTTGTGGCAAAGCCGCTTGCCGACCTATTAATTATGAAGCACCAATTAAAAACCGAGGGAAAATTTACTTACTTAGAAGTAGGCGAAGGAACCCCTATCGTAATTCTTCACGGACTGATGGGTGGCCTGAGCAATTTTGATGCGGTAACCGATCACTTTTCGCAAAACGGCTATAAAGTCGTAATTCCAGAATTACCTTTATATTCTATGCCTCTTATCAAAACAGGTGTTAAAACATTTGCGAAATACCTCAACGACTTTATCGCGATGAAAGGCTTTAAAGAAGTTATTCTTTTAGGGAATTCACTCGGCGGTCATATCGCATTATACCACACTAAGCTCTATCCGGAAGTGATGAAAGCCTTGGTGATCACCGGAAGCTCGGGGCTTTACGAGAGCGCAATGGGTGAGAGCTACCCGAAACGCGGAGATTATGAATACATCAAGAAAAAGGCGGAAGATGTGTTTTATGATCCTGCAGTAGCAACCAAAGAAATTGTAGATGAAGTTTATGAGACGGTAAACGACCGAAACAAACTCATAAAAACACTTGCGATCGCTAAAAGCGCTATACGCCATAATATGGCTCAGGATCTCCCGCATATGAATACATCTACGTGTATCATCTGGGGCCGTAACGACAATGTCACACCTCCTGAGGTTGCAGAAGATTTTGATAAGCTATTACCAGATTCTGATCTATACTGGATTGACAAATGCGGTCACGCTGCAATGATGGAGCACCCAAAAGAATTTAATGAGATTCTTTCACGGTGGTTAAAAGAGCGCAATTTCTAATACACTCTTCTTATGCATATAAAATCTGCTGAATTTCTTGTAAGTAATTCTAATGTGGCGAAGTGCCCTAAAAATAAGATGCCTGAATATGCATTTATAGGACGATCAAATGTTGGGAAGTCAAGCTTGATCAATATGCTTACCGATCGTAAAAATCTAGCTAAAACTTCCGGAAGACCTGGAAAGACACAATTGATCAATCATTTTGTAATCAATCAATCTTGGTATCTCGTCGATTTACCGGGTTACGGTTATGCCCGCGTTTCAAAAAAAGTAAAGAAAGAGTTTCAGAAATTCATCACGCAATATTTTGAGGAGCGTGAGCAGTTGGTTTCAGCATTTGTACTTATAGATTGTCGCCATGAACCACAACCTATTGACCGAGAGTTTATGCAATATCTTGGCGAAAAACAGATTCCGTTTTCTATAATCTTCACAAAGGCAGATAAACTGAAGCCAAAAGCTTTAGAACGCAATATTGAACATTACAAACAGGAATTACTCGCAGGTGCTTGGGCCGAAATGCCTAATTATTTTATTAGCAGCGCTACAAACAGCACGGGAAAAGATGAGATTCTCGACTATATAAATGCGATAAACGAACAGCTTAAAGAGTCTTAAGCTTTGTTTTTATTGCTTGTATAAGCGCCGCTTCGGTATTTAATATTTCTAATTCTTCTTTAGACAGAAAAACGTTTAGACCTGTTTCGGTTTTAGTCAGAATTACCGGAAACTCCCATTGGTCATTCCTTTCAGCCGCATAGTTTTGAAGAAATTCATCACGATGGTAAAATTCCATGTTTAAAGCTATAGACTGCCTAAATGCCTTCCATATTTCACGTTCTTGAAATGCGCCATGCGTAAGCGTACACAACGTACAGAAATACGTAGACGGACTCACAATCTTATGAAGACCATCTAAAAGTGCATTTAAGGTTCCGGAACGTGCGTTGTAAACAAAGAGAAGTGTGATCACCTTCCGGAACTATTAAATTACTTTTTCAATTCTAGCTTTTCTGCAAAATAATCACAGAAATCCATCATCGTAGCAGACATTTTATCATCGTCTGTAGCACGCTTAAAGGTATTAGCCATACTCACTAAAGTCTGATGAAAAAACACCTTCATCTCATCAACCGGCATATCTTTGGTCCATAAATCTATACGCGCAGCTTCCTGCTTTTTGTGATCCCAAAGCGAAAGCATCAAAGCCTTTGCCGGCTCGTGCGAGACACCGCCATCTGGGGCATTCCAAGAGATTTTCTCCGGCACTCTATTCTCATCTAATTCTACACTTAGTTTGATTTCAGTTTTCATCAACTGTTATTATTTGCGGGGTTTATAATTTGCTTGTTTAAAAATCTCGTCACTGCTTTTACCGGGCAGCATTTGCAAAGGTATGGTATTGCGCTGCATATACGCTTTCACCATTTGCCAACCGATATAGCGACCCAACCTTGGCGGACTTTCGTTATCAAATTCTAAATAGAATTTTGAAAATGGCGCAGGGTTGATAAAACGGCTTAATAGCTTACTATCTGTATCAAATAACAATTCATTTTCAACAAAATACGTCCAAATATCTACCTCATTAGCTTCGGCCCAATCCAGCTGCTCAGGCGTATAGCCTATGATCTCATTCTTGGCTTCTAAGGTCAAAAGCTGCTCCATCATATAAAGTCGTTTGCCGTGATAAATCATTTCATCTATAAAACGACGGCTTCCCTGCTTGCGCACTAAGGCTCTTACAAAAGCATCAGCAACATCAACATCTATCTGCTCCTTGCGGAAATTCTGCGTGTAAAAACGCTGAATACCCTTATAAAAATGATGGTCTTCACCTAAGTAATTATCTAACCCTATGATCAAAAGACTATCCGTTAAAATCACAGGAGTTCGGTATGCGACATCAGACGTAATGGTAACCACTTTGGGCAGCGGCGTTTTGGGATAATAATATTTTATATGCTTAAATAAATTGTCAAGCTCCTGAGTTTCCGCAGTAAAATCAGGAAAAGATTGAGCTACTTCGCTATTCAATTCAAGCTGAATGGTGTCCTGTATCTTATCGTGCCAAAACTGCTCATCATACTGCTCAGGAAAAAGATAAGGATATGCAGCGATCAATTCTGGGAGTTCTGAAGCATCAACTTTGGCAAACTTCTGATCAAATCGATCTACTTCTAAAGCGATAGGAATCTGTGAAATTTCTTCAGGGATTTTTACATCTTTCTTACAACCCACCATCAAAAACACGGTAAGCCCTAAAAAAAACCTAAAACCCATACTTAACGGGATGCGCACCTGCTGAAACATTTCAATTTTTAGTAAATTCCCCATCATAAATTGCTGCGCAAAGGTAGCATTTACAAACCATAAATCCTGTTTCTTATGCAAACCGAAAAAGTAATAGATCATATTGTTAACTGGCTAAAAACCTATGCAACCAACGCAAATATTCAAGGTTTTGTTGTAGGTATTAGTGGCGGAATTGATAGCGCTACTACCTCAAGCCTTTGCGCTAAAACAGGATTACGTGTGCTTTGTGTAGAAATGCCCATTCACCAACCTCCAAGTCATGTTACGCGAGCGCAGGAACATATTGCTCAACTTAAAAAACGCTTTGCCAATGTATCTGATGTGCGAGTAGATCTCACCGAAACTTTTGAAACTTTTAAAACTGCATTACCAGCTGCCGAAACAGACACAAACCCCGGTCTTGAGTTAAGTTTGGCTAACACGCGTGCTCGTTTACGCATGAGTACCTTGTATTATTTTGCGGGATTACACGGCTATCTGGTTGCCGGAACAGGTAATAAAGTTGAAGATTTTGGCGTTGGTTTTTATACAAAATATGGTGATGGCGGTGTTGATTTGAGTCCGATTGCAGACCTGATGAAAAGTGAAGTTTATGCGCTAGCCAAAGAACTTGGAGTTCCTGAAAGCATTCAAGTCGCTAAACCTACCGATGGCTTGTGGGGAGACGACCGTAGCGATGAAGATCAAATTGGCGCTACTTATGACGAACTCGAGTGGGCGATGCTCCAGGATGAGCAAGGTAAATCAAGCGAAGATTTTGAAGGTAGACAAAAGCAGGTGTTTTCTATTTATAAAGGCTTTAATAATGCCAATAAACATAAGATGGAGCCCATTCCCGTTTGTACGATCCCTGAAGATTTGAAATAATTTTGAAGTTCATCCTGTAAATTAATTCTTACAGCGAAAAGCATTTGCAGTTACAATTATTGGTTTTATTTTCGTCTCAAAGCGTATAAAACTCACTATGATTACTATCACAATTGCAGATCATCACCCTATAATCGTTGATGGATTAACCCATATTCTTAAGAATACCATTCACGAGATCATCGATGTGGTTTCTGACGGAAAAGAACTAATCGCATCACTAGAAGAAGAGGTGCCTGATCTGGTAATCATGGAAATTGACATGCCCAACCTTCAAGGCCTTACAGCGATCAAAGAACTGCGTAAGCTTTTCCCCGGAATTAAAATTATGGTGTACAGCACACACCCCGAAGGTATGTACGCGCTCAGCGCCATTAAAGCCGGCGCAATGGGTTACATTGGCAAAACTGCTGATACTGCAACTGTTTTAAAAGCGGTAATTCAAGTAGCGCGTGGTGGTATTTACCTCAACAATAATTTAGTGGAAATGCTTTCTAATACTGATCCTTCTCACAACAGTACACTGGCATATCGCTACAAAAAGCTTTCTACCCGTGAGACCGAAGTTTTAAATATGCTTTCTTCTGGAAAACGTAACAAAGACATCGCTGAATCTCTGGATATCAACGAAAAAACGGTAAGCACCTATAAAACGCGTTTGCTTAAAAAGTTAGACGCCGGAAGCTTAGCAGAACTCATTCAGCAGGCGCGACTCTTACAGACTTCAGACCTCTAACGCATAAAAGGCATAATCACCAGATTTCGCTTTTTGGCAATAAGTACTTCTAGCGTTTTATAATCTTTATAGTCCTCAAGGAATTCCTGCGCATTTTCTGGAAGTTCCCCTGTTTTTAGCTGTTCACCAAATTCTGCCATTTTACGCTGAATAAGAAAATGACGCAGATTGAGTAGGGTTTGCACCGTTTCTAATCCTGAATTTTCCTTTAAGGTTTTTACATAGATCTCGTGACGATCCCAAGCGTGCAGCGTATGCTTTTCAGGTTCAAAAGCTATAGATGAAATTTTCTCCATTTGAGAAGCCGGCAACACTTCGCCCAATTGATCTAACTTGATATCGCCTTCTTCTCTGGTTAAATGCTCAATGAGTAACGGGTATATCGCCTTAAAATCATCATTAGCGAACTCTACCTCGTCTTCTTGCAAGTCTAAATAGATCTTTTCGTAGATGATCAATTCTCGCTTTTCTTCTCGCTCAATAAGTTTTCCGTCTTTATCCTCATCATATACAAGATCTACGAATTGCACCGGTTCATTAGCAAACGTAATAAGCAACTTTATGATGTTTTGTTCCAACTCGTATTGCCGCTCAAACTTTACCTTTTCTTTATTTTTAAGCGGAATCATCTCTCCTTCGGCAGGACGTTTTTCGGTGGTTTGTATAGCCTCTTTTTTCCCTTTATTTCTAATTTGCGCAAGGGTATTAAAAAGCACATCTTCTTTAATATCCATAATACGTGCGCACTCTTGCACATAAATTTCGCGCTTGATCACATCAGGGATTTTAGCGATACTTTCTACCATATCGCGTACCAGACCCGCTTTTTTGATGGGATCCCCCTGAGCTTCTTTTACAAGCAACGAAGCTTTATACTGAATAAAATCTTTAGCATTTTCCTTTAAAAAATCTTCAACCTCAGTAAGCGTATGAGATTTTGAAAAACTATCGGGGTCTTCACCTTCCGGAAAGCTGCACACCTTTACGTTCATTCCTTGCTCCAAAATCAAATCGATTCCGCGTAAGGAAGCCCGCTGCCCCGCCGCATCTCCATCAAAAAGTACCGTGATATTAGGTGTCAATCTATTGATCAAGCGTATTTGCTCTGGAGTCAAAGCAGTACCTGAAGAAGAAACCACATTTTCAATCCCCAATTGATGCAGCTGGATCACATCGGTATATCCTTCAACCAAGTAGCAATTATCTTCTTTAGCGATCGCCTGCTTGGCGTAATAAATACCATAAAGCACTTTTGATTTGTGGTAGATCTCGCTCTCCGGACTATTTAGATACTTTGCCGCCTTTTTCTCATTAGTAAGAATTCGGCCTCCAAAACCCAAAACACGACCGCTCAATGAATGAATAGGAAACATTACCCGACTTTTAAAACGGTCAAACTGCTTCTCTTCTTTGACGATGGTCAGCCCGGTTTTTTCTAAAAACTCTAGCTTGTAGCCTTTGCGAATAGCTTCTGAGGTTAACGCGTCCCAAACATCAGGAGAATACCCCAATTGAAACTTCTCGATCGTTTCTTCGGTAAATCCACGTTCTTTAAAATACGATAAACCTATCGCCTTACCCTGTTCAGAATGCAGTAAGGTTTTGTGAAAATAATCCCGTGCAAACTCTGAAACCACATACATACTCTCCCGCTCATTAGCCTGCTCCTTTTGCTCATCGGTTTGCTCGGTTTCTTCAACCTCAATATTGTACTTTTTTGCGAGATACTTGATCGCTTCGGGATACGTAAAATGCTCGTGCTCCATCAAAAAAGCAACCGCATTACCTCCTTTTCCACTTGAGAAATCCTTCCAGATTTGTTTTACCGGAGAAACCATAAAACTTGGGGTGCGCTCATCTGAGAACGGACTCAAGCCTTTAAAATTTGATCCTGATTTTTTCAGCTGAACAAAATCACCGATTACCTCCTCAACGCGAGCGGTCTCAAATACGGCATCTATGGTGGTTTTTGAAATCAAAAAAATGAAAATTTCTTCGGTTAAAATTAAAAAAAGGTGGTCGCAAATTTACTAATAAAAAATACCTGTACGGGTTTAATCGCGCAGGTATTCTATTTACTTAACTAAGGCTGCTTGTATCTAATCCATATCAAAACGCAGACCTACTGAAAAATTGCGTTGTTCAACCGGATTATTTTTAAAGATTGTATTCAAATCGTATTTCACATAGAGCGCTGTATCTCCAAACGCGATGTAACCGCTTAGGCCATAGATAAAATTATTTGTATTAAAATTCTGCTTGAATTTATCCTTGCGATCCTCTCCGTTTTCTTCATATTTTAATTTCTGAATCGTGAGCAAATTGAATCCTGCATAACCTCCCAAACCAAGCTTAAATTGGTTGTGTGTAGAATATCTAAAGTAATCATCGTGTACTTTTTTAGTGGAAGGACCAATCTCAAAATGCACAGGAAACACCAGATGATCCATTCTGAATTTTGACTTATCCAGATCTAGCGGAAAAGTTTCTAAAACGGTCTGATCACCTTGTTCTACTAAATATTGATTATCGTCTATTTTCAAACCATTGAACTGAAAACTGAACCCATACTTTAATCTCAGAAAATTGGTATTGTCAAAAACACGCGTTTTCCATGCAAGACCAAGTTCAAAGAAACGGCTACCTCCTATTTTATAGGGTGAATCGTTAAGCGATTGCCCGTCAATGATCGCATTATTAAACCCAATCCCCAATACGATATCTGAGGTTGTGCGACGGTCATAAACCACCTCTTCTTTATCTCCAGAACCTAAGGTCACTTTATCTTTCCCTATAAAAATTCCAAAAATAGAATCATCATCCAGATCAGTCTCGTTGCGCTCCAGCAAATCAATTTTACTTTCTAAAATAGCGAGTTTATCTTCGATATTCCTAGCGTGCTTTTTTGCAGCTTCTTTCTTTAAAATGGTCGCTTCTTCTTCGGTTAATTCTCCGTTTTCAAAACGTTTGTTAATGGCAAGCACTTCAATTTTAAGCGCTTCTTTTTCTTTTTGCACCACTTCTTCTTTTTTCGCGTTTAACGTGGCGATCGTTTCTTCTTTTTCGGTTTCCTGCGCAAAAGTTTTTTGCGGCAAGACACTTGAAAAAGTGATTAAAAGTAATAGTAAGAATCTCATAATTGTTGATTTAAGTAAAGGTTGCAGCTTCCCGCCCCGTCGAGACGGGAAGACCAACTTCCTTTAGATTGATGAATGAATTTTTATTGGTACCCCAAAGTGCATTTTACCCCGAGGTAGTTTACTAATTGTTGCGAGAAACAATGGCTTCCCGAGCTTTCATAAAGCCATCTTTAAGCGCTTCAAAAATGCGGTCTCTAAAAGAAGGATCCAGTTCTTCTTCAACCTCATAAAGCAAAGCTTCTGCACTTATCGTATTACGCTCGCGGTCAAACATTTTTTCTGAAATGATATCTCGCTGTGCATCTCGTAAAAGTTGGTCAATTTCTGCATCAGAATAGGCGACTCCGCTGTTTTGCTGCTCCTGTACTTTACTGATCAAATCATTTACTTCGGCATCAATTTTACTTTGAGTCGTTTGATCAAGCTTTTCATCTGCTGAAGCTTTCTGAGAATCGGTCACCGCTACTGCTTCTTCATACTTTTGAATAACCGGTTGCTCCTTGCGTTTCTTAGGCGGTTCAGCGATCTGTTGCTCTTCCTGAACTGCTACACTTGTTTCTTCTAGTGGCGCAATCTCTCTTTGCTTTTGCTGAAGAGTTTTTATAGGTTCGCTTTTTTGCTCATTTTGCTTTTCAGCCGGAGTTTCCACCACTTGATTTACAGGGTTTTTATCCATCTCATCCTGAAAAACATAGCGTCCTGCAAGAATAAGAATTCCTATAAAACTTGCTGCGATCAAAACCCAACCGTAGCTTTTTTTACTTTTTGCAGGCTTGGCCTCTTGATCAAGCGAAGCCTCTAGCTTTTGCCAAGCTTCAGCCGATGGTTTGATCTCCCGATGCTCCAACCGCTCTCTAATGTTATCTTCAAACTTTATCGGTGCCATACTGATAGGTATTGAGTTCGTTTAACTTTTGCTGAAGCAGTTTACGCGCTTTAAAAAGCTGGGACTTAGAAGTACTTTCAGAAATATCAAGCATTTTTGCAATTTCCTGATGCTTATAGCCTTCTACCGCATACATCACAAACACGGCGCGATAGCCTTCTGGCAAGCGATCTATCAACAACTGAATTTCTTCTGCATCGAGTTCGCTATCCACAGGATTATAGGTTGTATCATCAGCCTGCTGCTCATAATCTGTAAACGTGATTTTCTGTTCTTTGCGCAAATAGGAGATCGATTCATTAACCATAATGCGTCGCACCCAACCTTCAAAACTACCTTCATCTCTAAAGCGATCCAGGTTTTTAAACACCTTTAAAAATCCGTTACACATCGCTTCTTCGGCTTGCATCATGTCATTTAAGTAGCGACGACAAACGCCCAACATTTTAGGTGCGTGCGTATCATAAAGTTTGCGTTGCGCTTCGCGATTGCCCTGCGCGGCTTTCTTTATGAGTTGTTTCTCGCTATTAAAGAATGTAATGACTTTCACAAATCCTGTTTAAAACTGTCTTCATTAATAAAGACGCAGAAAAGTTTAAAATGGTTGCCCGGAAGATAAAATAATTAGAAATAAATTTTTAAAATAATGAATATCAGTGCTTTAAAAATTTATTTTTTTCGTTCAATTACATAATTCACCATAAGCACAAGAGCTTCTTTGTACTTAGATTCGGGATATTTATCAAGAATTTTTAATGCCTCTTGCTGTAATGCTTTCATTTTTGCCACGGCATAATCTAGTCCGCCGGATTCTTTCACGTAAGCAATCACCTCATTCACCCGCTTCTTATCCTTATTGTGATTTTTAACCGAATTGATGAGCCACTTGCGCTGCTTCTCATCACTGTTGTTGACCGCATAGATAAGCGGAAGCGTCATTTTTTGCTCTTTGATATCTATCCCTGTGGGTTTTCCGATTTTCTGCGAACCGTAATCAAAAAGGTCATCCTTAATCTGAAAGGCAAGACCTATGAGTTCGCCAAACTTGCGCATCGCCTCCACATCCTTTTTGCTCGCGTGAATGGCGCAGGCACCCATCGCGCAACAGGCAGCGATAAGTGTTGCTGTCTTTTGTCTAATGATCTCAAAGTAGACTTCTTCGGTAATATCGAGATCGCGGGCTTTTTCGATTTGAAGTAGTTCGCCCTCACTCATCTCTCTAACAGCTACCGAAATGATCTGCAGCAAATCAAAATCTTCGTTATCAATTGAAAGCAGTAATCCTTTAGAAAGTAGAAAATCACCAACAAGCACGGCGATTTTATTTTTCCATAGCGCATTTAAACTGAAGAAACCGCGACGGCGATAGCTGTCATCAACCACGTCGTCGTGCACTAAGGTCGCGGTATGTATTAGTTCTATAACCGACGCACCGCGATAGGTACGATCGTTGAGGCGCTCGTCTCCCAGCATTTTGGCCACAAGAAACACAAACATCGGGCGCATTTGCTTTCCCTTACGGTTTACGATATAATGCGTGATGCGATTGAGAAGCGGAACTTTTGATTTCATCGAAAGCGAGAACTTCTGCTCAAAAAGTTCCATTTCGTGAGCAATAGGCTGCTTAATTTGTTCGACTACTTTCAAGTTTTAATTTTAGTGCAGTTAGTTCGCTTTTAGAAATTATTAGGTTGTAGCAAAAATACTATTTTTAATACTATCCATTTTTATTAGCCAATTGTCCGCAGGCCGCATCAATATCTTTCCCGCGGGAGCGACGTACGGTTACGGTGATTCCGCGATCTTCAAGTTTTGCCACATAGCGATCAATTGCTAACGGATCTGCCTGCTGAAACTGACCATCATCTATAGGATTGTATTCAATCAAATTCACTTTACTAGGAACCGCCAGACAGAAATCTATCAACGCCTCAATATCCTTATCCTGGTCGTTAATACCGCGCCACACAACGTATTCATAGGTGATGCGTTTTTTAGTTTTCACATACCAGTATTGCAAAGCTTCTTTCAATTCCTGAAGCGGCATTTGCTCATTAAACGGCATAATATCAGTACGTACATCATCTAAAGCCGAGTGCAGCGAAACCGCAAGATTGAATTTCACCTCATCATCAGCCATCTTTTTGATGATCTTAGGCACACCGGAAGTTGATACCGTGATACGCTTGGGAGACATTCCTAAGCCTTCAGGATCTGTGATTTTTTCAATAGACTTTACTACGTTTTTATAGTTCATAAGCGGCTCGCCCATTCCCATAAAAACGATGTTAGACAACGGCCTGTTGTGATACAACCTACTTTGCTGATCGATGGCAACCACCTGATCAAAAATTTCGTCAGGGTTAAGATTCCGCATACGCTTTAAACGTGCGGTAGCACAAAACTTACAATTTAGACTACAACCTACTTGTGAAGAAACGCAAGCCGTAGTGCGTGATGCGGTAGGTATCAAAACCGATTCTACCGTAAGATTATCGTGAAGTTTCACGGCATTTTTGATCGTACCGTCTGAACTGCGCTGCATTTGATCAACTTTGATATGATTGATCACAAAATGCTCGTCTAGAAACGTGCGAGTTTCTTTTGAAATATTGGTCATATCATCAAAAGAATGCGCGCCTTTTACCCAAAGCCATTCATACACCTGATTTCCACGGAAGGCTTTTTCGCCCTGCGAAACAAAGAAATCACGCAATTCTTCTCGCGATAGTGCTCGTATGTCTTTCTGTGTATTTTTCACGTTGCAAAGTTATCAATTAAGTCGCTCTCTTAAACCGGAATTTTAATTATAAAAAAATCCCCGTTTGCGCGGGGATTTTTTGTGCTGAATAAACAAGTGATTAGATGATCAACATCGCATCACCGTAGCTATAAAACTTATATTTTTCTTTTACTGCTTGCTCATAAGCCTCTTTCATAAAGTCGTGTCCTGCAAATGCAGAAACCATCATCATCAAGGTTGATTTTGGCGTATGGAAGTTTGTGATCATACAGTTTGCAATACTGAAATCATACGGAGGGAAAATAAATTTATTTGTCCAACCGCTAAATTCGTTAAGCGTTTTATTAGAGCTCACTGAACTTTCTAAAGCACGCATTACGGTAGTTCCTACAGCGCAAACTTTACGATTTTCACCAATTGCTTTGTTAATAGTAGTAGTTGCAGAACTATCAATGTACGCTTCCTCACTATCCATTTTATGCTTAGAAAGGTCTTCTACCTCAACCGGGCTAAACGTCCCTAGACCTACGTGAAGTGTTACTTCTGCAAAGTTCAATCCTTTGATCTCCAAACGCTTCAATAAGTGCTTACTAAAGTGTAACCCAGCAGTAGGAGCAGCAACCGCACCTTCATTTTTAGCAAAAATCGTCTGGTAACGTTCTGCATCTTCCGGTTCAACATCACGCTTGATGTATTTAGGAAGCGGCGTTTCACCAAGTTCAGTCAATTTATTTCTGAATTCCTGATACGAACCGTCATATAAGAAGCGTAGCGTTCTTCCTCTAGAAGTAGTATTGTCAATAACTTCAGCAACTAGACTTTCATCATCACCAAAATAAAGTTTGTTACCAATACGTATTTTACGCGCAGGATCTACAAGCACATCCCAAAGACGGGTTTCTGAATTCAATTCACGAAGTAAAAACACCTCGATACGTGCTCCGGTTTTTTCTTTATTTCCGTAAAGTCGTGCAGGAAACACTTTGGTATTGTTCAATACCATCACATCGTTAGGCTCAAAATAGTCGATCAAGTCTTTAAACAACTTGTGCTCTATAGTTTGTGTTTTGCGGTTAAGAACCATCAAACGCGCCTCATCTCTGTTTTCCGCAGGATATTCAGCGAGTAGTTCTTTAGGCAAATCAAAGTTAAAATGTGAAAGTTTCATTCCCATGGGACCTCTGTTTTTTAGGTATTTAAAATAGCGTGCAAATATACAACCTCAAGGTAGGGGTTGTCAAGTAAATAAGGGATTAATTTAAAAACCAAGCAATCGCAGTATTTTCAGCAGAAAAATAAGTGCTACACTTCATTAATTTTAAAGCCCAAAGTGTGTAGATCTTCCCAAAAATCAGGGTAGGATTTATTGACCACTTCGGCATCTTCAAAAAGAATGGAAGCTCGCAAAGCGAAAGGCGCAAATGCCATAGCCATACGATGATCTTGATAGGTTTTGATCGTTACATCTGACTGAAAATTGGTCGACCCTTCTAAATGCAAGGATTTATCAGTCACCGAAATATGCGCTCCTAATTTTGTCAATTCGGCTTTTAGCGCTTCAAGTCTATCGGTTTCTTTGATCTTTAGGGTATGCAAGCCATAAAGGTCACACGCTACGCCTAACCCGTAACAAGTCACTGCAATGGTTTGTGCAATATCAGGGCTATTAGCTAAATCAAACTCTACACGTTTCGGTTTTGGCTGATCTACTTTTTCCAGAAGTACCGCATGCTTTTTAAAAGTTGTCTTGACTCCTAATTTCTGATACAATTCTGCCAATACAGAATCGCCTTGTAAACTGTCTTTTTTATAACTGGAAATTTTCAGCTTTGCTGTATCACAAAGCGCTGCTAAACTGTAATAGTACGAAGCGCTACTCCAGTCTGATTCTACGACCATTTCTGAAACGTTGATCGCACCCGCAGGCTTAATTTTTATTTGCTGTCCTTCAAAACTACTCTCAACACCCAATTGCGTGAGCAATGCGCGAGTCATTTCTATATAAGGCACTGACGTGATCTGACCTATGAGGTTAATTTCAATTCCGTCTGGTAACGAAGCGCCCACCATCATCAACGCAGAAATGTACTGACTGCTCACATTTGCAGCAAGTGAAACCGTACTCTTAGTAAGTTTTTTCCCTTTGATCAAAAGCGGTGCGTAACCCTCATTATTTTTATAGGTAATGTCTGCTCCTAATTCTCTCAGGGCATCAACCAGCAAACCTATAGGACGCTCCTGCATACGCGAACTTCCTGTAAGGATGGTTTCTCTACCTTCAAAAGCTGCAAAATACGCCGTTAAAAAACGCATAGCAGTACCTGCGTGATGTATATCAACCGTCTTTTCTTTTGAAGCTAATGCTTTTTGCATCACCTGACTGTCGTGGCTGTTAGACAGATTCTTGATCTTAAAATTCCCGAATAAAGCCTGAAGCAAAAGCAATCTGTTGCTCTCACTTTTAGATCCTGTAATTGCTATGTCTCCGTCTAAATGCGGTTCTTTTTGGTGGAGTTTCAGTTTCAAAATGCGTGGTTTTTGGTTGATTGTTCGTTGTGGATTACTGCAACTTTTTATTATTGTGATGCCTGTCGTGATCCCTTTTGGTTTTAAGGTCAAGCTTTTTATCAAAAGCATCTTGAAGGTCAATTCCGGTTTGATTGGCTAAACACAACACCACAAAAAGAACATCGGCAAGTTCTTCTCCCAGATCTTTATTTTTGTCGCTTTCCTTCTCGCTTTGCTCCCCGTAGCGGCGCGCGATAATACGCGCAACCTCACCTACTTCTTCGGTAAGTTGGGCCATATTGGTCAATTCGTTGAAGTAGCGAACGCCGTGTTTATTGATCCATTCATCAACTGCTTTTTGAGCATCATCAATTTTCATAGGTATATAATCTTTATGAAGATGCTAAATTAAGGTAAAGCAAAAAAATGAGTGCAAACTCACACGGCTTATTAAATACTTTTCTGAAGAATCACCTTCTCGGTCTCTTTTGCCACCCTGCGATTAAAAAACTCTTTAAGGCTTTGATAATAATCATAAGGAACAAAGGTTCCGGTTAGATTAAACTTAGTCATCACCTGCAAGGTCTGCCCCATATGCGTAATTGAATAAACAAAGCTACCCAATTCGCCGGGTAGCGCGATCTTTATAGGCTCTGGCAATTGTTGTACTTCGTAACCCTCCGGCAGCTTTAAGGTGACATTAGTATTATGAAAAAAGGGATAATTAAATTCTACAGGTGAAATACGCACATCAGACTTAAAAGGATTATCACCCATTGTAAAGAATAGTAGTGGGTTGAGATAAATTTGCCCGGGAATCTGATCTACTCCTTGATTAATTTTGAATTCTAAGGATTCTGTTATTGGTGCGCTTAATTCTTCAATACCTTCTAATTTGAGATTAGTAACTTCATCAACTCCCAGATCAACTGCTCTTTCTTGAGTATATGTTTCTAAGCTTTCCTCATCAACCTTATGCCTAAGCTCAAAAGCTTCAAGACTTTTATAGCGTTGCTTGAGCACACCATTGATGCTTCCATCTTCATTTAAGTCTGCCATCACGTAACGATCTTTCTGCGGACTAATGGTTTCATACAAATCGATCTCCTGAGAAACACCTTCTTTATTTACCATTCTACCATACCAATTATAAACGCGTGTAGGCAAAATATTAGGCGCGCTAAACTTATCAGTAGCATCAAGAAGAATGGTTTTAAGACCATCTCTCACACCAACAATCACATAGTTATAACCTTCTAGAGTTGGAAAAGACGGAATACCGTGTTGCTTGGTGCCTATCAACACAGGATTTGCCTGTACGCCACACTCTCTCAGCAACACCGTAAGCAAAAGGTTTATTTCTGCTACATCACCAGAGCCACGCTTTAGTGCCTCATCGATGCCGTCGTCTGTATATTTCCCGTAGTTGCCATTCCACTTTATTTTAGACTTCACATAACGCAAAGCGGCTTCAATTTTCTCGGCTTGGGTTTTATGATCAGCTACCATGCGAGCAGCAACTTTTTTTAAGGATAGAGACGGACTCATCTGTCCGCCGAATTCTCTTTGCTTAAAAATTGTCTTTGCAACTTCCTCCCAAGTCGTTGCATATTCTTTTTTATTTCCTTCAGTAAATTCGGTAGATATCAATTCATAAACGATGCTTCTTCGGTAATTATCAGGGTTTATCAAAAACACTTCTTCCTTCAATGCCGGAACGTCGTTTTGCGTATATTCTGCAACCAACTCCTTATAACTAGCATAATTAGATTGACCATAAGCATTCTCAAAATTCACCCCACCATCAGCGATAGACTCTTTAGGAGTAATATCAAAATACCCTTTTTTTAATCTGCGGAAAGTAAACATTCCCGGAGTTCTTATTTTTGCATAATATTCGACAATAGGAAGGTCTTCTTGCAAGATCAAATCATCGATTTTGTAAAACGGCGAAATGGTGGTGTAACTCCATTCTACGATACTCCCAACCTGTACTGCCGGCATCGTAATCGAGGTTTCGTCCCAATGCTCAGAGCGCTCATTTTCAAAAATCCCATCTTTTTTGAGTTCGATTTCTTCAATTTTACCACTAACAAGATTATACGTCACTCCCTCTATGTCATCTACGCGCTCTTTATCACTATCATTTTTATAGCTCAAAATCTTTTTTGTTGCGTAGTCCAGGCCCTCTTTTGATAAGATTTTTATACGCTCTTTAAATTCGTTGATGATCATAAAGCCGCTTGAGGTTTTATAATCAAAGTAGGTCTCTCTTACCTTGTCAAGGTAGATAGCCGCAGCGGTCGAATCTTCAGCATACACCTTTAGCTCCAACTCGTCTTCAGTTACTTTGTCTAGTTTTATTTTTTGGGCCTGAACGCAGTGAACTGCACCCATCAAAACTACCATAGTAATCATTAAAAGTTTATAACGCATTTTCTCTTAATTTAAATTTTAGTAAGAACGATCTTTTCATTTTGCTTTGTTACGATAGTCTCGTAAAACTTTTTAAGATCTTGATAGTAATCAGGAGCAATAATCGAAGAATTGAACGCCATCTCTGTAGAGATATTGATTTTATCCTCTGACGCTGAAACTCTGTAAACATAAGAAGCCATCTTATCAGTCATATGATACAAGGCACTTTCCGGAAGGCTTTCAACTGTATATCCTTCAGGTATTTTAATACTTATAATATAGCGGTCTTTCCAAGGGAATTTAAAATCTACTGGATGTGCACGCACTTCAGATTTAAACGGATTTTCAGTAGTGGTTACGTGTAGCAACGGCGAGACATACAACTTACCCCCTACTTCTTCTACTCCGTTAAGCATCTCAAAATTATAAGCCACCTCTAACGGATTTGATACCTCTAAAGCGTTTTTCAATTCTAAGTCAGCGATGTCAACTCCAGAATGCATTTGCTCAAAAGCTTTCAATTGCTCTTCTTCTGTTCTAGATCCTAAATTTTTTCTATAGGTTAGACCATAATTCCCAGTGTATCTGCTTTGCAAGGTTCCTACAGCAACCAAATCTTCGGTGATTTCTGAGCTTATGATCGTGCTTTCAGTAGCGTGCTTGCTAGGATATAAATTCACCCATTCTGAAGATCCATCCTCTCTAATTACTCGACCATTCCAGTTAAGTAACTCTTCATCTAGCAGGTCTGGCATTCCCATTTTGTTTGTAGCATCCATCAAAAAGGTATGCTCTCCAATTTTGGCTCCGGCAATTACGTCGTTAAAGCCATTACGCGTAGGAAAGACTGGGATTCCATTATCACGCGTACTTAGGATCACCGGGTTTGCATCTAAGCCTGCATATCGAAGCATACTTACCAGCATCAAGTTGATATCTGCACTGTTTCCAACTCCTGATTTGTAAGCTTCTTTTACCCCTTCATCTGTATAAATACCTATGTATTTGTTCCAAACCATCTTTTGCTTCACAAATTCATAAATGCGCGCAAGCTTTTCAACGGGATCATTTGCTCCTGCAAGCAATTCGTCTATATCATCATCAAAAAAACGTACCGACTTGAGCTGACCTCCAAAGTTTTCTGAATCATAGATAGTTTTAGAAACTGCCTCCCAACTACTTGTAATGGTTTCCAGAGGCTCGCCAGGATATTGAGTGAATGAAAGTTCAAAACTTAAAGCGGCTCTGTAATTATCAATATTTGATGAATAAGCCTCCTCGCGCATTGCCGGAATATCTTCAGCCAACACCTTATAGCCTTTCTTTTGATAATCTATTTTACGCATTTGAACCCCGCTACCCACACTACTTCTTTGCGCAAATCCTACTGACCCTCCATTAGAAACACCTTGACGCACACGATAATTGATCGTCGCAGCCTTACTGGTCTGCTCAATATCTAAAGGAAAAATACCTTTTCGGTGCAATTGATAAACCAACCATTCTGGCGTATAAAAGCTAACATCTGCTTTATTTACAGGTATTTCTTCCTGTAATCTGATCTCATCAATGGTCGACAAATAGGGCGACACCACTTCATATTGAAATTCTATCACACAACCAGGCTGTAAGTTGGGCATGGTGAACTTTCTTACATCGTAGAATTTATTTTTCTCCTCATCAAAAATACCATCGTTGCGCAATTTACTTTCTTCAATTTTATCTCCATCGAGTGTATAGGTAACTCCTTTTATTTTACCTACACTCTCGTTTTTTGAACCGCCGGTATATAAAGGAATTTGTTGGGTTCCCCAGTCAAAGCCATCTGTATTGTAAATTTTAATGCGCTCATAAACTTCCGTTGTCAACATCAGCCCATCATTCTCAAAGTAATCTATATGAGAAAACTGCTCTCTATATAAAATTGCAGCATCTGCATCAGCATCTTTTGGGTGTACCTCTTCCTGCAGCTCTTCAACAGTTACTTTACCAAACCTAAAATCCTGAGCAACCCCAAATGAAGTCACTAGTAAAAAAGCAAACCAAGTAATTTTACGCATATTATATTTTTTGTATTAATACTTTCTGACTGTCGTTGCGTACGACAGCTTTATAAAAATCCCGATAGTTTTCATACTGAGCTACAGGGTAATTTCCTTCATTGAATTTAAGGGTGCGGGTGTAGTAAAGTTGTGTTCCCTCTCTGCGGAAAGTAGTGTGATAACTACCAAATTGCTCTTCAATAACCACATCTTCAGGCAGCGCTCCTACCTCATAACCTTCGGGAAGCGTTATCGCAATTTTATCTTCTTGAGTTGTGCCGCGCAGGATGATTAGCTCAGATTTTCGATGAGCATATTTAGGTGGAATAGCATCTCTTCCTAAAGCAAAAGCATTAAGACGCAAGAGAAAATTAGCCCCTACTTTACTACCGTAATTTGTGGCACGTGCATCAAGCGACTCCGTATAAACCACATTCATTCGATCATTATTCAGCTGAATATTACTAACAGAAAGTCCGTTTATAGCATCAAAGGCTTTATAATAATAATCAGACAAATCTTTCTGATCTAAGCGTGCTAATGACATACGGTTAGCGTAAAAAATTCCCGAAGATGCTCGTGTGATCGTACCTTCAAGACCACCTGAAGCGTCAAATTTAAAAGCGGCTTCAAGCGCTACCCGGTTTTCATCCTGCTCATATTTTGTAGTTCTTGCGAGTTTACCGCCGTCTTCTGTTAAGAGTAAAACCTCGCGATCATCAGTAAACGAACCCATGTACCCAAAAGGTGTTTCCTGACTGGTACACTCTAAAAATTGGATTTCGTCTCCCAATTGCACTCCTAAAATCGCGTGATTTCCTTGCATAGCGACCACGTCTGTATCTAGAGATTCCTTATCAGATTTCCCATACAACACCGTGTAATACGATTTAATCCCCACAGCTTTTAACAAACTCTGGGTATAATTGCTCAAGGCTTTACAATCACCGTATCCCAAACGATGCACATCTGAAGCGTTCATAGGTTTCCAGCCGCCAATCTCTACCTGCACGCTGATATAGCGCACTTTATCTTGCACATATTGATAAATGGCGCGGGCTTTTTCCTCGTCAGTTTCTAAACCGGCAACTAAGGCTTGCGCTTCGGTGATTGTGGCTTGATCCAGATCTTGTGTGTCTTTCACTAAATCAGTGTACATCCAACGGCCAAAGTCTTTCCAGGTTTTAGCTATACCCGGAACGCCTGATAAATAAAACGTATCAAAAAAACATTTCACTCGAGGCACTCGTTGATCAAGATCAGGGGCACTATACTCCCAAGTAACCGGTGCAAGATCCTTGGCCGTCCAGACCGTTCTGTCTGCTAATTCCTCCTTTTCAATAGCATATCCATCAAGATGCGTTTCTTTGACGTGAAGCGTTTGCTTCGGCGGATAAATAACTGTAAATTTTGAAAATTCGGTGCCGCTTTTATAGCGCGATAAGGGCATCCAAGGTCTTAAGAAGGCGGTAGTTTCTGAAGTGGTTTCTGATATAAAATGTACCGTAAATGGATAAGTTGTTGGCGTATAATCTAAGTAAAGCACCCTGCTATCAGCATACAGCGTACCACCATCAACTGCGCTTACATCTTTAAAATCACGTTCTTTAAAATGCTCGCGCTCTTTACCTGAAAGATCGTAAATATACGCCTCGATGCTGTTCACCTTGGTGTTGTTGTCGTAACCCACGTATGCCGCAACATCACCTAAACCGGCTTTGTTATAAACGGTTACTACTCGAGAAATAAGCGTCTTTAATTTACCTTCCCGAGAAAGATCTAACGTAATTTCTTCGTTGCGAAACACACTATCTGCACCCTCAGAAAGTTCGGGGTTTACAGTAAGCGCAGAAAGTTTTAAGTCTTGACTAAAAGCTACAGAAGATGCAACAAATAGTAATAGAAGTAGTTTTTTTGCCATTCAATAGATTGTACGGCAATATAGTAAAATCTTAATATAATCTTAAATTATTCTTTATTCTTGGAATCAATACTGATGGTTACAGGGCCATCGTTAACCAAAGCTACTTTCATATCTGCACCAAACTCACCAGTTTGTACTTGACGCTGTAACTTTTTTGAAAGTTCCCCAATGAATTTTTCATATAAAGGAATCGCCTGATCAGGCTTCGCGGCTTTTATAAAAGAAGGGCGGTTTCCTTTTCTGGTAGAGGCATACAAAGTAAACTGACTAATCAATAAAATCTCTCCGTTTTTATCAAGAATGCTTTCATTCATTAAACCTTCGGCATCGCCAAAAACACGTAACCCACAAATCTTTGAAGTCAACCACTCTATATCCTCTTCGGTATCCTCTGCAGTGATCCCTAGAAGCACTACAAAACCAATTCCTATTTTGCTTTTAATGACATTTTCGATAGTGACCGAAGCTTCGCTCACGCGTTGTATAACTACTCGCATTTAATTGTTTTTAGGGGTTTTGATCATAAATATTACGGCGGTAATTCTCCTCATCACCTTCAATGATCTGCTTATAACTTTCATATCGTGACCAGTGCAGCTCATCCCGCTCTAGAGCTTCTTTCACAGCACATTTAGGCTCTTCTAGATGCAAGCAATTATTAAACTTACAATGCTCTTTTAGCGCAAAGAATTCCGGAAAATAATCTCCTAATTCTTCCTTTTCAATGTCAACCACTCCAAAGCCTTTAATACCCGGTGTATCTATAATTCTAGCATTAAAACTTAAGTCGAACATTTCAGCAAAAGTAGTCGTATGCTGACCTTGCATATGTTGATCACTAATAGCCTTAGTTTTTAAATCAAGCGCCGGTTCAATAGCATTGACTAAGGTAGATTTTCCCACACCGCTATGTCCCGAGAACATACTCGTAGTTCCGGTCATCATCGCTTTGACCTGGTCTACATTTTTACCCGTTTTTGCCGAAATTCCAATGCAGGTATAACCGATTTCTCGATACATTTCTGCAAGGTATTTTACTTCGCCAAATTCTTCTGCCGAAAGTGTATCTACTTTATTAAAAAGCAAGACCGCTTCAATACCATAAGCTTCACAGGTCACCAAAAAGCGATCAATAAAAGCTGTAAAAGTAGGCGGATTGTTTAGTGTGATAATTAAAAAACAGCGATCTATATTAGCCGCAATAATATGCGTTTGTTTTGAAAGGTTTACCGATTTTCTAATGATGTAATTATCGCGATCCTCAATCGCCTTGATCACTCCTGTAACTGCATCGCCGGTTTCTTCAAGTTCAAAAATAACACGGTCACCTACCGCAACAGGATTGGTGCTTTTGATACCCTGAATCCTAAAACGACCTTTGATGCGGCAATCGTAAAAATTGCCTGAATCATCTTTTACACTGTACCAGCTTCCGGTTGATTTATAAACTATTCCTTTCAACAAATCTTTTTACTAATTTCAACATGTAAAACTACTTTATTTTAAAGTAACTAAAATCGTTAACGCTTAAAATCCTACATTATGAAATTTAAAACTACGCTGCTCCTTTTCTTTGGCTTGTTGAGCATTCCGCTGTGTGCACAAGTGATGGAATATCAAACCGTAACCGTTATTGAATCTATCATCCCTAACGGAATTGGCCGTTCAAGAATGATCTCAACCGAAGCTGAACGCGATTACAAAGAATTTACCAGTGAACGCTCTGATGAAGATAATTCCCGAAATAAGGCTGATCGTGGTGATATTCGCGTAAAGAATTTTGAGGAAACTAAACTGCTCAACTTTTTTAATTTAGGCGGAATACGGTTTCAAAATATCGCTGCAAATGACGCGGTAGTGACGTCAAAAATCAACGCTATGGCCGAAGAAGGCTGGGAACTTGCTTTCGTAAACAGCGGTGTTGAAAGTTATGGAGGAAAAGATGATGAAAACGGGATTTACGTAACCCGCTATATTTTTAAAAGACCTAAGCAGGAATAAGAAAAACACCGAAAAGTAAGAATCGGGGGGGGTATTTTACCTGTTGGCGGTTCAAAAAAAACGGCGCTCCCTGAGCGCCGTTTCTATATAAAATTTATGCAAGAGCCTAAGCTTCTTCCATTCTAGAAATTTTCTTCTGGTGATTGATAGACTCTTGGTGAATCGCTTTGAATACACGTAGAATAAATTCTTCGCTCAAGTTGTGCTTCTCACCTTCTAAGATCATTGCGCCTAAAATTTCATTCCAACGTTTAGACTGAAGGATCGCAACGTTATTTTCAGTTTTAAGCTCACCAATAGCATCAGCGATCTTCATACGCTTTCCTAAACTTTCGATCAATTGATGGTCAACAACATCGATCTGTGTACGCAGCGTATTCAATTTATTATTGAATTCTGCAGCAGTACCTTCTTCTTTACGAATTTTTAGATCTTTCATAATCTGCACCAAAGTAGCCGGTGTGATTTGCTGTTTAGCATCACTCCATGCATTGTCTGGGTCGTAGTGGGTTTCGACCATAATTCCGTCGTAATTAAGATCAAGACCGGTCTGACATAGATCAAAAATAATATCACGACGCCCGGCAATATGTGATGGATCTAAAATTAATGGAAGGTCCGGAAACTGGTTTTGTAAATCAACAGCAACTTGCCATTCTGGATTATTTCGGTAACGGGTTTTCTCATAGGTTGAGAAACCTCTGTGAATCACACCAAGATTTTTAACATCCTGCGTATAAAAACGCTCCACAGCCCCTAACCATAAAGCTAGATCAGGATTCACGGGATTTTTGATAAGAACTGTTTTATCTGTTCCTTTAAGCGCTTCAGCAATTTCTTGAATATTGAAAGGAGAAACAGTGGTACGCGCACCAATCCATAGAATATCTACATCGTGCTTTAACGCAAGCTCTACGTGATTAGGATTTGCAACCTCGGTAGTTGTAAGCATCCCGGTTTCCTCTTTAGCTTTCTGAAGCCATTTCAAACCTAGCGCTCCCACACCTTCAAACATTCCCGGGCGGGTACGTGGTTTCCAGATTCCTGCTCTAAAAACAGTAGCATCTGTGTCTTTTAGCTCGTGAGCAATTTTTAATACTTGCTCTTCAGTTTCTGCGCTACAAGGACCTGCGATTACAAGCGGATGATCCAGATTGAAAGCGTCTAACCAGTTTCTAAGTTCTTTCTTATTTTCCATATTCAACAAATTTACAGCTTTTAGCTGATTACGATAATCCTTTAAGTATTGATTTTATGTGGTTTGTATTGTGCATTTCATTAAAAACCTCTTCATAATTTTCGGCTTCTAGAACATTTTTGAAATGCGTTAAATTATTGATGTATTCGGTTAAGCTCTCCAGGACGTTAGCCTTATTTTCTTTAAAAATAGGCGTCCACGTCGCCGGATTACTTTTTGCCAGGCGTACTGTGGAAGCAAATCCACTGCCTGCCATATCAAAAATATCTTTTTCGTTTTTCTCCTTTTCGATTACGGTTTTCCCCAGCATAAAGCTGCTGATGTGCGATAAATGCGACACATAAGCAATATGCTTATCATGCGAATGCGGATTCATATACCGAATTTGCATGGGCAATGCCTCAAAAATCTGCATAGCTTTTGCCAATAGATCTTCACGGGTTTTTTCAACCTCGCATAGAATCATAGTCTTGTTTTTATACAAATTTTCGATCGCTGCCGATGGTCCTGAAAATTCGGTTCCTGCAATCGGGTGCGCTGCCAAAAACTGATCGCGCTTAGGATGATCTTGAACCGCATCACACACACTGCCTTTAGTTGAACCTACGTCCATCACCAAAGCGTTAGGTGCAATCGCATCTAAAACTGGTGGTAAAAACAAATTGGCTTGATCTACCGGAATCGCCAAGATCACTAAATCGGCTTGGTTTATCGCTTCAAAGCGCGCCGAATGATCAATCACGCCCAGACCAACGGCTTCATCCAGATGATCGTCGTTGCTATCAACACCATAGATCGTACTTCCCGGCAACACCCGTTTTAAATCACGCGCCAACGAACCACCTATGAGTCCGATACCCAGAACGAATATGTTTTTAAAATCTTCCAATGGCTTCTTTAATTTTATCTTCGGTTACACAAAGTGAAAAGCGAATGTACCCGGCTCCTCGCGAACCAAAAATACTTCCCGGCGTGATAAACACGCTTTTATTGATCAAAATATCATCGATAAAGGCTTCGGCATCTCCTGCTCCTTCGGGCAGTTTTGCCCAAACAAACATTCCAGCTGCATTTTTATCGTAAGTGCATCCCAGCAAATCAGCCAGCTTCCAAACTTGCTCGCGGCGCTTTTCATAAATTTCGTTCAAGCCGCTGAACCAGGCTTCTCCTTCAGTCAGTACGGCAGCGGCTCCTTTTTGAATTCCGTAGAACATTCCGCTATCCATATTACTTTTTACAGTAAGCACCGTGCTTACATAATCTACTGCACCGAGCAACATCCCAACGCGCCATCCGCTCATATTAAATGACTTACTCAAAGAGTTCAACTCAATAGCCACTTCTTTTGCACCCGCGACGCTTAAAATACTCTGCGGATTTTCATTAAGAATGAAGCTGTATGGATTGTCGTTTACCAAGAGAATTTTATTTGCTTTTGCAAATGCTACCAATTTCTCAAAGTCGGCGGTAGTCGCTTTAGCTCCTGTAGGCATATGCGGATAGTTTACCCACATTAATTTCACCTTACTCAAATCTCTTTTTTCCAGAGCTGAATAATCAGGCATCCAATTGTTTGAAGCATCCAAATTGTAATAAACCGGCTCAGCTTCTACCAAACACGTTACCGAAGTATAGGTTGGATATCCGGGATTCGGAATCAACACCTCATCTCCCGGATTTAAGAACGCCATGCTTATGTGCATAATACCTTCTTTAGAACCCATTAAGGGTAGAATTTCTTCTTCCGGATTTAGCGTTACTGCATATCGTTTCTGATAGAAATCTGCCATAGCCTCAGTAAGCTGAGGAAGTCCCTTATAACTCTGATATTGATGCGCAGGAGCATCAACCAGCGAACTCGTCAAAGCTTTAATCACGTGGGGAGGCGGCGGTAAATCTGGACTACCAACTCCCATATTGATTATAGGTTTCCCGGCAGCTGCAAGAGCACGCACTTCTTTTAGCTTACGGGAAAAGTAGTACTCAGAAGTTTGGTTTAGCCTGTTAGCCGATGCTATAATCATGATTTTCTGTTTTTATATTCACCCAGAATTTTAAATTCCTCAGCCATAATATCTAATAGTTTTTTAGCCTTTTCAAAATCTGCATAATCCTCAAAAGTCACATCAACGAAGAACGAATATTTCCAAGGCGTTTCAATTACCGGAAGCGACTGAATCTTGGTCAGATTAAGTCTGCAATCACTCATCACATTCAAAACTGCAGCGAGGCTTCCGCGTTTGTGATCGGTCAAAAATTTAACCGAAGCTTTATCGGGAACATCTGCCTCTGTACGTCCGTTAGTATTCAGTATAAAAAAGCGTGTTGAATTGTCTTTAATCGTCTGAATATCGTGCGCAATCACCTCTAAACCATAAATTGAAGCCGCCGTAGTACCGGCAATAGCACCAATTCCTTTCAGATTTCCATCTGCAATGCGTTTCGCGGCACCTGCGGTATCGTCATCTTCTACCAACCTGATGTGTTCTTTATCTTTAAAGAACTCCTTACACTGCAAAAGCGCCATAGGATGCGACCACACCTCGCGAATATCTTCAAGCTTTTGACCCGGCATCACCATCAGATTCTGACTTATAGCCAAGTAGCGCTCTCCTTCAATATTCAAATTATGATGATCGAGTAAAGCGTAGTTAGGAATAATGCTTCCTGCAATAGAGTTCTCGATCGCCATAACAGCATCTGTCGCATCACCTTTAATCAGACGATTCACCAGGTCTTGAAAGCTGTTGCAATCAATCACCTCAACGTCTTCACTAAAAAAATCCTGAGCGACTTTATGATGAAAAGACCCTTTAATTCCTTGTATGGCTACTTTATGTTTCAACTGGTTAACTTCGGTTTATAACAAAAAAAGTCCCGATTTTTTAAATCGGGACCCTATATGATATTGTAATACTATACATTACTCTATAGCGGTCCCATCTCTTTCCAGAAGAAAAAGAAGTAATAGCGGTTATAAAAGTAAAGTACGTTAGACATGCTCTTGTTTAATTATGCTGCTAAAGTAAATAAATAAATAGGAACTCGGTTCAAAGCCGCTAATTTTTACACATATTAAAGCAATCCTTGATTTTATTTAAACATGACAAAATATAGACCCCATATTTAGGCATTTGATTAAAAAATACATTACAACTCCTTCACTCCAACCCTCGCACGAACTTGATCTTATAAATTTTAAGGTTTTAAAAACAAAAGGCTGCAGGCTAAATGTGTACTTTTAACTTTTAAACCTTCTCCAATTCTTGCAATATGTCTATTAATGTAGAAACCATTACCAAAAATTATGGTTCGCAGAAAGCCTTAGATGGTTTATCGTTCTCTGTAAACAAAGGTGAAGTCACCGGTTTTTTAGGACCCAATGGTGCCGGAAAAAGCACTATGATGAAAATCTTAACCACCTTTTTAAAACCTACCTCAGGCGAGGCTACGGTAAATACCTACTCAACAGAAAAGCAACCTTTGGCGGTGCGTAAATGTGTGGGATATTTAGCAGAGAACAATCCGCTTTATCCTGAAATGTACATTAGGGAATACTTAAAGCTGCATGCAGAATTGAACAAGATATCTACGTCTCGAATAGATGAAGTCATAGCTTTAACCGGATTGCAGCCTGAAATCTCAAAAAAAATAAAACAACTGAGTAAAGGCTATAAGCAGCGCGTAGGGCTAGCCGCAGCACTGATTCACGATCCTGAAGTTTTAATCCTTGACGAGCCCACGACAGGTTTAGATCCTAATCAACTACGAGAAATTCGCGCATTAATAAGACGTATCGGAAAAACAAAAACGGTTTTACTTTCTACTCATATTATGCAAGAGGTTGAAGCCGTTTGCGATCGTGTGATCATCATTAATAAAGGTAAAATTGTTGCCGATAAGCGTTTAGACGAACTGAAATCTGGAAGTGATCAAATCATAGTGGTTGAATTTGATTACCGCGTGGAGCTTGAATTTTTTCAACAACTTGATCGGGTTACGCACGTTGCCAATCCCGTAGGCTTTGTTTATGAGATCACCTTCAACACGCAGCAAGACAAGCGTGCCGTGCTCTTTGATTTTGCGCACGATAATGGGCTGAAAATCCTTCAGCTCAATAAAAAAAATACTTCATTAGAACATCTTTTTCAGCAACTCACAAACTAATACCCCATGGTTTTATATGCCTTTGCTATCTTTCTGGTCATCATCGCTTTACTACCTTTAACGCAAGGCACGCATTGGATTATTAGAGGCTGGGACTTCATTCGTGTACAAACTTCTGTTTTACAAATTATTGTACTCGGGCTACTCCTTTGGCTTGAATACCCAGAAGCACCCTGGCAATATGTGGTGCTCATCAGTCTCGCCATTACCTTAGTTTTTCAACTTTATGTGGTTTTTCCGTACACCAGCTTTTTTCCGCGCCAAAGCAAGAAACCCAAAAACACGGCAAACCTTAATAAAATAAGTTTACTCAGCTCTAACGTGCTACAAACCAATAGAGAATACCAAAAACTTATAGAGCAGGTGCACCTGCACAAGCCCGATCTATTACTGGTTATGGAAACCGATAAACAATGGGAAGAGGGTTTAAGCGAAATCGAACAAGATTATCCTAACGTTGTGCGGGTTCCGCTTGATAATTTCTACGGAATGCATTTGTATAGTAAATACGAACTTTCTGAAACGCAGGTGAATTATTTGGTCGAAAAGGATGTCCCTTCAATTTTCACTAAAGTGCATCACGGCGGTTCAACTCCACTTGAGCTCATTTGCGTGCATCCTGCCCCGCCTAGTCCCACCGAAAATGAAACCTCTGAAGAACGTGATGCCGAGTTACTCATCGTAGGTAAAGCGGTGCGCATTCTAGAAGATAACCACCCCATTATTGTTTGCGGTGATCTAAACGATGTGGTCTGGTCTCGCGTAAGCAAATTATTTGCAAAAGTCACCGGGCTTATAGACCCACGCATCGGTCGCGGACTCTTCCCTACTTTTCACGCAGATTACTGGTATCTTAGATTTCCTATAGATCACTTGTTTCACTCTACTAATGTGACCGTAGATAAAATGATGCGCCTGCCCCATATTGGCTCTGATCATTACCCTATGTTCTTCTCTTTTTGGTTAGAAAATGGTAAACCCATCTCTCCGCCTGAAGTTGAAAAAGAGATCGAAGAAGAAGTTGAAGAACGCATTGAAGAAGGTTTAGAACGCGCCGAATAGACTCATCAAACTTCGGCATAAAAAAAGCCTCCTTTCGGAGGCTAGTAGCCAGATCTAATGTTCTATAAAGAACGAGTCCCTAAACCCAATCTGACTGTTTTCTTTTTAAAAAATTTCGGCGGAAAGCTTCACGTAATTTTAAATTGAATTACTTTCAATCATCCAACAAACCACTATTAATTTCCATCAATAATACTTGTACAATAATACGTATAATTATTATTAAAAATAATCATTTTTCAAAAAAAGAATTCGTTCAAATACTATCAGAAATAATAAAGCAGCGCAAAAGGAATCTATTGAAGCGTTTTAATCTAAAGAAGAACTGAATTTGAACAGCTAATAACCTAATGACCTGAAGGTTCTGCAGCATTAGCAGTTTCACTCACACCTAAACGTTTAATGACCGCGCCCACTGAAAGACCTTGAACGATGATAGAGAAAACAACGATAACGTAGGTAATTACTAAGAATAAATCTCGATGCATTTCTTGTGTTAAGCTCAATGCAAGTGCGATAGAAATCCCGCCACGTAAGCCGCCCCACGTCATTATCACATCGGTTCGCGGTACAAAATTGAGGTGTTTTTCAAAAAAGTTTATAGGTAGTAAAAGCGAAATATATCTACACAGCAGCACTACAGGAATAGCAATACAGCCCGCAAATAAAGCGCTGGTATCAAATGTGAGCACCAGCATTTCCATCCCAATTAAGACAAATAATATGGTGTTGAGTAATATATCTATCAGCTCCCAAAATTTGTCAACATAGGTTTCGGTTTGTTTTGACATTGTTGTTTTACGCACTGTGTCATTACCAACCACAAGACCGGCGGTAACCATCGCCAGCGGCGCAGACATATGCAATTTTTGCGCGATCACAGTACCCACCATTACCGCAGCAAGAGTGATAATAACTTCAATATCATAATCATCAATGGATTTCATCAATTTATAGGCAACCCAGCCTAATGCTAAGCCAAGAGCAATACCTCCTAATACTTCAAGCCCAAATAATTCTAGAATATCAGTGGTAGTGACAGCTTCGGTTGACCCTGCTATTTTATATAAGGTCAAAAATACAACCACCCCAACACCATCATTAAACAAAGACTCTCCAACGATCTTAGTTTCTAACTTCTTAGGCGCACCGGCTTGTTTTAAAATTCCTAAAACCGCAATGGGATCTGTAGGTGATATCAACGCTCCAAAAAGTAAACAGTAGATAAAACTGATGTCAAAACCTAGAAGCATCAACACATAATAAAGTGCGCCACCCACTAAAAACGTAGAGGTTAAAACACCCACAGTCGCAAAAACCATAACCGGCCAACGCTGCAACCTCAACTGTTCAAAATTAGTATGTAATGCTCCCGCAAAGAGTAAGAAGCTTAGCATTCCATCAAGGAGTACTTTTTCAAAATCAATATTGCTAATAATTTCTTTTTCGGCTTCTAATAAAGTATCATCAACTGCGCTTAAGGCCAAAACCGCCAAAGTAAATAACAAGGTTATCAGCATTAAGCCTATGGTATTTGGGAGCTTTAAGAAACGTACATTGATGTATCCAAAAGCAGCCGCTAAACCCACTAAGATCGCAGTGATGAGGTAAAAATCCATGCTATAGCGTATTTGTATTTATTTCTATCCAATACCCATCGGGGTCTCTTAAATAGATTTGCCGCACCCCATCTGGACGCATATTTGTAACACCGGGTTCACCGGGCCAATTCTCAAAAGGAATATTCTTTTGTTTTAGAAATGCCATAAAGCCATCTAAATCATCCACATTTAGTGCTAAATGCACGCCTTTGTGCGGTGTAAAGGAATCATCTTCACTCTCGATCAAATGAATTTGCACCTTATTATCTAGAGCAAACCATCTAAACTTTGGTCCCAAACCTGCATTATAAATTTCCGGAAGACCTAAAATAGTGCTGTAAAATTGAGCTGACTTTTCTAAATCTTTGACCAGCAAAGCATCGTGATCTTTAGTGAATTTAAAATCCTGAGCATTCAGTGCATGCATTGTAAATAGTATTGAAAAAAGAATAAATGACTTCTTAAAAACATCTTTAGCCATAAAACTAATAAATTTCATTGATCATATTGGCAATAAGCGCGGTCCAACCGGTTTGATGAGAAGCTCCAATCCCTCTTCCAGTATCTCCGTGGAAATACTCATAAAACATCACCAGATCTTTAAAGTTTGCATCTTTGTACTGTTCTTCATACTGTGCATTTACAGGACGATTTCCCTCTTCATCTGTTTGAAAAAGCGACAGTAATCGCTTCATTAAATCATTACGAATTTCATTCAAGCCTAAGATCTTTCCGCTGCCTGTAGGGTATTCTACTTCTAGGTCTTTGCCATAATAATCTCTAAATTCTTTTATGGCAGTTACAAATAAGTAATTGAACGGCATCCATACAGGGCCGCGCCAATTAGAGTTTCCTCCAAACATTGACGACTCAGATTCTGCCGGTTCATATTTGATTTCATAATTGGTTCCGTTGATATCGATTTTATAGATCTCCTCGTGAATTTTAGACAACGAGCGCAAGCCGTGATCGCTTAAAAATTCGTTTTGATCAAAAACCGCTTTCAGCATAATTTCAACACGTTCTTTAGGCACTAACGCCAAAAGCAAGTCTGAATCTTCTGAAAATTCTTGAATCACCTGATATTTTAAATTGGCCTGTCGATACTTTCTAAACCAATTGACACTATACTTAAAATTGGGTAGACGATCTAGGGTTTCTTTACTGATATGCAGCACTGCAATAAGCGACATAATCCCAACGATAGACCGCACTTTTATAGGCTGAAAGGTTCCATCTTCAAACACCAGTTTATCATAAAAGAAGCCTTCTTCTTCATCCCAAGTGCCTTCATAATCCTCATTGAGCTTGTTAAGTGCTTCGGCAATAAAAATAAAATGCCCAAAAAACTTCGTCGCCATCTCCTCGTACGAAGGATCTTCAAAAGCAATTTTGATACTTATTTCAAGCATATTTAGGCAGTACAACGCCATCCACGAAGTACCATCAACTTGTTCAAGATGCGCATTACCCGGTATCCCGCTACTGCGATCAAAAACCCCAATATTATCAAGTCCTAAAAAACCTCCTTGAAAAACATTGTTCTGTCTACGGTCCTCTTGATTCACCCACCACGTAAAGTTGAGCGACAATTTATTAAATATGCGTTTGAGGAAATCTATATCCTGTTTACCTACCGTATCGCGCTCGATTTTAAAAATCTGAAGCGCGGCAAAGGCTTGAGTAGGCGGATTCACATCACTAAAATTCCACTCATACGCCGGGATCTGCCCGTTAGGCGCCATATACCATTCTTTAGTAAATAGCAGCAATTGTTTCTTAGCAAACTCAGGATCTACATAGGCCATCGTGATACAATGAAATGCACTGTCCCAAGCTGCATACCACGGGTATTCCCATTTATCTGGCATAAGATGGATGTCGTGATTCCGTAGTGTTTTCCAGTTGCTATTGCGCCCAGATTTTCGCGATTCGGGCGGTGTAGAAACCTTGGGATCTCCTTTGATCCACTGCTCTACTTCATAATTGTAGTATTGTTTTGACCAAAGCAAACCGGCAAATGCCTGCCGCTGAATCCCTTTAGCTTCGGCATTTTCAATTTGATTTACACCTTCATAAAAATCAACACATTCTTCATAGCGCTGAGTAAATAACGCATCAAAATCAGACGAGAATGCTTCGGTTAGGGTTTCGGTGGTGAGACGTACTTTGAAGACGACGGTCTCACCTCCTTTTAATTTTCGTTTGTAATAAGGAGCAAACTTGGTTCCTTCCTCTTTCTTTTTCGCAAGGCGGAAATTTTTATTAATAACTGCTGTATGAAAAAAGTCCTTTTTATAAGGATGATCATTAGGCTGAAGATACAAGCGTTCATCATTGGTTTCATTCTCTGTAAACAACAGCTGATCTGGCTTCTCAAAGTAGAAATTATAATCTCCCGTGTACGGATGCTTAACGTGTACTGAATGTTTATCACCCTCATTTTTAGTGATCGAAGGCTTAAAAGGCATATCTCTAAAACTCCAGAAATTACGAATCCATAGCTGCGGCAACACGTGCAATTCAGCTTTTTTAGAATTCCTATTTGTTACCGAAATTTTGATACAAATATCATCCGGGCCTGCTTTTGCGTATTCTGTAACTACATCAAAATACGCATCATTCTTAAAAACTCCGGTGTCTATAAGTTCAAACTCGGCTTCTTTACGATTGCGTTTTTGGTTTTCGCGCACCAAATCTCCGTATGGAAATTTTGCCTGCGGGTACTTATACAAATGCTTCATATAAGAATGCGTAGGCGTATTCTCCAGATAATAATAAAGTTCTTTGACGTCTTCACCGTGATTTCCTTCGGGGCCGGTAAGACCAAATAGGCGTTCTTTCAAAATGGAATCGTTACCGTTCCACAACGCCAAACCAAAGCATACATTACAATACCTATCAGTAAATCCGGCTAAGCCGTCTTCTCCCCAACGGTAAACTCTACTTCGTGCGTGATCGTGCGGAAAATAGCCCCAGGCATCACCTTGCGGACTATAATCTTCTCTTACCGTTCCCCATTGTCTTTCGCTCAAATAAGGCCCCCAATGTAACCAGTCTTCTTGCCCTGCGTAATGTGCATCTAGGCGTTTTTGTTCTACTGTATTTTTTTTACCCATT
Organism: Leeuwenhoekiella palythoae; assembly: GCF_020310025.1. Taxonomy (GTDB): domain Bacteria; phylum Bacteroidota; class Bacteroidia; order Flavobacteriales; family Flavobacteriaceae; genus Leeuwenhoekiella; species Leeuwenhoekiella palythoae. The sequence goes on from NZ_CP084318.1 coordinate 1,159,973, forward strand.
TGTTGTAAATCCTGGATAGCACGTCATACCGCCATCTACAAATAGCGTCGTACCATTAATATAATCTGATTCATCTGAAGCTAGCCAAGCCGCTGTATCGCCTACATCTTCAGGTACTCCAATACGCTTGTATGGAATAACCTTATATAATTCTCGTAAAGCGCTTTCGGTTTCCCAAGCATCCTTGTTAATATCGGTTTTTATCGCACCCGGAGCAATACTGTTACAACGAATTTTTAAAGGTGCATATTCTTGGCAGATGCTTTCCATCAACATTTTTAATGCTCCTTTAGAAGCAGCGTAATTTGCGTGACCTGCCCAAGGAATCACCTGATGCACAGAACTCATATGTATGATTTTCCCCAGCGCTTTTGACACGTCTTCACGCATCCCACGTCTCATAAATTCGCGGATGGCTTCTCGGGCGCATAAAAATTGCCCGGTGAGATTCACATCAATAACCGTTTGCCAATCTTTTAATGTCATCTCGTGAAGTGCTGCATCTTTCTGGAGTCCGCTATTGGCAACAAGAATATCTACGGTGCCGAATTTTTCAATGGTTTTTTTGAACATCGCCTGCACTTCTTCTTCCTTACTTACATCACATTGAACTATGATTGCTTCTCCGCAAAGCGATTCCTTATTGATTTGATCTGCGACTTCTTGAGCTTCTTCTTCAGAAGAGTGATAATTGACCACCACATTAGCCCCATCTCTTCCTAAGGCAAGTGCGACAGCTGCTCCAATCCCCGTACTGGAACCGGTAACTATAGCCGTTTGATTTTTGAGTCGTTCATTAGGTTTTTGCATTTCTAGTTGGTTTTAGTCTCTAAATAAGATAAAGTAATATGTTATCTCTAGGCGTTCCTTTAAGTATTCTACCCAGTTGGCGCCGCCAATAAAAACCTAAGTTACTGTAACGTGATGAAGAATAATAAGCTCTTAACGTTATTTAGTACTTTAAAAATCAGGAAATATCAATTCTTTAATAAATACAGAGTCTGATTCTATTTTTAAAAATACCAAACACACCCAACTTATCAATTCGCAAATCAATTTGAGAGTTTTAGGCTGAAGAGCGGCGCACCATAAAAAAAGCTGCCAATAAGCAGCTTTAGAAAACGATATGTATGATGTATTGTTTAGTAAGCACTCGCTAGTTTACCTAGCTCAAGCCCTTCAACAGGTGTGTTCATCACCTTTTTAACCAACTCGTGTAGCTCAGGAATCACTGAACTTGCTAATGAAGTTTGACTGTTAAACAGCACACAAATTCCTAAATCTTCTCCCGGAAAAATCGCGATCTCATTTCTAAAGTCACTCACGCTTCCGCCGTGATGAATCATAGTAGACGCATTGCCTGTTTCTGCATCTACAAATTCGTGTACTCGCCAGCCATAAGCGTAAGAAGATCTTAGGTGGCCTTTCCAGCGCTGATAATATTTATGCGCATCAGGAATTTCTATTTCCGGCTTAAAAACTGCTGCAAGACCTTCAGCATCAAGAATGGTTTCGTTATGCCCCAATAAGAAGCGCATCCACTTCCCCATATCGTCTGCACTCGCATTAACACCACCGGCCGCTACAGCATTAAAATACTTTTTATTTACAGGTAAACGTCTCCAACCTTTCCACGTGCTTTTATGCGGAAATGCATAGTTATTTGTAGTGATCATCGCCTCATAATCTGTAGAAGCCGTATTCATATGCAGCGGAGTGAATAGTTTATTCTGAAGCAACGCCTGCAAGGTTTGGCCTGTGGCTGCGTGCATCATTTCTCCGCTCAATGCAAACATAGCGTTCTGATAGCTGTAGATCAATCCCGGCTTTGTATAAGTGTTGATTACCTTAAACCGATCTGCAATCGTCTGAAGCTTCAATCCATCTTCAACAAGATTGGTATAGCAGTGGTACGGGACACCTGTGGTATGTGATAAAACATTAGATAACGTGATCGTCTGGGCATTTGCTTTATCTTTTAAACCAAAAGCCGGCACGGCATCTATAAGCTTATCTTCCCAGCTCAAATTGCCTTCTTTAACTTCAATCCCCGCAAGTATTCCCGTAAAACCTTTAGAAAGCGAACCCAATCTAAAAACCGTTTGATCGTTCACCGTATCAGATTTGTAAATGTTGCGCTTGCCGTAACCTGATTTTAAAATAATTGAATCGCCGGTCACGATACTTACCCCTGCGCCTATGATCAAACGATCCTCTATCGCCTTTTTAAAATACGCATCAATAGCTGTTTGCAAAGCGGCTTTACGCATTTTAAAAACACGCGCCTCTTCTTGTTGCTCTTTTAAAATAAGGGGATTTAAGAATTCGGCTGCGGGTTGCTTATGTACCGTTTGTGAATGAAACTGAGGTCTGGTAAGTGCAAATACAGCGATCAAGACAATTAAGGTGCCGATCACAAGTGGCTTTCGTACAATCATTTAGAGTCGGGGTCTTGAAATTTAGGGGTTCAAAACTAGCATTTAAACGTGTTATTAACACACCTAAACGCATTCAATTTTAATATTTATTTAAGAAAAATGCAAATAAGCCCAGTAAATTCAATATCTACTGTGATTTAATCTAAAAAACGAAATGGTTTGAGAAAACCTTTCAAGTAAGATTAAACCTACTTTAAATCAAATTTTTAGCGCATTTATTTGTAACAACTGTAAAAACTTGAAAAAATTATCTGTGTTAAGAATTTTAACAAGTTGAATTTCTTTGAAGATGTAAAACCGAGCTCAATTATGCGATTGCAAGTGCACAACTTTTAAATAGAAAGAAAGCTCGCGGCTTAAGGAAAGATATAAAACCAAAAAAGGCTTCCATTTCTGGAAGCCTTTGTGGGCGCGAAGGGATTCGAACCCCTGACCCCTTGGGTGTAAACCAAGTGCTCTGAACCAACTGAGCTACGCGCCCTTGCTGTTAGCGGATGCAAATATAAACCAATTTTTAAGTTCGCAAAGCCTTTTTTCAAAAAAATTAAATTATTTCTGCAACCACAAAAGTACTTCCTCCCACAAATATCAGATCCTCAGGATCTGACGCCTTTTTAGCAGCATTTAAAGCTTGTGAAATTTTTTTAAACTTTTTTCCGTGAAGGCCAAAATGCAATGCTTTTTGCTGCAAATCTTCTTCAGAAAGTCCTCTTGGTACATCCGGCTTACTGAAATAATATACTGCATCCTTAGGAAATAACGGCAGCACACTATTCAAATCTTTATCAGAAACCACTCCTAAAACAATATGGAGTTGCTTATACCGCTCTTCTTTCAATTGGCGCATCACATAGGTCAGACCTTCTTTATTATGGCCTGTGTCGCAAACGATCTTAGGATTGGATTCCTGTATAATCTGCCAGCGCCCCAACAAACCTGTATTGCGAATGACATTTTTGATCCCGGTTATTAACGCAGATTCCGGAATTTTAAAATTGGTTTTTTGATTTAAGACGCGTACCGCCTGTTGCACGGTAGCTTTATTTTTCTGCTGGTAGCTACCTTTTAATTCGCTTTCCAGATCAGGAAACTGATTATCTGAAGCAAAAACTATAGGCGCGTGATTCTTTTTTGCGGCGGTCTCAAAAACTCCTGTAGTTTCTTCTTGGCGCTCGCCGATCACCACAGGAATATTCGGTTTTATTATTCCTGCTTTTTCTCCAGCTATTGCCTTTAATGTGTCTCCCAAAAAAGCTGTATGATCTAAACCAATGTTGGTAATCACCGATAATTCTGGCGTAATGATATTTGTTGAATCTAACCTTCCTCCCAGTCCTACTTCAATAATCGCAACATCTACCTGCTGGATTTTAAAGTATTCAAAGGCCATCCCAACGGTAAGCTCAAAAAAAGAAAGCTGGTGCACTTCAATAAAAGCTTTATGCGCCTCTACAAACTCAACAACTAAGTTTTCCTCAGCCATCTCCCCATTGACGCGTATACGCTCTCTAAAGTCTTTTAAATGCGGTGAAGTATGTAATCCTACCTTGTAACCGGCTTCCTGCAAAACAGAAGCCAGCATATGACTTGTAGAGCCTTTACCATTGGTTCCGCCTACGTGAATGGATTTGAATGTATTTTGAGGATTATTTAGGTAATCACACAACTTGGTGATATTCCCTAAATCTTTTTTGAATGCTGAAGCGCCCTGTCGCTGAAACATGGGCAAGCGCTCAAACATGTACTGCAGCGTTTGCTGATAGTTCATTATTCTGAAAGACTAAACTTGTAAACTATTTTACCGATCTGTCGTGAAGGAGCATCCGTATCCGGGTTGAATTTAGTCGCCAAAGCAGCGGCCTTTGCAGGATCTAGCAAACAACGGCTATTATTTGTGGTTCCGCGCACTCCGGGTGTCGCTTTAATCACATTTCCATTGCGGTCTACCTCGATACTCACGACCACGATTCCGGCTTCGTTACAATCCTGAACGCGTTTAGGTTTACTTAAAGCCTTACGACCACCTAACTGATAATTACCATCACCGTCTAAACCCTTTCCGTTTCCGTAATAACTTGATGCATTAGGATCGCCATTGGGATCTCCCTTATCTCCGGCTTGATTATCATTGCCTTCACCTCCACGCTCAGTACCCGAACTTTTAGGTCCGTTTAAAATACTTGACAGCGCATCTGTGGTAGACTTATCTGGTTTTGGATCAGGTTTTTTAGCTTCAACCGGTTTGGTTTCGGTTTTCTTAGGCTGTTGCTCAACAGGCTTTTTAATTTCTTTCTTGGGCTCCTCCTTAATCACCGGAGCTTCTTCGGTCTCTTGCGTTACCACCTCCTCTTTCACCTCTGTAGATTTCTCAACTTGCGGAGGTTCTGGAGTGGTATTTCGCGGCGCAGACTCAACTGCAGCTTGCGGCTGAATAGTTCCTGAGCCTACATCTGAAGTCCCAAAATTTATCGCAATACCACTTTCTGGCGGAGGATCTAGATACGTGAGTCCGGCGAAAAACAACAAAATCAAAAACAAGACATAGATGATGCTTGTTAAGGTAAAAGACTTGCGTTTATGTTTTGTATCTAAAAAGCTCAAGGCAGCAATATTGGTTGAACATCTATGAATCAAAAATCAAACCGAATACTGCTATTCGGTTTGATGATTTTTAGTTCGGCCTAACGGCCAATACAATTTTGTATTTGTTGCGATTTGCGATATCCATCACCGAAACAGCTTCTTCGATAGGAACTCCTTCTTCCGCTCGTAAAATAATGGTAGGATCTTCTACTCCTGAAAGCTCACTATTGATAAAGGATTCAAGATTATTAGGCAAAACCCGCTCTTTATTCACGTAAATATCCAAATCTTTTGTAATGCTTACCGAAAGATTTTGCTGATTACTCGTTTTCCCTTTCGCCTTTGGCAAAATTAAGTCAAGGGCATCTGGAGTGATCGCAGGAGAAGTTAGTAAGAAAAACACCAACAACAGAAATACAATATCTGTCATGGAGCTCATACTAAACTCCGGACTCACTTTATTTCTTCCGCGTAGGTTCATACTAAACCGGTTCGTTTAACATATCTAAGAAATCTACCGCTGTAGCTTCCATCTGGTGTACTACTTTGTCAGTACGCACCACAAGGTGATTGTAGCCAATATAAGCGATGATACCCACGATTAGACCTGCAACTGTTGTAGTCATCGCCGTGTAAATACCTTCGGCTAGATTACCCATCTCTGCCTGACCGCTACTGGTTGCTAGCTGATGAAAAGCAAGTACCATCCCGATCACCGTTCCTAAAAATCCAATCATAGGCGCAGCACCGGCAATCGTTGCCAAAACACTCACATTTTTTTCCAGACGATAAACTTCAAGACGACCTGAATTTTCAATGGCAGTATTGATATCTTCTAACGGACTTCCAATACGGCTGATTCCTTTAGCGGTTAATCTTGAAACCGGACTGTTTTGCTGTGCGCAAAGCACTTTTGCAGCTTCGATCTTTCCGTTGGCGACGTTGTCTTTAATTTGATTCATAAAGTTGCTATCCATTCCGGAAGCAGCTTTGATCGCAAACAAACGTTCAAAATAAATATAGATCGCCACAAAAAGCAGCACAAAAAGCACGAGTATAATTATTTGTCCCGGCAATCCGCCGCTCATCAATAAATCAAAAAGCGAAAGCGTCTTTTCTACCGGTTCTTCTTCGGCAGCAAGTGATGGCAAAGTTTCAGCACCTTCTTGCAACAAGAGTGTAAGCATAGTTTTTCTTAATTAGTTATGAAGTTAACGTGCAAAAGCGTTTTAAATTATATGCTCAAATACAGGATTTATAAATTTTACAAGAACATATAAACTCCCAGTAAGCCCACACCTCCTAAAACAATAGTGTACGGAAGCGCCATTTTTACCATTCTTCCATAAGAAAGATTGATTAGCGGAGCCAATGAAGAGGTTAATAAGAATAAGAATGCAGCCTGACCGTTAGGTGTTGCAACACTAGGCAAGTTTGTACCGGTATTGATCGCCACAGCCAAGTGATTGAATTGCTCACGCGTAATATTCCCGGCATCAAAAGCCACTTGAACTTCGTTGATATAAACCGTAGCCACAAATACGTTATCACTAATCATTGATAAAATTCCGTTAGCTAAGTAGAACATCGAAGGCTGACTTGCAGGATCCATTTCAAGAACATATTCAATGATGGGAGTAAATAAATGCTGGTCGTGAATCATCGCAACCACCACAAAGAATACCACTAAAAGTGCCGTAAACGGAAGCGCTTCTTCAAAAGCCTTACCTAAACTGTGCTCGTCAGTGATTCCCATAAATGCCGTTTGAACTACGATCAAGAATAAACCGATGAACCCTACAGGCGCCAAGTGCAATGCTAAACTTAAAATCAATAAGATCGCAGAAATACCTTGAATCCAAAGTCCGAAAGATTCTTTTGGAGTTCTTTTTTCGTCAACCTCAGCGGTGTAGTTCTCAATGATCGTACGCGCTACAGCCGGAAGCTTATCTCCAAAACCAAATAGCTTTGTTTTTTCTAGTAAGAAAGTGGTAAGTAAACCACATACTAAAACCGGAATAGTGATTGGCGCCATACGCTCAAAGAACTCGATAAATTCCCAACCCATTTTTTCACCGATCAATAAGTTTTGCGGCTCTCCTACAAGTGTACAAACACCTCCAAGAGCAGTACCTACAACACCGTGCATAATCAAACTACGAAGAAAACCTCTAAACTGTTCAAGCGTTTCACCACTTAAAGCTTCTCTATCCGGAACTTTATCTGCATCATAATCGGCACTTTCCATAGAGTGAATTTTATGATAAACTCCATAGAATCCTACTGCCACACTGATCAATACGGCGGTTACTGTTAACGCATCTAAGAAAGCAGAAAGCACTGCTGCCAGAAAAACAAACAGCATAGAAAGCACTACTTTAGATTTAATTTTAGTGAACACCTTAGAGAAGATGTACATCAGCATAGGTTTCATAAAGTAGATACCAGCCACCATAAACACAAGCAGTAATACTACTTCTAGGTTTTGGTCAACTTCTTCATAAGCAGCCTCCGGACTTGTAAGCCCTAAGATCAATGCTTCTAAGGCTAAGATACCTCCTGATTGTAACGGATAGCATTTAAGAGCCATCGCCAGGGTAAAAATAAATTCCCCAATAAAAAGCCAAGCGGTTACCATAGGTCCTAAAACATAGTAAGAGATGACATTAAATATTAAGAAAGCGATCATAGCCATCTTAAACCAGCGTGGGCTGCTACCCAAAAAGTACTTTAACATTTGTATTCGTTTGTTGGTTAATTATTCAATTTTAATATTAAACGAGCTGCTGCAATGCTAGCTCAAAAGCAGTTTCACTCAAATTTTGTTTACTGCTGTTGTGATTAAATGTATTCTGAATTGCGTTTTTAATGGTCAATGAAGTATCGTTAAAGATCGCTTCATCGGTCATTTGTACGCGACGCTCCATAAAATAGGCAAAAACACGGGCCATCCCACAATTGGATATAAAATCAGGAATCACCGAAACTTTAGCATCGGTATATTCCATAATAGGCCCAAAGAAAATCTCTTTATCTGCAAATGGTACATTTGCACCACAAGAGATCACCTCTAACCCGGCATCAATCATCGTATCTATTTGGGCTTTAGTAACCAATCTTGATGCTGCACAAGGCGCAAAAATTTCGGTTTTGATCTCCCAAATGCGCTTATTTACCTCTTCAAAAGGAATAAGATTTTCGGCTACCAATGTATTGCCCTTTTTATTCAGGAACAAATCTTTTATTTCTTCAAAAGAAAAACCTTCTTCATTTATGAGTCCGCCTGCTGCATCAATAACCCCTACGATCTTGGCTCCTTGTTGCGCCAAATAATACGCTGCTGCAGAACCTACATTACCAAAGCCCTGTATAACGGCACGTTTTCCTTCTAAATTTCCGCCGTAAATCTCATAGAAATGGCGTGCTGCTTCGGCTACACCATAACCGGTGATCATATCTGCAACCGTATATTTTCTGGAAACATCAGGAGAGTACGCCGAATTCTCAAGCACTTTGATCACTCCTTGACGCAATTGCCCAATGCGATTGATCTTATCTGCTTCGGTAGGCTTAAAATACCCGTTAAAAACACCCTCTTGCGGATGCCACACACCGCTTTCTTCGGTAATCGGAATCACTTCGTGAATTTCATCTACATTAAGATCTCCTCCGGTTCCGTAGTAACTTTTAAGTAAAGGCGAGACCGCCGCATACCAGCGCTCTAGCACTCCTTTTTTTCGGGGATCTGAAGGGTCAAAGTTGATTCCGCTTTTAGCTCCGCCAATCGCCGGGCCAGACACGGTAAACTTCACCTCCATAGTTTTGGCAAGTGATAACACTTCGTTTCGATCGAGCCCTACACGCATTCTTGTTCCGCCACCGGCAGCTCCGCCTCTAAGCGAATTGATCACCGTCCAGCCTTCGGCTTCGGTTTCGGGATCGTTCCAGTGAAAAACAATTTCCGGCTCTTTATTCTCGTAACGTTTTAGTAAATCTTTCATTAATTAATCTAGAGGGTTGACAAATATAACGACTTAGGTGGTTTTCCCTATCGTTTTCATATTAATTTAAGGTGAATACAGTAAACCTGCGCAATGATCTTTTGAAGCTCCTGTAACACACTTGAGTACATTGTTTGTGTTGCGCAAACGCAAAACACCCATAAAAGCAAAAATTAATGCTTCTTTGAATTCGATGAGGCTCGCTCCAGGCACGATCAGCTTATGCTGCACAAGATTTTGCGTGATAGCTATAAGGTGTTTGTTATACGCACCACCACCGGTTACTAATATTCCATTTTTTGTTGCTGGCAGTTGGGCGAACGTTTTTGCAAGCTGAACCGCAATATGTTGCGTAAAGGTTGCAATAAGATCATCTACCGAAGCATCGCTCGCATTGAGTATAGGAAAAATTTTGGCTTTCACCCATTCAAGACCCAAGGATTTTGGGCCGGTTTGCGAATAAAATGGTAACGCATTCAGTTGATCTAAAACAGCTGTGTTAATCTTTCCGCGTTTGGCAATCAGACCGTCTTTATCAAAAGGCATCCCAAGCTTACGAGTCAGTTGATTGAGCACGATATTAGCCGGACACGTATCAAAAGCTACGCGCCCTTCTCCCTTCTGAAAAGACAGATTTGCAAAGCCACCAATATTTAAACATGCATCATACTTGTGAAACAAGAGTTGATCTCCAATAGGCACTAATGGTGCTCCTTGCCCACCTAAAGCCACATCTTCAACTCTAAAATCACAAACTACCAGATTATTGCAAAGCCTTGCCAATTCTGGGCGATTGCCTATTTGATAAGTAATTCCCTGAGCTGGTTGATGTAAAATGGTATGACCGTGAGAGGCGATCACGTCTATATGCTTTAACGGATTTCTCGCCCGAAAATCTTGTATTAGGGTTGCCAAATAAGCCGTATATTCTTGATCTAAACTTGCCAAGGCTGACTGAGGCAGGTCTACGGCATTTTGTAAGCGTGTAACCCACTCTGTTTCGTAAGGTATAGTCTCGCAAGAAAGCAGTCCGTACTGCCAATGCTTGGTTTTCGTAAAGCGCACATAAGCAAGATCAACTCCGTCTAAAGAGGTTCCGCTCATCACACCGAGCATTAAATAAGTGGTTGAATTCATAAAATGAATTATGCTTTTTCTTAAAAACTAGCTATAATTATAAAGAATATTTAAATTACGGCATATTTATCATTAGTTTTTGAATTTTCTATAAATAAATTGGTTTAATTTACAAAGTGTTATGCAAGCATAATAAATTGATTAATTTATACCCAATTAACACCTTTATATTTTAAACTGAACACAATTTAAGAAAACGATATAGTACAATCTAAAAGCACAAGTTAATATGGACTTTAGTTTAAGTGAAGAGCATTTAATGATTCGGGACGCAGCTCGCGAATTTGCTCAAAATGAATTACTACCCGGAGTGATTGAGCGCGATGAACAGCAGCATTTCCCTAAAGAATTGATCAAGAAAATGGGCGAAATGGGATTCTTAGGAATGATGGCACCAACCGAGTTTGGCGGTGGCGGTATGGATACCATCTCTTATGTTCTGGTAATGGAAGAATTATCGAAAATAGACGCTTCGGCCTCGGTGATTGTTTCGGTCAATAATAGTTTGGTTAATTATGGTCTGGCTAATTACGGCAGTCAGGCGCAAAAAGAAAAGTACCTTTCTAAATTAACGACCGGTGAAAAATTAGGCGCGTTCTGTTTAAGCGAGCCAGAAGCAGGAAGTGATGCTACTTCTCAAAAAACCACCGCGATCGACAAAGGCGATCACTACATTTTAAACGGAACCAAGAACTGGATCACTAACGGCGGTTCTGCAGATTATTACTTAGTCATCGCTCAGACAGATAAAGAAAAGAAACATCGCGGCATCAATGCTTTTATTGTTGAAAAAGGCTGGGAAGGTTTTGAAGTAGGCCCTAAAGAGCAAAAACTAGGAATTCGCGGAAGTGACACGCATTCGCTGATTTTTAACGACGTAAAAGTCCCCAAAGAAAATCGCATTGGTGAGGACGGCTTTGGGTTTAAGTTCGCTATGAAAACCTTAAGCGGCGGTCGCATAGGTATAGCAGCACAAGCGCTAGGTATTGCTGCCGGAGCCTATGAATTGGCTCGTGATTACTCAAAAGTGCGCAAAGCTTTTGGTACCGAAATTTGTAACCATCAAGCCATCGCTTTTAAGCTTGCTGATATGAATGTTGAGATCGAAGCTGCGCGTCATTTAGTAATGAAAGCAGCTTGGGATAAAGATCAAGGAAACAACTACGATATTTCGAGCGCAATGGCTAAACTCTATGCTTCGAAAGTTGCCATGGATGTTACTGTTGAAGCAGTACAAGTACACGGAGGAAATGGTTTTGTAAAAGAATATCATGTTGAACGCTTGATGCGGGATGCCAAGATCACTCAGATCTATGAAGGCACTTCAGAAATTCAAAAGATTGTAATCTCTAGAGGTTTACTGAGTTAACACAAACAAACTTCTTTAATTCAAACGCCTTGAGGTTTTATTCCTCAAGGCTTTTTTACGCACTTACTTTAGCACTATATTCGATAGGTTTTGATGCTTTAAACTTTCGGCTAAACCAAAAAAAAGCCCGTTTTACAACGAGCTTTGAACTATTGATTTCCGTATTCTATTTGGCAAAATAGATATAAATACCAACTACGATCAGACAGATCACAATACCCACCTGATTCACATATTTATAAGGCTCTATAGAAACCTTTTTAGTGTACTCGAGTACAAATGGTTCTTTTCTAGGAACTACTTTACCTATAAGCAACATAATAATAATATTGGTCACAAACAGGATCGCCATCACGTGCAGATAGTGCGGATAATTCTCTTCGCCAAAGTAAGGCTTCATCACAAACTGACTGATGATATACAGAATAGAACCTGAAACGATCCCAATTTTTGCTGCAATAGCCGGAACACGTTTTGTGAAATAACCCACTACGATGATGGTAAAAATTGGAATACTGTAAATACCGTTGATTTCTTGTAAATAGCTGAATAAACTTCCGGCGTTTGCGATCAAAGGTGCAATAAACATCGCTGCTAGTGCAAGACATACTCCAAAGATCTTTCCGTATTTAACAACCACACTTTCTGAAGCTTCTTTGTTAATATGCTGCTTATAAATATCAATACCGAATAAGGTTACAGAACTGTTCAACACACTATTAAACGAACTCAAAATAGCTCCAAACAATACCGCAGCAAAAAAGCCCATTAACGGTTTTGGAAGCACTGCACGCACCAATTCAGGATACGCAAGATCACTACTTGCTAATCCACCTTCAAAGTAATAATATGCGATCATCCCAGGTAATACCAAAATAATCGGACCTAAGATCTTTAAGAATGCTGCAAGTAAAAGTCCTTTTTGACCTTCGGCTAAACTTTTTGCGCCTAATCCTCTTTGAATGATTTGCTGATTGGTTCCCCAGTAAAATAATTGTACGAGCATCATCCCGGTAAAAATTGTAGCAAAAGGCACCTCTTGTCCCGGTTCACCGGTAGAATCAAAACGCTCAGGATTTGCATCAACTAAAGTGCTTAACCCTTCTAGAACGCTTCCGTCACCAATAGCCATCAGACCAAAAACAGGAATCATTACCCCGCCGATGATCAATCCTACTGCATTGATACTATCAGAAACCGCAACCGCTTTGAGTCCGCCAAAAACCGCATAAATAGAACCGATGATCCCGATTCCCCAAATACAAATTACAAGTGCTGTAGTATCTGAAACGCCCAGTAAGGTAGGTACGTCAAACATACCGCTGATGGCTACAGAACCAGAGTATAAGATCACGGGAAGTAAAACCACTACATAACCGGTTAAAAACAAGCCAGAAGTGATGGTTTTAGTCGTGGTATCAAAACGTTCCGCTAAAAATTGCGGTACTGTGGTAATCCCTCCTTTTAAATAGCGCGGCAATAAAAAGATCGCCGTTACAACGATAGAGAGTGCTGCCAGCGTTTCCCAGGCCATTACAGATAAACCGTCTTTATAAGCGCTTCCGTTTAGACCTACGATCTGCTCAGTCGATAAGTTGGTTAAGAGTAAGGAACCTGCGATTACTCCGGCGGTTAAACTACGTCCACCTAAAAAGTAACCATCAGAGGTAGATTCATCAGATTTTCGAACAGCCAGCCATGAAATGACCGCTACTAAAATGGTAAATGCTAAAAAGGAAATTAATGCCATAAATTTAAGTTTATCAAACTACACCGTTGTAGTTAGGTGTTATGAATGCTCATTTTTTCTGCCTCCAAATGTAAACTAAACGATTTGGTATTTATTAAAAATAGGACTCAAAAAATGTCAAAACCCTACAAAAATGCATCAATTTTTATTCACCACAAGATTTTGTCGTTTTTTTTAGAAGCGCGATTTATCTAAGTCTTCCAAAAACTAATTACCCTATTCACCTAACCTTTTCAAAGTTTAAAATGTTACTGCTCAAAAAGCACCTGAGCGCATCGTTCACACCATCAGTATCTTATTGAATTTCACAAAAATAGTTTAAAAATTTTTAAACGTACAAATTACATTTAATATTATATATGTATCTTTGACATTCATTTACACAACTAATCTAAATCCTCAACGGTATTTTGGAACAGCAAATTACACATTCGCAATCTCCCGAACATATTGCGCAGCTAGGCGCATTTAAAGCCGAGGTTGTTATCAATTCACCAGGTCGCGTCAACCTTATTGGTGAGCATACAGACTATAACAATGGTTTTGTGATGCCTACCGCAATTGATAAAACCATTCAGTTTTATTTAAAAAAGAATGGCACTCCGTCTCAGGCACGCATCACCAGTTTAAACTATGACTCGCATTTTAGTTTTGACGTTGCGACCTATGATCCTAACGGCGCCGAATGGACAAGATATATTGTTGGCGTTGTAGAAGAAATTAAAAAACTGGGGCATGGTATTAAAGGTTTTGATTGTATGATGCACAGCAATCTGCCTATGGGAGCCGGCATCAGTTCTTCAGCGGCCTTAGAATGTGGTTTAGCCAAAGGGCTTAATGAACTTTTTGATTTAGGCTTGACTGATCTGGAAATCATCAAATTATCACAAATGGCCGAGCATAACTATGTAGGTACCAAATGTGGTGTTATGGATCAATTTGCTTCTGTAATGAGTAAAGAGAACCACGTGATCCAATTGGATTGTCAAAGTCTCGAATATCAATTGCTTCCGTTTGCCATTGAACCTTACAAGTTGCTACTGCTGAACACCAATGTTTCTCACAGTCTATCTACGAGCGAATACAACGTACGCAGAGCGGAATGTGAAGCAGGCGTTGCATTGCTACAGAAGTGGTATCCTGAGATCATAACCCTGCGTGATGTAACTTTAGAACAGTTGCAAAAACATAAAGCCGATTTTGATCCCGTGGTTTATAAACGATGTGAATATGTTTTAGAAGAAAACCAGCGTGTGGCGTTAGCGGCTAAAGCGCTTAAAGCAGAAGATCTAAAAACCTTCGGAACTTTAATGTATGGTTCTCACGACGGACTTCAGCACAAATATCAAGTGAGTTGTAAAGAATTAGATTTTCTTACCGATTTTTCTAAAAACTATGATGCTGTTTTAGGTTGCCGAATGATGGGCGGTGGTTTTGGTGGCTGTACCATCAATCTAATTCACGAGGACCACATTGACGCCTATGTGGAAGCTGCTAAAAAAGCATATCACAAACAATTCAATATTAAACTCTCTACATTTACGGCAATGCCTGCAAATGGTGGGGAACGTATACACTAAACAATACAAGCCTGATTATGGTAGATTTTAATGATAATTCACACAGACGTTACAACATACTCACAGGAGAATGGATTTTAGTTTCTCCACACAGAACTAAACGTCCGTGGCAAGGTAAAGAAGAAGATATCGTTGTTGAAGAGCGCCCTTCTTACGATCCCAATTGTTATTTATGCCCTGGAAATGAGCGTGCCGGTGGTCATATCAACGAAAATTACACCGAACCGTGGTCATTTGTTAATGATTTTGCTGCACTTAAAAATGATGTGCCTCAAGCCAAATTTAAAAGCGGTTTACTAAAAGCTGAATCTGAAAGTGGGATTTGTAAAGTAGTATGTTTCTCGCCTGATCATTCTCTAACACTTCCTGTTATGGAAGTTGAAAATATTGACAAAGTCATCGCGCTTTGGCAAAGAGAATATCGCGAATTGGGCAAAAAAAGTGATATCAACCACGTGCAGATCTTTGAAAACAAAGGTGCAACCATGGGATGCAGCAATCCGCACCCACACGGTCAAATTTGGGCGCAGCGCACCATTCCGCAAGAAGTGGCTAAAAAAAACAAACACCTTAGAGAATACTGGAATGATAACGGTGTTAGTCTTTTAGCTGAATATTTAAAAGAAGAGCTTGCCTTGCAAGAGCGCATCATTGTAGAGACCGAATACTTTGTAGCTCTGGTGCCTTATTGGGCAGTATGGCCTTACGAAGTGATGATTCTACCTAAAAAACAACACAGAACTATTTTAACCCTTTCTGAAGCAGAACGTCTCGATTACGCTAAGATCATTAAAGCGGTAACCATTAAATATGATAACCTGTTTAAGATCTCATTCCCTTACAGTTCAGGAATTCATCAGGCACCTACTGATGGTCAGGATTGGGACTGCTGGCATTTTCATATGTCTTTCTACCCGCCATTACTGCGCTCAGCAACGGTTAAGAAATTTATGGTAGGCTATGAAATGTTTGCTACTCCACAAAGAGACATCACAGCAGAGATGGCTGCAAAAACTTTACGTAATTTAGCAGACACACATTACACTAAAAATTAAAATGTCTACTAAAACCACATTGAAAGGAATTGCAGAACACCTCAACTTATCTATTTCTACAGTCTCAAAAGCATTAGCAGACAGCCCAGAAATAAGTGAGGCTACAAAACTTTTAGTAAAAACAGCAGCCAGACAACTCAAATACCGCCCTAATGCGATGGCTCGGGGATTAAAAAGCAGCCGCACCAATACCCTTGGCGTGGTGATCCCTAACATTATGCACAACTTTTTTGCAAAGGTCATCGTGGGGATGGAAGAAGAAGCCACAAAAAATGGTTACAGTCTGGTTACCTGCATCTCTAACGAATCTCTAGAAAAAGAAAAGCAAAGCCTCAATATGCTGAGCGATGTTTCGGTAGATGCGATTATTATCAGCCTTACTTCTGAGACGCAGGAATCTAATGCAATCGAGCATCTCAATGATGTATTGCATTATGATATTCCGTTAGTGATGTTTGACCGTGCAAATACTGATGTAGCTTGCGATAGCGTGGTAATTAATGATTTCTCCGGAGCTTTTGAAGCCACCAGTTATCTCTATAAAACCGGTTGTAAAAATGTGGCGTTATTGTCTACTTTGAGCAATACTTCGGTGGGCAATAAAAGACTGGCCGGTTACCAAGCCGCCGTTTCAAAAGAAGAAGGCGCGGTTCCTAAAGTTTTATATACCAAGCTGGCAACGCTAGAACAGGATTTAGGAACTTTTCTTGACAAGAATGAAATAGACGCTCTGATCACCACAGACGAATCTAGCGCGATCTACGCGATGAACACCATTCGCACTAAAGGCTTAGAAGTTCCTAATGATGTAAGCGTTATAGGATTTACTGACGGAACGCTGGCGCGAAATTATTTTCCATCGGTGACCACAGTAAAGCAACAAGCCGAAATTATGGGAAAAAAGGCAATAGAGATCGCACTTAAAAACATCAACGCCAAAGAAAAAGAAGCACCCAAACAAGAAGTTATAGAAACTGAATTGGTGATTCGCAACAGCACCCGCAAACTTTAAAACATACATTCTTTTAAAAAACACAAAAGCCCAAATCAATCAGGTTTGGGCTTTTGTGTTTTACATCGCTTTTCAAATTACTTGATACCGCGAACTTTTTTCTCCCATTTCCAGGCAGAGTCTAATGCATCAGCGAGCGTCAACTCTGATTTCCATCCGAGTTCGTTATTGGCATGTTCGGTGTCTGCATAGGCAGCAACCACATCACCTTCTCTTCGGTCTACAATCTTATAAGGCAATTGCACTCCGGAAACTTCTTCAAAAGTGTTGATCACTTCAAGCACAGAACTTCCGGTGCCGGTTCCTAAATTAAATACTTCGTAATTGCTTTTATTTTCGCTTTCCACCAAACGTGTTAGCGCCTTTACGTGCGCTTTAGCTAAGTCAACCACGTGAATATAATCACGTACACACGTACCATCTTCGGTAGGATAATCATTGCCAAACACACTAAGTTCATCACGCAGTCCGGCTGCAGTCTGCGTAATAAACGGCACCAAATTCTGCGGAACGCCTAGCGGCAACTCCCCTATTTCTACACTTTCGTGTGCTCCAATCGGGTTAAAATAGCGTAACGCTATAGCTTTAAAATTCTCGTAAACTTTAGCCGTGTCTCTAATGATCTCTTCGCCGATCTGCTTGGTATTTCCGTACGGAGATTCAGCAGGTTTTACCGGTGCGCTTTCGGTTATAGGTAATTCATCAGCCTGACCGTAAACCGTGCACGACGAACTGAATATAAAATTAGCCGAAGCTTTTTCGGTGAGTTCTTTCAGCAGATACACTAAGGAACTTAGATTGTTTTCGTAGTACAACAAAGGTTTATGAACACTTTCTCCTACTGCCTTTGAAGCCGCAAAATGAATCGCCCCGCTTACGTCTGCGTATTTTTTAAAGAAAGCCGAAACCGCGTTGCGATCTCTTAGATCCAATTTTTCAAACTCAGGTCTTTTACCGGTAATGGCTTCTATTCCATCTAAAACATCTTCTGAAGCATTAGACAGATCGTCAATAATGACCACCTCGTATCCTGCATTTTGTAATTCGACTACGGTATGCGAACCTATAAATCCGAGTCCGCCGGTTACTAGTATTTTCAAAATTCTGCTACGTTATTTTCAACGGAAAGCTTCTCTAAAGCCTCGTCGATGTTAAAATCTTTGAGTGAGTCGATGACCATATCAGGACCAAATGCATACGTACCTATTTCCTCTTGCTTCGAAACTCCTGACAGAGTAAGGATAGTCTTGTACCCCATTTGAATAGAGCCCAGAATATCAGTATCCATCGTGTCTCCTATTACTATGGTTTGATCTGTGGTCAAGCCTAATTTTTTTCGAGCGGCACGCATCATTACAGGACTAGGTTTTCCTACCGAAAAGGCTTTACGCCCGGTTGCTTCTTCGATCATCTTAACGATCGCTTTGATTCCTAGATTAGACCAGCCAATTTTCTTAGGCGAAGGATCTAAATTGGTCGCGATCAGTTTAGCGCCACCAAGAATCATATCTACAGCATTGTTTGCCATTTCTAAAGTGAAATTTCGGCCTTCACCTACCACAACATAATCAGGATCTTGAGTCACCAAGCTGTACCCATTTTCGTGCAAGCTGCTTAGAAGTCCTCCCTCACCTAGAACGTAAGCGGTACCGTTAGGCTTTGTAAACCCTAAAAACCAAGCGGTTGCCATCGCACTGGTGTACACATTATCTTCTTTAATGTGAATTCCCATCGGGCGTAGTTTATTCACAACATCAATGGGGCTACGCTGACTGTTATTGGTCATAAACAAGAACGGAATGTCACGGTCTTGCAATGTTTTTATAAAAGTATCTGCTCCCGGAATCAAGTCATTACCGCTGTAAATGACTCCGTCCATATCTATTAAAAATCCTTTGTCCATTGGGCTATTTATTTAAACGTAAAAATAACGTTTAATTTTTAAGAGCTAGAAAGCTTAAGCAGAAAATTAGCTAAGAATCTCAGATTCATAAAAATGCGTTGCATCGTATAACAACTCGTCAAGCTTCTTATTTTCAAAAGCAACGCGCTCTTCATCCCAATCTAAATAATTGATAAAATCCTGCACTGCTTGTTGACGATACTGCGTTACCGTTTCGATATTAAAATAGAGTCTCCCGGTACGACGTACAAAGAAATCTGCCAGACTGTTGGTCATTTCATAATTAACACTGTACCACAATTCAGCGCGCAGTAGTCTATCATTTACGTCTGCATCTCTAAAATAATTGATCTTATTTTTGATGATATCTGTTTGCTTTCCATAAGTGGAAACCAAATACCAGGCTTTAAAAGCGGCGTTATCAATTTGCATAAAATCTAATTCCTGCTCCAAGTAGTTTTGATAATCTTCTACCTCTTGGGTATTCCGCATTGCGTGAGAAGTCAAGGCAATATGCTGAGTGCGGGACTCATCATAGGTCTTACCAAATTTCTCTTTAAGTCGCTTACTTACTGTTTCGTTTACACGTTGGGCCATTCTACGGTATCCGGTAAGTTTTCCGCCGGCAATAGAGATCAAGCCACTTTTACTAATAAATGTTTCATCCTTTCGCGATAATTCTGAAGGATCTTTCTCATCCTCGTGAATGAGTGGTCGAAGTCCTGCCCAGCTCGACTCGATATCTTCTTCGGTCAAATTAATATCAGGGAAGGTTCCGTTTACGGCATCAAGCAAATATTTAATATCGGCTTTAGTTGCCACCACACGATCTAAACTTCCGGAGTAATTGGTATCTGTGGTTCCCACATAGGTCACTCTACCTCGCGGAATCGCAAAAATCATACGCCCGTCTGGAACGTCAAAATAGAGCGATTGATGAACGGGTAATTTTTCCTTCGGAAAGACCAAATGCACTCCTTTAGTCAAATGCAAATGTTTGTTGTTCATCGACTCATCTTTCTTCCTAAGCTTATCAACCCAAGGGCCGGTGGCAGAAACAAACGTTCTTCCTTCTACTTCAAAGGTTTTTCCCGTGTTGTGATCTTTGCAGTTAACCGCGGTAATCTTGCCCTTGTAGTTGTACACAAAATCTTCCATCTCGCAGTAGTTGAGGCAAATCGCACCAAAACCGGCGGCTTTTTTCATCAACTCAATAGTGAGACGAGCATCGTCAGTTCTATATTCCGCATAAAAACCACCACCCAGCAAAGTGCTCTCGTCAAGAATGGGTTCGCGCTCAAGCGTCTCTTCTTTGGTCAACATACGGCGTTTATCTTCGTCATCTACATTGGCAAGCAAGTCATATACCTTAAGCCCTATAGAAGTCAAAAATTTACCATATTGCCCACCCTCGATAAGTGGTAGGAGCATTTTCTCAGGCACCACAAGGTGTGGCGCCAACTTGTGTACGATAGCGCGCTCAGTTCCTGATTCTTTGACCAGACCGATTTCCATTTGTTTTAGATAACGCAAACCGCCGTGTACCAATTTGGTACTTTTATTACTAGTTCCTGAGGCGAAATCATTTTTCTCAATAAGGCAAACGCTCATACCGCGGGTCGCTGCATCGAGCGCGATCCCCGCTCCGGTAACTCCGCCACCAATGATGACCAAATCAAATTTTTTCTTCTTCGCTTTTTTGATGTAACGCTTACGATCCCGCACGCTAAAACGTAAAGGCTCCTTTTCCTTCTCGATGGTTTCGGCATAACCAGAGCGTGTGCGCATCACCGCAAGCTCCCAGCCTTCTTGCTTGTGGTTACGCGTTCTTACATCCATTTCAGGTTCAAATACCTGATCAGCACTACGCAATGTAGCAATGTCTTTTTGCGTCCAAATACCCACTTTGATTCCCGCTAATAAGGCTGCACCCCAGGCGGTAACTTCAAGCATTTCTGGGCGATCTACCTGCGCATCTAAAAGATCTGCTTGAAACTGCATCAGGTAATCATTAGCACAAGCGCCACCGTCAACCTTTAAGGTTTTAATTTGCTTACCGCTATCTTCTTCCATCGCTTTAATCAAGTCGGTTACTTGATAGGCAAGCGCTTCAACCGTAGCTTTCACCAGTTCTTTGCGACCTGTTGAAAAGGTCAATCCTTGAATACTTCCTTTCGCATTTCCATCCCAATATGGAGCTCCAAGTCCGTTGAATGCAGGAACAAAAAACAGATCTTCAAGCGGCGGAATACTTTGACAAATGGCATTAGTTTCTTCGGCATTCTCAATGATCCCCACTTGATCCCGCAACCATTGAATCGATGCACCTCCCACAAAAACACTTCCTTCTAAAGCATATTTTGGCTTTTTATCTTCGAGCGTACAGCATAAGGTTGTTATGAGTCCGTTTTTAGAAAACGAAGGTTTTTTCCCGGTGTTCAACAGCATAAAACAACCAGTTCCATAGGTGTTTTTTGCCATTCCTGACTTATAACCGCCTTGACCAAAAAGCGCCGCCTGTTGATCACCGGCAACTCCATAAATAGGAAACTCAGCATCTTGATACGTTATCGTCCCAAAATCTGAAGATGAAGGTTGCACTTTAGGCAACATTTTTTTCGGAATAGTCAATTCCTCAAGCAACTCCTGATCCCAAGCCATATCTTTAATATTGTACAGCATGGTTCTGCACGCGTTAGTATGATCTGTACGGTGTTTGCCGGTGAACTTGTAGATCAACCAGCTATCTACCGTACCAAAGAGCAAATCGCCCGCTTCGGCCTTCTCACGCGCACCTTCAACATTATCCAGAATCCACTTTATCTTGGTTGCCGAAAAATAACTGTCAATTACCAGCCCGGTGTTTTTCAGAATATATCTTGAAAGGCCGCGCTCTCGCAAGCCTTCGCAAATGGCTTCGGTACGTTTATCTAACCAGCAAATCGCATTGTAAACCGGTTTTCCCGTTTTCTTATCCCAAACGATGGTAGTCTCACGCTGATTGGTGATTCCAATTCCCTTTATAGCTTCAAGTGGAACTTTTGCTTTTTGGACCACCGCCTCAAAAACTTCCTTTTGATCATTAAAGATCATTTCCGGATCGTGTTCTACCCAACCGGACTGCGGATAATATTGTTTCAATTCCTTTTGCGAAATAGCGACAACCTTACCGTGCTCATCAAATAAAATGGCCCGAGTACTGGTTGTGCCCTGATCAAAAGCGATGATATATGAAGTTTCCATTTATAAAAATTTATACGTGATGGTATGCTTATACTGTTCTCCCGGTTTTAAAACCGTTGACGGAAAATTGGGATGGTTGGGCGTATCCGGGAAAAACTGCGGTTCTAAACACAAGGCCGGCGAAGGCCCTTGAATCGTTCCTGTCTTGTTCTCTACCTTTTCAATTCCGTTGGCGCTGTAAAACTGGATTCCCGGTTGAGTGCAGTAAAATTCCATTTTTGGTGTTCCCGAAGGTGCAGCAAGTACGGCAGCCGGTACTTCTTTACTGTATTTTTCCAGAACATAATTATGATCAAAACCACCTTCAAGTTGAGCCAGTGGCTGTTCTAAAAAGCGAAGTTCACGCAAATCAAACGGCGTATTCTCAACAGGTTTTACGCTACCGTCAGGAACGTTTTGCTCGGTTTTGGGTAAAATCCCTTCTCCGTTAATCAATAGTTGATGCTTTGCAATGCCCTCCCCACTCGACGGATTCAAATTGAAATATTCGTGTCGGGTTAGATTAACAATAGTTTCTTTGTCGGTTGTGGCTTCGAGACGCATTTCTAGCGCATTCTCTTCAGTTAGTTTGACGAACATTTTAGTCTCTAAATTCCCGGGATAGCCTTCTTCACCGTCTTTACTCAAATAAGAAAAAACCACCTCATCTTCCAACTCGGCAACTTCCCAAATTTTCTTACCGAAACCTTCAAAACCACCGTGAAGATGATTTGTGCCTTCGTTGGCACTCAACGCAACTTTTTTTCCGTCTAGGCTCACTGTTGCATTAGCGATTCGGTTTGCGCTTCGACCCACCAATTGCCCCATAAAAAAGGTATCTTCTTCATAAGAATGCAAGTCATTATATCCTAAAACCACATCGGTAAACCCGCCGGCGTCCGGAACAATTAATCGTTGTAGTATGGCGCCATAGGTGATGAAATGCGCTTCCATCCCTGAGGAGTTTTTCAGTTTTACACTTAAAACAGGACGACCGTCTTGCGTGGTATCAAAGGGTTTTATTGTTATCAAAGGAATGTTGTTTTTTTAAAGCTAAATATATGAAATACTAAAGGGAAACGTCACGGAATTACCGCCCTCTTTTAAAGCGTGCTGTAATTCACGTGCTTATCGATTCCTTTAAAATCAAACCAAAAAAAGCGTTTCTTCGTAAGTTTTACCAGAACTAAGAAACTGCCTTATTAATACTCTTGAATGAAATTTCACCTGCTTCTCGCTCTTCTACTTCCTCTTTTTGGTTTCAGCCAGAAAAAATCTATTGATAAACTTCTGGAAACCTACAACACCCGAAGCGTTCCTTATATTTCTGTGCAAGAACTTAAAATGAATCTCGAAGCTTATACCATTCTAGATACCCGCAAAAGAGAAGAGTTTGAGGTAAGCCATCTTCCGTCAGCGATCTGGGTTGGAGAAAGACCTCAAGATGCATTTTTAGATTCCATATCAAATAAGAAAAAACCAATAGTAGTGTATTGCACCGTGGGCATTCGTAGCGAAGATTTTGGCGAAAAGCTTGAACGCAAAACCGGCAAAACCGCTTATAATCTCTACGGCGGGATTTTTGCTTGGAAAGATGCAGGCTTCAAAATTGTAGATACTAAAGGCAAAAGCACTCAAAAAGTACACACCTTTTCAAAAAATTGGGAAGATTATTTAAGTACGGGAATTGCGGTTCATTAAATTTGACTTTTATCAATTAACAACATCTAATGGGTCTATTAAGCAAAAAAGACACCGATTCTGAAAAAGATTTCGCGACAGAATTTCATTTCCCTACCTCAGATAAAGTCCTTTTAATCTTTACCCGAAATCCCGAATTGGGTAAAGTAAAAACCCGACTTGCAGGCGGTGTGGGTGATGCTTCCGCGCTTGAGATCTACAAGTTTTTACTTCAGCACACGGTGAGCATTACCCAAAATTTGAGCGTAGATAAACAGGTTTTTTATTCTGAAAAAATACGTGCTTCAGATTATTGGGATGAAAACACGTTTACCAAAAAATTACAACACGGTGATGATCTGGGAGCTCGAATGCAAAAGGCGTTTTCAGGAGCTTTTGCGAGCGGCTATAAAAAAGCGATTATCATTGGCAGCGATATGTATGACCTTTCTCAAAAAGATCTAGAAGAAGCATTTGCAGCACTTGATGAGAACGATTTTGTAGTAGGTCCGGCTGAAGACGGTGGGTATTATTTACTCGGAATGACCTTCTTAAAACCAGAACTTTTCAGCAATAAAACTTGGGGAACTGAAACCGTTCTTAAAGACACGCTTGCCGATTTAAGCTCAGAATCTGTTAAATTGCTAGAAACCCGTAATGATGTAGACTATTACGAAGATATAAAAGGTATTGAGGCCTTCAAGCCTTTTTTACCAGAACATTTGAAATAAAAATCCATGAAAAAATTTATTGAAGAATCTGCGCAGTTCCTTAAAGAGCGCGGTTTTGAAGCTCCGGAAATCGGTATTATTTTAGGTACCGGTCTTGGTCAATTTGTAGATAAAGTTGAGATCATCAGTTCGGTGAGCTACAACCACATTCCCAACTTTCCGACCGCCACGGTTGAATTTCATACCGGAAAATTAATCTACGGAACTTTAGGTGGAAAAAAAGTGATCGTGATGCAAGGTCGTTTTCATATTTATGAAGGCTATACGTTACGCGATGTGAGTTACCCGGTGCGTGTTATGAACGAACTTGGCATAAAAAAACTACTCATCAGTAATGCAGCCGGGGCGATCAACCTCAACTTTAAAAAAGGCGAGATTATGCTTATTGAAGATCACATCAACTTGCAAGGTGGTTCTCCCCTTGCGTTTAAAGGGGTTGAACAATTAGGTTCACGTTTTACTGATATGAGCGAACCATACGACGTGCCTATGCGCAACATTCTTAAAGATATCGCAAAGACGGAAGGAATCACGTTACACGAAGGTGTTTATGCTTCAGTAGTTGGTCCACAGCTTGAAACCCGCGCCGAATATAGATTTCTTAAAATCATCGGCTCTGACACGGTTGGGATGAGTACCGTTCCAGAAGTGATTGTCGCCAACCATCTCGATTTGCCGGTTGCTGCCGTTTCGGTAATTACCGATGAGTGCGACCCAGAAAATCTAGCGCCTGTAGACATACAAGATATTATGGCTGCCGCCGGAAAAGCAGAACCTGATATGGTTAAACTTTTTACGCAGCTTATTGAAAAACTTTAGGGTTTTTCCGCATTAAAAAAACCACAACACAATTATCTCCGTAACTACTCGTGTAGTTATGCTTTTTATAACTCAAAACAAAAAATCATCATGGCTAACAACAATTATTACGATCCGGCAGACCTGAGAAAATTTGGTAAGATCACCGAATGGAGCGAGGAACTGGGCACAAAATTCTTTGATTACTACGGAAAAGTTTTTGAAGAAGGTGCGCTTACTGCACGAGAGAAGGCGCTTATCGCCCTTGCTGTTGCGCATACCGAACAATGCCCGTATTGCATCGACGCGTACACCAAAGACACCTTGCAACGCGGCGTGACCAAAGAACAAATGATGGAAGCCATTCACGTAGGTGCCGCGATCAAGAGCGGTGCTACCCTCGTACACGGTACGATGATGATGAATAAAGTGAATAAGCTAGAAATGTAGCACTAAAGGCTATATTCTAGCAACTTAGTCCTATCTTAGTCACTACTGAAAAAGAAAAACAAACGCTTTTATGCCTGCAACTCAAACAAAAAAATCCCTACATA
Organism: Leeuwenhoekiella palythoae; assembly: GCF_020310025.1. GTDB lineage: Bacteria > Bacteroidota > Bacteroidia > Flavobacteriales > Flavobacteriaceae > Leeuwenhoekiella > Leeuwenhoekiella palythoae. Next base: position 1,185,786 of record NZ_CP084318.1, read on the forward strand.
AACGTCACGACGATCTCGCTCAAGCCAATAAACAGCTTGAGGTTTTATCCGGTGGAATTTTTGCCGATGGCGAACTTCCTACGTTTGCTAAAAAGATCAAAGAGACCAACCAATTTCCGTTACGACCTAAAAAACTGGAAATCCTTCAGATCAATGTGGGATATATGTGTAATCAAGTGTGTGAGCATTGTCACGTAGATGCCGGTCCCGATCGTAAAGAAATAATGACTTGGGAAACGATGGAGCAGTGTCTGGAAGTGATCAAAAACACTGGCGCACATACACTGGATCTTACCGGAGGTGCTCCTGAAATGAATCCTAATTTCAGACGTTTTGTTGAAGAAGCGAGTAAAGCAGGGATTAAAGATTTTATTGTACGCAGTAACCTGACGATCATTCGCGCCAATAAGAAATACTACGATCTACCGGAGTTTTTCAAAAAACACAATGTGCACGTTGTGAGCTCGATGCCGCATTGGACGCGTGGTAAAACCGATAAACAACGCGGTGAAGGTGTTTTTGACAAGTCGATCAAAGCCTTACAGGAATTAAACGCCGTAGGTTACGGAATGCCAGACAGCGACTTGCGCCTAGACCTTGTTTATAATCCTAACGGCGCTTACCTCCCTTCTGATCAGGCAGGAATGGAGAAGGATTTCAAAAAAGCCTTGATGGAAGATTTTAGTATTCAATTTCATAATCTGTTTGCAATTACCAACCTTCCTATCGCACGCTTTCTGGATTACTTGATCGCTTCGGAAAACTATGAGGATTATATGTACCAACTTGTTGAAGCTTACAATCCGGCTGCGGTGGCAAATGTAATGTGTACCAATACGATCTCGATTAGTTGGGACGGCTGGTTGTACGATTGTGACTTCAATCAAATGCTGGATCTCAAAGTAAATTCAAAAGTGAAGCATATTTCAGAATATAATGAAGATGTGCTTAACGATCGAAATATCATCATTTCTCAGCATTGCTACGGCTGTACTGCCGGCGCAGGAAGCAGCTGCCAGGGAACTGTAGCCTAATCTCAAAATAACCAGAAGCACACGTTAAGTTTACCGCTTTATTGAATACTAAAACCGCAATATTAATTTTTGCCCGCTCTGCGGAAGAAGACGCACGACACAAGTCGATGCATAATGGTGTGCAACTTTTTGAAGCGCTCAACCGGCAGACTTTAAAAACGGTAAAACAAAGCGGACTACCCTTTTACATTTATTCTGAAAAGAATCAAAAAGGGGCCACGTTTGCTGAACGCTATACACAAGCCTTTACCGAAATTTATGAGCTGGGCTATGACAATGTCATCAGTATTGGGAATGACAGTCCGCATTTAACCAAGCAGCATTTACTTACAGCCGCAAGCGAATTGCAAAACTGCCCGATGGTCATTGGTCCTTCCGTTGATGGTGGCTTTTATTTAATGGGACTCAACAAAGCGCATTTTAATGCACAAGCGCTTTTGGAACTTCCTTGGCAGACTTCAAAACTCACGCAAATCATTCTTAGAAAAGTACGTGAGCAAAAGATTCAAGCTAAAACCCTTGAGGTGCTGCACGACTTAGATTCGGTTTCAGATATTGGTGCACTTTTAGATCGTGGGCAACTTCCGTATTTGATCAAAAAACTGCTTTTACGCATACATTTTAGAGGGACGCAACCAATCACCATCCAAAAGTTCTTCTTTGATACCTTTCAGTATCAAAACTACTTCAACAAAGGTTCTCCGGTTAGTTTAAGTATTTAAGACAACATCATTTGTCTCGCGGTATGCTGTACAATCAAGCCGCTTTCTTTTACTAATCAGAAACAAAAAAATGAAACACCTTTATTTTGGGCTAATGCTCTTGCTGTGTGCAGTTGCCAATAGCCAAACTACCATTTCGGGTACGGTAACCACCTCAAGCGACGGGACGACCGTACCGTTTGTAAATGTCATTGCCGTCAATACCGATGCTGCCACGATAACCGATGAAAACGGAATGTTTTCGCTGGAAGTTCCTGCTGCGGCTAACGAACTACGATTTTCAGCAATTGGCTTCATCACCCAAACCACATCAATCAACGGGCGAACTACCATTAATATCACCTTACAAGAATCTACTACAGACCTCGACGAAGTAGTCATCACGGCGCTCGGTCTCGAGCGCGAGACTAAAGAGTTGGGCTATGTTGTGCAAACCATCGAGGCAGAAGAAGTTTCTGCGGTAAAAGCACCAAACTTTCTCGACAATCTTGCCGGGAAATTAGCCGGGGTCACCGTTTCACAAGGCGCTACCGGCGTGGGTTCTTCTTCAAAGATCACTATTCGAGGTGAGGCTTCCTTTTCAAATAACAATCCGCTGTTTATCGTTGACGGAACGCCCATCAATAACAACACGGTTTTTAATGAAAGTAACGAGGCGGCAGCCGGTTTTCAAGAGATCGATTTTGGTAACGGCGCGATGGAAGTCAACCCAGACGATATTGCTTCGGTAAGTGTGCTTAAAGGCCCAAGTGCCGCAGCGCTTTACGGCACCCGCGCATCAAACGGTGTGATCATTATTGAAACTAAAAACGGAAGCCAAAGCAAAGGTCTAGGCATCAGCATCAATACTTCGGTTTTTGTAGATACGCCATTTAAACTGCCTGAATTTCAAAATCAATACGGGCAGGGAAATTCCGGTCAGTTTGAGTTTGTTGATGGTTTAGGCGGCGGGGTCAACGACCTCATTTCCTATTCTTGGGGACCGCGTTTAGATCAGGGCACCTTGATCGCGCAATTTGATTCACCTGTAACTTTACCTGACGGAACGGTCGTTCGCGGTGGAGACACTTCCTTATACAACGGGGTCGCCATCACACCAACAGCCTTCAACTCGCATCCCGATAACCTGAAAGATTTTTACGAGACCGGTGTGACTACGATCAATAATGTGGCGATAGGCAGCGCTTTTGACAAAGGAAATTATCGCATTTCGTTTACCGATTTACGTAGCGAATCGATCATTCCCGGAGTAAATCTGGACCGTCAAACGGTCGCTACCAAACTGAATTTTAAACCGACTGACAAAACCACGTTTAATGCTTCTATCAGTTATGTAAATTCTGGGAGCGACAACCGCCCATCTAACGGCTACGGAAGTGAGAACGTCAATTATGCGCTTGTGGCTTGGGGACCGCGCTCGCTAGACATTAACAGTTTGCGCCAATATTGGCAACCGGGATTAGAAGGCGTGCAGCACTACTCCTTCAACTATACGTATTTTGACAATCCGTTTTTTACGATGTATGAAAACCGGAATTCCTTTAACCGGGATCGGGTTTTTGGAAACATTTCTATCAAACAGCAAATCACAGAAAATCTCAGCCTTTCGTTGCGTTCCGGAATGGATTATTCTTCGGAAACGCGCCAGCTGCGTCGTGCTTTCAGCTCTAACCGTTTTCAAAATGGAGGCTATGCCGAGCACGATGTGTTTTATCGCGAGATCAACACTGAATTCTTACTGAATTATAACAACATTTTTGGCGACTTTTCTCTTGATGTTTCGCTGGGTGGAAACCGTCTGGATCAAAAAGCCAGCACCAAACAGTCGCAAACGGTGAATCTTGCACAACCGGGAGTTTTCAACCTGAATAACGCTGCTTCGCCAATTGATGTATTTCAATTTGAATCAAATAAGCGCATCAATTCCCTCTACGGAATTGCAAAACTGGGCTACCGCAACTTTTTATTTTTAGACCTTACCGGCCGTAACGACTGGTCAAGCGCGCTTGCTACGCCCTTTTCGGTAGATGGGACTTCGTTCTTTTACCCTTCGGCATCGGCGAGTTTTATTCTTTCTGAAGTGGTCGAGTTACCCAAAGCTTTTTCCTATGCGCAACTTCGCGCGAGTGTAGCTCAAGTGGGTAACGATACGCAGCCTTATCAAACCAGCGGTGCGTTTATTTCACAAACCGCTTACAATGGGCAACCCACCTTCAGCAATCAAAATTTCATACCGAATGCTAATCTGAGACCTGAGCAAACTACGTCGTATGAAGTAGGTGCTGACATCAGATTTCTTAAAGATCGCATTCGATTGGATGCGACGTATTACAACGCGTTGACCAAAGATCAGATCATTTCACTACCTATCGCGATCTCATCAGGATACAATCAGCAGGTGGTGAATGGCGGTGAAGTGCGCACCCAAGGAGTCGAACTTATCGCAGATCTCACACCGATTCTGACCGCTAATTTTAAATGGAATACTACATTCAATTTTAGTAGTAATACGTCGAGAGTAGAAAGTTTACCACAAGCTGACGGAAGGCTGACCTTGGCTTACAGCCGAATTTACGATAGTGCCAACCAAACGGTTTGGTTTCAGGTAGAAGAAGGCGGAAAAATTGGCGATATCTACGGAACCGGTTATCAAAAAACCGAAGACGGACAATTTATATTAACTCCTTCCGGAAGTTATATCGCAGACAATAACCTCAAAAAAATAGGAAACTACACCCCTGACTTTATGCTGGGTTGGAACAACAGCTTCAGCTATAAAAATTGGAATTTGAGCTTCTTATTTGACTGGAGACAAGGCGGCGAACTCGTTTCACGTACGCGCGCTTTGGGAACTGTGGGTGGCCAACTCGCAGAAACAGCAAATCGCCCGGAAGAAGGCATTGTTCCGCAAGGTGTTGTCAATACAGGGACAGCAGAAAATCCACAGTATGTACAAAATACTACAGCGGTTTCTGCAGAAACCTATTACCGCCAATTTTACGACCGTAACCACGAAGAAAACAATATTTATGACGCTTCGTATTTAAAACTGCGTCAGTTTTCAGTGGGGTATACCTTTAATCTAAAGGATGGCTTTTTAGGCTTAAGTAACGGGATGGACATCGACTTGGCACTAGTGGGACGCAACCTCTTTGCCATTTCAGAAATACCACATTTTGATCCTGAGCAACTCGCAGTGCAAGGCACCGGCTTTGTAAGCGGTGTCGAAGATATGAGCTACGCTACCACGCGCAGTATTGGTTTAAAAGCAGGCTTTAATTTCTAAGGCTTGAAGCCTATCAAAACTAGTTAGAAGATGAAAAACACGATATATACCATTCTAATCTTGAGTCTGAGCTTCTTTACGGCTTGTACCACAGATTTTGAAGAAAAAAACACCAATCCCAATGCACCGGTAAGCGTGCAACCGGGATTGCTTTTACGCCAGGTTATTTATGATTTTGGCGAGCAAATGAGCTATGAAGGTTTTGCCGCAGGCGATCTCCTTTCGCAGCATCGCACGGCTTTAGACTTTAACCTCTTTGACCGTCACGCATTAAAATCGCCGCAATTGGGCGGAAATCCCTGGCCTATTTTTTACACCAACCTCAGAGACAACGAACTCTTGCTTAAACAGGCTCAAGAAGTTGAAACCTTTAAAGTTTATGAAGGACCGGCATTGATTCTCAAAGCCTATATGGCGCAAGGTCTTACCGATTTGTTTGGCGATGTTCCCTATTTTGAAGCATTTAATGGAATTGACGGAACCGTCACCGCCCCTTATGATGCTCAAGAAGACATCTATTTAGCAGAAGGTGGAATTCTGGACAACCTGGATCAGGGGATTGCCGCGATCAATGCCTACTCCGGCGCTATGGCTCTAGAAGGCGATCTGTTTTTTGACGGAGACCTCAGCAAATGGGTACAGTTTGCAAACTCTTTAAAGCTGAAAGCCTTGATGCGTATTTCAAGTCAGGAAGATGTAGCGGCCGCTATCGCTTCGATTTATACGGAAGGAAATTTCATAACTACTAATGCAGATAATGCCGTTTTCGATTTCACCTCAAGTGCTCCTAATAGTTTCCGCTTTGCGCAATTGCGCGCAGGAGATTTCAACAACTTTGTGCTTTCTGAAACTATGGAGGATATTTTGACCGATCTTGATGATGATCGTATTTCGGTATTTTTCCGTCCTTTTGCCAATTCGACTTCTGGTGAATTTAACGGACTCATCAACGGAATTGATGCCTCACAAACTTCGATCGAACCTGCTAATTATTCGTTGGCCGGAACGCTTTTCCGTGAGAACACTGCGCAATTAGATGCTAATTTTATGACCGCTTGGGAAACCCATTTTATCCTTGCGGAAGCTGCAGAAAAAGGTTTTATAAGTGCAGATGCCGAAATCTTATATAATCAAGGTGTTCAGTTGGCTTTTGATTATTGGCTAACTGATCTTCCGGCAGATTACTTGACCGGTCCGGCTGCTTATAACGCTGCAGGAACCACACCTATACAACAGATCATCACGCAAAAATGGATCGCTAACCTCGTCAACGGCTATGAAGGTTGGATCGAATGGCGTCGCACCGGCTTCCCTGAATTTAGGGCCCTTGCAGCAAGCCTAAATGATGGGATCATTCCTGTGCGTATGCCGTATCCGGCAGAAGAGCAAGCTTTGAATGCAGATAATTATCAAGCCGCGGCAGCAGCCACAAATGACAACAGTTTAAACAGTCCCGTTTGGTGGGATAATTAAAATTACCAATTTGGATATAGCAATCTGGCAGTGGATCTTGATTATTGCGTCTAGTGTGACGCTCTTTTTCCTTTCGCCTCTGGCAAAAACAACCGATGATTTTTTTAAAGCGACGCATCGCAGGAAGGCGCCCAATGCCTTTATGCTTACCGGTAGCTTGATCATTTCCTGGATTTTTGCCAAAAGTATTACCAATGCAGCCAATCTGGGGTTGGAGTTCGGCATCGTGGGTGGTGTCGCTTACGCGGCATATTACCTCTCGTTTGTAATGGCCGGGATTCTCATTTATTCGCTGCGTACGCAAGGTGGTTTTACCAGTTTGCATCAGTTTCTCACCTCTCGCTTCGGTAAAAATGCGATGCGTGTGTTTTCGGTGTTAATCGCGATACGACTGTTTAATGAGGTTTGGAGTAATACGATGGTGATCGGTAGTTATTTTGGCGATATCGGCAGCACTCCCTATTACGCCTCGATTATTGTATTTACACTTCTAACGCTTGCCTATTCGCTTAAAGGTGGCTTGAGCAGTTCGATCTTTACCGACGTTTTACAAATGGGACTTTTTGGGATTCTGCTGTTTGTGATCTTGGCGAGCATTTATTCGACTACTAATTTTACAGTGGCAGAAACCTTGCAATCTGGAGTTTGGGGTTTTGACACCGGTTTAAATTTATTGTTTGCCGCGCTCATTCAAAGTTTGAGTTATCCGTTTCACGACCCTGTTTTAACAGACCGCGGCTTTTTAAGTTCGCCAAAAGTCACCCTGAGAAGTTTTCTTTGGGCAGGGGTTTTAGGAGCGATCTGTATTATGCTTTTCAGCGTCATTGGTGTTTATGCCAAAGCAATGGGAATGCAAGGTCAGGCGGCTGTAGAAGTAGGAAAAGCCTTTGGTAGCGTGATCTTGTTGATCATCAATTTTATAATGATCACCTCAGCGGCTTCGACTTTAGACTCTACGTTTTCATCATTTTCCAAGTTGGCAGCAGTAGATTTAAAACTGGGTGAAAGCATCAGTTTTGGTCGTTTAGCGATGTGTGTATTGGTAGTTCTAGGTACAATTCCTATCTTTTTAGATGCTGAAATTTTATCGGCAACAACCATTTCAGGCACGATGGTTATTGGCCTTACGCCTATATTTTTCTTTTGGAAACTCCCTGCCCCTAAACTCAGTTTTTACCTGAGTGTTTTTTGCGGGATCGGTTTCGGACTTTTATTGGTTTTTAACCTGATTCCTGAATGTTGGATTTTAACTCAAGGTCGCTATGCAGACCTACTATGGGCCAACATTTGGGCCGCGGGATGTTGTTTAATTTTATATATGATACCGGCATGGATAAAACTGTGGTAGACCTTGGCAACCTTGACGGAAAGGTGCTTTTGTTTGGTGGAGTGTACAGCAATCTTCAAGCTTTAGAAGCGCTGAAGCGAATAGCCGAAGCACAACACATCGCACCACAAAATTGCTTGTGCACAGGGGACATTGTGGGGTATTGCGCACAACCCGAAGAAGTGGTGCAACTTTTTAAAATTTGGGGAGCGCAAAGTATTTTAGGTAATGTGGAGATTCAGTTGCGGGATGGCGCAGAAGATTGCGGCTGTGATTTTAGAAAAGGTTCGCGCTGTGACGGCTTTAGTCAGATGTGGTTTCCGTACGCGCAAAGTAAACTCAGTAAAAGTTCGTTAGACTTCATTGCCACCTTACCTGATCATATTCAATTCCGCTTTGCGGATAAAAAGTTTGTTATGGTTCATGGTGACTATTTTAACGTTTCCGAATTTGTATATAAGTCTACCGATTGGTTGCTTAAACAGAAAAACTTTGATGCAACGGGTGCCGATGTGATCATCGCTGGTCATTGTGGATTACCCTTTAATCACCGTAACGATGAAAAGCTTTGGCTCAATCCCGGAGTCATCGGAATGCCGGCAAATGATGGAAGTCCGCACGTGTGGTATGCGATCTTAGAAGAACGGGATGGCCAACTTAAGTTTACGCATCACACCATGGACTATAATTACAAATTGGCTAATCTAAATATGCAAACCGACTTTTTACCGCAGGAATATGCCCGTACCCTGATCACCGGAATTTGGGACAACACCGAAATTCTGCCGGCATATGAAAGCGGGTTGCAAGGTTTTGGCATTCAACTTTAATAGACAAAAGAACTTAAATAACCTTCTCTAGTTTATCTTTAGAGAATAACATTACGTATTATGAGCTATTTAGAAACCACCAAAAATGTATATCGTGATGCTGCACTCACTCCAGACGTTGGACTTTGTTGCACCACAAATCCCATTTGGGAACTACCGGGATTGAAAATCCCTAAGATTATGCAAGAGATGAATTACGGCTGCGGAAGCACCGTAAATGCGCGTGATCTTACTAACGATCCACGGGTGCTTTATGTAGGCGTAGGTGGCGGAATGGAGCTTTTACAGTTCGCTTATTTCTCGCGTCAAAAAAGCGGCGTAGTAGGCGTGGATGTGGTTGATGAGATGCTCGAAGCTTCGCGTAAAAACTTTGAGGAAGCTGAAGAGTTGAATCCTTGGTTCAAGAGTGAATTTGTAGATCTTAAAAAAGGAGACGCGCTCCACTTACCTGTGGAAGATAACAGCATCGATGTTGCTGCTCAAAATTGCCTCTTTAATATTTTTAAAGCAGAAGAGCTTAAAAAAGCGATCGAAGAGATGTACCGCGTGCTCAAACCTCACGGAAGACTCGTAATGAGCGATCCTACTTGTGAGCAGGAAATAAATGAAACCTTGCGCAACGATGAGCGCCTGCGTGCATTATGCCTAAGCGGAAGTTTACCGATAAAAGAATATGTAAAAGCACTTACTGATGCCGGTTTTGGCACTATCGAAATCCGTGCGCGCAAGCCGTATCGCATTCTTGATCCTAAAAACTACCCGACAGACGAACTCATCTACATCGAATCTATTGAGGTTGCTGCGATCAAAGATCCTATGCCCGAGGATGGCCCGTGTATCTTCACCGGAAAAGCCGCCATCTATTACGGCGCTGAAGATTATTTTGATGATAAAAAAGGCCACGTTTTACTGAAAAACCAACCATTGGCCGTGTGCGATAAAACCGCCGGTGCGCTTGCTGCTTTGGATCGTGACGATATTTTTATCAGCGAAAGCACCTTTCACTATGATGGTGGCGGTTGCTGTTAACCGCCGGCTTACAGCCGGAGGCAAAAATATAAAGCCCCGCAATGCGGGGCTTTTTTTTTAGTTATAAAGAACTATTTTCGAATTTTCATCCAAGATAAAAGTTAAAAATGTTCTATACCTTACTTGCTTGCCCTGAAAAACATAAGTATCCCATTTTTTAACCTTTTTGGCAATTTCAAGCGCTACTGATTCAAATTCATTTCTCGGTTTAGAATATTGATTTTTACGAATATTAAGCCCGTAAATAGTATCTACAACTTCCATTTCTCTACTTTCTCGAGGACTCAAATTTACACTTGTCAAATTTCCCTCTTTATCTACATCTATCCAGAAAGGAGCAAATGTCTTAGATTCTAAGTTCAAATCTTTTGAATTATATGCTGACAGAATAGAGTCTACATCAGTTATCGGCTTTGCCTCGTGATTAATAAACCTGTAATTTTCAAGCTCAAGTTTATTACCATTATCTAAAACTTTTTGCTCTGATTTTCTGATCCCATAATGTTCATTAATAGGTTTACTATTTGAACAATAAAAACTAAAACTTTGCTTTCCGTTGTATAAATCACTGTAAACAAGCCATCTCTCCCTAAAATCAACACTCCAATCGCAGGATGTAATGTGACCTGTAAACTCTCCTTCAGCAGGAAATGTATAGCTTATAAATTCTGGCTCATCACCAAATTTATAATGCTTTAAAACCTTAAACTTTACGGTATATGTTAATGAGTCTTCAGCATAGATTTTACTAATAACTTCTCCTTCAAAAACATAATCTGAAGTATAAAACTCAATAGCAGGCTTTGGAATATCACAGCTACAAGCTAAAACATTAAAAGAATAACTAAAAACGAATATAATTATAAAAACAACTTTCATAGGATTTTACTTCCCATTATACCCAAAGCGACGCAACTCGCGCTCGCTGCTGCGCCAGTCTTTATTGACTTTTACATAGAGTTCTAAATGTACTTGTTTGCCAAAGAAAATCTCGAGATCCTTACGGGCTTCTACACCGATGCGTTTTAGCGCCGAACCTTTATGCCCAATGATGATTCCCTTTTGGCTATCGCGCTCCACCATAATGATGCTGCGCATTCTAATGATATTTTCTTCTTCAAAAAACTCTTCGGTATCGATCTCTACAGAATATGGAACTTCCTTTTTGTAATGCATCAAGATCTTCTCGCGAATGATCTCGTTTACAAAAAAGCGCTCAGGTTTGTCGGTCAAGGCATCTTTTGGGTAAAACGGTGGAGACACCGGTAAAGCATCAAGAATACGATCAAACACCTGACTTACCCCAAAATTCTCCAAAGCCGAAATAGCAAAAATCTCTGCATTAGGAACCTTTTCTTGCCAATGCATGCGGCTGGCCTCAAGCAGCTCCTCATTTCCTTTATCGATCTTGTTGATGAGCAGCAATACCGGAATATCGGTATTGCGAATTTTATTGAAGAAGTCTTCGTCTTTCAATTCTTTTTCACCCAACTCAACCATATAAATCAACACATCGGCATCCTCAAAAGCCGACTTTACAAAGTCCATCATCGACGCTTGCAATTCGTACGCGGGTTTGATAATTCCCGGAGTATCGCTAAAAATCGCCTGAAAATCATCACCATTTACTATACCTAAAATACGATGCCGCGTGGTTTGCGCTTTTGAAGTAATGATCGAAAGGCGCTCACCCACGATCGCATTCATCAAGGTAGATTTACCCACATTTGGGTTTCCGATAATGTTTACAAAACCGGCTATATGCGGTTTATTTTCAGCTTCAGATTGCAATGGGTTATTATTTTGAGCTTCCAAGATTGAGGTGTTTTTGAGGTTTTAAGCTGCAAAGATACGGTTTAAAATCAGCGTTTGAGATTTTTGTGAGGTATGGAAAATTAGAGCATCCTGTAATCACGGATGCAGGATTTTGAACTGGGTGAAATTTGTGAGATTTCCGCCTTCGCGGAAATGACTAAAGCGCTTTGCGCTACTCAAATATTAATCGACCGGTGTACGTCTCTTCAACCTCAACAATAGGCGGACGATTGACTGAAATTAAATCTCCCGTGCTTAGAACACTTCCGCGCAAAGTCTGAATAGGATTTACGATCACTTTATTGGTTCCGCGGTGATAGACATTGGCATTTTGAATGGCAAAATTTTCGCCTTCAAAGCGAATATCTCCTTCAAGAAATTCAATATTGGCTGTTTCGGCTGCGCCGGAAATAAAAAAATTACTGAGTCCGTTTGCGGTGATGTTGAGCGTATTCACATCAAGCTCCAATCGAAAATCGCCGTCTTTATGATAAAAATCTTCTTCTTCAACATCTTCACTGGTCAGGGTTAACGAATCAAAAGACAACACGCCATCGCTTTGCACTTCATATCCTGAAGCATTACGGATTTCGGTCAACTCTGGAGTAGTCACATAAACTTTGCTGATGTTGTAGTCGCGCACGAGATTGCAGCCGTTGTCGTTAAACAGGGTAAGGACGCCATCGGTAACGCTTACTTCGATATCATTGACTAAATTTTCACCGGTGGCAAGCACTACTTTTTGCGTTTCGCCTTGTTTTACAATAAGCTGCAAACGCTCTTCAACAATAATCTTAGAAAATGCTTCTACCGGGATTTCTTGTTCGATGCGCTCCCCTTCAGCCTGAAAACAATTGAGTCCTTTTTCTGAGTTACAGGAAAGAAAAAAGATAAAGCTAAAAGATAGAAGTAGGTAATTTTTCACAGCGCTTGATTAAGAATGCTAAAAGTAAGCAACTGCTTTAATTATTGTTATTGTAATTACTATTAATATCACTAGAACTCAAAAGTATCTAGATAACGCTCAATGTGACAGAAGAAATTATTCCTCTTCTCCCTCAGCCATAAAGATCTCCCGATTGAGTTTATCGCGGCGTTCTTTAGCGAGCTTTAATGTAGGATCAAACTTTGCATATTTACCATCTTCATATTTTTTAATGAAGTCCTCGTACAGTTTAAGCACCGCACGGCGGTCTTCATAATAATTGTCTGCGATGATCGCTTTAGTATATTCTGCGCTCTTATTTCTAGGGTTTTCATCCAAAGACCGGTTGACATACTTCATAGCGCTGGCCCATTCTTTTTTCATCTCGTAGGTTCGCGATAAGGTATAGTACTCCTCAAACAATGGTTGGTCTTTGTAAAGAACTGCGAACAAGCCGTGCATTTCAGCAGCATCTAAATCTGCTGTGAAATTATATAATTTGGCTAGAGTTGCGTGATCGTAAGCATCTTCAGGAGCGAACTTTAAAGCGCCAAGATACTGCTCGATAGCATCCTCGTACTGCCGTTTTTTATAATAAAGATTGCCTAGTTTTTCTCTGATGAATTGGGTGTCTTGCCCCAGTGCCAATAATTTTTCAAACCACTGGATGCCTTCTTCATTCCACCCTTTGTGGTAATAACTTTGAGCGAGTGTGCTGATGATCTCCACATTAGTAGGATAACTTTCTAAGGCTTTAAACGCCAGTTTTTCAACCATCGCAAAGTCCTTTTGTTTAAGATAAGAGGTCGCAACTTCGGCAAGTGCTTTTTGGTGCGTACTGTCTAAGGCGATAGCTCTTTCATAATCTTCTAAAGGATCGTGAACTTTTGCTAGTTTTTCTACTAAAACACTATCAGACTCTTTTCCTGAAATCTCTCTAGGTCTATTTTCATTTGCTCGGCCGCGCTGGTAATAAAAGTCTGGATTGGTATCATAAACTGAAATTAACGCTGAAAAAACACTATCTGCTTCTTTAAACTGACGCTTGGTGATTAGCAGTTTTCCATACTCATTCATCGCGATAACTTCGTCTGTACCTGTTGCTGCCAATTTATAGTTGACCAACGCATCATCAAGGGTCCCTTTAGCTTGATGGGCACGCGCCAATTTTAAATAAACACGCTCGTTTTTAGCTTTAATTTGTTCATAGCTATCAATGGCCTTGCTGTAGTTTCCCACAGCATATAAACTATCGCCAATGGCCAAAGCCGAAACCTCTTGTGCTTCGGCCCGGCTGGCTAGTACTAAAAATATAAATAGATAAAAACTGCGCATTTTTGAGTGCTTAGGGTTTTAAATCATAAACAATAGGTAACGTAAATAATGCCGCCATTCGCTTTCCTTTATGTTTACCCGGTTCCATTTGTGGTAGATCTTCAATTACCCGTTTTGCTTCAGCGCTTAGTGCTTTGTCATAGTCATTTCTAATCTTTACATCCTGAATCTTTCCTTTTGCATCAATTAAAAAGCTTGCGGTCATTTCATAGCGGCCGCGCACTTTAGAGGCTTTGTAAACTTCAGCATTGAAATGGGTCTTGACATAAGCAGCAACTGCTTCTTCAACGCACGCACGTTGCACTTCCATATCTGTATTTTCACAAGAACTATAAAACGACGGTTGTGTAATCGCATTAAACTCGACGCGATCAGCACCCAGATCATCAAAATTAAAACTCTTATTAGGCGGTGCAGTCGTGATAAAGGGTTTTTGAGATTTGTTCAAAACCAGTTGGTTTAAACTTGCAATTTGCTCTCGTTCTGTTTCATTCAATTCGGCTTTAGCTTCTAGAGCAGCATCAAGATTCGCAACTTTCTCTTTAAAAGAAAGTTGAGCTACATCTCTATTTTCCTTTTCTGAAGAGCACGATGTCAATGCAAAAACGGCAATACCTATAGACAAGTAAACAATCTTTTTCATAATGTATATTTTAAAGGATTACTTCGTCTGAAAAACAATAGGTAATGAATACAATACACCCACATTTTTTCCTTTATGTTTTCCGGGAGTTATTTTTGGCAATAGACTAACTACACGTTCTGCCTCTTTTTCCAATTCAGGTACACTGGCTCTAGATTCTATATCTACGATATCGCCATTTTCATTAATACGAAATCTTGTATAAATCCTTTGAACTCCTTTCAATTGCAACTCTTCCCCGACTTTGGTATTGAAATTTGCATTTATTAATTGTGACACCTGCTCTGACATACATTTTTTACGTTCTGCATTGGTTTGCAGACTTTCACACCCCGGAAAAACAGGTACTTCTTCCACTACAGCAAAAGGAACATCATTAATTTCTTTTTGGCTTTGAGTTTCTACCACTTCTATAACAGCATCTTCGTTAAGCGAAGGCGGTGGCGGTGGCGGTGGCAAAGCTTTTTGATTCGCCTTATTTAAAAGATTACTTACAAGTTTGCGCTCTTCAATGCTTATTTCTTCTTTAGCATCTAAAGTTGCCTCTAGATCCGCCACTTGTTCTTCAAGGGTAAGTGCTGCTTTATTTTCGGCGAGGCCATTGTCATCGGTACACCCTACATAGGTTAGAATTCCGGCAATGACGGGGATCAGGACTAAATATTTGAGTCCGGCTCTTTGTTTACTTTGTTTTTGTAACATAACGATTCGTTTTTTGATTAATGAATGATTGAAAAATGTATTGATGAATGAAATATGTTGCGTACCAAAAGCAGTATTTAATAACTGATTGTAGTAGGCTTTCATTTCGGTTTTACGCATTGCCTGAGCATCTGCGATAAATTCGTGTATTTCGGCTAGTTTATTTTGATAAATATACACCAGCGGATTGAACCAAAAGACTACACGCATCAGCTCAAACAGCATTAGGTCAAGACCGTGCCAATGTTTGAGATGCACCTCTTCGTGCGCCATAATGTGCGCTTTAGCTTCAGCGTTGATATTTTCACCAATAAAAATGGTTCCCATAAACGTAAAAGCGGCATCGCTGTTGGGTATGGTGATCATCTTAGGCGTCGTATCATTTTTACGCTTAAACCTGAAGTAGCGCTGAATCTCTTGATATTTTCTGAACAGCATTCCCGTGCTAAAAAACACCCCGGCTGCATAAAGTAATAAATAGATACTCCAGTCTGTTTCTTGTGGTACCGGTGCAGCTACAACTTCACCTGCTTCGGCGGTCACCACTACTTCCGGAAGAAAAAACATGTTTTCGCGCAGCGGAATTTGATTCTGAAACAATTCAAATTGCATAAAGGGCAAAACGAAAGCCAGAAGCGCTGTACTTATCAAATAAATTCTATTGATATTGAAGAAGGTTTCTTTGCGAAACCAAAGCTGGTACACGGCTAAAAACAATGCCTGAAAAACAATAACTTCGAGTATATATCTTACCATAACTAGTCGTCTTTATTAATTTCTTTTAAAATAGATTCGAGTTCGCTCGCGCTCATTTCTTTCTTTTTCACAAAGAAGGAAACCATGCTTTTGAAGCTTCCGTTGAAATAATCATTGACCATTTTAGACATTGAAGCACTGCTGTAATCTGATTTTTTCACGAGCGGAAAATAAATATGCCCTCTGCCCTCCTTTTTGTAGCCCACAAATTCTTTGGTTTCCAGAATACGTACAATGGTCGATACGGTGTTGTAGGCCGGTTTAGGCTCCGGCATCACGTCAAGCATCGCAGCTACATTGGCTTCTCCCAGATCCCATAAGATCTGCATTACTTCTTCTTCGGCTTTGGTTAACTGTTTCATAATTTTACTGTTTAGGGAATTAGTTTTGTTATTGAACACTCAAATATAACTAATTAATTAGTTTAACTAATATATTAGTTATGTAAATTTTAAAAAAAGTTTTCCAATCTGAAGAAAAAGCATTCTTCAAATTAGTGTGAACTACTATAAATACAAGGGTTTAAGCCGAAACCGCAAGGCTTACTACATAGCCCTCCCAGTTGCGTACATTGAAGACGGTTCCGTCCTCAAATAGAAGATACTGCCCTTTTATTCCTTTTAAAACACCTTGATATTCCGGCGTTTTTTCAAGGTTAAGACTCTTTAATTTCTTAGGATATTGCAAAACCGGGAATTCTATATTGGTTTCTTGATTGCTGGCGATGTAGTACTCTAGCGCCTCGTCTGGAATATACTGTTTTAAGGCGTCGCGCTGCTCAACAAGATTTTCATCTTCGATCTCATTTTTGAGCATTTTTCGCCAGTTGGTTTTATCAGCGATATGTTCTTTAAGAGCGACTTCGGTGATTCCTGCTAAATACCGGTTAGGCACCTCAACGATTTCTATCGCCTCATGCGCACCTTGATCTATCCAGCGCGTAGGCACTTGCGTTTTGCGCGTTACACCCACTTTTACGTTACTGCTGTTTGCAAGATATACAATATGTGGCTGTAGCTGTACTTTCTTTTCATACTCCAGATCGCGATCTTCTTGATCTAAATGCGCCTTGCTAAGCTCCGGTTTCATAATCCAGTCGGCTGCTTGAGGCACTTTATAGAAGTCTTCATAGCAATATCCCTGACGGTAGATTTTTTTATTCAGGCCGCACGCAAGGCATTGATATTTTAAAAATTCGATGCGTATTTCTTTGTCTAAAAGCTGGTTGACGTGAATAAAATCATCTTCAAAAACCAAATAATATTGCACCGGATTTTGGAGCTCGGTTTGCATTTTGGTAAGTACGCCTTGGTATTGCATAAAAGTGAAGGATGTTGAATTAATTCAGTTTAAAAAAAGTATTTTTAGGCGTGATTTTTTATCAATCCTAATAAACTAGAGCTCAAATATACTAACAAAATGCCGATACCCTTAGTCAATTCTATCGCCAGCTGGTTTCTCAAAAAGCGTATTCACCAGATGGAATTGTTTCTAAAATATCCTCACGAAGTTCAAAATGAATTGCTGCTAAAGTTAGTACACAAAGCTAAAAACACAGAGATCGGTAAAAAATACGGTTTTAAAGATATTCGTTCCTATAACGATTTTGCACAACAAGTTCCCATAACCAATTATGAAGCCTCGCACGAAATGATCGAGCGTGCGCGTCGTGGGGAAAGCAATATCTTCTGGCCTTCACCCGTCAAACTATTTGCCCAAAGCAGCGGAACAACCAACGCAAAAAGCAAATACATCCCGGTAAGTCCTGAAGCGCTTGAAGATTGCCATTATGCAGCGAGTAAAGATCTGCTTTGTGTTTATCTAAATAACAATCCCGACTCTCAATTGTTTACCGGAAAGAGCTTGCGCCTGGGTGGCAGCAAACGCCTGTATGAAAGTAACGGCACCTCGTATGGTGATCTCTCAGCGATATTGATCGATAATATGCCGTTTTGGGCAGAGTTTAGCAGTACTCCCGGGAATGAGGTTTCGCTTATGAGCGATTGGGAAGTTAAGATGCAAGCAATCGTTCAGGAAACCGTTCAAGAAAAAGTTACGAGTCTTGCCGGTGTGCCTTCGTGGATGCTGGTGCTCATCAACAATATTTTAGCTACAACCGGCAAACAAAGTCTTTTTGAGGTTTGGCCCAATCTGGAAGTCTATTTTCACGGAGGTGTGAGTTTTGAACCTTATCGCGATCAGTACAGAAAAGTATTACCGCGTCACGACTTTAAGTATTATGAGATCTATAATGCTTCTGAAGGTTTTTTTGCGCTTCAAGATAAAAACGAACGTAGCGATCTCTTGCTTATGTTAGACTACGGAATTTTCTATGAATTCATCCCAATGGATTGCTACGGGCAGCCCGGTCAGAAAATTATTCCGCTTAGCGAAGTTGAAAAAGGAAAAAACTACGCTATTGTGATTACTACAAACAGCGGATTGTGGCGCTATCGCGTAGGTGACACGGTGCGATTTACGTCTATAAATCCGTATCGAATTCGCGTGAGTGGGCGCACAAAACACCACATTAATGCCTTTGGTGAAGAATTGATCATTGAGAATGCCGAAGAAGCCCTAAAGAAAGCAACAGCGCTTACCCAGTCTGAAATCGTAGACTACACAGCTGCACCTATTTTTATGGATGGAAAAGAAAAAGGTGCTCACGAATGGTTCATTGAATTTAAAGTGGCTCCTAAGGATCCAGAGCATTTTAATCAGCTTTTTGACAAGGCTTTACAGGAGATTAATAGCGATTATGAAGCCAAACGTAAGAATAATATGACTTTAAATCCGCCCACTATACATTACGCCCGTACCGATCTATTTTACGATTGGTTAAAATCAAAAAATAAGCTTGGTGGTCAGCACAAAGTTCCCAGACTCAGTAATTCTAGAGAATTAGTAGAAGAATTGCTGGTTTTAAACGCCGCCTGCACACAAGGATAACCCCTAGATTTTCACTTCAACGAATTTTAATCCCGCTTCAACTAAAATATTAGCATATGCGCCCAGTCTCCCGTAAATTGGCTGCAACAAATCACAACTCAAATTACTCAAGCTTTTCGAAGCTAATAGCTTTGACACTGATAGTAGCTCTGCAAACCGGGTTACTATCAGGGCAAAGTAAAAAAAGCGAAACTACGATCGCTTTCAATTCAAACTCCTCACCTAATTTATTTGTAAAAAGGTACACGTCATCGCCAGATGACCATACCTATATCGTTTCTGAACTTAGTTTCAACACTGCTTCAGATGAGTATGCCACGTGTTTGTTTGAAGATAAACTAGTAGTGGTGTCCAACCGAAAAATCACTTCACGGTCTGGAAGTTCTACAGTTTTAGATCAAAGCGAATACAAACTTTTAGGCTTTTCAAAATTTAAAAACAACTGGCGGAATCCTCATTTGCTTGCTGGAGTTTTTACAGGAAAAGCCAACCACGGCGGTCTCACATTCAATAAAACGCAAACGCAGGTGTTTTACACTAAAACCGAAGCAGGTAATACAAATTATCAACTATATGTTGCCACCCGAAATCCTAAAACCCCGGCACAATGGTTTGCTCCAAAACGTTTAACCTTGGCTCCTAAAAGGTATTCTGTTGAAAATCCGTGGTTAAGTAGCAATGGAAAAACGTTGTATTTTTCGAGTGATATGCCCGGTGGTTATGGCGGTTACGACTTATATTCCGTTGAAATTTTACCTACCGGAAAATTTACAACACCAAAAAATCTAGGTAAAAACATCAATACTTCAGCTAACGAAAAATATCCCAGCTTAAGTGTCGAGAACCATATACTCTATTTCGCCTCTGATCGCCCGGGAGCTTATGGCGGCTATGATGTGTATAACGCATATACTGATGCTGATCTGTATAGTTCTTCTCAAACTTTAGGTTCGGCGATCAACTCTGCGGCAGATGAAGTAGGTTTTGTACCAGTCACTGCAACTACGGGCTATTTCAGTTCTAATAAGAATTCGTTGAGCCAAAAGATGAATGTTTATCAGTACGAGCACGCAGCTTCGGTAGCCGGGTTTTGAACGAGCTAGTGAATAACCTTCCACAACTTCGGAAAACTAGCTAAGGGTAAGCTCTTAAGGCATTAGCTGGAAGTAAATTATTGATTATGAGGCTTCCCAATAGTTATTGGGACGGAGTATTAAAGCCTTTGGCGGGGCCAATAAAAAAAGCTCGGCAATACCGAGCTTTTTCATCTTTATGTATTTCAGCTTAAGAAACTGCCTTAAGCTTTTTAATAGTTGATTTCTCTAGCTTAAACTGCGCATATTCTTTATCTACTTTAAAGGTAGTAAGATCAGAACTTGGCAGATCAAACATCGCGTCGGTAAAGATCGCTTCACAAAGTGAGCGTAATCCACGCGCACCCAACTTATATTCAATCGCTTTATCTACGATATAATCCAGCGCCGGTGCAGTGATCTCAAATTCGATATCATCCATCTCAAAGAGCTTTTCGTACTGCTTTATAATAGCATTTTTAGGCTCGGTAAGAATTGCTCTTAGTGTCTTTGCATCAAGCGGATCCATATGTGTGAGTACCGGAAGACGCCCAATAATTTCTGGGATCAAACCAAAATCTTTCAAGTCTTTAGGAATAATGTATTTCAAAAGATTTTCGCGGTCAATCACTTCGTCACTCATACTCGCACTGAAGCCCACAGCTTGCATATTTAAGCGCTTGCTGATCACACGCTCAATACCATCAAACGCACCACCTGCAATAAACAAGATATGCTCTGTATTGACCTCAATAAACTTCTGATCAGGATGCTTTCGACCTCCCTTAGGCGGAACGTTTACTGTAGTTCCTTCTAAAAGCTTCAATAACGCTTGTTGTACGCCTTCCCCGCTCACATCTCGTGTGATCGAAGGGTTATCACTCTTACGTGCGATTTTATCGATCTCATCAATAAAAACGATTCCGCGTTGCGCTTTTTCAAGATTATAATCTGCTGCTTGTAGCAAGCGCGTTAAAATACTCTCTACATCTTCTCCTACATAACCTGCTTCGGTCAAAACGGTAGCATCTACAATAGCAAGCGGCACATTCAGCATACGGGCAATAGTTTTTGCCATAAGCGTTTTACCGGTACCGGTTTGCCCTACCATTACAATATTACTCTTCTGAATCTCGATCTCATCTTCGGTCTCAGGTTGTAATAAACGCTTGTAATGATTATACACCGCTACGGCCATTACCTTTTTTGTAAAGTCCTGACCGATGATATACTCATCTAGAAAATCTTTAATCTCTTTAGGCTTCTTGAGTGTAAGCTCTCCATCTAACCCATTTTTGTTCACGTCTTTGGCTTCCTCAAGTACAATACCGTGTGCTTGCTCGATGCAACGGTCGCAAATGTGTGCGTCTAGCCCTGCAATAAGCAAGTTAGTCTCAGACTTTTTTCTGCCACAAAATGAACATTCTAATTCTTCTTTCGCCATAATTCAATCATTTGGGTAATTCAACAACTTCAACGTCGTTCTGACTTATTCTCTCGCCAGAATTTCGTCAATCATTCCGTATTCTAAAGCTTTATCAGCTTTCATCCAGTAATCACGATCACTGTCTTCATAAACCTTTTCGTAAGGCTGACCTGAATGCTTTGCAATAATCTTATACAATTCTTCTTTAAGCGTAAGGATTTCACGCGCGGTGATCTCGATATCACTCGCTTGTCCTTGTGCTCCACCTAATGGCTGGTGAATCATCACTCGTGAGTGTGTTAATCCACTACGTTTTCCTTGTGCACCAGCACAAAGCAAAACTGCGCCCATAGAGGCCGCCATACCGGTACAAATAGTAGCCACATCAGGTTTAATAAATTGCATGGTATCATAGATCCCTAGACCTGCATACACACTACCTCCAGGAGAGTTAATATAAATCTGAATATCTTTAGAAGCGTCTGTACTTTCTAAGAAAAGTAATTGTGCCTGAACAATATTTGCTACCTGGTCATTGATACCAGTCCCCAAAAAGATGATGCGATCCATCATCAAACGTGAAAAAACGTCCATCGCCACAGCGTTCATCTGACGTTCTTCGATAATATTTGGAGTAAGACCTACCGGGTACATGCTACTCATGATTTTATCATAGTACATGCTGTTTACGCCCTGATCTTTAATCGCGTATTTTTTAAATTCGTCTGCGTAGTTCATAGTATTTTTTTCTAATTCTTGAAGCGCGCTAAGGCTTCAAAATAAAAGTTCAATAAAAAAGGTGTTTAAAACACCTTACTAATTTTTAAGTAAAAAGGCGTTTCAACATACCGTTAAAACGCCTTAAAGATACTATATAAATTAGAGAATTACTAGTTGTAAACTTCTTTGACAAACTCGTCAAAAGTCACTTCTTTCTCTTTTAATTTTACATTCTCTTTAAAGAAATCAAGCAATTTTTTGTTCATCAATTGCTCAGAAAGTCTTTTAACCTCATCCTGATTACTCAAAATACGTGCTGCGATTCCTTCTAATTCTTCATCTTTAGGATCGTTTTGACCAAACTGCGCCATCTGTGCTTTGATCATTTCTTTAGCGTAAGCTTTGATCTCTTCAAAAGTGATCTGCAGCTCGTTATCTGCAATGATCTTACCTTCGATCAACTGGTAACGTAGTCCCTTTTCAGAACGCTCGTACTCTTCAACAGCTTCTTCAAAAGTCAACTCCTTCTCACCACTTCTCTGAATCCATTTCTTCAAAAATTCAGCAGGAAGATCAAATTCTGTATTCTCGATCAATCTTTCGGTCACATCATTAAGCAACTGCTGATCGCTTTGCTGCTTGAATTGATTTTCACCTTCTTCTTTAATTTTTTCTTTAAGCTCAGTTACCGAAGTAATCACACCCGGGCCGTAAAGCTTATCAAAAAGATCCTGATCTAAATCTGCAGGATCTCTGTGGTTTACTTCTTCAATAGTAAAAGAAACTTCAAGATTTTTCTCTTTTGCTTCTTCTTCTGAAAGACCTAAGAAAGAACGATAGTCACCTGCTTCTTTAAATAAACCTTTAGTAGAAACAGTAACCGTGTCACCTACTTTTGCACCCACAAACGCCGAAGTATTTGCTTTACCTTTAAGCTTGTTTACTTCAAACATGGTTTTCTTTTCAAACTCAGCTTCTTCATTCACAAAGCTTCCAGAAACCTCATCGTCTTTCTCTACCTCCTGCTTGCTTGTGATTTTCCCATATTGCTTTTGAATAGTAGTAATTTGATTATCTACCATTTTATCATCAACAACAATAGTGTAGCTTGTGATCGCTTTTTTAGGCTGAAGATCTATTTCAAACTTAGGCGCAAGACCTAATTCAAATTCAAAGGTATAATCACCGGCATCCCAATTAAGATCTTCCTGATCTTTAGGTAATGGATTACCTAACACATCAAGTTTTTCTTCAGTAAGATATTTTTGCAAACTGTCTTGTAAAAGCTTGTTTACCTCATCTACCAAAACGGCCTTACCGTACTGTTTTTGAACAAGACCCATAGGCACGTGCCCTTTTCTAAAACCAGGAATGTTTGCAGATTTTCTATAATCTTTAAGCACTTTCTGTACTTTGTCATTATAGTCATCTTTTGCAATATCTACCTTAAGTACTGCATTTAAATCATCAATATTCTCGCGTGTAATATTCATCTTCTAGTGATATTTTCCTATAAAATTTGGAGTGCAAAAGTACATCTTTTTTATATCCCCACAAAGTTTATAAGCATTTGGTATTCAGCAAGCTTCTAATCCTCTTTTATAAGTGCAAAAAGCAAGGACTGAAACAAGGAGAGCAACAAACTAAAAATCAATGCCCACCAGATACCATCTACTGCAAAACCGCCCACGAAATAATCTGCTATCAAAATGATGATCGCATTGATGAAAAGCAGAAAAATTCCAAATGTTACTATCGTGATCGGCAGCGTGAGTATGACTAATATAGGTTTCACGATCAGTCTCAACAGCGCGATTACCACAGCGACGATAAAAGCTGTAAAAAACGAGGTTACTCCTACACCAGGTAGTAAATACCCTAAAATGATAACGGCTAATGCGGTAAGTAATAATTTGATTAAGGTTTTCATAAGATTAGGTCAAGTTAAAGTAAACTACCTCAGAGCAAGTCCGTGAGGCATTGGTTAGTGAAAAGTTTTCAATTTCATGGTATTTCGATAGCTATCTGTGCGAAATATTAAAGCCTTTGGCGATGCCATTAAAAGCCATCCAGTCAAATCATAATAAACTAGAATCGAAACCGTAAAGAAACCGATTTAGGCATATTAGGATTTACGTAAAAATAAAAAAATCGCTATCCTCACAGATAGCGATTTCTATAAAGTAAACTTAATGTTTTAGCTTAATTACTGATGTTCACCGTTCCGTAATCCCCTACGTTAACCATTGGTAATGTAGAACCATAAGTTTCATTTATTGCAGCAATTGCTTGATTTGCTAAATAGGCATAGCCTCTTGGCGTAGGGTGCACACCATCTAAAGAGAACGCTCCACCGGTGGCAAAAGTAGAAGTCAATGTACCTGCGTCAAAAGCGATACCACTTTCTGCCAGTTGGTTTAAAATAGCACGCGCATCAACAAATGCTAGTCCGTTAGCTTGAGCTAAACCTTGTATTGTTGCATTATAAGAAGCCTGCGCAGTAGCGATCATCGCCTGCTCTTCAGGAATCAAAACATATTGATCACCAACAGGAACTCCTACTCCAATTACTGAATTAGGATTACTAGGGTCTGCAAGAGTCCCGATAATACTTGATGATGTTAACACAAAAAGATCATCTGGAGTCGCTTGTCTTATTTTTGGGATTTCCTGACCATTGGTAGGGTTAAGCAATGTGGTAAGATTTTCATCTTCGATCACAATCGCGTTTTGACCCGCTGTGAAATTAATAGTTCTTGCGTCACGCTCTTCAGTAGTGATGACTCCTAAAGCCGCATACTGCGCTAAAGCACCATTATATTGCACATACGCTTGATTTACTCCTGCTGCAGTAGCCTCATCTAAAGGAATTGCGTTATAAGGCACCGTCGTAAAAAACGGTATAGAAGTCACATCAGGAATATTAAAAACCACTCCGCCTGAGGCCGAAGCTGTCAAAGCTTGAACTTCTTGATTATACACACTCGCAAATACATTAGGATCTGTAATATCATTAGCACCGTACGTCGTCGGGTCTAAATTTCCAGTCTGGTCTACTCCAGTTCCCCCGCTCGTTGCATAGCTTAAAATATCATTGTTACCGATCCAAAGTGAGAAAAACGACGGACTTTGAGCTGCCGCATCCCCTATAATTGTAGCATCAGTACTTGACGCAAAACGCACAAAATAGGGGTTTGCTGCACCTGCCGCTACCCCGGCAATATTACCGTAGCCCGGTGCTACTAAATGAAAACTTTTTGCTCCAGGAACACCCATATTATTAAAAGGTCCTTCTAAAACATTTGCAATATCAGTCGTAGGTGTACCCTGCAAAGGTGTTGGGCCTGGATTACCATCAGCATCTAAGGTCAATACAAAACGATTCGGTTGAATTTGCGTACCATTGGCTAGCAAACCACCCGTATTATCATCAACAAGAGGCTGTGTAAACATGCCTCCGCCAGCCAAGGCAAATTGACCTGCTAAAATATTAGGAAAACTATTCTGTTGCCCACTTATGTATAATGCGCCATCAGCATAGCCTGAGGTCAGCGAATTTCCTACAGCAACGTAGTTTGAAAAATCTGCTGAGCCACTGCTATAAAAGCCACCATCTTCAATAGGATTGTCTAATTCTGCCTCACAAGCTGTTAAAAGCACGGCTGACAAAGCCATATATTTAATATAATTTTTCATCGTATAGCTCTTTTTAAAGTTTATAAGTCAAACCAATTCCCGGTACAAACGCACTTGATTTATAAGTTCCACCAAAAGAAGACCCATCATCTACATAATCATAAGATTCATTGATCTCTTTAAAGCGCACATAAAGGAACGAGGCGTCAATAGCAAAACTGCTTGAGATAGCATAAGAAAGTCCGGCTGAAAAACCATTACTATCGTTACGCGGTGTCTCAGGAGCGAAGTAGCCCGACTGCACCGGTGATTCGTCAAAATAATAACCTGCACGCAGCATGAATTTTTCACTTGCCGCATAGCCTACACCAAACTTATAAATAGAAGAATTTTTATAGTTACGAGGGTTAATAGATTCTGAACCATCTGCAAAAACAATATCCAGATCTTCATAAACATCCCAATATGTTCTGGTATAATCCACATTAACCACCCACTTATCTTTACTATACGAAGCACCAACAGTAAGTTCTGCCGGAAGTGGGAGTGATGCATTAAAACCTTGAGTTCCATTTGAAGGAATTGCAGTTCCTCCCACGACTACAGGTTGCCCACTGTCGTTGGGAAAGTTTGCAAAGGTTGCCGTACCATCTTCAGATTCTAAAATAATTTCAGAACGATAATTTGCACCAAAAGTCAGGTTTTCGGTAGCTCTAAACATACCACCTACAGACCATCCCCAATTGGTTACCCCACTATCATCAATAGTTACGTTAGAGCGATTACCCTCTTGATCGGTTAAGAAACGATTGGCATTTCGGTTAAAGTTTACATTACCTGTTACAAAAATAGGCCCACCACCAACGCTGAATTTATCGCTGATTTTAAAAGAAACCAAAGGTTGAATAAATACGGCCGCCAACTCTATATTGTTAACCAGATGCGAACCTGCCCAATCAGTTGGCCATTCTACTGTACTACCATAAGGTGTATATACTGCAAGTCCTAAACTCAATTGCTCATTTAATGCATAAGAGCCGTATAGGTAAAATGGAGTTCCCATAGGGCTATCAGTATTGGCAAACTGACCGGTACTCTCATTTTGCCACGCCACACTAGAAAAAACACCAAAACCACCGGCTGAAGCATTAATCTTGTTCTCTAAATACACTAAACCGGCAGGATTGAAAAAGGCCAACTCGGCACTGTTTACATAAGCCACTCCGGTATGCCCCATCGCAAGGGCACGCTGACCTTGAAGTCCAACTCTATAACCTCCCGCAAACGTTATCGCCGAGGCTAATAAGAATAAAGACGTTGCTAAAACTCTCTTCATACTTTAAAAGGGTAAAATTATAATTTAATAATTGAGGTGAAATTTTTTAAGAATCTCATAAAAATTAACCATATTTATTATGCATGCACAATAAATACCTTCAACAATGTTATAAAAATTTATTGAGTTGTAATAGGATTTATAGTGATTTTATGATTACCTAATCACTAATTCGTTTAAGCACTAGCAGTAATAGCAATAAGAACTACCATTTATTACAAAGCTGAAGTTCACCTTAAGAAGGAAACGTTTATCGAAAAAGACAAAACCCTACTCTAGGAATTTCATTACTTCCGCATAAAAATCTTTCGGGTTTTCTGCGTGTAACCAATGACCGGCTTTTTCAATCCCTTTAATTTCAGCTTCAGGAAAATGTGCTTTGATTAGCGATTTATCATCTTCAGTAATATAATCAGACTTTAACCCATTTAAGAATAAAGTCGCTCCTTCATAGACGGTTTGAGTTGGCAATCCTTCACCTATGGCCTCTACTTCCCTTTTGAGCACGGGCAAATTGACTCGCAAGGCTAAGGTTTTATCCTTCTGCCAATACAAGTTTTTTAATAAGAATTGACGCGTTCCCCAATCTAAGATATATTCTTTTAAAAAGTCATCTGCGTTTCCACGTGAGGTTCTTGCTTCGTGACTTTCAGACAATGCCGTTAAACCTTTTAAAATTTGCTGATGATGCGGCGCATAATATTTTGGTGCGATATCAGCAATAATAAGTTTATTAATGTATTCCGGATAACGCATAGCGAAGAGCATTGCGGTTTTCCCACCCATAGAATGCCCCAGCAGTACAATATCTTTCAAGTCATGTTCCTGACAATACTTCTTTAGATCCTCAGCTAGAACTTCGTAGTTAAATGTGTCGCTATGAAAGCTTCTTCCGTGATTGCGCTGATCAACCAAATGCATTTGATATCCGGCTTCTGCAAACTGATTGGCTAAAGTTTTCCAATTATCTCCCATTCCCAGAAAACCATGTAAAATCACAAAGGGTTTTCCTGAGCCGGTAATACTGCTGTGTAAAATCATAAATTAAATTAAGGCGTCTAAATACGATTTGATGGTTTTTTCTAGTCCGTCATAAAGCGCTTCAGCAATCAATGCGTGCCCAATAGAAACTTCTAACAGCCCCGGAATACTATCAGCAAAAAACTTGATGTTTTCTAACGAAAGATCGTGCCCGGCATTGAGCCCCAAATCTAAGTCCTGAGCTAGCAATGCTGCATCTACATAAGGCTTAACTGCATTAGGATGCCCTTCTTTAAAACCTACCGCAAAAGCTTCGGTGTACAGCTCGATGCGATCTGTACCGGTTTCCTTTGCTCCTTCAATCATTTCGGCAACCGGATCAACAAAAATAGAGGTGCGAATTCCGTGAGATTTAAATTCGGCGATAACTTCTTTTAAAAAGACTTTGTTCTTTAACGTATCCCAGCCTGCATTTGAAGTGATTGCATCTACAGAATCTGGCACTAATGTCACCTGATCTGGCTGAACTTCTAAAACCAAGTTGATGAACTTTTCAACGGGATTACCTTCTATATTCAATTCGGTTTTTACAACCGTTTTTAAATCTCGGGCATCCTGATATCTAATATGGCGCTCATCGGGCCTTGGATGAATGGTAATTCCCTGTGCTCCAAAAGATTCAATATCTTTTACAGTCTTAATTAAATCAGGAACATTACCCCCTCTGGCGTTACGTAATGTTGCGATCTTATTAACATTTACACTTAATTTTGTCATCTCAATAATTGTAACTTTGCTTGCAAAAATACGAAGTAACACAGGCTCTGACCCTACTTTTTTAATTAAATTGCACAAAGAGGCTATGAAAATCACAGATTACATCATTAAGGATATTGACCCGCTTGACGAGCATCTGCTCATGGGCGAGGCTCAAGAACTGTTTACACAAACCACCTACTCCCACGTGCCTATTTTAAGAGAAGGAGTTTATGTAGGTTGCCTGAATGAAAATGATGTACACTGTCTGGATGCTGAAGAAGTGATCGCAGAAAACAATCATATGTATGAAGTGTTTTTTGTGCGTACTGACACTAATTGGCTCAATGTTTTAGAAGCTTTCGCACAAAACAATGCTAACTTGATGCCGGTACTTGATGAGGAAAACGCTTCTTATTTGGGCTACTACGAGCTTGCAGATGTGATGACGTATTTTAACAGCACGCCTTTTTTAAGCGAAAACGGAAGCATCATCGTTATTGAGCACGGCATTTATGATTATAGCTTTAGTGAAATCAGCCAGATCATTGAGTCTAATGACGGTAAAGTGCTAGGCGCATTCATCTCTCAGATAAAAAATGAGGTTGCTCAAATCTCCATAAAGATTGGATCAGACACGAGCTTTAATACGATTCTACAGGCCTTTAGACGCTATGGCTACGTAGTCGTTTCTGAGCACCAAGAGGATGCCTTTATAAAGGATTTACGTGATCGCTCTCAATATTTAGATAAATATCTCAACATTTAAAATGTATGAAAGTAGGTATCTACGGTCAATTTTATCATAAGAATTCAGGACATTACGTTCAACAACTGCTTGATCTTTTAAATCAAAAGGACGTTGAAGTTATAATTGAAGAGAATTTTCTGAAGTTGATTCATGAAAATGAAGAAATTGACAAAACCTATTCACACTTCAGCACTTTTGAAGAGTTAGATAATACTTACGATCTTTTTTTTAGTATTGGCGGTGATGGCACGATCCTGCAAACAGTTACCTACGTACGCGACCTTGACATTCCCATAGTGGGTATCAACACCGGACGCTTAGGATTTTTAGCCACAGTAAATAAAGAGAAGCTGGTGAGCTCTGTAGATGAAATTCTCAAAAACAACTACAGCATTACTGAGCGGTCTCTTATAAGTATAAAAACTTCCGAAGGGGAAGAAACTTTTGGCGGACTCAACTTTGCGCTTAATGAGGTTACAGTAAGCCGAAAAAATTCGACCTCAATGATCTCTGTAGATACTTCGCTAAATGGAGAACGTCTCACAAATTACTGGGCAGACGGCTTAATCATCTCAACCCCCACAGGATCTACAGGATACTCCTTAAGCTGCGGCGGACCGGTAATTATGCCGAAAACTTCAAGTTTTATACTTACGCCTATAGCTCCGCACAACCTCAATGCCAGACCTATTGTGGTTCCTGATTCTACCGAAATAAAATTAAAAGTGAGCGGTAGAGAAGAGGAACACTTGGTATCATTAGACTCTAGAATCGCCACGCTTCCGGTAGAAACAGAGATCACACTTACCAAAGCACCCTTCAATATTAAACTGGTGCTTTTAGAAGAAGACACCTTCCTGACCACGTTACGCAAAAAATTATTGTGGGGCGAAGACAAGCGCAACTAGGCAATATTTTTTACACTTTCTTGTTTATTCAGCAGATGCATTCGTCTTAATAAGAAGCACCTAAACAATATTGTTATATTTGCAAACTTTTTACAGCCTATGAGGTATCTTTTAGTACTTACACTTGTTTTATTCGCCGTTGGTTCTGCACAAAGCCAGACGTATGAGGTGGGTGTACTCGCAGGAGGAAGCAATTTTATAGGCGATGTGGGCAGAACGAATTATATTTCGCCAAACAACATTGTTTTCGGCGGAATTGCTAAATGGAACCGAAGCGCCAGACATGCATTTAGAGCAAGTATTCTTTTTACCAACTTAGAGGCTTCAGACACAGACAGTAATGATGCCAGACGTCAAAACCGCGGATATAGTTTCACAAACACTGTCATTGAAGGATCAGTAGGTATTGAATATAACTTTTGGGATTTTGACATGCATCAAAGCTTTGATAAGCCGCATACTCCGTATTTATATACAGGATTTACTTACTTTTACCACGATTCTTTTGCGCTTGATCCCGTAGAAGATGCATTGGTAAATACAAGTTCTGAATGGGATCTGGCAATCCCAATAGTTATTGGTTATAAAGCGTACATTGGCGGCAGCATCGTACTTGCTGCAGAGTTAGGTGCACGGTACACCTTTACCGATAACCTTGACGGAAATTTTCCGGGGACCGAAGAATATAATTATGCCAGTTTTGGCAACATTAATAATAAAGACTGGTATATGTTTTCAGGAATCACTGTAACCTATACCTTTGGCAGACAACCGTGTTATTGCGGTTTTTAATGACGAATAATGGAATTTTTAGACGAAATAGATCAACATAAGCTCCCTAAGCATATTGCCGTGATAATGGACGGTAACGGTCGTTGGGCTAAAAATCAAGGACTTCTGCGTGTAAAAGGTCATAAAAAAGGGACTAAAGCTGTACGAGAAACCATTGAAGCCTGCGCAGAACTAGGTGTAGCGTTTGTTACGCTCTACGCCTTTTCTACCGAAAACTGGAACCGTCCTAAACTTGAGGTGGATACGCTGATGAACCTTTTGGTTTCTTCTCTTAAAAAAGAAATTAAAACCTTACAAGACAACAACATCTCCTTATCTGCCATTGGAAGTCTCAATAACTTGCCCGAAAAAGCCCAACGCGAACTCAAAGAAGTTATCGAAAAAACCAAGAATAACACACGCCTTAAGCTTACCCTTGCGCTCAGCTACGGGTCTCGCGAGGAGTTAGTAAAAACTATACAAGACATCAGTCATAAAGTTAAAAAAAACTTAATTTCGCCACATTCAATAAATGAGTCAGTCATTAAGGAGCATTTGTATACTCACGATATGCCTGATGTTGATTTACTTATTCGCACAAGCGGAGAGCAGCGGATAAGTAATTTTTTATTATGGCAAATCGCCTATGCAGAGTTATATTTCACACCTGTACTATGGCCTGATTTTACAAGAAAACATCTGTACGAAGCAATTTATAATTATCAGAAAAGAGAACGACGATTTGGAAAGACGAGCGAGCAAATTAATTAAGCAGATGCCTAAACAAGCAGGCCTGTTCCTGGCCTTTTTATTAAACTGCCTAACTTTTACAACCGCAATTGCCCAAGAAGATTTACCCGTTTCTAACGGTAAACAGTATACTATAGGAGAGATTTCTGTAGTGGGTGCAAAACAATACAACGAGCAAACGGTGATCGCATTTACCCGTTTACGTGCCGGGGAACAGGTGTATTTACCGGGAGACCGTATCAGTAATGTGATCAAACGGTTGTGGGATCTAGACCTCTTTAGCGACATCAATTTGTATGCTACAATTAACGGTGACGTGGTGGATCTTAAATTTGAAATTGAAGAAGTTCCTGAGCTTAATAAAGTTACCATCAACGGTATCAAAGAAAAGAAGGCTAAAGACATCATCAAGGACAATGATCTTAAAAAAGGCACCAAGGTGACCGAAAACTTGATCACAAAAACCAAATTTTACATTGAGAATAAATACAAAGAGCAAGGGTATTTAAACTCTAAGGTTAACATCATCACGCGTCCGGCTACAGATACCGCCGAAACGCAAAAGGTTGATATGTTAGTCAATGTTAATTTGAGCGATCGCGTTAAAATTGAAGACATTGAGTTCATTGGCAATGAGCAACTTTCTGACGCAAAGCTGCGCAAAGCGATGAAAAACACTAAAGAAAAGCGCCTATTACGCTTCTGGAAACGCTCAAAATACATCCCTGAGAATTTTGCAGAAGACAAAGTTTCTGTGGTTGACAAATACAAAGAGCGTGGTTTTAGAGATGCGCGTATTGTTTCAGACACTTTGATTCATAGTGGTGAAGATTTGATCACGCTTAAATTAAGTGTTGAAGAAGGTGATAAATATTACATTGGAGATATTGATTTCTTAGGGAATACCGTGTATTCAGATCGTGAACTAGCAAGACAATTAGGTCTTGAAAAAGGCGATGTTTACAACGGGGTTTTATTGAAAGAACGCATCTCTAAGGATGGTGACCCTAACGCAGACGACTTATCAAACCTTTATAAAAACAGCGGTTATTTATTCTCCTCTATCAACCCGGTGGAAACCAATGTTGAGAATGATACCATTGATTTTGAAATTAGAATTACCGAAGGTAAACTTGCATATTTTGACCGTATCACGATTTCAGGAAACGACAAAACTAAAGACCGCGTAATCTACCGAAACTTACGTACTAAACCGGGTCAACGTTACAGCCAGGCCGCTGTTTTACAAACAACCCGAGAATTAGGTCAAACCGGATTCTTTAATCCTGAAACTTTAAACCCGCAGTTTTTAAATGCGAACCCGTATGATGGTACTATTGATATCAACTATGCTTTAGAAGAGCAAGGAGCTAGCCAAATCGAACTACAAGGTGGTTATGGTGGTGGTGGTTTTGTAGGAACCTTAGGGCTTTCGTTCAACAACTTCTCAATCCAGAATTTGTTTAACAAAGACGCATACCAGCCGCTTCCTATGGGAGATGGGCAAAAATTCAGCTTAAGAGCGCAAGCAAGTACGTTTTATCAAACCTACAGTGCCTCGTTAACAGAGCCTTGGTTAGGTGGTAAAAAGCCGGTGCAATTGCAAATGAGTTTTTCTCATAGTGTGCAGTATCTGTACAACTATGGTACTTCAGGTGCTAATGTAGATCGTGACCGTCGCTTTTTGATCACAGGTGGATCGCTAGGCCTTGCTAAACGTCTAGAAGTGCCAGATAACTACTTTACCATTTCACACGCGATAAGCTTTCAGCATTTTGATTTAAAAAATTATAATGTAGGTTTATTTACCTTCGGAAACGGTTCTTCTGAAAACCTAGCATACACCATTGGTATTTCGCGTAACGAAGGGGATGTAAACCCTATTTTCCCAAGAACAGGATCACGATTCAGCCTTACAGCTAAGTTAACGCCACCTTATTCTCTTTGGAATGGAACCGATTATAAAGAACTTGCAGATGATCGTGCAGCCGCTGTAGAAAACGGAAATAATGACCGAGTTGCAGAAATTGATCAAGAGCGTTTTAACTGGTTAGAATATTATAAAGTTAAATTTGAAGGACAGTGGTTTACTTCTTTAGTTGGTAAA
Source organism: Leeuwenhoekiella palythoae (assembly GCF_020310025.1). Lineage (GTDB taxonomy): Bacteria > Bacteroidota > Bacteroidia > Flavobacteriales > Flavobacteriaceae > Leeuwenhoekiella > Leeuwenhoekiella palythoae. The sequence goes on from NZ_CP084318.1 coordinate 1,219,827, forward strand.
TTAGTCTTGAGCTCTAAAGTAGATTTTGGTTTCTTAGGGGCTTATAATAACGATCGTGGTATTCCTCCGTTTGACCGTTTCTTCTTAGGTGGTGATGGTCTTGGTGGTTATGCGCTAGATGGTCGTGAGGTAATTCGTCTACGTGGTTATCCAAACCAATCGGTAATTCCATTAGACCGCGATGAGGCAAGTACTTTAAATGGAAACACTGGTGCAACTATTTTTAATAAATTTGAATTTGAACTTAGATATCCTATAACTTTGAAACCCTCTGCGTCTATTTATGCATTGATGTTTGCTGAAGCAGGATCTTCGTTTGACAATTTTAGAGACTATAATCCGTTCTTAATGAACAGATCTGCCGGTGCCGGGGTACGTATTTATATGCCAGCCTTTGGTTTACTAGGTATTGATTTTGGGTACGGGTTTGATCCTATTCCAGGAACCGTTGGTGGACCTAACGGATGGGAGACGCACTTTATAATTGGACAGCAGTTTTAATTTTGGCACGATATTTTCTAATACTCTAATTGCATATGAAAAACAACGTTATTTTTCTTAGTATCGCCCTCATTTTCTTAGGGCTTACCGCAGAAGCACAACGTAGTATTCGTATAGGGTATGTAGACATGAATTACATCTTAGAAAATGTTCCCGAGTATCAAGAAGCACAAGCGCAACTAGATAAGCGCGTAGCCGACTGGAAAACGGAAATTGAAAAGCGTACCAAAGAGATTGATCAAATGAAAAAAGCGCTCGAGAATGAGCGTGTACTGCTCACTCAAGAGTTGATCAAAGAGCGTGAAGATGAGATCAAGTTCGTTGAAAATGAAGTTTTACAATACCAGCAGAAGCGTTTTGGCCCTGAAGGTGATTTGATGAAACAGCGCAGCATTTTAGTTGAGCCTATTCAAGATCAGGTATTTAACGCCGTTCAAGAGATTGCAGAAGCCAGACAATATGACTTTGTCTTAGACAAATCTTCAGACTTAGTGATGCTGTATGCAAATAAAAGACACGATATTAGCGATCAAATTTTATTAAGCATCAAACGCTCTTCAAAACGCACGCAGGTAAACTCTAGAGCTGACAAAGAAGAATTGAAGCGCGACGAAGCCTTAACCTTAGATCAGGTAAATGAGCGAGAAGAGCGTGAAGCCGAAGCGCAAGCACAACAAACAGAGCGAGAACAGATCATCGCAGAGCGTAAAGCAACGCGAGACTCTATTCAAGCAGCTCGCAAAGCAGAGTACGAAGCGCGCAGACAAAAATTATTAGAAGAGCGTCAACGCAGAAGAGACTCAATATTAGAAGCAAGAAAAAAAGTAAAAGACTCTATAAATTAAACCTTGTCAACAGGTCATAATTGGCACCTAAAACTTAAATAATTATAACACTTAATATTACTAAAATGAAACACGTTAAAACCCTAGTTGTAGCCTTAGCTTTAATTTTAGGAACAACAGGATTTGTTCAAGCTCAGGATTCTAAAGTAGCGCATATTGCAACTCAAGAATTATTAACTTCAATGCCAGAATACAAGAAAGCTCAAGCTGACTTAGAGAAACTTCAGAATTCTTATGATGCTGAAATGAACACAATGGCAAATGAGCTTAAGAAAACTATGGAGCGTTATGGTAATGAAGCTCAAAGTCAAACTGACGAGACTAACCTACAGCGTCAAGCAGAGGTAGAGCAAACTCGTAATAAAATTATGGAGTATCGTCAAAATGCACTTAGAGATCTACAGAAAAAAGAATCTGAAGCGCTACAACCTATCGTAGAAAAAGCGCGTACAGCAATTCAAAAAGTAGCACGTGCTAAAGGATACAAGTATGTATTAGACAGCACTACCGGTACTGGACTTATCCTTGCTGACGGATACGATCTTATGGCTGACGTTAAAAAAGAATTAGGTATCTAATACTTTAAAAAGCTTATAATTTTCAAAAGCCCTTCTGTTGATTCAGAAGGGCTTTTTATATTTGGCCTATGCAACACAAGCACCCGATAGGCGTTTTTGACAGTGGCGTAGGCGGCACTTCGATATGGAAAGAGATCGTACATAAACTTCCACAGGAAGACACGATCTATTTAGCCGATATCAAAAATGCACCGTACGGAGAACGCTCCAAAGAAGATATTCTAGCGCTTTCCGTAAAAAATACAGAATACCTCATCAGTCAAGGCTGTAAGATTATCGTGGTCGCTTGTAACACCGCCACAACCAACGCCATTGACATTCTACGCGCGAATTATGCCATTCCCTTTATTGGGATCGAACCCGCCATTAAACCTGCTGCTTTGGCTTCAAAAACCAAAGCCATAGGGATACTCGCCACCAAAGGCACACTCAGTAGCGCCCTGTTTGCCCGGACTTCTAGTTTATACACCACAGACTTAAATGTAATTGAAGTTATAGGTACTGGTCTCGTTGAGCTTATTGAAAGCGGAAAATTGCATTCTGAAGAACTTTTTAAACTACTAAAAAGCTACGTTCAACCTATGATGGATAAAAATATCGATTATCTGGTTTTGGGTTGCAGCCATTACCCGTATTTAATACCGGTTTTAAAAAAAATACTCCCTGAGCACGTTCAGATCATAGATAGCGGTCAAGCGGTGGCTAAACAAACAGAACGTATTCTAAATGAAAACAAGTTGCTTTTCGAAGGTAAGAAGGAAGGAAAGCATAACTTGTACAGTAATGCTTCAATTGAAGTGCTTCAAGCGCTTACCGAAGATGTACCTGTAAACCGAAGCGTTTCTTTTCTAGATTTTTAATTGACCGCAGGACAATTACATTCATAAGGTTCGCGGCGCTCCCCAAAATCGTAGCCCAATGTAATCTGATGAAATCCATTAGACAGCACAATATCGTTCTGCTGATAGGTATAGGTATAGCCCACTAAAAAGCGCTTATAGGTGACACCCAAAAATGGGGTTAAATATTGCGATTTTTGACTTTCTACGTCTCCGTCACTATTCAAGTACTGCGCTCCGTCTAGGTTTCTTCGGTACGACAAACCTCCCCAGAGTTTACCCCAGTCAAACTTGCGGTAGACTTTTCCGTTGATATCAACAGAGACTTCCTGCGTTTCATCTGTAGCCTGAAACATCACTGAAGGCTCATAACTCCACGGACTGTTTAATTTTCCAAAAACATACCCCGCAGAAGCTAAATACCTGCGTTGATTGGTAGACTCTAAAGCTGTAAACATCGCTCTATTTCGCGGAAGCACATTCTTTACAGTAGCGTGCGCCCAGAAATCCAGAAAATAATACGACATCCCGATATCTACATTAAAGTAGTTATCTGTTTGACTTCCGCCGCTTATTATGGGATCAAAATCGGTAAGATCAAAACTGCTTTCGTCAAGCGTATTTTGCATAAGCCCCACGCTTACACCAAAAGAAAGTTGGTTTAAATCAACATAATTACGCGATAGCAGTAAATGATAAGCAAACGTCCCATAAACACCACGCTGAGAAAAATTACCATTCTCATCAGAAAATAGCTGCATTCCTAAACCTACCTTTTCTCCTACTCTACCGTTTACCGCAGCCGTATACAAATTAGGCGCATCTTCAACATCAAACCATTGTTGACGCCCGGTAAGTCGTATTTGATTAGCATTTGCAGCGCCGGCCATTGAGGGGTGCAACAGATAAAGATTTTCGGTAAGGTAATCCCAATATACAGGAATACCCTCTTGACCTTTTGCATAAAAACCACACACTAAGCAAATTAAGAGTAGTACTTTTCTCAAAATAATCTTCGGCTTTTTATAGCTCAGTTTTATAAAACGTTAACCTTGTAAATCTAAATAAATAATATAAGGAGATGGCATGATACACGACTAAAAAAAAGGAGAAGCACTTATAAATTAGTTAAATTTGCACAAAATAAAACCATGAGTACTTTTAATATCACTATAGAACCTACTTCTAATCCTGCGATTAAAAAATTTCAGGCTAATTCATTTCTGGTAGATCATAACAGTTATGAATTTAAGAATATTGATGAAGCAAAGAATTCTCCCCTAGCCCAGCAATTATTCTACCTTCCATTTGTAAAAACGGTGTACATCGCGCAAAATTTTATTGCGATCGAAAAATTTAATATCGTAGAATGGATTGATATTCAAGATGAACTTTCAGGTCAGATTGAGAACTTTTTAAACGACAACGGTGTGGTGATCATTGAAGATGCCGCTACTGCCAAGAAGATTCCCGTAACAGTTTATGCAGAAAGTACGCCGAACCCTGCAGTACTTAAATTTGTCACTAATAAAAAGATCGTAACCGAAACACTAGAGTTCAAGAATATTGATGAGGCAAAAAATGCTCCATTGGCTTTGGCATTATTTCATTTTCCTTTTGTGAAGGAAGTCTTTATGGACTCTAACTACGTGAGTGTTCAAAAATATGAAGTGGCCGAGTGGGATGATGTTTTTCAGGAAGTACGTGAGTTTATTAAAAACTACATTGAAGAAGGTAAAGAAATCGTTTCTGAAAATTTCAAAAAAACGCCTCAAGCTGTTGAACAGCAAAAAGAAGTGGAGTTTGAAGCGCTCGATGATACCTCAAAAGAAATCGCCAATATTATTGAAGAATATGTGAAGCCTGCAGTTGCGAGCGATGGTGGCAATATTCTTTTTAAACATTATGATCCTGAATCAAAAAATGTAAAAGTGATTCTTCAAGGGGCTTGTAGCGGTTGCCCTTCTTCTACCTTCACGTTGAAGAACGGTATTGAAACAATGCTCAAAGAAATGCTGCGCGGAAAGATCAATAGCGTAGAAGCTATAAACGGTTAACACATTAACAATACATTCTCTTTTATAACCGCTTAGATTATTGTATATTCAAATTTCGACTTAGAAATTAACTAAACTAATAATTATGGCAGTTTTAAAAGTAATCGAAGTATTGGCGAGTTCTAACAAAAGTTGGGAACAAGCCACAGCAAATGCAGTGAAAGAAGCTTCAAAAACCGTAAAGAATATTCGCTCTGTGTATGTAAATGAGCAAAGCGCTGTGGTAACCGGCGATACGGTTTCAGAATTCAGAGTGAACGTAAAGATCACTTTTGAAGTCAAGTAACACCTTGCATTTATAAGTATTTAAAATCCCGCTATTGCGGGATTTTTTATTGCTATCAATATTTGATTACCTACTAAAATACCAAACCTCCTATAAACTATTAAGGTTTTAACAATTAACGATATTTAAACACTCGTATTTTTTATTTATGCCCCCTATCTGTGACCTTTGCAGAAACTAAAAAATTATATATGGATTTTGACATTACCCAATGGGAAGATTACGCCTCAAGATTTGGCGCTAAGATTATAGATTTTATTCCGAGTTTGATCGGGGCAGTTTTAACGCTGTTCATAGGTCTTTGGATAATTAAAATGATCAACAGACTTGTAAAGAAATTCTTTGCTAAAAAAGATTACGACGCAACCCTAGAAAAGTTTATCGCAGATCTAATTAATTGGACGTTAAAGATTTTACTTTTTGTGTTAGTGGTTACTCAATTAGGCGTTGAATCTGCATCTTTAGTCGCTGTAATTGGTGCCGCTGGTTTGGCAATTGGTCTTGCACTGCAAGGATCATTAGCAAATTTTGCCGGTGGAGTTTTAATCTTACTTTTGCGCCCGTTTAAAGTAGGCGATTGGATCTCTGCTCAGGGTGTTGACGGTTCGGTAAAGGAAATTTCAATTTTCAACACACGCTTGGTTACCTTCGGGAATCAGGAAGCCGTGATCCCTAACGGAAAACTTTCTAACGATAACATCATCAACTATTCTTCTTTAGGTATCAGAAGAAATGCGCAGACTTGGGGAATCTCTTATGACAGCGATATTAAACTTGCTAAAGATATTTTATTGGAGCTTGTAAACGAACAAGAGACTGTTTTACACGATCCACATCCGGAACCTATGATCGTAGTTACCGAACTTGCAGATAGTTCCGTGAATATGTCACTACGCTTCTGGGCGACTAATGACGATTACTGGGCATTGCACTGGTATATTCTTGAAGAGGGTAAAAGACGCCTTGAAGATAAAGGTATTGTTATTCCGTTTCCACAACGCGATGTACACGTTTTTAATGAAAGCGGTGCGACCTTTAGCAGTAAAGAATAACTTATTATTTTTTAGACTTGGTTACTAAAAAGTCTTTCAAATAAAAAGGTTCAAAATAAGCGACATCTTCGATGTCGCTTATTTTATGTTTGGCTTCGGCTAAATGTGCCATTTCACGGGCTGAAGGCAATGCTTCGGTAGCAAAATGCGCATTAGTATGGTTTAAAATACCTTTTAACTTTTCGGCACCGTTTCCTATAAATAAGCACTTCCCATTAGTGAGTTGTTCTTGAAAGGAGTCTTCTTCGATAATTTGCGCTTCGATCCCCCGAAGCTCTTTAAATTCGGTATCAAAAATTGCGCTATAAACTTCCATTCTACGGGCATCAAGCACCGGAATAATAGTCTGCACATCTGAGATATCTGCTTGCATTGCTAACGCCTTGAGCGTATTTGTAGCAATTAGAGGAATTTCTAAAGCAAAACACAAACCTTTAGCACTGCTCACTCCTATACGAAGACCGGTATAAGATCCCGGACCTTTGCTAACCGCTACACCATCTAAATCTTGCTTGGTTAGATTTGCTTCTGCCAACACCGCATCAATATACTGATGCAAGCGCTCTGCGTGACTGTAATTAAGCCCCATATCCTCTTTTAACGCGATAACATTTCCGTCACGAGAAAGGGCTACAGAACAGTTAGTGGTTGTAGTTTCTAAGCAAAGTATAAGCGCCATAATTTAGTCTTCTTCTGAAGCACCAAATTTAGCATCTTTTTTAACCTCAACCATATCTCCGTCCTTAAGTAATTTGGTCACCGTATTGTAAGGCCCTGTAATTACTTCATCACCGGTTTCTAACCCTTCTGAAACTACGATATTAGAATCATCTTGAATTCCGGTTTTGATGCGTTTTAAAGAAGCTTTATCTCCGTTTTTGACAAAAACTGCTTCGTATTGACTGGTTCCAAAACCAGTGGTCGCTGTAGTATCATTTTTAATCACAATAGCACTGATGGGCACTGAAATCGCATCATCTACTCTATTGGTGATAATATCAACCGTCGCTGTCATTCCCGGTCTGAACGGCGAATACGCTTCAGGTTTCCCTTCAACGAGGTCTTTATACGATTCTTCCAAAATGCGCACTTTGACTTTAAAGTTGGTCACCTGATCAGCGGTCAGGTTACTTTCAGCAGAATTAGCAATCTCTGTTACTTCACCTTTAAATCGCTTTTTAAGATAAGCATCAACCTCCACGCGTGTAGAATCTCCTATATTAATTTTTACAATGTCATTTTCATTTACATCTACCTCAACTTCCATATTGCCTAAGTCTGCCACGCGCATCATTTCGGTACCGGCCATTTGCTGAGTTCCCACAACGCGCTCTCCCAATTCTACATCAAGTTTAGAGATCGTTCCGCTAATAGGCGCATAAATGCTGGTACGCGATAAGTTATCGCGAGACTGATTCACATTTGCCGCAGCACTTTGTACGTTATAGAAAGCCGATTTAACATTGGCTTGCGCAATCTCATAATCAGAGATCGATTGATCCCACTCTGACCGTGAAATAACCCCTTTCTCAAATAATTTTTGATTACGCTCATAATTGGCTTTAGCCACTTTCAGTGCAGCTTCAGATTGGGCTTGATTCGCTTTTACATTCTGTAAAGACGCCTGTGCTTGCGTTAGGGCAGATTGAATCAAATCTGGGTTGATGCGCACCAGAAGATCTCCTTTTTCTACCTGCTGCCCTTCAACAACTGGTAGTTCTATAATCTCCCCTGAAACTTCAGAAGAAATTTTAACCTCAGTTTCCGGCTGAATTTTTCCGGTAGCAGCAACGGTTTCTACAACACTCGCCAAGGCGATCTCCTGAGTTTCCACAGGCTTAAATTCGCCGGTTTTACCAAACAATCCGGCTTTTTTTCCACCAATTAATGCAGCAATTAAAACAACTGCTACAACCAGAATAATGATAAGGGTCTTTCTATTCATCTTTTACTTATTACGAGAAAGCGATCGTTTTGTAATTAGAATTTTAGCTCCTCAACCGGAACTCCAAAATACAATTCGAGTACTTTCAGCTTGAATATATAATCATATTTTGCGCGATTCAAGTCAATCTGCGCATTGTCAAAACGTTGTTTAGATTGGCTGAAATCAAAAGCATTAATCAGCCCCACCTCATAGCGATCTTGAGAGTATGAGAACGCTAACTCCTGAGATTCTACAGCGGTCTGTGCTGCTTCAAAAGCTTTAAGCGCACCCTTGGCATCTAAATAAGCCTGATACACGGTAGATTCTAAATCTAACTGTGCCTGCTCTAAATTTATAGCCGCACGGTCTGCAGCGATCTTGCTTCGGCGCACATTATTTCTCGTTTGAAAACCATTAAGAATAGGAACATTTAAACGCAGCCCGTAAGAAACCCCGTCATTTAAATACAACTGCTCTTGAAACGAGTTTAAAACATCTTGCTCAGAGTATCGCGTGCTGTACCCAAAGAAAGCTGAAAGTGTGGGCCAGGCAGCACCTTTAGCGATCTCTACATCCTTCTCTGCCAATTCCAGATTATTTTCAGCGATTTTAACCTCATAACGCTCCTCTTTAGCAGCATCAGTGATTTCGGCTGGAGTTTTTAGCAATACGTCTTCACCGTAAATTTGATAATCACCATCAGCGATATCAAAGTTTTTATAATCTCTGATCAGCAAAGTTTGCGCGAGACTTATTAACGAGATTTGCACCGCATTTTCTGCTGCCACAATATTTTGAACTTCGTTAGCATTTTGTGCCTGTACCTCAAGCAAATCACCTCTTGGCGCAACCCCTCCTTCTACAAGATCAGTGGTTTGCTGAAGCTGTTGCTGCGTCACCTCATTTTGCGAGCGTAACACCTTTAAATTTTCTTTATTTAATATCACCTGAAGGTAGCCGTTAGCCACATTGAGCGCGATATCATCTTCAAGCTTCTCATAGCCGTATTGTGCAGCTAAAGCCGAAAGCTTTGCACGCTGTACTTGCTTGAAGTTTCGAAGTCCGTCAAAAAGATTATAAGAAGTGTTGATTCCACCACTCGCTGACAAGAACTGGGTTGTAGTTGCCAGGTTACTCGTAGGATCAAAGTTCAAACCGGTGTTTTCTGAAACTGAAGCGTTTGCATTTAAGGTAGGTAAAAAGCTACCGTCTGCATCAGATTTGTCTAAAGCGGCCGCCTCAACATCAAGCTGTGCCTGACGAATCTGGATGTTTTCGTCTAAAGCGCGCTGAATACACTCTTGCAGCGTCCACTTTTTCTGTGAAAAACCAGAAGCTACCGAAAAAACTAAAATAAAAAAGAGTATTGCGTTTCTCATGATTTAATTTCTGTATGATATGTAGTACTTAAGAATAAAGTGTTACACAATAGGTTTTATATTTTGTTAAAAACTTTGAGCAGGCTTAACCGCATTCCAAACTTTGATCTTGTCATCTGCTGAAACTCCATCTAAAATTTCAACATAAATACCGTCGCTAACCCCCAGTTTAATGTCTCTTTTTTCAAATTCTTGCTCACCGATCTCAACCTCTACAAAAGGCTCCTGCGTTTTAGAATCGTATTGCACTAAAGCTTCTTTGATCGCTAAAACATCGTCTGCTCGCTCAAGAATTATGGAAGCATTGGCACTCAACCCTGCACGAATAAAAGTGGAATCTTTTTTAGCCAACGTTCCTTTTATTTCAAACTGAATTGCGCCATTTTCTGCCACCCCTTTTGGGGCGATATAATCTAAAGTAGCATCAAATTTTTTATTTTCAATAGCACCCACAGTGATCTCTAGCGGAAGGTCTTCTTTTATTTTGCCTACTTCGCTTTCGTCAACTTTTCCTTCAAAGATCATATCGTTTACGTTAGCTAAAGAGGCAATTGTAGTCCCATCATTAAAGTTGTTAGACTCAATCACCTGATTTCCTTCTTTAACAGGAACTTCTAAAACCATCCCAGTTATCGTAGCACGCACTGAAGTAGTGGCGTTATTGCCCAAACCAGTAGTAGTTCCCGTTTTTACGATATCATAATTTTGTTGCGCACTCGCCAGACTTACCTGTTGTTGCTTATAGTTTTGTACTGCCTGATTATACTCCCGCTGACTGTTATCAAAATCGTTGGCACTCACCACACCTTTATCAAATAGTGTTTTTTGTCTTTGATAAATGCTTTCTTGATTTTCTAGCGTAAGCTTAGCGGTTTCCAAATTTGTTTTTGCAGTCTGAATCGTATTGCGCGAACTTACCAAAGACGATGCGTTAGGCACGACCTCTATTTGAGCCAGTAGATCACCGGCTTCAACAAACTGTCCTGCTTCGACAAGAATTTCTTTTATAATCCCAGAAATATTTGGTTTGATCAGCACTTCTTCACGAGGAACAATACTTCCTGTTGCCACCGTTTTTTTAACGATGGTTTGCGTAGACGGACTTTCAGTAGTATAGACCACAGGATCTTCCTGATTTTTTTGGTACAAATAATAGAGTGATCCTATAAAAATGACAGCAATAACTGCCAGGACAACAATAGTAACAGATTTTTTCATGGGTTAGATATTCGTTTTATTGATGAAATTGTTATTCGGTGCGCAAGGCATCTATGGGTTTAACTTTTATGGCATTCTGAGCAGGAATAAAACCGGCTAAGAGTCCTGAGAATATTAGAATAAAAAGTGCGGTAATCACTGTTCCTAAATCAACACTAGGATTTGCAAACATCTCTACAGGGCCGTTTGCATCAAGAATTTTATTAAGTACATAAATCAATGCTGCTCCTAGAGAAATCCCAACCATTCCTGAAATAATGGTCAAAAACACAGATTCCATTAAAATTTGCCCGCGGATAGACCAAGGGCTCGCACCTAAGGCACGACGTATTCCTATCTCTTTTGTACGTTCTTTGACAACGATGAGCATAATATTGCTGATCCCAATAATACCCGAAAGCAATACCAAAATCCCCACAAAATAAGCCACGATCTTCAGCGCTATAAAGAGTCCGTCTACTTTTTGATATTGTTCATAAAGGTCAAAATTACCTATGGCGCGCTCATCTTCCGGGTGAATGCTATGACGTGACTTGATCACATCAAAAACTTTAGGCTTTAATGCCGTGATAGAAAAACCATCTTTTGCGGTAACGGCCATCCATCCCACACGATTACCCATATTGAATGCCTGAGAAAAAGCCGTAAACGGTACATAAATCTCTTTTTGATTTTCTTCGGAATCACCTTCGCTCGCCACTTTAGCGTAAGTCCCAACCACCATAAAGTTGACACCATTGATCTTGATGTATGTACCAATGGGTTCTTCCCCCTTATCGTAAAGCGCATTTTTTACACCTTCTCCAATGATCGCAACTTTACGCTTTTGCTGAATATCGCCGTAATTCATAAAACGCCCCGAAGTGATATTCATAGGTTGCTGCTCTATATATTCAGGATAGTCACCATACACATTAAATGCACCAGAGTTCAGGCCACGAACCACATTGTTTGCACCTCCAAACCCTCCTAGCTGATTTCGGGGGGACACAAACCGCAACTGTGGAATATTCTGTTTTAAAGCCGCTACATCATCAAGATCATAATTAAATCTTCGGCCTTTAGGTAAACCTTTGTAGGGCTTAGAGATGGTCTGCGTCCACATAAACATGGTGTTTGTGGCAATTCCTCCAAAATCCTTTTTGACTCCGTTTTCCAATCCCTTTCCGGCGGCGAGAAGCACTACCAAAATAAAGATTCCCCAAAGCACTCCAAATGCGGTAAGAGCAGTTCTAAACCAATTTCGGCTTAGCGCCTCAATAATTTCATCCCAACGATCTTTACTAAACATACGCTTAAGTTATTCTTCCCGAAGGGCGGTTATGGGTTTAATACGTGCAGCTCTCCACGCAGGCACAAAGCCCGCCAACGCTCCAGCAAACACCAAAATAAACACTGTAGTAATCGCAACATTAAAGTTTACTGACGGATTTTTGATATAATCCATTTGCATATTAGGCCCTAGAACCTCAAGCAAGGCCATACTCAAAATAAGACCGGTAAAACCCGCTATTGCCGTAACAAAAATAGATTCGTGCAACACCATCCCGATTATAGATAGAGGTTGTGCACCTAGCGCCTTACGAATACCAATTTCCTTAGTGCGCTCTTTTACGATGATGAGCATAATATTACTCACTCCAACCACTCCGGCAATTATGGTACAAATGCCCACTACCCAGAAAAAGGTTTTGATCATCCCAATTAAATCGTAAAATCTTTTAGCGCTCTCTAGTGTATTATTGACATTTATCGCGCTTGTATCTTCAGGAGCAACTAAGTGGCGCTCTTTTAAAAATTCTTCTATTTCTGCAGAAAACTGAAGCGATTGCGCGAGAGCATCTTCAAAATTCTCCTGGGGTTTTAGTGTAAATCCCAGATTGCGCACTTTATCTGCTCCTCCAAAAACACGCTGCGAAGTCGAAAGCGGGACAAATACACGGGTTTCCTCGCGCTCACCACCCGGATCTGAATACACTCCAACAACTTTAAAATTGATTCCGTTGATTTGAACATATTCGCCAACCGCACTTTTGCCTGCAAAAAGATCTTGCTGCACCTTATTACCAATAACCATAATCTTGGATTTTAAGCGCTGATCATCATAATTGATATAGCGTCCCGCAACAAGATTTTCGTTTTCTAAAAATTGATAATCAGGATAAACGCCTTCTACGCGATAGCTTCCGCTTTCATTACCGTAGTTTAACGTTCCGCTCCAGATGCGATAGACCGAAGATTTAAATTCAATATCATCTTCATATTTTGTGATCAGGTAGTTATAATCATCATTGGTCATCTCGATAAAACGCCCAGGATTGAGCCCTTTATACCCCATTGAAGTAACCCCACTATAAACCGAAATTCTATTCGCAGCATCCCGTTGAAATTCGGCGCTGATTCCGTTTTGCATTCCCTGACCAAAACCCAGAAGAATGACCAGAATGAAAATTCCCGATGCCACAGAAAGTCCGGTTAAAAACGTACGCAGTTTGTTTTTAGAAATCGTTTCGAGTATTTCTTGCCAGCGCTCCAGACTAAACATGACTTGCAGCTCGTATTTGATTTACCGGGGCGTCATCGATTATAAGACCGTCTTTGAGGTTTACAATACGTTTAGTCATGTGGGCGATATCGTCTTCGTGCGTTACGATAAGAATAGTTTTACCCTCATCGTTAATCCCCTGAATAAGATCCATCACTTCGTAGCTGGTTTTGGTGTCTAATGCACCGGTAGGTTCATCTGCCAGCAGGACTTTAGGATCACTAGCTAAAGCTCTGGCGATAGCAACACGCTGCTTTTGACCTCCGGAAAGTTCGTTAGGCATATGATGTGCCCAGTTTGCCAATCCCACTTTCTCTAAATAAGCCATGGCTTTTTCCGTACGCTCTTTACGCTTCATTCCTTGATAATACAACGGCATACCTACATTATCTAGGGCACTTTTATAGTTAATTAGATTGAAGGACTGAAAAATAAAACCAAGAAACTTATTGCGATATTGGGCTGCAATTTTCTCATTAAGATTTTTAATAGGAACCCCATCAAGTGTGTAAGAACCTTGATCGGCCTCATCTAGCATTCCTAAAATATTAAGTAGCGTAGACTTTCCTGAACCTGAAGAACCCATAATAGAAACGAGTTCGCCTTCTTGAACCGAAAAATTAATACCCTTGAGAACATGAAGAGAATTTGTTCCCATGGTATAAGATTTATGCAAATCTTTAATGGTGATCATAAACAAGTGATGGTTAAGTGTATTGACGAACGTTAAATTTTTAACGCTTATCTGTTTAATAGACCCAAAAACCTATCATTTGTTACACGAAAACAGGAAGAAAATAATTTGAATAGCCGTTACGCGCCTTTATTTGCCTTCTTTCGGCTTTTATAAATAAACCAAATCAAACCACCCATTAATAAGTACGGAATTGCCGCTAAATAAATAATTCCATTGTTCACGCCTTCTGCCATACTGTTATCGGTCTCACTTTCTAAAACCGCTCTACACATAGCGCATTGGGCATTAGCCGAAAAACTAACTACAATAAAAAGTACAGTGAGTAAGAAACGTTTCATAGCATTCAATTTAAGCTGGGTAATACGGAAAAATCATAAAATATACGATTACTCCTGTTACGGCAACATACAACCATATAGGAAATGTGATGCGTGCAATCTTTCGGTGTAGTGCAAATTTACCTAACATAGCTCTCACATAAGTCACCAAAACAAAAGGAATCACTCCCACAGATAGAAGTATATGAGAAATGAGGATAAAATAATAAATGTATTTATAGATGCCCACGGCAGCGCTTTCCGCCTCTGACACTATTCCGTCTAAATTAGCATCTCCAAATTTAGTAGAATCTGATGTTGCGTGATATAAAACATACAAAACCAGGAAAATCACCGAAAGCACAATACAGATTTTTATATATCGCTCGTGTAATTTGCGGTTTCCTTTTTTAATCTGAATCACTGCGGAAAATAGCAGTATCGCGGTAAGCGCATTGATCGCAGCATAGGTAGGCGGCAAAAAGCCTAATCTAGGCACATTAGGAATACGAATGGTAAACAAAAACGCAACAGCCACAGGAATTGCGATAGACAATGCAATAATCCACCGATTATATACTTTTTCTTTTTGAGCCAGATTCTCCATTTATTTCTTATTCTTATTAAGCAACTTATTAATATCCTCTATCAAAATATCGATTTGAGAAGTTTCTTCACCTTCCACTTCAGGCGCTCCATACGGTATGAAACCTCTATAGTAGATCAGCGGATTTCCGAATTCATCTCTGCGCGAGCGAATAAAACCATTTCGATCTACCAATGCAAACAATCCTGAATGCTGAAAATTTCCTTCAATATTAGGGTTTTCCTGCGCCAAAAGATTAAAGCCCACGTTAGCCAGCTCATAAATCTCTTTGCGGTCTCCGGTCATCAAATGCCAGTCAGGATCGGTGATCCCATAGCTTTCAGTATACTCCTTTAAAACTTCCGGAGTGTCGTGCTCAGGATCAATACTAAAACTTGCAATACCAAAGTCAGGGTTATCTTGAAACTTGTTTTGTATAAGTACGAGATTTTTGTTCATCGGGATGCAAATAGTAGGGCAACTTGTGAAGAAAAATTCCACTAAAAAGACTTTACCCTTATAAGTATCCTCTGTGATCGTATCTTTATTCTGATCTATAAACTCAAAATGCGGGACTTTGCGATCAGCGCCATTTATATTGATGTATGCCAGCTCACCATCATTTTCCTGAGTATCTAATTGCCCAACATTTAGACGATCGTTATCTACAACCTCACCGCGCATAGACCTATCGATAATTTTTGGAATTACAATGATTCCAAAAATCAAAACGATGACAGCAATTCCTATGTAGGTTTTTTTTCTATTCATAGCATTTATTTTTTGCGATCAGCATTATTCTTTTTCAGCGCCAGGCGGTATTCGGCTAAAATAATCTTTACATCATCTTTCATTTTATCAGCCAACTCTGCGATATCAGTACTATCATAGCCATACAACACTCCGTAATCCTCATCATCATCCCGCCCTCTAAGGTTACGATCTTTATCGATGATAAAAATGTATGGAGATCCGCCATCAGCCTCTAAACTGTATGGAGTATTTAAATTGTCGAACACTGTATTGATACGCTCTTGGGAGGTTTTTATAAAATACCAATTTGACAAATCTACTAATTGCCCAAGTCCGTAGGTTACTTTTTCTAAGGCTGCATCATCAATCTCCTCTGGTACCAGATACACAAATTGAAAGTCATCAAAGGCAGCAAACGGCTTGAAAATCTTTTGATTTAAGTTGAAAAGATCGCCTCCCTCTCGCTCGATAGTACTTCCTAAAAATCCAAGTACAGTGATCTTATTTTGAAGCTTTACCTTTTGATCAAAGGGTAATTCCGGCAACTGCTCTTCTAAAACAGGAAGTTTAGCAAAATTATGTACCCCAGAAGCAAAAAAGAGATACGCAACAATAGGTAGAATAAATAATACTCCTAGTACAATAAACTTCTTCATCTCAACCTTTTTACGCTGTATTTTATAGCGGCTGCAAAGGTACATCACAGACCGCTTTTCAAGAAATAAGGCATAAAAAAAGACGGCGCTTGCCGTCTTTTTTTCTATAATTCGTTCTGTTTAGAAATCCCAGCTGATATATCCTTCATCATAAACGTCAAAGATATAATCACCTTCGGTTAAAAGAATGAAGATCAAGTAGCATATCAAGAAAATGGCTGTCCAAACAATAGAGCGACGTAACCCTTTAGTTTCGTGCTCCATGTGCATAAATGCCCAAGTGATATAATATGCTTTATAAATGGTAAGGATTATAAAGACCCAGTTAAGTAAGTGCATTCTCAGTAAGTGAGTTTCCACTAAAAATGCCGGTCTGATGATACCTAAAATAACTTCTACAATTGTTACAACCGAAAGGATTGCAAAAACCGTCCAAATTCTTTTTGTGGCTGATCCGTGATTTGTTGCGTCGTGTGCCATTATCTATTTTTTAAATCCTTTATTATTAAACTAAGTAGAAGAATGTAAATACGAATACCCACACTAAATCTACAAAGTGCCAGTATAAACCTACCTTCTCAACCATCTCATAACTTCCTCTACGCTCATAAGTACCTAAGATCACGTTGATAAAAATAATGATGTTGATGATCACACCCGAGAATACGTGGAATCCGTGGAATCCTGTGATGAAGAAAAAGAAATCTGCAAAAAGTGGTGGACCGTACTCATTATGAATAAGGTTTGCACCCTGAACAACACCCATTGCGTCATTTTCTAATTTTGCAAGAGACTCTTCACGAGAAAGAATAGTTTTCTCACCTGCTTCGGTAAGTAATTGCGTGCGAATTAATAGATCAGGATTTGCTTTGAAGCCTTCAACTACTTCTGCAAGATCAAAATCAGGCATAGAACTTTCTGACTCGTACCACAATGCTTCGCTCTTGGTAAGCTGTGTTCTGGCACTTGGTAATTCTACAGCAAAACTTTCTAGAGCTACTTGCTCACCTTCAGCATTAACTACTTGAAGTATTTTACCTCCTTTAGTTTCAATTGCTCCATACTCACCTGAGATGAAATTCGCCCATTCCCAAGCTTGAGAACCCACGAATATAAAACCACCTAAAATGGTAAAGAACATATACCATATTACTTTGTTCTTTTTCATATGATGCCCTGCATCAACTGCAAGAACCATAGTTACCGATGAAAAGATCAATATGAAAGTCATTAAAGCCACATAATACATTGGTGCATCAACACCATGTAAAAAGGGAAAGTGTGTAAACACTTCATCGGCTATAGGCCACTGGTTAACAAATTTAAATCTAGAAAATCCATAAGCGGCAAGAAATCCTGAAAAGGTAAGTGCATCAGAAAGAATGAAAAACCACATCATCATCTTTCCGTAGCTAGCTTTGAGAGGTTGAGCTTCTCCACCTCCCCAAATTTTGCCTTCTGTGCCTGTTTTAACAGCAGTAGCGTCCATATTTTAATATCGGGTTTATAAGCGTTGCAAAAATAGGTATTTTAAAAATGCTTTTCAAAGCAATAATCGGTATTTATAACCATTCAAAAAAAAGAATTTTTAAGAATTCTTAGTATTTGCGAGATCAAATGTTAATGAATTAAATCGTCTGCAAATATGAAAAACAAGAAGAGGTAGACCCAGAGAATATCTACAAAATGCCAGAAGGTCGCCCCTAAAGATAAACCAAGCATCTGATCTTTAGTATACTTCCTGCGCAATTGCTGCACGATCACGACCAACAACACTATTAATCCGGCTGCAACGTGCACAATATGACTAATTACAAAAGCATAAATAAAAGAAGTGGTCACGGTGCTTTCACTTCCGGTAAAGAAATAACCGTTAGCAATAATCTGATCAAAACCTATGAACTGGTAAACTACGAAGGCAATTCCCAGACCTAGTGTGAGGAGCAGCATTATAGTCGCTAAGCCTTTCTTACTCGTTTTAACTGCTTGCTTGGCAACAAGCATAGTCAAACTACT
This sequence comes from Leeuwenhoekiella palythoae, assembly GCF_020310025.1. Taxonomy (GTDB): domain Bacteria; phylum Bacteroidota; class Bacteroidia; order Flavobacteriales; family Flavobacteriaceae; genus Leeuwenhoekiella; species Leeuwenhoekiella palythoae. The sequence goes on from NZ_CP084318.1 coordinate 1,238,079, forward strand.
AAGTATAATTATAAATGTACTGATGTAAAACGCCTGTGGCAATTCAAAATCACGCAACCAATCACGACGCTCACTACTTACAATGTATGCACTAGTCAAGCCGGCAAACATCATGGAAAGACTAATAATTCCAAACCAAAGCATCATCTTTTTAGAACGTGCAATTTTGGTTTGTTCTGATTGTGAAGTATAATCCATTATCTCAAAAATTTATCAGCCACATAAATGATCTGAATCAAGGTGATATAACTTACACTTGACAACATCAATCGTTTTGCTGTAACATTATTTTTAAATCTGAATAAGCGAATGGCATAGTACAATAGTACAAGACCTAAAATCCCCACCAACACTGCCGACACAGGCGTTAAATACAACCTGCCGGTGACGCCAAAAACAGGAATTAGAGAAACCAATATCGTCCAGATCGTGTACAGAACCACCTGCACGGCCGTACCGCGGTCTTGTCTTCCGGTAGGTAACATAAAGAACCCGCCTTTTTTATAATCTTCGTACAAAAACCAACCGATTGCCCAGAAATGCGGAAATTGCCAAAAAAACTGAAGCATAAATAAGGTACCGGCTTCGATACCAAAATCACCTGTTGCGGCAACCCAGCCCATCATAAATGGAATAGCCCCAGGAAATGCTCCTACAAATACAGAAAGTGGTGTTTTAGTCTTTAAAGGCGTATACACACAAACGTATAGAAATATTGAAATCCCTCCGAAAACTGCGGTAATAGGATTGATATAATAGAGCGTCACCAACCCTAGAATAGTAAAAACGCAAGCGATTACAAAAGCAGTACGCACAGACATTCGGCCGGAAGGTACCGGGCGATTTTTGGTGCGATCCATTAAGGCATCGAGGTCTTTTTCTAAAATCTGATTATAAGCATTAGAAGCGCCCACCATTAAATATCCGCCAACAGCAAGCATCACAATAGTAACCCAATCTAAAGTGTAAGCCCCCAAGAGATAACCTGCCATACTAGAAAAAACCACGCTAATGGCAAGCCGCATCTTAGTGATTTCTTTAAAATCAATCCAGATAGATGAAGGTGATTTATGGGTTTCTACGAGGCTCAAAAGTGTGTTATTCAAGGGCTTTAAAAAGTCGTGCAAAGATACTGCACGAAGTGCTTTTACACAACCAAATCAACACTTAATATAAACGCTCAACAAAGCACGGTTTTAGATGAGAATGAAATAAAAGGTCTTAACTGAAAACCGGGTATGTTTTCACAAAAAGTACAGATCGATTAACCTTGGCAAATCACTCTAAACCAACAGCATCATAAACCTGAACGCGCTCCCAAAGATCCTCAGACTCTTCGATAAATTTGAGGTGTACAGGTTCTTGCTGATACTTATTCTGAATTTCTTTAGATGGAAAAGTCAAAATGATAGAATACGTCCAGCTATTGTCAACCACCTCTCGAGGCGTATTGGCCGGCGTACCTATAAATTGAGTTTGTGCATAATCGCTGGTACTTAAAAATTTCTTCAAAGAAGCTTCAAAAGCGCTTCGATCTTGTTGACTCTCTGGATTTTTCAACCAGAAATACACTACGTGAGCAAAATTGGTATCAAATTCTTTCATAGGCGTTGTTTCATTTTTGCAAGATGTTGCAAGAGTACTCAACATAATAAGTAACCCTAAAAGTGCTGCTTTCATTTGTAATAGTTTAATAATCAAAATACCAGTTAAAAATATCTGTACGAATACCAAAATTCACCCAGACCGTACTTTCCTCAAGGTTCACGGGATCAAATTGATCTATCGTGTGATTTCGGTAGAGCACATTAGCGTAGCATTTAAAATTGGTTGAAGGATTTACAATATAGCCCAACTCAAAATCGCCAATGAGCGTTGTTGCGGTATTTCCTTGACCGATTTCAATACCAAATTCACTCGGAATATTTTCATCATTTCCGTATATGCTTCCTCCATAATAAACATCATCAATATCCCCTATCTCAAAACCACGTTTTCCATAAATGGCTTTAGCAGTACCGTACCAGCGGTCATTCTGGTAGCGCGCAATAGCGATGAGCTCTCTAAAATTCGCTCCCCACAAATGCGCCATCGACTGGTTGTTATGACCATAATTTAAAATGATCTCATTATTGCTATACACATAAGGCCGAACTTGATTAAACTCCAGTTGCAGTTGAAGGTTGTCTACATTAAACGCATCATAATATTTTACCCCCAACTGAACGCCCTGCTTGTTCTGAAAACTTTTAGTAGAACTAAAAACAGCTCCTGTAGAAAATTCATCTATGATCACCTGTGCGTACGCATTAAACTGATTGCTGAACTTATACTTCGCACTCAAACCTATTAGAGCATTTCCGCCGCGGGAACCCGTTGAAAATTCAATGGCCCGATAAAAAATAATTGGATTCAAATAATTAAGATCAAAACCACGATCGCTATCGTTAGTCCAAATCACATTCTCAAAGAGACCTATATTTAATCGCTTGGTCGCATTAAAACTCAGGTAGTGATTGGCCATAAATTTGGTTTTAAAAGAACCATTCTCAACCACATCAGAGCGCACATCTCTTAAGGACATCCACGTGTTGGCATATTTAAATTTCCAAAAGCTAGTACTCATTTTAAAAAAGGGATACGGACTCGCATTATCACTTAAAAGTAACGAGCGGTAACCATCACCGATAAAATTTTTACCGTGACCAAATTGAAAATTAAAATATTTACTAGGTGAATACGACAAATAAGCCTCTGCAACCGGATAGTCAAAATTACCGTCAGCAGCTTCTGCAGCTACTCCCCTTCCCGGTACAATCGCGGGATTACCGCCGTCTGGAGCAATAGAACGCGCATAGCGGTTAAAATAACCCGCAAACGTACCTTGACTCTCATAAAAGACCGTATAAAAATTGAGCTTCTCTCCTAGTCCGCCTTGAAAAATTAAAGCCCGCGTATTATTATAAGTGAAACTTTGATCTTCGTTATCTGCGGTTTCAAAACCCAACTGTAAATCTGCTGCTGGATCAAGCGTAAACCAGTAGTCTTCTCCCTGCAACGTCACCATATGTTCATTCCATAATTTACGACCAAACCAAGACTCCTTATCCTTATATATACTTTCGCGCTTCTCTTTAAAGTCGTAATATTTATTAACCTCGGAATAAATAAAAGGCTTCCCGGCAGTATGCGCATTAGTGCCAACAGCATTCATCTCTTTATCAAATCTGCTGTAGGTTTGATGCGAAAAAGGTATGTACAACTCAGAGTTGTATTCTCTATTTTTAAAAGGAAATGTTTTAATTGCATCGTATTCAGATTCCATATCCTGCACCGGCGTTACCCCGTATGATTTATTGTTAACCTCTAAAGAATCTGCTGCAGACCGAAGCCCTTCAGGAACAGGAATAGGCATACTAAACTGCATATACGTAGGCCTACCATTATAGGTTGCCGGCTTCACTTTAGGAAGCTCATCAAAAACACGCTTAAGTTCTTCTCTTAAAGCTTCAGATACTGCAGTAATGTTGATCACCTTAAATACCCCTTCTTTTGTCACCTCAAAAAGCACAACCATATCTCCCTTATAGTTGGTGTCTAAAATATCCTGTGGAATCTTAAACTCCGTCTTTATTTTAGCGATAAGGGTTTGATTAAAACAGTCTTTAGAATCTGCAGCAGCAACCGTCTCACACGAACTAAAAACAGGATATTTTTCAAAATTGCCGCTTATGAGTTGCGCTATTCCAGAAGTTGAAATAAGCAATATGCAACCAAAAGCAAAAGTCTTCAATGACATGGACTCAAAAGATTTAGGAGACGAAAGATAGTATTTTTTTAAAAAGCAGCTAAGCCGTATAAAGTGAAGACTGCTAAAAACAAAAAAGCGTCTGCAACAAGTTGCAGACGCTTTTTATAAAGGTAGTTCTATATCATCTAATTTTGAACTTTAAACCAAATGGGCTGAGAGTAAATAACACGCACTTTGCGATCTCTTTGCTTTCCCGGTTCCATAGAAGGGAGTTTTTCCATAACACGTATAGCTTCCTTCTCTAAAGCAGGATGCGGTGCTCGTGTTTGGAGATCAATAATTTCACCATACTCATCAATGGTAAACTGCACATCTACTTTGTTCATTCCCTTTAGACCAAACTTATCGCCTAAAGAAGTATCAAAATTTTTACTGATGTGCGCATTCATTTTTTCTTGCATACAGGCTTTGCGTTCTGCATTGCTCTTTAACCCCTCACAACCCGGAAAGACAGGAACAGTTTCCACAGCCATAAAAGGGACCCATATAACAGGCTCATCGTCAGGAACCGGCTCAATATCCGTAAGATCTGGCGCTTCTGAAGTAGGCTCTGGAGTTTCAACTTCAAGTTCTAAAGTCTCTGGCAATTCCTCGTCTACAATAGGTGGAACATCAAGAGACACTACAACCGGTTTTGGCGCTTCAGGCTTTTTAACCTCCCGACGAATGGGCTCATTCCAATCGTCATTAAAGGAAACCACAGCAACATCATTCATTTTTGGCGGTTCTTGAGCGAGCAAGGGTGATTTCAGCTCAATAACAATAATTGCTAAAATTAAAGCCAAGATCAATCCCACTTGAAAATGGACCACATTGTTTTTACGTAAATTTACGTCGTGCTTGCTTGTAGCTCGATTATCGCTTTGCCGAGCGACTTTTGAGCTTTCTTGTGAATTTTTCATAAGAAAAGTTTTAATGATTAATATTCGATAAAACTTTAACAATAAGCTTGCCACAAAAAAATCCCGTCGCACTTTCGTGGACGGGATTTTAAATTTTCTATGAATTCAAGAATTAATCTTGAACTTGGAACACAATTGGTAATGAGTATAATACCCCTACTGCCTTTCCTCGCTGCATACCAGGAGTCATTTGTGGCAATAGTTTAATCACACGTGCAGCTTCCTGCTCTAAACGAGGGTGTGGCCCACGTGATCCTATATCAACGATGTTTCCTTTTTGATCGATTTTAAAACGTACATAGATACGATTGATTCCGGATAAACCTAGTTCACTACCTAATTCAGTATTAAACTTTCGGTTTACAAACTGGCTAATCTTCTCAGACATACATTTTTTCTTTGCATCGTTGCCTTTCTCTCCTTCGCAACCAGGGTAAACCGGTACGTTCTCGATTACTGCAAACGGTACATCTTCGATAACCTCTTCTTCCTCAAAAGAAACCTCTTCAACCTCAACAATCTCTTCTTCTTGACTTGTTTCAGTAGACTCTATTACAGTTTCTTCGATTTCAACATCATCCTCAACAACTTCGATTTGCTCCGGAGCCGGTGGTGGCGGTGGAGGTGGCGGTGGTGGAGGTGGCGTGTTTAACTCTGTAATAGGCACATCTTCTTCAAGCATATCGTCCATCTGTAATTGTCCGATATCAATGGCCTCTTTCTCATACGTCTTCCACTCGATAGCCAAATAACTCAGCCCGAGTATCAGAATAAGACCTAACTGAAAGAAGAGTACACTTCTTTTACTTAGATCTGCTTTAGGATTTTTCTTAGGTTCCATGTGAATCTTTAGTTATTAAGGATTGCTAATTTAATTAAAAATAGTATCAACTCGAAATTAAAGTTTTGATTTTAGCTTAATAAATTGAGTTTTTGCAAGGAATACAAGCAGTATTCCTATTACAATCCCAATACTATTTGCTAACACATCATTAAAATCTGCTGACCTAGAGGTTGTTAACTCACCCTGTAAAATCTCAATAATTATACCATAAATAAAAGCAAGTATGCAAGATTTTATCAAAGCAGGCAAAAAATTGTCTTTTTTTTGCTTCAAACAATAAAAAAACAAAAACCACAGGCCTACAAAAAAAGTATACGCCAAGAGATGAACGATCTTGTCGCTATCTTTTGGCGCATCACTTATGTGCGGCATGGGCATTAAACAAACAAATGCGATAAATGCCGTATAGATGTAAACCGCAATTTTTAAAAGGTTAACCACCTATAATTTCTTGGTAGGCAGATGCGTCTAAAAGCGTTTCTAATTCGCTCTCATCGCTAAATTTAATTTTTATCATCCACCCTTTACCGTATGGGTCCTCGTTTACTGCTTCGGGCTCAGACTCAAGATCTGCATTGAATTCAATGATCTCACCGGTAAGCGGCAAAAATAAATCTGAAACTGTCTTTACGGCTTCAACCGTACCAAAAACCTCTTCGCGATCTAAGGTCTCCCCTTCGGTTTCTACTTCTACATAAACGATATCGCCTAATTCTCCCTGAGCAAAATCAGTAATGCCCACGGTTGCAACATCTCCTTCTATACGCACCCACTCGTGGTCTTTTGTATATTTTAAATCAGCTGGTAAACTCATAGTTAGTGTTAATTAATTTCCGAAATTATATCTTAATGTTATTCCTGAACGTATGGTGGTTTGCGGGTATGCGGTTGAAATCGCATACGTGGCAAACGCGTGATCATAATAAAAGATCGCGGTTAGGTTTTTACTCAACGCGTAATCTGCCTTAAATGTCAAGCCATAAATATCCTGACCGGCCGTTATCTGACTATTTTCAAGATCTAAATAACGCACAATGGTCTCATTTTGCCGCAACGACAGGTCTGCCCTAAAATTTAAATCACTTTTTAAAACGGTTTGTCGTCCTGCAATTCTGGTGGCAAATCTAATATCTTTTAGTCGATATCCCAGCCCTATTATGTATTCGTTTCCGTGAATTTCGGTAAGCAAGTTATTATCAAAACTCAATGACAGGGTACGATCTTTTCTCAATTCGGCTAAAATCTTTACTGAATTATTCATCTCAAAATCCAGTCGCACCAAGGGTGAAAATAATTCGGTTAAGTTGATATTTGAATACAACGTGGGGTTCAAAAAGTCTCCCGCCTGATTGGTTTGCGCATCGCTAGGATCATTATTCAAATCCCGATCATAATTTAAATTTGTACGGAATTGATTGATCGTATAACCCGCCTGATACCCGTGATTGATAGAAAAACGCTTAAACCGTTTTTTAAACCAATCTAACTTCATCAACCCGGTGTATTTTAAATTCCAGTTAGGCAACGGAAAACTTCTAAACGCGCCTAAAGAAACATTTGAAGCATTCCCTGGCGTGTATGCCGATAAAAATGCGGGCAACAATACACGCTGACTCGTGCGACCAAAGCCCACCGGATAGCCATTTTCATCTCTTGGGTACTGGTCATTCCCATAAAAGTCCTCTGCAAGACGCTCAGCGATCACAAGGCGATTGCTTCGGAAACGATTAAAATTAGCCGATGATTCTAGCGAACTCGAGTTAAACGCTGTACCGATCATTAAGGTAGAAATACTGTAATTCCCTAATGTGTTTCCGGTAAGGCTATTGTACTCTAAAGTCGTCGGGTTTACTCTATAGTTTTCATTATAGGTTTCCTGATAAATACGATTCATATTAATATCGATCGTAAGATCTTCAAGAAAACTCGTCTGTGCCTGAATGTCTAGATTTCGGTTTTCAACTTCGCTATACTGCTCATTATATTCTTGGTATAAGGTAAGCCAACCTTGTCTCGCAGCATAATCTCTAACCTCTGCCTGACTTCCGAATACAAAAGCTGTTGTAGGTCGCACTGTACCTAAAAAGCCTACTCCAGGCAAATACCCGGGAAGATAGGTCCCATTATTTTGCTCATAATTAACCTGAATACGCTTAATACCGGTTGCAATACCTATCAATGTATTGGTAGCCTTTTCGCCGGCGCTCAACGTATTCTCTTCTTGCTGTTGCTTAGGCTGTGTTGGTGTCCCTAAGGTAGGAACAGCCCGACTACGGTCTGATCTAGAAGAAGGGCCTGCAGATTTTTTAGACAAGCCGATCGCATCGTAAAGCGTTTTCATATCTAAGGTTGTCTGCAATGCGTGGGTATTTGCATTTTGAACCGAATTCCCAAGATCAGGTATTCCCTCTAAGGTTTGTAATTGATACGAACCACGCGTCCACTGAAAATCTGCACTGTACGAATAGGTAGATTTTACAAAATCTAAAAACGGAAGTTTGTTTACCGGCAAGTCATAATTAAGCTGCATGGTCTGATTGTGACGATCAGGTGTCCCTACATCAAAAAATTGCGAATAAACACCACCGGCGTTTTCATCTATAGAACTATCCGGATTCAAATAATTACGCACTACGCGGTTCTGATATTGATCGAGGTTGATGCGCAAGGATTTCGTAACCGGAAAGTTGATCGTAAAGTTGCGGTCAAACTGATAATTGCGTTGCAAATATTCTGGGATAGGAATAGAGCCTTCTGTCGCAAGAATATCTCTAAAGCGTTGCTGACTAAATTGTCTCGTAATATTAGATGAGATATTAACGCTAGCCGGCAAATAATTAAAGTTGAAGTCTTTTAAGAGCTTCCAATATTTGTTGGCAAATAGAGAATCATTCTTCTTAAAAGGCTCCACTGTTTTTGGCTGAAATGCCATCGTATATGTCGCTCCCGCCCGCACATTTTTATTTACTGATTGCTCAATCTCAAAATCTTTGTGTTCTTCCTGATTATGACTGTAGGCAAATGTAAAATTCTCAATATCCCACGGCATCGGTTTTTTATCTCCTGTGCGCTCTTTACGTACACCAATAAAGTTGATGCTCTCTCGCTTGGTGCGCTCAATTGCGATTTCCTTAATACGTTCACGTTCTGCTTCTGAAGACGCAGAAGCCAACCTGTCATCTAATTCTAAGTCAGTATATAACGGGTCGTATTGTGGCGTGATGGTCTCAACGCCTTTGGCGTAATTAAATGGCACTTTAATGCCCCACTTTTGCGGCAATAGTTGTCCTAAATTCACGTTGGTAACCACATCATACGACTTCACATCCTCACGAGCACGCTGATTTGGTCCCGCATCAATACTACCAAAACCGGTAGTAGATTGTCTTGCCGTTCCTGAAAACGTAGCAAAGTCTGCGAGATTAGCATCCATATTTACAATTCCGGCCCAGCCGCCTTCGTTTTGTAAACCAGACAAACGCAATTCATTAAACCAAGCTTCGGCGCATACTGTTGAGCGACCTTCGTCATTTCCATTTTTAAGCCCCAGCATCAACACGCGGACATCTCCAAAACTTGGATTCCCTTGAATACCTACTCGAACTTTTCCGGTTTCATAAGGCGTTCCGGCAGGGTCTGCGATAGGATTCCCTTCTTCATCAAAATAGGTAATCTCATCTAGTAGTGTATTATAACTACCATTAAAGAATGTCGCTTTTACTGTTTGTAGAACATCCAAAGGCACTTTGAGCTGATTAGCTTCAGGCCAAATCAGATCAGGACTTGTCGTTCCAAACGCAGTTGGGGTCAGCGGCAATTCAATCTGGTAAAAATTAGAAGTTAAGTCGGTCCCCATACGAATGATCGCGACCATTTCATTTTCTTGAATAGCCACTTCATTGATCAGAGATTCTAAGTGTATAAACATTTCTAGGTTTTCATACTGACGCATGTCTAACCTGAAATTTTTATATACCGCTCTACTATCTTGCGTTTCTAGATCGCAAACCGTTAAAGACAGCGACTGCTCATTCTGTCTAATATTGTTATTGTTATTGATAAGCTCTTCCCTGTAAACACCCGGAGGCAACACATAAGGAATAGGGTTACGATTGTTGTTTTCTTCAATATTTACCGAAGTAACTTCAAAACGCGTATTCTCAGTTGATGGGTCTGATTCGTCAGGATCAAGCGTGTATAAGTAGCGACGATAATCTCCACGCACCAAGTCAAACGCACCAAAACGCAGCACCGTAGGGTCTTCCCAGCCGCTCATATACATACGCATAAAGCGAATAGATCTAAAATCGTTAATACCACCTTTACTACCCGTAGGCTCACTGATAGGTATTTTAAATTGATACCAGGTCACCGGCATCGTATTTCCATTTTGAAGCGTCACTTCAATATCCCGCTGATCAACTATAAATTCGTTTGAAATATCAAGACTTTGCGGCGTGATTTCCATTTGATATTCATAGTAACTGTCAACAGTATTCATAGAAAAATCTCTATTGAAATCTTCTACATCAGGAACCGTGGTTGAACCTCTATCGGTTTGAGAAACATCAACCGGAGAGTTTCCTTCTAGGCCGTTATAGTTTTTATATCGGTTTAAAACCGAACCATTTGCTGCAACAAAATATTGATAGTTATCTGCCGAAGGATCTTCCAGACCGGCAAACTCCGGAAAATTTACCGCTTCTTGATCATCGCTCAGGCCGTCATATCCAACATCTTGATTGGTGCGCTGCTCACCTTCGGTATCAAAAGCATAGATCAGCGCTTGATTGGTGGGCACTTTACCCCAAGAAGTCGCAACTGTATTGCTCCCAGAGCCGTCTTGTGGCAACCCATTTTCGTATTGTTTTCGACCATCCTTCAAGACATCTTCAGAAATATTTCCTAGATCTATAGTCAAACGTCCACCGGTATTGGTTGCATTTTCAGCATAGATAAATGGATCCATTACCCAAAACTCAATGAACTCCACGTTTTGCTGCTCAAAATCTGTTGAAGCAAATTGACGCATAATGCCTCCAAAATTCTCCACCGGATTTTCTAAAATACCATCCTGAGCATCCAAACTGTAATTATACGGTCCGCGCTCTCCCGGGTAAAATGCTAGATCCAGTGTAAATAATGCCTGAGTGGTTCCTGCAATAATATCCTGTTCCGGAAAAATCTCATCTCTAAAAACACGACGCGTCGCATAAGTTGAAACATCAGCGTCTGTTATTCCATCAGGGCGCTGACTGGTGTAAAATATAGGATCTATTGTGTACCACGCCAACTTTGCGCGTTGATACCCCGTTCTCAAATCTCCATTAGAAAGTTCGCCCCCAAAATCTATAGGTGCAGAAGATAAAAACCATTGCAAAGGCGAACTGATGTCTAGCGAGGTTTGTGTTCCTTCAAAATCATCAATATACGAAGCCGCTTCCCCACCAAATTCAGTGGCTTTGGGTTGCCCCGGAATCAAATAAGCAACCTCACCTCTAACCGAAATATTAGAAGGCACATCGGTATCAATATTAGGAAGCTTGTTTACAAGTCGCGTTAAAAAGGGAACTTCGGTGGAATAATTCGCATTAAAACCAAAGATTGTATTGTTGATGGGCTCAAAGCTGTACGTTGCTTTTTGTGTTAAGGGACGCTCATTAAGATTGAGTAAAGTACCCCCAATCATAAAATTCTCATTGAACTGATGCTCTACATTTAACCCTGTAAAACGCTTGGTCTGCTGACCAAATAAAGCATTGTTTTCGGTAGAAACCTGAATAGGAACACCAGACCCCTTAAGCGCCTGATCTAAAATGATCACGCGGCCTCTTGCATAATCTACCGAATAATCTAAACCTTCCTGAAGAACACGACCTCCGGCAGTTACTGTAACCGAACCTTGTGGAATATTAAACGCACCTATAGGAATCCCCTCTTCTTGTGTGGATTTAAAAGTTCCTTGCAGTTGAAACAGATTTTTATCAGCATTGTCCTGCGCAATGGTTTTGGTAGACTCGTATAATGAAGTGTATACGTACTTGCGCTGATTGGCATTATACGTATCTGAATTCTCATAATTCTCACCTGCTGTCGTGCGCAGTTTATCAAACAGGTATTCCCCAAAAGGCTCAACCGAAGTAAAAATGATGCTTCCGTTTTGCACGTTAACCGTGATTCCTTCTTGAAAATCAAAGAAACCATCCCCTCCCACTTGCGGGTCACCGTATTGTGTGAGTCGGTCAAGGTTAAAAACATTAAGTAAGGGCGTGTTAGCAACATCGTCAGGTAGCGCCGGGCCACCTTCGGCAGGAGTAATATAATTTATTGGCGAAGGAGAGTTATAGACAATATTCATCCTAAACCCATCCGCTTCTAACTGGCCTACCCCGAGTCCATAGATGTTTTTCATCATCAGATCCCAGATGGGTTCTTCAACATCTGTGATATTACTCTTAAGCAATTTTACCACTAACGCCTGAGAAGTACCTCCCTGGCCGGGTGTTATAAAACTGTCTAAAATTCCGTCGTTATTGATATCGCTACCGTTAGTCTGATCAGCATCAGCAGCATCAGCAATCTGGTCGCCGTCAGTATCCTGACCGTTATTATTAACGCCATCACCGTCAGGATCTACATCTACAATATCAGGCACTCCATCACCGTCTGTATCTGCATAAGCGCCACTGGTAGCGTCAACGCCATCGTTAGCAAACTCCCCTACCTGATACACTTCTCCATTTACCGTATATTGAAAGGCTACCGCCAGGACCTCGTCGTTATTGAGTCGTTGATTTAAGGAGATATATCCTAATTGGGTGTTTAGGGTATATTCTGCAGCGGTCAGTTGGCGCGCATTTTCTAAAGAAACATAGTCAGATCCGTCAGCAACTTGCACTCCGCCAAATCCCTGTTGTACAGTAGCTACATCACGAATAGCAGAAGTAAGCACAGACTGGCCGGTACCATCAATACCAAACGGGTTAAAATCATTACTACTGTTGCGCGGATAGGCTCCTGCCGGAAGATTAACAAAGCCTCCCGGAATTGTAGGCAAACCTATCTTAGCAGGGTCTGACTCCCCAATATCCTGAATTGCAACAATGTTTCGGGTGTTTTCAAATCGTTGCGTACGGTTTGTAACCCAAACCTCAATACGCGTGATTTGCACATTAGAATTGATAAAAGGATAATTTGCTAATGCTCTATCGTAATTATCTCTAAAATACTGCGCCAGGAAATAATGCCGGTTCTCGTCATATTCTAACGCATAAATATCAAAATCCTGAATTGTTCCATCGCCTTGAGCAACTACTTGATTGGTTTGGGATTGCTGCTCAGAGAACACGCCTGTAATGGTTGTTTTTCCAAACTGCAGCTGTGTTTTTACCCCAAATAGACTTTGCGAACCCTGAATAAGCGCACTATTGAGCGGCATACTTACATTACCTACTTCAATCTTCTGAACAATATCATCCTCATTAGGCGTGTATTCTAATTTGATCTGATTTTGAAAATTGAAGGTCGACTCAGTATCATAAACCGCATTCACCTGCAGTCGTGATCCTACTTTACCCAGCAAGCTTAAACTGATACGCTGGTCAAAATCAAAACTGAAATTGCTTCGGTTACGCGGAGAAAAACTAGGATTATCTTGTTTGGTAAACAATCCACCAATGTCCATTTCCACCGAACCTTGTGGAGTAAATTCTATAGTATTTCCACCGAAAATAGATTCAAAAAAGTCAGATTCTACATAGTAAATAGGCAGTAAGCCGTTTTGACTTTCTTTTCCTTCTTCGGTACGGCCATCAACCGCTGCTATTTTCTGCTGAAAATAGGTTTTCATGCGCTCTTTTTTCACCAGCTCTTTAAATTCATCTGGTGTAAGAATACGCGGATAATTGATGTTGTATTGACCTAAAGTCTCGGTATAAATGTACTTGTCTGTAAGTGGATCGTAGGTATATTTGGCAACAATAGAGTTAGGGTTTTTAAGGCTCAGTTTGCCTAAACTCACTCCTGTTTGGGTAGAATCTTGCTCTTCTTCCTGTGCAAATACGGGCATAGAACACAAAAGTGTCCCAGAGATAAATAGCATTTGTAAGGAAAACCAGCGTAGTTTTGTACCCAATGTCTATTACAGTTTTTTTAGTGCTAATTTAATGATCGTCTCTACCGAAGCTTGCGGCTCATCGCGCACGATCGCCGTACAAACTTTCTCAGCCTGCTTACGCGCAAAACCTAAGGTCTCTAAAGCTGATAACGCTTCTTCTTTATTGGTATTGTCTGCTATAGGAGAAACTTCATTAATATCATAAACTTTAAGAATTTTATCTTTTAGATCTAAAATGACGCGTTGTGCGGTTTTAGCCCCAATACCTTTTACCCCCTGAATGGTTTTAACATCGCCGGTCGCGATCGCCTGTTTCACTTGACTAGGTTCAAGAGAAGAAAGCATCGTGCGCGCAATGCTCGTGCCCACCCCACTCACAGAAATTAACAATTTAAAGATCTCACGTTCAGATTTATGAGCAAAACCATAAAGTGTATGTGAATCTTCTTTGATGTGCAGATAAGTATAAAGCATAATGCTCTCCCCATCTGGCAACAACGAAAATGTATGTAGCGAAATATTTACAAAGTAGCCAATACCGTTACATTCTATAACGACATCAGTATGGTTTTTTTCGACCAACTTGCCTCTTAAAAAAGTAATCATCTGCTAATAAAAGGTTAAGGCTTCAAATGTATTAAAATTAATCAACACACCTAAAGCCTGTTCTATCTAGGTTTTATGCTTTATTTGCTTCTCCTAATAATTCTTCTTGAAGCTTTTTTCCTTTCTGCTGCGCGTCAATTACGGCAACAGCAGACATATTTACGATTTCATCTACACTTGCTCCCAGTTGCAATACATGAACCGGTTTGTTCATCCCCATCATAATAGGCCCAATATTATCAGCATTGTTCAATTCTTTAACCATTTTGTACATAATGTTGGCTGAATCGATATTGGAGAATACAAAGGTGTTCACCTTTTTCCCGGCTAGCTTTGAGAATGGAAATTTACTCTTCAACATTTCAGCATTAAGAGCAAAATCTGCTTGCACCTCACCATCAACTGCGAGATCAGGGTAATATTTATGTAAGTAGGAAACCGCTTCGCGCACCTTATCTGCCTGCGGATTTTTTGAAGATCCAAAGTTAGAATATGAGATCATAGCAATTACCGGCTCCATCCCAAAGAGACGCACCGTACGTGCTGTCATCAATGCGATTTTTGCCAATTCTTTTGCGGTGGGTTCAATATTGATGGAAGTATCTGCTAAGAATAAAGGCCCACGACTGGTGTTCATCAAGTTGGCCGCAGCTACTTTCTGAACATTTGGCGCCGAACCAATTACTTCAAGAACCGGTTTTACCGCCGAAGGATAACTGCTGCTATATCCTGTAATCATCGCATCAACATCCCCTTGCTTCACCATCATAGATGCATAGTAATTACGCTGTCTCAATAAACGCTGCGCATCATAGAGTGTAACCCCTTTACGCTTGCGCTCTTGCCAGTAAATTTGTGCATACTCGTTGAGCTTCGGTTTTTCTTCAGGAGTTTTAGGATCTATGATTTGCACATCTGCATCAAAATCAAGCTCTTCCATAAGCTCAATAATGGTCTCACGATTTCCTAACAATACCGGGACACCAATACCTTCATCGTGAATGATTTGCGCTGCTTTTAGAACATCTAGTTGATCAGCTTCAGCATATACAATACGCTTAGGCTCTGTTTTCGCACGGTTGAGTATAAGACGTACAATTTTATTATCTGAGCCCATACGCTCGTGCAGTTCGTCTTCATATTTCACCCAATCCGTAATAGGTTCACGGGCTACGCCACTATCCATCGCGGCTTTTGCAACCGCCGGCGGAACCTTTGCAATCAATCTTGGGTCAAAAGGTTTTGGGATAATATAATCGCTACCAAAGTTCAGTCTGGTTTCGCCGTAGGCAATATTCACCTGTTCAGGCACCGATTCTTTAGCGAGTTCGGCTAAGGCTTTTACCGCAGCCATCTTCATTTCTTCATTAATTTTTGTGGCACGCACATCTAGCGCTCCTCTAAAAATAAATGGGAAACCAAGTACATTATTCACTTGGTTAGGATGGTCAGATCTTCCTGTTGCCATTATGATATCGTCGCGTGTGTCCATCGCAAGATTATAATCGATCTCCGGATTTGGATTTGCCATGGCAAAAACGATCGCATTAGGCGCCATAGACTGAAGCATTTCCGGCGAAACAATATCTGCAATGGACAACCCGATAAACACATCTGCATCAACCATAGCTTCTGAAAGTGTATCAATTTTACGATCAGATGCAAACTCAGCTTTTTCCACCGTAAGGTTTGCACGATTGCTACGTATGACTCCTTTACTGTCAAGCATCACGATATTTTCTGCTTTTGCTCCAAATGCTTTATAAAGCCGCGTACAAGAAACCGCTGCAGCACCCGCACCACTTACTACAATGCGAATGTCTTCCATCTTTCTATTAGTTAGTTCGACCGCATTTAATAAGGCTGCCGCAGAAATGATGGCGGTACCGTGCTGATCATCGTGCATTACCGGAATATCAAGCTCTTCTTTTAAACGACGTTCGATTTCAAAAGCTTCAGGAGCTTTGATATCTTCTAAATTAATTCCACCAAAGGTTGGTGCAATATTCTTTACGGTTTCAATAAAAGCATCTACATCTTTAGTATCAACTTCTATATCAAAAACGTCAATTCCTGCAAAAATCTTAAACAGCAGGCCTTTCCCCTCCATCACCGGTTTTGAAGCTTCAGGACCAATATCGCCCAGACCTAAAACGGCTGTTCCGTTAGAAATCACAGCAACTAGATTTCCTTTGGCTGTATATTTATATGCGTTTTCTTTGTCTTTTTCGATCTCCAGACAAGGCTCTGCAACCCCAGGAGAATAGGCTAACGACAAATCTCTTTGTGAAGAATATTTTTTAGTAGGTACAACCGCAATTTTACCTGGCTTTGGTTTGGCATGGTATACTAAAGCCTCACGGCGCTTACTTTCTTTACTCATAATTTAAGTGTTTGCTAGTAGTACAAAAGTAAGCCTATTATTGAATCACCCTAAGAAATATCAAGGTTTCCTTGCCGCAATTTTGACAGTATCAAAATTTTAACGCTTAGCGCAATTTGATCTCATCAGACGAATAGCTCTTTTTGAGACGCAGTGCTAAAAGCGCCGCAATGATAAAAAACACACCACCAAAAAGGATCGCGTTTACCGCATTATCCCCAAGTAGATTTTTAATTATAGGGCCAAACGTAACCGTTTGTATCAGCATAGGAATCACGATCATCATATTTACAATTCCCATATAAACACCTCGTTTTTCTTCAGGAATCACTTTAGAAACCATCGCATAAGGAATACCCATCATTGCAGCCCAACCAATACCAAAAAGGACCATTGGGATGAGAAGCGCATATTCATTTGTGATGAACGGCATACTTAATAAGGCAATTCCGGTAAAGACTAAACTCAGCACATAAACATTACGAGAACCGTATTTTTTAGCAAAAGGAACTAGAGCCAGCGCCACGATCATCGTCACAAAATTATAGGTTCCGTTCATTAAACCGGTCTGTGCTAAAGCTTGCTCTGAGACCATCTGAAAATTTTGAGCAAAAGCAGTGTCTCCTGTACCTACGGTTCCGCCAGATTTACAAGCTTCCATAATTGCCTCAAAACGCTGATTATCTTCATTGGTCAAGCCATAAATACTATTGCGTAGCATGGGCGTCACAAATTGCCAGTACACAAATAGCGCATACCACTGAAAGAAATAAACGGCAGCTAGTTTTTTTAGCATCGAAGGCATATTGCCAATAGCCCCGATGATCTCAGCAAAAGGTTCTTGAATACGTTGTAAAAAGGTTGAATCTCTTTTTTCCTTTTTTAAAGCTGCTAAAGCTTCATCTGACGGAGGAATTTCAGGAGTTTTCCAAACCGACCAACTAATCGTTAACACCGAAGCTATTGCACCAAGAAAAAAGGAGTAATACACCCAAGTAGGAATATTAGAGACCGTCTCTGTCGCCGTAGAACACAATGCAGCACTTTGCTCTGCAGACGAGCCAAACCAATCCTGAAACAGAAAAAGCGAGAAGTTAGCAATGGTGATCCCGGCACCCACAAAAAGGCTCTGCATTTGATAACCAAAGGTTAACTGGTCATCATTAAGCTTATCTCCCACAAAAGCCCTATAAGGCTCCATCGCGGTGTTATTCCCAACATCAAGAATCCACAATAAACCAACAGCAAACCACAACTCTGGACTATACGGAAAGGCAAACAAACATAAGCTTCCCAAAATAGCCCCTATGAGAAAAAACGGCTTTCTACGCCCGCCCCATTTAGGCAACCAGGTTTTATCTGAAATCGCCCCAATAATAGGCTGAATCAATAAACCGGTAACAGGACCCGCAAGATTAAGCAGCGGCAAATCTGCGTGATCTGCTCCCAAAAAGGAAAATATAGGATTTATAGCAGTTTGTTGCAGTCCAAAACTGAATTGAATACCAAAAAACCCAACGTTCATATTCCATATTTGCCAAAAAGAAAGATTAGGCTTTTTTAGGGTACTCAATACTTTATTCATAATAGCACAAATTTCAAACGTTTTCGATTAGCAATTAATAATATTACGATATAAAATGCAAAAATAACTTAGTAAGCAGTGTAGAAAATAAATCTTACTCAGGATCTTTGATGTCCTCTAAGAAATCAATATTCCGCTTTAAGCCGCTAAACTTTGTACGCTTTACCGGTGACTTTTTAAAAATTTCTGAAAAAACCTCCTGGGTCAGTTCTTTCCATTCCTTTTTAGAATACTGAAGCAACTCCGGTTTGGGATTAAATAAGGGTTCTTTATGGGGTCTTGAAAACCGGTTCCACGGGCATACATCCTGACATACATCACACCCAAACATCCAGTCGTCCATCTTACCTTTAGCATAATCAGGTATTTCATTTTTTAATTCGATCGTAAAATAGCTGATGCATTTACTACCATCAACCACATAAGGATCTACAATCGCTTGTGTAGGACACGCATCAATACAAGCCGTACAAGAACCGCAATGATCAGTAACCGGAGTGTCGTATTCCAGTTCCAGATCAATAATCAATTCGGCAATAAAAAAGAACGAACCTACTTGTTTAGTTAACAGGTTACTGTTTTTGCCTACCCATCCCAAACCACTTTTTGCCGCCCAGGCTTTATCCAATACAGGAGCCGAATCTACAAAAGCTCTACCATCTACTTCTCCAATTTGCGCTCTGATAGCTTCGAGAAAACCCTTCAGCTTATCTTTGATTACAAAATGATAATCTGTTCCGTAAGCATACTTAGAAATCTTATACGAATCTTCTCGCTGGGTTTCTTCAGGATAATAATTCAGTAGTAACGAAACTACACTCTTCGCTCCGGGAACTAGCAACTTGGGGTCTAAGCGTTTATCAAAATGGTTTCCCATATAATGCATTTCACCATTTCGATTTTTATTCAACCAATCTTCAAGACGTGGCGCTTCTTGCTCTAGAAAGCCAGCCTTAGAAACACCACAACTCATAAAACCCAACTCCTTAGCTTTAGCTTTGATCCAAGCGGTATGTTTAGCTTTGGTGTTATTCACGATCTCTAGGTATAAAGGTGAGCAAGACGTCTTTGGGTTTTAATGTGATCAACGGATTAATAGCGATTGGAGATGCTTCTTCTTGAATCTTGAACTTGCAAATCACCTGACTTACCGCCAATACCATCTCATACATTGCAAAATTATTACCGATACACATACGTGGCCCAGCCCCAAATGGATAGTAATATGGAGAATATTTTAAGCTATCGTCAGCAAAACGATCCGGATTAAATGTGTCAGGCTGCTCCCAAAAATCGGTGTGCCTGTGAATTTCAAAAATGGAAAATAAAATATTGGTCCCTGCTTCAATCTCAAATTCTTCAAATTGATCGTCATCAATACTTATGCGATCAATAAAATACGCCGGCGGATACAACCGCATAGCTTCGTTAATCACTTGATTAGTATAGGTCAACTTTTTGATTTTCTTCAAGAGATCAGATTCTTCTTGTGCTTTTAATGCTTCGACATAAAGCTTTTCTTGTATTTTAGGATTTCGGGCTAAAAGAGCCGCTGTAAAAGTCAAGGCATTTGAAGTAGTCTCGTGCCCCGCAATGAAAAGTATTAAAATCTCATCAATAAGTTGCTCCTGACTCATAGCCGTGTCATCCTCATATCGTGCATCGAGCAGCATATCAAGTAAATCATCGTGACGGGTTTCGCTCGCAATACGCGCATCGATAAGCTTACTTAGAATTTGCCGCGCTTCTAAAGATTCATTTAATGCATTTTTTAAAGCTCCTGAAAGGTGAAACCACCAATTTAAATACGGCTGTCGCAATTCTTTGACCATCATACGCTGATTGCGTTCTGTAATATTTTGCAATCTGTTGATGTCTTGCTGATCAATCACATTACTAAATAACGCCTGTACAACCGTGTTAAACGCCAGATCATTAAATACCGGAAAAATATCAAAGGTTTTCTCCGGCTCTATTTTACTAAGTTCCTTCTGAATAACTTCATCTACTTTATGTAGTAAACCATGCAGGTTTTTTTTGTGAAATGCCGGCTGAATGAGTTTGCGCTGTTTTGCCCAATGCTCTCCATTTGCAGTTAATAATCCACGACCCACATATTTTGCAAGATCTTTCGTTTGAATGGGTGATTTCTGATAGTTTTTTTGATTTTTCTGAAGCGCGTGCTGCGCAAAACGGGCATCCCTTGAAAAAAGAACACTTCTGGAAAAACCGATCTTCAACTGAAACGTATCGCCTTTGGCCTCAAAATTCCGTTTATGAAAAGGCAACGGGTTTTTCAAAATGGACAAAGCCGATCTTAAAAACTGAATCATGGAAACTTTAGGAAAAGGCTTAGCCATAACTTCCGGTATTAAAACAATCCTCCTTGAATAGGACCTTTAACCCTATTCAAATGCGTATAGGCCGCTTCAGTAACTTCTCTACCGCGTGGTGTTCTCACAATAAAACCTTGCTGAATTAAAAAAGGTTCATACACCTCTTCAATAGTTTCTGCGCTTTCAGAAACTGCGGTTGCAAGGGTAGTGATCCCAACCGGCCCACCTTTAAATTTATCAATGATGGTAGCTAGGATTTTATTATCCATTTCATCCAAACCGTGCGCATCTACGTTGAGTGCCTTTAAGCCAAAACGGGCGATCTGGATATCTATAGTTCCGTTTCCTTTTATTTGGGCAAAATCCCGAACCCTTCTCAGTAAAGCATTTGCTATACGCGGTGTACCCCTACTTCTACCTGCAATCTCAATTGCAGCTTCCATATCAATGGGTACTCTTAAAATTTCGGCACTACGCTGAACGATGGTAGTCAGTAATTCGGTGTTGTAATATTGTAGTCTTGAAGAGATCCCAAAACGCGCTCGCATAGGAGCTGTCAACAACCCGGAACGTGTGGTTGCACCAATGAGCGTAAATGGGTTTAAAGTGATTTGAACCGTACGCGCATTGGGTCCGCTTTCGATCATAATATCGATCTTGAAGTCTTCCATAGCAGAATACAAATACTCTTCAACAATCGGACTTAAGCGGTGTATTTCATCTATAAATAAAACATCGCGTTCTTCAAGGTTGGTCAATAATCCGGCTAAATCGCCCGGCTTATCTAAAACCGGCCCGGAAGTAACTTTAATATTCACCCCCAATTCATTGGCAAGAATATTAGCCAAAGTGGTTTTTCCTAATCCCGGAGGCCCGTGAAATAAGGTATGATCTAGTGCTTCTCCTCTACCATTAGCAGCCTGCACAAACACTTCAAGATTTTCAATAACCTGTTCTTGACCCGTAAAGTCATCAAAACTAAGCGGTCTCAGCGCACGCTCAATATCGTATTCTTCGTGAGAAAACCCTTCTCCGGTGGGATCTAAATGCTCATTCATAAGGTAAAGATACTAAATAGGAGTGCACAGATTACTTCACGCTCCTCTAATAAAAAAAGCCCGCAAATTGCGGGCTTTTCATTATTTAACAAGAATCATTTAGTGATTCATTTCTTCTTCATTTGGCTGAAGGGGTACATTCTGAGGAACGAAATCCTGACCAGGAATTACATAATCAGTCTCATCTTCGTTCAACTTACTATAATCATAAGACCAACGGTAAACAGATGGAATCTCACCTTCCCAGTTTCCGTGAATGTGCTTCAACTCTGTAGTCCACTCTAGCGTGTTAGATTTCCAAGGGTTCTTAGGACCTTTCTTTCCATAGAAAATAGAAGAGAAGAAGTTATATAAGAACACTAGCTGAACCGACGCCGTTACGATTGCTGCAATAGTAATCATTACGTTTACGTTAGCAAGATCGTCAAAGTACGGGAATGCCGTGTTTGAATAGTAACGTCTTGGTAAACCTGCCATCCCAATGAAATGCATCGGGAAGAATACAGCGTAAGAACCTATAGCTGTTACCCAAAAGTGTACGTAACCTAAATTCTTGTTCAGCATACGCCCTTCAAACATTTTAGGGAACCAGTGATACACTCCGGCAAAAAGACCGTACAGTGCAGAAATACCCATTACCAAGTGGAAGTGAGCCACAACAAAATACGTATCGTGAACATTGATATCAAGTGTAGAATCTCCAAGAATAATACCTGTTAAACCACCGGTTATAAAAGTAGACACCAAACCAATGGAGAACAACATAGCAGGGTTCATCTGCAAATTACCCTTCCACAACGTAGTAATATAGTTAAAGGCTTTTACTGCGGAAGGAATCGCGATCAATAGGGTCGTAAAGGTAAATACAGAACCTAAGAATGGATTCATACCAGATACAAACATATGGTGACCCCAAACGATTGTAGATAAGAAAGCAATCGCAAGAATCGAAGCGATCATCGCGCGATAACCAAATATAGGTTTACGTGCATTTGTAGCGATAACTTCTGATGAAATTCCCAATGCAGGAAGTAATACAATATAAACTTCAGGGTGACCTAAGAACCAGAATAAGTGTTCAAACAATACGGGAGAACCTCCTGAGTTATGCAATACTTCCCCACCAATATAGATATCGGATAAGAAGAAAGAAGTACCAAAACTTCTATCCATTATTAATAATAGCGCAGCCGATAATAAAACCGGGAAAGATATAATACCAATGATAGCGGTCACAAAAAATGCCCAGATCGTAAGTGGAAGTCTGGTCATTGACATCCCTTTAGTTCTCATATTAATTACAGTAACTACGTAATTTAAAGAACCTAACAAAGATGAAGCAATGAAAACTGCCATTGAAACTAGCCATAAGGTCATACCCGTACCTGCAGCAGATATAGACTCAGGCAAGGCACTCAATGGAGGATAAATCGTCCAACCTGCAGCAGCAGGCCCAGCCTCAACAAACAAAGACGAGCACATGATAACAGCAGACAAAAAGAATAACCAATAAGAAACCATATTTAAGAAACCGGAAGCCATATCTCGCGCCCCAATTTGCAATGGTATTAAAAGGTTACTGAACGTACCACTTAACCCAGCGGTAAGTACAAAGAATACCATTATAGTACCGTGAATAGTAACTAATGAAAGGTAGATACTAGAATCCATAACTCCTTCTGGAGCCCATTTCCCAAGGAAAATTTCAAAAATGGTAAAACTTTCCTCTGGCCAAGCAAGCTGAATTCTAAAAAGAATAGACATTGCTATACCGATGATCCCCATAAACAAACCAGTAATCAAATACTGCTTTGAGATCATTTTATGATCGGTACTAAAAATATATTTACTTATAAAAGTCTGGTGATGATCGTGGTGCGCATGATCGTCGTGATGTGCGTGATCATCGTGAGCATGTTCAAAAGCTGTTGCGTTTGCTGACATATCTAGTTTCTTTTAAAAATCAATTTTACTGCTGAGCTATGCTCGCTTCAAAAGTTTTCTGGGTTTCTAACCAAGCTTCATAATCTTCTTGAGATTCAACTATAATCTTCATCTGCATATTATAGTGGCTAGCTCCACAAATCTTATTACAAAGTAAATAATAGTCAAATTCATCATAAGAGTCAAGTGCAGGCTCTCCGGCAGCAACTAATTCTTTACTTTTTTCTTTACGTATCTCTTGAATAGTACGCATTTTATCCTGCATATACTCAGTCTCTCTGATCTCTTCGGTAGTCACCGTAGGAGTGAATGAAAACTGAGTGATCATACCTGGAACAACGTTCATCTGCGCTCTAAAGTGTGGCATATACGCTGAATGCAATACGTCTTGTGATCTTAATTTAAAAATTACCTGACGACCTACAGGTAAGTGCAGTTCTTGAGTCACCACATCATCTTTACCATCAGCATCACTAGGATCTATACCTAATTGATTCACACCTTCGATAAAACGGACATTGGCATCTCCTAAAATGTTGTCTTCACCCGCATAACGCGCTTTCCAGTTAAAGCGTTGTGCATATAATTCAACTACAAGAGCATCTTCATCTTCCTCAAAATTCATAATATCTGACCACGTAAATAATCCGTAGATTATTAAACCAGCCAACACAATCACCGGAATAATGGTCCATATGAATTCTAATTTATCATTATCTGCATAGTATAAAGCTCGCTTTCCTTTTTCACCTTTATACTTATAAGCAAAAAAGTGTAATAGAAATTGCGTGATTACCTGCACCACCATAATAAGGGCGATAGAGATAAACATCAAGTTATCGTACTTACCACCGTGAGCGGAAGAAGCTTCAGGCAAATAGAATTTAGAATAATGCCAGAAACAATAGAACATTAAGAAGTAAAGAAACACCATAAACATCACCATCAACTTGGCATTGATACGGTTATCCTTTCCATTTGCGACATCTTGGGTATCTTCAGCAGAACTCCCTTTAGAAAGCGCATATATTTTACTCATTTGCCATATTGCTACAGCAAAAAGAATGATTACAATAAGTACTAAAAAAACGGTCATTGTTGTGTTTTTTCTGTTCGTTGATATTAATAGTGAAAATGCTCGCTTTCTACTAAGAATGGATTATTCTTAGGTCTCAACGATACTTTAGCTAATCCTAAACCTACCATTAAAATAAACAGGCCTAAGAAGAATAGTAACGCAGCGAATTCTGTGATTCCGAAAGACCAATGCGGCCCAACCGTAGATGGCATAACCAATAGGAAAATATCTATATAGTGTCCTACCAAAATGAAAACACCAGCAATTACTACGAACCAAGAAACGCGTTTGAAATCACTATTCATCAATATTACAATTGGGAATACAAAGTTGATAATAATCATTCCGAAGAAAATAGGATTATACTCTTGTATTCTTAAGATAAAATAGGTCACCTCTTCTGGAATGTTTGCATACCAGATCAACATAAATTGACCAAACCATAAGTATGTCCAGAATACACTGAAACCAAACATAAACTTAGCCAAGTCATGTAAGTGACTATCATTTACAAAATCTAGCTTACCAATCGCTTTAAGTGATACGGTAACAATTGCAATAACAGTTACAGCTGAGACAATCATACTTGCAAAAATATACCAAGCAAAAAGCGTACTGTACCAGTGTGGTGTCATTGACATAAACCAGTCCCAAGCCATTGTAGATTCCGTAACAATAAAGAAAGCTAAGAAATACACCGAATACTTAAATAAGTTCTTGTAAGGTCTATCTCCTTCAGCATCATCCATTGCAAGAGAGTTCTTTCTAGCAAAATGTCTGTATAAATTCCAACCAATAACATAGATGATACCTCTAATCAACCAGAATGGAAAGTTTAAGTATACTGATTTCTCTTGAAGAATGGTATCTTCTGCTACTAATTCGTGATTTTGCCAAGGGAAGAAATGCTCACCTGCAAAAATTACGATCAATAAAACAATCACAGATCCAGGCAGAAGATAGTTTGTAATCCCTTCCATCACTCTAAACAGCACTGGCGACCATCCTGCTTGAGCTGCATTTTGAATTGCATAAAAAACCAATGTTCCTAATGCAATCATCATAAAGAAGAAAGCAGCGACAAATACAGCAGACCAAGGCTTTGTTTGCATCTGGTGCAATACGTGCTCCATATGCTCTCCTTCACCGTGTGCCTCGTGGCCCATATCTTTATCATGTGCCATGGCTTTCTCAGAATATCCATGTTCCTGACGCGCCTCGTCAACAAAATTTGCTTCTTCGTGACTAGCTTCTTCACCATGATGCCCTTCGTGAGCGGCAAGCACTTCACTTGCTTCTTCAACTGTAGCGGGTACAGATAAAAATCCGTAGACCACACCTACAAGTCCAAGAACCATACTAATTATGGCAAAAAGTCTTAATTTACTTGATAACGTGTACATAATTTTGAAATATCCTGCCTTTATTATTCTTCAGTTTGCGCTTCAGTAGTTTCTTCCTCTCCTGCGGTTTCCTCAACACTTGCAACATCTTCAGAAGAAGCCTCGTCTATAAATGTTCTTTTAGGTTTTCCGTCAAGGGCATCTTTAAGGTCAAGCACATAATGGTTAATTAACCACAGTTCGCGCTCGGTTGTTTGAGATGCATAAGATCCCATTGTGTTTAGACCATAATAAGTAACGTGATAAACACTTCCTTCAGTAATGGCACGGCCCTGATCATTGTATGCCGGAACACCTAATATTTTCTCGCGCTTCGCTAATGTACCTTTACCGTCCCCTTTATCGCCATGACAAATTGCACAATAAATAGTATATAACGCTTTACCTTCATTGAGGTTATCTTCGGTATAGGGTACAGGGTTTTTTAAACTTGCTTTAGCTGCTTCATAACCTTCTGTGCTATTCTCGTAGCCATAAGGCATCCAACCACGCGAAACTGTTCCTTCTGCAGGTTGCATAGCTTCCATTCCGTTAGGAAAAACCTCATAATTACCATAGGTTTCATAACCTACATCTTCATACATGTTAGGCATATATTGATAGTTGGGATGATCTTTATCCTGACAAGAGGCCATAAAAACCAACATCATTACCAATGAACCTAATATTTGAATATTATTTTTCATCTGTTACGCGTGTTCTTCGTTATGAATTAGACTTATCTCTGTAGCTCCTGTATCATAAAGAAACTTAGAAAGTTCATCAAGATCGTGGTTTGCTGCATCAACTTCGATCAAAAAGTGATCATCAGTTGTACGAACGTCTGGATTCTCAGCTTTTTTGAAAGGCCAGATCTTACTTCTCATATAAAAAGTAATAACCATAAGGTGGGCCGCAAAGAATACCGTTAATTCAAACATAATTGGCACAAAAGCAGGCATGTTCTGCAGGTAAGAAAAACTTGGTTTACCACCAATATTTCTTGGCCAATCTTCAATCATTATGAAATTCATCATAAGGGTCGCCACACTCAATCCAATTAGTCCATAGATAAATGAACATATAGCGATACGAGTATAAGGTAATCCCATAGCCTTATCCAAGCCGTGAACCGGAAATGGCGTATATACCTCAATAATTCGATAATGTTTAGAACGCAGTGCTTTTACTGCCTTCATAAGGATATCATCATCATTGTAAAGCACGTGTAAAACGTTTCCTGATGCCATAATTATTGTTTAAGATTTTGTGCCTGACCTGCCCAATCATCGCGCTCTGCTCTACCAGGAAACGCATCGATAATTTCGTCTAAAAGGTCATATTCTGTTTTAGTCATTTTACTCACCTGATCATAGGTATAAATACCTAACTGATGTAGCTTTTGCTCCAATACCGGACCAACACCACTGATCTTTTTCAGGTCATCAGCTGATTGTGTTGCCGGATCATAGGTTCCTATTTTAGCAAGCATCAAATCAATCTCTGCTTTCTTAGTTTCAGTATCAACTAATGCATCTGCATTTACAGTAGATTGGTGATAAGTACTTTCAGCATTTGTAACAGCGGCTAAACTCTCTGGTCGAGTCGCATAGTTAGAGGTACGCTCATCTGTAGCTGTACCAGCTAAATCTTCGCCTGACTCTCTAATGCGCTTGTATCGCTCTCCTGAAGATTTAAGAATACTCTTAACCTCTGCTTGTGCAATAACCGGGAATGTACGAGCATACAATAAGAACAACACGAAGAAGAATCCAATTGTACCTACAAACACTCCTATATCAACAAAAGTAGGTGAGAACATCGTCCAAGTAGAAGCCAAACGGTCTTTACTCAAACAGATCACAATAATGTCAAAACGCTCAAACCACATACCAATATTAATCACAAGAGCTACGATAAATGTCCAAAGAATGTTTCTTCTCCATTTCTTAACCCAAAGCGTAAGCGGCACGATAAGGTTACAAATAATTAGCGCCCAGAATGCCCACCAATATGGTCCTGTAGCAGCACCAAATGATAAGTACGTATAGTTTTCGTAAGGCACCCCAGAGTACCATCCGATGAAATATTCAGTTAAATAAGCTACTGTTACGATACCACCGGTAAGCAAGATTACCTTATTCATAAATTCAATATGAACAATGGTAATATAGTTTTCAAGGTTAACCACTTTTCGCATTACCAAAAGAAGCGTTTGCACCATAGCAAATCCAGAGAAAATCGCTCCCGCTACGAAATAAGGAGGGAAAATCGTACTGTGCCATCCCGGCACAACCGAAGTAGCAAAGTCAAAAGATACAATCGTGTGTACCGAAAGTACCAGAGGAGTTGCAAGACCTGCAAGAACAAGAGACACCTCTTCAAAACGCTGCCAGTCTTTTGCACGGCCACTCCATCCAAAACTTAAGATACCGTATATTTTTTGCTGAAACGGACTCTTAGTACGGTCACGAATCATCGCAAAGTCAGGTAAAAGACCCGTCCACCAGAATACTAATGAAACCGATAAATAGGTAGAAATTGCAAATACGTCCCAAAGCAGTGGTGAGTTGAAGTTAACCCATAATGATCCAAATTGGTTTGGAATAGGCACAACCCAATATGCCAACCATGGACGCCCCATGTGGATGATCGGGAACAAACCTGCCTGCACAACCGCGAAAATTGTCATCGCCTCTGCAGAACGGTTAATCGCCATACGCCATTTTTGACGGAAAAGTAATAATACAGCAGAAATAAGAGTACCAGCATGACCAATACCTACCCACCATACAAAGTTTGTAATATCCCAAGCCCAACCAATGGTTTTGTTAAGACCCCAAACTCCAATACCTGTAGACACTGTATATACAATACAGCCAAGACCCCACAAGAACGCAATAAGCGCGATAGAAAAACAAATCCACCAAGACTTATTGGCTTTACCAAGAATAGGAGCACCTACATCTACACTGATGTCGTGATAAGATTTCTCTCCAAGAATCAAAGGCTCTCTTATGGGTGCTTCGTAATGTGACGACATATTAATATATTGATATTTATTTTATACTAAATTAAGCTTCTGCAGTATTCTTAACTTTTACCTGATAGAATACATTAGGCTTCACACCAATATCTTCAAGTAAATAATACTTACGTTTATCATTTTTCAATTCTACGATCTCAGAATCTGGCATATTCACATCACCAAACTTGATAGCGCCGTTATCACAGGCATTACTACAAGCGGTTGCAAACTCACCATCCTCTACTGCTCTACCTTCACGTTTCGCATCTAGAATTGTTTTTTGTGTCATCTGAATACAGAAAGAACATTTCTCCATAACCCCACGAGAACGTACTGTAACGTCAGGATTAAGCACCATACGACCAAGATCATTGTTCATGTTGTAATCAAACTCATCGTTTTCTGCATATAAGAACCAGTTGAAACGACGCACTTTGTACGGACAGTTGTTAGCACAGTAACGAGTACCTACACAACGGTTATAAGTCATCTGGTTTTGACCTTGTCTACCGTGACCAATCGCAGCTACAGGACATACAGTCTCACAAGGAGCGTGATTACAGTGCTGACACATCACAGGCTGAAATGCAACTTCAGGATTGTCATAAGACTGCTTCTCTACTACTGAATAGCTATCAAAAGCAGGAAGTTCCTCAAGAGTCTTAGTTTCTTCCTCAAATGTATCTGCAGATGAATAGTAACGGTCAATACGCAACCAGTGCATATCTCTAAAGTTTCTCACCTCTTGCTTACCTACTACAGGAACATTGTTTTCTGAGTGACAAGCGATAACACACGCACCACAACCGGTACACGCATTAAGATCAATCGAAAGATTAAAATGAGGACCCATGGTATCATCAAAAGATTCCCAGATATCTGCATTCTTATCTCTTACCGAAATTTCAGAGTGGTTATAATCAACCTCTCCTACAGGATTCCAAGCGTGAACATCTTTAGTATTAAAAATTTCTAAAGTAGTCTCGCGTATAATATCATCCGCACGCCCTGCCATTGTATTCTGCATTTGAACACAAGCAAATTCGTGAACTCCGCTTACTTTTTCAATCTGAACAGACTGTGTAGCGCTAAAGTCTTTATATAATGGGTAAGCATTAACACCTACCTGCATTTCTTCTTGAACAGCAGCTTTCTTTCCATAACCTAAAGCTAAACCAACTGATCCTGGCGCTTGACCCGGCTGCACATAAACAGGTACATTCTCAATAGTTCTACCATCAAGGGTGATGTTTACGTAATTACCATTTAAAGCTCCTTTAGAAGTAATTTCGTTTTCAATTCCCAACTTATCTGCATCTGCTTTAGACATAGTAAGATAGTTATCCCACGAAGTTCTTGTGATAGGATCAGGGAATTCTTGCAACCAAGGGTTGTTAGCCTGCTCACCGTTACCAATACCAGTACTTGAATAAAGCGTCAACTCATAACCAGAAGTTGAAGCTTCCTCTTGAGCAAGAGCAGCAACAGCGCTTGAAAGTGTAATTGCACCATTCGCAGTTGCGCTTGACATTTCTGCAATCTCTTCAGCAACAGGAATAGAACCCGCTACAAAACCATCATGCAATGCCTGATTCCAGCTCGTAGAAGCATTACTCCAGTTATTTTTTAGATACTCATAATACGTAACTTCTTGACCTGTCCAAGCCAATAGCGAATCTTGAAATTGTCTTGTATTGAACAAAGGACGAATGGTTGGCTGCGTTAGGCAAATTTGACCTTTCTTAATTTCAACATCACCCCAAGACTCTAGATAGTGAGGAGCCGGAGCCAAATAATTACAAAGAAGTCCAGTCTCATCTTCTTTCATATTGAAAGAAACTTTCACATCAACATTCTCTAGTCCAGCAACAAACTCATCAGCATTAGGCAAACTGTAAGCAGGATTCACACCCGCTACAAGAAGCGCACCGACAGCACCAGAATTCATATCAGCAACCAATTGCTGCACTTCTTCAGCATTACCCTGACGGGTCATTTTTGGAGCCTGAACATCAATAATTGCACTTCCTAAAGTCTCGTTGATAGACAATGCCACCATCTGTGCATTTGCATCCTGAACACCAGTTACAAACACCCCTTTACTTCCGGCTTTACGTAATTGAGCTGCTGCACTCTTAACAGCTTCATCTAGTTCTGCCGGCAATCCTGTATTAGCACTTCCACCAGAAACAATTGATTGAATAGCGGCAACCGCTTTTTTCTGCTGAGCAGGAGTCATTGGCACACGCTTATCAGCATTTGCACCAGATAAAGTCATATTCGCCTCAAACTGAACGTGACGTGACATTTTTCCATTTTTAGGAACACGGCTCTTAGCATAAGTTGGACCGAAGCCACCACCTTGCCAATCACCTAAAATATCAGCACCTACTGAAATTATAACTTCAGCTTCAGAGAAATCATAGTCCGCCAATGCACGCTCACCGTATTTGCTTTCAAAAGCATCTAGGGCCGCCTGCTCTCCTATCGCATCGTAAGTCACATGTTTTACATTAGGATACGCTGCACTAAACTCTGAAATCAACTTTGAAGTTGAAGGGGACGCAAAAGTTTGTGTTAACAATACAATACTTTTACCTCCTAAATTCTTTAATTTATCACCTAACTGACTATCCAACTCAGACCAAGAAGCATCTGCTCCGTCAATCTTTGGACCTTGCAAGCGCTTAGTATCATACATCGACAATACAGAAGCATGAACCCTTGCATTATTACCTCCTAAAGAAGCAGCCAGTTTGTTATTTTCAATTTTAATAGGTCTTCCTTCGCGCGTTTTAACCAAAACACTAGCAAAGTCAAAACCATCTGCCATTGTTGTAGCGTAGTAGTCTGCCTTTCCTGCCGTAATACGCTCTGGAGCAACTACGTAAGGAATGGACTTGTTTACAGGCCCTTCACATGCTGCAAGTGTAGCTGCTGCAGTAGAAAAACCTACATACTTTAAGAAATCACGACGCGTAGTTGACGAAGCATCTAACGAATCTTTGTCTCCAAGAAACTCATCCATAGGAATTTCTTGCGCAAATTCATTCTGTTTAAGCGCCTCAACAATAGAGCTATTCTCATTTAGCTCCTCAACACTTTTCCAGTATTTCTTGTTTGATGACATAAAATCTATTGTTATTTATTTTGAAACGCGAGTTAGACTACACGCAATCTTAACTTATTAATAATGGCATTTACCACACTCAAGACCTCCCATTTGTGCCGCAGTCAACTGCTCAACACCATACTTCTTAGAAAGCTCTTCGTGAATTTTTTCGTAATACGGATTTCCATCCATCTTCACATTAGTCTCACGGTGACAGTTAATACACCAGCCCATAGTTAACGGAGCGTTTTGATACATAATCTCCATCTCTTCAACAGGACCGTGACAAGTCTGACATTGCACTCCTGCCACTGAAACGTGCTGTGAGTGATTAAAATAGGCGAAGTCTGGCAAGTTATGAATGCGCACCCACTCTACAGCCTGAGTCTCCCCAGTATACGATTGAGTCGCAGGATCCCATCCAGTCGCTTTATATAACTTCTGAATTTCTTTATCGTAAAATTCTTTCGAATAATCTTCAGTAACTGAACTGAATTCTGAAGTCGCATCAGCAACTTCACTAATACTTTTATGACAGTTCATACACACATTCAAAGAAGGAATCCCTGAAGTTTTACTCGTACGTGCTGAAGAGTGACAGTATTTACATTCGATCTGGTTATCACCAGCGTGAATTCTATGTGAGTAATGTATAGGCTGAATTGGCTGATACCCTTGATCAACACCCACCTGCATCATCCATCCGTATGCAAAATACGCTCCACCTAAAAGCAACACAATTACAGAAACAAGAACCAAGAATTGATTTTCTACAAATGATTTCCAAATTGGCTTACGCGCCTCTTTAACCGGCAAAGCAACACCTTGAGCAACTGCAAATTTTCTAAGCGTATTATTTACTAAGAATAAAACAGCAACAAGCATCACAAGCACAACAGCAAGAATAGCTAAGATCACAGTGCTCGAAACACCACCCCCACCTTGACCAGTAGCACCTGCCGCAGCAGCCGGAGCTTTAGGCTCTGGCTTTGGAGTATCTGTATATGCTAAAATATCATCAATATCCGCATTGCTTAATTGCGGAAAAAGATTCATCGCTGTTTGATTGTACTCTTCGTAAATCGCAATCGCCTCTGGATCCCCAGAATCGATCAACGCACGGTTATTTTTAATCCACTGATACAACCACTCTCTATCGCGACGCTCAGTAACATTATACAAAGCCGGACCTGTAGCACGACTGTACAACTTATGACACGCAGCACAATTTGCATTGAACAATGCTTTACCTGCAGCAGCATCACCCCCTTGCACAGCAGGAGTAGTTTCAGACTGCGCAGCCCCTTCAGCAGGCTCAGCATCCTGAGCAAACACAAACGAAGAAAAAGAAAGCAATAATGCTAAAGTGATTATAGAAAATCGAGAAGCTGAATTAAGGTAGTTACCCTGTTTCATAGTATGATAGAATTGTCATAGTAATGCGGCACTAATTCTAGATATTTAAGCATCAACTAACTAAATATAGTGCCGACAAATTTGATGGCAAAAGTAAGACTTAGAAGTGGATTTTTGAAGTGTTACTAAAGCGTTAAAAGGTAATTTATACCTGTTCTAAATAATAATTATCACAAGTTTTGAGTTATTACTTTTACATTTGCTTAAACAATTTTTCTTATGAAAAGAAACCTCAAAAAACCGATATTATATCTAATTTTTAGCGGCATTTTCAGCACTGCTACCTACGCGCAAACCGCTAAGAGTAATGTCATTCAAGATAATAAGTTACCCGAACTTTTAAAGTTGAAGTCAGAAATGACCGTGAATAACGAATTGGCAGATCGTTATAAAATTCAATTATTTTACGGCCAAATCACAGAAGCCAATAAAGTACAGAAAGATTACAACTCAAGCTTTAGCGAATGGGAACCTAAGATCGTTTATGAAAGCCCAAATTATAAAGTCTGGGTTGGAAATTTTAGGGATCGTTTAGACGCAGATCGCGCCCTACTTAAAATCAAAGAAAAATTTCCAAGCGCGTTTGTAATGAAACCAGAACGCTGAACGAAATACTACCACATAAAAAAACCGCTGATATTCAGCGGTTTTTTTATACTTAATTGATTTTATTTCAGTTTCTTCTTAACAGCGACCTCCTGATATGCTTCAACAATATCACCTTCTTTGATATCATTGTAGTTCTTAATCTGCATACCACAATCGTAACCTTTACTCACTTCCTTAACATCGTCTTTAAAGCGTTTTAACGAAGCTAGCTCTCCAGTGTAAACCACAACTCCGTCGCGTATTAAACGCACGCCAGAGTTACGATAGATTTTACCGGAAGTAACCATACAACCCGCAATGGTACCAATCTTAGAAATCTTAAAGGTCTCTCTGATCTCAGCATTACCGGTAACCTCTTCCTTCATTACAGGAGAAAGCATTCCTTCCATCGCATCTTTCAGATCGTTGATCGCGTCGTAAATGATGGAGTATGTTCTGATATCGATCTCTTCCTTATCAGCTACCTGACGAGCATTTCCGGCAGGTCTAACGTTAAATCCGATAATGATCGCATCTGAAGCCGAAGCTAACAATACATCACTTTCAGTAATTGCACCAACTCCTTTATGAATGATATTTACAACAATCTCTTCCGTAGACAATTTACCGAAGCTATCTGTAAGCGCTTCAACAGAACCATCCACATCACCTTTAAGAATAATGTTAAGCTCCTTAAAGTCTCCTAAGGCAATACGTCTTCCGATCTCGTCAAGTGTAATATGTTTCTGAGTTCTTACCGACTGCTCACGCTGCAACTGCGTACGTTTATTTGCGATGTCTTTAGCTTCACGCTCATCTTCCATCACATTAAACTTATCACCCGCTTGAGGCGCTCCATCAAGACCTAAAATAGAAACCGGTGTAGAAGGCCCTGCTTCCTTGATCTCTTTACCACGCTCATCGTGCATCGCTTTTACCTTACCACTGTTAGTACCGGCAAGAACGTAATCTCCAATTTTAAGCGTACCCCCTTCAACCAATACTGTTGAAACATAACCTCGACCTTTATCAAGGAACGCTTCCACAACGGTACCGTTAGCACGTTTATCAGGATTCGCTTTCAGCTCTAGAATTTCAGCTTCTAATAAAACTTTCTCCAGTAGCTCAGCTACACCAACCCCGGTTTTAGCCGAAATATCATGAGATTGAATTTTTCCACCCCAATCCTCAACAAGCAAATTCATATTTGCCAGCTGTTCTTTAATTTTATCAGGATTTGCTGTTGGCTTATCCACCTTATTGATCGCAAAAACAATAGGCACTCCAGCAGCTTGTGCGTGAGAAATCGCTTCTTTAGTTTGCGGCATCACATCATCATCAGCAGCAATTACGATAATCGCAATATCAGTAACCTGAGCACCACGCGCACGCATCGCCGTAAAGGCTTCGTGCCCCGGTGTATCTAAGAAGGCTATTTTTTGACCGTCTTTTAGGGTTACTCCATATGCACCAATGTGCTGCGTGATTCCACCGCTTTCTCCTGCGATTACATTTTCCTCACGTATATAATCAAGAAGCGAAGTCTTACCGTGGTCAACGTGACCCATTACTGTAACAATTGGAGCACGAGGTTTAAGATCTTCTTCAGCATCTACCTCAACAGCAACTGACTCTTCAATATCTGCATTTACGAAATCTACCTCGTAACCAAATTCGTCAGCAACAATAGATAAGGTTTCTGCATCCAGACGCTGGTTCATCGTCACCATCATTCCCAATGACATACACGCTGAAATAATCTGAGTCACCGAAACATCCATCATAGTAGCTACTTCGCTAACCGTAACAAACTCGGTTACTTTCAACACCTTATTTTCTGCTTCCTGCTGCGCTTGTTCGCTTTCAGATTTCTGACGGTGCTGATCTCTCTTATCTCTACGATATTTAGCACCCTTACCTTTGTTAGATTTACCTTGAAGTTTTTCTAAGGTTTCTCTAACCTGCTTTTGCACTTCTTCTTCTGAAGGCTCTTCTTTTACAACAGGCGCATTACGGCGTCCACCACCTCTTTGATTACGACCTCTATTGTTGTTATTACCACCACTATTAGGATTCGCACCCGTAGCTTTACTTATACGCTTACGCTTACGTTTTTTATCATCCTTATTGGCAGCAGGCTTCTTCTTTTTCTCCGGTTTTTTAAACTGAGAAAGGTCAATTTTTTGACCTGTAAAGTTTGGCCCGTCTAATTTCTTATAATCTGTCTTTAAGACATCATCTCCAAGCTTAGGCTCTTCCGTCTTCGTCTCGGCTTTTTTAGGCGCTTCAGCTTTAGGCTTAACCACCTCTTTCTCAACAGGCTTCAATTCTACCTTTGGCTTTTCTTCCTCTTTAGGCTTTTCAGCCTCCACTTTCTTCTCTTCTACCTTAGGCGCTTCTACTTTTTGCTCAACAACCGGCTCTTCTTTTTGAACTGGTTTAGGCTCTTCTTTAGGCTTTTCTGGAGCTGCAGCTTTTGGCTTTCCTGATTTATCTAAATCAATTTTACCAACTTGCTTAGGCCCTTGAAGGTTCGATTTTGCACGAATCACCTCCTTATCTGAATCTTGTTCCTGGCGTTTCTCTTCGATCTCCTCCTCGCGCGCTTGTCTGATAGCTTCTTTTTCTTTCTGCTTCTCTTGCGCTACTTCTTTAGACGCAACTTTTTTACTCGCGTCTGTCTGAAATTGATCAGATAATACCTCGTAGATTTCGGCAGAGATTTTTGTAGTAGGGCGCGCCTCTATCTCGTGCCCTTTTTCCTTAAGGAAATCAACAGCACGATCAAGTGAAATATTAAGTTCACGCAATACTTTATTTAACCTCATGTTCTTTACTTCTGCCATAAAATGCTTTAATTCGCTATAAAATTAACCTAAAAAACCTGTACAGTCCTAAATTTATTCAAACTCTTCACGAAGAATTCTCATTACATCTGCAATGGTTTCTTCTTCAAGGTCTGTTCTTCTAACCAGGTCTTCTACGTCTTGTTCTAAAATACTTTTTGCGGTATCTAAACCTATTTTTGAAAATTCGGCAATGATCCAATCTTCAATCTCATCAGAGAATTCTGTAAGCTCAACATCTTCTTCAACTCCTTCTCTGTACACATCAATCTCATAACCTGTAAGTTGGCCCGCCAATCTAATATTGTGACCTCCACGACCAATTGCTTTAGAAACCTCTTCTGGTTTAAGCATCACTTCTGCTGATTTATTCTCATCATCGATCTTGATCGAAGTAATCTTTGCAGGACTTAGCGCTCTGGTAATATATAATTGCAGGTTATTTGTAAAATTGATTACATCAATATTCTCATTACCTAACTCACGAACTATGCCGTGAATACGAGATCCTTTCATACCTACACAGGCTCCAACCGGATCAATACGGTCATCATAAGAATCAACAGCAACTTTTGCCTTCTCTCCAGGAATACGCACTACTTTTTTAACTGTGATTAATCCGTCAAACACTTCAGGAATCTCTGACTCAAACAACTTTTCAAGGAAAAGTGGAGAAGTACGCGACATAATGATCGCCGGCTTATTTCCTTTTAACTCAACACTCTCGATAACCCCTCTAACATTTTCTCCTTTACGGAAGAAATCTGAAGGTATCTGCTTGTCTTTTGGCAATATGATCTCATTACCTTCATCATCAAGCAATATAATCGCTCTGTGTCTTATGTGATGCACCTCAGCATTATAAAGCTCTCCTTCAAGATCTTTAAATTGCTTATAGATATTAGTATTATCGTGCTCGTGAATTTTACTGATAAGATTTTGACGCAAAGCAAGAATAGATCTACGCCCCAAGTCTATAAGCTTTACTTCTTCAGAAACATCTTCACCCACCTCAAAGTCAGGCTCAATTCTACGTGCTTCTGTTAAACTTATTTCTGAATTCTCATCTTCTACTTCACCGTCAGCTACAACAACACGGTTACGCCAAATCTCTAAATCTCCTTTATCTGGATTTATAATGATATCAAAATTATCATCGCTTCCAAAACGTTTTTTTAACGTACTTCTAAAAACTTCTTCGAGTATTGCCATAAGCATTACTCTATCTATGAGCTTATCATCTTTAAACTCAGAAAATGATTCGATTAACGCAATATTTTCCATGCTGTGTACTTAAAATTTAATCTTAACTTTTGCTTGCTTGATAGCATCAAAGGCTATCACCTCTTCCTTCTCTACGGTCATCTTACCTTTACCCACCTCTTTAGGCACGCGCTCTTTCCAGAACAACACAATACCCTCATCATGCACTTGAATAAGATTACCTGTTATTTTTGAACCATCTTGAAGCACTACTTCAAGATCACGACCTTCATTCTTTTTATACTGCCTTGTATTAATCAAAGGCTCGGTAGCTCCTGCAGACATAACTTCTAAAGAAAAATCCTCTTCTTCCCTATCTAAATTATGCTCTACTTTACGGCTTACATTGATACAGTCTTGCACCGTTACTCCCTGATCACCATCTATCACAACTACAATCTCGTTGTTGCCTTTAATTTTTAAATCTATAAGAAAGAGATTCTCATACTCCTCAAACGCCTCTTGTAAAAGGGCTGTAACTTTTTCCTTCAACATGTTCCTATAAAAAGAGGGGACTCAATGTGTCCCCTCGATTAATTTTCTTAATTCAACACTGCAAATATAATAATATTTATCAAGATATAAAATAGAACAAGCTCACTATTAAATGCTTAACTTTAATACAGCCCATTAAAATCTATATAACTTTTAAAGTCAGTACATTATGATCAAAAAATTACTACTGCCTACAGATTTTTCTGAACAGGCAACCTACGCATTTGAAGTCGCTTGCCAACTCGCAAAACAGTATGACGCGCAGCTACACCTAATTCATATGGTTGAATTACCTTACTCGTTAATTGATGTTATTGACGGTAATCACAACGCACAGCTGCCCGAAGCGCTTTTCTTTATGAAGCTGGCACAACAGAATTTTGAAAAGCTGCGTGCTGAAAAATACGCCAGCGACATTGAACTTTTTGAACACGTGAAGTTCAACAGTATTCAAAGCGGGATTTTAGACTATGCCGAAGAACACGAAATCGATATCATAATCATGGGATCTCATGGCTCAAGTGGTTTTGAAGAACTCTTCATAGGCTCTAACACTGAGAAAATTGTTAGACACTCTAAAATACCGGTTTTTGTCATCAAAAAAAGACACGTCAACTTCAAAATCAACCGTCTGATTTTTGCGACAGATCTTGAGAATGACAATTTAAAACCTGTGGCACAGGCATTAGAATTTGCGCAAACGCAAAAAGCTGAATTTAAAATGGTTTATGTGAATACTCCTGACCGATTTGAGATCACTGAAAAAATTCAGGCTTTGTTTAAGGAGTTTGTTCAAAAACTACAGATCGAAACTCCGCACTTTGAAATTTTTAATGATCTCAAGGTTGAACGTGGCATTATGAATTACGCCAAAAGTCAAAAAGCAGACCTTATCGCCATTGGCACACACGGCCGAAAAGGACTCGCACATTTCTTTAACGGCTCCTTGAGCGAAGGTTTGGTTAATCACGCCAAAAGACCGGTCTTGACTTTTAAGATCTAAAGGTTAATAAATCTCTAAATAACAATTTTTTAGAAATTTTATCGCGTTCAAAAAGGTAGCTTGGGACTAAAATTCAAATGCTATGCAAACCGAAAGTCAAACATCAATTCACGCACTTTATCGCCTAATAGATGAAGAATGCCAACCTGCGCAACATTCAGCGCGCGCAGAACAATTACAAAAAGCGATCTTGAAGAAATTCTTTAAAGCTTCAGATGTTGTAATTAGACAAACCGAGCGCGAGGTTCACATTACTATGAGCCCGCTTCTTTCTGATGCGCGTTCCGCGGAAATAAATCTTGAGATTCCTAAAGCACGCTTTTCGACATTTCTTCAGAATTGCATCAAAAATGATTCTGGAAGCAAAGCATTTTACACCAATATGATGCGTTATTTTATTACTAATACTATTGCTTAAATAGAAAAAGTCGCAATTTAGAGACACTCACACAGTAGCACCACTAATAAACAAAAAAACCCGCTAAAATTTGCGGGTTTTTTATTGCAGTTGGCCTACTAGGGCTCGAACCTAGACTCTTCTGGACCAAAACCAGACGTGTTGCCAGTTACACCATAGGCCAGTACCTTTCTTAAAAAGAAAACATTCACCTGACTTGCGAATGCGGCTGCAAATTTAATACAAACTTTTTGTTCACCAAATATTTTTTGAGGAAAAATTTAAACCAAAGAATATTTTTAGGTTCAACTACGTTACTCCTAAGCAACTATCGCAATTTATTTAAGAATTTAGCTATGCGAGTTTCTTTTATTCCATTGCGATCAAAACCGAATGGATTACCGTATTAATTCTTAAATTCGCTGCTTGCTAATTTTGCCTTATGACCATGACAAACTTCAACTTCCCGAAGTATAACAAAATAGTAGGATGGCTCGCATTTGCCATTGCATTAATAACCTACAGCCTTACGGTAGAACCTACCGCGAGTTTCTGGGACGCGGGAGAATATATCTCAACCTCTTCTAAGTTAGAAATTGGTCACCCGCCGGGAGCACCATTATATCAA
The DNA here is from genome assembly GCF_020310025.1 of Leeuwenhoekiella palythoae. GTDB lineage: Bacteria > Bacteroidota > Bacteroidia > Flavobacteriales > Flavobacteriaceae > Leeuwenhoekiella > Leeuwenhoekiella palythoae. Next base: position 1,278,900 of record NZ_CP084318.1, read on the forward strand.
ATGCTAGGCGCCTTTTTCTCAATTTTTGCTCCAGACAGTAGCTATGTGGCACTCTGTGTAAATTTTATGTCCTGCCTGGCTTCAGCATTTACTATTCTTTTTATGTGCTGGTCACTGTCTTTGCTGTTGCGCAAATTACTTAAACGCAACAAAATTGAATTGACATCTTCAGACCAAATAGCAGTTCTGGCTGCTTCGTTTATCGGCTCAACCGCTTTTGCATTTACTGATAGTTTTTGGTTTAATGCTGTGGAAGCCGAAGTGTATGCGATGGCCATGTTTATGCTTTCGTCTTTATTTTACGTAGCACTGCTTTGGGAACGTGACATGTTTAAACCTCGAGGAAACAGATGGCTCATGCTTATTTGTTTCATTATCGGACTGTCTTTTGGAGTGCATTTTATGGCGCTACTCACCATTCCGGCAATTGGGTTTTTGTATTTCTTTAAAAATTACAAAACCATAACGGTCAAAAACTTCATCGTCGCAAACATCATTGTAGTTGCGGTATTGATGTTCATTTTTAAATTTTTACTGCCATACACATTGAGTTTCTTTGGCTACGCCGAAGTATTTTTCGTAAACACCTTTGGCTTACCGTTCAATAGCGGAACGATTATCGCAGGCTTAGTGTTTATCGCAATCTTCTATTACATTTTAAGCTACACCCGAAAAAAATCATATTACCAACTCAACACACTTGCGCTTTCGATCTTATTCATTTTTATTGGATTTTCAAGTTGGTTGATGCTTCCTATTCGCGCTAACGCCGGGACTACTATTAACGAGAACAACCCTAACAACGCACGAGAACTTCTTGCGTATTACAACAGAGAACAGTATCCTGAAACGCATTTATTTTACGGACCACAGTTCACTGAAATTTTTGGCGGACTCGACGCTCAAAATCCATACGTGGACGGAAAACCCAATTACGAGAAAGACGAAGAAAGCGGCAAGTATGTGATCGTTAACGAATGGAAGAATTCTGTTCAAAACTCAGAAGACCGTCATAAAGTGTTTCTTCCGCGTATGTGGAGTACAGACCATATTGCAAACTATATGCAATTTACCGGTCCTTTAGAATTTCAGGTAAAACCAGAGTATGCAGACAATCAAGAGTTGCAACAAGCCGTAGCACAGTTCAAATCTGACTATGCTCAAGGCCGTATGGATAACGAAGGCTTTCAGTCTACCCTAATGCGTCTGAGACAATATATTGATGTTAATCCGCCGTCATTTACAGACAATCTTGCCTACATGTTTGATTTTCAATTTGGCTATATGTATTGGCGCTATTTTATGTGGAATTTCACCGGGCGTCAAGACGATATTCAAGGTAAATACGACAACATCCACGGCAATTGGCTCAGTGGGATTTCATTTATTGATGAAGCAAGATTAGGCCCGCAAGACAATCTACCTAGTGATGCTTTAAAAAATAAAGCGCGCAATACCTATTTCTTTTTACCCTTAATTCTAGGATTACTTGGGCTGGTCTTTCAAGCAAGTCGAGACAAAAAAAGCTTCTGGGTGCTTTTAGTACTTTTCCTATTTACAGGTATCGCTTTAAAGATTTATTTGAATGAGCGTGCTTTTGAACCCCGTGAGCGTGATTATGCTTTAGTTGGATCCTTCTACGTTTTTGCAATGTGGATCGGTTTTGGTGTATACGCCCTTTATGACTTACTTAAAGAAAAAATTAGCGCTAAAGTCGTGCTACCCTTAGTTACAGTTGTCTGTCTACTTGCCGCTCCGGTAATTTTAGCAGCACAAAACTGGGATGATCACGACCGTTCTGGCAGAAAGACTGCCTTAGCGATGGCTAAAATGTATCTTGACAGTTGTGATGAAAACGCTATTCTATTCACCATTGGTGATAACGATACGTTTGCATTATGGTACGCACAAGAGATCGAAGGCTATCGTAGAGATGTGCGCATCGTAAATACCAGTTTGTTTCAAACCGCGTGGTATATTGACGATATGAAACGCAAGGCTTACGAGAGCGATCCTATACCTTCTCAGCTTACGCATGACAAATACGTTGCCGGTAATCGTGATGCTATTTTTTATAATGAATTACGTCCTGATGACACTTTAGATATCAAAACTTGGATGAACTGGATCGCAAGCGATGATCCACGTACGATGGAAGAATTACAAAGTGGCACTATGGTGCACTCCTTCCCTACGCAACACGTGAGCATTCCGGTAGATAAGCAAACCGTGCTTGCGAATGGCACTGTGGCTCAAAAAGACGCTGATGAAGTAGTTTCTGAAATTGTGGTTAACATTAAAGAGTCTGTAATTTATAAAAACCGCCTTCTAATGCTGGATGTTATTGCAAATAACAATTGGGAACGTCCTATTTATTTTACCGGCGGAAGTTTTGGTGATGATGATTATTTATGGATGAAAGATTATCTGCAGCTTGATGGTGTTTGCTATAAGCTTGTTCCTATTAAAACACCAATAGATCCTCAGGCTCCTTACGACATGGGACGCATTGATTCTGATAAATTCTACGATATTGCTACCAATTGGTATTGGGGCAATAGTGGTGATCCAGATATTTATCACGATACCGAAACGCGTCGTAACGGGATCACTTATCGTGGCAATTTGGCCCGTTTAACCGAAAAACTGATCCAAGAAGAGAAATTTGATAAGGCTAAGAATATCCTAGATCTAGCTATGGAAAAAATGCCTGTTGATATTTTTGAATATTACACGCTTTTAGAGCCCTACATCAGCGGTTATTATCAAGTAGGCGAGCAAGAAAAGGCACGCGAACTCTGGGAAAAAGTAGCTAAAAAATATCAAGAAAAGCTTGATTACTGGAGCAGCCTAAATCTTGAGCAGCAATACAATTATGCTCAGGACATCATTACAGATATAGAACGCTACCGAAGTCTGGTTGACCTATTGATCATCAATCAAGATCAAGAGATTATTCCTGAGAAAGCTCGCGAATTCAATTCGTACCTGCGTAAATTCAATCAGTTTTATGGCGAAGATGAAACCGAACCAGAAACTGTGGTACCTACCGAGCCAACGCAGGATAGCTCAATTGAAATTCCGGCAGACACTTTAGAATAGATGAAGTTAAAATTTGACCTACCTGTAAAGACACCTAAGTTACTTAAGCGTCTTTACTCTGGGTATGTTTGGGATAAATATGCAACTTCAGCAACCGAAAAAACACTTTATCTCACCTTTGATGACGGACCAATTCCTGAGGTTACCCCGTGGGTTTTAGAGCTTTTAAAAGCTTATAATGCCGAAGCAACATTTTTCTGCATCGGAGACAACATTTCAAAAAATCCAGAAATCTTTCAGCAGCTGGTTAGCAGTTCGCACAGTATAGGCAACCACACCTATAATCACCTTAAGGGCTGGAAAACAAATACCGAAACTTACCTAGCAAACGCTTTTAAAACCGAAGAGATCATCTCAAGGTTTGCAACACCCCAAAAACTCTTCAGACCACCTTACGGAAAGATTAAACGCAGCCAAGCAAAAGCGTTAAAAAAGCGCGGTTACCATATTATAATGTATGACGCCATTGCCTATGATTGGGATCAAAAACTCAATGGAAAAACATGTGCAGATTACATTATTAACAACGCTCAACCCGGAAGTATTGTAGTCTTTCACGACAGCTTAAAAGCCGAGAAGAATATGAAAATTGCCTTACCAATGGTGTTACAACATTTCACCAAAGCCGGCTATACGTTTAAACCTCTTTAAATGAATTTTTGAAGTACAGACGTAAGTGCGTTTGTAGTTTGCGCACCACTTTGGCGCCATTTCATCTCGCCTGATTTGTAGATCACTAAGGTAGGTAAACCTTTTATGCGCAGCGCTTCGGCGAGGTCTTGATTTTTCTCAATGTCTATTTTAATGACCTTAATTTGGTCGCCAAGGGCAGCCGCCACTTCACGCAACACAGGATTCATCGCTACAGAGGCTTGATCTTTTGCAGAAAAAAAATCGATCAACACCGGGATTTCTAAATCGATAAGGGCTCCAAACTTTGACATAAGAAATGCACTTTACATCCCTAAATATAAGGTTTAAAAGCATATAATGTGAAAAGCGATGAGAATTTTGAGTCTATTTGATATTTACATTTAATGAAAAAACTACAATGTTAGTGTTTGTAGATGCATTTCCAGTTCCTGTGACTAACCGTTGAACCCATATTTCAATATAATCGTTTGGCGCTAATTCAACAGTCCCCATTATAGAATTACTCACCACATCAGAAGTATTATTCACACGCATAATAGTGTTTGTTTCGGTTAAAGTAATAGTTCCATTTTTCCTTATGAAGAATGCATAAAAGCTTCCTGTATTATCATTACCTCGAACTGATAAAGCCGCGTTTACTTGAAATGTCCGCGTTTTATTTCCTAAATAAGTTAACCTATTGTTCTGAGGAGAGGACATCCTAAAAAGATTAACCGCAGATGTATTATTTGAATTTGAATTTCCTTGCAGGTTTAGAGCATTTTGATTTGGTACCGTTTGTAGAAATCCTGTTGTTATGGTACCATTGAAATAAATATTTCCGGTTGCAACATTATCAGACTCTACAGGAATTCCAGGGCAGTTTACAGTCCAATTATTTGTGAAATTATAACCGGTGTACGATCCAGCAGTATATCTATTAATATAAGGATTAGAAGAAGTACCCGAAAAAACGGTACTTAAAAGCACTCCATTACCAACGGTTGGATTTGAACTAACATCAAAGGCTCTAGCAGAACCACTAACCGTACTAAAACCACTTACTTTTTGAACAAGGCCAAAAGTCCCGGAAAGCCTCTCATAGGTACCACTATTTGAGCTCAGCCAAGCCTGGTTATTCAATAAAAGATTACCAATATTAGTGTATGTGACTCCATCAGCATTATTTAAAAACTGAACAATATTACCAAAGAACAGCCCTAAATTAGCGATAGTACCTACGCTTGTAGTAGTATTAGCAACTATTGTATTCTGCACCAGCAAAGATTCTGAAACGCTTGCGCTAATGTTAAACGCCCGAGCCCCGGTAATAGTAATATTACGAATACTACCACCTGTAGAACCACTAAATACAGTTCCTCCTGTGTAACTCAAAACATCTTCAGTAGCATCTAATCCTGAAATATATGCCCCATTCAAATTTATCGAAGCTGTAAGTGCAATAGTCCCATTAATCTCATAAAAAGTATTTTCATCTAAAGTGATCACACTTCCTGAAGGTGGAGGTAAGTCAGCTTGACTCTTAACCAAAACATAATTATCTCGTTTTTCCGCACCTTTAAGTCTGGACCAAGCTGCCGCCTCATAATAATAAAAAGCAGATTCATCTGTATCGTAGACGAGTAAACCATTAGCAGGACTATTTATCGCTGTGCGTTGTGCAGTAGTCATTCTAGGAGTAAGCAATCCTTTTGTGGTAGATTGCACTTCAAAAAGAGAAGAAGCGTCTGGATTTGTGGTACCAATCCCAACCTGAGCATTTAATGTCAAGCTTGCAAAAAGTACCACAAAGAAAAGTAATTTTTTAACGAGCATAAAGACAGAATTATTCAACCGAATTCTGAATTTACACTATTTAATCTGTAAAAATATACTTTTAAACGATGTTTAACGTATTGTATACTTTTAACAAGTAAGTAATAACTTACATTAATCGATTTAGCCTAACTTCTTACGTTTCAGCTCAATAACAGTGACCTCAGGCCAGATGCCTACGCGACCCGGGTAACCCAAATATCCAAAACCTCTATTCACGTTTAGCACACGGTTTCCTTCCTTGTAAATTCCTGCCCAATTCTCATATCGATACTGCACCGGACTCCAGCGTATAAAACCGGGAATTTCGATTCCAAACTGCATTCCGTGCGTATGCCCGCTTAAGGTTAACTGAAAATTTTTAGGATCAGTTTTTAAACGCTCTGACCAATAAGAAGGGTCGTGACTCATAAGCACTTTAAAATCACTGACGCTCAACCCGGCTGAAGCTTTATCAATATCACCCGCTTGTTTAAATCCGGCGCCCCAGTTCTCAACACCTACAAGCGCAATACGCTCACCATCTTTTTCTAACCAGCGGTGTTCGTTAAGCAACAACTTCCAACCCATTTGTGCCTGTAAGGCTTTTAGATCTTCAAGATTTTGAGCTTTAGCCTGCTGTGTTTCCCAATCAGCATAATCTCCATAATCGTGATTTCCCAGCACGGAATACACCCCGTCTTTAGCCCTGAGCTTAGAGAAAAGTTGCGCCCAGTTTTTCATCTCGCTGGCAAAATTATTGACCAGATCTCCCGTGAATAAGATCACATCGCTTTCTTGCTTATTGATCAGATCTATGCCGTATGCGATCTTGTCAGCATTATCAAAACTACCGCTGTGCACATCGCTGATTTGGGTAATTGTATACCCATCAAATGCCTCAGGAAGATCATCAAATTCGAGTTGGTACGACAACACCCTGTACCTGTATTTACCTTTATACATTCCGTAGATCAAAGATGCAAACGGAATCGCCGCTACCCCTAGAGCAATTGCACTTACAAATTTTCTTCTTGAAGGCATATGAAAAGATTGTTTACCAGATAAAGCTGCAAACGCCCCAACAATGAAGCGAATTAGATCTTCCCCAAACATAAAGAGTATAAGTAAAAGCTTCGGCACAAAAAAGACCAAGAACCAACCAAAAACATACATTTCATCAGTGGTAATTCCTTTTGAGCGATCAAGTGTACTCAGCGTATAAATTAAAAAAGCAAGGACCCCAAGAGATACAAGAATGTAACTGCTATTTAACCAAACAGATTTTGAAAAGGTTCTGAACGCTTGAAAAGCGTAAATATCAATAAGAATATAGAACAGAATAAAAAGAAACCAACGCATCGCTAAATTTTAAGAAAAGCAATATTACTAAAGCTCCTTGCGGATTTCTTTAATATTTTCCTATTTTTTTGAATATTATCGTCTCAATAATCATAGGGGCTTTAGTAACTTTCCATCTTAACACAAATACAAATGAAACGTCGAAATTTTATCACCAAAACGAGCATCAATACGCTTGCTTTTGGTTTAGGAATTCACAGTCTTGCCCAAGCCGGGACGGCTAAGAATTCTGTTGAAAAGTTGAAAAAAAAGAATACAACCGCAACTACTCCTATTGCCATCTGTACTTGGCAATTTACCGAAGCTAATGCCACTGCTGGCGCGCTTCTTGACCAAGGAATCCCTGCACTTGACGCAGTAATTAAGGGCGTAGCAGTTGAAGAAGAAAACATTAAAAATACCACTGTTGGTAAAGGCGGCTCACCCGACCGCGAAGGTAACGTAACACTTGACGCTTGTGTTATGGATCATACAGGTAACTGTGGTTCTGTTATGTGTGTTGAGAATATTACTAACGTTGCAGCCCTTGCCAAGAAAGTAATGGAGGACACACCTCACGTTATCCTCGCCGGAAAAGGCGCCGAAGAATTTGCAGTTAAAAATGGATTTACTGCGGAAAATTTACTTACCGAGGAGAGTGAAAAAGCCTATAAAGAATGGTTAAAAACCTCAAAATACAAACCCATCATCAATATTGAAAATCACGATACTATTGGGATGCTCGGTTTAGATAAAAACGGAAACATATCAGGGGCGTGCACAACATCTGGCTTGGCCTATAAAATGAAAGGTCGCGTGGGCGACAGCCCTGTTATAGGTAGTGGCTTATTTATAGACAATGCTATTGGCGGTGCAGCAGCCACCGGAATGGGCGAAGAAGTGATCAAAACCGTAGGAAGTTTTCTAATTGTTGAACTTATGAGAAATGGTATGTCGCCACAAGAAGCTTGCGAAGAAGCTGTTAGACGAATTGTTACTACTAATCCCAACCATACCAATTTTCAAGTTGCTTATATCGCCATCAATAAGCAAGGAGAAACAGGATGTTATTGTATTCATCCCGGTTTTAAAATGATGAAGTACGCAAACGGAAAAAATACACCTGTAGTATCCGGAAGTCACTTAAAATAAGTTAAATACGCCTAAAGTTTTTAGAAGTATTTTAACTTCTCAGGTTTTCTAAACCGAAAAAATGCTTTAGCTTTGTTTTGTGCTGAAAAGCGAAAAATATTGAAGACTGTTGTAATTGACTTGTAATAATCAATTATGATTTGGGGTGAAAGCCAGCTCTTGTAGCTGGCTTTCTTTTTTTTGTTCCTAACTGCTTCTAAAAGCTAAGGGGGTGGTGAATAAGGGTTAACGTATATTCATTCTTTACCAATCACATACAAACCCGAAGTGAAGCGTTTCAATCTATTACTTTATTGGCTTTATTTAATACAATACTTCAAAAGCTAAGGGGGTGGTGAACAAGGGTTAACGTATATTCATTCTTTACTATTCACATACAAACCCGAAGTGAAGCGTTTCAGCTTTTATAACTATCGTATTTCTTACTTAAGATAAAGACAGTCGTACTGATAATCTATAACAGCCTTTCCTTTCTTTAAAATATCAGCACCTATGATTCCGCTTACGGGACTAGCTTCGTGATTAATCAAAGCCTGATTAACGTGAGAAAGATCAAAAAGCACGATAGATACACTTCTGGTAGACCACGTGTCAATTTCGATTAAATTATCTTGAGATATCTGAGTAAGCATATCTATCGCTCCTGCGCCGGCTGCTTTCACCTCACTATCTTCGGCAAACAGCTTAAAACGCTCCAGATCCTCAAAACCAATACACGTATTGGAAGCTCCGGTATCTAAAATGAATTCACCTAAAACACCGTTAATAGTCGCCGCAAACTTTAAATGTCCGGTACCCACCGGGGTTAGTTTGATACGTTTATAGCCTTTTTTTGTGAGATGTTGCCGTAGTGAAGTCATAGTCAATTTTATGTGTTCAAACTTACTGTAATTAAAATTGGAGGACTTTAAATATTCTCTAAAGTTTGGCATAGCCAAACGCCTATTTTAACTTTGTGAGCTATGTTTATAGATACACACACCCACTTATATAGTGAGTCTTTTAAAGAAGATCGTGACGAAGTTATCAAACGCGCTCTCGACCAGTCAATTAATCAATTTGTATTACCAGCCATAGATTCTACATACACTAAAGCTATATGGGATTTAAAAGAGCAGCACCCAGATCTAATGCATATTATGGCCGGCTTGCACCCTACTCACGTAGACCCGCTGAGTGTTTCTGAAGAGCTTGATCACGTAAAGCAGCAGCTAGAGCAAAAAAATGCATGCGCCATTGGTGAGATCGGGGTAGACTTGTACTGGGATTCTTCAACTAAAGATTTACAACAAAAAGCTTTTGCACAACAAATTCGCTGGGCAAAAGAATACGATTTACCTATCGCGATACATTGCCGTGATGCCTTTGATGAAGTTTTTGAAGTTCTAGAGCAAGAGAACAATGTCAAACTAAGAGGCGTTTTTCATTGTTTTACAGGAAACCTTGACCACGCAAAGCAGGCGATTGCTTTCAATTTAAAATTAGGTATTGGCGGTGTTGCAACATTTAAAAATGGAAAAATCGATCAGTTTTTAAAGGAAATTGATCTGGAGCATATCGTTTTAGAAACCGACGCACCTTACTTGGCACCGAAACCTTTTAGAGGAAAACGCAACGAAAGCAGTTACTTGATTCATATCGCCGAAAAACTTGCAGATATCTATCAAGTGCCGTTATCAAAAATTGAAGAAATCACCACAGAAAATGCTAAAAAGCTATTTAAACTTGATTGATCTTTAAAATATTTCGTTCTTTACGCTTCAACAAAATTTGAAAGTGTGTCAAAATTTGACTCTATAAGACCGTATCACGATTCTGAAGTACACGAGGTATTGCAATCGTTTCACCGGCACCCCATGATTCAAGCGTTATTGCAGTTTACTTTTCCTGAAAAATCATCAGAGAAAATTAAAGCAATAATAGACGAGTGTCATTCTATCTTTGATTTCCAAAGCAAAGTAATTTATAAATCGGTTCACAAAATCATGGAGAAAAGCACAGACGGCTTTTCGACCTCTGGTTTTGATGATCTGGAGCGCAATAAACCCTACTTCTACCTTTCTAACCACCGTGACATTATATTAGACACCTCGTTTATTAATGTTGCGCTTTACGATCATGAGTTGATCATGACCGCTTCGGCTATTGGTGATAATCTGGTTAAGAAATCATTTTTAATGGCATTGGCCAAACTCAACCGAAGTTTTCTGGTAGAACGTAGCTTGACTCCGCGTGAAATGCTGTTAAGTTCAAAAAAACTTTCAGAATACCTTCAGTTTTTACTTAATGAGAATCAATCGATCTGGATGGCACAACGAGAAGGACGCACTAAAGATGGAAGCGACAAAACTCAACAAGGTGTGCTCAAAATGGCAGCAATGGCTCGCGGTGAGCAAACCGCACTCAATTATTTAAAGAGCCTGAATATTCGCCCGGTTGCTATTTCGTATGAATTTGATCCAACAGATATTCTAAAGGTCCCTGAGCTGATTGCTAAAAGTGAAGACACGACGTATGTAAAAAGCAATAATGAGGATTTTAATAGTATTCTCAGAGGAGCTTTAGGTTCAAAAAAACGCATTCATATTGCCGCAGGAAAACTTTCAGCAACCACCTTTGATGAGATCGAAGCGCTAGATTTATCTGAAAACGATAAATTACAGGAACTTGCCAAACGCATAGACAAAGAGATCTATCGTATCTATAAATTATGGCCGTCTAATTATGTGGCTTATGATTTATATTATCAAACAGATCGCTTTGAGCACACGTACACTGAGCGTGATAAGCGCAGTTTTGAACGCCGCTTTGAACGCCGCGTTGATCCTTCAAGCGAAATTGCACGCGAGAGTTTCTTACTTATGTATGCAAATCCTGTAATTAATAAACTTAAAAGCATTGAGCAAACAACCTAAAATACTACTCATCTACACCGGTGGTACTATAGGTATGATCAAGGATTTTGAAACAGGAGCACTTAAAGCTTTTGACTTTAAAGACCTTTTAGAAAAAATCCCAGAATTACGCTTATTAGATTGTGAGATAGAAACCACAGGGTTCACCACACCTATCGACAGTTCTAATATGAATCCTGATTTATGGATTGAGCTGTGTGACATTATTGAAACGCATTACGACACTTGTGATGGCTTTGTAATTCTCCACGGAAGCGACACCATGAGCTATACTGCTTCGGCGTTGAGTTTTATGCTTGAAAATCTGGCGAAGCCGGTCATTTTTACAGGATCTCAATTACCCATTGGTGACTTACGCACCGATGCTAAAGAAAATTTGATCACAGCGATTCAAATTGCAGCTTTACGCAAGAGAAATCGGCCTTATATTACAGAAGTCGGACTGTATTTTGAGTATAAATTATACCGCGGAAACCGGAGTTCAAAGATCAGTGCAGAGCATTTTGAAGCCTTCAAATCGCCTAATTATCCCCCTTTGGCGACCTCAGGAGTTCATTTAAATATAGAAGATGAGAAGCTTTTACCTTATTCTAGAAAGAAGCTTTTAGTACATCGCAGTCTAGCGCGAGACATTTTAGTGGTACACCTCTACCCCGGAATTGACCAGAAATTACTGACTTCAATTTTTGAAAACGCAACGTTTAGCGGGGTAATTCTGTTAACATTTGGCTCAGGAAATAGCACAACATCCCTTTGGTTTACCCAATTGCTTAAAAAAATTATTCACAAAAACATTCCTATTGTGAATATAACCCAGTGCACTTGGGGTAGTGTTCAAATGGGTAGTTATGAGACCAGTACAGGCCTTAAAAACATAGGCGTTATTTCTGGCAAAGATCTAACAATAGAAGCTGCCATTACAAAAATGATGTATCTCAATAGTCAAAATTTGTCTCCAAAGGTCTTTAAGACTATATTTGAAACATCTCTAAGAGGAGAAATGAGTTAATGAGAACAATTTCTTATACCAAACAAACCTTTTGGAAATCGATATTTTTTTTGTTAATTGGCAACCTTTTGAGAAAAGGCTTCGGCCTGAATAGAGAGGTGGCCGAGTGGTCGAAGGCGCACGCCTGGAAAGTGTGTATACGTCAAAAGCGTATCGAGGGTTCGAATCCCTTCCTCTCTGCTAATTTTTAATAATTGAATAATTAATTTTATATCTTTATCCCTTTACTAACTAAATTTTTAAGATCAAAAGCAATGAAAAGAGTATTTTCTATTCTAGTTATCACAGCTGTAATCGCGTTAGGCAATCTTACAGCTCAAGCAAATACTGCACCTCTTATGACTGTTAATACAACAGCTATCGCGGCAGCAGTTCAAGATGAAGCCGCAGACGAGGCAGCAGCCGATGAGACTGAGTCTTTATCCTTTACACAAGAGTTAAAAAAGCGTTTTATAGAAGGTGGTCCTGGCTTTATGGGGATCGTTCTTTTATGTCTTATTTTAGGTCTTGCAATTGCAATTGAGCGTATTATTTACCTAAACCTTGCGACTACAAACACTTCTAAATTAGCACAAGATGTAGAAGATGCTCTAAACAGTGGTGGTATTGAGGCTGCTAAAGAAGTTTGCCGTAACACCAGAGGTCCTGTTGCTTCTATTTACTACCAAGGTCTTGACCGTGTAGACGAAGGAGTTGATGCTGCTGAAAAAGCTGTTGTAGCTTACGGTGGTGTTCAAATGGGTCTATTAGAGAAAAACGTTTCTTGGGTATCATTATTTATCGCACTAGCACCGATGCTTGGTTTCATGGGTACGGTAATTGGTATGATCCAGGCGTTTGATAAGATTGAAGCTGCAGGTGATATGCAACCTTCTCTTGTTGCAGGTGGTATTAAAGTAGCACTTTTAACAACTGTATTCGGTCTTATTGTTGCGATTATTCTTCAAATCTTCTATAACTATATCATCGCTAAGATCGATAGTATCGTTAATGATATGGAAGATGCTTCTATCACTTTGATAGATATGCTTGTACGTTACAAGAAGTAATAATCCCTCTTAAATACATAAACAGATTATGTTACATAAAATATTAAAAATTATTGCACTCATCTTGTCTGTTCTTGGAGCCATCTGGCTGGTAAGAATCATTCTTGCGGGTGACACTGCAATAACAGATTCAGCAGACTTACAAGATAGCTTGGTTACTCCATTTATCTTGATCGCATATGCAACCATTGCAATTGCCATTGTATTCGTTTTGGTCTTTGTTCTTAAGAACTTGTTCAGCAGCGGATCTTCTTTAAAGAGTACCTTAATTGGTCTTGGCGCGTTTCTTGCAGTAGTTGTGATATCATACGTTTTGGCTTCAGGAGAAGAAGTTCAGCTTCGTGATGGAGAAGTACTATCAGCTAGTGCATCGCGTTGGGTAGAAGCAGGTATTTATGCCTTCTATATCCTAGCAATTGTTGCAATTGGTGCAATGGTATTTTCAGGTGTAAAGAAATTAGCTAAATAAAAAAGTATTATGGCAAAAAGATCAGCTCCAGAAGTTAATGCAGGTTCGATGGCAGATATTGCCTTCTTACTCCTTATTTTCTTCCTGGTAACTACAACAATTGAGACTGATAGCGGTATTAGCCGTAAATTACCACCCGAGTTGGATGAAAATATGCCACCTCCACCGGTAATTAAAGAACGTAACTTATTTACAGTAATTGTTAACAGCAATGACGAGCTACTTGTTGAAGATAAAGTTATGGAGCTTAAGGACCTAAGAGCAGCTGCTGTTGAGTTTTTAGACAATGGTGCAGAGGACTGTTCTTATTGTCAAGGTGCTAAAGATCCTAACTCTTCTGTTAATCCTACAAAAGCGATTATTTCGCTAGTAAATAACAGAGGAACTTCTTACAAACGCTATATCGCAGTTCAGAACGAACTTGTGGCTGCATACAACCAGTTACGTGATCGCGTTGCTCAAGAACGTTACGGTGAGTCTTTCATAGCTATGGAAGCTCGTTACAACGACCCTCGTACTTCAGATGCGAATAAGGATAAATTAAAACCGAAACTTGAATTGATTCGTGAGCTTTATCCAGAGAAACTCTCTGAAGCAGAGCCTAAAAAGAGTTAAAAACATTTAACATTAAAATCTATGTCTAAATTTAATAAGAAAAAAAGTGGTGATTTACCAGCTATTTCTACGGCATCGCTGCCGGATATAGTTTTCATGTTACTTTTCTTTTTTATGGTTGCTACCGTAATGCGAGAAAATACGCTAATGGTAAAAAATGATTTACCTACAGCAAACCAAATTGAGAAACTTGACAAGAAAGATCTTGTTATGTATATCTACGCTGGGGAGCCTGTTGATCGCTTTAAAGGTGTTTATGGTTCATCTGCAAAAATTCAATTGAATGATAAAATTTCAGATGTTTCACAAATTCAAGATTTCATTTATGAAGAGCGCGCAAGTAAACGTGAGGAACTTGTTCCTTTCTTAACTACTGCCCTTAAAGTAGATGGAGACAGTAATATGGGTCTTATCTCAGATATCAAGCAAGAACTGCGTAAAGCAAACGCTCTAAAAATTAATTATGTTACCAAATCTGGTGACGCCGTTGAAGCCAACGATTAATATACTCTTAGAGTTAATTGCATATCTCTTAAAATTTAAGAAAACGTCCTGATCATTTCAGGGCGTTTTTTTGTTTCTTTAAACCGTATTTAATTGACTGAATGAAACGTCTTTCTCTACTAATATTTTTAAGTTTTACTGCAATAAGCCTTGCACAAGACTCTATAGTAACCACTATTGATACCGCAAGCGTTTACCAAAAATATAGAGAAGATCAATTTTATCTAGGTCTTACTTTTAACCTGCTTACCAATAAGCCGGAAGCAATGGAGCAAAATGGCTTTAGCGGTGGCTTGCAGTTTGGTTTTATACGGGATATGCCGATAAACAAACAGCGTAATTGGGCTATTGGCGTTGGAGCCGGTATTTCCATGAATACCTATAATCAAAATCTTTTTGTTGGGGAAACCACTTCAGAAGAGAGTATTTTTCAGATCATAGATGATCAAACTGACTACAACAAGAACTGGTTTACGACCTATCTGGTTGAAACACCCATACAACTACGTTGGAGAACCTCTACGGCGACCGATTACAAATTCTGGCGTATTTATACCGGATTGCAGTTAGGCTACGTCTACGCTTATAAATTCTATTTTGAACAACAGGACAACGCGGTAACACAAACCGATGTTCCCGAATTTGATCGCTACCGTATGGGACTGACGTTCACTTTCGGATATGACACTTTTAACTTTTTCATTTATTACAACCTGAATCCTATATTTAAAGATTCGGCGCAAATTGATGGAAGTCCTATCGAACTCAACAGTCTTAAACTCGGCCTTATGTTTTACATTTTATAAAAGTAGAACATCAAAAACTGTGGGATACCACCTACAAAAAGCCCCACAAGTAATTCGGTCATGGTGTGTGCTTTTAATTCTAGTCTACTGGCTGCTGTAAATCCTAAACCAAGAATGAGCAGCCCAATGATCACAAGATAATTGGCATTATAAATCATACTCAAGGCGATCACAAAGCACAAAACACCGCTTACACCTACCATATGCAGGCTGGTCTTAAAGTTCAGCATAATAAGGATAAATGAAGTTGCTGCTGTTATTAAAATTCCTAAGAAGAAAATATAAAGTTCCGGAAATTCGTAACCATTAATAATAATCCGAATAATCAAAAGGATAAGACCTACTTGCACTAAAAGTGGAATTCTACGCTCTTTAACCTCTCGTAAGTGTACTGAGGAAACCAGTTTTACACTTTCTAATAAAAAGTAAAACAACACCGGTACGACAATGGTAAGTATGCTCACCGCAAACAATTTAGCATACATAAAACTCTGCGGAACAAATTTAGGCGTGACCGAAAAATAAATACCCACACCAAGAAGGGGCATAAAGAGCGGGTGCATCAGCACCGAAAAGAAACGTAAAAAATACTTCATTAAATTTCTTTTCGAAGTCGGGCTACGGGTACATCTAACTGCTCGCGATACTTAGCAACCGTTCTTCTTGCAATAGGATAGCCTTTTTCTTTCAAGATCTTGGCCAATTTATCATCGGTTAAAGGTTTACGCTTATCTTCCTCCTGAATTGTGATCTCTAATATTTTTTTGATCTCCCGTGTAGAAACTTCTTCCCCTTGATCATTGGTCATACTTTCACTGAAAAACTCCTTGATAAGCTTAGTTCCGTATGGGGTGTCAACATATTTACTATTGGCAACACGAGACACTGTGGAAACATCCATCTCGATCTCATCTGCAATATCCTTAAGGATCATTGGACGTAAATTACGCTCATCACCGGTCAAAAAATATTCCTTTTGATATTCCATAATGGCGCTCATCGTTACAAACAATGTTTGCTGACGTTGCTTTATTGCTTCAATAAACCATTTTGCGGCATCTAACTTCTGCTTGATAAAGAGTACCGCATCTTTTTGCGACTTGCTCTTTTCTTTAGCTGCTTTATAACCCTTAAGCATATTTGTATACTCCCGAGAAACGTGCATTTCCGGAGCATTACGGCCGTTTAAAGTCAACTCCAATTCTCCATCTCTAATATTGATAGTAAAATCTGGAATCACATGTTCTACGACTTTGGTATTTCCGGAATAGGATCCACCCGGTTTTGGGTTAAGATGCTCGATCTCGTCAATAGCATCTCTCAACTGATCTTCTGTAATATCAAATTTTGAAAGCAAACGGGAATAATGCTTTTTGCTAAAATGATCAAAAGCATCGGTTAAAATTGCTATAGCTAAGGCAACCGCTTCGGTTTCTTCTTTACGTTTCAGCTGAATCAACAAACATTCTTCAAGACTACGCGCTCCTACTCCTGCCGGATCCAAGTTTTGGACAATTCTTAAAATTTTCTCGAGTTCGTCTTCCGAAGTATAAATGTTTTGCGTGAAGGCCAGATCATCCATCAGATCAACCAACTCTCTACGCAAATAACCGCTTTCATCCACGCTACCTATGAGAAATTCTGCAATTTCCATCTGCTCATCACTGAGTCTATACGTGTGCAATTGCCCCATTAAATGCTGCGTAAATGAAGTTCCTGATGCGTAAGGCACCTGGCGTTCTTCATCATCAGCACTGTAATTATTACTGTTTAAGCGATAACTGGGGATCTCGTCATCAGACAGATAATCATCAACATCGATTTCGGTTTCGATCTTTTCAGAATCGTATTCCTCATCTGCGCTGTTGTCAAACTCCTCATACTCATCTCTCGCATCTTCCTTGCCGCTATCAAGCGCCGGATTTTCTTCAAGCTCTTGCTTTACGCGCTGCTCAAAAGCCTGCGTAGGCAACTGAATAAGCTTCATCAACTGAATTTGTTGCGGTGAAAGCTTTTGCGAAAGTTTGAATTTGAGTTGTTGTTTGAGCATATACTTTTAAGAATCTGTTCTTACAAAAATAAAAAAATGCATCAACCGATGCATCAGAATGTTTTGTTAACAAAAAATACGCCAAAAATTAATTTTACACTGCTTGCGCCCTTAAGAGAACATCGGATTAAAAATTTCAGCTACAGCGTTAACCTTAATTGCGTAACCCCCTTTGACGACAAGAACCAACTAAAATGTCAGCTTTTGATCGTGTTCTCAAAAGACAACATACTTAAAAAACTAGGGGACGAAAATATTATTCTTAATAGCATAGATCACCAATCCCGTGCGGTTTTTTAAACCTAGTTTTTGAAAAACCGATTCTCGATAACCTTCAATAGTTTTAGGACTTAAAAACATTTTTTCAGCGATCTCTTTATAGGTCATTTCGGTGCAGGCGTGTTTGATAAATTCGATTTCTCGTTCTTTTAAAACGATCTCCTGATCTTTTAAACGCTCCGTTTTCTTGACAATACGTTCAACCGTATTGGTATAATAATATCCGTGCTCAAGCACTTCATTTAAAGCTTGCTCTAAAATAGATTTGCGCGTATCTTTTAATAAATACCCCTTAGATCCGGCGCGAATCATTTGCATCACCACGCCCTCTTCTTCCTCTACCGAAAGCGCCAGCACCTTGATCTCGGGATAGTGCTTTGTTAAATACTGCGTAGTTTCGACTCCGCCCATCACGGGCATTTTTACATCCATAAGTACAACGTCTGGCTGCATGTCAGGATTGGCCTCAACAAAGTCTACCAACTCTCTTCCGTTAACCGAAACGTTGACAACTTCAAAATTCTCAAAACGTCTTACCAATCCCGCAATGGCCTCTGACAGCAAGGTGTGATCGTCTACTAAAGCAACTTTATACATATTCTAATTTCTAATCTAAAGGATAATATAATTTTAATTGAGTTCCAGCCCCGGGAATAGAACTTATACGTGCCTGTGCTCCTATCAATTGGGCACGTTTATCTATGTTACTTAAACCTATACCGCGCTCTAACAGTTTCTCTGCGTCAAACCCTACCCCATCATCTAGCGCAGTGATCTCTAAAGCATCTGCTTTAAACTGAACACGTATCTGCAGTTTAGACGCCTTAGAATGCTTCATCGTGTTACTCATAAACTCTTGTACAATCCTAAACAAAATGATTTCTGCTTTAGGATTAAGTTGCACAGGATCACCGATCAAGTCATACGTTGCTGAAAGAAATTTTAAACGATTAAAGCGTGCCACTTCACTATCTAAAGATTTTAAAAGGGATTGCCCGTTAATCGCTTCCGGATTTATAGATTTTGACAACGCCCTGAGCTCATTTAAGCCCGTTCCTATCGTTTCTGCGACTTCGAGCATATCTTCGCCATCTTCTATATTTTGGGCTTTAATCTTGGCTAAGGTGAGCAATTGACCAATATTATCGTGTAATTCCCAACTGATGTTACGTAAAGTTTCTTCGCGTATCTCTATTTGGGTTTCTGCAATAGCGCGTTCGTAGCGTTTTTCGGCTTCAATTTGCTCGCGAAGCAAGCTGTTTTTACGCTTCATAAATACTGAAAACAGGACAAATACGATGATCGCCAGTAGGAATAATACCAGCAGAACTACTAAAATGAGTAACAATTGCGTATCCTGATCCATCAATTAGCTAGTTACTTTACTGTGGCATTCTAGATCTATATAGACCATAAGCAAATATTATATACATTATACAAGATACGCCAAAGCCAATATTCCGTATTAATGCAAAAAAGGAAACTCTTGGATCTGAGGCATCGGTCACATTTAGCCAACCTACATAAGTAACAATGGAAATTGGAAGTTTTACGACTAAAGAAATTAATAAACCAAGACCGACATATACGAGCATACTATCAGCTATTTTTGAAATACTAGAGGATTCTATAACTTCAATAAAACTAAGCAGTATGATTATTAGAAGCGAAAAATCTCCAATCATTCTTGGAACAAATAGATACTCTTCAACAAAATTTGACGAAAATCCATAGTATAAAAAACTTAATGCCCAAACCAGAAACAAAATAATCAGCAACACTCTAAATCTAAGTTTACTGAGAAAATTATAAAATAGTAAATAATAGGTCAAAACGTATATGACATCACGAATATTGAAGAAAACACTGGTATTATATCCAACACCTATCACATAGTATGCTCCTGATACAATTTCATTCAAAAAATTATAACCCAGGAAAAAAATAAACCATGCAAAAGCTGTTTTCTTGTATTTTTTCCAATAAATAATTCCTACAATTACAGGAATTACCTCACAAACAAGCGATAAAATACTTAATGGATTACCTGTAAAAACAGCAAGCCTTTTTTCCCAATCTGATAAGACGTTTATTAATAACATCACTTAAGATGAGTACTAAAAATCATTTTCATCCTGATATGGGGGAGGTATTAACCCAACATCATCTCCAGACATAGATTCAATAGTTTCTCCATCTTCAACAGCTAGCTCACCATCCTTAGAGTTTAGAATATCACCTACCATCTCTGCACGTTTTTTTCCATCTACACCCGTAACAATAGCATAACTCACCGTATCTTTTGTACCATCTGAAAGTGTAAATTCTGCAGCGGGATTTAAAAACAAAGTAGCCCTTCCTTTTTTATCACTTTGAGGAAAATCATTCTTATACTTTCCAAAATAAAAACGCATTTCTGCAATCTCAACTCCTGCAGAATCCGCTTGCTTTTCGATATAAGCAATATATTCCTTAAACGCTTTGTACGGCATCGTAACTGCTCGTGTCGCTTTTTTATAATTAGCATCCTCTTTAGGAATGGTATCGCCTTCTTCGGTGATGTTTTCAGCGAGCTCGATAAGCGCAACACGACTGTTACCGTAATTTTTATACAACGAATCTGCCTGAGCTAAGGGAATAATATTAGACGGAGCACCTAGAATTGGCGTTTCCGCCTCCTCGCACTCGCAAGGTTTTTCGCAAGAAGTAATCAAAAATGCAGCAGTAAGCACCGCTGCAACTAGGGTAGTTTTTTTCATCTGTTGGATTTTAAAATAGTTAGGTGTAAAATAGACATCTTTTTTTTCACTAGGAAAAAACACTTTTAAAAAGGGGGTTTTTCCCCGTAGCATTTTTAATCCCAAAAAAAAGCCCGATTTAAAAATTTAAATCGGGCTTTTTTTTAATTTATTGCTCTGTTTAAAACTCAGCGTTTTGCGGAAAACGTGGATAAGGAATCACGTCTCTAATATTGGTCATTCCGGTTGCGAATAATACTAAACGCTCAAAACCAAGACCAAAACCACTGTGCACACAGCTACCAAAACGGCGGGTATCTAGATACCACCACAGTTCTTCTTCTGGGATGTCTAGCGCTGCCATTTTTTCTTGCAACACTTCTAAACGCTCTTCTCGCTGCGAACCTCCTACGATCTCACCAATTCCGGGGAAGAGAATATCCATTGCGCGTACAGTTTTGCCGTCTTCATTTAAGCGCATATAAAAAGCTTTGATATTTGCCGGATAATCAAACAAAATCACCGGGCACTTGAAGTGCTTCTCTACAAGAAAACGCTCGTGCTCACTTTGCAAGTCGGCTCCCCAAGTTTCAATAGGATACTTGAACTTTTTCTTTTTGTTGGGCTTCGAGTTTTTAAGAATCTCGATCGCCTCTGTGTAGCTCACTCGCTTAAAGTTATTCTCTAAAACAAACTTCAATTTCTCACGTAAAGGCATTGGCGCACGCTCTGCTTCGGGTTTGCTTTTATCTTCCTGGATCAACCGATTTTCTAAAAACTCCAGATCATCTTGGCAGTTATCCATCACAAACTGAATCACATATTTGATAAAGTCTTCCGCCAGATCCATATTCATATCCAGGTCGCAAAAAGCAACTTCCGGCTCGATCATCCAGAATTCTGCCAAGTGACGGCTCGTATTTGAATTTTCAGCTCTAAAGGTTGGCCCAAAGGTGTAAATCTGTCCCAGACCCAACGCATAGGTTTCTCCTTCTAATTGACCAGAAACCGTCAAATTGGTTTCCTTTCCGAAGAAATCCTTTTTATAATCAATGTTTCCATCTTCATCCTTCGGCGGATTTTTCATGTCTAAGGCAGTCACTTTAAACATCTCGCCAGCGCCTTCTGCATCACTACCGGTTACAATAGGCGTATTCACATAATAAAAACCTTCTTTCTGAAAGTATTGATGCACAGCAAAGCTCAATTGCGAACGCAAACGCATCACTGCCCCAAAAGTATTGGTACGCACGCGTAAATGGGCTTGCTCACGCAATTTCTCTAGCGTATGACGTTTAGGCGATAAGATGGTTTTCTTCACCTCTTCAGGATCTGCATCACCTAGAATTTTAATTTCTTTAGCTTCAACTTCAACAGCCTGACCACCGCCCTGACTTTCGATAAGATTTCCGGTAACGGCGATTGCAGCACCTACGGTAATACGTTTTAAAAGCTCTGGATCTGTATTTTCAAAATCAACGACACACTGTAAATTATTAAGCGTAGAACCGTCATTTAGCGCAATAAAGCGGTTGGCTCTAAACGATCTCACCCATCCTTTTACGGTAAGTTCGTGCCCCTTGGGCTCTTCTTTTAAAATGTGTACAATGGTTTTTCTCATAGTTATAGAATCAAAACGTCTTGAGACGTGATTGGCTAAGTTCTGTAATTCAAGTTTGATACGCGACAAAGATAAATTTTACATCAGATTGCCGCAAAACTGGCTGAAAATTTAAACGGAATTATTCTTTGTCTAATTCTTCGAGCACTTCTTCATCTTCTACTTCGTCCAGAATGTGGATCGCAGGTTTTTTAAAATCTTCTTTGTTGGCGATATTTCGCTCTAGCGAAAGCAACAACGACGGAAGCAATAACAAGTTAGATAACATCGCAAAGATCAAGGTTACCGAAACCAAACCTCCCAATGCAACCGTACCACCGAAGCTACTGATCATAAATACCGAAAATCCAAAGAACAAGACGATAGAAGTATAAAACATACTTACGCCGGCTTCTTTTACCGAAGCATATACTGAACGCTTGATCTTCCAACCGCTGCTTTTTAATTCCTGACGGTATTTGGCCAAAAAGTGAATGGTATCATCTACCGAAATTCCAAACGCAATACTGAACACTAAAATGGTTGAAGGTTTTATAGGCACGCCCAGAAAGCCCATCAATCCGGCGGTGATCAATAAGGGTAGTAAATTCGGGATCAAAGAAACCAAGATCATTTTAAACGACCGGAACATAAACGCCATAAATATGGAGATTAATAAAATGGCCAGCGACAAACTGATGATCAGGTTGTTGATCAAATAATTAGTTCCTTTTTGAAACACCAAAGCCTTACCGGTCAGCGTCACATCAAACTTATCTTCAGGAAAAAGAATACTTATTTTATTGTATAGATTGTCTTCTACGATCTCCATACGATCAGTACCAATATCTTGCATAAAGGTCGTCATACGCGCATACTGCCCGGTAGAATCTACATAACTATCCAGCAGGCCGGCTTCGCTAGAAAAGCTTTGCGCATAAGGTAAAATAAAGTTGCGCTCGTTTGAAGTAGGTAATTGATAATACTGCGGATCCCCATTGTAAAAAGCCTGCTTTCCATACTTTACCAGATTCACAATAGAAATAGGCTTAGAAAGCTCTGGAGTTTCTGAGATGGTCGTTGCCAGCTCGTCCATACGTTTTAAGGTTGGCAACTTCATCACGCCTTTAGGACGCTTAGTATCGATCAAGACTTCAAGTGGCATTATCCCGTCAAACTCACTTTCAAAGAACTTGATGTCTTTGTAAAACGTCGTGTTTTTGGGCATATCTTCAATCAAACTGCCTGAAACTTTTATTTGATAAATACCTATCATGCTTACGATAAGTAAGATCACGGTACTGATGTAGATCGTGATGCGGCGATCGCGCACCATACGTTCAATCCAGTTTACAAAACCTTCGATCCAGGTTTTCCCCAAATGTTTTAAATGACGCTCTTTTGGCGGGGACATGTAGCTGTAAATGATAGGAATGATCAGCAAGCTCAATAAAAATATCGCCAGAATATTGATCGAAGCCACAATACCAAATTCTTTCAGCAGCGAACTCTGCGTTAAAATAAATGTTGCAAAACCCGAAGCGGTCGTGATGTTGGTCATCAAGGTTGCGTTACCAACTTTTGTGATCACACGCTGAAGCGCCTTGATCTTATTTCCGTGGTTTTTGTATTCCTGCTGGTATTTATTGATCAGAAAGATACAGTTTGGAATCCCGATCACAATAATCAATGGTGGAATTAACGCGGTAAGCACGGTAATTTCATAACCTAACAAACCTAGGAATCCAAATGCCCACATCACCCCGATCACCACAGTGATCATCGAAATAAAAGTTGCTCGGTAGGATCTGAAAAAGAAGAAAAAGATAAGCGAGGTTACCAATAGTGCTCCACCTACAAACCAACCAATTTCACTGATGATCGTTGCACTGTTTAGTGTGCGTATGTACGGCATCCCGCTAGTATGCACTGTGATCCCGGTCTCTTCTTCAAATTGATCAATCAACGGAATGAGGTCATCTACAATAAAATCTTTCCGCGCTGCGGTATTAACGATGTCCTTTTTAAGATACACCGCACTGCGTACCGTACCGGTCTCTTTATTATAGATCAGTCCTTCATAAAAAGGCAAGTCTTTAAAAAGCTTTTTCTTGAGCGCCTCTGCTTGCACTTTAGTATTTACAGAACCGTCTACAAAAGGAATCATCTCAAAACGCTTAGGTTCCTCTTGCTTCTGAAGTAGTTTTAAATCCTTAAGAGATACCGAAAGCGCGACTTCATTAAAATCATTAATGGTATCAGAAAGCGCGTTCCATTTGTTAAGCGTTTCGGGAGTAAAAAGCGTAGAATCTTTTATTCCGAATACGATAAGATTTCCTTCTTCTCCAAATTGATCAAGAAATTTGTTGTATTCCAGATTGACTTCGTGATCATCCGGCAGTAAGTTGGCCTCGGTGTAGGTAAATCGCATGTACTTCCACTGTGTGCCTAAAAACACAGTAAATGCAGCAACCAGAAAAAGAATAAAGAGTCTGTTGCGTAAGATAAGGCGTGCGACACCGTTCCAAAATCCGTAACCCAATAGCTTGGTCATCGTCCTAATTTAAGAGGCGCAAAGATACTCATTTAAGAACGAATAGCCTTTGCCATAAATCAAAAACAAAATCCGCAGAAAAGCGAAGGTTTTACACTGAGGACCTTACGGAATCCTAATTTGAAAATCTATTTACAACTGAAGGTTGAACGTAAACTTGAACGCAATGTTATCTGCAAAACTAGGCAGGCTATACGCCCCGTAGCGGTAGGTTAAACTCGTACCGAAGCCAAAAAGAATCTTGTTGATTTCAAAGCCGGTTTCAGTATAGCCTTTATCAAGAGTCCCAAAACTTACATCCTGATGGCGCGCTATGTTTGAGATATCCCCAATGGCATAACGGGTGATGAATACCATTTCGGGCTTGAATTTTTCGCCTAAATTAAACGGCCGCAAATGATGTTTTACTTGCAGCGTCGCAATACGATCTGAAAAGAATTCCCCAAAATACATGGTTTCAAAACTATTTACACCCGCCACCGAAAAACGCTGCATAATAGTTTCTTTTGTAGGCGCATTGGGATACGCGTGAAATAAATGCGTCAACGGCACTTCGCCAAATGCCATCTTTCCTTCAATCAAAAATTCGGTGGTTGATTTATTGAGGCGTTCTACTTGATAGTAAAATTTTGCTCCCACTCTGGTAAAATCAAAATCTCCATCAAACAAGCCCGAAATTCCTTTAGAAACTTGCGCGGTAACCTTAGGATAGCCATCGTAGATCTCAACTGTTCCCTTCTCAGAACGCATAAACTTACTCGACGGACTCCAGCGAACTCCAAAAGTGGCTTCGGTGATATCATATTCCCTATACGACTGATCGCCCAACACAAAGGTGTAGTCTTGGGTTTGAATGATATTGGTTTTGGCAAATTGTAATTCTGATAAAATCTTTGGCGTGATTTGATATTCTTGATTCAGTCGGAGTGTTTTATAGTCAAAAAACTGCGTGATATTCACCAAACGCGGCTCAAATAAAGAGTATACCCGGCGATCTGTTAAATAGTTAAAGCTACCTACTTCCTGCAAGTCATCGTTATAGGTTAAACTCAACCAAGCTCCGTGAGATTCATTGAGCATAATTCCTCCGCCGACGCCGTATTTTAACGCCTTATCTTTAAAACCATAAGCTGTGTAGCCTTCTAGCCTGAACCTTTGCGAAAACGAAGCATTGGTCACTCCGCCCAAGCCCAGTCGCAAACCTTCATAATTGTTATACTTTACGGGATAGGTCAAATCAAAATCAAAAAAATCAACCGTGTAGTAGCCAATCCCAAAGTTGTTGATGACTGCTAAACGACGCTCAATATTCTGAGTTTCTACAATGTTATTGAGGTAGTCAAAACTATTAAGGTCTCGCTGCGTCAATGCTTGTGAGCGGTATTTTTTCCAGAAGGATTCGGGTTTATTTTCTGCGCCTTCCATCACTTCAACCGCTAGATTGGGATGCTCGATCTCCTCGTCTTCAGAAAGGTTAAAATTGGCATTGTACGAAGTAGAAAGCAAGTACCTGCCTTCTATCGCCTCTTTAACCGGGTTGCGCTCGATGGTTCCTACGGAAACTTTTCCTCTAAAAAGCGACAACCGTTTTGAGGTTTCGCCCTTTTCAATATAAAGTTTACTTGACTTGGGGAGGTAAACAGCCTCCTCCTTAAGATACGTGTAATGCTGCTCAATACGAGCGACAAGCTCATCGTTAATTGCGATATGTACCCGCTGAATGGCTAAAGATTCTTGATCTAGATACAATATCCCTTCTAGCCCGGGAATAGTTTGTGGTCTTTTTGGCTGAAAAGCCACCGCATAACTAGGACGTTCTAAAATAGTGGTATCCCCAACAAGTTGATAATCATAATTCTTGAGTCCACGGGAAGAAAGTGGCCCTGCGTAACGGTAATTGAAGATCACAAAATCTTCATCATAAAAGGAGCGCGACTGCAAGGTGATCCCAAGCACTTCATAACGGGGTTCTTTAAAACCGGCCATATTAAGGCCCAGCACTTCTTCTTTAAAACCCGAATATGCATCAAACTCATTTTTTGAAACCTTTTCGGTAAAAAAAGAATGGGCGTTGGTTTCACGTTCTAAGGAGTCTGTGATGATAGTTTTCTCGTAAGTGGTATAGCTGTAATGCGGCAGCGCCTCTTGAGGATTATTTTGCTCTGCCGCCAAAATAGCACGTTGCGTTAACGAATCGACAGCTATGCTTTTTTGCTGGGCAAATGCACTATTTTGCAGCAAAAGAAACAGAAACAAGCAGAAAATAAGTTGTTTAAACATTATCACCGAAGAACTTAGGGACTAAAAATACTATAAAAAAAGCGACCCCAGGGTCGCTCTTAGCATGAGTTTAACGAGAACTAGACGGTAAGAATTTCTTTTTCCTTAACTGCTAGTAGTTCGTCAATTTTTTTGATGTATTTATCAGTTAAATCCTGAACATCTACTTCTGCATTTCGGCATAGATCTTCTGCAAGACCCTCTTTCTCCAGCTTTTTAATATCGTTATTTGCAGATTTACGATCGTTACGCACACCTACTTTTGCATCTTCTGCTTCAGCTTTAGCTTGTTTTACCAAATCTCTACGGCGCTCTTCAGTCAACGGCGGAACATTGATAATCACGCTTTCACCGTTATTCATAGGATTAAAACCAAGATTGGCATTCATAATTGCCTTTTCAATCTCTTGAATCATCGCTTTCTCCCAAGGCTGAATAGAAATCGTTCTTCCGTCAGGAGTATTCACATTGGCAACCTGAGCCAGTGGTGTTTGACTTCCGTAGTAATCTACCATTACACTTCCTAACATTGAAGGGCTCGCCTTACCGGCACGTATGTTTGCAAATTGCTTTTTTAAGTGATTGATCGCATTTTGCATGCCTTCTTCAGTTCCGTCAAGTATAAATTGAATGTCTTCGTTCATAGCTTTATTTGTTCGTTGCTTTTTTTCAAACCAACCAAAAATACTAAATTATAAATTTACTGTAGTACCTATATTTTCTCCTTCAACAACTTTGAGCAAGTTGCCCTGTTTGTTCATATCAAATACGATGATGGGGAGCTCATTCTCCTGACTTAATGTGAATGCGGTTGTATCCATCACTTTTAGTCCCTTCTGTAAAACATCTTCAAAACTGATGAAATCAAATTTTACAGCCTTCTCATCTTTTTCAGGATCGCTGGTGTAAATTCCATCTACGCGCGTTCCTTTTAAAATCACATCTGCGTGAATCTCAATGGCTCTTAAAACCGCTGCAGAGTCAGTAGTAAAATATGGATTCCCGGTTCCTCCACCAAAGATCACCACACGCCCTTTTTCTAAATGACGAATGGCGCGACGTCTAATAAAAGGTTCTGCAACCTCATTGATCTTTACCGCACTCTGTAAACGGGTTTGAATACCCGCTTCTTCTAGAGCACTCTGCAATGCAAGACCGTTGATCACAGTGGCGAGCATTCCCATATGATCCCCTTGTACGCGATCCATACCGCGGCTGGCTCCGGCAACACCTCTAAAGATATTTCCACCACCGATTACAATGGCTACTTCTACCCCTTGATCAAGTACTTTTTTAATTTCTTCTGCATACTCAGCAAGTCTATCTGGGTCTATACCGTACTGGCGTTTTCCCATTAATGCTTCACCTGATAATTTTAAAAGAATGCGTTTGTATTGCATGGCGTAGAAAAATTTTTGACAAATATAAGCTTAAATGACATTTGAGAAAAAGAAAGAATGCAAGGCATAAAAAAAGGCCACCAATAGGCAGCCTTCTTACTTAGTATTTTGTCAGAACGAATTAAGCTAAGCTTACACGCTTAAAGCCTACTACTTCTGCATCACCTTTACTTGCAACATATTTTGCAACGTTGATGCTCTCATCCATAATGAAAACTTGATCCAACAAAGCTTTCTCATTATCAAGAGTAGTGTTGTCAGAAACAAAACGCTCAATTTTACCAGGAACGATACGATCCCAGATT
Source organism: Leeuwenhoekiella palythoae (assembly GCF_020310025.1). GTDB lineage: Bacteria > Bacteroidota > Bacteroidia > Flavobacteriales > Flavobacteriaceae > Leeuwenhoekiella > Leeuwenhoekiella palythoae. Next base: position 1,307,516 of record NZ_CP084318.1, read on the forward strand.
TTTTCTGGTTTTCCCTCTGCTTTCAATTCTTCTTTGATATCTGCTTCTGCCTGAGCCATAACTTCTGGAGTTAACTGAGACATAGAGATGTATTGTGGTACGTTTTTAAGGGTTTTTCCTAAACGACCTAACTCGATGTTTTCTTTTTCGATCGCAGCAATGCGTGCTTCGGTTTCTGAAGCAACAAATTCTGGATCAAAATCTTTGTATGATAACGTGGTTGCCCCCATAGAAGCTACCTGCATAGAGACTGTTTTTGCAACTTCTTCTGCGTTATCTGAAGCTTGAGATAAACCGGTTAAAGCACCAATTTTGTTACCGTGTACATAAGAACCAACAAATGGAGCTTCTAAAAGTTCAAAACCACCAATTTCTAGTTTCTCACCAATTACACCTGTTTGCTCGATCAATTTTTCTTCAACAGTCATCCCTTTAAAGTCTGCTGCTAAGAACGCTTCTTTAGTGTCAAAGTTGATCGCGATATCACCAAGTTCATTTGCTAACTCTACGTAAGAATCATTTTTAGCAACGAAATCGGTCTCACAGTTTAATGAAAACACAACACCACGGTTGTTTGCATCATTGATTTTTGCTACCACAACTCCTTCGCTAGAATCGCGGTCTGCTCTTTTTTCAGCAACTTTTTGTCCTTTTTTACGAAGGACAGCGATTGCTTCATCAAAATCACCATCAGCTTCTACAAGTGCATTTTTACAATCCATCATACCTGCACCGGTAGCCTTTCTAAGTTTATTTACTTCTGCGGCTGTTATTTTTGCCATTTTAAATACGTTTTATGAGTTAAAACAAAAGTCGTTTAGTTTAGTGCAAAAATGCAGTATACTAAACGACTTTACTTATTATCAAATTGTTAAATACTATTCTTCTTCGTCGTTAGCTACAGCTTTAGCTTTTGCCTTTGCCGGCTTAGCTGCTTTATCTTTCTTGCCTTCACCAGATTTTTCTTTTCCGGCTTTGCGTTCTGAAAGACCTTCTACGATAGCATCAGCAACGTTAGAAATGATTTTCTCAATAGATTTTGAAGCGTCATCATTAGATGGGATAGCATAATCAACCTGACGTGGATCAGAGTTGGTATCAACCATCGCAAAGATTGGAATGTTTAATTTTTGAGCTTCTTTAATCGCAATGTGTTCACGTTTGATGTCAACTACAAATAGTGCACCTGGCAGACGAGTCATATCCTCGATAGAACCTAAGTTCTTCTCAAGTTTTTCACGCATACGGTTCATTTGTAATTGCTCTTTTTTAGACAAGCTATCAAAACGACCGTCTTGTTTCATACGATCTACAGTTTGCATTTTCTTAACCGCTTTACGTATAGTTACGAAGTTGGTTAACATACCTCCAGGCCAACGCTCTGTGATGTAAGGCATTTTTGCACGAGTTGCTTGTTCTGCAACAATCTCTTTAGCTTGTTTTTTGGTAGCTACAAAAAGTATTTTTCTACCTGAAGCTGCAATTTTACTTAGTGCTTCTGAAGCTTCGCTAAGTTTAGCAGCAGTTTTGTATAGATTGATGATGTGAATCCCATTACGCTCCATATAAATATATGGTGCCATGTTAGGATCCCATCTTCTGGTAAGGTGACCAAAGTGTACACCTGCATCCAGTAAATCCTTTACATTTTCTGTTTTTGCCATTTTGACTTTAGTTTACGTTCCCGTTGTAGTAGCAATATGCAAGTGGTCTTCTTAATGAATCGCCAAGCACATTTAGATGCTAAACTAATTTCCTGATCACTCAGGACAACGACTTAATTTTTAAATTAATTTCTTTTCGCTTTCAAAAACTGAATGAAAAATAAACTCCATAAAGATTGAAACACGATTGCTGTTAACGTTTTGAGAATTGGAATTTCTTACGCGCTTTCTTCTGACCGAATTTCTTACGCTCTACCATTCTTGGGTCTCTTGTTAACAAACCTTCCGGCTTAAGGATACCTCTGTTCTCTGCATCTACTTCGCACATTGCTCTAGAAAGAGCTAAACGTACAGCTTCTGCTTGTCCTGTGATACCTCCACCATAAACGTTTACTTTTACGTCAAAGTTTTTATCATTTTCAGTCATTACTAATGGCTGATTAACTTTGTACTGTAACGTTCCTGTTGTGAAGTATTCTTTAAGATCACGCTTGTTGATGGTGATATTACCAGAACCAGGAGCTAAATAAACACGAGCAACGGCGGTCTTTCTACGACCAATTTTGTGAATTACTTCCATTTACTTGAGTTCGTTAATGTTAATTGCTTTAGGTTTTTGCGCTTCCTGCCCGTGTTCTGCACCGGCATAAACCTTTAAATTGCGATAGATCGCACTACCTAATTTGTTTTTAGGCAACATACCTTTAACTGCATTTTCGATAAGACGCGCAGGGTCTTTACCATACAATTCTTTTGCAGTAAGGCTTCTTTGACCACCAGGATAACCCGTGTGACGGATGTAAGACTTTGCGTCCCACTTTTTACCTGTTAAGTTGATTTTAGAGGCGTTGATAACAACAACATTGTCTCCGCAATCAACGTGTGGTGTGTAGTTAGTTTTGTACTTCCCGCGTAACAGTTTTGCTACTACAGAAGACATACGCCCTAACGTTTGTCCTTCAGCATCAACAACAACCCACTCTTTGTTTACGGTGTTTTTGTTGGCAGATACTGTTTTGTAACTTAATGTGTCCACACTGTTTTATTTAATTATTAAACATTCCATTTCCCGCCTTCAATCGCTCGCGCGTGAAAACAGGGGTGCAAATGTACAATTATATATTTAGATAGCAAACAGAGGTTTGCGAATAATTTATACCGTTAAAAAACTTTAAAATAGCACTTTAATCTAACCCAAAAAGAATTCTCTTTTTAAATTTGATGTTCATCAGGACTAAAATACTAATGATGAAAAAAATCTTACCCCTAGTTTTAACACTTTTACTCTTCTCTCAAGCTTTATTTGCTCAGATTGGTATTGGCACCACAGCTCCAGAAGCTAGCCTAGATGTGCAGTCTGTTGCTAATGGCGGTATGCTCATTCCACGCGTAGCACTTACTAGCACTACAGATAATACTACGGTAGTTAACACAGACAGCGGAGCCCTTGCCGAAAGCACCTTAGTCTATAACGACGGTACAGGCGGCTTAACTCCTGCCGGATTTTATTATTGGAAAGGTACACTATGGGAGAAATTAGCAGATAACACTGATTCTAGAACATACACTGGAAAACTGAGAATAACATCCACTGGCTCCATAAATATTAACACCCTACCTTTCTCTCCTACAGCAATTACATTTACAGCTTATGCCAATGTAGAAAACTATACTCTTGATAGCGACAATGCTGCCTCTAATAATAATTCAGGAATTGCAAATTCGTTCGGTTACATGACTGGATTTGCAAACAACCACTCAGGATCAATTGCACAGCAAGTCATTTGTGGAGGCGGTAGTGGTAACTCAATTAATGACATTTCAAGATATGCATCTCCTAATCACTGCATAGGAATAAGATACGCAAATCAGAATGGAGACAAATTAGGGATTACGTCTGCAAGCTTGACGTCATTTGACAACAATGGATTCACACTAAATGTAGACAGTTATGCAGATGGGCTAGTAATAATCTATACCGCATACAGGTAGAGATCACATATAATTAAAGCAACACGTTGCAAATAATTAATTACAAGCCCAGACCGTACCAATCAAATCGTAATTCTTTACAAAGCATATAAATAGGCTTTTTGAAAATTGAAATATTGGCTCCCTTAAATAGGAAAGAAATTTTTTCCTTCCATAAGTCGCAAATAGGCATTGGTCACGCTGTTATTTCAAAAAGTCAGCAAAAACCTTAACAAAAATGCTATACTACGCACAAGGATTTTTTTGCATTTAAATTATGTTTTTAACTAAAAACCATATTTTAAATCAAAAATCACCACCTCCACAACTCAATTTACATACTTCTCAATAAAAAAGACCTTCAATTGAAAATCTTGTAATTTCAATTGACATTTAACATACTTTTCGACACTTAATCAATATGTATGTTAAATGATAAAAAAATTATTATTTAGTTTCTTAATGTGCTTGCTAAGCCTGTCGGCTTTCGCACAGCAAAAGACCGTGACAGGTACCGTAACTGGTGCAGACGGCACTCCGCTTCCGGGAGTAAATGTAGTCATCAAAGGCGCCACCGGTAGAGGTACGCAGACTGACTTTGACGGCGCCTACACTATCGACGCCAGCTCAAATGAAACCTTAGTATTTTCATTTGTGGGCTTTGAAACGCAAGAGCAGCTTGTGGGTACAAAAACTACATTAAATGTAACCCTTGCAGAAAACACCGAATCACTAGACGAGGTAGTGGTAGTAGGGTACGGTGTTCAACGCAAGCGTGACTTGACCGCTTCGGTATCTCAAGTCAAGGGAGATGACATCGCAAACTTGGTTACTCCAAGTTTTGAATCTCAACTAGCAGGACGCGCTGCCGGGGTACAGGTTACTACACAGACCGGAATTATTGGTGAAACTCCACGTTTCAGAATACGAGGTATTGCTTCAATCGATTCGGGCACATATCCGTTAGTAGTTGTTGATGGTATTCCTATTTACACCGGTGACTTAGGCGGTTACGCTTCCAACAACGCTTTAGGTGACGTAAACCCTGCCGATATTGAATCTGTAGAAATTCTAAAAGATGGTTCGGCTACTGCAATCTATGGATCACGCGCTGCAAACGGTGTTGTTTTAATAACTACCAAAAAAGGTCGCGAAGGAAAAATGACTATCAATTACAACATGTCTGCAGGTTTTGCAAGACCGGTAAACACGTTTAATCTCTTAGGCGCTTCAGACTTTGTTACCATAAGTAATGAAAAGCGCAGCAACCGCGGACAAAGCGATTGGGCTGCAGGAACCGAATTCAATACAGATTGGCAAGATCTTGTTTTAAATGACAATGCTTTTCAACAGGATCATAGCGTTTCTTTTTCTGGCGGAACACAGTACACGAAATATTATTTGTCTTTAGGCTATACTGAGCAAGAAAGTATTGCACGCCCTAATGACTTTGTACGTTATACTTTTAGATCAAATATTGAGCAGAAAATCAAAAGTTGGTTATCTATGGGGGTAAACGCAGGTTTAACCCGCTCTGAGTACAACGGTTTAAACACCGGCACCAACTCACTTTCAGGCAACATTTTTAATGCGAGCCGTCAGCATCCTAACGTTTCTCCTTATGATGTAAATGATCCTACAGGCTATAATTTAGATGACACATTCCCTGATCGTATGGGACGCGGCACCAACTTAGAAACCGTAGGAGATAACATCCCAAACATTATGTTTGCGATTGAGAACAACTCGTACTACTCTAAAGTAAACCGTGTTATTGGGAACGTTTATGCAGATATCAAACCCGTTTCTACGATCAACTTTAGAACTCAAGTTAGTATTGATCAAACCAACACCACAGGTTTCTTATTCTGGAGCCCGATTCACGGTGATGGATATGGCTCAAACGGACGTGTGCAAAACAGTAATACTGACCTTACCCGCTGGAACTGGCAAAACGTATTGAGCTACAACGAGACTTATGGAGAAGATCACAATGTTTCACTTACACTAATTAATGAATATCAAAAATCAAGAGACCAAAGTTTCTTCGGCACAGGTACAGATCTAAGCAACGAGTTTTTCAATCAAAACCTCATCAGCAACTCGTATGGTGTTCAAGGTTCTGGTGGAAGCTTAAGCGAGAATGGTTTGATTTCCTATGCTGGTCGTTTGAATTATAACTACAAACAGAAGTATTTCCTTCAGGGAACCTTACGTAGAGACGGACTTTCTTCATTACCATTTGAAAACCGCTACGGAACTTTCCCAGGAGCTTCTTTTGGATGGACTGTAAGTGAAGAATCATTTATGCAAGGCATTAAAGAAACCCTTTCTGACTTCAAAATCCGTGGTTCGTACGGAAAAGTCGGTAACACAGACATTGGCAACTACCCTTATTTAGGACTTTATGGCGCTGCAAAATATGGCGACACTAATGGTATTGGTTATGTTCAATTTGGTAATGATCAGCTGCGTTGGGAAACCAGTATTAAATATGACTTAGGTGTTGATCTTGCTTTTTTACGCAATCGCATTACCTTTAGTGCAGACTACTTTAAAAACGACACCGATGACTTGATCTTAGATCTCGAAACTCCTATGTCTTTTGGTGTACCTAATAACAGCTACCGCGCAAACATTGGTAAAATTCAAAACACCGGTTATGAATTTGCTGTAGATGCACGTATTCTGGATAAAGAATTTAGATGGAATGTTTCTGCTAACATCTCCTTTATCGACAACGAAGTGATCGCTTTAGTTAACGGTCAGGATCGTATAGGCACTAACACGATCACTCGTGAAGGAGAATCAATCAACTCTATTTACGGTGTGCGGTATTACGGAACAAATCCAGAAAATGGTAATCCGGTTTATTACAAAGCAGATGGAAGCTTAGTTCAAGGCAACCTGCCCGGTTCTAGTTATTCGGTTTTTGATCCTGCAAATCCTGCTGATGTTTCTCAAGCTGCTTCTTTAAGCGCTGCAGACGATCGTGTGATTTTAGGTCAATCCCTTCCTAAATATTTTGGAGGTTTAAATTCTTCTATGAATTACAAAAACTTCGATCTAGGATTTTTATTCCGCTTTAGCGGCGGAAACAAAATCTTCAATGCTACCCGTAGAGATTTATTAAACCAAAACTTTACAAACAACAGCACTGAGATCTTAGGAAGATGGCAAAGTGTAGAAAATCCAGGTGATGGATGGACCCCCAGATTATATGCATCTACAAACACCACTACCAACTTAACTTCAATAGCGACTTCACGTTTTCTTGAAGACGGCGATTTTATCAAATTAGATAACATCACTTTAGGATACAGCCTACCTGCTGATACCGCTACACAATTAGGTATCACTAAGCTTCGCCTGTATTTACAAGCGCAAAACGTATGGACGATTACTGATTACTCAGGCTTAGATCCAGAAATGGAATCTGCAGGTGTTGACCTTAACGGTACACCCAGAGCAAGCATTTTTTCTTTTGGTCTTAATCTAAGTCTATAACCTTATTACTATGAAAAAACGAATTTTAAATATGAAATATTCCGGCGCTGTTAAACCACTTCTTCTCGTTTTAGGATTAAGTGTCTTTTACAGCTGTCACGAAGAAAATGTTCTCGAACTAGAGCCTTTTAACCAAATCTCTGAAGACGCTGCGTTTTCTACCGCAGATCTTGTTGAACTATCAGTAACCGGTATGTACAATGCGGCTCAAATAGGAGTGTATACCGGCACAGGGCGTGGGTATCCTTTTGGGGCTGCTTTTGTACAGCAAGGAGATAACCGTGGTGAAGATGTGGTAAACGTTGCTACCTTTTATCAGCTTACCTACACCGGCACCTACGACCCCACTACAGCAAATAACGTGTATTACTGGAGCGATACCTATCGCTTAATCAACAGAGCAAACATCGTTCTTGAAGGAGTACAGACCGCGTTAGACAATGGGATCATCACTCAGGAACAAGCTGACGACTACGAAGGTCAGGCAAAATTCTTTAGAGCTGCTGCACATTTAGAGTTGCTGTTTCATTTTGCAAAACCGTATAACGACACTCCAGATGCATCACATCTTGGGGTTCCTTATAGAGACTACCCGATCAACACTGCAGAGTCTATCGCTACTGCGTTGGAGCAAGGTAGAAACACCGTAGCAGACTGCTATGCCCGAATTTTAGCTGATTTTGATGATGCTGAAAGTCTTTTGCTAAGCAAAGCGGAGCGTGGAGGAACAGACGGAATCATCAGAGCTACAAGCGAAGCTGCAATTGCATTTAAAACCCGTGCCTATTTACATATGCGTAACTGGCCAATGGTTATTCAAGAAGGAACTAAGCTTAATGGAACATATACCTTAACTGCTTCTCCAAACGAACCTTTTGCAAGTGGATATGCTAATACCGAATCTATTTTCTCTATTGAAAATACAGCTTTAAACAATCCCGGTGTGAACGCAGCTTTAGCTTCTCAATATAATCGTCGCGGACTTGTCGTAATCAGCCCAATTATCTGGAGAAATCCTTCTTGGTTAGAAGACGACCTAAGACGTGAAGAAGGAACTTTAGTAACCACACGTTCAGGAGTAAAGTACACTAACAAGTATAAAGATGCTACAAACTACACAGACCCTGCTCCGGTAATTCGTTACGCTGAAGTGTTACTCAATATGGCCGAAGCTTATGCTCGTACTAACGCTGCGGGAAGCGCGCTTACCAATCTTAACTTGGTACGCAACAGATCGCTCGCAGCACCTACAACTCAAGCCTATGTGAGCACCAATTTTGCAACTCCAGCTGCTTTGGTCAATGCAATCATTACCGAGCGTAGAATAGAATTTGTGATGGAAGGAAGACGTTGGCCAGACATTCACCGTCTACAACTTGATGACTTAGCACCCGTAAGTGGTGTTCCTCAAAAAGTGGCTAACGGCACACCTACTGCCGAAAGCTATACTTTAGGCACCGCATATTCCGGACCTTATGGTGTAGATGCTATTCCTTATAGCGCAACTGCATTTTTATGGCCAATACCTCAGCAAGAGATCAACAACAACCCAACTCTTGCTGCGCAGCAAAACCCAGGTTGGTAAACCAACATTTGGTTTCATTAAATATATTTAGCCAAAGAAAAACCCGCTTAAGTTTCTTAAGCGGGTTTTTTAGTTTAATCAATCTTCAAATTTATATTGGGTTTTGCTCCAATAATGGGTTCGCATTTAATGCATCTAGAGGAATCAACCATTGCCATCTGTTATCTCCTGCAGGCACCTCATACACATTATTAATTACTGTTTGTACGTGATTAGCTCCTGTACGATCAAGCGGTTGATTTAAACGCTTTAAATCATAGAATCTAAAACCTTCACCCCAAAGCTCTATTCTTCTTTGAATATATATCTCCTCTTTAAGAGCCTGACCTGAATTGGTTGACAAGGTATACTCAGGATCTCTGTTTGAAGCAAAATCAAACAATACAGAACGCGCTGCTCCTTCATCAATATAGCTTAGCGCTTCAGCTTCTATAAGATACATCTCCCCGGCGCGCATATAAGGCACATCCATTCTACTATCACCGGTTCCTGCGGCTAAGAATTTCTGACTTGTATATGGGAAAAGTGAAAAATTAGACGCAATTGAATATCCCGGAGGCAAACTATCGTGTTGACCAGTAGGATCAAACAACACAGCCCGAATATCTGTTTCAGAAATCTGATCGTAAAGCAAATTATTTATCGCTTTAGGGTTTGTTCTAATATTTGTTGAACTGTAATTTCTTGAAACATACGCTCCGAAATTTCCATAGTAATCGGTTTGATCCTCTTGAATGTAGCTTCCCCACATCCACTCACCATTAGTATAGGTGTTGAAGTTTGCATAGTAATCATCATTAGACATAAGATTATAGTTGGCTCTAGCCTGCGCTGCATAATCTGCCGCAACTTGGTAATTTTGCTGAACCAAAGCTACACGTGCTTTTAACCCTAAAGCCACTGATTGATCTAGATGTGATTTATTAGGTCGCACATAACCGTCAAGCAATTCAATAGCTGCATCAAGGTCTGTATTAATCTGTGCATAAACTTCTTCAACGCTCGCACGAGGTAATGGGTCATTATCAGCGGTCAATCTGATAGGAATTCCCGGTTGTGTATTTTCAGCACCTGCTGAATAACGAATTCCATAAAGTTGAACCATTTGAAAATGAGCCCAAGCTCTATAAAGAGTTGCTTGACCTAAAGCAGCCTGACGTTCTGCAGCATCACCTTCAGCATTTTCTGCTCCATTGATGACTACATTGGCATTTCTTATAATTCGATAATAGGTACGATACGGGAAAAGGTTATCAGAATCATCTGCATTGGTGTGGTCTAACCAACCTGCCGCAGAAACAAACCAACCGTTTCCTCGAGAAGTCATAACAAAATCCTCTCCTAATACATCGTTTTGAATCATTAACGATCCTATACCGCTTCGGCCTTGCGCGCCGTATCTTATGTATAAAGAACGGTGAATACCATTAATTACTAAAAATAGGTTTCCGGTAGTTGACGTAGCGGTCACATCAGAAACGCTTTCGGTAGGCACTTCTTCTAAAAATTCTTCACTACACGATGATAATGCTAATCCCAGCACTACAAAGAGTAAAGTAAACTTAGTTATATAGTTGTTTTTCATAGTTTTTATAATGTAATATTTAATCCTACTGATAATACACGAGCCGGTGTAAAGCGGTTTGAAGTTGTACCGTTAAAGCTTTCACCTACATCCATACCTTTTCTAGCGGTAAGCTTGAATAAATTCTCTCCACTTACATACACATTTGCTCCGGTAAGCCCTAACTTTTGCACAAGCTCAGCATCAAATGCGTAGCCCAGATTTACTTGACGTAATGCCAAGAAATCTGATTTTTCTAACCAACGGCTAGATCCTGCACCAAAAGCTGCTGTTTGCGCAGCATCAAGTCTAGGGACATTCGTAATGTCACCCGGCTCTTGCCATCTATCAAGAATATCTGTACTTAGCGCGGTTCCGTAAGTACCAGAATGCATCAGACCAGAATAGTTAGAGTCATACGTTTCTCCACCTAACTGATAAGTAAACGTGATTCCTAACTGAAAACCTTTATACTCAAAGTTGTTTCTAAAGGCACCATAAACATCTGGAGTAGCTTTACCTACAAAGTTGTAGTTAGCGTTATTTTGGTTAGTAGTTACTGTGGTTCCGTCAATTTCTCTAAGATCGCTTCCTCCTGCTTCAATAGCCTCAGGACTTGCAATGTATAGCGCCATACCATCAGCAGGATCTACACCATACCACTCTCTTAACCAGTAGTCATAGATATCACCACCTACAACCAGCTTTTTAGAACCATTAATGATCTCTTCTTGTGAAAGTTCTTTAATCTCATTTTTGAGTGTTGAAGCATTAATGCTGAAATCCCACTTAAACTGACTGTTGCGAACAATTCCTACAGTTACGTCAAATTCAAAACCACTGTTTACCCAGCTACCTATGTTGTCTGGATAATCATCAAGACCTGAAGATACCGGAAGCGGCACATCAAATAATAGATCTTCAGATTTACGGTTATAGTATTCAAAAGTACCAGCCACGCGGTTGTTGAATAATCCAAATTCTATTGCAGCATCGGTTTGAATGTTAGTTTCCCACTGCAATCTTGGGTTTCCTGGAGAATCAACTAAGATTCCACCTTCTGAAGCGTTGTTGTAATCTAAAGCAAATAAAGATTGGCTTACATAATATCCGCCTAAGTTATCATTACCTACTTCACCATAAGAGGCTCTCAATTTTAGAAGATTTGCCCAATCTGCTTTCTCCATAAAGGCTTCTTGATCTAATCTCCAAGCACCACCTACAGAAAAGAAATCTCCCCAACGGGCATCTTTGCTAAATCGTGAAGACCCGTCACGTCTGTAAGATCCTGAAATATAATACCGACTGTCATAATCATAATTTACACGAGAGAAATATCCTTCAGTTGTTTGATTACTGGTATAGGAGATCAAATCATTTGTGGTAGTAAAGTTGATCAACTCGGTATTTCCTTCAACGATTTGATTTTGTCTGAATCCGTTTAGATACTCATACTCTGTATCAAAACTTTCGTGTCCTACTAAAGCAGAAACGCTATGCTTTCCAAAAGTCTTAGAATAATTAAGTAACTGGTTGTAGTTTACTGTGGTTCTAGTTGAAGTTGTTCTTCCTGCTCTACCATCAGGAGCACCATCCCCTACGATTGGGTTATCAAAACTTTCGTTGCTGTAAAAACGCTTATCAATACCTCCATTTACGGTAAAGGTGAAATCTTGCAAGAAGGTAAATTCAGCATAAGCTCTAGACGTAAATGAGAAAATCTTATCACGATCTACGTTAAGCAAAGTCTCTTGAATCACATTACGACCACTACCACCGCCACCTACACGGTTATCGCCAAGGTCATAGATCCAATTACCATCACTATCTAAAATATATTCTCCTGTTTCAAGATCGTGCTCGTGAACCGAGTAAATAGGACCGATATATCTGGTAGTTCTAAACGGGTTTACGTAGGACGAACTTCCTGCATCTGCAGCTTGATTGGAGTCTGAATCTGCAGCCGAAATATTTAAACCTGTTTTAATCCAATCTGTTACTTGTGTGTTCGCATTTAGACGAGCTGTAAGTCGCTTAAAATTTGAATTGATGATATAACCATCTTCTTTTAAATAACTAACCGAAGCATAATAGTCTGATTTCTCAGTACCTCCGCTATAAGAAAAATCAAGGTTGGTACGCACACCGGTACGCACAAGCGGCTCTAACCAATCAAGATCTTCTGCGTATAATAATGACGCATTAGGATTTAAAGTTCCATCTTCTAAAACGATTTGATCATTAGCCACATTGAATGGGTTTTGGCCCAGCTCATCATAAATTGTTGAGGAAGCAATAGCGTTTGCTTCAGCTACCGGCGTATCACTGCTCATAGATAAACTATTGCGTAACGCTTCCCACATTAAAGGATAATACTCACTCGCGCTAACGCGATCGTATTCTGGAATACCACGACTGGTAATACCTTGAGACATTTTTAAGGAAATCTGAGGTTTCCCACTGCGTCCAGATTTTGTTGTGATCAACACCACCCCGTTTGCAGCTCTACTACCATAAAGTGACGTGGAAGCAGCATCTTTAAGTACGGTTAAACTTTCAATATCATTAGAGTTGATACTTGAAAGCTCTCCATTAAACTGAACTCCATCTACGATGTAAAGTGGCGTATTTGAAGCACTGTAAGAACCTGTTCCTCGAATACGGATGCTAGGAGCCGATCCCGGCTGACCATTTGCTGCAGATACATTTACACCGGCAGCAGCACCATCTAATGCAGAAATAGCATTGGTAATAGGGCGTTGTTCTAGAGACTCTCCATTTACCTGTACTGCAGAACCGGTAAAGTCTTCTTTCTTTGCAGTACCATAAGCTACTACAAGCACTTCATCCAGTGATTGAGTGTCTTCTGATAAGGTTATTGAAAATGTAGCAGAAGCACCTACGAGTTGCTCGTATGGCTTAAAGCCCATATAAGAAAAAACGAGCGTTTCATCGGCGCTCGCTGCAATGGTAAAATTACCATCAAAATCGGTTTGCGTACCACGACCTGTGGTATTCTTTACCGTTACATTAACTCCCGGAAGCGGCATACCGGTTTGATCGGTCACCGTTCCACTCACCGTTTTTGTTTGGGAGAAGGCGAAATTTAAGGTCATCAGGAAGACTAATGACCAGATTAATCTTAGTTGTTGTTTCATTCGTAAAAATTTGAATTTTGATATTAGCCAGCGCTAAAAATGAAACAAACCAATTGAAAACACTTCTTTTTAACAGAATCCGAAGCACTTTTATTAATACAACAGTTATTTCATTGATTTTTATAAAATTCAAATTTAAAATAGGGTAGAATTCACATAATAGCACCCTATTTTTAACAACATAAAACGTATTAGTTAAGAATATTTTATTATAACGTTAAGTTAAAGAAATCATAGAAACTCCTGTTTTAATGGGCATCTAGCCAGTTATCACCTAACCCGACTTCAACATCAAGAGGAACATCTAATTTAAAGGCGTTTTCCATTTCAGATTTTATAAGTTCCTGAACTTCATCTAATTCTGATTTGTAAACATCAAATACCAATTCATCATGAACTTGAAGTAACATTTTGGTTTTTAAGCCTTTATCCTTGAGTTTCTGATGTATTTTGATCATTGCGATTTTAATGATATCTGCAGCACTCCCTTGTATTGGTGCATTTACCGCGTTACGCTCAGCTGCACCACGCACCACCGCGTTACTACTGTTGATATCCTTTAAATAGCGACGACGACCTAAAACTGTAGACACGTAGCCATTCTCACGCGCAAAGTCTACCTGTTCGCTCATATAATTGCGAAGTTTAGGATAGGTTTTATAATAGGTATCTATAAGCTCTTTACTTTCAGTTCTACTAAGGTCGGTTTGATTGCTCAGTCCAAAAGCAGACACGCCGTAAATAATCCCAAAATTCACAGTTTTTGCATTACTACGTTGTTCCCGCGTCACCTCATCAATGGGCACATTAAAGACTTTTGCAGCAGTAGATGCGTGAATATCTTCTCCCTCCTGAAAGGCTTTCATCATCGTTTCTTCCTGGCTCAAAGCTGCAATTATGCGCAATTCAATTTGCGAGTAATCTGCCGCCAGCAATACATAATCTTCATTGCGTGGCACAAAAGCCTTACGCACCTGACGCCCACGCTCAGTACGGATAGGAATATTCTGCAAGTTCGGATTGTTTGAACTCAGTCGGCCGGTTGCTGCTACGGTCTGCATATAATCGGTATGCACGCGGCCGGTTTTTGCATTCACCTGTGCAGGCAAGGCATCCACATACGTACTTTTTAATTTAGACAAGCCTCGATAATCAAGCACGTGCTGCACGATCTCGTGATCAGGAGCTAAATAAGAAAGCACATCTTCTGCGGTAGAATATTGCCCTGTACGGGTTTTCTTCGGTTTATCTACAAGCTTTAATTTGTCAAATAGTATTTCACCCAATTGCTTTGGCGAACCAATATTAAATTCTTCTCCCGCTTCTTCATAAATACTTTTCTCCAGCGAGGTGATGTCATTATTAAGCGCTTCAGAAAGACTGCCTAAAAATTCCTGATCCAGGTTGATTCCTTCTAATTCCATATCAGCTAAAACCTGCACTAAAGGAATTTCGATATCATCAAACAACTTTTGCGTATTGGCCTCGCCCAATTCTTTTTGAAAATGCTCTTTCAGCTGAAGCGTTACATCTGCATCTTCTACAGCATATTCGGTTTGCTGATCAACAGGGACGTCGGCCATTGATTTCTGATTCTTGCCTTTTTTACCGATCAATTCTTCAATAGAAACCGGCGTATAGTTAAGGTAAGTTTCTGCAAGCACGTCCATATTGTGACGCATATCTGGATTGATCAGATAATGCGCGATCATCGTATCAAAAAGCTTTCCTTTTACTTCGACATCATACTTCGCCAACACCTTAATGTCATACTTAAGGTTTTGCCCAATTTTCTCGATTTCTTCCGCTTCAAAAAACGGACGCAGTGCTTCGATTAATTTTTGTGCTTCTTCTTTTTCTGACGGAAATGGAATATAAAATCCTTTGGTTTTCTCCCAGCTGAAAGCGATCCCTACCAGTTCTGCCTGCAACGGATCTAGATCAGTAGTTTCGGTATCGAAACATACCGAAGTTTGCTTCATTAAGTTTTTGATGAACAAGTTCATCGCCATTCCGGGGGCTACACTTTGGTAAAAATGCTCCGTGTCCTTTATGGTTTTTCGAGAATTGCACTCTTCAATAGCAGGCTCATCACCACCAAAAAGATTGTATTGTCCCGCGCCGGCATTCGCTGCTTTTTCCGCAGAACTTACCAGTTTTTTAGCCGTTTCCGTACCGCTTACTGCTGCACCGGTATCACTATCGGCTTCACCCGAAAAGATTTTAATAAACTGATCTTTAAGCCTACGAAATTCGAGTTCGTCAAAAATCTCCTGCACTTTGTCAGCGTCCGGTTGCGAAAGTTCGTATTGTTCTGCATCAAATTTCACATCGCAGTCGGTCATAATGGTTGCTAACTTTCTGGATAGACGTCCCAGCTCGGCGTTTTCGATCACCTTCTCTTTCATCTTTCCTTTAAGCTGATCTGTATTTTCTAACAGACCTTCTAGTCCGCCGTACTGCTTGATAAACTTCTTAGCCGTTTTATCTCCCACTCCCGGCAATCCCGGAATATTATCAGACGCGTCACCCATCATTCCCAAATAATCGATCACCTGTTCCGGACGCTCGACTTCAAAACGTTTTTGCACTTCAGGGATTCCCCAGATCTCGATCCCATTCCCCATTCGTGCCGGTTTGTACATAAAGATGTTTTCTGAAACCAGCTGTGCATAATCCTTGTCTGGCGTCACCATAAAAACCTGATAATCCTCTTTTTCTGCCTGCTTGGCCAGCGTACCGATCAAATCATCTGCCTCCACGCCTTCGATCTCAATACACGGCACGTGCATCGCTTTAAGAATCTCCTGAATAATAGGCACCGCAATACGAATCGCTTCTGGAGTTTCATCACGATTCGCTTTGTACTCTTCATACATTTCAACACGTTCCGAACTTCCGCCTTTATCAAATGCCACTGCGAGATGATCTGGCTTTTCACGCTTGATCACATCAAAAAGCGAGTTGACAAAACCCATAATTGCAGAAGTATCCTGCCCTTTTGAGTTCACTCGCGGATTTTTAATCAGTGCGTAATAACCACGAAAAATCAATGCATAAGCATCTAAAAGAAATAAGCGCTTTTGAACAGCCATATTGGGAATTTTTAATCGAATATCAGAAGTATCAAAAATAGGAATTAGTCTTATGATAAAAGTTTTTAGCCGGAGACATTTTGACAAAAACAGCAAGGTCTATTCTTAGACAGATTACTTATCTTTCTTAAAACTGAAACTTAAATACTATGAGCATACCGCAATCTTATACGGAATTTGAAGCCACACTAGAGAAGAGCAATCCGCCTACACATTGGCCAGAGGCACTGCAAGCTTTATGGTTTCAGGCGAAAGGAGACTGGGAAGCCTCTCACAATATCGCACAAGAGCTGCATACTGCTATGGGAAGTTTGATTCACGCGCACTTACATCGCGATGAAGGCGATGATTGGAATGCAAAATACTGGTATCGTCAAGCCGGAAGACTTTTTCCAACTGTTTCTTTGGAGGAAGAATTAAAACAACTCGTAAACGAAGTCATCGCTTAAAATAAAGCCTAAACAATCTCAGGGCAAACTCAATAAGCATTGGTTAGAAACGAATTTTCAATTTTAAAGCAAGCCTCGAAGTATTAAACCCTTTGGCGGCGCCAATAAAAAAACCCGCTGAAAATCAGCGGGTTTTTATTTATTTATTGAATATACTTATTACAATTCTAACGCTTTAAGCACATTATTATCCATCAATAATTCTTCAGGATTTTCTAGCGCTTCTTTTACAGCCACTAAAAATCCTACAGATTCTTTACCATCAATAATGCGGTGATCGTATGAAAGTGCTACATACATAATAGGTGCGATAGCAATTCCGCCGTCACGTACGATAGGACGCTCAACAATGTTGTGCATTCCTAAAATCGCAGATTGCGGAGGGTTGATGATAGGTGTAGAAAGCATACTTCCAAACACACCACCGTTTGTGATGGTGAAAGTTCCACCGGTCATTTCATCTACAGTGATCTGACCATCACGCGCTCTTAGCGCAAGACGCTTCACTTCAGACTCCACACCGCGGAAACTTAAGTTTTCAGCATTTCTGATAACTGGTACCATCAAACCTTTAGGTCCTGAAACCGCGATAGAAATATCTTTAAAGTCAAAAGAAACCATCTCTTTACCATCGATCATTGAGTTTACAGCAGGGTACATTTCTAGCGCACGCACACAAGCCAAAGTAAAGAATGACATAAACCCAAGACCAACACCGTGCTTAGCTTTGAAATCTTCTTTATACTTATTACGCAACTCAAAAATCGGAGTCATATCAACCTCGTTAAAGGTAGTAAGCATTGCGGTCTCATTCTTTACAGAAACTAAACGCTCAGCTACTTTACGACGTAACATAGACATTTTAGAACGGCTTTCGCCACGGCTTCCGGTTCCCGGCGTTCCCATTGAAGGCTGCGCGTTTACCGCATCTTCTTTAGTAATACGCCCGTCACGACCTGTACCTTTTACATCTTTAGCATCAATTCCCTTTTCATCTAAAGTCTTTTTAGCTGCCGGAGAAGGTGATCCTGAAGCGTACGTCTTTTTATCTTGCGCTTGCTCAGGCGTGCTCGATTTTGAAGGCTCTTCTTTTTTAGGTTCGGCTTTTTCTTCTTTCTGCTCTTCTTTGTCGCTACTGCTATCGCCTTCTGGCTTTGCAGCATCAGTATCAATGAGACAAACAACTTCACCTACGGCAACTGCGTCGCCTTCTTCGGCTTTAAGGGTAATAATTCCGCTTGCTTCAGCAGGAAGTTCTAAAGTTGCTTTATCACTATCTACTTCGGCAATCGCCTGATCTTTTTCTACATAATCCCCATCTTCAACAAGCCACTGGGCGATTTCAACTTCGGTGATCGATTCTCCCGGCGAAGGGACTTTCATTTCTAAAGCCATAATTCTCTTTTGTTATCTTTTATTCTTTAGTTAAAACTAAAATGTTTTTATTGGTTATTTGAATTTTTATCGAAAACATCATCAATTACGCGCTGATGTCTTCTCTTAAATCGTACAGAACTACCTGCAGCAGGCGCACCGTAAAACTTACGACTGCATACTCTGAATTTTTGCGCTTCCGGAAGATGCATCAACAAGTGCCCGTAAGCTCCCATATTACGTGGTTCTTCTTGTGCCCAAACAACATCGTCTGCATTTTTATACTTTTCAAGCGCTGCTCTGATTTCCTTTTTAGGAAGCGGGAACAATTGTTCAACACGCACAAGTGCAACATCATCTCGCTCTAATTCTTCACGCTGCGCAAGCAAGTCATAATAAAACTTACCAGTCACAAAAACCAGCGTTTTAACCTGATCTGCTTTTACACTATCATCATCAATGGTCATCTGGAAACTGCCGTTTGCCAATTCTTCTTTGGTCGACATTACTTTAGGATGTCTCAACAAACTTTTTGGCGTAAAAACGATAAGCGGTTTTCTAAAATTGGTCTTCAATTGACGACGCAATAAATGGTAGAAGTTAGCCGGCGTAGTACAATCTGCGACATACATATTGTCAACTGCACAAAGCTGTAAATAGCGCTCCATACGTGCCGAAGAGTGCTCTGCACCCTGACCTTCATAACCGTGAGGCAATAACATTACCAAACCGTTTTGAAGTTTCCATTTATCTTCTGCTGCTGAAATATACTGGTCTAGCATAATCTGCGCTCCATTGCTAAAGTCACCAAACTGCGCCTCCCAAATAGGAAGGGTTTTTGGACTCGCCATCGCGTAACCATAGTCAAAACCTACCACACCATATTCTGAAAGCAGCGAGTTGAAGATGTACATATGACCTTGCTCTCCTTTAAGGTTATTGAGCAACACGATCTCTTCTTCGCTTTCTTCAACTTTGGTCACAGCATGACGGTGTGAGAACGTACCTCGCTCTACATCCTGACCGGTCATACGCACATCAAAACCTTCTTTAAGCAAGGAACCGTATGCAAGTAATTCGGCGAGACCCCAATCTATTTTATTATCATCAAAATACATTGCGCGACGCCCTTCGATGATCTTGTTTATTTTTCTTAAGAATTTCTTCCCTTCCGGAAGTTTGGTGATCGCCTCTGCAATTTCAGTTAATGCATCAAGGTCAAAAGTCGTATCTACCGGCTGCATCATCTCATCTTCGGTAGCAGGCTCAAAACCTTCCCACTCATCTTGCATAATTGCAGTGATACGGGTGGTTTCTTCTTCTCTAGACTTTTCTAATTTTTCTTCAAGTTTTTCTTTGTACTCATCTTCTAATTGCTTCACGTGATTCTCGTCAATCACGCCTTGCTCAATGAGTTTTTTAGCATAAATATCTCTAGCATTATCATGCTTGGCGATCGCTTTGTATAATTTAGGCTGCGTAAAACGCGGCTCATCACCTTCGTTATGACCATATTTACGATATCCTAAAAGGTCGATAAATACATCACGACCAAAAGTCATTCTGAAATCAAGAGCAAATAAAGCTGCATGTACTACAGCTTCTGCATCATCAGCGTTTACATGCAATACCGGAGATAATGTGGTTTTAGCAACATCAGTACAGTAGGTCGAAGAACGCGCGTCGAGATAATTAGTGGTAAAACCGATCTGGTTATTGATCACAATATGAATGGTTCCTTTAGTGGTATAACCATCTAATTGTGCCATCTGAATCACCTCGTAAACAACACCTTGACCTGCAATTGCCGCATCTCCGTGCACTACAATAGGAAGCACTTCCTGCGGATTGTCAAAATAATGACGGTCTTGTTTTGCTCGCGAAATACCTTCTACAACAGCGCCTACTGTTTCTAAGTGAGACGGGTTGGGCGCAATGTTGATATTGATCTCTTTTCCGCTGTCTGTAAGTCGGCTTGAGGTCCAACCGAGGTGATACTTAACATCACCATCAAATATCTCTTGATCGTAATCTTTACCATCAAACTCACTAAAAATATCTTTAGCGTTCTTTCCGAAGATATTGGTCAAGGTATTTAGACGACCACGGTGTGCCATACCCATCACAAAATCTTTTACACCACGATCTGCTGCTGCTTCAATAATGGCATCAACCGCCGGAATAAAACTCTCTCCACCTTCAAGCGAAAAGCGTTTTTGCCCCACGTATTTTGTATGTAAAAAGGTCTCAAAAGAAACCGCTTCATTCAGTTTTTTAAGAATTTTCTTCTTAGTATCTGCAGAGAAATCAGGATGGTTATCGTTGACATTCAATTTGTTTTGAATCCACTTGATTTCCTCCGGTTTTCTGATAAACATATATTCAACCCCGATAGAATCGCAATAAATGTTCTCTAAATGCGTGATTATATCTCTAAGGGTATTAGAACCAATACCCAAGATCTCGCCCGCGTTAAAAACGGTATCTAAATCTTTCTCTGATAAACCAAAGTTTTCTAAAGCCAGTGTAGGCTCATATTTGCGACGCTCGCGCACCGGATTGGTTTTAGTAAATAAGTGCCCGCGCGTACGGTAACCGTCTATCAATTTAACAACTTGAAATTCCTTCTGTAATTTATCAGGAACAGCATTATCTGAAGAAGTGTTAGCGCTGAGTTCTGAAACGTCTGCAGCGATACCGCTTTCTTCGATCCCAAAGTCAAAACCTTGAAAAAAAGCTCTCCAGCTGGGTTCTACACTATCAGGATGTTGTAAATATTTATCGTATAGGTCTGCGAAGTATGCAGTATTTGCTGCATTGAGAAATGAAAATCTATCCATTTTATAAGTTAAATCTGTCGATTTTTTAAGCAATAATTTGTCAAAAATACAATAAATCGCGCGCACCAAGCGTGTCCTTTCGTAATTTTATGTTTATCATTAACATTTTAAAATCAGGTTTTAACACCTTGCTAACAAAGCCTTAAGCTTTAGAAAAATGTATTTTATGAAATCGATTTCAAAACTTTATATAATTCTTCTATTTATAGCGTTTGGTATAGCTTCTAGTCAGGCACAATTTCGGTCTGATTCTTTTTGGGATCGGGTGAGTTTTGGTGGTGGTTTTGGATTGAATTTTGGCAATGACTATTTTGCTGCAAACCTCGCTCCAAGTGCTATTTACAACTTCAATCCTTATTTCGCTGCCGGACCCGGCTTGAGTTATTCGTATGTAAAGAATGGTAGTTTAAAATCTTCAATTGTGGGTGGAAGCATTATTGCGCTCGCTAATCCGCTTCCTATCATTCAGCTTTCTGCAGAGTTTGAAGAGCTTTATGTTTCGCAACGCGCCAATTGGGACGGCGGTACATTTACTGATGATTTCTGGAATTCTGCTTTATTTCTAGGAGCCGGTTACCGTAGCGGCCCCGTGACAATAGGCGCCCGGTATAACATACTTTACAACGATGACGATGCCATCTACACCAGTGCGATTATGCCGTTTATCAGGTTCTATTTTTAAACTGAACTTTTTTAAACTCCCGCTCCAGAATGAGCACACTTACAAATTCTGCGAGTTGATGCACCTCACAATCAGGCAAAGCTTTGATCTTAGCCTCAGAAACATCTATGGCGTAAAGCAGCGTGAGGTAGCTTTCAAAATCACTCACCACCAGATTATAAAGTGCGGCTTGCAGATTACGCAGTAACTGTTGATTCTCAAAAGCAGCATCAAATTCAGCTTCAAGTCCGGCGCGTTCAAAGTCTTTATTAAGCTGAAATACTAAAGCATTATACAGCTTCTCTTTGCGAACCTGGTCTAATAAGTTACTGCCGGAATTCATTCTTCAATTCTTTAAACTTTTCTGCGCATGAGCAGTCGGGCAAAGTCTTCTAAAATACTTTTATTTTCTTGAGGAACCTCAAGAGTTTCCAGAACGTTGAGCGCTTTTTGGGTATAATTTTCAATTTCTTGCTGAGTAGCTTCGGCTGCGCCGGAATCTATAAACAGCTGCTTTACCGTTTCAATTTTTTCCGAAGGATCCGGCGGATTGATACTGAATAAATGCTGCAACTGCTTGCTGTGCGTAGGATCTAGTTTTTGCAAAGCAGTTAAATATAAGAAGGTCTTTTTGTTTTCGATAATATCACCGCCCACTTGCTTCCCAAAAGTTTTAGGATCACCAAAAGCATCCAGATAATCATCCTGAAGCTGAAATGCGATCCCTAAATCACGACCGTAATCATAAATGCGTTGTGCATTTTCAGAAGAAGCTTCTGCAACCAGTGCGCCCATTTTAAGAGCAGCTCCTACCAAAACCGCCGTTTTGTATTCAATCATTTTAAGATACTCTGGGATGGTCACATCATCACGCGTCTCAAAATCTACATCATACTGCTGCCCTTCACAAACTTCAATTGCTGTCTTGCTGAAAAGCTTTGCGAGTTCTCTAAAGGTTTCTCCTTCATAATTCTCAAAAAGCTGATATGCATTGATCAACATTGCATCTCCCGAGAGAATCCCTGTATTGATATCCCACTTTTCGTGCACAGTCTCTTGACCACGACGCAAAGGCGCATCATCCATAATATCATCGTGCACTAATGAGAAATTATGAAAAACCTCAACCGCTAAAGCCGCGTCTAAAGCCTTTTTATGATCTGAACCAAAAATATCCGTCGCCATTAACGTCAATACCGGTCGTAAGCGTTTCCCTCCCAACTGCAAAATATAGTCAATGGGTTCGTATAGGTTTACCGGTTCTTTAACCTTGACCTTAGCGTTTAGATATTCAACAAACACCTCTGTGTATTGATCAATGCGGAGCATACTTTAAAATTTTGGCTAAAAATAAGACACTAATTCTGAACTCAACGCTTCAAGCATCACAAGCTGGTATTCTTAGGCCATATTATGTAATCATTAAATATTGAAAAAACTTTGGAAACTTAATTAGTTTTTAAAGTTTCCGTTTTATATTTGCGCCGGATTATGAAAACGGAAATTCTAGAAAACGCAACCCAACTCTTTTTAAATCAAGGATTTAAAAGTGTTACCATGGATGATATCGCCGCACATATGGGGATATCAAAAAAGACCATTTATGCCAATTATGCGCATAAAACCGAGCTTGTAGAAGCAGTGGGCCATCATTTATTGACCAGCGTACAATGTGTGGTCAAAGATATGGTAGATGAGCA
The DNA here is from genome assembly GCF_020310025.1 of Leeuwenhoekiella palythoae. Classification (GTDB taxonomy): domain Bacteria; phylum Bacteroidota; class Bacteroidia; order Flavobacteriales; family Flavobacteriaceae; genus Leeuwenhoekiella; species Leeuwenhoekiella palythoae. Next base: position 1,331,084 of record NZ_CP084318.1, read on the forward strand.
CATGAACCCTATTGAAGAGCTTTATGAAATAAAGAAATATGTAATTCAACATTTGCAGGGCGAAAAAACCTCATCTATTCAACAAATGATGAAATACTACCCAAAAATATTTACCAAGCTACGTGAAAGTCAGAATGCTTTTATGCGTGGCTGTATGGAACAAAATATTGCTCGCGGTATTGAGCTGGGACTTTTTAGAAACAATCTTGACATTGAGTTTGTTTCTAGAATGTATCAAATAGGAATTACCAACATTAAAGATGAAACCATTTTTCCTTCAGATAAATTCCCGCACATACCCCTTTACGAGACCTATTTAGAATACCACTTACGTGGAATTGTAACACCTGAAGGTCGTAAAATACTCAATCAAATCATTCATTCAAATCAAGACTAATGCAAAAACCAATGTTCCTCTTTTTATGCCTCTTGGGATATTTAAACCCTTCCCTAGCCCAAGACACTACAGAGGTAGAATCTTATGCGCTAAGCCTACAAGAAGCCATTACTTATGGCCTCGAGAATAGCTATGATGCTAAAAATGCTCTCACCGATGTAGAGATCGCGCTTAAACAAAAATGGGAGGTTATCGCTCAGGGACTGCCTCAAATCTCAGGTGAAGTGACCTATCAAAATCAATTTATTCAACCTACGTCTTTTATTCCGGCAGTGGTTTTTGATCCTAGCGCAGACCCGGGAGATTTTATCCCGGTGCAGTTTAGCCAGAAGCAAAGTGCCTCTGCTGTTGCCACTTGGAATCAGTTGATCTTTGACGGCTCTTATATAGTAGGTGTTCAATCTGCAAAAACACTTTTACAGATTTCTGAAAATGCTAAGGTCAAAACCGATCTTGAAGTTAAGCAAGCCATCATTGAAGCTTATGGCAACGTATTGCTTGCTCAGGAGAGTGTAGCGATTCTGCAGAAAAACATAGAAACCGTAAACAAAAATCTTAACGACACTCAAAAGATTTTTGAAAACGGGTTAGGAGAAGAAGAAGATGTAGAGCAATTGCAGATCACTGCTTTAGGTCTTGAAACCCAATTGAACAACACCGTGCGTCAACTTGCTATCGCATATGACATGCTAAAGCTTACTTTAGGTATCCCAATAGATAGCAAACTGATGGTGACTGATGAACTTGAAGATCTAACGATGCAATATTATGATCTTAACTTACTCACGCAAGACATCAATCCGGAGCAAAATATTGATTATCGCATTGCTCAAGATCAAACCAATCTTGCTGAAACTGAGGTTAAACTAGAAAAGAGTAAAGCTTTACCACGCTTAAGCGCTTATTTAAATTATGGGGCTGCAGGCGCCAGTAACTCATTTACTTTTTTGAGTGATGAGCAACGCTACTTTGAACAGTCGATCTTAGGAGTTTCACTTACCGTACCTATTTTTAGCAGTGGTATGCGTGCTGCTAAAACTGCTCAAAAAGAACTGGCTTACCAGCAAAGTTTAGAAGATCTGGAGCGTGCACGCAATCAGGTAAAACTTCAAATTGCTACAGCCCGCAACGATTATCAATTTGCGCTTGACAATTTTGCCACTCAAGAAAAAAACCTTGATCTGGCAGAACGTATTGAAAATAAAAACTCCATTAAATTTTTTGAAGGTATCGCCTCTAGCTTTGAATTGAGCGAAGCCCAAACCCAACTTTATCAAGCGCAACAGGATTATTTACAAGCGATGTATGATGTCATTGCTAACAAAGCCGCTTTAGAAAAAGTATTAGACACCACCGTTTATCAACCAAAAGAAGACTAATTCACAGACACACCTACACTATGAAAAATATATTAAGCCTTGCATTTGTTTCGCTCCTACTTATTTCCTGCGGAGGAAAAGAAGAATCTGTAGAACAAATTATTGAAAACGGTGACATCACCGCAATGCGCGCCAAAAAAACAGAACTTGTAAATGAGCAAAATGCGATTAAAGCTAACATTGATTCGCTTAACGCCGCTATAGACAAACTAGACGTAAAGAAAAAAGCAGCTTTAGTAACCGCAGTAACCTTACAAGACACGTTGTTTAAGCATTATTTTGAAGTTCAAGGTAATGTAGATACTGATCAAAATATTGTGCTTTACGCAGAATACACCGGAGTGCTAACGCAGCTTTACGTTAAAGAAGGACAACGCGTAGCTAAAGGGCAGCGTCTTGCCAAGATAGATGATGGAGGTTTAGGAAGTGAACTGGCCCGTCAAGAGGCACAGACCGCTTTAGCAAAAACTACCTTTGAGCGTCAAAAGCGTCTTTGGGATCAGAAGATTGGTTCTGAAATCACGTATTTAGAAGCAAAAACCAATTATGAAGCGATGCAAGCTGCAACAGATCAATTGCGCTCTAGAGTTGCCAAAACCGTTATTACCGCACCATTTTCAGGAATCGTAGACAATACGATGGCAGATCAAGGTCAGGTAGTAAACGCAGGGCAAACCGGTGTTTTACGCCTCGTAAACCTGAGCGATATGTATGTTGAAGCTTCGATCCCCGAAGCCTTCTTAGGTAAAGTTAATCAAGGTACTGAAGTAAAAATCAGACTAGCTTCTATAGGTAAAACCTACGATGGCGAAATCAGACAAGTAGGCAACTTTGTCAGCCCAGACAACCGAACTTTTGATGTTAAGATTTCGATCCCTAATCCTGATAGCGCTATAAAGCCTAACCTGATCGCAACCGTTATGGTAAATGACTACACCGCTGAGAACGCTATTGTAGTGCCAGAAAATGTGGTTCAACAAAATGCAATGGGTAACAGCATTACTTATGTATATGAGGAGCAAGCTGATGGTACAGCTATCGCTAAACAAGTACAAATTGAAGAAGGTTACAGCGATGATCAACGCGTAGAGATCACTTCTGGCCTTGAAGCCGGAGACCGCCTGATCGTAGAAGGAGTACGCTCTTTGAGAGATGGGCAAGCTGTAGAATTAAAAGATCAATCTTCAAACAACCAGTAAGATGGCAAAAAACACTTATAAAGAATTTAGCATATCGTCTTGGGCAATAGACAATAAGATGACCGTTTATGTAATTACGGCGATCATCTTACTTAGTGGTCTGGCAGCCTATTACAGTATGCCTCGTGAAGCATTCCCCGAAATCATAGAAACCAAGATCTATGTAAGTTCGGTAAACCCGGGTAATGCCGCCGAAGATGTTGAAAAATTCATCACCGAACCACTCGAAGAAGAGTTTAACGACATCGCCGGGATTAAAGAGATCACCTCTACTACCCTTCAGGATTACAGTATTATCATTGTAGAGTTTGAAGAAGATGTAGATGTAAATGTGGCTAAAACTAAGGTTAAGGATAAAGTTGATTTGGTTAAGGCGGAAACCACTTGGCCTACGTTAGATAATGGTGCCAAAGTAGAGCCTAATATTTTTGACCTTAATATTTCAGAAGAACAACCTATTCTGAACATCAACCTTACCGGAGACTTTCAAGTGCAGCAACTTAAAGATTATGCTGAATACCTTCAGGATAAAATAGAATTGCTTCCGCAGATCAAAGAAGCTACCGTACGCGGTGCCGAAGAGCAAGAAGTAGAAGTAGCGGTGGATATTTATAAAATGACCGCTTCTAAAGTAAGTTTTGATAACATCATCAATGCCATTCGCTCTGAAAACAATACCATTTCTGCAGGTAACGTGATTTCTGATGGGTTGCGAAAAAACATTCGGGTTTTAGGCGAAATTCAAGATCCTAAAGAACTTAATAACATTGTCGTAAAACGCGATGGCGGAAATATTTTTCTTAAAGATATCGCCACCGTGCGCTTTAAAGAAAAAGACGCGACCACTTACGCACGTGAATATGGGCAGCCGGTTGTGATGCTTGATGTAAAAAAACGCGCCGGAAAAAATATGATCGAAGCGGTTGAATCTATTAAAAAGATCGTCGCTGAAGAAGAGGCCAATTACTATCCTGAGTCGTTACACATTAGCCTTACCAATGACCAATCGATCAAAACAGAGAATCAGGTAGATGACCTGGTTAACAACATCATTTTTGGGGTGATTCTGGTTGTGGTGGTATTGATGTTTTTCTTAGGATTTAGAAACGCATTGTTTGTTGGATTTGCAATTCCACTTTCTATGTTTATGTCCTTAACCATTTTATCAAGTTTAGGTTTTACCCTGAATACGATGGTGCTCTTTGGTCTCGTAATGGGACTTGGGATGCTGGTAGATAATGGTATTGTGGTTGTGGAGAACGTGTATTCTTTGATGGATCAAGGTATGCCGCGTTTAAAAGCTGCAAAACAAGGTCTTGGGGAGATCGCTTGGCCCATTATCGCTTCAACAGCAACCACGCTTGCAGCCTTTTTCCCACTAGGTTTATGGCCCGGAACTATTGGTAAGTTTATGATTTACTTCCCCATCACGCTCTCTGTGGTGTTGAGTTCGTCTTTATTCGTTGCGCTTATCATCAACTCGATGCTGACTTCGCGTTTTATGAAAACCGAAGAAGAAGATATGAGCAAAAAGAGCTTGGTGCGCAACAGTTTAATTCTGACTGCCGTAGGTGCCATTTTCCTTATTGTAGGTTTTGTAATTGATTCAGGCGGATTTAGAGGAATCGGAAACTTATTGCTTCTGATCGCGATTTTGCTTTGGGCTTATAAATATTTCTTAGCAGGTGCGGTACGCTATTTTCAGTTTGAATCGCTTCGAAAATTAGAGAACTTCTATGAGCGTTTCTTAAAATATGCGCTGCGCGGAAGAAAAGCATACGTGTTTTTCTTCGGAACCGTAATTATGTTATTCTTATCCTTTGTATTGGTGGGGATCGCACAACCTAATGTGTTGTTCTTCCCTGAAAATGAACCCAATCAAATCATCACCTATATAGAATATCCTGAAGGGACGGCGATTGAAAAAACCAATCAACTTACCAAGCAAATCGAGGAGCGCATTTTTGATGCTATTAAAAAGTATGAAGATGCTGACGGATACAACTATATGGTAGAAAGCGCCATTTCACAAGTAGGTCAAGGTGCCGGAAACCCACAAACCGATGGTGGCCAGAGTAATGAAATGCCACATAAAGGTAAAGTAACGCTGTCTATGCGTGACTTTAAATTGCGCCGCGGAGTGAGCAGTAGCACTGTACTTTCTGAAGTGCGTGACGCGGTTAAAGGATTCCCCGGAGCTTCGGTTATTGTAGAAAAAGATGCTAATGGTCCACCGGTAGGATATCCTATCAATATTGAGATCAGCGGTGAAGATTATGAAGAAATGCTACTCGCTGCCGAAAACATGCGTACCTATATTGAAGATCTAGGCATAGGTGGTATTGAAGAACTTAAACTGGATGTCAATAAATCTAAAGCTGAACTTGGTGTGACTGTAAGTCGTGAGAAAGCCGGTCAGCTTGGTATTTCTACCGCTCAGGTAGGGCAAACTTTGAGACGTTCGGTGTACGGTGAAGAAGCTTCTACCTATAAAGAAGGAGATGATGATTATGAGATCAACGTGCGTTTTAATGAAGATTATCGTTATGATGAGAATGCTTTATTCAATCAACCGGTAACCTTTAGAAATAATCAAGGTCAGATCATTCAGGTGCCTATTTCGGCATTAGTTGATAAAAAGTCTTCAGCAGCATTTAGTGCTATCAAACGTAAAGACCTTAAGCGAGTGATCACCTTATATTCAAATGTGCTTACCGAGCAAGGCTTTAATGCTACTCAAATTGTTGAGCAGTTGAAACAAGACCTCGCAGGCTATGAAACTCCTAACGGAATTGAATACAGTTTTACGGGTGAGCAAGAAGAACAAGCAGACAACATGAGCTTCTTATTGATGGCCTTAGGTATTGCTATGGGCTCGATCTTGCTTATTCTGGTAGCGCAGTTTAACTCACTTTCAAAGCCGGTTATCATCTTGATGGCGGTAGTCTTAAGTTTAGTGGGTGTATTCTTAGGTTTGATCATTTTCCAAATGGATTTTGTCATCTTAATGACAATGATGGGTATTATCTCACTCGCTGGAATCGTGGTGAACAATGCGATCGTACTTATAGACTATACGCAGATCTTGATCGATCGTAAAAAAGAAGAATTAGGTATTGAAGATGATGAGTATCTAACCCGTGAAGAATACTTTAGAATTACGGTTGCAGGTGGTAAATCACGTTTACGCCCTGTATTGCTAACGGCAATTACTACAGTGCTCGGATTGATTCCGCTGGCAGTTGGTTTAAACATTGATTTCTTCGGGCTCTTTACTGATTATGACGCGGGTATCTACATAGGAGGTGATAACGTGATCTTCTGGGGACCTCTGGCGTGGACGGTAATCTTCGGTTTGGTTTTCGCAACCTTCCTAACCTTGGTAATCGTACCGGTAATGTTCTACCTTACTAATCGTGCTAAAGTTAAATTTTCAGAAAAACGAAAAGTACGTGAAGAACAAAAACAACAGGCTAAATTAGCTGCTGCTTCAGAAGATTCAGAAAGCTAAATGACTTTATAATTTTAATTAGACTCAAAAGCAGAAGACTATTCTTCTGCTTTTTTGTTTTTCAAGGGTTGAATCCCATAAAAACGGAAAGCTTTCCGGCTAAGTACAATACCTCAGGGCAAGCCTGTCTGCCGACAAAGGCAGGCCCATGAGGCTTTGCTTGGAAACAAATTTTCAATTTCGAGGCATCCTCAAAGCTTTCGGGACGGAATGTTAAACCCTTTGGCGGTGCCAATAAAATAACCTCAAAACAATAGGTGGTGACTTGCTTTAACTTCTTAAATTTGCACCTCAAATAATCAAGCATGTACAGAACGCATAACAATGGAGCTTTACGCGCCGAAAATATAAACGAAACGGTAACGCTTGCCGGCTGGGTACAAAAGTCCCGCGATAAAGGGTTTATGATCTGGGTAGATCTACGCGATCGCTATGGAATTACCCAACTTATTTTTGACGAGGAACGTACCCCTAAAGCGGTGATGGATCTCGCCAAAACAATGGGGCGTGAATTTGTGATTCAGGTTACCGGAAAGGTGATCGAGCGCGAATCTAAAAACCCAAAAATGCCTACCGGTGATGTAGAGCTTTTGGTTGAAAGATTAGAGATCTTGAACGAGGCCAAAACGCCGCCGTTTACTATTGAAGATGCAACTGATGGTGGTGAAGACCTCCGTATGAAATACCGTTATCTGGACATCAGAAGAAATCCGGTAAAGGAGAAACTCATCTTTAGACATAAAGTGAGTATTGCCGTGCGCAACTACTTATCTGAACAAGGTTTTATTGAAGTTGAAACTCCGTATTTGATCAAATCTACTCCGGAAGGTGCTCGTGATTTTGTGGTACCTAGCCGAATGAATGAAGGTCAGTTTTATGCGCTTCCGCAGTCGCCACAAACTTTTAAGCAATTGCTTATGGTGGGCGGTATGGATAAGTACTTTCAGATCGTAAAGTGTTTTAGAGATGAAGATCTACGTGCAGACCGCCAGCCGGAATTCACGCAGATCGACTGCGAGATGGCTTTTGTAGAGCAGGAAGACATCTTGAATATTTTTGAAGGTTTAACCAAACACCTTTTAAAAGAAGTAGTCGGTTTTGAGATCGAAAGCTTCCCGAGAATGACCTATGACGAGGCGATGGCAAAATACGGTAACGATAAGCCGGATATTCGATTTGGGATGGAATTTGGCGAACTCAACGCGGTGGCGCAACATAAGGAATTTAATGTATTCAATAGTGCTGAACTAGTTGTGGGTATCGCTGTTCCGGGAGGAGCAAGTTATACCCGAAAAGAGATCGATAAACTTATAGATTGGGTGAAGCGTCCACAAGTTGGTGCTTTAGGAATGGTCTATGTAAAATGTAATGAAGATGGAAGTTTTAAATCTTCAGTAGATAAATTTTACGATCAGGAGGATCTGGCGAAATGGGCAGAAGCTACCGGAGCGCAACCCGGAGATTTGATCTGTGTACTTTCAGGAGAAACTTCAAAAACACGTGCGCAATTGAGTGCACTTCGTATGGAATTGGCAACGCAACTAGGCTTACGCAAGTCAGATGAATTTGCGCCGCTTTGGGTTGTAGACTTCCCACTTTTAGAATGGGATGAAGAAACCGAGCGTTACCACGCGATGCACCACCCATTTACGTCTCCTAAACCGGGACAAATGGAATTGTTAGACACTAAGCCAGGCGAAGTAAAAGCAAATGCTTACGACCTTGTATTAAATGGAAACGAAATAGGCGGTGGTTCTATACGTATTCACGATAAAGAAATACAGTCTAAGATGTTTGATTACTTAGGCTTCACCAAAGAAGAAGCACAAGCACAATTTGGCTTCTTGATGGATGCGTTTCAATACGGTGCGCCACCACACGGTGGTTTGGCTTTTGGTTTAGACCGTTTAGTAGCAATTTTAGGCGGACAAGAAACGATAAGAGACTTTATCGCGTTCCCTAAAAACAATGCCGGCCGTGACGTGATGATTGATGCGCCTGCAAAAATTGATGCCGCACAATTAGAAGAATTAAATCTGAAGATTACTTTGTAAGCTTCGGTAAATACGCAACTAAGAAAGCAGCCCGGTGAGGCTGCTTTTTTGTTTCCTTCTAAAGGATTACTATCCTAAAATCTATGTTGAGATGAATTCTTTCACAGGTTTAAAACAAAAAAAGGTCCGGAGCATCTCCGGACCTTTTCATATAGCTAATTCAAATATATTATAATCTAGCTTCGATCCAAGTCCAAGTAGAAATATCAACTTGTGAGCCTGTATTATATGCTTCTGTTAAAACAGCTGCAGCACCGTCAATCATAACATTCGTTAATGCACCGTCATCTCTAAAATCAAGGTTAGTATCGTACCCTTCTAAGTAAAGATTAGTGATGGTTGCTCCTGATTCTTTTTTAAACTGTAATGCAGTACCACCTACAGTAGAAATAGCAGTTACGTTAATAAAAGTTGGATTGTTATTTACACCATCTGCTTCAAATGCAGTTGAGAAATCAGCATCAGTATGCGTGATATACGTGTTAGTTACTGTTCCATTCCATCCTTCAGTCCAGTCTACAGCATCATCTTGGTTATTATCTAAGTAGATGTTGTTTACAGATACGGTACCTCCAAAGAATTCTACACCGTCATCATCACCATTGATGATCGCGATGTTCTCTACAGTAGTTTCAGAACCTACCGCATATAAGGTAAGACCGTTAAACTGTGAATCTGCATTGATTTGAGCTCCTGCTCCAATGATCACAAGATTTGTGATATCTCCAGAATCATCATTGTCAGTTGAACCTCCGTAAACAAGACCTCCTACTTCAGCAGTAGCATCAATACCTTCGGTAGTAGTTGCATCACCACAAACTACAAGACCTCCCCAGTCACCACGGTTTCCATTTAAAGACCCCATTACTACAGGATTGTCTTCGGTACCATTTACATTGATTGTAGCGCCTTTTTCAACAGCGATGTAAATACTTGCGCCACCATCTAAAGCAGTAATTTTTGTTCCTGCAGGAATAGTTAACGTAATACCAGATTTTACAGTAAATACATCATCTAATAAATAACGTGTATCTGCATCAAGAGTCATATCTGCTGTAAGATCTCCGTTTAAAGAAACATAAGCTCTAGCCTCAAGACCAGACTGTACCCAGCTAAAATCTGCGATATCTACAGTAGCGGTTGCTACATAACTTAGTGCAGGGTTAGAATCTTCACCTTCAACCTGAACGTTAGAAACAGCACCACCATCTCTATAATCAAAGGAAGTATCAAAACCTTGTAACGAAAGACCAGTGATCGTAGCACCAGATTCTTTTTTGAATTGTAATGCGATTCCGCCAGTTTCTGAAACAGCAGTAAAGTCTGTAATGGTAGGATTAGCGTTATCTCCATCAGCCTCAATTGCAGTAGAGAAATCATCACGATCTAAAACTACATAGGTGTTTGTGATAGAACCACTCCATCCTTCAGTCCAGTCAACAGAGTCATCCTGGTTATTCTCTAAGTAAAGGTTGGTTACGCTTGCAGTTCCACCAAAGAACTCCACACCATCATCTTCACCGTTCAAAATTGCCACATTTGTGATTTCAGTCTGAGCACCTACTGCGTATAAAGTAAGACCATTATACTGAGAGTCAGAGTTAATTTGAGCACCAGCGTAGTTGATGATCAGGTAATCAATAGACCCAGAATCATCGTTATTATCTGTACCTCCGTAGATAAGACCACCTACTTCTGCAGTTGCGTCTACACCTTCTGTAGTAACAGCTTCACCACAGATTACAAGACCTCCCCAGTCACCACCTTGCTCATTAGCAGAAGTCATAACAACAGGATTAGAAGCTGAACCGTCAACGATAATATCACCTCCTTGCTCTACAGCAATATATTTATCAGTACCTGTTTCAGAAACAATGCGTGTTCCTGCAGGGATGGTTAAAGTCGCTCCGCTTTTTACTATAAAAGATCCGGTTAACTTGTATTCTACAAGCGGGTCTAATTCGCGATCTTCAGTTAGGTTTCCTGTAAGATTTGCATCTTCAGTAGGAGTTTCTTCTCCAAAACCTAGATCATCATTGTTAGAGCAGCTGCTTACTGCCATAGCTAGACCTAAAGCAAAAATCCTTAGGTACTGGTTGTTCATCATTCTTTTCATAATTAATCGGGTTTAATTAAATTTTTATGTTAGAAGTCGTAGGTAAGTCCCAATAAAAAGGTTCTTCCTAAAGTGTATGATTGTACTGTTGCATTAAAAACTGGGTCTCCATTAGTAGGACGCTGAATTTGCGTTTGCTCAATAGCTGGATCTAATAGATTTCTACCGGTTAGTTTTACCGCAAAACCGTCTGTTACTTGCTTAGACAATACTGCATCAAGAACCACAAAACCTTGTTCTACAATTGATTCGTTAAAGAACACATCTGGTTCTTGCTGGTTACGTGGCGCACCCAATGCAAATATTTTAGAAGAGGCATAGTTACCCACTACGTTAAGTTCCCAAGGATTTTCTTCAGCAGTGCTGAATCCTAAAGTCCCGTTTACAATCCAGTCTGACGCTCCTTGTAGTCCTTCATCAGATTTACCGTTGTATTTAAAAGTTCTAAGCAAAGTGCCGTTTTCATCATAAATCTCTTTAAGGTCTTGCTCGTGGAACATACGCGTAATGTTACCAGATAAACGCACACCTATATTTCCGCTATCCTCTACCGGCTTCACGATATTCACGCGACCTTCTAATTCAAGACCAAAAATATTTGCCTGATCTCCTGCATTGAAATACGAGAAGATACCTGCAGATCCTCTTTGTTGTACTTTGTTGATAGGGTCATTAATCATTTTGTAGAAAGCAGCTACAGATAAAAGTTCATCTGAAGATGGGAACCACTCATATTTTAAATCAAAGTTGTAGTTGATTGACGCCTCAAGATCTGGATTACCTTTAGTTACCTGCCCTACTGGAGAAACATATTCAAATGGAGCGATCTCTTTAAATTCAGGAAGTGTGATAGTACGACTACCTGCAAAACGCACCCCTTGATCTTCAGTTAAGTTATATTTGAAGTTTACCGAAGGATATAGGTTTGTGTACTCTTTATTAGTAGCTCCTCTACGCCCCGGGAAGTTGTTCACATCAAAAAGAACATCAATCGCGTCACGCTGAAAACGCATACCTACATTAAGATTGAATTTTTCTTTTTGTAAGGTATAAGCAGCAAAAGCCGATTGTGACTCTAAGTCTGCGATGTAACGATCTGTAGGTAAGAATTGAAAATTCAAATCTCCTGAACGGAAATTCTCCTCTGTAAAGATTACGTCAAGATTGTCAATAGAAACCGAACCAAAATCTGCACCGGCATTACTTTCAGTAGCTCCTAAGAATTGAGATTTAAAGTTACGCGACTTCATACGTACATTTAATCCTCCTGAAATTTCAGATTTTGAACCGGTATCAAAATCTTCGTTAAGTACGTAAGTATCTTTAATGAATCCGGCTAATTCTTCATCATCGATCAACTGAAAACTTTTACGTTGCTGAAATCCTCCGGTCACCCCTAGTTGTACAAAGTCTGCGTCTGGGGTTATATTTACCTCATTTCTTACACGGTTAGGCTCATCTGCACTCAACAAGTTGATCCCTACTCCCCAATCTAAGGTGTTCTTTTCTGAAAGCTCATGGTTACCAAAAAACTGGTTTACCCAAAGTCTGGTTTGCTTCGTATTTTGATCTCTAATGAACTGAAACACATCATCTCGAGACTCTTCTTCAAAGATAGTAGCCTCTCCATTTCTACCTCCTTCAAACACTTGATCAGAAAGGCTATTCACAAATAATGAAACCCATCTTACATCATTCTTATCATTGATCTTATACTCGGTGTTTAACAAACCGGTAGTAGTTACGCGGCGATTATAATAAGTCGCATCGGTAATACTATCATCAATGTTGTTTTCTCTATACTGTCTAAAAACTCCGTTTCTATATGTAAAGTCTCCAGACTGTGAAGCCGTAAAAAGCACTTTAAACTTCTCATCAAATTTCTTACCCGCAGTAATCGCATAACGATAATTCATAGGGAAATTAGCAGTTGAAGTATTCCAGGTCTGCTGCGTCATACGTGGATATGCGCTATAACCTGGAGAACTCGCTTGCGTAGTTTCGTTAAAACCTTGATTCTTTAAAAACCCTAAAGTATAATCTCCTTTGTTTCCGGTGAGTTTAAAATTGTCACTTACACCGCTCTGTGTAGCATTTGTGTTAGCTCCCACACGAATACCAACACCAAGTTCTTTGGTTCCGCTTAATTCTTTAGTAGCTACATCTATAGTACCCGAAGCCTGGTCTGCAGAGTTACTTACTCCATAGGTTTTACTGATCCCTACGTTTTGAATAACACGAGTAGTAAATAAACCAAGATCAAAGTTTTTCTTTTCAACATCATCAGAAGGAATAGGCAACCCGTTCATTGTAGTATATAAGTAACGGTCTCCTAGCCCACGTACATAAATATCTCCTGAAGCCTGACTTGCAGTAACTCCAGATATTTTTGTAGTTGCGGTAGCAGCATCAGTAACCCCTTGTTTTGCAAGCTGTACAGCCCCAATACTTTCTTTGATCTCTACAGCCTTCTTTTGCTCAAGAAGTAATGCTGACTCGCGCTCTCTACTGGTTTGTACCTGTATCACTACCTCATCTAAAGCAGCAGCGCTTGCACCTAAGGCGGTGCTAACATTGGTGAATTTTCCTGCTTGTACCACTACGTTAGGCACTGTTACAGGCTCATAACCTACAAAGCTGAATTCTACTTCATACGTTCCTACCGGTACGTTCTCAATAATGTACTTTCCGTCAAAATCAGTAGTAGCACCTTTAGTCGTACCTTTAATAATAACATTAGCAAAAGGAAGTGGCTCATTGTTTGTTTCTTTGTCTGATAGAGTCCCTTCAATTGTTCCTGTTTGTCCTAATGCAACTGCCGAAAACATAAGCATTAAAAGACCTAAAATCTGTTTCATCAATAATCGTATTTTGTGCTGCAAAGATGTCGCTAAAGAAACTCTAGCCAGTTAATCGAATGTTATGAATTCGTAACCCAAGAGTTACTTCATGGTTACCTTAATGTTAACAGCTTTTTGAGACCTCTGGGTTTCATTAGATTAAAATTTGGCAAAGATGTATCTTGCCAAAAATTGCACACTATGATGAATTGGGAGCATTTACTTTCCTTAAAAAGACAGGGCGATACCGCCAAAAGACTGCGTATAGAACAGGACGACACGCGCCTGGGTTTTGAGGTTGATTACGACCGTATTATCTTTTCGGCAGCCTTTAGAAGCTTGCAAGACAAAACACAAGTGATTCCGCTTTCTAAAACAGATTTTGTTCACACGCGCTTAACACACAGCATGGAAGTTTCGGTGGTGGGCCGCTCTCTAGGTCGTATGGTGGGTAAAAAATTACTGGAGAAATACCCGCACTTGGAGCAGGTGTATGGGTACAAGTTTAATGACTTTGGGGCAATCGTAGCCGCTGCGGCTTTAGCACACGATATCGGTAATCCGCCTTTTGGGCACAGTGGGGAGAAAGCGATAGGCGAATTCTTTAAAACCGGATACGGGAAACGTTATAAAGACAGCCTAACGGCGAAAGAATACCAAGACCTCATCAAGTTTGAAGGTAATGCCAATGGCTTTAAAGTGCTTTCTCAAAGCAAACCGGGAGCTCCGGGAGGCTTGCGTTTATCTTATGCTACTTTAGGTGCATTTATGAAATACCCTAAAGAATCACTTCCGCACCGCCCTACAGATCATATAGCCGATAAAAAATATGGCTTTTTTCAGTCTGAAAAAGAACTGTTTGAAGATGTCGCCCAAGAACTGGGTCTTTTAAATCGAAGCGCTACTAACGATTTAAGCTGGTCCCGTCATCCACTGGCGTACCTCGTTGAAGCTGCTGACGATATTTGCTATACCATCATTGATTTTGAAGATGGCATCAACTTAGGCCTTATACCCGAAGAATACGCTCTTGAATATATGGTAAAGCTCGTAGGCCAGACTATAGACCGCAATAAATACAATGCCTTGCAGGAGACTTCAGACCGGGTAAGTTACTTGCGCGCATTAGCCATCGGCACATTGATCAACGAAAGTGTTGAGACCTTTATGACCTATGAGGAGGAAATTCTTGCCGGTACGTTTGACCAGTCGCTTATTGACAAAAGCAGCTATCAAGCCCAGATCACAGACATTATAAATCTGAGTATAGACCGTATTTACAACAGCCGCGAAGTGATCGAAAAAGAGATCGCCGGTTATGAGATCCTTTCTACATTGCTTGAGGCGCGTTGCCGTGCTTTAGACAATAACGACACGCATTACAACCAACTCATTCAGCAACTTTTAGCTCCTGCTGATCAATCTGAAAAAAGCTTGTATCAAAATCTTATTCAGATTTGTGCCGAAGTCTCTACAATGACTGACGGAAAAGCGTTGCGCAATTATAAAAAGATTAAAGGCCTTGACATTAAGTAAGTGTTAAGCAATGCGCAACATGCGCCTTGAGGCTATCAAAATCCAGACCCACCGAAGCTCTTAATTCTTCGGTGGTTCCTTGTTCAATAAATGTATCAGGAATACCTAATACCTGCAGTTTCCCTTTATAATTATGGCGCATGGCTTCTTCTGCGACAGCGCTACCAAATCCTCCTGATGCCACACCATCTTCGAGCGTGATCACGTAAGTATAGGTGCTAAAAATTTCTTGCAGTGCCGCAAGATCCAGCGGCTTTACAAAACCAAAATAATACACTGCTACCTCATTTTTAAAAGTATCCGCGAGTTGAAGCGCCGTTTCGGTCATCGTGCCGGTCACGAGAAGGGCAATGTTATCCCCTTCGGTTAACTTTTCGGCCTTACCTATTCCTATTTTTTGAAAGGGCGCTTTCCAGTTGATCGTAGTTCCGCGACCGCGCGGATAGCGTATAGCAATAGGCTGCTCTAAACCCAGCTGGGCAGTAAACATGATGTTGCGCAAACTTTCTTCATTCCGCGGAGCGAAAATGATAAGATTGGGAATGCAGCGTAAATAGGCTAGATCAAAAACCCCATGATGCGTCGCCCCGTCTGCGCCTACCAATCCGGCGCGATCCACACAAAAAATAACCGGAAGTTTTTGCAAGGCCACATCGTGAATCAGTTGGTCATACGCCCGCTGCAAAAAGGTAGAATAGATCGCGCAAAAAACGACTCCGTCTGCTGCCGCTATTCCGGCGGAAAGAGTAACTGCATGCTGCTCAGCGATTCCTACATCAAAAGCCCGTTCAGGAAACTCCTGCATCATATATTTTAACGAACTCCCGGTAGGCATTGCCGGTGTGATGCCTACGATCTTTTTATTTTTCTTGGCTAACTCTACCAGAGTCAGCCCAAATACATCCTGATATTTTGGAGGTTGTGGTGTAGTGCTTTTAGGATTCAACTCTCCTGTTACCGCATCAAATTTTCCCGGAGCGTGATAGACCACCTGTTCTTTTTCGGCTTGTTTGAGTCCTTTGCCTTTGGTGGTGATCACGTGCAAAAACTTAGGACCCTTGATCTTCTTAAGGGTCTTGATGATCTCCAAAAGCTTGTCAATATCATGCCCATCAACAGGACCAAAATACTTAAAGTTCAAGGCCTCAAAAATATTCTCTTGCCGTTGACTTCCGGTTTTTACATTGGTCAGGTAATTCTTCAATGCGCCCACACTAGGGTCAATCCCAATCGCATTGTCATTCAGGATGACGAGTAAATTAGCATCACTATCACCGGCGTGATTCAAGGCTTCAAAAGCCATTCCGCTGGCAATAGATGCATCACCGATGACGGCGATATGCTGACGTTGCGTATTCCCTTGTATCTTCGCTGCGATCGCCATACCCAGCGCAGCAGAGATCGAGGTGCTCGAGTGCCCGGTTCCGAACGCATCATAAACACTTTCTTCCCGCTTAGGAAAACCGCTCAATCCGTCCAATTGCCTATTAGTATCAAAGTTATCCCGGCGTCCGGTAAGAATTTTATGTCCGTACGCTTGATGTCCCACATCCCAGATGAGTTGATCTTCAGGCGTATTAAAGGCGTAATGTAGCGCCAGCGTGAGTTCAACAACACCCAGACTTGCTCCCAGATGCCCTTCTTTAGTGGCAACAATATCTATAATAAACCGGCGCAATTCTGCAGCAAGTTCGTTTAACTGTGCTACTTGAAGTTTGCGTAAATCCTGAGGGTCATTTATAGTTTCTAAAAGCGGGTAACTCATAAAACAAAGGTAGCCGAACTTCAAGAAATAATTAGTGGCTCATTTAAAAATGATACTGCAAAAAACTTTTTATCTTCAAGCTTTAAAACCAACCGCATGGCGCTAATTGAACCTTTTGACGATCACTATTTTATGAAAAAAGCCTTGCAGGAAGCTCAGACAGCTTTTGAGCTCGGCGAGATTCCGGTAGGTGCAGTCATCACGGTAAATAACCGCATCATTGCCCGAGCGCATAATTTAACCGAACGCCTGCACGATGTGACCGCACACGCCGAAATGCAAGCCATTACCGCAGCAGCCAATTTTTTAGGCGGAAAATACTTAACCGATTGCACGCTGTACGTTACACTTGAACCCTGCCAAATGTGTGCCGGTGCTTTGTATTGGAGTCAGATCAGCAGGATCGTTTTTGGTGCGGCAGACACCAACCGGGGTTATCAAAAAATGGGAACGCATTTGCATCCTAAAACGCAAGTAACTTCAGGTGTGCTAGAAACCGAAGCTGCCCAACTGCTCAAGCGCTTTTTTATCGAGCGCCGTAACCTCAACTAACGCTAAACTTCTAAGCTTTTGAAAAATACTATTGCAGAACGCGTTGCCGATTTCTTAAAACGCTATCCACCGTTTCAATTCCTGGCAGCAGACAGTCTCTTGAAGATCGCTGCGCAAATCGAGGTACTCTACTTTGAGAAAGACAAGCCCATCTTTAAAGAACACGATACCAACCACGCTATGTTTTACGTAGTTAAAGACGGTGCCGTACGGGTGTTTAGAACGGTAGATAACCAACCCAAAATCGTAGATATTTGTGATGAAGGCGACATCTTTGGCCTGCGCCCGCTGATCACAAAAGAAGATTATGAACTCTCTGCTTCTGCTAATGAAGAGTCTATCATTTATGGGATTCCTATAGATCTTTTTCTGCCCATCGCTTTAGAACACAAAGAGGTGAGTAACTTTCTTATCGCCAGCTTTGCCTCTAATGTGAGTGACCCGTATTCCCTTGAAGAAAGCGGAAAACTATTCACCGAATATTCTGTAGAACGCAACAGTGAGATCTTTGATCTACAAAAAGCGCGTTACTCTAAAAATATACTGACCTGCACGCCAGATACTACTATAAAAGTAGCAGCAAAAAAGATGAGCCACCGCGATGTGGGTTCCATTGTGGTGACACACGATGAGAAACCTGTAGGCATCATCACCAACCGTGATCTGCGTGACCGTATCGCTACTGGAGATTTTAATATCTCAGATACGGTAGATAAAATCATGAGCCATCCGGTTAAATGTTTTCAGAAAGATCCTACGGTGGCACAAGCCCAACTGATTATGCTTAAGAACGAAGTAAATCATTTGTGTATCACCGAAGATGGCACGCCAGACACCAAACTACTGGGGCTCATCACAGAACATGATATTGTAGTTTCGTTTGCTAACAATCCGGTGGTGTTGTTAAAAGAGGTAAAACTCGCCAAGCGCACCAAACGCCTGCGCGATGTACGGCTTAAAGTTTCGCGCTTGCTTAAAAAGTATTTAGATCAAAACCTGCCGCTCTCGCAAATTCTCAACATTCTCAATGAGATCAATTATGCGATCGCAGTACGGGCGTTAGAACTTTCTCTGTTAAAGATGGAAACTCCGCCGCCGTGTAAATTTGCCTGGCTGGCTTTAGGAAGTCAGGGACGTAAAGAGCAACTCCTGTTTACTGATCAGGATAATGCCATTGTGTTTGATAACGTCCCGGAAGAAGAATACGAGGCGACCCAGGCATATTTTATAAAACTAGCACGCATCACGACTCGTGCGATGCATAAGGTGGGCTATGCCTATTGTCCCGCTGATATGATGGCGAGCAATCCGCGCTGGTGCCAGTCGCTTTCCGAATGGAAAAAACAATACCACACCTGGATCACCGATCCTACCCCGGAAACCCAACTGCTCTCTGCCATTTTTTTTGATTACAGCTATGTTTTTGGCGACACCCAACTGGTAACTAAACTTTCAGACAGTATTCTTGATACTTTAGATACCAACCCAATGTTTTATCGGGTGATGGCTAAAGATGCTATCCGCAGTCCGTCGCCGCTAGGGTTCTTCAGACAGTTTCTGGTAGAAGAAGGTGGCGATCACAAAGACTTTTTTGATATCAAAACCCGTGCATTGATGCCGCTAATAGATGCTGCGCGTGTGCTGAGTCTCAATCATAAATTACGCAACATCAACAATACCGCCGGTCGCTTTGAGCGCCTTGCCGAACTGGAACAGAACAATAAAGAGATTTATGAAAACTGCTCGTATGCTTTTAAAGCCTTACTGAAATTCAGGACCAAGCAGGGAATTTTACACGACGACTCCGGAAGGTTTATTGAATTAGCAACCTTAAGCAAAGCCGAAAAACTTAAGCTGAAACGCTGCTTTAAATCCATTCACGACATTCAGGAATTATTAACCCTTCGATACAATCTCAAATAAATATGCGCATTCCGTTTTTCAGCAAAACCCCTGAGCCGCCTGAATTCTACAAAAACTACGCTGCTCAATTTTCAGGAAAAAGCCTTCCGGAATTTGAACAGGCGCGTTTTATTGTTTTTGATACAGAAACCACCGGCACCAATGCCCGCGAAGATCGTATGCTTAGCATTGGCGCCTTAGAACTTAAGGGAAACACCATTAGCCTTTCTAGCAGTTTTGAACTGTATGTGGAACAAGACGTGTTTAATGAAGAAGCTGTTGCTATTCACGGCATTCTACGCGAAAACCGGAAATACAAAAAAGTAACCGAAGAAGAAGCTGTAAAAGCTTTTCTAGAATTTATAGGTGATGCCATTCTTGTAGGACATCACGTAGGGTTTGACATTGGCATCATCAATTATGCGCTTAAACGCCTTGGCGCTCCTAAACTGAAAAATAAGTTTACCGATACCGGGGTGTTATACAAACGCACAGTACATTTGGTAAACATCACAGACCCCAATAAAGTATATACGCTAGACGATTTATGTGAAGAGCTGAATATCTCCCGAACAGACCGACATAAAGCAATGGGTGACGCCTATATCACAGCGCTGGCCTTCCTGAAGATTCTCTCTAAATTGAAGACCAACAAAAAGTTTAAACTGAAGCAGATTTTACTCAATTAAAATTTCTTGCATTCTTAGATTGATACGCCAGACGGTCGACCTCATCAAAATATTTAAACTCTGAAATTTCAGACTCGTTGAGCATTTTTTTGATCCTACCGGTATACGGACTACGCTCTTGACTGATCAACTCCTGAAGGTGTGCCTCAAACGTGCTGTAAAGCAATTGCAACAAACGCGTTTTCACCCCGGCATCTTTATAGTACTGCATAAACTTTTTACAACAGGACAAAAACAGTTGGGGATGCGTGATCAAACTATCTACAACCATATTAAAATAGTCTAATACTTCCGGGCCATGAAGAGTAGCCACGAAGTGTTTTTCAGCAACTACATCGTTTGCGGGTTTAAACAACCACAAATTTTTTTTGATGAATTGAGAATAATCTTGAGTACTGCTATAGTACACATCAAGTCCCAGACCAGTGCTTATAACAAATACATTATGCCCGATAGCATTGATTAGAAATCGGTTAAATTGACGTTCGGCCTGCGGGTACAGCACCGGCTTACGCTTAAAACCAACATTTCTAAAACGTATGGAGTGTAAGTCTTGTACTACTTTAGGGTGTAGCATGCTTTAATAGATTTTCTATTTGATCTAAACCTTGCATACGTGCATGGTCTTCGGCTTTTAGATCTCTAGAATCTCTTAATTCAGGGTTTGCGCCGCGCTCCAGTAACAATTCAACCAGTTCTTTTTGATTAAACGTTGCTGCATAGATCAATGCGGTCGCTCCATTAAAGTTCTGCACATTCACATCGGCACCTTTATCAATCAGGAGTTTTGCCACTTCGGTATATCCTTTAAAACACACGCCCATTAAGGCGGTATTTCCTGAGGCATCTTTAGCATCAATAGCAGCACCTTTATCAATAATAGTCTCGGCGATTCCTTTGTGTCCGTAATAGGTAGCTAACAATAACGGGGTAGATCCGCGCTGATCTTTTTCGTTGATCAATTCGGGGTGCTCCGTTAATAGCGCTGCTACGGTTTGCTCGTCTTCAGAACGAATGGCATTAAATAGAGATTCTGATTTCATCTAGTTAAAATACTATATTTTTTCAAAAAAAAGCGAGGCAGCTAAAATTTAATCCGCCTCGCATATCTTATATATCTTGGTTTATACGTCTTGTGGAAGCACGTTACTGTTAGGATCAACACCGGTTTTCATCGCTTTGATCGCATCTTCCACTCCTTTTCCGTATGCAGGATCTGCCTTGTAAAAATGGCCCAATTGACGCTGTACAATAGGTTCTGAAACACCATCTAAAGCAGTAGCAATAGTCACAAACATACGCTCTTTTTCATCTTGTGGCATCAAACGGAATAGATCTCCCGGCTGCTTATACACGCCAAACTCATCATTCTCTTCATAGCGTTTTACATCGCCACTAATGCGCATCGGCGGCTCCTCCACCTCCGGCACTTCAACGGCGCCTCCTTTAGAATTCGGTTCGTAATACGCGTCTGGGTTTCCAAAATCGTTGGTGAAGAAACGCATCGGTCCGTCTTTGTGGTAATGATTAACCATCGCGTTTTTAGGCGCATTAGCCGGCAATGCTTCATAATGCGTTCCTAAACGATAACGGTGCGCATCAGCATAGGAGAAAATACGCGCTTGCAATACCTTATCTGGTGAGAACCCAATACCCGGCACCACGTTAGATGGCGAATACGCAGCATTCTCTATAAATTGAAAGTAATTCTCAGGATTCTCATTCAACTCCAACTCCCCTACTTCAATAAGCGGATAGTCATCGTGTGGCCATACTTTAGTAAGATCAAACGGATTGAATGGTAAGTTCTCTGCTTCAGCCTCCGGCATCACCTGAATTTTCAACGTCCATTTAGGATAGTTTCCTTCGTCAATGGCTTTAAACAATTCTTCCTGATATTTTTCACGGGTTTGCCCAATTATATCCGCAGCCTCTTCATTAGTATAGTTCTCTATTCCTTGCTGAGTTTTGAAGTGAAATTTCACCCAAAAACGTTCTCCGTCTTTATTCCAAAAACTAAAGGTGTGCGAGCCGTAGCCGTTCATGTGCATAGGCGTCTTAGGAATACCACGGTCAGACATTAAGATGGTGACTTGGTGTAAACTTTCGGGAGAAAGCGACCAGTAATCCCACATAGCTTCGGGCGAGCGCAAGTTGGTTTTAGGATGACGCTTTTGCGTATGAATAAAGTCTGGGAATTTATAACCGTCACGAATAAAGAATACGGGGGTGTTATTCCCTACCATATCCCAGTTTCCTTCTTCGGTATAAAACTTCAGCGAAAACCCGCGCACATCACGCTCGGTATCTGCAGCGCCAGCTTCCCCGGCTACTGTAGAAAAACGCGATAATATCGGAGTTTGCTTCCCCACTTCAGAAAACAATTTGGCACAAGTATATTTTGTGATATCATGAGTAACAGTAAATGTTCCCTGTGCTCCCCAACCTTTGGCGTGCACTGTACGCTCTGGAATGCGCTCACGGTTTTGGTGTGCTAATTTCTCAAACAATTTGTAATCCTGCATTACTACAGGACCGCGATCGCCGGCTGTTTGCGATTTCTGATTATTAGAAACCGGTGCTCCCGCTGAGGTGGTCATTTTCTTTTGCTCTGCCATGATATCTTTATTTTTTTGGTAATTTTCCTACCAAAGGTATTTATTGAGTTTGCCGATTTTGTTAGAAAATGATTAAAAAATAGTATTCAATCATTAGCAAAAGCTATTTAACTTTTATTTACCATAATTTTTAACAATAATATTAACAGTCTGATGAAAAAACACTCCGCGCACTTGTATTGTTTCTTTGGTATACTTCTTCTAACCATCAAAACCCTTTACGCACAAGAATATTATTTTCCCGAATATCAAGCCGAATGGAAAACCACATCAGCAACCTCCGGTGCGTTTACCGAAGTTTCGCTCCAAGCCGCGGTTGATTTTGCTATGGAACACGAATACACCGGTTCGCGCGATCTGCGCCAGGCGATTTTAAAAGGATTTGAGCGGGAGCCGTATCATCACATCGCCGGACCCACAAAAAAGCGCGGCGGACCTGCGGGAATGATCTTGAAGAACGGCTACCTCGTCACCAGATGGGGCGATACGGAACGGGTAGATATGACGTTTAGCGTCACCAAAAGTTTTCTCTCAACCACTGCCGGTCTCGCAGTAGATGCGGGCATCATCACCGATGTGAATGATCTGGTAGGCGATTATATCTGGGACGGAACCTTTGACGGTGACCACAACAGCCAAGTTACCTGGAAGCACCTGCTGGAACAAAACTCTGACTGGAGCGGCGAACTCTGGGACGGAAAGGACTGGGCAGACCGCCCACCGCGTGAAGGCGGCATTGACACTTGGAAGAATCGCGAACTGCGCACCCCCGGAACGTTCTTTGAATACAACGACGTAAGGGTAAATGTACTCGCCTACGCACTCACGCATACGTGGCGCAAACCGCTTCCGCAGGTATTGAAAGAACAGCTTATGGATCCTATAGGCGCTTCTACCTCGTGGCGTTGGTTTGGCTATGACGATGCGTGGAGCACCATAGACGGTCTCCAAATGCAAAGCGTGACCGGCGGCGGACATTCCGGTGGTGGGATGTTTATCAGTGCTGAAGATATGGCGCGCTTTGGACTTTTATTCCTTAATAATGGTGTTTGGGACGGTAAACGCTTGCTTTCTGAAGCTTGGGTAAAAGCGGTACAACAACCTTCAACGCCGAATCCTAATTACGGCTATATGTGGTGGCTGAATCAGCAAGGTGCACGCCACTGGAAAAACCTGCCTGAACACTTGTATTACGCAGCCGGTTTTGGCGGAAACTTTATCGTCATCGACCAAGAAAACGACTTGGTCATCGTACTCCGCTGGCTAGAGCCGAGTCAGATCGAAGCCTTTTTGGAACTGGTTTATGGAGCTTCTTAGACTGGAGATATTAGACTTGAGATAATAGACAAGAGATGAAAGAGAAAAGACGGTATTAAAATACGAAAGTAGAACTACGACTCAAACGTGATTTCGACCATCGGGAGAAATCCCATCTGGTGTGTGCTTTGTCAAAAGTCCTTATCCCCAGCCCTTCTCTAGTCGGCAGTCTCAGTTGGCAGTTTGCTGTTCACTGCTTACTGTTTTAGATGTTGCCGCGCTGCCTGTCCTAATGTATATAGGGAATTGTATCGCGTGAAGGTTACATACTGTCGTTAAATCCTTATGAAACAATTAGAAGCGCTTAACACTTCAGCTCCCCTCCTTGTTGAGGAGGGGTGGCAGCGGCAAGCACAGAGTGCGCAGCAGCTGACGGGGTGGTGCTCACGCAAACTTACTAAAACGACCCCTGTCCAGCTACGCGGACTTCCCCCTCATCCCCAACCCTTCTCCCAAAGGAGAAGGGAGTTAGCGACTTGTGCGACCTCTCCTAACGTCGAGGTGACTGAATGTGCACATACCCAAAGGGTTTCCGCTTCTTTTTCTTCAGTATAGCGAGAAGGCTCCCCGGTCAATTAAACTCGGTTTCATAGGTGTATGGGTTTTCTATATTCCTGCTCTCATCGTGATAGATCAAAAAAGTTGCTTTGTTCTCATCAAACGCTACCGTTTCTACCTTATATATGTTAGTGACACAATGATTATTACCTGCATATCGCTGTTTATCAAAAAGGAAACAGGTAGATTCTGTAAGCACCAAACTTTCACCACACGCCATAAATCCACCATCATGAACTTCAACCTGATGGGTTTCATCTACATCATAGGTAGCTATCGGAGGTGCAAAGGGTAATGCCAGTAGGTAAAAAAAGAAGAGGTATCCTTTATCAAATAGACTTAAGAGGCAGCAAATAAAAACAGGAATAGTAATAAGACCGCTCCATATTTTGGTTGTGGTTCGTTTAGACAATCCAAAAAGAACAAGCGTAGTAAGTAAAAACACCACCCCAATGATCGCGCTGGTATATGCACCCTTAAGACATAGATCATTACTCAAAAGCACCACGCATAGGATCATTACTACCAACGAAAGCAAGGCAATACGGCTGAGCAGCTTTTCTGCTTTTGGAAACCTTGTCTTGGTAAGCAACAAAATCCCACTTACCCCCAACGCCAGTACAATTAAGCTTATAAATAGGCTCATAGGTTGGTATAACTCAAATTTAGCAAACTCCCCAAAACGATCAAACACAGCATAAGAATATAACCTTTAAGGATGGCTAGTCTTCTGGTTAATACCCGATAGCCCAAATACGTATTAAGCAAACCGAGGCCTATGTTTAAAAAAAGCACCCAATCCAGATACCTAAAAGCAAAAAGAACATCGGTATACATATACTGGTAATACAACCACCCCATCTCAAAAACCCAAACCTCCGACAGCAGCAGTTGAACAAATCCCAGGATAAGTTGTACTTTTCTTTGGAGTAGAATAATTATGGTTTAGCCCTGCTTTAGCTTTGGACTTATTCTTTTTAAAAGGCCTTCGTACGTGAAATAATAAGTCTCCTAATAATTACTAATTTTCATCTCAATTCACAAAAGCTGTAATAAATATGGAGCTGTTAACAACACTACGAATAAAATAATATCAATAACTTCTAGTCTATCAGGGTCAGACTCCATTCCAGATCTGGCGAAATCTAACACATGCATATTTCTTATATGGTCTTTACTTTTAATCAAGGCGCTCATACCAAATATTTGTCCTACAGTAAAAATAGCACTCATCCAAAAAAGCCCAGACCACCAATTAGATATAAAATATGCTATTATGGAACCCAGTAAACACATAAACAAAAAAGAAGATAAGTTTTTGGGCTGACCCTTAACCATAATTAAGATGAAAAGGAACATTCCTATTCCTCCAGTGTAGTATAGAGTAGTATAATTCGCAAAAGAACCTATAAAAAATAAAATTAGGTATCCGATACCAATAAAATGTTCGATTAAAATTAAATAGTAATTTTTCATAAGTAGTTATGTTATTTCCTATCAAATAGGCCTATACAATTCATTGACAACCTCTTACATTTATAATCAACTAGTAAAATTTCTGTCTACTTTAAAAATAATGACCACAATTGACGTTCCTCAGAACTAGAAATTTCAACTGTACTTGTACCTTCTCTATGATAAAACTTTCCATTTAATTTTAATGGGTCATCTTTTGATTCAATTTTCAAAATAATTATTGATTTATCTTTATAAGAAAACAAGTCAATATTTTTTAAAATCTGTGTTTTGTAATATTCTGGTTGAACATCTGCCTTCTTAATGAACTGTTCAAGTTGAGTTCTATATTCATCAAGATCCTTATGTCGCTTTTTACACTCTGCATCTAATCCTGTTATATAAAAACCGTTCAATTCAATTGTATTATCATTATAAAATTTTGTGAATTGGCTGGCTATATGTTCTTTATCTGCAACACCTAAAACAACATAACCAACAGAATTTCTTCCTGCATTTACAAAAGAGCATAGAGTTTTGAGAATTTTATCTCTGATATTTTTATTCTCTTTATCCATCTGGTAAATACCTTGTTTAAAATCATATGATGTATTTTCAGTTTTTGAAGCAGCTATTAAAGATTCCAATTTAATCACTCCGTTACTTAGTACAGGATCTGTTTCATCTCTTTTTGAAAAATGTCTCCGCAGTACTCCTGCAACTGAATCAATACATCTCTTCCGTGCAGCTCTATGTCTAATTTCTTCAATCATAGGGGAAATAAACTTATCACCTAAACCATTTAGCTCTTTATTTAATGCACGATAGTCATTAATTTTCAACTCCTCTTTAACTAACAAATGATGAAAGGTTAAAAATATTACTTGAAAAGCATTATTTATATATCGACTCTGCTCTCTAAATAATAATCTCCTAAAATCAAATTTATATACATCTATTGTATTTTTAATTTCTTGGAAAATTGATTCGAACTGGCTTACTATAAATTTGGCTCCACCATATTTCTTTATTAACTCTTCTGTATCAATATTTTCATGTTCTTCATCGCTCAAACCATATGCTTTATCTAGTGATGTTGAACTAATATTGATATCATAATTCATTAAAATACCAATTATCAAGTGTGCTATTAATTCCTCATCCCTTGAAGCTCTAATATTATTTTCTGTCAATATACTTTGCTTAAACCAAAACACTTCTCTTAAATCTATTCCATAATTAAGGCCTCTATTACTTAAACTTATTCTTCGCATGTTCCCTAGCAGTATTTTATCAGATGGCGAGACATCTTGTCTGATTGTTTCCGCAATATCCCTTACTATCTTAGTAAATGTACCAGTAGAGCCAGCCTGTCTTAATTCGTGACTGGAAAGTGTCTTACCATAAGAATTAATTCTTCTAAAAATTTCTTCTATATCCGCATCTTTGTCATACGCAGTTATTGAAAATGGAAGCTGATAAGAAGTGATTTCTAAACATTCTTCAATTGCCAGTTTAGGTTCTTTTTGAATAAGATTACCTCTATCTTTGAGTGCCTTTGTTAAAGCTAATGTATCAAGGTTAAAATATTTTCCTGATAAATGAACTTCGTTTTGTATAAAGGAAACAATTGCATTAAGTCTTTGCATCCCATCAATAATCTCATACACTGTGCTCTCCTTGTATTTCGTGAGTGCTACTAGTATTAAAGGTATTGGCAATCCATTATAAATACTATCAATAAATTTTTCCTTTTCCTCAACACTCCAAACTAATTTACGCTGGTATTTTCTATTTACTAAAAGCATTTTTTTTCTATAGTACCCATATATGGACTCTACAGATTCTGGTCTAATATCAAGTTTTCTAATGATTGCCATATTTGTATTTAATTTAAGTGATCAATAAGCTCTAATACAATAACCCTAAATCTACCCCAAAATCCCCACACTATTTTACGCAATTCCATAATTATCAGTAATTAACCTGCAATTAGGGGGTATTTCCCCGCGGGTACACTTCGGGCTTTATCCATTGTTTAACCATAGTTTCTCCATTGTTTATCCATTAAACCCCAGTATTTATGGGCAAACAATGGTGAATTAATGGACAATCTATACTTAATCTCCTTATTAAACCCGTTTAAAGCTCGTGCCGCAGGTGTCAAAAAGCTGTTAAACCCAAAGGCCTTGTGTGGCATCCTTATTACCTTTAAACCAAACAACAAATTATGAGCACGACCCTTGAAGCCTGGTTAGAAAAAGATACCTTCACCTCTAATGTTAGTCGCGGTTTGATCTCCGGCGTATTGGGCGGTCTTGCCGGTACTTTGGTCAAAACAGCGATCGAGAAAGTGCTTCCGGTACGTAAGCCCAATACCCGATCGGCACAGATCAAAATGGTAGATGACCTCTCAATGAAACTTACCGGAGAGCGCATTAGCGAAAGCAACCACGAGCTGGCAGAGCAGTTGGTGAATGTGCCTTTTGGTGCCAGTTTAGGTGCGACCTATGGCTACGCTAAACGCGATAAGTTAGATACTAATATTTTTGACGGTGCAGCCTATGGCGCAACGACATGGATAGGTACACACGAGACCTCGTTACCTTTGTTAGGACTTAAAGACAATCCGACCGAGATCCCGGCGAAAATTCAGGTCAACGAACTCTTGGCACATTTGGCTTTTGGGATCACTACCGAGTTGGTACGTGGTTATGTGGCTAAAAAATTACGCGAGTAAAAATTTCGGGCAACACTTAAGATCTTGTTAAACGCATAGTTGTCGCTTGAGGCTATTGCTAGCGTATTTGATTTGGATTATCGAGTAAACCGCGCAATTTGGGTAAAAAGTGTCACCTTTACCTTGCAGAAGCACCGCCTTCTGCTCCTAATATTTAATAGTGAATTTCAGGCAGTACCATACCCAAACCACACGATTTTTTAACAGTACAGATTTTGCTAAAGCGCTGCTCATCACCTTTGGCGTGGTCGCTCCTATGCTTACCGGATATCTTCTGGGAGCGCTCAATATTGGATTGGCATTAGGCACAGGCGTTTTGCTATCATCGCCCAGCACGGTTACCGGCAGCCTTAAAAACAAACGCATTGGCATCTTGCTTTCGGCACTTTTAGGCGGAGTGATCAGCTTAATTGGTGCGTATATTCCACCTACGCTTTGGGTACAATTGCCCTATCTGGGCATTACTGTTTTTGCGCTTTCGATGCTTTCGGTATATGGATTTCGCGCTTCGCTTATCGGCTTTGCGGGCTTGTTTGCCGTAGTGCTTAGTTTTGCCAATCTATCGGCATCCGGTCTCTTTCCTTATGAACGCAGCAGCCTTATTGTTTTAGGCGGAATTTGGTATTTAGCATTGACCTTGCTCTACGACCTGCTGGCGCCTAAAAAACAGATCGAAGAACTTTTTGAAACCGCACTCAACCTGAGTGCGTCTTATATTGAGGCGCGGGGCGAATTCCTAAAACAGGCGACCGACCGAGACAGCGGCTTGCAACGCTTGTTTGTGATTCAGAGTGAGTTTAACGAGCATCTCGAAAAACTGCGTGAGATCTTGCTGCAAGCGCGGCATGCTTCAGGTACTTCAAGCTATTACCGCAAGCGTTTTCTGGTCCTTACCGAATTGGTTGATCTTTCTGAACTCTCGTTGACGAGTCCCATCCCTCCACAGCAAATGCACGAGGTGCTCAAAAAGTATCCCCAGCAGCTTGAAGCGTTCATTCAGCTGAATAAAGCGCAAAGCGAAAGCTTAAAACGTATTGTCACTACCAATTTGCAAAAGCACGACCTCAACCTCAATTCGCTAGAGCAACGCCTTAAAAATGCTAAAAGTGCCCTCCTACTGCTGAAGCAACAACCGGTGACTACAGACTATATCGTATTGCACAACTTATACGAATTGCAAGAAAAGCAGGCGCAGCGCATTTTTGGTATCGCCGATTTATTAGACCGAAGAAAAAACATCAAAGACACCAATACCGACTCGCCCAAGGAGCTGGAAGGATTTATCACCAAACAAGATTACAGTTTTCAGCTTTTGCTCGAAAACCTCAACCGCGACTCCCCGATCTTCAGACACGCACTGCGTATTGCCGTGACCGCGATCGCCGGGATCACCTTAGGGAATTTATTTTCGGTACAAAACCCGTATTGGATCTTGCTGACCATTGTGGTGATTATGCGCCCAGGTTATGGCCTTACCAAACAACGCTCTAAACAACGTATTCTGGGAACCTTGCTGGGTGCCGTGGTAGCAGCAGGCATTGTCTATTTTTTTGAAAATGACAAAATGCTTTTTCGGGTGTTGGCGATCCTCAGCTTTGTGGGTGCGCAAGCCTCGCTACAAAAAAACTACCGTACCGGCGCCTTGTTCATTACGCTGAGTATCATTTTTGCTTATGCGCTACTGCGCCCGGATGTGTTGGCGGTGATTCAGTTTCGCGTGATCGATACTGCCGTAGGAGCAGCCTTAGCCGCTTTGGCGAATGCCTTTTTATGGCCTACTCGGGAAGCCAAAACGCTTAAACAAAACCTTGCCGATAGTCTGCGGGCGCACCGCAATTACCTCGCCGCCATCGAGCAGCATTACGATACTAAAGAAGAGCTGGCGCTTGCCTATAAACTGGCACGTAAAAAAGCCTTTATCGCCACCGCCGGACTCAACAGCGGGGTGCAACGCCTGCTGCAAGAACCTAAAAGCAAAGGCAAGCTCACCGGAAAACTCTATGAACTGGCGGTACTTAACCACGCATTTCTGGGAGCGCTAGCTTCTATAGGTGCTTATTTACGCACGCACAACGTGACCCGTCGCAGTGAGGCCTTTCATCAGGTTACCGCACCGGTTTTTAATAACATTGATCACGCTTTATTGCTGCTGGAAGCACAAAATACGCAAGCAGAATGGGAAGAAGAAGACCTTGTTCCCTTTGAAACACAACTGACGCAAGAGCCGGATGAAGCTCTTCTGGAAAGCCATATTTTAAGCGAACAACTCGCATCGCTCAAACGCCTGAGCGAACAGGTTAATAAGCAGTTGAAAAATTTACATGCGTAATTCTAGAAATCCTAACTTTAGCTAAAAACCCAAAAGTATGGCTACATTAAAATTAAGTTCTAGTTCGTCTAAAGGAGATTTTAAAGTACTTGACGGTGCTAAAGAATTGTGTGAAGTGGTGTATAAAAATTGGTTTTCGAGCACTGCGATTACAAACTTGAACAAGTCGGTTATTGAGATCAAGCCCAAAAATATCTGGACGAGCAAAGTAGATCTTTTTAAAAACGACCGCAACGTGGGCGACATCACGTTTAACCTAAAAGGGCAGATGGTGATCCGCTACATCAATCCTGACCGCACGGAAGTCAATTATATTCTCAAAAACATTTCAGGGCTTAAGCTGAAGTTTGAGGTGTATAATGCCGAAAAACAACTGCAGTTTAAGCTGATATGCACCAGTAAATGGCATCAACTCAGCTACAATTACGACGTCGAACCGGAAGCTTTTGATAAACAAACCGATCTGGAAGAACTATTGGTGTATTGCGGGTATGCTGCCAACCTGTACATTTCGATCATTAGCGCGGCAGCGCTTTAAATCGCATTGAGAATCGCTGCTGCTTTGAGCAGCGTATCTTCTTCTTTAGCGAAGCAAAAACGCAACAGATGATCATCACGTTGTTCTTTATTAAACACCGATACCGGAATGCTCGCCAGTCCCTTTTCTTTAGTAAGATATTCGGCAAAGGCAACATCGTTTAGACCACTAATTCCTGTATAATCAAGCATTTGAAAATACGTCCCTTCAGAAGGCGTAAAGCGAAAGCGTGAACCTTGAATCGCGTTTAGGAACACATCGCGTTTCCGCTGATAAAAACTGCCCAGATTTAAATAATGCTCAGGTTCGTTCAAGTATTCAGCGAGTGCCACTTGAGTAGGATGGTGCACACAAAAAACCGTGTTTTGATGTACTTTATTGAATTCGGCCATCAGCGCTTTGGGCGCAAGACAGTAACCCATTTTCCAACCGGTGGTGTGAAAGGTTTTTCCAAAAGAAGCCGTCACCAGTGCACGTTCTTTTAAGCCGGGATATGATGCGACACTGCGGTGTTGCTTTTCATCAAATACAATATGCTCATAGACCTCATCGCTCAAGATTAAAATATCGGTATCTTTTACCAATTCTTCCAGGCGCTTCAAGTCAGCATCCTTCAGCACCATTCCACTGGGATTATGCGGATTGTTTAAAACCAGCATTCTTGTTTTGGGCGTAATCGCTGCGGCTACCGCATCCCAATCTACCGTAGTGTAAGGTGCATCAAGTTGAACCGGTACGGGAATTCCGCCTTGCAATGCAATCGTAGGTTCATACGTATCGTACGCCGGTTTTAAAACGATAACCTCATCGTCGCGATGCACAAAAGCTGTGATCGCTACGTACAAAGCTTCCGAAGCACCTACAGTGATGCAGATCTCTTGTTCCGGATCATAAGTTGCACCACGAAGCTCTTGAACTAAGTCTGCAATGTTTTCGCGTAGCGGAAGATATCCCGCCAATGGAGCATATTGATTGGAGCCATTTTGCATAGCTTGAGTCACCAACCGAATCAACGCCGGGTCTGTATTAAAATCAGGAAAGCCTTGCGATAAGTTGATGGCGTTGTATTGCGCCGCCATTTTGCTCATCACAGCAAAAATAGATAGTTTGTTTTGCGGCAGTTTACTTCGCATCTTCTTGCTTCAAAAGCTCCACAACCGCTTCTAACTCCTCATACCAAGGAGCACCAAATTTGCGAATAAGCGCATCTTTAGTAAACTTATATACCGGCACCTGCAACTCTTTACCCAAAGTACAGGCATCATCACAAATAGGCCAGCGCTCGTAGTTTACCGCGGTGAATTTAGAATACTTCTGCAAACGCACCGGATACAAATGGCACGAGATGGGTTTTCTAAAATCTACCTCGCCCGCATTGTAGGCATCCTCGATCCCACACGAAGCCACCCCTTCTTTGGTAAAGGTCACGTAAGCACACTCAGCACCATTGACCAATGGAGTTTCAAGTTGGTCCAGATCGGTTTTAATGTGTGTACCCTGAGCTTCGATCGCCGCGATCCCTTCCGGGCGCAAAAAAGGCTTTACCTTAGGGTAGATTTCCTTTAAAATTTCAACTTCCTGAGGTTCAACCGGCGCTCCTGCCTCTCCGGCGATACAACATTCTCCTTTACACGCAGCGAGGTTACACACAAAATCTTTGTTGATAACGTCTTCTGAAACTATGGTTTGATCTATCTGAAACATAGCGCAAAGATACATGTTCTCCCGCTGAGCGCAGTGTATTTCTACATTCATGTTTTAGAAGCGCACCTGCTAAAGCCGTGCGTAAAATCATTAGCCTCCAGGTACTTTGAAGCACATTATCTAATTGTTAAATCTTTGGGTTTTAATGCTTATTAATCAAAGAAATAGATGTAATTTTGCGCCCTCTTTAAAAAAAGGATAGCGATGGCATTTAATATTAAAGAAATCATAACGGCGACCATGATCCTATTTGCGATCATAGACATCATTGGTAACATCCCGATCATCATTGGGCTGCGTGAAAAGGTAGGGCATATTCAGAGTGAAAAGGCTTCTATCGTAGCGGCAATGTTGATGGTTGTGTTTCTTTTTGTAGGTAAAGAAATCCTGAACCTTATAGGTATTGACGTCAATTCGTTTGCCGTAGCCGGTGCTTTTATTCTGTTTTTTCTGGCTTTAGAAATGATCCTAGGGATCTCCTTGTATAAAGATGACGCTCCTGAAACCGCTAGTGTGGTGCCGCTTGCCTTCCCGTTGATCGCAGGAGCCGGAACAATGACCTCCCTGCTTTCACTGCGCGCAGAGTATGCCGTAGAGAATATCATCGTGGCCATTTTTATCAATATTGTGATCGTTTATGCAGTATTGAAAGCCTCTGGCCGCATCGGAAAAATTCTAGGAAAACAAGGAATTAACATCATACGCAAAATCTTTGGTGTAATTTTGTTAGCGATGGCGGTTAAGCTGTTTACTACAAATATTCAAGGACTCTTTTAAACCCAGCTCATGAAAGTTGCACTCTATATCATTCTTGCTTTGGCAAGCGCTCTATTGATATTTAACCTGACCAAAGTAGATTATAGCGCGCCGCTTACCGGCGACAGTACGGTTGCTGTAATTTCGGTGGTGGCTTGTTTATGTGCGATGTTACTCGTAGTGATTTTACTTATTTCAAGAAAAATTGCTGAAAAGAGCAAGGCGGCTCAAAAGACCAAGACCACCAAAACGCAGTTATAATAGCGCGACAAGCGAGGGATTGATGAATTCATAGACGATCCCGGCGATAAACGTGAGCACGGCAAGTATTAAAAATACTTTGTGCAGCTTTTGATACACTAGCGTACGCTTGAGCTTTTTACGCAGCTCATCATTCTCAATGCGACTCATTTGCTCTTTGATCTCTGCAGCTTTGAGATAAAACGGACTCACCGATATGCCATTAGAGATGAGCAAGCCTGCACTGTTGTCTAACAATCTGAATACTGCTGCAATACAAAAAACAAATATGGAAGCTATAATTACCATAAGCACTACTCGCGGCTCAGTTCTTTAATTTTAATGATGGCAGGATCTTCTTCATTGATCAGCTTTTCAAAAACTGTATTCCCAAAAAGCTGTTGCGCCATTACGGCCTTAAGATAACGCTTTAAATCGTCTTTATAATCCCTTACTCTGATTTTTAAACTGCGCTTACTCATGTAATTCACAAAATCAGTTATGGTTTTATCACTGATGCTTACCGTTTTACTGAATTCTTCAAAAGAAAGGCTGTTGTAGTACGGGCGGCGCTGCTCAATGATCTCAAAAATAAAACGAGACATAAAGCCCGAGCGTAAGGCGTAGGTTATCGCTTCTTTCTCATAATTGGTATCCTTTGGGATAAACACATCAGGGATGATCCCGCCGCCGCCATAGACCACTTTTCCTCCCGGAGTAACATAGCGAAGACTATCGGCTACAGTGATGCTGTCTGCGCTTTGCATCTCCCCGTTTTTATAGCGCGAAAGATAATCTTCATAGTAGGCTTTGTTCCCGGAATCATAAGGTCGCTGAATACTCCTACCTGTAGGCGTGTAGTATCTGGCGATGGTGAGTCTGACTGCGCTGCCGTCACCCAATTGCATTTCTCGCTGTACCAAACCTTTACCAAAAGAACGTCTACCAACAATAACACCGCGGTCATTGTCTTGTATAGCTCCGGCAACGATCTCACTAGCAGAAGCCGAATTCTCATTGATCAACACATACACCATCCCGTCTTCAAAAGCGCCTTCATCGGTAGCATAGGCGTTCTCGATCTTTCCGGTTTTGTTTTTGGTAAACAGAATGAGTTTATCTTCTTTTAAAAACTGATCAGCAATTTGTTCTGCTGCCGAAATATAACCTCCCGGATTTCCGCGCAGGTCAAGAATGAGTTGGGTGGCGCCCTTTCGCTTTAGCGCTACCAAAGCTTTTTCAAATTCTTGAGGGGTACTTTCGGCGAAGCGGTTGATCTTGATGTATCCTAACGTATCGGTCGCCATATACGAAGCGTCAACACTCTTGAGGGGCACTACTGCTCGGGTTACTTTAAAATCGAGCAAACCTTCTACTCCCGGTCGTTTGACTTTAAGCGCTACTTTAGTATTGATCTGGCCTTTTAACTGATTGGTGATCGTATCATCACGCACCACAGCACCGGTTAACGACTGGTTATCTGCCGCCACAATGCGGTCGCCGCCGCGTATTCCGGCCTTTTCACTTGGACCTCCGGGAATGGCTTGAATGACTGCAATGGTATCTCTAAAGTTATAAAAACTGATCCCTATACCTACAAAATCCCCTTTCATACTCTCACTCACTTCCTGCAATTCACTCGGAGGAATATACACAGAATGCGGATCGAGATTTTCGAGTATTCCGTTTACGGTTACCTCAACAATACTGTCTGTATTTATAGGATCTACATACTCATAATCTATGTAGTCTATGAGCCGGTTAAGTTTTTCTTTTTTGGCATTTCCGCCTAAAATATTAGTAGGATTGCTGCTGTAGTTGAGTTGGCTCCCAATGAAAATACCCAGGGCTACCGCCACACAGAAAAAGATAGGAAGG
Organism: Leeuwenhoekiella palythoae; assembly: GCF_020310025.1. Lineage (GTDB taxonomy): Bacteria > Bacteroidota > Bacteroidia > Flavobacteriales > Flavobacteriaceae > Leeuwenhoekiella > Leeuwenhoekiella palythoae. The sequence goes on from NZ_CP084318.1 coordinate 1,367,157, forward strand.
TATTTTTTTTGGTAACCGCCCATTTATTCTTCAATATTTTCAATGCAGTCTACTTGTACTCCGGCGCGACGTAGAAATTCAATTCCGCTAGGGTCTTTATAGGCTTTGTGAAAAACCACACGTTTAATACCGGCCTGATGTATGAGTTTACTGCATTCGGTACACGGAGAAAGTGTAATATACAAGGTTGCTCCTTCACAAGATTGGGTAGAAGATGCTACTTTTAAGATCGCATTAGCTTCTGCGTGAAGTACATACCACTTGGTGTAGCCTTCATCGTCTTCACATATGTTTTCAAAACCTGTGGGCGTCCCGTTATAACCGTCTGAAATAATCATCTTATCCTTAACGATCAAAGCACCTACTTGTTTTCTTTTACAGTAAGAAAGTTTTGCCCACTCCTGCGCCATACGTAAATAGGCGATATCGTAGGTCAATTGTTTATCTGAAGTTATTGAAGACATAAATCTATAATCCCGAAGCTGAAATACAAGTCGTTAAGTTTGCGAAGATAAAAAACTTGCGTCGCTTCTCATCCCACAAAAACTGCTTTACCACGGATAATTTGCTATTAACATCGGAATTACCATACCAATGACAACCGCAGATATGAACATCACCCAATCTCTGCGAGAGAACCTGAAAATGGTTTGGCAGATAAACCCAATGATCAAAACGATAAGCGTGATGATGATCTGCGCAGCTTCGATACCTAATGCAAATTCTGCCAGCGGCAGTAACTTATTAGACAAATGAGCCGTTAACTGCTCAAAAAAGCCTGAAAATCCTAAGCCGTGGATCAACCCAAAAAATAACGCCGTGATGAGCAGTACGCCCAACTTGTCTTTGTGCGCTCCCCTACCTGCAGTAAACACATTGTACAATGCTGCAATAAAAATGGTCACCGGTATTAAAAACTCAATAAGACCGCGGTTGATGCGGACTACATCATATACTGCAAGCAATAATGAGGTGGTATGCCCTAAAGTAAATAAGGTCACCATCAATAACACCCTGCGCCAATCTTTAAACACATAGGGTACTGATAAAACGATAAGAAATAAAACGTGGTCGTATGCCGTGTAATCTAAAACGTGATCAAGACCAATTTTAAAATAGAACCAGAAATCTGACATAGGGGAAACTTAGTATTTTTCAAAACTACAATTATTTCCCAAAGTTGCGCTGTTAAACGTTAAACTATGTCTAAACAGATTTACCACAAAATGCCGCTTTTGTAATTTCAATTTTAAAATATGCATATGGGCCGTTTTATTTATGTTTTTACAGCTGCTCTAGGGCTGCTCGTTGTAGTGGCTTGTGGCGCTACACCCGGAATTACCACTACCAAAAAACAATTACCTAACGCCCCGTCGTACACGTACATAGATACCAAAGGCAATGTATACTCGATCTCCTCAAAGAAACTGATCTACGAACCAGTCTCAGCAGACAATACCATTGATGGCTTGGATGATGAAGGACGCTATCTGGAACTGAATATTGAGTTGAATGATTATACCAAAATGGCTGCGGAATGTGAACGGCAACTGAATACTACACAAAAAGAATTACCAGCCAACTATACGGGATATGCGATCCCTACACTAACCCGTAAAGACAGTCTTGAAACGCAAAGCATAGACTTGAGCATTGAAGCGGTAGACGAACTCGATTATGTGATCAAGCCCTTTCTAAACGATGAATAAACCCAAGAATCCCATATTAAGACAAGGCTTTACGCTGTTTCAGTTTCTTAAGAAAACTTATGTGGCTTGGGATCGGAATGACCCGTTTGCTAAAAGTGCGATCATTGCGTATTACACCTTATTCTCGTTGCCCTCACTGCTGATGATCGTCACCTCGATTGCCAGTGCATTTCTAGGTCCCGAAGCCGTACAGGGGCGCATACACGATGAGATCTCAAGATTTATCTCTCCTGAGGTCGCTATCGCCATTGAGCAAATGATTGGTAAAGTCACCCTACAAAACGATAATTGGATCACCTTGATCATTAGTATAGGAGCATTGATCTATGGTGCTACCGGAGTGTTTTTTCAGATGAAAAAAACCATGAACACCATCTGGAATGTTACTGAAAAGAACGACAACTTTAAACGGATGCTCATCAACCGGGCAATCGCTTTTGGAATGGTCTTGGTTTTAGGGTTTATGCTATTGGTAGCCTTTGTGATCACGGTACTGCTCAACCTGCTCACTGATTACTTATCACAATTTGCACCGACTATTACCGTCGTGTTTGCCGATGCCTTGCGATTTCTCATCTCTTTTGCATTCATCGCCGGCCTCTTTGCTGCAATTTTTAAAATTCTCCCTGATGTGAAAATGGGGTATAAAACCACCGTACTGGGCGCCAGCATTACAGCAATTTTATTCTTGGTTGGGGAAAGCATACTGGCCTATTATTTTGCCAGCAGCAATCCGGCTTCGGTTTATGGGGGTGCTGCTTCGATCGTATTGATTTTACTTTGGGTGAACTATACCTGTTTAATCTTATTTTTTGGTGCAGAAATCACTGTGCAATATGCTTTAGTCAAAAAGCACAAGATCGTACCTAGCAGCCACGCAAAACTGGCGCACTCTGAAGAAATGGCTGCGCTTCGCGAAAAGGAAAAACAAATAGAAGCTGATAAAAAAAAAGCCATAGAATTAGCGACCAATCCTGAAGAACCGCCAAAAACCTAATCCGTTTTCCGTATTAGAGCGATGTATACTGGAAAGTGATCGCTGTAGCCTCCTGTGTAATTTCCGTTAGCGAAACTGCGAAAAGGATAACCTTTGTAAGGCCCTTCCGGAGTTTGCAAAAAGCGTTTATTGAATATTCCTGCTTTATAAAACTGAAAAGTCTCGTAGTCTTTAGAAAGCCAAGCGGCAGAAAGCAAGATCTGATCAAATAAGTTCCAGCTGTCTCGATATGCCAGCGTCCCCTGACCGCGCTTGGCCATACGTTCCATAGGGTTATAGATCTCTCGCAAACCTACAGCTTCTACACGAGCTTTAGTTTTCAATACCTTCTTTAAGCTTTTGTCTTTAGGGTCATCATTAAGATCCCCCATACTCACGATTTTAGCATAAGGTTCCTTACTTAATATAGAATCCATAATCTTTTTATTCAAGGCTGCGGCCGCCATACGTCGTGGTCGGGTGCGTGCCTCTCCTCCGCTTCGCGAAGGCCAATGGTTGACGATCACGTGCATACGCTCTCCGGCCAAATTTCCGGTTACCAGAAGTTGGTCTCGCGTATAAATACGTTTGTCTTCACGCTCGGTATTGTACAATTCCAGCTCAAAAACTTTACTACTGATGACTTGAAAGACTTGCGTATTGTAGAGCAGTCCTACATCAATTCCGCGACGGTCAGGAGAGTCGTAGTGTACAATCCCATAATGCGCTGAGCGCAAAACTTCCTGGCCGGTAAGCTCTTGAAGTACTTTTAGGTTTTCGATTTCAGCCACACCGAGTATTGCGGGGGGCCCTTGTGCTTCCTCCGGACCTATCTGCGCAATGACCTCAGCCATCTTTGCCAGTTTATCGGTATAAATTTCTTGCGTCCAGCGGTCTTTTCCATGAGGGGTACGGTCGTCATCGTAGGTTATGGGATCATTTTCGGTATCAAAAAGATTCTCAAGATTGTAAAATGCCAGCGTAAGCATTTGATACTGCTGCGCTTCCTGACCAAAAACACACAGAAATGGGATAAAAAAGCACACTACCAGAACACTTAATCGAATATTTCGCATAACATACCTAAAATCAAATAGTTAAGATACATTATTTTCTACTTTAGATACGTACGCCCCTAGAAAATTTTAAATCTGGACGCTTCGTGTACAAATTTGCTACGATCTTAATGCTGTTTCTTTCTAGTGCTTCTGCAATTGCACAATACTCCCGCATACGCGGCACAGTTAAAGATGCAGCTACTTCAAGTGCACTTCCTGAAGTTGAGGTTTTTGTGCAAAAAACCAACTACACCACCCAAACCGATGCTGACGGAAATTTTGACTTTATCCCTCAAGTACCGCCGGGCAGCTATACACTTGTATTGCGCAAATCTGGCTATCTCACGCTCACGATCCCGGTGAATCTCATTCCTGATCAAGAACTGGTTCTAGAATATCTACCCTTAGAAATTGATCTTGCTGAAGCCAATGAGCAAATTACCATCATCAGTCTTTCTGACGTACAACTCAACGATGACAATGAGCAACGCGATAATGCCGTATCAGGACTACTGGGCGCCACGAATGATGTGTTTAGCAATGCTGCTGCTTTTGATTTTAGCAGCACGTTTTTTAGACCTCGAGGCTTAGACAGCAAATACAGCCGGGTCCTGATCAACGGACTCGTACTGAATAAATTGAATACCGGCAGACCGCAGTGGAGCAACTGGGGCGGACTCAACGATGTGATGCGCAATAGGGAATTTAGTATGGGTTTGACCGCCAGTGATTACAGCTTTGGCGCGCCGGCAGGCACCTTACATTTTAATATGCACGCATCATCGTATCGGCCCGGAGGTCGTATTTCATATGCTACCGCAAATCGCACCTATACCGGCAGGGTTATGGCAAGTTACAACAGCGGGGTTACAGCTTCTAACTGGGCGTATTCTGTATTAGTTTCACGGAGATTTGGACAAGAAGGCGCTATTGACGTCACCTTTTATGATGCCAATTCGTTGTTCTTTGCTGCGGAAAAAATACTTTCAGAAACACACCGTATCAATCTTTCATTCCTCTATACACCTAATCGCAGAGGCCGAAGCACCGCATTAACTCAAGAAGTAATCGATCTGAAAGGCTACACGTATAATCCCAACTGGGGATTTCAAAATAATGAAGCACGCAATGCACGCGTGCGTGCCATTGAAGAACCCTTAGTATTGCTTTCCCATCATTGGCAATTAGGAAAACAAGCAAGTATACAGACCAATCTGGGTTATCAATGGGGAACCACTAAAAATTCGCGTGTTGATTACACCGGAAGCACTTTAATAAGCAACCCTAACGAGCAAGAGCATTTTGTGGGTGGCGCAAGAAATCCGGCTCCCAATTATTACCAAAACCTGCCCAGCTATTTTTTGCGCTACCCCAATCCACCAGCAGCGCAGTATCAGCAAGCCTATTTAGCTGAACAAGAATTTAGAAACGACGGGCAACTCGACTGGCAGGCTTTATATGAAGCAAATCAAACGGCAGTGCGTTCCGGACTGAACACCATCTATGCGGTACAACAAGACGTAAATCAAGACCAACTCTTCACAGGAAACATCAGGTATAAAGCACAAATGTCAGAACATTTTGATATCAATTTCGGAGTTTACGGTTCGGCATTACAAAGCGAGCAGTATGCTGAATTAGATGATCTTCTTGGCGGAAACGTTTGGTTGGATATAGACAGTTTTGCGGAAGATGATAACACCACCGGCGGAGATCTAGCACAAAGTGATTTGCAAAACCGCAACCGACTGGTACAACCCGGAGACCGGTATAAATACAATTACGGAATTGCCGCCAGGCAAATAGGTTTTTTTGCGCAACTAGAAGCCACTTATAATCATCTGGATTTCTATGCTGCCCTAAGTGCAGAACAAACCTCTTATCAACGGGAAGGATATTATGAAAATGGCTACTACCCTGGCGCCTTGTCTTTAGGAAAAAGTGAACTCGTGCGCTTTACGAGTTTAGGCGCCAAAGCCGGACTCACGTATAAATTCAACAGTAAGCATTTTGCGTTACTAAACGCCGGATTTCTAGAACAACCCCCTGGCTTCAACACCGTTTTTACCAACGCCAGGCAACGTAATGCAATACTTGAAAATCCGCAATCAGAGCGTTTGATTGATCTGGATGCCAGTTATATTTATCGAGATTCTGATCTCAAACTGCGCTTGACCGGTTACCTGCTTAATTTCACTCAAGGAAGTGAGGTTTCTTATTTCTATACCCAGTCGATGCAAACCCAGCTGATCGATCAAGGCAATGCACTTGTGCAAGAGAGCACTACTCATATTGCACGACAAAATCTAGGTTTAGAATTTGGTACATCTTACAGCATACTCCCTACGTTGACTTTAAAAGCGGCGGCTGCCTTTGGCCAAAACATGTATACTCAAGATCCTCAGGTATACTATACCACCACGCTTGCTGAAACTCCCATTCGTTTTGGCGATGGTAGTGTCAAACTTAAAAACTATCACGTCGCAGGAGGTCCTGAACGCGCCTATCAGCTGGGTTTTGACTATCGTGATCCTGATTTCTGGTGGTTAGGCGCCAGTGTAAACAGATTCTCCAACGCTTATGTAGACGTAAGCTATTTACGGCGATCAGGAGCATTCAGCAGCGACAATGACGGACAAGCTTTTAATGATTACACTGCTGAAGTCGCTCAAGAACTTTTAAAGCAAGAGCAGCTAGACGCCTATTATCTGGTCAACATCGTAGGCGGCAAATCCTGGCGTGTAAAAAGCTATACTTTTGGGTTTTTCGGGTTACTGAACAATGCACTGAACACCCGCTACAAAACCGGCGGTTTTGAAGATTCGCGTATAGGAGATTACAGAAGTTTATTAGAAGAACATGCCCGAGATACTCCGCTTTTTGGCAACAGGTATTTTCTGGGATATGGCGCTACTTTTTATCTAAATTTTTATGTGCGGTTTTAATCATTCGCTTCGGCATCTTTAATAAAATACATTATGAAACTACCTTGTATATACCTCATCGCATCCTTTTTGCTTCTAGGCTGTGTGACTTCAGAATTTGAAATTCCGGAAACTGAGAGACCATCGGTCACTCCTGAAGGCACTGAAATCAGTATTACAGCCGTACTCAACAGCCTGCGGCAAAGTAGCGAACCCATCATAAGTTTCGACGCCACTGACACCTACTTTACAGGCTATGTGATCAGTAGCGATGTCGCCGGCAATTTTTACCACGAACTCATCGTACAAGATGCTGCTGAAAATCCCACGGCGGGGATTACACTTCAATTGAATGCTAATGCGCTGTACACACAGTATGAACCGGGCAGAAAAATCTATGTCTACCTTGATGGTCTTGCGCTTACCACAGAAAACGGGGTGTTGCAATTGGGCATCCGTGACGGAAACGGCATTACAGAGATTCCTAATTCAGTTATTGGGAATCATATTTTACGCGATGCGGAAGTAGCACAACTGGTTCCTTTGCCTATAGCCATTTCGGAATTTTCTGAGACTTATGAGAATATCCTCATTCAGCTTGATCGCGCACAATTTAACCGAAATGAGGTTCTAGGTTCTTCGATTAAAACCTATGCCGGAGAGCTTACTGATGAATACGACGGGATACGCTTGCTTGAAACCTGCGAACCCCGCGGAAGAACTTTAGTAAGCACCAGTACCTTTTCGAAGTTTAAATCGGTTGCACTTCCCACCGGCTCCGGAACCATTTCAGGTATTCTAAGTCGGGATTTTTATGATGACTTCTATATTTTGAGAATCAATACCACTGAAGCTGTGGTTTTTGAAGACACGAGCCGCTGCGACCCTGAATTGTACCGTTGTGGTCTGGCAGAAGCCGAAGGCACAACGGTACTGTTTGCAGATGACTTTAGTGAACAATCGCGTAACAATCCCATTGAAGGCAATGGCTGGACCAACTTTGTAGAATACGGAGTTCAAGCTTGGGAAGCTTATACCGCTACCGGCACCAATGCTTCTCAGGGAGTTTCGGCACGCATAGATTCGTATCAATCAGGAGATGCGCTTAGTGTTTGCTGGCTGATCACTCCGGCTATTGATTTAGCAACCACAACTAACGTACGTTTACGTTTTGAAACCAGCAGCAGTTTTGCAGACGGTAGTGATCTTGAGGTATTGTTTAGCAGCGATTGGGATGGTGATCCCGCAATGATCACACAGGCCAGTTGGGCAATTCTGGACGAAGCTTTTGTGATTAGAGATCTTGACTTTTTTGGTGATTGGTACAGTAGTGGAATTGTGCACCTTTCATGCACTCCTGCAAATAGCGGCTATATCGCATTTAAATACACCGGAAGCACTCAAGAAGCCTTTGACGGCACCTACCAGTTAGACAACATTAGCATCACTGCAGATTAAACCTAAACTATTTCGGGCCAGTTTGCGAGAGATCCTACCATTTGGTGGCGCCAATTAAATTGGTATTTTTAAGAAACTAAAAACCAATCATCTTGATCAAAACTACCCTTTTCAGTCTTCTGTTTATTTGCTTGATTGCATGCAGTTCTACAAACGAGCAAAAACAGACTCCTTCTCAATTTAGCGAAGAACAAACCAGCCTCATTATGGCTGCCGATTCTGTGACCCCTATGCGTGTTTTCAAGATCACTAACAAACAAGATTCCCTTTTGCTGCGTACACCCAGTGAGCACGTAAATGTAGACCCAAAAGATACTGTACTGATGAACCTCATCAATCGTATGTATGTTACAGTACGCGACAGCCTTTCTCTGGGTGCAGGAATTGCTGCGCCTCAAGTGGGTATTCTAAAAAACATAGCTTGGGTGCAACGTTTTGACAAAGAAGGTTTTCCTTTTGAAGTGATCATCAATCCCGTGATCAGGCAGTATTCACAGAAAAAACAAGACTGTCCCGAAGGTTGTTTGTCGATTCCCGGACGTCGCGATACGCTTTCAACACGCGCGTATGCTATTTTAGTGGAATATGACACTCCCAATGCTTCTCACGAGATCGAAATGGTTGAAGATTTTACAGCAGTGGTCTTTCAGCATGAGATTGATCATCTTAACGGAATTCTGTATTTAGATCACTTAAAACAGGAGGTCAAAGACGCCGAAGGCTTGATGACCTTAGATACGCTTTCTAATTAAAATACCGGGTAACGGGTATTAATCCCTTTACTGCCTTTATTTAATTTTAATTTTTAAAAACTAAAATATATGTCGCTTGATAGTACAGGAATAAAAGGTCTTATTTACCTAGGCAACAAAGCTGAGAGTTATGAACAACTGGTATATGCTTCATCACTTTATGGCACCTTTTTTACAGTTTATGGAACGTTTGTAGTTGAACAGAAGGGAGCAAACAAAATACACATCAAGAGCGCAACTTTCAGAATGAAAAACTACAAAGGCCTATTAGATCTGGGACTACGAAAAGTAACATTTGATTCTGAACTTCAAGAATTTAAACTTAAAATTAAAGCTTTAAAAAAGAACAAAGAAAAGTCAATAAGTTGCATCGATATCGACCCAACTAGACAATTGAAGTTCTTTAGGAAACTAACCCAAATAGGAACTAAAAAGGGCCGTAAATACGTCCATGATGATGAGTTTTATTACCGAGATGGTAATTTTAAAATGAAAAGACCTCCTTACGATCTGCTGAATAATGCTAACTGTGATGCTATTCAGCGTTGTATTGAAACGAAAGTACCTTTTGAACTTGACTCCATTGAGAAAGCCGACCTTGCCCCCGGCGGACGGTGCATGATGTCTGAATTGAAAATTTTGACTTAATGCGGTGGGTGCTGTGGCATGTCATAGGGTTTTTAAGTTTTAGCCTTGCTTTTGGTCAGGAAACTGACCTCTCTAAATTTGATGCTTATTTTCAAGCTTTAAAAACACTTGAACACCAAGAGGCCTTAACACAGCTCAGCACTATTGAAGACACGCTGTATTCTCAGCCTTTAAACACCTTTGCACAGCTCACGTATCAAGGATTTTCCGGCAGTCCCGAAAACTTTAAAGCTGCGTGTGTGCTGCGCACAAGCGATGACCCTTTTTTAAATGCAGTTTACCGGCTGAATACCGGCTATTATAAGTTTTACTTTTTACAAGACCGCACCGCGGCATACCCTCATTTCTATAAAGCATTAAAAAGCGCAAATCAGCTCGCCTACGCGCCGCTTCAGCGCAGGGTTTTACGAGCCATCTTGCAGTACTTTCATCACGAGATCGCGCGCAACAACAATAACTACCAGATATTTCTAGATCAATATCAAGACCTTATTCTGGATAGTAATGATCAGGTTTATTTTCAGATCTATGAAGTCATTTTTCATTCTTCAGAAATCAATATCAAATCGGTTTATTATACTAAAGCGCCGCTGCTTGAAGGCTTAATTTCTCAGTTAGCGCCCAACAGCAAATTACTACCGAAGCTGTATCTGGAGATCGCTTTATATCACGAATTGATCAAAGAATATGACCGGGCAGCTTTCTATTATCAAAAAGTATTTGATGAAGGTAAAGACATTCCCTATTATAACGACAGTAGGTTTTCTGCCATTACCAAGTTGGCCTACCTACAGCACCTAAAAGGAAACTCTCAGGAAGCCCTCAAAAAATTAGATGAAGTATCGTGTTGTTTCAATCCGCATGACTCCCTAAAAAACACCTTTTTTGTAGAATATTATACTTCCCTTTTTTATGAAGGTCTGGGCGCAGATTCATTAGCGCTGGCACATTATAAAACCTATGTTGAAGCAGGACACAATATCAATTTCAGAGATAATTCGTTAGAAATATCCCGGTTACAAGTAGAACTGGAAACTGAAAAAAAGGCCAATGACCTCCTGCTGGAAAAACAAGAAAAGAAACGCATCCTGGTTTTAACCGTGGGACTTTTAGTAGCGCTCGTTATTTTTTTATTGATAGCCTATCTTATTCTTAACAACAGCAGAAAACGGCGCAAATTAGCCGAACAAGAACGGGAGCTAGAAAAAGAACGCGTAGCCAATCTCTTAAAAGATCAAGAACTTGCCAGTATAGATGCAATGATCGCCGGTCAGGAAAAAGAACGTTCGCGCATTGCCGGTGAATTGCACGACGATCTAGGTGCCCTAATGACTAATGTGCGTATGCATTTTGAATCACTTAAATCTTCTCAGGCTCCCGAACTCTTTGATAAAACCGATGCACTTCTTCACGAAGCCTATCAAAAAGTACGCAGTATCGCACACGCTAAAAATTCGGGAGTTATTGCTAATCAGGGTCTTTTAAAGGCGGTAAAAGATCTGGCAAAAAAAGTATCACAACTCAACGCTTTAGAAATACAAGTGGTGCACCACGGGATGACTAACCGACTTGAAAACAGCCTTGAACTGAATATTTTCAGAATCATTCAAGAACTCATCACTAACATCATCAAGCACGCACAAGCTACAACAGCAACTATTCACGTGATCAATCACGGAGATTCGCTTAATATTATGGTTGAAGATGACGGCTTGGGATTTGACCCTAAGCATATAAGTCTGCGCAGTCAGGGAATGGGCATCAGCAGTATTGATAAACGTGTAAACCACCTAGACGGAAGCCTCACTATAGAATCGGCTCCCGGCGAAGGAGCAACTATAATTATAGATATACCTTTATGATACGTATAGCAATAGGAGAAGATCACCAGTCTTTAATTGACGGCATCGCACTGTTGATCAGAGATGAAGCGCATATTCAACTTATTTGCAGCGCAACTAATGGTTTAGAACTCGTTCAGGCCGTACGTAAACATCAACCCGATGTGATCATCACTGATATACGTATGCCGAAGATGGATGGGATTCAAGCTACGGAAATCATTAAAAAAGAGTTTCCTGAGATTGCGGTGATCGCTTTTACCATGTTTGATCAGCAAGATGCAGTGCAGCAAATGCTTGATGCCGGAGCATCGGGATATATTTTGAAGAATTCAAGTTTACAAACTTTAAAAAAAGCTATAGAAACCGTTGCTGAAGGAACACCCTTTTTTGACTCTCAAATTGAGCTCAATAATTTTGAAGATGATCATACGGCAACTTCAAAAAACGGTTTGCTTACTAAACGCCAACTTGAAATATTACGCCTCATCGCTCACGGAAAAACTTCCCGTGAGATCGCAGACGAACTCTTTATTGGGGTGCATACGGTAGACACCCACCGTAAAAATATGATGCGTATTCTTGAACTCAAAGGAAAAGGCGAATTGCTTCGGTATGCGTTAGATCGAAAGTATGATTTTTAAACAGCAAGCAACAGGCTCTTTTTGTGTCATTCTTATAAAAAACGCTTCGGTAGTTCTGAAGCGTTTTTTATTTCTAACTTTACCTCCTAATTTTCTACTATGGCTTTATCTAACAACGACATCTTTAAAAAATTACGTGTAGCGCTTAAATTGCGTGATGACGATATTGTAAAAATATGTGCGTTGGTAGATTTTGCAGTGACCAAGAGCGAATTGGGCGCTATTTTCAGAAATGAAAACCATCCTAAATATGTAGAATGCGGAGATCAATTTCTTCGGAATTTCCTCAACGGACTCGTTATTCATATGCGCGGCCCTATGCCCGAAAAGAAGACCGGTAAACCGGCACTTAAAAAAGACGGGAATAAAAAGAAAAATACTAAGCAGAAAGATTCTCCAAAAAAACCAGATTAATCTTCCACTTTAAAAATGGTGTACACCGGAAAGTGATCACTGAAGCCGCCCAGATACTTATCACCGGCATACGTGCGTAACGGATTGCCGCGGTTTTTGCCTTCCTGCTCTTTTAAATGATCTGGATTATAGATCGCAGAGTTCTCATACTCCAGCGGATTGTCATAGGCTTTCATCCAGTTGGGCGACAAGATGATCTGATCAAACAAATACCAATCGCCACGATGGGTTAAGGAACCTGCATAACGCGTTAATAAAAAGACCATAGGGTTGTAAAAATCGGTGGAAACCAGATGATCGCGCACCGCAATACTCTGCGGGTCATCATTAAAATCTCCCATTATAATAATACGCGCTTCAGGATCGCGTGACTGAATATCTCGAATAATTTCGCGGTTACGCTCCGCAGCCGCAACGCGTTTGGGTTCAGAGATCGCTACACCTTCTCTACGCGAAGGCCAGTGATTGACCAAAACAAAAACAGAGACGCCGGCGAGTTTTCCTTCTACATAAAGAATATCGCGCGTAAAATCCCGTATCCCTTGAGCCGTTTGAAGATGTAATGAATAGCTTCTACTTTCGATCACTTCAAAGCGGTTTTTATCATACACTAACGCCGTGTCAATACCGCGCTCATCCGGTGAATTGTGATGTATAAAATCATAATTCAGTGCGTGTAACGCTTCGGTTTTTAGAAGATCGTTGAGCACTTTTTTATTTTCCACTTCGGCTACACCTATAAATGCAGGCGCTTGTCCTGTTTCGGCTTTGCCCACTTGAGCAAACGTTTTTGCGAGTCCGTTTAACTTTTGCGTGTAGCGCTCTTGATTCCATTTGAGGTCGCCGTGGGGCGTAAAATCATCATCCAAAATATTGGGATCATTTAGGGTATCAAAAAGATTTTCAAGATTGTAAAAAGCAAGGGCAAGTTTGGTTTGGGGCATTTTTGTTTTGATAGCGGCGCCGGTCTTTTAAAGTTTATAAGTCACTTTAAAAATAAGGGTTCTTGGCTGAATAAAGGTGCGCTGATCTGTAATTAGGAATTGACTAAAAGAATTGCTCGCGCGAAAGCGAATGTCAAAAATATTTTGTGCTTCTAGCTCAAAGCCCCAGGCACTTCCCTCCTTTTGGTAAAACAAACTTGCTCCGGCTTCCTGAAACCGGTTAATCTGGTTTTGGGCTTTGTTTTCATAATAGGTAAACTCATAACTGGCTTTTAAAATGAAGTCCTCCAGAAAGTCATAATCGAGATAGGCAAATGGAGTGATGCGTTGAAAAGTACTCTCAAAACTATCTGAACTGAAATCACTGAAGCTATGTCTCAGACCGGTTTCTAAATTTGGCCAAGTATCAAAAGAGGTTTCGGTTTTGAAGTTATAGCCGTAGTTTACCGAATTGTAGGCAAGCGTCGCATTGTTGATGATTCTTGAATAGTCTGAAAGATTCAAATTTCCTCCTAGTGTAAAGCGATAGTCGCTAATTTTTTTAGAAAATGACGCATTGGTGCCATAACTGTTTTCCGGGAGATCTGTGTAGATCAAGGTGTTGATCTGGTCTATTCCTTCAATTTGGGTGGTGTTACGTATCGCGTCTTCTGTATGCCTATAACTCAATCCAGCATTCATAAAAATTCCGCGGTAGAGACTGAACTTCGAGTAAAACAAGGAAGCACTGTGAGACAACTGATTTTCGAGGTTTTCATTACCACTAAACAATCCGTTGAAACTGCTCAGACGCAAGCGATTTGCCAATTGCGAGGCATTACCAAACTGGGAAAGTCTGTTGTACTTCAACCGTAATTTTTCGCCACTGCTTATTTCCCATTCGACCAGCAATTCCGGCAATAAAACAGGTTTTCCTTTGCCTACTTCCCGGGTTTCAAATTGGTCTACCGACCACGAATAATAATGATAAAATAAGCCCGGTTTGAAGATAACATCGTCAGCTTTGGCCTTATATTGAAACCCAAAATAACTATCGCTCAGTTTAAAGAACAAATCATTATTAAAGCCGATACTCGTAAAGTCTACACGACTCCCGTCATTCAATTGTTGGGTGTCTAACGTAGTATAATTTTGATGCGTCACATTGATCCCGACTTCGGGATAAATATGATGAAAGCGGTGCAGAACCCAGTAATGCTTAGCATTGATATTAAAATCATAATTTCTGAAACGTGTGGTCTGGACTAAATTATAGGTATCATCTTCCCCATTAAAGGGAATGACTCCTGAAAACACAGGGCGGTTAAAGAGCCAATCGCGATCATTATTATTTTGACTATACTGCACTGCTGCTTCAACGGTACTGGTGTGTTTGTACGAGAATTGACGATTAAAACTCAATTCGGTTTTAAAGTCTAAAGACTGTGGCTGCGTCTGGGTATCTACAAAAGTATTTTGATCGGGCGTTTGGGACAGCACACGATTCAGGCCGTCGCCTTTACTTGTTTTCAAGTAGCTTGCTACATAAAGATCGGTGCCACTATCTGGGATGTAGCGCAAACGCAGCTTATTAAGCGTAAACAACAGATTATTATTGGTTGTAGTGATTCGGTTTTCTTCTTGCTGCTCGCCTGTTAAATAGGTGAAATCACTCTCATTACGGGCTTCGAGCTTTCCGTTAGATACAATAGAATAAGCATCAATGTTTGTGGATTTGCTCAGCTCCTGTGATATACTGAAAGCTCCAAACTCATTTTTGTTGTAAACAAAATCATCGTTATTTAAAAACTGTGCGAAATCATCATTGCGCAAGTTGAAATAAGCGGAAGGATCTTTACTTAATAAACTAAAACCGCCTTCAAAATTGATGTAATCACTCAAGGTAAATGACTTTTGGCCAATATTGTTAAAATCACCAATAGCATTTACCGCCGTTTTTGCAGAATAATAAAACAGGTTGGGGTGTATCAAATACCGATCTTCAAGTCCGCCACCAACTTCAATATCTCCAAAAGCAAACTTCTTCTTACCTTCTTTGAGTTTGATGTTTAAGACCATCTTATCGCTATCACTCAAACCCTTTAAAAAGGCAACTTCGTTATAATTATCAATAGCTTCAACTTCATCAACGGCATCTGCGGGAATGTTATTGACGCCTAATTTCTCGTCGCCGGTAAAAAAATCTTTGCCCTCGACCATAAGCTTGGTCACCTCTTTACCATTAACGGTTGCATTACCGTCGCGGTCTATCTCCACCCCGGGCAGCTTTTTAAGAATATCCCGCAGTTTACGTTCTTCTCCTGTTACAAAATTATCGGTGCGGTAGGTGATGGTATCTTCGCGTACTTTTACTGCCAAGCGCTGCTTGATCACGATCTCCCCCAATTGATCGCTCAAGGGTTTCATTTTGAAATCGCGAACTGTGTCCTCACTCAAACTGATAGTGTCTGTGATTTTAGCAAACCCCATATAACTCACTTCTACCCTATAGGAAACATTACGTTCTAATTGCAGCTTGTAAAGGCCTTGCAGACTCGAGATCGCAAACCGGGTTTGAAAACCGCTTTCTTGCGGAAATGCTAAAATATTGGCATTGGGCAACGGCTGATCTAAAGTATCTTTTACACTCCCTGAAAGCTGTGTGTTTTGGGCTTTACACAAAAAAGGTAGGCAAGAAAGAAATAAAATGATAAAAAAAAATTTCAATAACTGAGTTTTAAACACAACCATTCTAATTTAAAAGAAAAAATGATTTTTTAAATCTGAGCATAGAAGTTAAACTAAACAACTTTTAGTTTTTGACCCTCGTAAAAAATGAATTCCACTCAGAGATTGAAATAGGTTCTTCGTCTGTCTTAATAAAATCTATTTCACGATTATCGTTGAACAACCGTATATCTGAAACTTTAAAAATAAATACCGGAGTTCTTAGCTCTAATATTAATCCTCCCGCTCCAGAATAATTTGCCGGGCCAAAATTAAAAGGAAGAGATGTTGCAACCCAGGCCTCGATAGGAATTGATTTTCCATTTTCTGATTTCTTCGTCGCTACGGCTTTATAGCAAGTATATTGATCAATTTGCTTTGTTTCGTCAAGAATTTGCCAGTCTAAAGCCGGAAATTCTTCTTTAACAAAATAATCTCTGCTCTCAAAAAGTACTTCTCGTATAATACTTTTTGAAGATATGTCTGTATAAAATATTCCATTCGAATCAGCTGACATAGCCACATCGTTAGAAGTACTACGGCCGTCAATTGACATTGTCTGTAAAACCTTAAACATAGATCTACTATGGTTAAACTCCAGCATAAATTGAGTAGAGGAATAAGCCTGCTTTAACTTTATCAATTCATTTTTCATATAATCTCTCATAGAAATATTGACCGATTTTAATTCGAAAGCACTTTCCGGCATAAGTATTTGATATTCTATTCTACCACTTTTGACCTGTGCAATGCAACAACTAGAAATCGTAAAGAGTAATATAAAAATAAGTCTCTCCATATATTTAAATAATTAGATATCTAGGATACACCTAAATCTCTATTAATAACATTAATTGTTTTTTTAATTCTCTAAAAAGCCTTTCAACTTCGTGTTAGCCTCTTCTCGTGTTATTATTTTATGCTTAGGTATATTAATCTCAACTGCTTCATCTCCATTTATGGCAATAGCTGTAGCTTTAAAAACGAGATCCTCTCCTACTTGAACTTCTAGAATAAGACCGGGAAGACCGCTGTATAAATACGGACCGTATTGTACAGGAATCTCCGGGGTATACCAAGCTGTAAAATCCCGTTTCACAAATCCGCTACTACCCTCAACCATTTTGTAACCTTTAGCTTTATAAACAGCGTACTTGCCTATTCTTTTTGTTTCATCTAGCAAATTCCATTGCGGTAAAGACTCCTCGACAAGTACGTTGCCTAATTTTCCACTACTTTTTAAATGCGATGCGGATTTACTGAGGTATATGTTTGAGCTTCAACTCCCGATACAATATTTAGAATTTTTACACCTCTAGCATCAGGCTTATCGAGATCTTTTACACCTGCACACAACGCATAATTATTATTAAAGCTTAAACGCAGTTTAACAGGCTGTGTATTCTTGTAAGTATCCCGCATCATCGACTTAAGCATTGGACTAACATTCATTGTGTCAATTTCCGTTAAGGACTTTTTTGAATCTAGTGAAACGGTATAGGAGATAATGCCGTTTTTAATCTGAGCGTTGCAATTCTCGGCATAGCCTAAAACTAAAAAGCTTAAGAGTACGAGTGTTATTCTTGTCATATCACTATTTATCAGAAGGAGCCCCCATTGCCTGTAGCATTTTCCTTGTAGTACTTCCAAGATCTTTCTGTGCAATAGGAATTCCTTTAACTGGTTTTTCTATTATGATATCGTCTTCTGTACTAAGATTTAATTCTGTTGCGGTCCAACGTATGGGACCAAGGTCTACCTGTAATACCAAGCCCGGAAAACCATCAAAATGAATGGGCCCCAATGCAACAGGTATATCAGGTGTAAACCATACAGAATAGGCATACTGCGTATCTTTTAAGTCTTTATTCGGAGCTTTATTAATACCCGTAACAATAGCTTGTCTACACTCATAATTACCAATTATTTTAGTCTCATTGGTAATAGTAAACGTAGGATGATCCATTTTTACTAAAAACAATTCGCCTATGTATTCAACTTGACGTAATGAATAATTACAATCTAAAGATGTATAATATGTTCCATTCCCACCTCCTGAACGAAACACATAGCTATTAAACCTATTGTCATCACGCTCCATATTATCAATCATACTAAAAAGCGCTTCCTTAGCATTAAATTTAAGTTCGTACCGTAGCGCATCATAGACACTTTTTATCGGTTTGTTACTTACAAAAACTATTGGCCCAATATGCTTCTCACTAGCCACCGGTTCTTTTTTATAGATCACGCTACCTTGAAGAGCTTGAGCAACGCTCAAGAACGGTAGTACAAGTAGCAAGTAAATGCAATACTTATTTTTCATAGGAAACATCTTTATAAACTAAATAATTAGTTTGATTTAATCAAAAGATTAATATAAAGCACATTAAATCCTAAATTTTTTCACAATGATCATCAAATTTGTGATCTTAGCGTAATCTATTGGCGTAATGCGCTCAGCATTAAATATAACCTCTAAATAGGCTTCGGTCTGCCCCCACAAAGCACACAAAAATGACTAAAAATTATTAAAAGTGCTTTCATTTAAATACGTATAGTTCAGTTTTTTCGCCATCCAAAAGTTGCCGTCGCTAGTGAATCTACATATTTGCTAAAACCTTCTCGTGTTTTTACAATCCCATTTTTTTCAAATACAATAGCATCGATGGGTTCAAATTGCAGCTCAGTCATTTCATAGATCACAAGATGATCTTCCAGATACAAAATCATTCCCGGCAATCCGCAATATCCTTTAGGACCATAATTAAAAGATAGTTGTGGACAGAAATAAGCGATAATTTCAAGCGCTTCTTCATTGGGTCCTTCAATAATACTTGTTGCTTTATGACACGTATACCCTTGAATTATTTTGGTTTCCTGCTGAATCTCCCAAGCATACTCAGAACACTTCTGGGCAATAAGATAGTCATCCCCCATAAATTCTATTTTATTGAAGGATTCGCCAGAAGGCTGAAGTGTATAGAATGGCGTGTTCCGGGCTAGTTTTGCTGCATTCTGAACTGCAGGATGACGTTCATTAGCCAGCTGTTCTTCTATGTCATAATAGGCTATTTCCGTATTAAAATACAGCTTGTACTGCAATTGATCCAGATGATTTAAAGCATCCTTTATTTCTGCATAAATGCTATTTTTTGGGGATAAATCTTCCACTCGCTTCATATTAGGATAAACCCTATAAACAGCGACACCAGAGTTGTTCTTCTGAGCTTGGGTATTAAGACCAGCACAAAATAGCAGTAGGAATAAAAGTATATTGATTTTCAGCATCTTGATTAAAGCTACACAAAATAAATTTAGCTTCTAAATCCGTATCTTTGCAGCTTACTTTTATTTATGATTGAAGAGACTAAAATAGAATATGAAAAAACCGTATTGATCGGTTTAATTACACAGTTTCAGGACGAAGAGAAAGCGACGGAATATCTTGACGAACTCGAGTTTCTTGCGTACACGGCAGGTGGTGAAGTGCTCAAACGCTTTACCCAAAAGATGGATACTCCAAATCCCAAAACTTTTATTGGTACCGGAAAGATGGAAGAGGTGCGTGCGTACGTAGACCAGTATGAAATAGGAACTGCAATTTTTGATGATGAATTGAGCCCTGCCCAGCAGAAGAATATTGAAAAGATCTTAAAGTGTAAGGTCATTGACCGAACCAACCTGATCCTTGATATTTTTGCGCAACGCGCACAAACGAGTTATGCGCGTACTCAAGTAGAGCTGGCGCAATATGAATATTTGCTGCCACGCCTTGCCGGGATGTGGACGCACCTTGAGCGTCAACGAGGAGGTATCGGGATGCGCGGACCGGGTGAAACCGAAATTGAAACCGACCGTCGTATAGTTCGTGATCGTATTTCGTTACTTAAAAAGAAACTTGAAAAGATCGACAAGCAACAAGCTATACAGCGAGGAAACCGCGGTGCTTTAGTGCGTGTCGCTTTGGTAGGATACACCAATGTTGGGAAATCTACATTGATGAACACGATAAGCAAAAGTGAAGTTTTCGCAGAAAATAAGCTTTTTGCTACGCTGGATACTACCGTGAGAAAAGTGGTTATTCGCAACCTTCCGTTTTTATTGAGTGATACGGTTGGGTTTATTAGAAAACTGCCTACGCAGCTGGTAGAATCCTTTAAAAGCACCTTAGACGAGGTGCGCGAAGCCGATCTATTACTGCACGTTGTCGATATCTCACACCCACAGTTTGAAGATCATATCGCTTCGGTGAACCAAATTATGGATGAGATAGGTGGTTCAGACAAGCCGATGCTGATGGTCTTTAATAAAATAGATCAATACACACATAAAACCATTGATGAAGATGATCTGGTTACTGAGCGTACCGAAGAGCATTTTACGCTCGAGGAATGGGAACGCACGTGGATGTCCCGTGTAGACGGCGATGCCATTTTTATTTCGGCATTAAATAAAGATAATATGGAAGCTTTCCGCAAAAAGGTTTACGATCGCGTTCGTGAAATTCACATTACGCGTTTCCCTTATAATAACTTCTTATATCCTGAGTACGACGCTTACGGCGAAGAAGAATAGCGTATTTTAGATTTTAAATAAAAAAACCCGATGCTTTCTGCATCGGGTTTTTTTATACAATAGAATGCTTTTTAGAATGCATAGGTCAATCCTAATAAATAATAAGATTGAAGTTGGCTGTCTAAGTTGTCAAACGTAGGCTCTGTACCTGTGCTTCCGTTGTCAACATATTCTCCTAATGCGTAATCTAGGTTTTCTTGTTTGTTTCCTCTTAAACCAAACTCAAAACCTACACCAACTTTGCCAAACAATTTATAGTTGAACGAGTTGATCCAAGTGAAGTTTGAATAATTACTACTCTTGTAGCTTTGAAATGCAGAAAGGTTAGATTTAAATGCAATCTTACCGATCTGACGCGTATAATCTGCCACGATCTTCGCCCCTAAAGAGGATTCAAAAATGGTGTCTTCATCGCTAAACACAAAGTTGTACTTGATAGGATGTACTACCACAGTAAGATTAGTGATCGGCGTCCATGTCATACCGACACCCAAGTCTAGATAACCGGGATCATTAAAGTTGTCAAGAATTGTGGTTCTATATTCACCAAGACCTGATACTGCCAGTTTTTCACTTAACTTGTAACCGTATAACGAACTGATATTAAATACATCTGTCGCGTTGCGGAAGCTATCATCATCGTCCGGATCATCGCGATCGTCAAACTTTACCCAACCCAGATTGAGATTCATTGCATTTCTCCAGAAATACTTTTCATCTTTTTTATTGGCGAAAGCATTTACAGTGGCACCAATGGTTGCTGAAGATACATTAGGATTTCCCTGAGAATACCAACTATTGAACCAGCTGAAATTAGCACCAATAGTACCGAAAGCACCAAATTTCCAACCCGGAAGATTGTCAATTTGCGATTGCAGTGCGTTGACTTCTTTTTGCAGTTTTGCGATTTCGGCTTTTTTAGGAGCGATCTCTTCTTTAAGCTCTTGTTCTGTTTTCTCCTGAGCAACTACTCCGCTTACAGAGCAGGCTAAAAAGAATAGGAATACTAATTTTCTCATAGTGCTGATTTTTCAGATTTGAAGCAAAGATACTTCACCCAAAAAACATAGGTGGTCACTACATTTGAGAAAAAAGACTAAAACCGAAAATTAGTTATTTTGCTTTATACAGCGGTACTGAAGAGCAGGCCTCGCCAAACATCAGGCTTTTAGCTACTTTTTGTAGTTTTTGCGTAAGCAATATATAAGCATTTTGAGGCACCGGTTTATTAGAACAACCTTTAACGATCACCAGTTGGTTCTCGTAAGGAGCTACATCTAATTCAGCAATGATCTCGGTATATAACAAACTTTCAAGGTCTTCTAGCGTACCTACAATCACTTTTTTTGCAATTGGCTGAAGATAGGTAGTCACTAACATATACGCCCAAGCCGGCACGATTGCATCTGTGCTGCAATGCAGCGCAACAAAAGCATGTTCATAAGCAGACCAGTCATAATCCTTAAGACTTGCTCTAAATTCTTTTTCTTTCAGAATAAATCCTTCTAACAGCCACTGCGAGATATCTAGCGTCGCTCTGCGTCCTGAAGGATAAAGATCTTCAAGATCAAAGGTTTTAAGCTTGCTGTTTGCGACTCTATTTATGATTTCTTCCATAGCTATTAACTTTTAAAGCAAGCCTAATTCTAGCTTTGCTTCGTCACTCATCAAATCTTGACTCCAAGGTGGATCAAAGGTGATCTCAACCTCACAATCTTTAACCATATCAATGGTCTTTACTTTTTCTTCAACTTCAACCGGTAAAGTTTCTGCCACCGGACAGTTAGGCGTTGTTAAAGTCATCAAAATCTTAGTCTCGTAATCTTCATTAACAAAAACATCATAGATCAATCCTAACTCATAAATATCTACAGGAATCTCTGGGTCATAGATCGTTTTAAGCACACGTACTACTTTCTCTCCCAATTCTTGAGTGTCTATTTCTTTTGTATCGCTCATGGTATTATTCTTTAAATCGTTTGTCTAAGGCTTTTTCGGTGCCTAAAAGTAAATATATAACGGAACCTATAATCAACAATAGGGTTAAAAACATTTGAATCTTCGGGTTAAAATCTAAATTGACAAAAGCACCCAGAACGGCCAATATGAGTAATGCAACCCCAGCCTTAATCATTTTTACAGAAGAGAACTTTTGCGCAAAATCCCAACGGTCTTGAGATTTCATGGACTTTGAAGTTCGATACCCGTAAAAATGGTTGATCTTTTTAGGTGGAAAACGGTACATTAAAACCCCAACGACAACAAACACGAGTCCGCAAATACCGCCGGTCAATGTTAAAGCGTTTTCCCAATGCATCAGGATTCTGCTTTTGCCTGATAGGCCACTGCGTATAATTTTATCTGTTTGATCATACTCACCAAACCGTTAGCACGCGTTGGCGACAAGTGTTCTTTTAACCCGATCTTATCAATAAAAGAAGTATCGGCATCGAGAATGGCTTGCGGCGGCTGGCCTGAAAAAGAACGAATTAAAATAGCGATGATCCCTTTTGTGATGATCGCATCACTATCTGCCGTAAATTCTATATTATCATCCTTTAAATCTGCGTGGACCCAAACCTTACTTTGACATCCTTTAATGATATATTCTTCGGTTTTGTATTTTTCATCTATCAGCGGCAGTGATTTTCCCAACTCGATCATATATTCATAACGCTGCATCCAGTCGTCAAACATTTCAAACTCTTCAATAATCTCTTGTTGTATATCTTGAATACTACTCATAGGTGTTTAAACTTATTTTGCAATCAATATAGGTTGCTCTTCAGCATCTAAAAGACTTAATTTATTGCTCTTAAGACTAAAGGTTTTCGCATTTAATAAAGCCTGAAAAAAATTATATTCAATAGAAGTTCCTTCAGGGCACATCATCTTAGTCGATACTGCCGGCGAAAACTTAATATTATTTCCGCTAACCACATAAGTGGCGCTATAGGAGTTACAAACGGCTTTACCACTCACTTGACCTTTTTCTTCATCAAAGATCAGTTGAATCTCTTTCCCTGCAACCGTATCTTTTTTGATAGAGGCTACAATATATTCTCCTTTAGGTCCTTTAATTTTCTTATCGGTTGATTTACAAGCACTAAAACTTACAAATACTAGAAGCAACATCACTGCAAATGTTTTCATATCTTAACGTTTTAAGAGTGAAATTACTAGTAATCGCTTAAACATGCACCAGACTAAAGGTTAAATTTAGCCCAACATACTTTTTGCCTTGCGCACAGCATTCACAAAAATATCTATTTCCTCTTTAGTGTTGTAGAAAGAAAACGAAGCTCTAACCGTTCCGGGAATTTTGTAGAAATCCATAATTGGTTGTGCACAATGATGACCAGTACGCACCGCAACACCCAACTTGTCTAAGATAGTGCCGATATCATACGGGTGAATGTCACCAATATTGAATGAGATTACAGCCGTCTTATGTTTAGACTCACCATAGATGCGCAATCCTTCGATCTCTTGAAGTTTTTGTGTTGCGTAAGTGAGTAACTCGTGCTCATAAGCAGCAATATGCTCAAAGCCTATGGCATTCATATAATCAATGGCTGCACCAAAAGCTATTCCGCCACAAATATTGGGAGTCCCCGCTTCAAACTTATGAGGTAATCCTGCATAAGTAGTTTTTTCAAAAGTAACTTGGTCAATCATTTCTCCACCTCCTTGATACGGGGGAAGTTTTTCAAGCCATTCTTCCTTTCCATAAAGCATCCCTATTCCTGTAGGACCGCACATTTTATGTCCGGAAACAACGTAAAAATCTACATCCAAAGCTTGAACATCTGCTTTAATATGTGGTGAAGCTTGCGCCCCATCAACTAATACAGCACCACCAACTTGGTGGGTTTTGGTGATGATCTCCTCAATAGGGTTTACAGTTCCTAAAGCATTACTCACGTGATTGACAAAAACCAATTTGGTCTTCTCTGAAAGCACGGCGTCAAACCCATCCATGTCAAGTTCGCCACTTGTAGTCATTGGGATGACTTTAAGCGTCGCACCGGTTTTTTCGCAAAGCATTTGCCACGGCACAATATTAGAGTGATGCTCTAATGCCGAAACAATAATCTCGTCTCCCGCTTTTAAAATCTCAGCAAACCCTGAAGCTACAATGTTGATCCCGTGTGTGGTCCCCGAAGTAAAAAGCGTTTGATACGCGTTAGGGATATTAAAATGCTTTTGCAATTTTATACGCGCCTGCTCATAAGCATCGGTAGCTTCTTGCGATAAGGCGTGCACCCCTCGGTGTATGTTTGCGTTATATTTAGAATAATAATCAACGATCACATCGATCACTTGCTGTGGCGTCTGAGAAGTCGCAGCATTATCAAAATAAACCAATGGCTGCCCGTTAACCTTTCGGTTTAGAATAGGAAAATCTTCGCGTATTCTTAAGACATCTAAGGTTGATGTGGTACTAGCAGTAGCCATATGTACAATTTTTGACGAGTTACTTACAAGACAAAAAAGCCTTGTCTAGAGATCAAAACCAATATTAACGCCTAGTTTTTCGGCAATAAGATTGGTGATGCGTGCTTTTAGCTGTGGAATTTTTACACTTTCTAAAACATTGTTAGCAAAAGCATACATCAATAATGCTCTACCTTCTTTCTTACCAATTCCACGGGTACGCATATAGAATAAAGCATCTTCATCAAGCTGACCAATGGTACAACCGTGTGAACAACGAACATCATCGGCAAAAATCTCTAACTGAGGTTTTGAGTTGATCGAAGCTTTATCGCTAACCAAAATGTTATTATTAGATTGGTACGCATTGATCTTTTGCGCAATAGCATCTACAACCACCTTACCATTGAAAACTCCGGTAGACTTATCATCAAAAATACCTTTGTAATCTTGATGACTTTCGCAGTTAGGCTGTTTGTGGTGTACTAAAGTATTATGATCTACGTGCTGCTTATCTTCAATGATGGTAACCCCTTTTAGAATAGAGTTGATGTGCTCGCCATTCTGGTAATAATTCAAATTATTACGGGTAAGCTTTCCACCAAAAGAGAAGGTATGTACCGAAACCTCACTAGACTCCTGCTGATCAATATGCGTATTATCAATTAACGACGCATTTTCTTTATCATTTTGGATCTTATAATAGTCTACACGAGCGTGTTTACCCGCATAAATTTCAGTAACAGAATTGGTAAATACAGCATTTGAGCTTAAACTCTGATGACGCTCAATCACTTGTACTTCGGCGTTCTCTTCAGCAACAATTAAGTTACGCGGTTGAAGCATAAGATTTGCTTCATTACCGGTTGATAAATGCACGATTTGTATAGGTTTATTTACCGCCATACTCTTAGGCACATAGATGTAAGCACCCTCTTTAGCAAAAGCAGTATTTAAAGCAGTAAGACTTTCGTTCTTGGCAATTTTATTAAAATACACATCAATAACCTGCTTGAACTTAGGCTTAGTAAGCGCTGAACTCAAGAGACAAACATCAACACCATCGTGTGTAGTTTCAGAAAGATACGAACTGTAAACACCATCAATAAATACGATCTTAAAGGTGTCAATATCATTTAGAAAATATTGTTTTACATCTTTAAATTCAATCGCATCATCACCGGTTGCTGCCAAGCTGTAATCAGGCTTTGTAACTGAATTTAATGAAGTATACTTCCAGTTTTCATCTTTTTTACTCGGAAAACCTTCAGCCTCAAAGACCTTTATAGCCTGATCTTTAATATCAAGAATACTGTTATCAAAAGATGTATTCTCTTGAAAAGTCAAGTATGATGATAATAATTTATCTTTTAAACTCATAATTCAATTTAATATTCAAAGTCGAAAAAGTCAAAAGTCACTTTCACTCTAACAACTTTATACATTTTAATGTTCAAGCGTATTTAAACTTGAACGCACTAAGCAGTAAGCTCCGCTTTTACCCAATCGTACCCTTTTTCTTCTAACTCAAGAGCTAATTCTTTTCCGCCAGATTTTACGATTTTTCCATCTACTAAAACGTGTACAAAATCAGGAACAATGTACTCTAGAAGACGCTGATAGTGCGTGATCACTACTACTGCGTTATCTTTACTACGTAGTTTGTTTACACCATTAGAAACGATACGCAATGCATCAATATCTAATCCTGAATCAGTCTCGTCAAGAATAGCCAATTTTGGCTCTAACATCGCCATCTGAAAGATCTCGTTACGTTTTTTCTCTCCACCCGAAAAACCTTCGTTTAATGAGCGTGATAAAAACTTACGATCAATCTCTAATAATTCAGATTTCTCACGAATCATTTTTAGCATATCGCTTGCCGGCATATCTTCAAGACCTTTAGCTTTACGCGTTTCGTTGATCGCTGTTTTGATAAAATTGGTAACCGATACTCCGGGGATCTCTACCGGATACTGAAAAGATAAAAACACACCTTTGTGCGCACGTTCTTCAGCATCTAATTCGAGCATAGACTCACCCTCGAAAATAATATCTCCGCCGTTTACCTCATATTCCTCTTTACCGGCAATAACAGACGATAAAGTACTTTTACCTGACCCGTTAGGCCCCATAATAGCGTGCACTTCACCTGCGTTAACTTTAAGATCAATTCCTTTTAGAATGTCTTTATCTTCTATACCTGCATTCAGATTTTTTATCTCTAACATATTCTATATTCTTTGGGCTTCGATGCCTTTTTCTGATGTTCTTATTTTATTTTATCCTACGGAACCTTCAAGTGAAATTTCCAATAATTTTTGAGCTTCTACCGCAAACTCCATCGGAAGTTTGTTTAGTACTTCTTTACTAAAACCATTAACGATCAACGCAATTGCTTTTTCAGTGTCAATTCCACGTTGGTTACAGTAAAAAATTTGGTCTTCACCAATTTTACTGGTAGTCGCCTCGTGCTCTACTTTAGCCGATTTATTTTTAGCTTCGATATACGGGAAGGTATGTGCACCACATTTATTCCCCATTAATAGCGAATCACACTGTGAGAAGTTACGCGCATTTTCTGCTCTGCTATTGATTTGAACCAAACCGCGATAACTGTTTTGAGATTGCCCAGCCGAAATACCTTTAGAAATGATCGTACTCTTCGTATTCTTACCTAAGTGAATCATCTTAGTACCCGTATCTGCCTGCTGAAAATTGTTAGTAACCGCGATCGAGTAAAATTCACCAATCGAGTTATCTCCTTTCAACACACAACTTGGATATTTCCACGTTACAGCACTACCGGTTTCAACTTGTGTCCAAGAAATCTTCGCATTTTTCTCGCAAAGCCCGCGCTTGGTCACAAAATTGTAAACACCACCCTTTCCTTGATCGTTACCCGGATACCAGTTTTGTACAGTAGAATATTTAATCTCTGCATCATCTAGTGCAATCAATTCAACAACTGCAGCGTGCAATTGATTTTCATCACGAGATGGCGCCGTACAGCCTTCTAAGTAACTCACATAACTGCCTCCATCTGCAACTACAAGCGTGCGTTCAAATTGACCGGTTCCTGCTTGGTTAATTCTGAAATACGTTGAAAGTTCCATTGGGCAACGTACGCCTTTAGGAATATAACAGAAGGAACCATCACTAAAAACAGCACTATTCAAAGCAGCATAGAAGTTATCTTTTTTAGGAACTACT
Organism: Leeuwenhoekiella palythoae; assembly: GCF_020310025.1. Taxonomy (GTDB): domain Bacteria; phylum Bacteroidota; class Bacteroidia; order Flavobacteriales; family Flavobacteriaceae; genus Leeuwenhoekiella; species Leeuwenhoekiella palythoae. The sequence goes on from NZ_CP084318.1 coordinate 1,395,459, forward strand.
GTACCAATGTATTTCTTAACCAGCTCAGGGTGTTCCTTGATCGCTTCAGAAATAGAACAGAAAATAATTCCCTTTTCCGCTAGCGTTTTCTTGAAAGTAGTAGTTACCGAAACTGAATCCATCACAACATCAACTGCCACACCGGCAAGTTTCTTTTGCTCATCGATAGAAATACCTAAACGTTTAAATGTATCTAACAATTCAGGATCAACCTCATCAAGACTATCGTACTTCGGCTTTTTTGAAGGCGCCGAGTAGTACGAGATATTCTGAAAATCAGGTTTCTCATAATGCACATTAGCCCATTCTGGCTCCTCAAGCGTTTGCCAATATCTGAAAGCTTCAATACGCCATTCGGTCATCCATTCAGGCTCTTCTTTTTTCTTAGAAATCGCTCTCACAATATCCTCGTTAAGCCCAACCGGAAAAGTTTCAGATTCAATATCTGTATAAAAGCCGTATTTATATTCTTTGGTGGCTAATTCTTTCTCTAAGTCGTCTTCTGTGTACGCCATATACTTTATCTAATCTGTTATAAAAACAGGTTTAATCTAATTACAATGAAAAACTTTCTCCACAACCGCAGGTACGTTGTGCGTTAGGGTTATTAAAGACAAAACCCTTACCATTTAACCCGCCGCTATATTCAAGCGTGGTACCAATCAAGTAGAGAAAACTGCGCTTATCTACTATTAACTTTATGTTGTTATCTTCAAAGAGTTTGTCTTCTTCAGCTTTACTCTTATCGAATTTCAAATCATATGATAAGCCACTGCATCCACCACTCTTCACGCCAACCCTAACATAGTCTGTGCTAGGATCATAACCATCCTCAGTCATAAGAACAGCTATCTTCTTTTTTGCGCTTTCACTTACTTTAATCATAATTCATTTTACTTGTTGCAAATATACCATTTAAGTAGGGTTTTACCATACATCCTTACATTAAACTATTTTATGCTTTTATAGACTAAATATATATAATTCTCCACGGCAGCACATCACTGTAAACTTCTATTCTAAATTCAGATTAGATCAAAATTATACAAAAACGCACTTCGATTATTTAAAGGAGTCTGGTGCTTGCTTTTGATTTATTCCCATTAAATTTGCGCTTTTAAAGAAACTGTTATGTTTGAAAATAAAGATGAATCACGCACTTCACTAAGCGATCTGGGAGAATTTGGTTTAATAAATCACCTTACCCAAACGTTTAAAATCAAGCAATCAAGCACCGTAACCGGCATTGGGGATGATGCCGCGGTAATTGACCCAAAGGAGAACCAACTTGTAGTCACTACTGATCTATTGGTTGAAGGTGTGCATTTTGATTTGAGTTTTATGCCGCTGAAACATTTAGGATACAAGGCTGTTATGGTAAATTTATCTGACGTCTATGCTATGAATGCCAAAGCTACTCAGATCACCGTTTCAATTGCAGTATCTAATCGGTTTCCTTTGGAAGCGCTTGAAGAACTTTACGCAGGAATTGAACTCGCTTGCTCTATTTATAACGTTGATCTGATTGGCGGCGATACCACATCAAGCACAACAGGACTCTTAATCAGCGTGACTGCATTAGGCCAGGCAGAACCAAAACAGATCGTGAAAAGAAGCGGTGCAAAAGATGGTGATCTGCTCGTTGTTTCAGGTGATTTAGGTGCTTCATATATGGGACTTCAGGTTTTAGAGCGCGAAAAACAAGTATATAAAGTCAACCCCAATGCGCAACCTGATTTAGAACCCTACGCTTATTTGGTAGAACGTCAACTAAAACCGGAAGCCCGTAAAGACATCGTAGAATTACTAAAGAAGATTGAGGTACTGCCTACTTCAATGATAGACATCAGCGACGGACTCTCTTCTGAGATTATTCATCTATGTAAAAGCTCTAAGACCGGAATCAGGCTTTATGAAGAGAAAATTCCACTCGATCCGCAACTCATTCAGACTTGCGAGGAGTTTGAACTTGATAGCACCACGGTAGCCTTGAGCGGTGGTGAAGATTATGAACTCTTATTCACCATTAAACAGGAGGATTACGATAAGATTAAAGGAAACCCACACCTTACAGTGATCGGCCACGTGTCGCCGGAGCACGACGGAATGAATTTAATTACGAGAGCAAACACCTCAATACCTATTGTAGCTAGAGGATGGAATGCACTTAAAAATGAAGAATAATTTATTTTAAGCAGACTGCCTACGTGCGTGCTTGAAGAGGTAAAACTTCTCCATAACCTCATTGATGCGTCGCAACTTTGGGGTTAATGGGGCAAGATAACCATGCTCATCTTCTGTAAATTGCTGTCTACAACAAGAGCATTCATATTCCTTTTTGTTGGTTTGATACTGGCGCAATAAATTATAATTGTGACCAAAAAGTTTACACCGTAATCGCTTTAATGGATTTCTCGTAGGGCTTTGTAAATTCATTTTAAGGGAATTTTATGAAGTTAGCTTGACGAATTTAACAAAATAAACGTTAAAAAGCATTTTTTATACGTTTAAAAGACCTATTTCCTGCAATGCGCTATTTATTTTGAAAAATCCTTAAAATGGAAGCAGTAAATCTTTAATCTGGTAAAATTTCGGCCTCCTATTCAGAACTTTATAAGAAACAATACGGGTTTACAACTTTAAAATTGCTTCAATATTGCCAATACCCCCTTAAAATTTTCAATGGTAAGCATATGGCCGCCCTCTAAAACGTCTATTTGCACATCATATTCCATAAACTCGTTTTTCAAATCTTCAGCACGAATCAAGGTGTCTTGAGCGCCTAAAATCATCATTTTTTTAAAACTTCCGTTTTTCCAGAATTCTGTGGAATCGTCTCTTATAGCCATCGCCTTTTGAGAATTGATATAACCTTCAAGCGGAGTCTGTAGCGCTTCTTGCTTTGTAATTTGTATCGCTTCGGTTAACCGACTTCTTAAATGCTGTGAAAATAGGTTAGCCACTGACATAGATACTAAAGCGTGATAGTTTTTTCTAGCTACAGTAATTCCATGTTCACGTAATGCAACGCGCTCGACGGTATCTGCCTTAGGTGTCGAATTGAGCAAACAAATTCCGCTTATATCTTCCGGAAACCGTTGCGCGTAGGTCAAGGCTACATAACCACCCATAGAATGTCCCACGAATTTTAAGTCTTTCAATTGAAGGTGATCAACTAGCTTTTTTAGTTCTCCTGCCATTAGCGCTAAAGTTTGCGCTCCCTTTAAAACATCGCTTTTACCGTGCCCCGGCAAATCAATTAAAATCAACCGATGTTTCTTAGATAATTCAGGCACAAACGGCATCCACATCTTTCGGTTTTCTAAAAATCCATGAAGCAAGAGCATTGCAGGTCCATTCCCAAATTCCTCATAAAATAGGGTGTTTTCAATTATATTTGGCATCGTTTTATTTTATCTTTCGGTTTGAAAGTTACAAGCAATATGCGTTTTAACAAAGAAGTACTCGTTACAGGTTTTGCAATATTCTCATTATTTTTTGGAGCAGGAAATTTAATTCTTCCGCCCTATTTAGGCTATTTAAGCGGCACCCACTGGCTTCTGGTTACCTTAGGTTTTTTCATTTCCGCAGTATTTATACCTATACTAGGTGTTATAGCGCACGCTCGCTTACAAGGAACGCTTCTCGATTTTGCGACTAAAATTCACCCGGTGTTCAGCACCGTATTTTGCATTCTAGTGTATCTGGTTTCGGTTACATTGCCCGGCCCTCGAACAGCTTCTGTGACCTATGAAATGGCCATTGAGCCCTATTTTGAGATCAATTCGCTTACTTCTAGCGCAATATATTTTGGATTGGTCCTACTAAGCGCTTTAAATCGGTCAAAACTGCTAGACCTTTTGGGTAAATATCTTACGCCTCTGCTTTTGCTAATCTTAGTCACCATTATCGCAATCCTTTGTCTTGCCGAAATACCAATTGCGAATGATAAACATATTACTAACGTAGTAAGCACCGGGATTCTCGAAGGTTATCAAACCTATGATGCGATTGGCGCCATTGTTATTGGTGCGCTAGCCATAATCTCTTTAAAAATAAAATTCAAAGGAAGTTCGGTTGGCGAAAAAAGAAAAGTCCTTTTTAAAGCTGCATTCATAGCCGGAATAGGTTTGCTTCTTATTTATACCGGGCTGATCTATGCCGGTTCTCTGTTTTCAAATTTAACTGAAGAACCGTCGCGCACAGATTTACTTACTCTTTTAAGTTATGAAGCTTTGGGAAGCTCCGGAAATATTGTACTCTCCATTTTAGTAGCTCTTGCCTGTTTTACAACTGCTGTAGGGGTAGTTACCGGAACTGCAGATTTCTTTCAAGGTTTAAATCGAAGCAATAAAACCATCTACCCGCTAACAGTAACATTAGCCTGCATTGCCGGTATCATAATCGGGCAGACCGGAGTCTCCTATATCATTACAATTGGAGTTCCAATATTGGCTTTTATTTACCCTTTAGTAATTACTTTAATTTTGTTGAATGCCATTCCTGAACGCTATGCCTCAACTTTGGTATTTAGAGTTACAGTATTGGGATGTATTCTTTTTAGCATCCCCGAATTTTTACAAAGCATAAATATCGAAACCCTTACTCCCCTACAACAACTTTTACCATTATCTGATTATGGAGTGGCATGGTTTATTCCTACGGTAGTTTGTTATACACTAGGTAGCGTGGCACAACTGGCGATGAAACCCAGCTAAGTTATATACCCAAACGTTACAAATACCGATTTTAATGCATTTATTGTAAGATTTCGTAAAACGTTTTACAGATTAAAGGTATCAAACACACTTTTAACAAGCTATAAGATAATAACTTAGGTTGCTATTGTTATTTTTTACAAGTAAAAAATAATTTTTGCTTTTATTTTAGAAAACCCTACAAAATTTAACACTTTTTTAAAAGCTACAGGTTTTACAGTAAAAATGTAGTCGTATTCATACAAAATATACACCTAAAGGCAATTAACCTCATTTTTTTTGTTAGAAAAACCTATTTTATTCCATTATTTCTTCTTATCAAATAAAGCCAGCTCAAAACCATTCACCGACACATTACGTAAATTAACCGACAGAAAAAGCTTGTTTATCAACAAAAAGCAAAAGATTGTCAACAAATATTAATAGCTTTAATGTTTGAATAAGACTTTTGTAAGAAAAATATTACGAGTAATAAAATCGACGCTTATATGAATAAAATTACCCCTAAATTTTTTCATTTACTTTCAATATCTATTATTATAGGATTGATCACTTCCAAGCTATTTGGGCAAGAAGGTACTGCGCAAGTAATGCCTGACCCAAATGACGGAGTGGCTATGTTTATCGATCAAAATACCTATGGTCCCGGCTATAATTCCCCAGAATCCCAAAGATTATATTTTCATATTGCAGATGACGTCAATGAAAATTTGTACTTTGGAGTTAACCCGTACTTTAGAGGAACTGATGGCAATCCTAATGCTTCCACACAAGTTTATTATCGTATTAAAAATCCAAATGGGACAGTTGTTGCAGGTCCATCTGCTTTTTCGCGGACCAATGGTGCTCCAGGATTTATTAATACATATCAAAGAGCAGTAGCTGGTCCAAACGTTGCTGGCTCTACTCCATCGGGGTATACTCCCATAGTTTTCAACCCCAATTCAGGCTCTGGAGATTACTACATTGAAATATATTTAAGTACGGATGGTGGAGTAAGCCCATATACTGGCCCTGAGGCGGCATTATTACCGTATTTTGATTTTAGTGTAATATCTGGGACAACCGCTAAAAGAAGAGGGCGTTTATTTTCAAAAAAAATGGGGTTTCATTACCTATAACCCATCAAATTTCACTCCACAAATCAATAACGATTTCAAGGGAACCTTTTTTACTTATACCCCTGATGGTTTTACTATTCAGGTACAGTTTTCAGAAGGTTTTCGACCGTTTGGGTTTCAATTAGCATTTAATAGTACTGGCGTAAATAGCACTGGCAATTTTATACAAGATAGAAGATCTGTCAATGGATCCGTAAACATAAACAACGGTTACCCAACATTTTTGACACGTCCCGATAGCGCCATTTATCCTAACGGTGAAGTGGGTGTCCCTTCTTTTGATAGTGCAGGAATTTTTGGGTGCCCTGGAGACTATGACATTCCTTACTACACAGATCAAGCCGGAGATGTTGGACTATTATTGGACTTGAATGGCACACCTGGTTTTCAATCTGGCACTAGAGACCGCATCTTAGAGGCATATTCAATCACTCCTGGTAACCATATTATGTCGTGGAACGGTCTTGATGGTCTGGGTAACCCAGTTAATGAAGGTGCTTCCGTTCAAGTTCTACTCACTCTTTATCAAGGGCGAACCAACATACCAATGGTCGATGCAGAACAGAATAAGAATGGTTTATCTGTAGTGGGTATATTTCCTTCTACACCAAACAGAAGACTTTACTGGGATGACACTCAACTTACAAATATTGGCACCGATTGCTCCAATCCCAATAATAATACTACTGGTGCTGGAGTTTCTTCAAGCCTACTTGGTCAAGGAGTTTTAGGCCCTGTACATGCTTGGGATGGTCCAAACCCTACTACCGCTGTACCAGCTCCAGCAAATGGAGGAGGTTCAGCAACAAACGCCAATCTCTGTGATGATTTTGGAAATAATAGAACTATTAATACTTGGTTTTATGCAATTAGTAGTGAATCTTCTTCTAGAACTTTTGAGGTTCCAAGATGTGATTACGATGGAGATGGCGTGGCTGATACAATTGATCTAGACGACGACAATGATGGAATCGCAGATGCCATTGAAAACAATGGTTACCCAGACGCCAACGCGGATGCCGACAATGATGGCATACCAAACTTTATAGATACTGATCTACCAGGTTTTGTTGATTCAAATTTTGATGGAGTAAATGATAATTATGATAAAGATCTTGACGGAGTTATAAATCAGTATGACTTGGACTCCGATAATGATGGTATTCTAGATCAAAACGAAAACCTAACTTCACATTGTGTCGGAACTTTAAATTATGAATTTTATAATAGTGTACCCTCGGGAAATACGGTAGATAATATACCTCGAACTGGAGCAACCTCAATAGGTCGTGTTAATGATTTTGATGTTGATGCCTTATATGCATTTGTCACTCCAGGAGATGGTGAAACCTTCAGTATACGGTACACCGGAACAATATTTATATCAACAGCCGGAAATTATACATTTTTTACAAGTTCAGATGATGGTTCAAAACTTTTCATTGATGATATTCAAGTTGTAAACAATGATGGTTTACACGGTGACCAAGAAAGGAATGGTTCTATAAGTTTACCCGTAGGTCATCACAAATTTCAAGTAACCTTTTTTGAGAATACCGGAGGCGAAGTTCTAACAGTAAGCTATCAAGGACCCTCAATAAGTAAAAGACAAATACCATTTAGCGCTCTTTCATGTTCTGTTTTAGACTCAGACACTGATGGCACTCCAGATTATCTTGACCTAAACAGTGACAATGATGGTTGCCCTGATGCTTTAGAAGGAAGTAATACTAGCATAACAAGAGCTAATCTTAAAACTGACACCAGTTTAAACGGTACTGTAAGTAGTCGTGGTGTACCAACGTTAGTAAGTAGTGGCCAAAATGATTTAAGTAGTAAAAATCCTTCAATTACCGGAACCAATTGCGATGACGATGGTGACGGAGTCATTAACGGGAATGACAGATGTCCGGGTTCTGATGACACAATAGACTTTGACGGAGACGGGGTTCCTGACAGTTGTGATCGTGATGATGACAATGACGGAATCTTAGATACAAATGAACAAAATTGCGCTACCCTTAATAACGGTAATTCAACAACAAGAAACGGTGACTTTGCTCAGAACATATTTTGGTTATCTTGGACAGGAACTTCAATAGCTGACGGTATTGATGAGAACGACACCGCCACTCTTAATCTTCCGGGCGGTGGCTCTATCACTGCGACATTTACCAATGTAAGAGATCTTAATCTTACTAATCCAAGAACTTATGGTTCTGACAATGGAAACGGTCCTTCAGATTATTTTTTAAGTGACTTTAACACCTTTGGAGGAGCTCAATTAAAATCTGATTATAATTTAGCAGGTGCATCAATATATGCCAATGGTGGTGGTACCGGAAACAACAATGATATAAGTTTTGACGTCACCTTTACCGCCCGTACAGCATCAGGAACTGTTTATACTCCTGACCTGATTTTTGCCGATACCGAAGAAACAAATAATTTAGGATTCCCCGCTGATGAATATCAACGTGTTAGTACCAATGGTAGAAACTGGGAAATTATTGAAAGCGTTGGTGGAACAGGTTATAATTTAGCAGGAAACGGATCCAGAAGAGTTCAATACAATAATACAGGGGCAGGTGTGCCTATCTTACGTACAGTAGATGCAACCAGACTTTCTGTTGAAATCAATACTGCTGGTCAAAATGGTGCGCAAGGTGGTCAAGCCTTTGCATTTGGTGTTTTCTTAGAATGCTTACCAAGAGATACTGACGGTGATGCTGCATCTGATTCTAGAGATACAGACAGTGATAATGACGGCTGTTCTGATGCGAACGAAGCGTACAACAATCCTAATGCTGATGGTGGAGACAACCGTTTTTATGGCACAGGTAATCCTCCTGCAGTAAATCCTGATGGTACTGTTGTAGGTGCAACCTATCCCGGAACCAATAGCAATGTCACTACTGTAAATGTCGCACCAACTATAAGTATACAACCTACTAATAAAACTATAAATCAAGGTACCAATACCACGTTTGCTGTTACCGCTACAGGTACCACTTTAAGTTACCAATGGCAAGTAAGTACTAATGGCGGGGGAAGTTATAGTAATGTGGCTAATGGTAGTGTATATTCTGGTGCCACAACCAATACTTTGACTTTAACCAATGTGCCCTACTCGTATAACACCTACAGATACAGAGTTGTGGTAACCGATGCTTCTTATGTTTGTAGCACAATTACCTCAGCAGCAGCAGCAATTCTTACTGTAAACGGGGTTCCTGTAGCTAATCCTGACACTAACAGTACGCCAGAGGACACTGCACTTAATGTTAATGCAGCCAATGGTGTGCTTATTAATGACACGGATGCTGATGGTAACACCTTAACTGTAAACCGGTTCACCATAAACGGAACGAATTACACTCCTGGAAATAGTGCTCCGATCTCTGGAGTTGGTATTTTTACGTTGAATACTAACGGTAGTTATACCTTTACACCTGCAGCCAATTATAATGGTCCAGTTCCTGTAATCACCTATAGAATTACTGACGGAAATGGTGGAACCGCAAGTTCTACATTGACACTATCGGTAACACCTGTAAACGACCCTCCGGTTGCTGTTGACGACAGTAATACTACTCCTGAAGATGTAATAATAACTGTAGCAGACGGTGCTGCCAGAGATTTATTAAATAATGATTCTGATGTTGACGGCAATACGCTGAACATCACCAACTTTACCTTCGACGGAACTACTCAAAGTGCCGGCACCACCATTACAGTGGCCAACGTAGGAGCACTTACAATAAATGCTAACGGAAGTTACACTTTTGCCCCTGCGGCAAATTACAACGGTACTGTTCCGGCTATTTCTTATACAGTAAGCGATGGCTCACTTACCGCTACAGCAAATTTAGCTATAACAGTAACTCCTGTTAACGACCCTCCGGTAGCTGGCGATTACACCAATAGTACTGATGAAGATACCGTACTTAACGTTGCCAACGGAAGCGCAGATGACTTACTTCCTGTAGAGACTGATGTAGATGGTGATCCTATTTCTATTACCAGATTTACCTTTAATGGAGTTAACTACAATGCCGGGCAGTCTGCAACAGTAACTGGAGTTGGTACTTTAGTTATTAATTCAAATGGAAGCTACACCTTTACACCTGCTACAAATTATAATGGTCCGGTTCCAGCAATTACCTTTACCGTAAGCGACGGAACTCTTACAGATGTAGGCAGCTTAACGCTTACTGTAGATCCGGTTAACGATCCTCCGGTAGCCGTTGATGATTCTAATAGTACTAACGAAGACACTACCTTAACTGTAGCCGATGGTAGCCCCGATGATTTACTACAGGATGATACAGACCTCGATGGCGATGCGCTAAGTATTAGTGAATTTACCTTTGATGGTACAAATTATACTGCCGGGCAAACTGCATCTATAGCTGGTGTTGGTGATCTTACCATAAATGCCAATGGAAGCTACACTTTTGTACCGGCTTCCAATTATAACGGCGCTGTTCCTGCCATCACTTATACCGTGACAGATGGGGCACTTACTGACGTGGGTAATTTAACGCTTACGATCAATGCAGTTAATGATGATCCTATTGCAAACCCTGACACTGATACCACTTATGAAGATGTAACGTTGTTTATTGGTGCAGACGAAGGGGTTTTAATCAATGATACTGATGCAGATGGTGATACACTTAATGTAACTGAATTCACCTTTGGCGGAACCACAGCAACTGCCGGAAACAGTGTGGCTGCAGCTCAAGGCGAACTTACCATCTATGCTGACGGAAGTTATAAGTTTATTCCTGCTCCAGGATTCAATGGCGCTGTTCCTGCTGCAAATTATACGATCTCTGATAGTAATGGCGGCACTGCTTCAAGCACGCTTACAATTTCGGTTACTGCAGATCCCTGTGCTACTCAAAGCACCTTTAACTGGGATACGGTAACTTGGGCTCCTGGCTCGACTTCTAATACGTACAACAATAAGAATAATACTTCTTATGCATTCAATATTACTCCTCCAGCAGGTGGTTTAGAGTCCCCTACTCCCGTTAATGCTGCTTTTTATGAAGGAGATTTAGGCAGTAGTCCTTCAGATGCAAGTCAATTAATTTTATCAGCTCTTGCATCCAATATTGATGGTGATGTTATTTCTACTGAAATTCTTCTAGGAGAATCTAATACTGGTCTTGATGGAGTACAGTTTAAATTATTTGATATTGATGGTTCTAGCGGCTCTGTAAATTATCAAGAGACTGTTACAATTACCGGTTATCTGGGAGGCACAACCGTTAACCCAATTCTCCAAGGAACTCCTATACACACTATTGCTGGAAACACCGTAACTAGTGATGCTTTTGACGCTCCACAAACTGGTGCTGATGCCGCTTTTGGTGTGGTCTACGCAAGCTTTAGCACACCGGTAGATCGTATTGTGATTTCTTATGGTATTGTTTCAGGTGGAACTTACAATGCTGGTTCGGCTCCTGGGTTTGCTATCTATGATTTAACACACTGTTTTATCGATGTTGACAGTGATGGTGATGGTATAACAGATAGTATTGACCTTGATGATGACAATGATGGTATTCTTGATACTGCTGAAAATTTAGCCGGACTTGATCCTAATGCTGATGCAGATGGTGACGGTGTTGTAAATTATCTTGATGATGATTCTACAGATGCTGCGATAGGTGATGCTGACGGTCTTCCGGCAGCGGCGTATGATCTAGACGGTGATGGAATTGCTAACCATTTAGACCTTGATGCTGATAATGACGCGATCCCAGATGTTTTAGAAGCCGGACTTACAGATGCTGATAATGATGGATTAGTGGATACTGCAGGTTATGGAACTAATGGTTTTGCAGACGAACTTGAAACTTCAGCAGACAGCGGTGTGGCCAATTACACGCCTCGAAATACTGACGCTAATTCTGATATCGTTCCTAACATCTATAATTTCCTTGATAGAGATTCAGACAACGACGGACTTTCTGATACTGAAGAAGCGTTTTCAAATAATCCTTCTTATAACGACACCGACAATGATGGTGTGGTTGATGGATTTGTGGATGCTGACAATAACGGATGGCACGACCCTATTGATGCCGAAGCTACCTTCCCAACGCTTAGAAATTCAGATGCAGACAGCTTACCTAACTACTTAGACTTAGATTCTGACGGCGATGGTATCCCAGATACTTATGAAGGTAACTTCGAGGTTGTAGACAGTGAAAATGACGGGATTGTAGGTTCCGGAACGCCTGCAGACGCCGATCAAGACGGTTTAGCAGATACTAATGATGGTGTAATCCCTGGATTTGGTTATGGCTTCAATGCAGACCGTGATGGAGATGGGGTTAAGAATGTGATTGATATTGATATTGACAACGACGGTATCATTGATAATATAGAAGGGCAGCCTACGACAGGATATAGAGCACCTTCTGGTATTGATACTGACAATGATGGTATAGATGATGCGTACGATGTGAATAATGGGGGTGTCGCCATTGGTACTATCAATACAGACGGAGGCTCGGCGCCGGATTATGCAGATACTAATGCTGATTCTGAAGATAATGAGGGTGTAGATCCTTACGATATTTCTGAAAATGCAACTGATGATAGTATTGATTTACCTCTTGATGCTGATAATAACGGTATTGTAGACCCAAGTAATTTCATAGATATTGATGGAGATGGTCTTCACGATGATTTTGAAAATGGAATTTTTGACACTACAAATCCATTAAACGCAACAAACAATGGACAACTCCCCACAGATATGCCTGATGTTGATGATGTAGGTGGGGATAGAGATTGGAGAGAGTTGAATAACCAGGATAAAGACGGAGATGGCGTTGCTGATACCGATGACTTAGATGACGACAATGACGGTATTTTAGATATCTATGAAGATTTTAACGAAGACGGAGATGGAAATCCCAGAACCAATCCTTCGGATAAAGATGGAGACGGTATTCCTAATTATTTTGATTTAGACTCAGATAATGACGGTATCACAGATTATGCTGAGTCTGGAGGCACAGACGATCCTGACGGAAATGGACAACCAGGTACCGGTGTATTAGATAACACAGAAGTTAATGATAACGGTATTCCTCTGGCTGTGGTTGGTGCAACCGAAACAGAATCTATTATTGTTCCTATAAATACTTCTGGAAGTGCCAATGCAGATTTTGTGGATCTAGATTCTGACAATGACGGGATCCCAGATACCATTGAGGCCGGTGGTTTTGATCCCGACGGAGATGGAGAATATGGTGCCGGAACATTGAACGATGAAGATGCTGATGGCCTTGCTGATGCTTTAGACCCATATGATGACGTTCAAGGTAATACAGACACTCCATTTCCAACAGCAGGAACCCCATTAGTCATACCAGACACAGATGGGGATTCTATACCTAACCACTTGGATTTAGATTCTGATGACGATACTATACCTGATAATGTCGAAGGTCAAACCACTTTAGGCTATGTTTATAGATCTGAAAATGACATTGATGAAGATGGTCTTGATGATAATTATGATTCTTCAGGAGGTGTAGGAATAGGTATTCAACCGGTAGATACAGATGGTGATGGAACTCCAGATTATTTAGATCTGGATTCTGATAACGATTCGCTTTTTGATATTGTCGAAGCAGGAAATCCTACTGCCGATGACGATGCTGACGGAAGAACAAATAATGACGTTGGCGATAACGGTTTTGATGATAATTATGATAATGGGGATGCCTATCTGGACTTTAATGGTATTTACGACGACCCTCAAACCAACTTCCCAGATACGGATAACGACGTAAACACCGGTGGTGATGTTGACTACCGTGATACCTTAGATAACGATAATGATGGGGTAGCTGATGCAGACGACCTTGATGACGATAATGACGGTATCCTAGACAGCGTTGAAAACGGAGGAACTGACCCAACTGTAGATTCAGACAATGATGGTATTTTAGATTACAAAGATGCCGATACTGCAGGTTTTATTGATACCAATACAGATGGCGTTGACGACCGTTTTGATACTGATCTTGACGGAATTATAGATCAGTTCGACACCGATTCTGATGGTGATAATTGTAGCGACGCCAATGAAGCATACAACGATCCAAATGCTGATGCAGATGGAAACGGATATTACGGTACCGGAAATCCGCCAGCAGTAAATACAGACGGTACAGTTACCGCTGCGACCTACCCGGGTACAAATGCAAATGTAACTACACCGGGCGCTGCTCCGACAATTACCGGGCAACCTGCTAATAGTTCTGTAAACGAAGGAGAAAACACTTCTTTCTCTGTTTCCGCGACAGGTACTACCTTAAGCTATCAATGGCAAGTAAGCACGGATGGTGGAAGCACCTTCTCAAACATTACTGATGGTGGAATTTACTCCGGGGCAACGACTGCAACCCTTAACTTAACCGCTGTAGCGTATGCTAACGATGGGTATCAATATGCGGTTGTTATTTCTGATGCTACCTACATTTGTGACATAACTACTTCTAATGCTGCAACCTTAGACGTAAATGGAGTTCCTGTTGCTGTAGATGATTCTAATTCAACTGACGAAGATGTTGATTTATCAGTAGGAGATGACAACGCTGGTGATTTATTATTGAATGATACCGATGCAGACGGCGATGTATTAACTATTACTGCATTTACCTTTAATGGAACTCCTTATACCTCGGGACAAGTAGCTTCAATCCCTAATGTTGGCGATCTTCAGATCAATTCAGATGGAAGTTATACGTTCAGTCCGGCTGAGAACTACAATGGTACCGTACCTACCATCACCTATACGGTAACCGACGGTACTGCTACAGATGTTGGAGAATTAGTGATTACGGTAAATCCTATCAATGATGATCCGGTAGCGGTTGATGATACATATAGTGTTGACGAAGATGATTCAGTAGTACTAACTCCATTAGACGATGACACAGATGTAGACGGAGATGTACTTTCAATTCAAAGTATCAACGGAACCACATTTACCGGCGGTGAGCAAACTATCGCAGTAGATAACGGAGTTGTGCGCATTGATGCCGGTGGAATAATTACATTCACTCCGGATGATGACTTTAATGGTTCGGTTACAATCCCTTATACAATTTCTGACGGAAATGGTGGCATAGCTACTGCAAATCAGATTATAACTGTTAATGCAGTAAATGATCCACCAGTTGCTGTTGATGATTCCTATTCTGTAGACGAAGATGATTCAGTAGTCCTAACGCCACTTACAGGGGATTCAGACATTGATGGAGATGGTTTAACCATTGAAAGTATCAATGACACTCCAATTGCCGGAGGTGCACAAACTATTCCTGTAACTAATGGTACCGTAACAATAGATGCCGGTGGAATAATCACATTTACACCTGATGCTAATTATAATGGTCCAGTAAGTTTCCCATACGTTATCAACGATGGAAATGGAGCCACTGCAACTGCTGATCAATTAATCACAGTAAACTCGGTTAACGATGATCCGGTTGCTGTAGATGATGCTTATACGGTGAACGAAGATGAGTCGGTAATTTTAACACCACTCACAGGGGACACAGATGTTGATGGAGACCCACTTACCGTACAAAGTATAAATGGTACTGCGGTCACTCCCGGTGTAGCACAAAATATCGCCGTTACTAATGGTCAAGTGACTATTGCTACAGATGGCACTATTACTTTTGTTCCTGCAGATGATTACAACGGCCCAGTCACGTTTACCTATACTATTTCAGATGGTCAAGGTGGTACAGCAACTGCAAGTCAGAATATCAATGTGGTTTCTACTCCTGATGCTTATGATGATAACTTCATTACTAATGAAGATACTGCTATAACGGATGACTTATTTGCAGATAATGGAAACGGGCCTGATGATTTAGGGATAACACCTACTACAGCTGCTCTTGAAACGAATGCAACTTATGGTTCGGTAACTGTAAATACTAATGGCACCTTTACCTATACGCCTAATACTGACTACAATGGTACTGATAGTTTTACTTATACCATCACTGACGCCAATGGTCAGTCAAGTACAGCTACTGCCAACATTACGATCACTTCAACACCTGATGCGGTTGATGACGTATTCTCTGTAAATGAAGACGCTTCCGTTTCTGGAAATCTATTGGCTGATAACGGTAACGGGCCTGATGATTTAGGTTCTGAACCTACAGCAGTTGCACTTGCAACTAATGCTGCTAACGGTTCGGTTACGATCAATCCGGATGGAACCTTTACCTATACTCCTAATGCCAACTTTAATGGAACGGATAGTTTCACCTATACCATCACAGACGCCAATGGTGTATCAAGTACTGCTTCAGTTTCAGTAACTGTAATAGCCACTCCTGACGCAGTTGACGATGCATTTACAACTTCAGAAGATACTGCAGTTTCTGGTGATCTTTTAGCAAATAATGGCAATGGTACAGACGATCTGGGGGTAGCACCTACTTCAGCTGCTCTTGAAACGAATGCAGCCAACGGTTCGGTAACAGTAAATACTAACGGAACCTTTACCTATACTCCTAATGCCGATTTTAACGGTACAGATAGTTTTACTTATACGATCACTGACAATAACGGTGCTACTAGTACTGCGACCGCAACAGTAACTGTTATATCGACTCCTGATGCAGTGGATGATGCATTTACAACAAATGAAGACACAGCGTTTTCAGGAAATCTGTATGCTGACAACGGCAGTGGAGCTGACGATTTAGGTTCTGAGCCTACAACTGCTGCTCTTGAAACAAATGCAGCAAACGGTTCGGTAACTGTAAATACTAACGGAACTTTTACCTATACGCCTAATACTGACTTTAACGGTACAGATAGTTTTACCTATACTATCACTGATACGAATGGAGCGGAAAGTACGGCAACAGCTACTATCACTATCGTTGCTACCCCTGATACTGTAGATGATGCATTTACAACGGATGAAGACACAGCGGTTTCAGGAAATTTAATTGCTGATAATGGTAATGGAGCTGACGATTTAGGTTCTGAACCTACCGCAGCAGCACTTGACACCAATGCAACAAATGGTTCTGTAGTGGTCAACTCTGATGGAACCTTTACGTATACTCCGAATACTGACTTTAACGGTACAGATAGTTTTACCTACACGCTAACTGATAATAACGGTATAACAAGTACTGCCACTGCTACAGTAACCGTAGTTTCTACTCCTGATGCACTTGATGATGAGTTCACAACTTTTGAAGATGCAGCAGTATCCGGAAATCTATTTGATGATAACGGTTTTGGTGCAGATGACTTAGGTAGCACGCCAACTACTGCAACCTTACTCACCAACGGAGCTAATGGAAATGCAGTAGTAAATACTGACGGAACCTATACTTATACGCCAAATACAAATTACAATGGAAGTGACAGCTTTACCTATACTATCACTGATGCTAATGGAAACACGAGCACTGCTACAGTATATATAACCATTGTTTCCACTCCAGATGCATTTGACGATGAGTTCACGATTGATGAAGATGAAGTACTAACCGATAGTGTATTTGCTAATAATGAAAATGGCGCAGATGACCTAGGAACTGCCCCAACTACCGCTGCACTTACGACAAGTCCTGCCAATGGTGCGATCATTTTCAATACTGATGGTACTTTCACATATACCCCGGAGGCAGATTTTAATGGTACGGATAGCTTTACATATACCATTACTGATGATAACGGGAACACAAGTACTGCCACAGCAACCATAACACTTAATCCTATTGCTGATGCGGTTGCTGATACATTTACAACTGATGAAGACACAACGCTTAATGCTGATGTAAGCACTAATGATACGTATACGGGTACGGCCACTTATGTATTTAATAATGATGCAGACAATGGTGGCAGTGTCTCTATGAACAACGATGGCAGCTTTGTTTATACCCCTGCACCGGATTTTGTAGGTGATGAAACCTTCACCTATACGGTAACAGATATTAACAGCGCTACCGAAACTGTTTCGGTTACCATAACAGTCAACCCAGTCGCTGATATTGTACCGGATTCAGATACAACAAACGAAGATGTAGCAGTAACTACTAATGTAGTAGATAATGATACCTTCCAAGGAACTTATGGTACCGACTATGAGATCACTGCAACTACTGATCCGGCAGACGGAACAATCACCGAAAATGGAGATGGTACCATCACCTATACGCCTGATCCGGACTTTAACGGTACAGATTCGTATACCTACACCGTGACTGATGTAAATGGTGATACTGAAACTACAACTGTAACAATCACCGTTAATCCGGTAGCTGATATTGTAGCCGATGCAGATACAACAGACGAAGATGTAGCGGTAACTACTAACGTAGTGGACAATGATACTTTCCAAGGAACGTATGGCACCGATTATGAGATCACCGCAACTACCGATCCGGCAGACGGAACAATCACCGAAAATGGAGATGGTACCATCACCTATACGCCTGATCCGGACTTTAACGGTACTGATTCGTATACCTACACCGTTACTGATGTAAATGGAGATACCGAAACAACAACAGTAACCATAACGGTGAATCCGATAGTTGATATTGTAGCCGATGCAGACACCACAGACGAAGATGTAGCAGTAACTACTAACGTAGTGGACAACGATACCTTCCAAGGAACTTATGGTACCGATTATGAGATCACTGCAACTACTGATCCAGCGAACGGAACAGTTACAGAAAATGGAGATGGCACAATTACCTACACTCCAAATTCTGACTTTAACGGTACAGATTCGTATACCTATACCGTTACTGATGTAAATGGAGATATCAGCACAGAAACGGTAACCATAACAGTTAATTCTATTGCAGATGCGGTAGCTGATGCGTTCACAACAGATGAAGACACCGTATTAAATGCTAATGTTAGCTTAAACGACACCTACTCCGCTGCTGCAAACTATGTATTTAATGGTGATACCAGCAATGGCGGTAGTGTGGACATGAATCCAGATGGATCGTTTGAATATACTCCTGCAGCTGATTTCGCTGGCGAAGAAACATTTACCTATACGGTAACAGATGTTAATGATACAGACGAAACAGTTACGGTTACCATAACAGTCAACCCAGTCGCTGATATTGTACCGAATTCAGATACAACAGACGAAGATGTAGCAGTAACTACTAATGTAGTAGATAATGATACCTTCCAAGGAACTTATGGTACCGATTATGAGATCACTGCAACTACTGATCCGGCAGACGGAACAATCACCGAAAATGGAGATGGTACCATCACCTATACGCCTGATCCGGACTTTAACGGTACTGATTCGTATACCTACACCGTTACTGATGTAAATGGAGATACTGAAACTACAACTGTAACAATCACCGTTAATCCGGTAGCTGATATTGTAGCCGATGCAGATACAACAGACGAAGATGTAGCGGTAACTACTAACGTAGTGGACAATGATACTTTCCAAGGAACGTATGGCACCGATTATGAGATCACCGCAACTACCGATCCGGCAGATGGAACAATCACAGAAAATGGAGATGGTACCATCACCTATACGCCTGATCCTGACTTTAACGGTACTGATTCGTATACCTACACCGTTACTGATGTAAATGGAGATACCGAAACTGCAACAGTTACCATCACGGTTAATCCGATAGATGATATTGTTGCCGATGCAGACACCACAAACGAAGATGTAGCAGTAACTACTAACGTAGTAGATAATGACACCTTCCAAGGAACTTATGGTACGGATTATGTGATCACTGCAACTACTGATCCGGCAAACGGAACAATTTCAGAAAATGGAGATGGTACAATTACCTACACTCCAAATTCTGACTTTAACGGTACAGATTCGTATACCTACACCGTTACTGACGTAAATGGAGATACCAGCACAGAAACGGTAACCATCACGGTTAATCCTATTGCAGATGCAGTTGCTGATTCGTTCACGACTGATGAGGACACCGTATTAAGTGCAGATGTAAGTGTTAATGACACCTTTACTGCTGCTGCAAGCTATGTATTTAATGGCGATACCAACAATGGTGGTACTGTAGCGATGGATACAGATGGATCATTTGATTACACCCCTGCAGCTGATTTTGTGGGTGACGAAACGTTCACCTACACCGTAACAGATGTTAATGGTGCTACTGAAACCGTTATGGTAACCATCACGGTTAATCCTATTGCAGATGCCGTTGCTGACACGTTCACAACTGATGAAGACACGGTTTTAAACGCTGATGTAAGTGCAAACGACACCTATGCTGATGATGCGACCTATGTCTACAACAATGACGCAGATAATGGTGGAAGCATTAGTATGATTACTAGTGGAGCATTTGAATATACACCAGCTCCTGATTTTGCTGGAGACGAAACTTTCACATACACGGTAACTGATGTTAATGGAACTACGGAAACAGTTACGGTAACCATCACGGTTAATCCTATTGCAGATGCGGTTGCTGATGCGTTCACAACTGATGAAGACACGGTTTTAAACGCCGATGTAAGTGCAAACGACACTTATTCTGATGATGCTACTTATGTTTACAATAACGACGCTGATAATGGCGGAAGCATCACTATGCAAACAGACGGTACTTTTGAGTATACTCCTGCTGCTGACTTTGTAGGTGACGAAACCTTTACTTATACAGCAACAGATGTTAATGGAACTACGGAAACAGTTACGGTTACTATTACCGTTGATCCGGTTGATGATGCCGTTGCTGATACATTCACAACCGATGAAGACACGGCTCTAAATGCAGATGTGAGTGCAAACGACACCTACGCTGATGATGCTACTTACGTTTACAATAATAACGCTGATAATGGCGGAAGCATCACCATGCAAACAGATGGTACTTTTGAATATATTCCTGCTGCTGACTTTGTAGGTGACGAAACCTTTACTTACACGGCAACAGATATTAATGGAACTACAGAAACGGTAACTGTTACAATTACAGTTGATCCTGTTAATGATGCCATCGCTGATACATTCACCACTGATGAAGACACGGCTTTAAATGCAGATGTTAGTACCAATGACACCTACTCTGCAAACGCAACATATGTTTTCAATGGAGATACCGATAATGGAGGTAGTGTAGCTATGAACCCTAACGGTACTTTCGTCTATACACCTGCGGCTGATTTTGTGGGTGACGAAGCGTTCACATACACCGTAACCGATATTAATGGTACTACCGAAACGGTTTCAGTAACCATCACAGTTGATCCTATTGCTGATGCCGTTGCTGATACGTTCACAACTGACGAAGACACTGTTCTAAATGCAGATGTAAGCACTAATGATACTTACACCGGAGTTGTCTCGTATGCTTATAACGACGATGCTTCTAATGGTGGTAGCATCGCAATGAATTCTGACGGAACATTTGAATATACTCCGGCCTTTGATTTTGTAGGTGACGAGACCTTTACATATACCGTGACTGATGTGAATGGAGATATCGAAACGGTTTCGGTTACCATTACAGTCAATCCTGTGACCGATGCTGTAGCAGATACTTATTCCATAGACGAGGATACAGTGCTTAATGATGACGTAAGTGCCAATGACACCTATTCTAATGATGCTACCTATGTGTTTAATGGAGATACCGATAATGGAGGTACGGTCATTATGGATCCTGACGGAACATTTGAATATACTCCGGCTCCTGATTTTGCCGGTGAGGAAACATTCACCTACACCGTAACGGATTTTTACGGTGCTACCGAAACGGTTTCGGTTACTATTACGGTGAATCCTATCAACGATGCGGTGGCAGACACGTTCACAACTAATGAAGACACTGTGCTCAGCGATAATGTGAGCACCAATGACACGTACTCTGATGATGCTACCTATGTGTTTAACGGAGACACCGATAATGGCGGCACGGTTGTTATGAATTCTGATGGTAGTTTTGACTATACTCCGGCTCCTGATTTTGCCGGTGAGGAAACTTTCACCTATACGGTAACAGACGTTAATAATACTACCGAAACTGTTTCGGTTACCATTACAGTGACGGCTACTCCTGATGCTATTGATGACAGTGTAACAACCAATGAAGACACTTTAGTCTCAGGAAACTTATTTGTAGATAATGGAAACGGAGCTGACGATCTAGGAAGCGAACCTACCACTGCGGCTTTACTTACAGATGCTGCAAATGGTTCTGCCTTTGTGAATCCTAATGGAAACTATACCTACACTCCTGACCCTGATTTTAATGGTGTAGATAGCTTCACCTACACCATTACAGATGCTAATGGTGCTGAGAGTACAGCAACGGTAACTGTTACTGTGAATCCGGTTTCTGATATTAATAACGATACTGATACGACTTTAGAAGATGACGCTGTTACTACAAGCGTGTTAGATAATGATACCTTCCAAGGTGTCTATGGAACGGATTACAATATTGTAGCTGCAACAGATCCATCAAACGGTTCTGTGGTGATAAATCCTGACGGAACCATCACCTACACTCCTAACGCAGACTTTAACGGAAGCGATTCTTATACCTATTCCGTAATTGATGTGAATGGAGATGCAAGTACTGCGACGGTTAACATTACTGTTCTTGCAGTTGCTGATGCTGTGGATGATACCGCTACGACTGCTAATGAAACTCCTGTTGAAATTGACGTTCTTGAAAACGACTTTGAAGTTCCTACAGCAGGTAGCCTTTCTATTTCAACTGCTCCTAATAACGGGACTGCAACAGTATTAGATAACGGTACACCGGGAGACCCAAGCGATGATACCATTTTGTATACTCCTGATGCAGATTTCTTTGGAGACGACACGTTCAGCTATGCGATTTGTGACAATAATGGCGGTTGTAATACTGCGGTGGTTACCGTTACGGTAGCAACAGCAGTATTAGTAGCTACTGACGATGATATTAGCGATACTCCGGTACGTGGTGATATTGGCGCAACAGCAGTTGTTAACGTCCTTGATAATGACCTTATCAATAACAATCCTGTTGATCCGGCTGAAGTTGTAATTACTCCGGTATCTGCAGGTCCACTTACTGTAAATGCTGATGGAACAGTAGATGTAAGTCCTAATACTCCTGCGGGAATTTATTCGATAACTTATTCAGTTTGCGAACTAGCAAATGGTTCTAATTGTGATACTGCTACGGTAACTGTTCAAGTTGCAGGTGCTGCACTGGTTGCTAATGACGATGACCTAACCGCTACTCCGATCAACGGATTTATCGGTGGAAGCATTGGCGATATTACAGCAAATGATACCTTAAATGGTGTTGCTGTAGCGGATGAAGATATTGCTATTTCAATAACTGATGATAACGGAATTGATGGACTTCAGGTAAATAATGACGGTACATTGATTATTCCGGCAGGTACTCCGGCAGGAACGTATAACATTGTTTATCAAATCTGCGAAAACCTAAATCCTGATAATTGTGAGACTGCGACAGCTACTGTAGAAATTAGTGCTGCTGTACTCGTAGCTAACGACGATGACTTTAGCGCAACACCGATAACAGGACAAACCGGTGGAAATGCAGGTGATGTTACTACTAACGATACGCTAAATGGTATTACAGTCAATGATGATGATATTGCGATCACACTTCAAAACAATGGTGGTCTCGCAGGTGTAAGTATTGAAGATGATGGTACTATAATCGTTCCGGCAAATACTCCGGCAGGAACCTATAACATCGTATATCAAATCTGTGAAAACTTAAACCCTGGAAATTGCGATACAGCGACTGCTACCGTGGTAGTAAATCCTGCTGCGCTTCTAGCTAACGACGATGACTTTAGCGCTACTCCGGTGAATGGATTTACCGGCGGAAATGCGGGAGATGTAACACTAAATGACACACTCAATGGTGTCGCAGTAGATGATGGAGATATTGCAATCACTATCGAAGACTTTGACGGACTAACCGGCGCTACAATAGAGACGGATGGTACGGTTATCATTCCGGCTAATACTCCAGCAGCAACGTATGACATCGTTTATAGAATATGTGAAAACTTAAACCCTACAAACTGTGATACCGCTACAGTTACTATTGTTGTAGAAGCGGCTGCTCTTGTAGCGAACAACGACGACTTTAGCGCTACTCCTATCACAGGACAAACGGGTGGCAACGCTGGCGATGTAACTACTAACGACACGCTCAATGGTGTTGCAGTAGATGATGGAGATATTTCGATCATTTTGATTGATCGCGATGGACTTTCAGGTGCAAGTATCGAAAATGATGGTACTGTGATTATTCCGGCTAATGCTTCGGCAGGAACTTACAACCTGGTTTATACTATTTGCGAAAACCTAAATACTGATAATTGTGATACTGCAACCGTAACTGTAGTTGTTAATGCTGCTGCGCTGGCAGCTGATGACGATGACTTCAGCGCTACTCCGGTGAACGGATTTACTGGTGGAAATGCTGGTGATGTTACCGCTAATGACACCTTAAATGGTGTTGCTGTTGAAGACGGTGATATTACAATCACGATCCAAGACTTTGACGGTATAACCGGAGCATCAATAGATGCTGACGGCACGTTGATCATTCCGGCGGGAACTCCGGCAGGAACCTACAACTTTGTTTATCAAATCTGTGAAAACCTCAATCCAGATAATTGTGAAACAGGAACTGTTACAGTAGTTGTAAATGCTGCAGCTATAGTAGCAAATGATGATGACTTTAGTGCGACACCTATTACAGGTACGACCGGAGGAAACGCAGGCGATGTTACTGCAAATGACACGCTAAATGGCGTTGCTGTTGAAGACGGTGATATCACAATCACAATTCAAGACTTTGATGGTCTGTCTGGTGCATCTATTGATGCTGATGGTACGCTGATCATTCCGGCTAATACTCCGGCAAGAACTTATAACATCGTTTATCAAATTTGTGAAAAGTTAAATACAGATAACTGCGATACGGCAACTGCGACAGTAGTCGTAAACGCTGCAGCTCTTGTAGCTAACGATGATGACTTCAGCACTACCCCAATTAACGGATTTACCGGTGGAAATGCGGGCGATGTTACTGCAAACGATACTCTAAATGGCGTTGCTGTTGAGGATGGTGATATCACAATCACTATCGAAGATTTTGATGGAATAACCGGTGCTTCAATTGATAATGATGGTACGTTAGTTATTCCGGCAGGAACTCCGGCAGGAACGTATAATATCGTTTACCAAATCTGTGAAAACTTAAATCTTGATAATTGTGAGACCGGAACTGCTACTATTGTAGTAAATGCTGCTACACTTGTAGCCAACGATGATGACTTTAGCGCTACTCCAATCACGGGACAAATTGGTGGAAACGCTGGTGATGTAACGGCTAACGACACCCTAAACGGAATTGCTGTAGAAGATGGAGATATTGAAATTACCATCGTAGATCCTAATGGACTTTCCGGAGCAAGTATCGATAATGACGGTACGCTTATCATTCCGGCAAATGCTCCGGCAGGAACGTATAATCTGGTTTACAGTATTTGCGAAAAATTGAATCCAAGTAACTGTGAGACGGCAACTGCAACAGTAGTTATTAATGCTGCTGCTCTTGTAGCCAATGATGATGACTTTAGTGCTACTCCAATTACAGGACAAACTGGTGGAAATGCAGGTGATGTTACCACTAATGATATGCTTAATGGTGTAGCAGTTGAAGATGGAGATATTACAATTACCGTAAACGATCAAGACGGACTTACTGGCGTAACCATAGATAATGATGGCGTACTTAATATTCCGGCGGGTACTCCGGCTGGAACGTATAACATCGTTTATCAAATCTGCGAAAACCTAAATCCAGATAATTGTGAGACAGGAACTGCTACAGTAGTAGTGAATGCTGCTGCACTAGTAGCTAACGATGATGATTTTAGTGCTACTCCTGTAACAGGACAAACTGGTGGAAACGCTGGCGATGTAACGACTAATGATACCTTAAATGGTGTTGCTGTTGATGATGGTGATATCACCATTACAGTAACAGATCCAGGCGGACTGTCAGGTGTGACGGTAGACAATGATGGAACTATTATAGTTCCGGCAAATGCTCCGGCAGGAACCTATAATATTGTTTACCAAATCTGTGAAAACTTAAATCTTGATAATTGTGAAACTGCGACGGCTACTGTAGTCGTAAACGCAGCAACGCTCGCAGCTAATGATGATGACTTTAGTGCTACTCCGGTTTCTGGACAAGATGGTGGAAACGCTGGTGATGTAACCGCTAATGACACCCTTAACGGCGTTGCTGTTGAAGATGGTGACATCACCATTACAGTAACAGATCCAAACGGACTATCAGGTGTAACGGTAGATAATGACGGTGTCCTTATCATTCCGGCAGGCACTGTAGCAGGTACGTATAATATTGTTTATCAAATCTGTGAAAACCTAAATCCAGGAAACTGTGAAACAGGAACAGCTACAGTAGTTGTTGCTCCTGCAGCACTTGTAGCCAATGATGATGATTTCAGCACCACACCAATTTCAGGTCAAACTGGTGGGGATGCAGGTGATGTAACTACAAATGACACGCTTAATGGTGTTCCGGTTGAAGATGGAGACATCACGATCACCGTTGCAGACCCAGATGGATTATCAGGTATTACAATAGACAATGATGGTACGCTTATGATTCCGGCGGGTACTCTGGCAGGAACGTATAATATTGTTTACCAAATCTGCGAAAACTTAAATCTAAGTAACTGTGAGACTGCAACTGCTACGGTAGTTGTGGATGCTGCAACTTTGGCTGCAAATGATGATGACTTTAGCGCTACTCCAGTTTCAGGACGAAATGGTGGAAACGCTGGTGATGTTACAGCAAATGACACGCTTAATGGTGTTGCCGTAGAAGATGGAGACATTACAATTACAGTAAATGATCCAGATGGGTTAACAGGTATTACCATAGACAATGATGGCGTACTTAACATTCCTGTTGGTACTCCGGCAGGAACTTATAACATTGTTTATCAAATCTGTGAAAATCTGAATCCTGGAAACTGTGAAACAGGAACAGCTACAGTAGTAGTGAACGCTGCGACACTTGTTGCCAATGACGATGATTTTAGTGGCACTCCGATCACCGGACAAACGGGTGGTGACGCAGGAGATGTAACTACTAATGACACGCTTAATGGTATCGCTGTTGAAGATGGAGACATCACCATTAGCATTAGCGATCCAGACGGTCTAAGCGGTGTGACTATAGATAATGATGGAACGCTTATGATTCCGGCGGGTACACCAGCAGGAACGTATAACATTATTTATCAAATCTGTGAAAACCTTAATCTAGATAATTGTGAGACCGCAACCGCCACTGTAGTAGTAAATGCCGCTACTTTAGTAGCTAATAACGATGACTTCAGTGCAACTCCTATAACAGGACAAGCAGGTGGAAGCGCAGGCGATGTCACTGCTAATGATACCTTTAATGGCGTTGCCGTTGAAGATGGTGATATTACAATCACGGTAGCAGATTCTGATGGTTTAGCAGGTTTAACAATAGAAAATGATGGTACAGTAATTATTCCGGCAGGTACTCCGGCAGGAACGTATAATGTCGTTTACCAGATTTGTGAAAACCTTAATCCAGGAAATTGCGAAACAGGAACCGCAACAATAGTTGTAAATCCTGCAGCTCTCCTAGCCAATGACGATGACTTTAGTGCAACTCCAATTTTAGGCCAAAATGGCGGAAATGCAGGAGATGTAACTACTAATGACACTTTAAATGGAGTAGCTGTTGAAGATGGAGATATTACCATTTCAATAGCAGACCCTGATGGATTAACCGGTGTAACCATTGACAATGATGGTACCGTGATTATTCCGGCGAATACTCCGGAAGGAACTTATAATATCGTTTATCAAATCTGTGAAAATCTTAATCCAAGCAACTGTGAGACTGCAACTGCTACGATAGTGGTAAATGCTGCTACGCTAGTAGCTAGCGACGATGACTTTAGCGCAACTCCGGTTTCTGGACAAAATGGTGGAAACGCTGGTGATGTTACAGCAAATGACACGCTTAACGGTGTGGCTGTTGAAGACGGAGATATCACAATCACGGTAGCAGACCCTGACGGATTAACTGGTGTTACTATTGATAATGATGGTACCGTAATTATTCCGGCAGGTACTGTAGCAGGAACATATAACATTGTTTACCAAATTTGCGAAAACCTAAACTCAGGAAACTGTGAAACAGGAACCGCCACAGTTGTCGTAAGTGCTGCAACACTCGCAGCCAACGATGACGACTTTACCACTACTCCGGTATCTGGTCAAAATGGTGGAAACGCTGGTGACGTTACTGCTAATGATACGCTTAATGGCGTAGCTGTAGAAGATGGTGATATTACCATCTCAATACAAGATCTAGACGGCTTGCCTGGTGCAACTATTGACAATGACGGTACTTTGATCATTCCGGCGGGCACACCTGCAGGAACGTATAATATCGTTTATCAAATCTGTGAAAATCTGAATCTTAGTAATTGTGAGACTGCAACTGCTACGGTAGTGGTTAATGCTGCTACGCTTGTAGCCAATAACGATGACTTTAGCACTACTCCAATTGCAGGGCAAAATGGTGGAAATGCCGGAGATGTTACAGCTAACGATACGCTTAACGGTGTGGCTGTTGAAGATGGTGATATTACAATTACAGTACAAGATCCTGATGGCCTATCTGGAGTAACTATTGACAACGACGGTATACTTATCATTCCGGCTGGGACACCTGCAGGAACCTATACTATCGTATACCAGATCTGTGAAAACTTAAATTCAGGTAACTGCGATACTGCAAGCATTACGGTACTTGTAAATGCTGCAACGATTACTGCCAATGATGATGACTTTAGTGGTACTCCGATTGCAGGACAAACCGGAGGTAACGCAGGAGACGTGACTATTAATGATACACTTAATGGTGTTGCAGTAGAAGATGGTGATATCACTATTTCTATTGTAGATCCTGATGGATTAAACGGTGTAACCATTGATAATGATGGTACATTAATGATTCCTTCAGCAACTCCTGCAGGAACGTATAACATTGTTTATCGTATCTGCGAAAATCTAAATCTAAGCAACTGCGAGACTGCAACTGCAACGGTAGTGGTAGATCCTGCAACCATTGCAGCGATCCCTGATGATTTTAGCGGTTCACCTGTCAACGGTTTAACCGGAGGTATCGCAGGAGACGTTACGGCTAACGATACGTTCAACGGAGCTCCTGTTAATGACGATGACATCTTTATTATTGATGATGGCGGATTAGCCGGTGCAAGTATTGATGATGACGGTAACTTAATTATTCCGCCAAATACACCGGCAGGTTCTTACACCATTGTATATACGATCTGCGAGAATTTAAATCCGGGCAACTGTGGTTCTGCACCAATAACCGTAGCGGTAGGAGCAGCACCTATTGATGCCGTTGATGATGACTTTACTGCAACACCTGTAGATGGTTTTGATGGTGGAAGCACTGCTTCGGTATACAGTAATGATACTTTAAACGGAAATCCATTCGGTAACACTAAAGTGACTCCATCTATTATAGATAATGATGGCATTACTGATCTTGATGTTTTAAGTGATGGTACTTTAGTTATTCCGATGCAAACTCCTCCGGGAACCTATACTATTACTTATCAGATCTGCGAAAGCCTTAATGCCGGTAACTGTGATACCGCTCAAGTAACCTTATTGATCAATAGTCCGGTTGTTGACGCGGTGAATGATGATTTTTCAGCTACAACCATTAATGGTCTTGATGGCGGTTCAGCCGGAAATGTCTTCAGCAATGACCTTGTAAATACACGCATGGCCAACGCTACTTATGTAACGGTAACAGTGATTGACGATGGTGGATTAACGGGTGTAACAATTAATAGTAACGGAATTTTAGAAGTACCGGCTGGTACTGCTATTGCAACATACACGGTAACCTATCAAATTTGTGACGCCTTAAATCCTGCAAATTGTGATACCGCTACTGCTCTTGTTAGTGTTGGTGGAGGTGATGTTAATGCTAATAATGATGATTATAGTTCAACACCTGTTGACGGATATGAAGGAGCAACACTACCTAATGTTTTGGGTAACGATCTGATTAATGGAAATCCAGCCACTACTGCTAATGTAAATCTGAGCTTAATCAATAATGGCGGAATTAATGGATTAACCCTTAATCCTGATGGTACCGTAACCGTTCCTTCAGGAACAGCGGCCGGTTCGTATAGTGTGATCTATCAAATATGTGATCAAATCAATACCGGTGAATGTGATAGCGCTACAATTACAATTGTGGTTGATCTTCCTGAACTTACCGCCGTACCGGATGACTACACGGGCACTCCTATCAATGGATTCGAGGGCGGTACAACACCTAATATCATTAGTAATGATTTAGTTAATGGAGATCCTATTACACCAGCAAATGTTACGATCAGATTGATTAATTCTGGTGGAATTAATGGGCTACAGGTGAATTCTGACGGAACGATTACAGTTCCGGCAGGTGTACCGGCAGGAGATTACACACTTCAGTATAGAATTTGTGGTGTGATTAATCCTTCAAATTGTTCATCAACTACCGTAGAACTCCGAATAATAGCACCTACTATTACTGCTGCTATAGACGACTTTACAGGTACTGCAGTTAATGGTCAGACCGGAGGAATTGCTGGCGATGTAACCGCTAATGACTTCCTTAACGGCGCATTAGTGAATGATGATGATATTGATATTAGTTTGATCAGTACCGGTGGACTTAATGGAGTTGAATTGAATAATGATGGAACAATCAATGTCCCACCACTTACACCTAACGGAAACTATGTGATCACATATTCTATTTGTGAGAATCTGAATCCAGGCAACTGTGATACTAATAGTGCAACTATATTAGTGGGAGCTTCTAACATTGCACTTACTGATGATGACTTTAGCGCAACACCTATCAGTGGAAGAAACGGTGGTATCCCGGGTAATGTACTCGCTAATGATGAGCTTAATGATAGTCCGATCGATCCG
Source organism: Leeuwenhoekiella palythoae (assembly GCF_020310025.1). Lineage (GTDB taxonomy): Bacteria > Bacteroidota > Bacteroidia > Flavobacteriales > Flavobacteriaceae > Leeuwenhoekiella > Leeuwenhoekiella palythoae. Next base: position 1,426,478 of record NZ_CP084318.1, read on the forward strand.
GCTGATGTGAATGTCACGCTGGTAAACAACGGAGGATTAGAAGGATTGGCAATCAACGATAACGGAAACATCATCGTGCCGCCAAATACCGTGGCAGGAGATTATACCTTCACCTACTCGGTATGTGAGAACTTGAATCCTGGCAACTGTCAGACTGCTAGTGTAACTATTAGCGTTGCAGCAGGTACCTTAGTAGCAGAGGATGATGACTTTAGTCTGACTCCGGTAAATGGTGTTGACGGTGGTATCGCGGGTGATGTAACCCTTAACGATACCTTAGATGGTGCACCAGTAGATGATGCGGATATTTATATCGTGAACAATGGTGGACTAAACGGTGTGGCGATCAATGCCAATGGTAACCTGATCGTACCGCCAAATACACCACAAGGTACCTATACCGTAGCATACAGTATTTGTGAAACACTCAATCCAGGCAACTGTGATAGTGCACAAGTCACTGTGGTTGTTGAGCCTTCTGCCATCACCTTGATCGATGATGACTTTAGCGCAACACCTATCAGCGGAAGAAACGGTGGTATCCCGGGTAATGTACTCGCTAATGATGAGCTTAATGATAGTCCGACCGATCCGGCTGATGTGAATGTCACGCTGGTAAACAACGGCGGATTAGAAGGATTGGCAATCAACGATAACGGAAATATCATAGTGCCGCCAAATACCGTAGCAGGAGACTATACCTTCACCTATTCGGTATGTGAGAACTTGAATCCTAGTAACTGTCAGACTGCTAGTGTAACCATTAGCGTGGCAGTAGGTACCTTGATAGCAGAGGATGATGACTTTAGTCTGACTCCGGTAAATGGTGTTGACGGTGGTATCGCAGGTGATGTAACCCTTAACGATACCCTAGATGGTGCACCAGTAGATGATGCGGATATTTATATCGTGAACAATGGTGGACTCAACGGTGTGGCGATCAATGCCAATGGTAACCTGATCGTACCGCCAAATACACCACAAGGTACCTATACCGTATCCTACAGTATTTGTGAAACACTCAATCCGGGCAACTGTGATAGTGCACAAGTCACTGTGGTTGTTCAACCTTCTGACATCACCTTGATCGATGATGACTTTAGCGCAACACCTATCAGCGGAAGAAACGGTGGTATCCCGGGTAATGTACTCGCTAATGATGCGCTTAATGATAGTCCGATCGATCCGGCTGATGTCAATGTCACGCTGGTAAACAACGGCGGATTAGAAGGATTGGCAATCAACGATAACGGAAACATCATAGTACCGCCAAATACCGTGGCAGGAGATTATACCTTCACCTATTCGGTATGTGAGAACTTGAATCCTGGTAACTGTCAGACTGCTAGTGTAACTATTAGCGTGGCAGCAGGTACCTTAGTAGCAGAGGATGATGACTTTAGTCTGACTCCGGTAAATGGTGTTGACGGTGGTATTGCGGGTGATGTAACCCTTAACGATACCTTAGATGGTACACCAGTAGATGATGCGGATATTTATATCGTGAACAATGGTGGACTTAACGGTGTGGCGATCAATGCCAATGGTAACCTGATCGTACCGCCAAATACACCACAAGGTACCTATACCGTATCCTACAGTATTTGTGAAACACTCAATCCAGGCAATTGTGATAGTGCTCAAGTCACTGTGGTTGTTGAGCCTTCTGCCATCACCTTGATCGATGATGACTTTAGCGCAACACCTGTCAGCGGAAGAAACGGTGGTATCCCGGGTAATGTACTTGCTAATGATGCGCTTAATGATAGTCCGATCGATCCGGCTGATGTGAATGTCACGCTGGTAAACAACGGCGGATTAGAAGGATTGGCAATCAACGATAACGGAAACATCATCGTGCCGCCAAATACCGTAGCAGGAGATTATACTTTCACCTACTCGGTATGTGAGAACTTGAATCCTGGTAACTGTCAGACTGCTAGTGTAACCATTAGCGTTGCAGCAGGTACCTTGGTAGCAGAGGATGATGACTTTAGTACAACTCCGGTAAATGGTGTTGACGGTGGTATCGCAGGTGATGTAACCCTTAACGATACCTTAGATGGTGCACCAGTAGATGATGCGGATATTTATATCGTGAACAACGGCGGTCTTAACGGTGTGGCGATCAATGCCAATGGTAACCTGATCGTACCGCCAAATACACCACAAGGCACCTATACCGTATCCTACAGTATTTGTGAAACACTCAATCCAGGCAATTGTGATAGTGCTCAAGTCACTGTGGTTGTTGAGCCTTCTGCCATCACCTTGATCGATGATGACTTTAGCGCAACACCTGTCAGCGGAAGAAACGGTGGTATCCCGGGTAATGTACTTGCTAATGATGAGCTTAATGATAGTCCGATCGATCCGGCTGATGTGAATGTCACGCTGGTAAACAACGGCGGATTAGAAGGATTGGCAATCAACGATAACGGAAACATCATCGTGCCGCCAAATACCGTAGCAGGAGATTATACTTTCACCTACTCGGTATGTGAGAACTTGAATCCTGGTAACTGTCAGACTGCTAGTGTAACCATTAGCGTTGCAGCAGGTACCTTGGTAGCAGAGGATGATGACTTTAGTACAACTCCGGTAAATGGTGTTGACGGTGGTATCGCAGGTGATGTAACCCTTAATGATACCTTAGATGGTGTACCAGTAGATGATGCGGATATTTATATCGTGAACAATGGTGGACTCAGCGGTGTGGCGATCAATGCCAATGGTAACCTGATCGTACCGCCAAATACACCACAAGGCACCTATACCGTATCCTACAGTATTTGTGAAACACTCAATCCAGGCAATTGTGATAGTGCTCAAGTCACTGTGGTTGTTGAGCCTTCTGCCATCACCTTAATCGATGATGACTTTAGCGCAACACCTATCAGCGGAAGAAACGGTGGTATCCCGGGTAATGTACTTGCTAATGATGAGCTTAATGATAGTCCGATCGATCCGGCTGATGTAAATGTCACTTTGGTAAACAACGGAGGATTAGAAGGATTGGCAATCAACGATAACGGAAACGTCATCGTACCTCCAAATACCGTAGCAGGAGACTATACCTTCACCTACTCGGTATGTGAAAACTTGAATCCTGGTAACTGTCAGACTGCTAGTGTAACCATTAGCGTTGCAGCAGGTACCTTAATAGCAGAGGATGATGACTTTAGTCTGACTCCGGTAAATGGTGTTGACGGTGGTATCGCAGGTGATGTAACCCTTAACGATACCTTAGATGGTGCACCAGTAGATGATGCGGATATTTATATCGTGAACAATGGTGGACTAAACGGTGTGGCGATCAATGCCAATGGTAACCTGATCGTACCGTCAAATACACCACAAGGTACTTATACCGTATCCTACAGTATCTGTGAAACACTCAATCCAGGCAACTGTGATAGTGCACAAGTTACTGTGGTTGTTGAGCCTTCTGCCATCACCTTGATCGATGATGACTTTAGCGCAACACCTATCAGCGGAAGAAACGGTGGTATCCCGGGTAATGTACTCGCTAATGATGAGCTTAATGATAATCCGATCGATCCGGCTGATGTGAATGTCACGCTGGTCAACAACGGCGGATTAGAAGGATTAGCAATCAACGATAACGGAAACGTCATCGTACCTCCAAATACCGTAGCAGGAGATTATACTTTCACCTACTCGGTATGTGAGAACTTAAATCCTGGTAACTGTCAGACTGCTAGTGTAACCATTAGCGTTGCAGCAGGTACCTTAATAGCAGAGGATGATGACTTTAGTCTGACTCCGGTAAATGGTGTTGACGGTGGTATCGCAGGTGATGTAACCCTTAACGATACCTTAGATGGTGCACCAGTAGATGATGCGGATATTTATATCGTGAACAATGGTGGACTAAACGGTGTGGCGATCAATGCCAATGGTAACCTGATCGTACCGCCAAATACACCACAAGGTACTTATACCGTATCCTACAGTATCTGTGAAACACTCAATCCAGGCAACTGTGATAGTGCACAAGTTACTGTGGTTGTTGAGCCTTCTGCCATCACCTTGATCGATGATGACTTTAGCGCAACACCTATCAGCGGAAGAAACGGTGGTATCCCGGGTAATGTACTCGCTAATGATGAGCTTAATGATAATCCGATCGATCCGGCTGATGTAAATGTCACGCTGGTCAACAACGGCGGATTAGAAGGATTAGCAATCAACGATAACGGAAACATCATCGTACCTCCAAATACCGTAGCAGGAGATTATACTTTCACCTACTCGGTATGTGAGAACTTAAATCCTGGTAACTGTCAGACTGCTAGTGTAACCATTAGCGTTGCAGCAGGCACCTTAATAGCAGAGGATGATGACTTTAGTCTGACTCCGGTAAATGGTGTTGACGGTGGTATCGCAGGTGATGTAACCCTTAACGATACCTTAGATGGTGCACCAGTAGATTATGCGGATATTTATATCGTGAACAACGGCGGACTCAACGGTGTGGCGATCAATGCCAATGGTAACCTGATCGTACCGCCAAATACACCACAAGGTACTTATACCGTATCCTACAGTATTTGTGAAACACTCAATCCAGGCAACTGTGATAGTGCACAAGTTACTGTGGTTGTTGAGCCTTCAGCCATCACCTTGATCGATGATGACTTTAGCGCAACACCTGTCAGCGGAAGAAACGGTGGTATCCCGGGTAATGTACTCGCTAATGATGAGCTTAATGATAGTCCAATTGATCCGGCTGATGTAAATGTCACGCTGGTAAACAACGGCGGATTAGAAGGATTAGCAATCAACGATAACGGAAACATCATCGTGCCTCCAAATACCGTAGCAGGAGATTATACCTTCACCTACTCGGTATGTGAGAACTTAAATCCTGGTAACTGTCAGACTGCTAGTGTAACCATTAGCGTTGCAGCAGGCACCTTAATAGCAGAGGATGATGACTTTAGTCTGACTCCGGTAAATGGTGTTGATGGTGGTATCGCAGGTGATGTAACCCTCAACGATACCTTAGATGGTGCACCAGTAGATGATGCGGATATTTATATCGTGAACAACGGCGGTCTTAACGGTGTGGCGATCAATGCCAATGGTAACCTGATCGTACCGCCAAATACACCACAAGGCACCTATACCGTATCCTACAGTATTTGTGAAACACTCAATCCAGGCAACTGTGATAGTGCACAAGTCACTGTGGTTGTTGAACCTTCTGCCATCACCTTGATTGATGATGACTTTAGCGCAACACCTATCAGCGGAAGAAGCGGTGGTATCCCGGGTAATGTACTTGCTAATGATGAGCTTAATGATAGTCCGATCGATCCGGCTGATGTCAATGTCACGCTAGTAAACAACGGAGGATTAGAAGGATTGGCAATCAACGATAACGGAAACATCATCGTGCCGCCAAATACCGTAGCAGGAGATTATACCTTCACCTACTCGGTATGTGAGAACTTGAATCCTGGTAACTGTCAGACTGCTAGTGTAACCATTAGCGTCGCAGCAGGTACTTTAGTAGCAGAGGATGATGACTTTAGTCTGACCCCGGTAAATGGTGTTGACGGTGGTATCGCAGGTGATGTAACCCTTAACGATACCTTAGATGGTGCACCAGTAGATGATGCGGATATTTATATCGTGAACAATGGTGGACTCAGCGGTGTGGCGATCAATGCCAATGGTAACCTGATCGTACCGCCAAATACACCACAAGGTACCTATACCGTATCCTACAGTATTTGTGAAACACTCAATCCAGGCAACTGTGATAGTGCACAGATTACCATTGTAGTACAAGAATCAGGATTAGCACTTATTAAAGATGCTGTCTTTGTTGACACTGACGCAAATGCTTCGGTAAATATTGGTGATATCATTACGTATACATTCAGTATAACAAATACCGGTAGTTACGTTATTGATGACCTTAGACTTACTGATTCAGAATTAGGCATCGCTGATCTTGCAATTACACCTTCAAGCTTAGCTCCTGGAGAAAGCACATCAATAACGATTGACTACAGCATTACTCAATCTGATATTGATTTTGGAAGGGTGATCAATACCGCAAGTATTTCGGGTATAGATGAGAACGACAACGCAATCAGCGATGTTTCCGATAGTGGAAATGCGGCAGATGACACCGGTCGTGATGACGATGCTACAGTTACGCTTCTTAATGGAAATTCTAATCTTGAATTACTTAAGGTCGTACGTTATGAAGACACCAATGGTGACGGTCTTGTAAATTCTGGAGACAATCTGATCTACAACTTTACCGTTAATAACAATGGTAGCATTACTATTAACGATATCACTATCGTTGATGACTTAGTTACTGTAACGGGCGGACCGATAGATCTTGCTCCGGGTGAGTCTGACGCTAGTAGTTTTAGTGCAGAATACACTATAACTCCTGCCGATGTTGAAGCTGGAGAAGTAATCAACATTGCTCTGGCAACAGGTGTTGATACTAATGGTGTATTGATTGATGATTTCTCTGACGATCCTACTGATGCTTTAAATGTTGACGAAGACAATGACGGTGATTTTGAAGATCCTACAGTATTTGTCATCAATGAAGATGCAAGTATCGAACTGTTAAAGATGGCTGAGTATGTAGATGCTAACAGCAGTAACATACCTGATTTAGGTGATATTATCAGATATACGTTTGTAGTGACTAACACAGGTAATACCACGATCAATAACATCACAATCACTGATGAATTAGTAACTGTGATTGGCGGACCTATAAGTCTGGCTCCGGGAGAATCTGATGCAACTACATTCTATGCAGAGTACGCAATAACACGCAGCGATGTGATGACAGGTTATGTTGATAACACCGCTAGCGTCTATGGTACTACGCAGAGAAGTACTATTGTGACTGATATTTCTGATGATCCTACTAACAGTACGAATGAGGATGCTAATGGCGACGGAAATCCAGATGACCCAACGCGACTAGTGCTTTCAATTGAGGATGTATTTATTTACAACGTGATCACGCCTAACGGAGACGGTCTTAACGATCAACTTGTGATTGGTGCAATTGAGCGCTTCCCAGACAATACCCTGAGAATCTTTAACCGTTGGGGTGTTGAAGTCTTTAAGGAGGAAAACTACGGTCAACCCGGCAGTGAACCTTTTAGAGGATATTCTAATGGTCGCGTGGTTATAGATAGTGGCGAGTTATTACCTACCGGTACATACTTCTATGTATTAGAATATGTTACTCAGCGTGGCAATACCCGTCAGAAAGCAGGATACATTTATATCAATTAAATTGCTATAATGAACGAAATGCCCAACCCAAATCTTAATAACACATGAAATTGAGTTTAATTAAAATAAGTTTATTGATGGTTTTCTTGCTGAGCTATTCCTTAGGGATAGCCCAGCAAGATCCGCAATACACGCAATATATGTACAACCCTTTGGTGATCAACCCCGCGTATGCGGGGAACCGCGGGGTAACCAGTATTTTGCTATTACATCGCAGTCAGTGGGTTGGTCTGGATGGAGCGCCAAGCACGCAAAATCTATCAGTTCACAGCCCTATAGGTTTAGGAAAAGTTGGACTGGGTTTTAGTTTGGTTAATGATGTTTTGGGACCGGCACGAGAAACCTATTTTAATACTGATTTTAGTTATACCATAGATACGGGTGCTGAGGGTAAATTCAGTTTTGGATTGAAAGGTTCTTTGAATTTATTAGATGTCGATTTTAGCCGAACCAATCCATTCAACCAGAATGATCCTTTTTTAGTGAGTATTGATAATAAGCTTTCGCCAAACGTAGGTGTTGGTATCTTTTATCACGATGCTAAATTTTACGGTGGATTATCTGCTCCGCAGTTATTACGTACTGATCATTTTGACCGAAGCGGTTCACAAGGAGCACAAACCTTTGTTTCTGAAGAAGAAATTCACTATTATGGTTTAGCAGGTTATGTATTTGATCTCAACCGAAATTTGAAATTTAAGCCTTCGACATTGGTTAAAATGGTTGCAGGAGCACCTCTTTCGGTAGATGTGAATGCAAACTTTTTATTGTACGATAAATTGACCTTAGGAGCTTCCTATCGTTGGAGTGCTGCATTGAGTGCTTTGGCGGCTTTTCAGGTGAACGATGGTTTGCTTATTGGCTTCGCATATGACAGAGAATCAACAGATTTAGGGAATGCGACTTACAATAATGGGACCTATGAAGTTTTTCTTCGGTTTGAGTTATTTAAGGAATACAACCGTATGCTAACGCCTCGATTCTTTTAAAAACTTAATAGCCTCACTGCGTTAAAAATTACTTTTCAAGCGTTTTCTCAGTCGTAAACATTAATTTTGCGCTGTGAAAAATCTCGTAATCATATTTGCCTTTCTAATTGTTTTGCGCCCAGCATTTCCGTTTTTAGAATATGCGCTTGATTATGAGTATATCAGCACCGTACTTTGTGAGAATAAAGACAAACCGCAATTAAATTGTAACGGTAAATGTTACCTGATGCAAGCGCTCGCTGATGCTTCAGAAAAAGAGTCTACTCAGAAGAAAAAGTCTACTATGTCTTCAATTGAGTTGCTTCCTTTTATTATTGAAGTAAACGAGCTCTCGATCCCAATTGGATTTGCTGAAGAAACACAAGTTACTTTTTCTTTCTATCCTAATCTTTCCGCTAGAGAAACCGCAACCGGTCTCTTCCGCCCTCCTATTGTTTAGTTTACATAAATCTATTTTTTATTCAAACTAAACTTTTTACAATGTACATTTTTAATAAATGTCGCGTCGTTTTGTTGTGTATTCTTATGGCAACAAGCTTGATTTCTTGTGATGAGAATGCTGAACTGCGCGACCAATACAATGCTCTTTTTACTGAAGTTATTGATCTTCATGACGAACTTATGCCTAAAATGAGCGAACTCACTAATCTTGAAGAGCAACTAGAGGCTAAGGACTCGCTTGGCCAGGCAGACCAACAAATTCTAGAAAACCTAAAAAAGGCTGATTCCCGTATGATGGACTGGATGCATGATTTTACAGATACTTATGTAAAAGACCGCACTCCCGTGGCTAAAATGACTGCTCAGGAACTTGAGCAAGGCATTGAAGGCTTACAAGGCGAACTTCAGGAAGTTAAAGACTTACGCGATTTTACGCATAAGAGCTTAGACGAGGCTACAACTACCCTTAAGTAAGCAGGTTGAAAATATTCTGGCTTCTTTTTACTGCGCTGATGGTGTTTCGCCCGGTTGCGCCTCTACTCGACTATATGGTCAATTATGATTATATAGCTGATGAGCTGTGCGTAAACCGCGACCGTCCCGAACTTAATTGTAACGGACGCTGCTACCTCATGAACGCCCTTGCCGAAGAAGCTTCAAAGAAAAAAGATGCGCAACAACGCGAAGGAAAACTTAACTTTCAGTTGAGCATCACCTATTTCGTATCTGAAACAGATTGGAGTTTTGAGTTGCCGCAAGCTGCCACCAAAACGCAACCTACAGATCATTATCTTTTAAAAAAAATTGAGGGCTTTACAGCCGATTTACTAAAACCTCCCATTTCTTAATATCCTATTCTTCTTGCGCTCGTGGAATATAATGCTGCGTAGCGCTATTTTTTTAAGGGCGAGTTATCGCCTACACTTCCCTATTGGGATTCTATTAATCCATATTTATTAAGAAATGAAAACTATAATAAAACTTCAATTATTAATCTTAACCCTAGCACTCACTGCAAGTTCGTGCTCTTCAGACGATGATGTAACTCAAGAATTATCTGGCGAAAACAACCTGACCATTGAGTTTGATAACAGTGTAAATGGTGACGATTTGCTGCTAGGCACATCATCATACACCAATAGTAATGGCGAAACCCTTACCATAAATCGCTTCAATTATATCGTGAGCAACTTTGTGCTTATTGATGCTGAAGGAAATGAATATGTTTACCCAAAAGACGATAGCTATTTTGTGGTTTCTGAAGAAGAAGCAATGAACGAAGTAGTACTTGAGAACATTCCTGCGGGCGATTATGTCGCAATGCGTTTTGGTGTTGGAGTAGATCAAGAAAAATACCTTCAGGGCGCCGAAGGTCAAGGAGATTTTTTACAAATCGCTGAAGAAACCGAAATGATGTGGTCCTGGCAAGCCGGTTATAAATTCTTGAATTTTGAAGGGATCTTTACGTCAGCTACCGTAACCGAAGCTACTAATTTTCAAATTCACATGGGAAGCCACGGTAGCAGCCTTGACAATTATAAAGAAGTAACTGTTGAGCTACCTACAACCGCTTTAGTGAGTGAATCGCTAAGTCCTATCGTGCACTTTGCTGTAGATGCTAACGAAATTCTAGACGGGAATACTAAAATTCTTCTTTCAGAAAAAGCAGTGGTAATGATCGATGAAGTTAAGAGTCCGCAAATTGCGGTGAATGCTACAGGAATGTTTCGTGTAGACCACGTTCATAACGGCGAAAACATCGAGCATTAGATCTAACTAGATTCCTGTACATACAGGTTTCAATTAAAGTTATACTATGAAATCATTGCTTATAAGCTGCTGTGCTTTGCTATGCATTTTTGCTTCGTGCAGCAGCAATGATGACGCAGAATACACTGCAATCGACGAAGCTTTGGTGCTAGAGCTTCCTGATAATTTTCCGGAGATCAATTATGACCTCAGCGCGAATCCGCCGACCAAAAACGGAGTAGAACTGGGTAAAAAGTTATTTTATGACGGAAAGCTTTCTGCTAACGGATTTATCTCTTGCGGTTTTCGTCATGAGCAGCGTTTTGCCTTTACGCATCACGGGCACCAATTTAGTCACGGGATCGATGATCTTGAAGGAACGCGCAACGCTCCGGCAATACAGAACATGGCTTTTCAAACCGAATTTGCCTGGGATGGCGCGACCTCACATCTTGACCTGTTTCCTATTATTCCTATAACTAACGAAGTAGAAATGGGAGAAACGATGACTAATGTGCTGAGCAAGCTGCAGGCAGATAGCGAATATCAGCGCTTGTTTGCTTCGGCTTTTGAAGATGCTGAAGTTTCTAACGAAAACTTTTTAAAAGCACTCGCTCAGTTTATGGTAACGATGATCTCTTCAAACTCCAAGTATGACAAGTATGTACGCAATGAGGAAGGTGGCGAATTTTCAGACTTAGAAAAAGAAGGTCTCGCTGTTTTTGAGTCAAAATGTGCTACATGTCATGCAACCGATTTGTTTACTGACAATTCATTTAGAAATAATGGGCTCCCACCCTATCCGGGCATTGACGACATTGGGCGCGCAGAAGTAAGCGGAAGCGCAGCAGACAATTATAAATTTAAAGTCCCCAGTTTGCGCAATGTGGCAATTACTGCGCCTTATATGCACGATGGTCGCTTTGGAAGTCTACAGTCGGTACTCAATTTTTACAATTCGGGAGTACAGGAATCTAAGACCTTAGATCCTATTTTAAAACAAAATGAACGTTTGGGAATTGTGCTCACCACAGATGAGCAAGAAGCACTGATCGCTTTTCTAAATACCCTTACCGATAATGAGTTTCTGGAAGACGAGCGTTTTGCAGAATATTAAAATCAATGGAAACATGCTAAAATATATAAGTTCTTGTTTTATACTATTGGCAACTTTAATGGTTAATGCAAATACACCCATTGAAGATCCAATACCTTCAGCTGTTAATCCATTCTACAAATATAATTATGAAGAATGTGATTTTTGCGGCTGCGGAAGCACCGGTGGCGGAATGGGCTACGGCACTATCGGAAATGAAAATTTCATCGGTATCCGTTACATCTATCAGCGCTATCAATCTCGCGACGGAATTTTTAATAACTCGCCTTGGGTTGAAGAGAATTTCAATACGCTACAGCTTTGGGGGAAAATTCCCGTGACCGAAAAGTTAAGCGTAACCGCGATTTTACCCTATCATTTTCACAACCGTAATTTTGTTGACGGCTCCTCGCAAAGCATCGATGGGATAGGTGATCTTAGTGTTCTTGCTTTCTATTCACTCATCACTCCAAAAGTAGATGGCCTTTATGCCAATCAGCAAACCACCTTTAAACATATGCTTGAGATTGGTGGTGGTGTAAAAATGCCCACCGGCGCTTACGACCGTGCCAATAATGAAGGCAGTGTAAATCCAAGTTTTCAGGTAGGAACAGGTAGCTGGGATTATATTCTTGCCGCAAATTATTCGGTGGGATATGAGACTTGGGGATTGGGCGTTCTGGCCAATTATACTTTTAAAACCGAAAATAATGCGGATTATCATTTTGGTAATCAATTTACGTATGGTGTCAATGTTTCTAAAGTATATAACACCTTAAGTATTGATAAGATCATTCCTTATGCGGGATTAGCAGGCGAAGTTTACGCCGAAAATGAAAGTTACGGCTTGCCTGTGGCTGACACTAAAGGAAATGTTATGTTTGCCCGATTAGGCGCAGAGATCTCATTCGGAAAATTAGGAACCGGAGTGAATGTTATGCTTCCGGTGCATCAAGATCTCAATGCCGGAAACGTTGAAGCCAAGTACCGTTTAGGTTTACACCTAAATTATATGCTCTAAGTAAACAAAACTTGCGAGTTTTAGCTCAGCAGCATAAATAAAAACGGGCTACCGCAAGGTAAAGCCCGTTTTTTATTGAAATTCACCACAAAAATCAATTTGCTTTTAATTAGTTACTATCGCTTTTTAAGTGGATAGCTTCTATGCTTGGTAAGATTGTTAAATACGAGTGCTGTGAGGTATAAAATGAGAGCACCGGATAGTACTGGTGAAAGCGCGTAATAATAACCCAGTTCTTGTATTTTGGATGTTCCTATAATTGCAATGAGCGCCGTGGCTCCACCGGGAGGATGTAGTGTTTTTGTGAATTGCATCGCTAAAATAGATAGCGCAACTGCAAGTGGTGCTTCGATCCAAACAATATCAGGAATCCACTTGGCTACACTCACACCAATAAGTGCTGAAATCAGGTGACCTCCTAAAAGGTTACGCGGCTGTGCCATCGGACTATTTATCGCCCCGTAGACTAGCACACTTGATGCTCCAAATGAGCCTATTAAAAATATGTTTTCAACTTCTAGCAAATAATGCGACTGGATATAGGCAATGAGCCCAATCCCCATAAAAGCCCCTAGAAATGACCAGAAATACTCTTTGTAATCCACAAAAGTTTCTCTGTAAATAATATATTTCGAAATTCTAAACGTGCGTTTTACCGTCTTTTTAGGCATTAGTATTCTTTTCTTCTAGTTCAAAAAGAAACCCACTCCCAGACAGGTAATCCCTACAACACGCCGTCAGGAATGGGTGGTTTAATTCAAAAACAAAGCTTTAAGCAGAGAGCTCGTAAAAAGTGAGAGAAACGCGCCCGTTATAACAGAAGATTCCAAACTGCCTTAACAAGCGCACACTAACTAACTGACTATATGTTTCTCTCTTTTTCGTTTTAGTTTATGGCTAATTAACTAAACACTACTTCAACCTAAGCTCTCCGGCAGCAAGCGCTTCTTTAAAATCTACACTTACTGTATTTACGGTATTGAAGAATTTTTTTCCGTTTGCGAGCTTTACATCAACTTTTGCGATACAACCATTCTCCATAGTCACATCGGTCACTTCAACTTCTTGATTGATAAGCGCTCGATAATTTGCAATACCACCGCGTTTGATGATAAAATTGCTTTTTGGAAAATTAAAATGATCATAAGAGCTGTGCGCCGGCTCAGCAATTTTGAGAACATCTCCTGCTTTTACTTTTGGAGTTTCACACGTTTCTTGTGCTTGTACAGATACAGTTCCCAGGGCCAACGCGGCTATTAAAAATAAAGTTCTCATAGTATTGATATTTATAGTTATTAATTATTTGATTTTCTTGCCTATATAAAAGCAAGGCACGTGCCAATACTATAAAAACCTATCAATACCAGTTTTCAATAAACTGAATTTCAGTTATTTATGTTTTTTTAGACATTTTTAGTCGAAGAATACATTCGGATAATTTTTACACGATACGGGTAAAAATTATCCGATTTTCACTGCTTAATTATCTAATTTATGTCGCAAGGTTTTGCGAGTTATCTGAAGAATTTCTGCTGCTTTCGTTTTGTTATTTCCGGTAGATCGAAGCACTTTTTTGATGTAGTCACGTTCCATTTCTGCCAGAGAAACCAATTTGTTTTCCGGCATTTCAAGGTTGTATTTTAAATGATCAGGAAGATCTTTAACGCCTACGGCTTTATCACACATAATCACCGCCCGCTGAATTATATTTTCTAATTCTCTAATATTTCCGGGCCAGGTGTATCGCTTGAGTATCTCGAGTGCCTCTGGATCAATACGTATAAAGCGATCTTTATATTCTACCCCGTACTTAAATAGAAATTTATCTACCAATAGCGGAATATCAGACATACGCTCGCGCAAGGCCGGCAAAGGAATCTCTACAACGCTCAGCCGATAATACAAATCCTCTCTAAAGGTTTGTTTTTTTATCATTTCCCTTAGATTGTTATTTGTAGCTGCGATGACCCTGACATCTATTTTTTCGGGCTTTTGTGCTCCTACACGAACCACTTCCTTTTCTTGCAAAACTCTAAGCAGTCGTGCTTGCACCGCCAACGAAGCATTACCTATTTCATCTAAAAAAATAGTTCCGCCTTGCGCAGCTTGAAACGCTCCTTTTCGGTCTTTATCTGCACCTGTGAAAGCTCCTTTAGTGTACCCAAACAATTCGGCTTCGAGAAGATTTTCAGGTATTCCACCGCAATTTACAGGGATAAATGGTGCTTTGCTAAACTTGCCTTCGTAATGAATTGCCCGGGCAACAAGCTCCTTGCCTGTACCACTCTCACCGTTGATAAAAATGGTGGCTTTGTTATCTTTTACCCGGTCTATGATCTGCAAAACTTCCTCTATCTTTTCTGAAGCACCTATAATTTCCCCGTGTTGCTTGGGCTTTGCCGTATCGTTTTTGACAACTTCCTTAACTGACTTGGGCAACGCCTTCGCTACGGCGGCTTGCAACTCGCCTTTGGTAAACGGTTTAGTGAGGTATTCTACTACGCCAGACTTTATCGCCTTTAAAGAATCTTGTACCGAAGGAAACCCGGTAACCACCAGTTTAGGCAAATCAGGATAATGCTCGGTAACAAATTTGATAAGTTCAAAACCATCTATTTGAGGCATTTTTAAATCAGTGATCAGCAGATCTACGTGCGTATCTTTTAAGATCGCCACCGCCTCTTTTACAGAAACCGCTCTGTACGTATGATAATTCCAGCTATGCAGATGCCGTTGCAGCAATTCTAAAATGTGCAAATCATCATCTACGATCAATATATTTTCTTTACGTAATCTCATTATTTGGGTAAACTTACTTTAAAGGTTGCACCTTTATCCTCATTATTTTTTGCCGAAATGCTTCCGTTATGGCTGGTTACGATTCCGTGAACCACGCTTAATCCTAATCCGGCACCTGAACCTGTGGGCTTTGTCGTAAAAAAGGGTTGAAACACTTTCTCTAATCCTTCGTCTGAAAGGCCCGGACCTTCATCTATAATTTCAAGATAAATCGTTTCGGCGTCTTGATTCACTTTGATCTGCACCAAGCCATCAGGTGGTGAAAAATAGATCGCATTGATGGTCAGGTTAAACAAAATCTGGGTAAGCTGCACCGTATCAACTTCGAGCAGCATTTCTTCATCAGCGATGGTCACCGTGTAACGCACATTTTCTTTTCTAAAAGTTGCATCAAGTAAATTCATCGCCTCCCTGACCTGCGGCACAATATTGACCAAAGTCTTTTCTTGAGGCATCGCTCTTGAGAAAAACATAAGCTTTTTAACCACTTCTCTGGAGAAAATCGCGTTCTTGATGATTTTATCTAAATCCGCAGCCACCGAAAAATTTTCTTCCAGATCTTCTTTGAGCAATTCGGCGAAGCCTAAAATATTAGCCAGCGGCGTGTTGAGTTCGTGCGCAATGCCAGCCGTCAGCTCTCCAATGATCGCTAATCGGTCTGCGTGTTCCATCTGTTGCCGTAGTCGTGCTGCATTTTGCTTGCTGGCTACACGATCCAGATAATCGCCGATTTTAATCCCAATGTTATCTATAAGCGGTTGTTCTTCAGGTAAAAAGTCTAAAGATTCCTTGTTCAAATAAACCTTGATGAATCCTTCAATCGCATCAAAAACTTTAATTTTTGTGGAAAGAAATTTATCGGTTAAAATAGTTCCTGTCGCAACATGTATCGAACCTTGCTCAATCACGACTTCGGTATCTTCAGGATACTGAAACCCCACTTTTATACTTTGCGCGATAGCCGTAAATGTTTTTATATGTTCTTTAGGGTCTGCATCAACTAAAATTGAAGAAACTTCATACAAACATGTCAATTCTTTAATACGTTCTTTTAACGCTGCCTCAATAGTGCTCATTGAATCCATTTAGATTTCTACTAAGTTAGTTAACCTTTTTACAATATGAGAATCGGCCGTCTAAGACTGTGCGATTAATTAAGCCTTGACACTCTTTTTAGCTTTATAAAAAACAATGATCTGTAATGCAATCCCAATGCAAATGAGAAAGAAGATTTCAAAATTGGCGATCATATTACTCATATCAAGCGATTTTTGCGCGCTAGTTGTGAGGTTTCTGCTTTCGGTGATCTGAATTTCAGACAACTTGTTTAAATATTCTTTTAAGTTTGCGATCTGACGCTGCTGTTGAGCAACCGTTTCAGGCTGTACTGACCGTGTCTCTAACTTCTGTAAGGCGACAAAATCGCTTTTAAACTGACTGAGAAGTTCTGCCTCAGAACGCGTGAGCTTGGTGGTTTCAAAATCGGCTATCAAGTCTTCAATAGCGGCATTGGTAGTTTTAGATCGATTATAAGTTTGCTGCGCCAGCATTAGTTCTTTCTCGTGTAGAGCTTGGGCAATTGAGAAAATATAGCCTTGAACTAAGACACGATCTTTAAAAACTTCGTTGACGGTTTCCTGTGCTTTTTCAAAATGATGCTGATCGATTCTATTGGTTGCTAACACCATTAAAAACACGACCAAAAGCGCTAAAAATGTATGTATTCTACGTGCCATAAACTCAAAAATTTTAAAATGTGATGAACGTCAACACGCTTAAAATCAAAAAGCTATCCGAAATACCTTTGAAAAATTTAAAAAACTGAAAAACAACAATTTACAGACAAATATCAATTTGATTCAGAAGTTACTCTGCGTAAAAATTACCCGCTTTGGATACAACCGAACCACTTTAGATCAATAACCTCTAACCATTAAAACTTTATCACTTCTATAAACCGCAACAGAAAAATGGCTTTCCGGCATCTTTGCTAAAAAAATACCAGTATTGACTAAATTATGAGCAAAAGCAAGTAATTCAATACGATATATTTACAACACAATCACAATGCGTCAAGCCTATTATTATGAAGTTCTCCAGAATATTTTATGTTTTCTTACTTTCTGTTTTAAGCCTTAACAGCACCACATTAGTTGCTCAAAATGGGGATCAAATGCTTGACGGAATAGGTGAAACTGCGCTTATTGCACGTTATATTTTTGATGGAAATGCTAAAGATTGGTCGCGAAATAATCTGCACTCCACTTTATCAGAAAATGCCGAATTTACCACTGACTCCACTTTTAACAAGGTGCTTTCTTTAACTGACGCGGCGTTTGTTCAACTCCCGCAAACCACCTTAAACAGTATGGAATCCTTGTCGATCTCCACTTGGATTCAACTCGATCAAAATACTGAAAACCAAACACTGTTTGATTTTGGTAAAGATGCAGCTCGGCATTTTTATGTAAATCCAGTCTCAGGAAATGTTGTTTTAAAATCAAACGCTAACGCTCTTACCGGTACTTTTACCAAATTAAATAGTGGTACTTGGGCGCATCTTGCAGTAATTATAGATGTTACGGCTCAGCGCTTAGAAATCTACCTCAACGGGGCTTTGGCTTCTCAAAAAACGTTGAGCGCACTTGACTTGAACACCATAATCAATACTGAAAATAATACCCTGTACTTAGGCAAATCACTTGCTGCTTCTGTGGCTAACTTACAAGCCAAGCTGCACGATTTTAGAATCTACCGAATACCACTGAGTCAGAATCAAGTTAAAAACATCTACGCCATCGCCACCGGAAAAGAAGAAAGTGTGGTCAATGAGCGTCACGAGCCTGAAGATAACCTTCCGCAGTTTGCTGATGATGTGCCGCAATTGTATAATAACTATTTAACAGGTGTCTCAGATCTTACAGTAGAAACCGTCGTGGGCCAACTTCCTCGCTTGCCCCGTTTTGTTGACGCAACGTATAAAATACCGGTAAATACGACTAAAGTTCGTGTGATCTGGCCGGCTCCAACAGATAACAGCAGTGTGCTACAACCGGGAACTTATGAAATTACAGGCCAAGTTTTAGGTACTTCTTTTCAGCCTAAAGCGACCGTAGTGGTCAAAAAAGGTAATGCCCAAGAAACGCCCCAACGCACCCTTGAAGCGTTTGCTTTAAATGAGGTAAGCCTTGATGCAAACCGTTTGGGCCAAAAATCAAAATTTATTGAGAATCGCGATAAGTTTATCACTACACTGGCCGGCACCAACCCTGACTCGTTTTTGTATATGTTTAGAAATGCATTTGGGCAGCCTCAACCTGAGGGAGCAACGCCTCTTGGCGTTTGGGATACACAAGAAACAAAACTTCGCGGCCACGCAACCGGGCATTATTTAACCGCGATCGCCCAAGCCTATGCGAGTACCAGCTATGACAAAACGCTTCAGCATAATTTTGAAGCAAAGATGAACTATATGGTAAATACGCTTTATGATTTATCACAACGCTCGGGAAAACCAACAACTGCAAGCGCAACTTTCGTCAGCGATCCTACTGCCGTTCCTACCGGTCCAAATAAGGAAATTTACTCATCAGATTTAAGCGAAGCGGGTATTCGTACAGATTATTGGAATTGGGGTGAAGGGTACATTAGCGCCTATCCACCAGACCAATTTATAATGCTTGAGCACGGCGCAAAATATGGTGGTCAGGAAACACAGGTTTGGGCTCCTTATTACACCTTACATAAAATTCTAGCCGGACTTCTGGATGTGTATGAAGTAAGCGGAAATAAAAAAGCATTACATACCGCAGAGGGAATGGCGAGTTGGGTATATGCCCGTCTAAGCCAACTCCCTACGGAAACGCTGATCACAATGTGGAATACCTATATCGCCGGAGAGTTTGGCGGCATTAACGAGTCGCTTGCTCATTTATACCGCATAACCGAGAATGAAAACTATCTGAAAGCAGCCCAGCTGTTTGATAATATCAAGGTATTTTATGGCGATGCTGCACATAATCACGGACTCGCAAAAAATGTAGACACTTATCGCGGTCTGCACGCCAATCAACACATTCCGCAGATTATGGGCGCGCTAGAATTATATCGAAACTCAAAAAATGCTGCCTATTATCATATCGCAGATAATTTTTGGTATAAAACTAAAAACGATTATATGTACAGCATTGGCGGTGTCGCGGGTGCTAGAAATCCGGCAAATGCAGAATGTTTTGTAGCACAGCCTGCTACCTTGTATGAAAATGGGTTATCAGCCGGTGGTCAAAACGAAACCTGCGGAACTTACAACATGCTCAAATTAAGTCGCAGCTTATTTCTCTACAATCAGCAACCCGAGTTGATGGATTATTATGAACAAGCCCTTTATAATCAGATCTTGGCTTCGGTGGCAGAGCATACTCCGGCGAATACGTATCATATTCCCTTGCGTCCCGGATCTAAAAAACAGTTTAGCAATGCAGATATGACTGGTTTTACCTGCTGTAACGGAACCGCGATAGAAAGCAGCACCAAGCTTCAAAATTCGATTTATTTTAAAAGTCAGGATAATAAAGCACTTTATGTAAATCTCTTTGTTCCATCAACTTTACAGTGGAGCGAACAGCAGATCAGCATTCAACAAGTGACGGCATTTCCGCAAGAAGATCAAACCAAATTGATCATCAACGGAAAAGCAAAGTTTGATCTACACTTGAGAATTCCCGGTTGGGCAACCAATGGCATCGAGGTCAAAATCAACGGAAAAATTCAAAAAACAAATGCTAAACCCGGCAGCTACCTGAAGCTTAGCCGAAACTGGAAAAATGGAGATACTGTAGCACTCAAAATGCCATTTAGCTTTAGGCTAGATCCTATTATGGATCAAGAAAATATCGCAAGCCTGTTTTATGGACCTGTACTTTTAGCGGCACAAGAAGAAGCCCCAAGCACCGATTTTAGAACAATCACCCTCAACGCCGAAGATCTCGGAAAAACCATTTCCGGAGATCCAAAAGCACTGGAGTTCACTATAGATGGCACAACTTTTAAGCCCTTTTTTGAAACCTATGACAGACATTCGGTTTATTTAGATGTTCAGCTCCAGCAGTAATTGCTCTCGAGTGTATTCTCTTTGGTGGCTGCTAAATGAGATCGAACGACCAGCACACGGAACTCCGTATTCAAATTAACGCAACTTTGTTGCATAAAGTTGAGACGGAATTCCTATTTTTGCCGCGCTATCGCAGTATTTAGGTAGCATTGGGATTGTATCGCACTATGAACGCACGAATAAAACAGTACATCTCGCTTTTATTCCTAGCCTTTTTTCTTACTACGAAAATGGCCGGTCTTCACGTGCTCACTCACGAAGATACAGACGTAAAGGACGACTGTGCGATTTGTCACGTTTTGGTAACAGAGCATCAGACTGCTGTAATCTTGCAAGAGCCTGAAGCATTTGTTCCTGATTCATTTTACCCGGAATATCAAGAAAAACAGCCTATTACTACTGCTGTTTTTTACCAAGGAACATCATATTCCTATCACCTATTTTCCCGGCCTCCACCGGCAGCATAATCTTATCCTCTTTTATTAGAATACGACCTCAAAAGCATAGCGCTCTTGTGGCTTGTCGTTAGGTATTGATTCCTATAGAACACTTGTATTGTATGAGAAGGATAACCCTCTGATTTCCCTATTTCCCTTTTCTAAGGAAGTTTAATCCTTATTCTTTTTACGCATGCTATTCAGACTACTGGTTGTATGTCTAAGTCTCTTACTTAGCACATATTCCTTTGCGCAGCAAACCTCAATCATTAAAGGTTCTGTTGTAGATTCCGTTTCATTAAAGCCACTTTCCGGAGTTACCATTCTGGGCGAAAACACGTATGCCGTTACTGATGATTCGGGTGCCTTTCAACTGAAAAGTCCTAAAAATTCAACGGTTTTTGAAGTTTCGCATTTGGGTTACGCTTCCGCAAAATTCACACTTAACGCCAATCAAAGCACACCTTTAGTCATCAAACTCAAGCCTAGCAGTACCTCGCTAGACGAAGTTTCGGTACAAGGAAAGACCAGTTCGCGTATCGAGAAAGAATCGGCTACTGTTTCCGTTTCCGTAGATGAAGAATTTCTTCACGCCAATCGTGAAAATAGCCTGATGCAAACCCTTAGAAAAATACCCGGCGTCAGCACGATGACCATTGGTTCTGGACAATCTAAACCTACGATTAGAGGACTTGGATTTAATCGGGTAAGCGTGGTTCAAAACGGGATCAAGCACGAGGCACAACAATGGGGTAGCGATCACGGCCTTGAGATCGACCAATACGGCATACAAGACATTCGCATTATTAAAGGGCCTGCTTCCTTAATGTACGGTTCTGATGCCGTTGCCGGTGTGGTAGATATTCAGCCTTCAAAAGCACCTGCGATCAATTCGTTTGGTGGAGAAGTCAATGTTCTGGGTGAAACCAATAACGACCTTCTCGCAGTCTCAGCTGGCGTACAAGGCAGAAATGAAAAGTGGTATTATCGGGCGCGGCTTACCTATCGTGATTATGCGGACTTTAAAGTGCCTACTGACCGTATCAATTATGAGAATTATGTCTTTGAGCTGTATGATAACGACTTGAGAAATACCGCCGGTCGCGAAGCTAACGGAAGTTTCAGTTTTGGGTATGTAAGCGACAATTTTAGGTCTGAAACTTTTGTAAGCAACGTCAATGCAAAAAACGGATTCTTCGCCAATGCGCACGGACTTGAAGTGCGTTCTTCAACCATTGATTATGACGCTTCAAATCGTGATATCGACCTACCCTTTCACAAAGTAAATCACGTTAAAGTCACCAATAATACTACGATTAATCTAGATGAACACACCTTGCATTTTGACCTGGGTTATCAAAATAACCAGCGTGAAGAACATTCTGAGCCGGTGCCTCACGGTTATATGCCTACACCGCCTAACAGTAGAGAACGTGTATTTACAAAAAACACGTATTCCCTAAACGCGAAAGATATTTTTAAAGTTGAAAATCACACCCTTTCTGCCGGAATCAATACCGAATTACAAAACAACAACATTGGCGGCTGGGGATTCTTGATTCCGGCGTATGACCGTTACACTGCGGGAGCCTATTTATTTGATCATTTTGAATTAACCGAAGATATACACTTGCAAGGCGGGTTGCGGTTTGATGCGGGGTGTGTAGCAACCCAAGCACATTACGACTGGTACCGCTCGCCACGGGACAACCCTGATGGGTCTACCTCAAACGTATATCTGCAACGCGCCGAAAACAGAACTCTTGATTTTGGAAGTTTTAGCGGTTCGGTGGGCGTCAGTTACATTCACGGGAACACCACCTATAAACTCAACGCCGGAAAGAGCTTTAGAATGCCGCTCGCGCACGAACTCGCTTCAGACGGGGTGAATTATCATATGTATCGCTACGAGCGCGGAAATCTTGATCTGGACCCCGAGGCTTCGTACCAATTGGACGCCGAAGTTACCCATACTGCCGGCAGGTTCAATTTTGGGGTTAGTCCGTTTCTCAACTACTTTGAAAATTACATCTACCTCAACCCAACTTCAAGTTATGTTGAAACGCTTCAAGTGTATGAATATACACAGGCTGAAGTATTCCGGACCGGTGGAGAAGTAACCGCAGGAATGCAGGTCTCTCAATATTTTCGTTTAGACGCTTCCGCAGAATATGTGTATTCAAGACAAACGAGCGGACCCAAAGAGGGATTTACGATTCCATTTTCTCCCCCATTAATCGGGATGCTTTCCGCAAATTATAATCTGGGCAATTGGAGCCTTTTTAAAGATGTGAATCTTAATGCCGACTTGCGTGTTGCGGCAGCACAGACAGATATCGTACCCCCCGAAGAAATCACAGCAGGTTACCAAATGCTCAACCTCGCGGTGATGAGCAAACTCAACCTGTTTAACAATCAAAACCCCACATTGTTGCGCGTAAAACTCAACAATGTGTTCAATACAGAATATTATGATCATACCAGCTTCTACAGGCTCATCGACGTGCCAGAAGCCGGAAGGAACCTATCGGTTTCGTTAACCCTGCCTTTTTAAACTCTTTTATTAATTAATCAATAAACACTAAATCTAAATTTTATGAAACTAAACATGAAACACTTAGCACTATTTGTACTTGCGGGTATTACTTTAAGCTCGTGTAGTGATGATGACACAGATGTCATTGTAGAAGAAGCTCCTCTCATCTCAAATTTTGAGTTTGGAGAAGGAAGCACGCACGGTGATGAGCAGGTAGCTTACAAAGGTTCTGACATTCATTTAGAAGCAGAGATCGTTGCAGAAGCTACTGTAAGCAGTATTACCTTAGACATTCACGCACACGATCTAGAAGTTGGTGAAGGCGAAGAAGAATGGCATTTTGAGCAAGAATTTACAGATGAAAGCTATCTGGTAATCAACCCTACTTTTCACGAGCACGTAGATGTTCCTGCTACAGCTCCGGCGGGAGAATACCACATCACACTGACTGTTACTGATACTAACGGAAACAGCACAGAAGTTGAAGGTCACATTCAAGTATTAGATCCTGTTACTACCAGCGACCTTTCAATTGACGAAAGTGTAGCGCGCGGTTCTGATTTTCACGCTGAATTTTTGATCGAAGCGGTACACGGAGTACACAACATCACCGTTGACATTCATGCGCACGGACTCACTGTAGGAGAAGGTGAAGCAGAATGGGATTTTGAGCAAATTTTTGAAGAAGGTTACCACGGGGAAACTTCAGTAGAATTTCACGAGCATATTGATGTTCCTGCTACTGCGCCAGTAGGTGAATACCACATGGTTATCACTATTGAAGATGAAGAGGGTAACATCTCTGAAATTGACACGCATCTTGACTTGACTGCCTAAACTGTATTAAAACTAAATGCCTGCGTTTTGCAGGCATTTAGTTTTTAATCGCTTTTGTGGCTTTGAGCCACACATAGCATTATCCTGAGCTTATGCTCAGTAAACCTTACTCGATCATCAAGAAAAAATAAATTTTTATGAAAAGAATAGCTTTAATAACACTCGTTTTTGGCAGTCTTTTTATCGCATCGTGTTCGTCAGATAGTGATTCGGTTAGAGATGAAGAACGCCCAACCATTACTGTAGATTACAGTGCCGGTTTTCCGCAAGGTTGTGAAACCCTACAGCGCGGCGAGACCTATACCTTTACTGCAAGAGTAACAGACAATCTCGCACTGGCTTCATACAGTCTTGATTTACATCACAACTTTGATCATCACACACACGACGACCAAGGGGCTACTTGTGATCTGGAACCCGTAAAAACAGCGGTAAACCCATTGATCTACATGGAAAACTTCAGTTTAGATAACAGGCCTACGGAATATGAAATTCAAATTGAAGTGAGCATCCCTGAAGATATTGACACCGGCGATTACCACTGCGCATATTCTGTTACCGATGAAACCGGATGGCAAAGCAGGACCTCCATAGATATTGAAATAACAGATTAGCATAAACAAAAATGAAGATTATAAATCAACACTTTATAACGAGAATTACCCTTTTCCTTTTTTCAGCTTTTTTTAGCCTGATGATTACCTCGTGTAGTGAGGACGAAACTAATATAGAAGGTCCTAAACCAGAGCCTACCATTTCAGATATTGAAGTTGGTCTTCACAATAATGAAATTGGTGTTGTTGGCGGTGATTTCCATTTTAATGCCGAAGTTTTAGCAGGCGACCTTCTTCAAGCTGTTCGAATAAACATTGTACAGAGGGATGAGGAAACCTATGAAGATGAGTGGACGCTTGAAGTGATTTTTACTGAAAGAATCGCAGGATTAAAGAA
Organism: Leeuwenhoekiella palythoae; assembly: GCF_020310025.1. Lineage (GTDB taxonomy): Bacteria > Bacteroidota > Bacteroidia > Flavobacteriales > Flavobacteriaceae > Leeuwenhoekiella > Leeuwenhoekiella palythoae. The sequence continues at coordinate 1,451,755 of NZ_CP084318.1, forward strand.
CGCAACGCTACATCGACATTTTGACATTCCTGAAGAGGCTCCTAAAGGGCTCTACGATTTTAAAATTACAGTTGAGGATATGAACGGGACGAGTCTGGAGGAAACAAGGAAGATCAGCTTGATTGACATTGAAGACTATCCTGATGTTTTCCCACACGTAAGCGCTTTTGGAGTAGACAAAATTGACGTAGATGGAAAAGGAGGCTTCAATAACTTCTATAACAACGGGGAGTTTAGAAACACTGAAAACCCCTCATTTAGAAAGGATGAATCTATCTGGGCATCAGTTCAAATTGGTAATATAAAAGGCGATGGAATCATATATGGTTTATTGATCAAAAAGAGTTTTGATCACAAACCCGAAACGGTAGAAGACATAGATTTTTCGAAAGCCATTGTTACTGATTTAAAACAACACTCAGACTATGATGAAATCAGAGCCTTTCAAAGTAGTTATAATACAAACTTCAATAATCATTATATGTATGGCGCTGCGTACAAAATAGGTGCTGACGCAGATAATAACTTACCAAATTCTAATCTCGTAACGGGAAATAAGGCCTGGGAGAATGGCACGTATTACTACGGTTATGTTTACACAAATACGACTTATAATCTAAGCACATTTAAGTATATAGAATTTGAGATTACTGGTTTTTAGGCAGATAAAACAAGATAGCAAAGCCTAAACCTCCACTTATATTAAGATCGTCGAGTAAATTTAATGTTTTGAGCTCGTCATCAGTAGGTTTTTCTATTCGGTTACGGTATAAAACACTCAAAGATTTAACTAAAAAAACCCGCCAATTGGCGGGTTTTTTTAGTTGCTTCAATTAGTTAAGCTTCACAGCTTACACACTCTTTTTTCTGCTTAAACTTCTGCGCAGCATTCATACTGTGCTGATAGTAAAGCGACTTCAAACCTAGTTTCCAGGCGGTGATATGAATTTTATTGATCTCCTTAATAGGCATATCAGGATGCACTAAAAGGTTTATTGATTGTCCTTGATCAATATGGTTTTGTCTGTTTGCAGCTTGATAAATGATCGCCATCTGATCGATCTCTGCATAGGTTTTAAATACGTCTTTTTCCTGCTCCGTTAAGAATTCAAGATGCTGAACGCTACCGTCGTTATCACGTACGCTTCTCCACACTTCTGGAGTATTCATACCTTTTTCTTCAAAAAGCTCTTCTAAAAATGGATTTTTGATGGTCGTCTTGATCTTAGCGATATCTTTTACATAAACATTAGACCAGATCGGCTCGATACCTTGAGAAACCTGTCCTAAAATAAATGCTGAAGAAGTAGTAGGTGCAATAGCATTAAGCGTTGCGTTACGTCTTCCGTAGCCTTTTAAAACTTCAGGCTCACCAAACTTCTCTGCAAGCTCTTCTGAAGCTTTATAAGAACGTTGCTTGATCTCTCTAAAGATCTCACTGTTCAAGTCGTAAGCTTCCTGGCTGTCAAACGCGTGTCTCTTAGACTGAAGTAACGAGTGCCATCCTAATACCCCAAGACCTAAAGCTCTGTTTGATTTTGCGAAGTTATACGCACGCTCCATAAACATAAAAGTCTGACGATGATCGCGATTGTCTGAATCACGATACTCTTCAAGTTTGTCTATAAATTCGGTAAGTACTGCATCTAGGAAGCACACCATAGTTTCTACAGCATCTGTATTCTTCCACTTATCATAATGCAATACGTTAATCGAAGAAAGTACACATACAAAAGACCACTCGTCACTAGAAGGTAACATGATCTCAGTACACAGGTTACTTGCATAGATATCGTGCCCTTTATCTTTATAAACATCAGGTTTTCCGTTGTTCGCATTATCAGTATAGAAAATATACGGATAACCCATCTCACCACGACGTTGTAATACTTTGGCCCAAACCTCACGCTTATCTGTATCTCCATCGATCATCTCCTGCATCCACGTGCTATCTACAGTAACCCCGTGTGTCAATTGCTGAATCGAGTTCCCTTCGGTACCAATCTCTAAGAATTCTTTGATATCCGGGTGACTGATTGGTAAATAAGGAGAGAATCTACCACGACGCACAGAACCTTGACTCACTACATCAACCATCTTATCAAACAGCTGCATAATGTGTACCGCTCCACTTGCATAACCATTGTTCTTCACCGCAGCACCACGATGACGAATTTTTCCAAAATACCCAGAAGTACCACCACCAAGTTTTGACATCATACCCACCTCAGACTGTGTGTATAGAATGTTACCCATATCATCATCGATATGCGACCCAAAACAACTGATAGGGAGACCACGCTTTTTACCAAAGTTTGACCAAACCGGAGAAGCCAATGAGAAATAGCCTTCGCCCATATATTTGTAGAACTTATCAGAAAAGCCGGGCATTTCTAAAATCTCTTCAGCACGATCTGCAATCTCACGTATACGCTCTTCTGCGCTCACCCCTTCAGATAAGTAACCTGCCGCTAAAAAGCTACGGCTGTGCTCTGTAAGCCATTTAAATGATCCTTCTGTTTCTTCGGTCTTTTCGGTAGCATCGTGCAATGCGTCACGACGCGCCTTTAAAAGATCGCTTTCTTTTGAAGGTTGAACTTGGGTCTCTGTTGTGTTTTGGAAATCTGTAGTGTTTTCTCTCATGGCTTAAAATAAATCGTCACTGGTTATACTTTGTGTTCTTTTGCTATAATTGATCGAGCGTTTTACGAAGAAATCGCCGTGCTTGGTTCCTATAATTTCATCATCAAACCATTCGGTTTCCTGAAGTAATGCTTCATCGATATCAAAGAGTCTATCAAGACCTATGGCTTCAAGTGATTTGTTGAATCTGTTTTTAACAAACTCATTGATCACTGCTTTTGGCAAGAAGTCCAGTTCGCCTTTTTCAAAAATCCAATCTACCACTTTGCTTTCTGCCTCAAATGATCTCAAGCACATGTCCTTGATCAAGTTGTTGTGGTCTTCATCAAACCACTCTGGATTTTCTTTCTTGATGATGTTGATGATATCTACACCAAAATCTCCGTGAATTTGCTCTTCTTTTGAAGTCGCTTCTACTGCATTAGAAATTCCCTTAAGCATATTTTTATGCTTGTTGAACGCCATAATGATCAAGAATTGAGAGAACAGTGATACGTGCTCAATAAACAAGGCAAAAAGCAAAATAGACTCTGTGTATTCTCTATCATCATCACTTTTAGCGTGCTTGAGCGAAGTCTCTAAATAGTGCACACGCTTCATGATTACCGGCTTCTTTTTAAGCTCTTTGAATTCTTCATTAAGGCCTAAAATCTCAAGCAGGTGTGAATAGGCATCGTGATGTCTTACTTCACTTTCTGCAAAGGTCGCCCCTACAGCCGCGATCTCAGGTTTTGGTAAACGATGGTGCACATCTCCCCAGAAGGTTTTCACTGCAACTTCGATCTGAGAAATAGCAAGCATCGTGTTTTTGATCGCGCTACGCTCTACTTCGCTTAGACCGGTTTTAAAATCCTGGATATCGCTGGTGAAATTAAATTCGGTATGAATCCAATACGAGTGTCTAATCGCAGCAACATATTCATTCAGCTCTGGGTACTCGTATGGTTTAAGGTTAATGCGCTTCTCAAAAATATTGGTTTTGCGCTCCATCGCACGTTTGTTACGGTAGATGATATACGCTTTAGCCACATCATGAAATTCACTGCTCATCAGCTTTTCTTCAACCATATCCTGCACTTGCTCTACCGTTGGGATATAGTCTGCTTCACTGTCTTTATTGATCAACAAAGCCTCATACACCTGCATTGAGATCAATTTAGCATCTTGCTCAGACCCGTGTCCTAAAGCTGCCATCGCATTGCTTATCGCATTCGTAATTTTTTCTAATACAAAAGGTGCCGTGCTGTAATCCCTTTTGATAATTTTTTTAATCTCTTGTGAACTCATGATATCTCCTTAAAATGTCTATTGAAACGCTTATATCGTAAAAATTGAAGTCAAAAATCCTCACGTCAGCACCGACTAAAAAGCCGACACCCGTCTTAAAAACAGGCAACTAAAAAATTGAGTGTGAGTATCTTTTAACTACTTGTAAAGTTTAAATTTTGTTCAATACAATTTGAAGTGTGGCTCAAAAGGTTTTCAACGATTTATCAACGATTCTTTTGAAAACTTTTTAAAATACTGAAAAACAGAATCTTAAGTACGTAACTTGTAGAGGTTAAGATTTAAAATCCAAGCACTTTTACAGTCCAAAAAACCGAAGATTTTTAGCTCTCAGAACTGTTAAAAAATCGGTCAGCAAGTGATTTTTTAGGCGTTGACAAAAATTACATATTTCGATTAAGCCTAATAAATTAATTTCTACTAAAAAATCATCAACAATTGTGAACAAATAATTCAGTTGTTCACCTAAGATAAACTTAGTGCCAACCTTTTTCTTATATCTTTGAAAAACAAAAGGCCTCATCACTCTGGGATAAGGCCTTTAAATAAGATAATTAATGTTATCTTAGATTGAAGTAGTATCGCAACTACTTTTTTGAATACATATTGATGTAAAATTTAATTGCTAATACGCAGGAAACGAATTCGACAATTTCTTTTACGTCAATAAATGAATCCCAAATTGAGCTATCCATATAAATGTTTAGTTTTTGGGTTAGAAAAATAAAGACCAGTTCGTATAGCGGCCTGGTCTTTTTTATTGCCGCCTTGAAAACTTAATCCTTTAATTATCAGGCCTTTAATACTGTAGTAAAAGTAGACATCGACTGAAGTGAATTGACAAAAAGCAATAAAAGGTTTTCAACGATTTATCAATGATTTTTTTGAAAACTTTTTAAAATACTGAAATACAGAATCTTAAATGCCTATTTTGTAAATGTTAAGATTTAAAATACAAGCACTTTTACAATTCAAAAAACCGAAGATTTTCAGCTCTCAGAACTGTTAAAAAAATCGGTCAGCAAGTGATTTTTTAGGCGTTGACAAGCCATGAATTTTTCAAAAATTAAAGCAGAATAGCCGTGGCCTATTTTTCAACATAAAAATCAAAGCATAAAAAAAGCTTCTCGTTAGAGAAGCTTTTAGATTTAGATCTAATTCAAAAATTAATTCAATCTAATGGTGTCACCAGATTGCCATTCAGAATACTTTATAGCTCCGTCTTGCACTAAAGCGATTTTAAACTTACGATCCATCGTGCGAGAACCTTCAGTTTGCTCAATATGTACTTCAACCTGACCATCAACTGTGGTAGCTTCAAAATCTAATATAGAATAATCGCCTGATTGATACCCGTAACCTTCTCCTGCATCATCATAAAGACTTCCTGAAGCTTTTCCTTCGGCATCCAGATTGATAAATAAAGTGATTTCTGAAGTGCTGTAATCTACGGTACTTTGAATTACAGGACCCACGGGAAGAATTGCCCCGTCTCTCAATTTAACGGTAGCCTGATATTTATCTGTGTTTTCTTCGAGCGTAAGATCTTGCCAGTCTCCCTGAGGCATCTTAAGATCTTCTGCCCATTGCGGAATAACCATCAGATCTTCCCCTAAGAGGAAACTCTGCTGCTCCTCTCGCAAAGAAATATCTGTGATGTCTGCAAAAAATGCAGGACGCATAATAGGCATTCCGGTTTGAGAAGCCTCGTGAAATAAAGTATATAAATACGGCAATAGTCGGTATCTACGATTGATCGCTGTACGTGATACCTGCTCAATTTCTTCACCAAAAGCCCAAGGCTCTTGCGCTTCGGTCTCGTTTGAGGTGTGATTTCTACTGAAAGGATAATACGCTCCTAAAGCAATCCAATTAGCAAAAACTTCAGGGGTTGGACTCTTAGTAAATCCGCCAATATCGGGCCCGTTAAAAGGCTGACCGCTCAAACTTAAATTGATAGACATTGGGATAGACATTTTAAGGTTTTCCCAAGTAGAAGAGTTATCTCCTGTCCACGTAGCCGCATAACGCTGACCTCCTAAAAAGTTCGCTCTTGAAAGCACAAAAGGTCTTTTTTCTGGGTTTACTGCCATAATTCCTTCACGACTGGAGCGCACCATTAAAAGTCCGTATACATTATGATAACGTAAGTGTTTATCCATAGGTAAAGCGCCACCGCCTCGATGCAAATTGCTATCTGGCATAGAACCCCCCGGGCCGTCAAAAACCGCCGGCTCATTCATATCGTTCCAAACGCCGTCAATACCTAAATTCATAAAATCGGTATACAAAGACGCCCACCATTTTTGCGTGCGTGGCTGGGTATAATCTGGAAAAGCAACCTGCCCCGGCCAAACTTCGCCATTAAATTCCTTTCCACCGGCGGTCTGCACCCAATGATCACCGGCTGTACCTTGCTGATAAATCGTGTATAACGAGTCCTGCTTTACCCCGGGATCGATCATATAAACCGATTTAAAATCTTTGTCGTGCAGGTAATCATTTAAGCCCTTGGGATCAGGAAAACCTTCTTTGTCAAAGGTAAATACTCTGAAACCGTCCATATAATCGATATCCATCCAGATCACATCTGCCGGGATTTTACGCGATCTAAACTCATCAGCCAATTCTTTTACGCTGGTATCAGGATAGTAAGAATATCGTGATTGCTGATAGCCCAAAGCCCAGAGTGGCGGCATCGCCATCGTTCCTGTTAGCTCCCCTAAAGCTTTCATCACCTCTTGAGGTGAATCTTTCTCGATCACCAAAACTCTAAAGGTAGGCCCTTCACTTATGAAAGTCACTTTATCGTCGAGAACGATCTGCTGGCGCCAACTGTGATCTGCCAAAATACCAAATGAGGTTCCGTCTTTGCGAACGCCCAAAACCCAAGGATGCGCTTGATACAATTGCTTTCCTTCAAATTTTCCGTATTCATAATTGTCGGTATTCCATAGGGTAACATCAGTTCCATTACGACGCAAGTCACCTAATACTTCTCCGGTTCCGTAAAGATCTACGTGTTCCGGAAACGTAAATTGCACGGCATTTTTACCTTCTATTTGTAGAAACTGCGGCTTCACAGCCCAATTGACAGGAAGCGGTTTTTCTTGTGATACATCTTGCGTAACCGCTAAAGATGGCAGGGTTTTATAGGCCTTAAAATCTTTTGGGTAAAAGATCGCAACATCAGGTTGAACAAGGCTTGAGGTTTGCGCTACTGCAAGCTGAAAACTCACAAAAAGCAGCGCAAGAAATAACATACTGTTTTTTCTCATTGTATATATTCTAATTTAGTTGAATGATCAAGGGTGTTTTTGCTGAAACTTCGAGCGTTTCCTTCAGTTTGATGCTACGGTCAGAAAGAATTTCGAGTCCGTTGCCGGCTTCAGGCAAAACTTCTCGGAAACGTGTTAAGTCTAAAGTTTGATCGCTTGAGCTATTGTTGAGCACGACCATAATTTTTTCATCTCCAAGAATTCTGAAATACACGTACACATCATTTTCAGGAATAAATTGCGTCAAGGTTCCTTGGTGAACGGCTTTGGCGGTTTTACGCCAATTCATTAGTTTTTTAGTAAAGCTGAAAAAAGCCTCCTGCTGCTGGGTTCTGGATGCTGCTTCAAAGGCATTCTGCGCATCATCTTTCCAGCCTCCCGGAAAATCTCTACGAATATCCCCATCACCTTTTCCTTTATCGCCACGCATACCTATTTCAGAGCCGTAATACAACTGCGGAATCCCGCGTGTGGTTGCGATCAAAGTAAGCCCTAATTTATAATTGTCGAGATTTTGATCGTAGATCTCATTAAACCTTCCCGTGTCGTGATTCTCTAAAAAGACTAAAAGATTGTTGATATCCGGATATAAAAAGTCATTTACAAAGTTGTTATAGGCTTTCATCATCCCGGTATCCCAACCCACACCTTCAGAAAACATTGAGGTGAGGCCGTCGTGCAGCGTGAAATCCATCACCGAGGGCAAGTGGGTGTTGTAATTTTGAATGGCACCAATTTTACTATCCTTTTGCCAATAAGCAATTTGCGCCTGATCGTGTAACCATACTTCTCCAACAATATTGAAATTGGGATATTCTTCCATTATGGCTTTGGTCCATTTTGAAATTCCTTCTTTATCATTATAGCTATACGTATCTACCCGAAATCCGTCAAGATTGGCATACTCGATCCACCAGATTGCATTTTGAATCAGATATCGCAACACCAATGGATTTTTCTGATTGAGGTCTGGCATTGTTTTTACAAACCAGCCATCTACACAATAGTGCTGATCACGCTCTGCCGCGTGCATATCGTATTGCGTTTCCATGCGGTAATTAGATTGGGCGTAACCAGGAAACTGATTGATCCAGTCATAAGTAGGCAAATCTTTGATCATCCAGTGTTCTGCACCCCAATGATTGGTCACATAATCCATCACCAACTTCATCTCGCGTTTATGCAGTTCGTCTGCGAGCTTTCTATAGTCTGCATTTGTTCCGTAGCGCGGATCAATTTTATATACATCACTTTGCGCATAAGTATGATACGAATATCCCGGGTCGTTATCTTCAAGCAAAGGCGTGCTCCAAATAGTAGTCACCCCTAAATCTTCGAGATAGCCTAAATGATCTGTAATCCCCTGTAAATCGCCGCCGTGTCTACCGCCGCTTGCTTCACGATCATAGGTATCGGTTAATCCTTCAACAGAATCATTATCCGGATTTCCGTTAGCAAAGCGATCGGGCATTAATAAATACATCGCGTCGCTGCTGTCATAACCTTGGCGCTGTGCCGAACCTGCTTCGCGCTTTTTTAATTCATAAGGTCGCATAAACGACTTTTTCCCTTTTTTACTGAAGTTAAACTGAAACGTTCCCGCCTGAAGTCCATCGGTTTCGATAGTGACAAAAAGGTAATTGGGATTTTCAGTTTTAGTAATACCTGTGATGATCACTTCATCATCGGTGGAAACATCGTAGGCTGCAATATTTTCTCCGTAAAAAAGAATTTGCACTTCAGAAGTTTCCATATCGGCCCACCAGTACGGTGGCTCTACCCGATCTATTTGCGCACACAATGGAGCGCTAAACAGGAACAAAAAGAGAATAGAATTAAAAAAAAGTTTCATAGGAATTGAATTAAAAAAACAGCCGAATATTTTAGGGGATAATATCCGGCTGAAGGATTTCTTCTTGTACTCACATACGCTGTATTAAAGCGTTTACTCTTCCATCACAGACCAGATCGCGTAACCGTTTGCCGGAGCTTCCAGCTGGGTGCTTCCATCTTCGGCTGTCGCCGGATAGTAAGTTGAATTTTCCGTGTAATCCATCAATTGACGACTACTCCATCCCGTGTTTATAGTACGGCGCTTAGTACTTGTATTGGTCGTGATATAAATGATAAGACCGGGATTAGCGTCGGTTCCTTTTCGCTTTGCGATATACTCATCCTCATCGGTATAAAGTACTTCTAGGTCTCCAACAGCAAGCGAATTGTGAATACTCACTAACTTATCCAATTGCGCTTTAAAAGCTTCGTTTTGGTAATCTGAATAAAACAAGGTTGGATATCCGGGATGCGTCATAATAAATGCATACGCCTTGAGTTTGTTTTCGCGCTCAATGTAGTTATCGATGTTCCCGTCTTTTTCGGTATCGTGATTTGCGGTAAAAGTCACTGCCTTGTCAGGATGCGTTTGCCAAACCTGATCTCTGGTCAAATAGGTCAAATCGCTGTAACGATCAAACGCCTGCTCCATACGGTAAAAGGCTGCAAAATCAAATGCACCACTTCCTGTAGCTTCAATATGCTCGCGAATAAGATCAGGGTCGCCGTCCCATAATTCGCTCACAGAAAAACCACCAACTTCCGCCAAGAAATCTTTGATCACAAATGACTCGAATCCTAAAACATAGTCAAATCTCCAGCCGTCAAAGCCCATCACATTCTTATAATATTTTGCTACGGAATTCTCATCTTTCCAAAGCCAGTTTTGCACGCGCTCTCTGTGATGATCCAGATTGGTCTCCGCATAAAACAAGCTGCCCGGATCGTAATTACTCACACTATTTGGATAAAAATCTTCGTAATTTCTGTTGAACATACCCGAAGCATTCCCGTGTGTTTCATCAAAAAGACTGTACGTATCATAACCGCGATACGGATTGTACTCTAAGCCACCACCCGAATTGTGATTCAACACGATATCTGCGATCACTTCAATATTGTTATCGTGTGCGGTAGCGATAAGGTTCTCCAGATCAGTACGTGTCCCGAAGCGTGTTGCCACTGTACCGTGCTGCTCATAATCTCCAAAATCAAAATAATCTGAAACATCATAGCCCATCGAGTATCCACCTGATTGACCCTTGGTCGCCGGCGGTAACCAGATACGATTGACTCCGGCTGCACTCCAATCTTCTAATTGAGTAGAAAGGGTGTTCCACCATTCAAAACGCGGTTCTACATCCCAGTAAAACGCTTGCATCATCACGCGGCTTCCGTTATCATACTCGGCTAAATTAAGCGCCTGATACGCTACCGGATCCGGGGTTTCCTGACCTTCTTCTGCCTCTACCGCTGTATCATCGTCTGATGAACAGCTTATGCTGATAGCAAGCAACAGCAAAAGCAGAAACGGATATTTAAAAAAATACTGTTTCATAGTTATAAGATTTTCAAAACAAGCTGATGCCTAAAACAGCATCAGCACGTATGGGTGATTAATTTTTAGTAATCGAGTACTTGTATTGTCTTGGATTGCTCAAATCAAGCGTGATGGTATAATTCCCATCTTCTGGAATACCGATGTTCTGACCACCAAACTCCATTGTTCCGTCTGCATCGTTATCACCTATGTTTAAGTCCCAAGCATCATTTGCTCTGAATTTGATACCGTTATCAGGAGCTTCTTGCTCGGTAAGATCTAAGGTAAGTGACCAGATTTTTGTAGCAGGATCGTAAACCATATCGGTATCGCTGTCCCATCCTGTTGGTGTTGCGTTACCAATGATTCCCCAGCTGGTTTTAGTCATCGCATAGGTTAATGCTTCGGTATCTACATTGATCAAGTAATAGCCGCCGGTTCCGTCAGGAGTTCCTGCATTTACTTCACCTTCTTGCTCGATAGTTCCTGAAAAGTCACCGTTATTTTCACCGGTATCTCCGTAATCCCCGTCAAAACTTTCGTTAGTAGGTAAGAATTTAAGTTCAGGAGTATCTGAGTTTACAAAAACAAAACCTTCATAATCTGTGTTTCCTTCAGCAGAAGCGGCAAGCGGAACTGCATCAGCAGGAGTCCAGTCAGAACCATAACCACCTCCAGTTAAGAAGTTACCTACGACGAAGATTTGAGGCAATTGAATCTCCTCCTCTTCTTCAGCTTCGGGAAGGGTTACTGAAATCGCTAATGCATCAGAAAATTGTTCTACCACATTTCCTGCATCAGCACCTACATAAGCACGCACTCTAAAGTAGATCGTCCCGGTGTTAGGTTCAGGAGTAAGCGGATCGTTATCCAAACCGGCTTCACGCGCTAAACTCAACATATTACCTACCGTTACCGGAAGATTGGTTTGTGTTCCCACACCAATAACAGAAAAAGTCTCAAAGCTCTCAGTTGTAGCACCCTGAATCTCATAATTCACCGGAGTTTGTACACCAAAGTCTACTTCATTCCACACAAAACGTTCTGCTAAATTATCTGAACTAGAAGCCATCAAATTATAAGTCTCTAGTGTTGAGTTTGTAAAAACTACCCCCTCAGGATCTGGCTTTGCAGTAAATGTAAAACCGTCATCATCTGTACAAGCTGTAAAGTTTAAAGCTGCGATAAGCGCAATAAAAACAAGTGTTAAATTTTTCATCGTTTCTTTTATGTATTAGTACCCCGGATTTTGAGTAAGGTTGGTGTTAATCAATATTATATTACTTGGCAACGGAAACAAGTTTCTAAACTCATCTACCGCCGTTCCTGAACGCGAACCGCCTTTAAATGGCCATAGATAATTGCCTGTAGTAAAATCGTTAAAGCGAATTAAATCTGTTCTGCGCTGTCCTTCCCAGTACAGTTCGCGAGCGCGCTCATCAAGAATAAAATCTAATGTCAATGCAGAACTTGTAATGTTTCCACTGGTGTTGCCATAGGCACGTGCTCTCAGCTCATTGATGTATCCTGCAGCGGTATTCACATCACCTCCTGCACCGCCTCTAAGCACGGCTTCTGCATAGGTAAGGTAGATTTCCGCAAGGCGGATGATAGGCAAATCAGTATCTACAAAATCCCCACCGGTATCGCTTCCGGCAGCGCCGTTAGAATCTATATTGGTGAATTTTGTTACCGCATAGCCATCTGTAAATTGGTTAGCAATGGTGTTGATCTCAAAACTCTGCCCGTCTGTGTAGAACATCGCACGCGAGTCTGCCCAAGCGGTAGGATTGCCGTCAGCATCAATTTCGGTCACTGAAGCATCAAATTTATTTACCAAAGCTTTGGTCGTACGTAGACCACTCCATCCGCCATTCACACCAAAGTTGAATGCATCCATAGAGCCACCAATTGCAGCGTGAACTAAAAAGGTGGTTCCACCGTAGGTACGTGAATTGTTTCCGTCAAAATTGAGAGCGAAAATAAATTCGTTTTGTGCTCCGTTTGAATTGTTATCAGCTAAGAAGAGTTCGTCGTAGGCTGAACCATTTCCGTTAGTATCTGTTGTATTGATGCTGTAGCTTGAGTTGATCGCCATTTCAGCATACGTAATCGCATCAGTATACCGTTCTGTACCCGTCCAAACTTGAGCGTTCAAATACAATTTAGAAAGTAACGCCCAGGCTGCAACACGGTCAACACGCCCATATTCATTAGCTCCGCTTTCCTTTAACTGATCTTGAATTTCAAGCAGTTCACCTTCAACAAAATTGAAAATTTCAGAACGCGTACTTTGCTCAGGTAGATCTGTAGAAACTACAGTCACTAATGGCACATCGCCAAACAGATCCATCAAATTGAAATACGCAAAAGCTCTTAGAAAACGCGCTTCGGCGATGTACGCCTCAACTTCAGCATTATCGTTTAACAGCTGTGCATTTTCAATAAACGAATTGGTAAACGAAACTTCCTGCGCCAGACGGTAATACATACCGGTAGTAAAGTCGTTACCCGCACCCCAGTTCATTGCGTGAAGATTAGGCAAACCGGGGTCTCCCCAACCTACCACCGCATTGTCTGTGGTTAATTCATTTAAACTGAATAATAATCTCGAGTATTGTGAAGTACCTTCATCAATACCTGTAATATCGGCTTGTCCTGCAGGTCCTTGCTGACCGGTTAACGCAAGACTGGCATATAGTTTTGCCAAAGCTCCTTTTGCTTCGTCAGCATTTGCAAACACGTTAGTTTCAGTAAAACTATCTGGATCAATGGGTGTCTGATCTAAATCATCGTGACACGCAATGAGCAAAAGCGTAGGAATAAGAAGCGCTATTTTTTTAATGTAATTCATTTTCATAGTTTTTTAGAAATTTAGATTTACACCAAATGTGAAAATTCGTGGTCTTGGGTAGAAGTTGTTATCGATACCTCCGCTTATTTCAGGATCTAATCCGTCATATTCGGTGATGATCAACACGTTTTGCGCAGAACCATACAGTCTCAACGAAGCATCGTCAAATAACTGCGGAAACGTGTACCCAAGGGTTATGTTATCAAGTTTAAAGAACGAGGCGTTTTGCACGTAATAATCACTCTGCAAACTAGACTCTGTAATGGTCTGAAAACCTGTGTTGAAATAATCTCTGTGTAAATTGGTGAGAATGCTATTTTCGGTAGCACGTACTTCATACGATCTGCTCGAAGCCATATTGTTGTATGCATAATTTCCTAAGCTCGCACGCGTTACGATCGCCAAATCCCAGCTCTTGTAGTTAAGGTTTGTATTAAGCCCCATTGTAACATCTGCAAACGGATCTTTATACAAGTAGCGATCATCATCATTGATCTGATTATCACCGTTGCGATCTACAAAAGCACCCTCAATAGGACGACCATTATCATCATACACTTGCTTGTACACCCAGTAGCTAAACGGAGTATACCCTTCTTTGTGAAGTTGCACGGTATTACCGGTTCCTCCTGAAATCCCACCTACTTCAACTTGATCAGGAAGGTTAGTGATTTCGTTATCGTTATAAGCAACGTTATAGCCTATTCTCCAAGTAAAATCTTCAGTTTGAATTGGAGTTACGTTCAGTTCAAACTCGATACCCTTATTCTCCATATCTCCAATATTCTTGTTGATCTTATTAGAGAAATTGGTAAATGGATCTACCGTTACAAAACTGATCAGGTCCTCAGTTTTCTTAAGATAAGCGTTTAACGAACCCGTTACACGGTTGTTGAATAAGGCATAATCAATACCCGCGTTAAAGGTCTTACCTACTTCCCAGCGCAAATCTTCATTGTACGCATCTGGACGATAGGTTTGATAATAAGTATCTCCAAACTGATAGTTGGCATTTGATCTACTTCCGGTATAATTGGTCAAGAAAAGATAATCTCCAAGACCGTTTACGTTAGCGATCTCACCATAACCTACGCGTAATTTCAGCTGGTTGATGGTTTCAGAATTGAAGAAATCCTCATTGTTGATATTCCAAGCTACTGCAAATGATGGGAAATATCCCCAGCGATCATCCGGATTCAACTTAGAAGAGGCATCCGCACGCATCGTAGCGGTTAATAAATAGCGATCGTCATAGTTATAGTTTGCACGACCAAAATAAGAAAGTAGGGTGCTTCTCCATTTATCAATAAATTCGGCATCATTACCTTCTTCTTGTGCTTCGCTATCAAAGCTGTAGTTATCATATTCAAAACTTTGATAAGAATAACCGGCAACAGCGTTTAACGAACTCTTCCCAAAATCTTTGTCGTACGTTAAATACGCATCAAAAAGCTGGTTAGTTGCCCTGTTGATGTAATTAGAATATGAACCATTCCAATCTAATTGCGAAGAAGGCATATTTTCTGAAACAATAGTTCTTCCGTGGCTATTGGTTTTGTCTAGACCAATGTTAACCGTAGCGGTGATATCTGAGAAAAAATGCAGCTTATAATCAATTTTAGCATTTCCTATAAATCTTCTGATCTCTGCAGAATCGTCCTTTTCATTGATCAACGCGATTGGGTTTGTGGGGGAAAGGCTATTCTGAATAAAGCGATCTGCTTCAGCATTATAAATATACCACCCGTTGTAGTTTGAAAATGGTGAATCTGCACTATAGATAGGTTTTGTAGGATCGTAATCTACCGAAGCTCCAATCGCATCACGATTGGCAAATTCGTTTTCGGTGTACATTCCGCGGGCGTTGATTTCAGCCTTTAAATAACCATCAAGTACACTAGGTCTTAAACTTACCGAACCTGTAGTTCTGGTAAAGTTATCACCACGTAAAACCCCATCCTGATTGGTATACCCTAATGAGGCACGTACCGGCATAAAATTACCTACATTTCCGGTGGTGCTGATGTTGTGCTCTGCACCCATCGCCTCAGTATAGATCTCTTCTTGCCAGTTTATAGAAGCGTTTCCTAAACGCGCTCTCGCCGCATCATTTCCAACTCTGTTCACCAGCGTTCTAAACTCATCGCCATTCATCACATCTACATAATTTGTAGGTCTATACACCGTAGTTGCACCGCTGTAGTTGAATTTGAATTCGGTTCCTTTTCCTTTTTTGGTTGTGATCAAAATCACCCCGTTTGCTGCTCGCGAACCGTAAATCGCCGTTGAAGATGCATCTTTAAGCACGGTCATACTTTCAATATCGGCCGGGTTGATAAAGTCTAACGGGTTACGCGATCCACCCACATTGCTGTTGTCTAACGGAATCCCGTCAACAACATACAAAGGCGAACTGTTTAAAGAAATCGAACCAATACCTCGTATATTGATGTTCTGCCCCTCACCAGGTGCTCCACCTCCTGAGGTTACTGTAACCCCGGCAATCTTACCGGTGATCAACTGCCCAGCGGTGTTCACCTGACCTTTATTAAAATCTTCGGTCGACACTTGATTTACTGCACCAGTCGCATCTTTTTTGGTCACACTACCATAACCAATAACCACGACTTCATCTAGGCTGGTCTGGTTTTCTTCTAACGCGACATTTACTGTGGCTTGCCCGGTATACGTGATTTGTTGCTCGGTAAAGCCCAAAAACGAAAACAACAAAACATCACCTTCATTCACGTTGTTGATGGTGTAGTTTCCGTCAAAATCTGTAGTAGTACCATTGCTGGTACCCTGTACAATGATGTTTGCTCCGGGAATAGACATTCCTGTTGCCTTCTCGGTCACTACTCCCGTTACTGAGTTTTGCGCAAAGAGTGCTACAGGAACCATAAAGAGCAAAAACCTTAAGCTTTTGAAAAGTTCTCTCATAAAATTTACATTCATTAAATAGTTGCTAATGCTTGTTTCTGTTTTAAGACTCACTTTTTTTTGAAAACGTTTGCGTCAAGCGGAATGACTTATTACGAAATCGTATTCTTAAAATGAATCTAAAAGTTAATTGTGTATCAGATTAGGTCAATAATCCACATACAGAGCAAATTTGAAGATTTTAGATGCTGATATTACGTGAAGAAAATTTTATATAGAAAATAAAAGCAGAATATTCATTATAAAAAACTGAATCTTAAATATTTGTGATTTATTCTTAGTGTTTTTTATATAGAAATTATATAGTAAAATGACCGAATTTTATTGCTTGATTCGGGTTTTTTCAAGCAACATTTGATCAAAATCCTTCTTATCTAAAAATGATTTATTCCTAATTTTAGTCTTGTAAGCGTAGATCGAATTAACAGAATACCCTAAAATCTGGGCTATAATTTCATTATGCTTAATTCCGAGACGAATCAGTGCAAAGATGCGAAGCTCTTTATTTAACAATTGGTCTTTTTTCAACTTGATTTGCTCTTCCGGTTTGAGCAACGCATTGAATTCTGCAATGAAATTGGGAAACAGTTTTATAAACGCTTCATCAAAACTTTCAAGCAATTTTTTCTTTTCCTTCTTCAAGTCATAAACCGTGGTCAAATATTTAATGCGCTCTAAATTATTAGACTTTAGGTTGCGCTCAATCCCGGTCTTGAATTCTTTGAACTTCTCAAAAATATCAGCATCCTGTGTAAAGAAAAAACCGATGTATTCCTCTTTAATTGTATTGGCTTCCAGCAAAAGATCATTAACCCGATTGAGTTCTTCATTTTGAGAGTGTACCGTCTCATTAACCTCTACAATGCGATCATTTTTGACTTGCAGATCATTGTGCGCCACGAGCAGCGCCTTTCTAGCACGTTTAAGTCGGCGTAGTTGCACGTAGGTAATTATAGCCAAAGCCAACAACACCACAAGTAAAATACTCAACATTATATTTTGCTTAGATAACCTCGCGCGCTGTGTTTCGACCTGATTAATAATTTGTTCTTCTATATTAGGTAAAATAGCTCCAACACGTATTTTACGTTGTTGAGCCCCATAAGCTTCAGCATCTGCGTTGGCTTTTTTGATAAATACCGAAGCTAGCTTAACATCGCCTTTTTTAAATAAAAATTCAGCCAACTGAATCATCGACAGGTTTTCTTTAGCCGAAGATTTTATATCTGCTATAGAAGATTGCGCAAGGTGCTTTATAGCCAGTTCCTCTACCCCCATTTGCACATAAATATCTCCTAAAACCGAATTGACCACCGCTTGCGATCTCAGGTCATCCCGCATAGCTAACGACGGCTTAAGATCTTTGAGCGCTTCTTCAAGATTTCCGTATTTAAAATTTAAGTAGCCGCGCAGCATAATGAAATCCCACGTATCAGGAACGGCGAGCTCTAAAGATTTCTGATGATATTCTTTAGCGCGCTTACGGTAAAGATCAGAGTAATAGGAAATAGTACTATAGTCTGCCATATCGCTATAACAGCGCCCTAACAAACCATTTAAGGAAAAACGAATGTCTTTGGGAATATCATCAAGATCAGCATCATTCAAGTAAGCCAGCGCTTCACTAAACATTCCTGCGGAAACACAAACATTGGCCAAATCTAGTGTCGTTTCGGCGATCAAACGTTCATCGCCTAACTGCTCAGCAAGAAGCTTAGATTGTATCGCATACTTGAAAGCCGAATCTTGCTTGAAAATTCGGTATTCAAAAAAAAGAGCTCTGTTTAAATCAAATTGCTGCTGTACCGAAGCACCATCAAGTGCATAGAGTTGTTTTGACAAGTCATTGATGCGCTCCACTTTAATACGATCGTAAGCATCAGATTGCTCAATGGTTTGCAGCAGCTCGTCTAAAACATCATTTTTTTGAGCAAAAATTTCACCGCAAAACAACACCAAGCAAAAATTAAAAATAAGTGCAGTATGTTTTGTCGTGATATTCATATGTTATTTTGATGCGCTTAGAAGCTAAATATAGTCAAAACTAAAAAAGCCTTTAAGCAATGCTTAAAGGCTTTTGTACCCCGGGTGGGAATCGAACCCACACTCCTAAGAACTGGGTTTTGAATCCAGCGCGTCTACCAATTCCGCCACCGAGGCATTAATGGACCGCAAAAGTAATAAAATTTCTCAATCTTCGATCAAATAAATAGCAAATAAATACTTAGAAGCCAATTTAATTTATACTTTTGCAGCCTCTTATACTTTTAGCAAATCTAAACATAAGATAACCATGTCATTATCAGCCCCTGATGCGAAAATTTTTCCCTGCACACAAAGCAGGGATTTAGCCGAAAAAATAGCGAAGGCTTACGGGCAACCGCTGGGCAAGATAATTACATCAACCTATAGTGACGGCGAGTTTCAGCCTTCTTTTGAGGAGTCTATTCGCGGTTCACGCGTTTTCATTATTGGCTCTACGATGCCAAGCAGTGAAAACTTGATGGAAATGTTGCTTATGTTAGACGCTGCAAAACGCGCTTCGGCACGTCATATTACAGCAGTGTTACCGTATTTTGGTTGGGCACGTCAAGATCGCAAAGACAAACCTCGCGTTCCTATCGCAGCAAAATTGGTGGCTAACTTATTAGAGACGGCAGGTGCAACCCGCATCATTACGATGGACTTGCACGCTGATCAAATTCAGGGATTCTTTGAGCGCCCGGTAGATCACCTGTTTGCTTCAACAGTGTTCTTACCGTATTTAGAGTCGCTTAATTTACCAAACTTAACAATCGCATCGCCAGATATGGGCGGTTCTAAAAGAGCTTACGCCTATTCTAAAGCTTTAGATTGTGATGTAGTTATCTGTTACAAGCAGCGCGAGAAGGCAAACGTAATAAGTCATATGGAACTTATTGGGGATGTAAAAGGGCGCAATGTGATTCTTGCAGATGATATGGTAGATACTGCCGGAACCTTAACTAAAGCTGCAGACCTAATGATGGAACGCGGCGCGCTTAGCGTGAGAGCAATATGTACACACGCACTGTTAAGTGGTAATGCATATGAGCGTCTTGAAAACAGTAAACTTCAAGAACTTATAGTTACAGACAGTATTCCGCCGAAACAGGAAAGCAGCAAAGTGCGTATTTTAAGTTGCGCCGAATTGTTTGCTGATGTAATGCATCGTGTTCACAGTAACACATCGATTGCATCAAAATTTTTAATGTAATTTATTAATACTTAATATATAATTAAATGAAGTCAATCACGATCACAGGATCTAAAAGAGAAAGCGTGGGCAAAAAGGCAACTAAAGCCCTACGTAATGCTGGAGAGGTTCCTTGCGTATTATACGGAGGAGACGAGCCAGTTCATTTTAGCGCACCAGAGCTTGCGTTTAAAGGTTTGGTTTATACTCCAGATGCGCATACCGCGACGTTGGAGCTTGACGGAACTACCTACATGGCAATCCTTCAGGACATCCAATTTCACCCGGTTACAGATCGCATACTTCACATCGATTTCTATCAAATCTTTGAAGGTAAAGAGGTAACTATGACTATTCCTGTACACTACGAGGGTAACTCTAGAGGTGTACGTAACGGTGGTGTATTACGTAAAACATATCGTACACTCCGCGTTAAGGCATTGCCTAAAAACCTTCCTGATTATGTTGTTGCAGATATTACCAAACTTAAAATTGGCGATAAATTATACATCACAGGAATCGAGCAAGGAGAATGGAAATACCTTCACCCAGACAACACTGTTGTTTGTCAAGTTAGAACTTCACGTAACATGGTTGAAGACCTTGATGATGAGGATGAAGATGAAGAAGGAGCAACTGCAGAAGGTACAGAAGCTACTGAACAAGCTGCTGACGCTGCAGAATAAGTTGAAAAACCTATCTGATCTTAAAACACCCGCACTGGCGGGTGTTTTTTTTTGACTTTTCTTGAACACCTTGGTTTTGCAATTTTCTGATAAGCTTAACCCTATTCTGCGTCCAAAACGCAACAAAATCATAAATTTGCGCAAAGGTTTACTTGCTTTGCTTTAACGCTTCGGCAAGTGCTTTTAAAAGCTTTAAAACACGATTCTCTTAAAATGACATCAAGCTTTTTCAGCAAGCTTTTCGGTTCAAAAATAGAAAGCATTGATCCTATGAATAAATACCTAATTATAGGTTTGGGGAACATTGGGCCCAAATATGATAACACACGGCATAACATCGGCTTTAAGATCATTGATGCCTATGCCAGCGAAAAAGAAACCTCCTGGTCTACCGAAAAACTTGGCGATATCGCCTACACTAAAGTACGAGGTCGCACCGTAGTTTTGCTCAAGCCTAACACCTATATGAACCTTAGCGGCAAAGCAGTTAAATACTGGATGCAGAAAGAGAACATCAGTATTGAAAATATTCTGGTGATCACAGATGATCTCAATCTGGAATTTGGCACCATTCGGGTAAAAAGCAAAGGCAGTGATGGCGGACACAACGGATTAAAAGACATTCAAAACCAGCTTTCAACAACTAAATACCCGCGCTTTAGATTTGGTATTGGTGATCGCTTTAGCCGTGGCAAGCAAATAGATTATGTTTTGGGCGAGTGGGATAAAGACGAAGAGCTTGATATGCCAGAAAGACTAGACATCTCGTGCAAGGTAATCGAAAGTTTTATAGCTTCGGGAATAGCAAATACGATGAACGCTTACAACGGAAAATAAATTGAAACAGCATACTTCAGCAGATACATTTGACGGTCTCAAAGGCACGGTAGTCACTATCGGAACTTTTGACGGTGTGCATCTGGGACATCGTAAAATCATAGATCGCCTCTTGGCGAGCGCACAAAGCAACGACCTAGAATCTGTAGTTCTTACCTTTTTTCCGCATCCGCGTATGGTGCTGCAAAAAGATACAGGCATCAAACTCATTAACAGCATAGACGAGCGCATTGCACTTTTAGAAGCTTCGGGTCTCGATCATTTGATCATTCACCCGTTTACTAAAATTTTCTCGCGTCTTACCGCAGAAGAGTTTGTAAAAGATATTTTAGTAGATCAGTTAAAAGCCAGAAAAGTCATTATAGGTTATGATCATCGTTTTGGCCGTAACCGTAATGCCAATATTGAAGATCTAAAGGCTTTTGGAACGCAGTATGATTTTGAAGTTGAAGAGATTTCTAAGCAGGACGTAGATGACGTTGCAGTAAGTTCAACAAAAATCAGAAAGGCCTTAAATGAAGGTGATCTTACAAAGGCTAACGAGTATTTAGGCTACCCGTTTATGCTTAACGGTATTGTTTCTCGCGGAAAAGGATTGGGTAAAAAATTCAATTATCCTACAGCCAATTTAAAGATCAAAGAAACCTATAAGCTCATTCCGGCAAAAGGCGTTTATGTCGCTAGAGCCAGCATCAACGGCAAAGAGGTTTACGGTATGATGAGCATTGGCACCAACCCCACCGTGGGTGGAAGCGATCTTACTATTGAAACATTTTTCTTTGATTTTGATGCTGATCTTTATGATCAACATTTGCAAATAGAATTGCTCACCCGCATTAGAGATGAGAAAAAGTTCAATTCGGTTGACGAACTTATCGCTGCTATGCAGGCTGATGAACGATTTTCGCGTGATTTTATCCAAAAAATAGATGCTTGAACGGTGGTTGTATAAACGTGTAGACAATAGTGCCCTCATCGTATTCAGGGCGATTTTTGGCTTTCTAATTACCGCCGAAGCCTGGGGCGCGATCGCCACAGGATGGATCAAACACACACTTCTTGAAGGAGATTTTACCTTTAACTTTATAGGCTTTGACTTTTTGCAGCCGCTTCCCGGTGATGGGATGTATTACTATTACGGCCTGATGGGGCTCTTTGGCGTTTTTGTGATGCTTGGTTTCAAATACCGTTTTAGCGTGATCGCTTATGGCTTGATGTGGACTTGCGTCTATTTGATGCAAAAATCCTCATACAACAACCATTATTACCTTTTAATGCTTTTACTGGGAATCATGGCGTGTCTCCCGGCACATAGGTACTTATCGCTAGATGTAAAGTTCAATCCTAAATTGAAAAAAATAAGTATGCCTCGCTGGGTGTACATCATCATTATCGCTCAGTTATGGATTGTGTACACCTACGCCTCTATCGCTAAAATATATCCAGATTGGCTTGATGCAAGTATGGCTGCGCAACTTATGGCAGCACGCAAAGACTATTGGTTAGTGGGTGATTTCCTGCAACAAAATTGGGTGCATTGGAGCATCGCTTACGTAGGTATCTTATTTGACGGTCTGATCATTCCGGCTTTGTTATTCAAGCCTACACGCAAAGTGGCCTTCTTTATATCTATATTTTTTCACCTGTTCAACTCCTTTATCTTCCACATCGGGATTTTCCCGTATATGTCACTTGCGTTCACGCTTTTCTTTTTCCCTGCGGAAACTGTGCGTAATATATTTTTAAAAGGAAAAGAATTGTACTCGGGTAACGAAATCATCAAGCCCAAAACGTACAAACCCATCGTAGCGCTTTTTGGCCTCTACTTTGTAATTCAGATCGCGCTGCCTTTGAGACACTGGATCATTAAAGACGATGTATTATGGACCGAAGAAGGCCATCGCCTCAGTTGGCGTATGATGTTGCGCTCTAAAGGCGGAAGAATAAGTTTTAAAGTCATCGATAAAAAAACCGGTCTTGAGCAAAGCTTCAATTATCGTAAAATGCTCTCGCGGAAACAACAGCGCGTGGTAGCCACAAAACCAGATGTAATTTGGCAATTCTGCCAACGCATAAAAGAAGATTTCGCCAAAGAAGGCAAAGAGGTTGCCATCTATGTGAATTGTAAAATCAAGGTTAACGATAGTGATTTTCACACCTTGATAGACCCTAAAGTCGATATGGCCGCTGCTTCCTGGGATTATTTCTGGCACAACGAGTGGATTCTTCCTTCCCCATTGCACAACGAAAAAAGAAAACCACCATACGCTCCTGAAGGTCTTCAGTAATATTTTGAAGCATTTTTAAAGTGGAGAAGTCTGCGTGGCAAACCTTCAAAATTTAGTCTGAACGCGATTAGACTTGTTTGTTTAAACTTGGTTTGTTTTCAGTGGCATTTATGTATTTTTGCCGTCTAAAATTTAAAGCCATGCTACACGTTACAGACATTCGTGACCACAAAGAAGATTACATAAATGCGCTAACTAAGCGTAATTTTGATGCAACTGAAGTGTTTGAACAAGTGCTTTCACTTGACGAAAAACGCCGTAGCACGCAAGCCTCCTTAGACAATACTCTAGCTGAAAGCAACAAACTCTCTAAAGAGATCGGGATGCTTTTTAAAAATGGTGAAGCTCAAAAAGCAAACTTGCTTAAAGAGCGCACCGGTAAATTAAAAGAAGATTCAAAAAATCTTCAAGAGGTGCTAAATGCAACTGTCGAAGAACTTGATCAATTGCTATATACGATTCCTAATATTCCGCAAGTGAGCGTTCCTGCAGGAAAAAGCGACGAGGATAACGAAGAAGTTTTCCGCAAGGGTGATGTTCCTGTTTTGGCAGAAGGCAGCCTTCCGCATTGGGAATTGGCAAAAAAGCATGACATCATCGATTTTGAATTAGGAACTAAAGTAACCGGAGCCGGATTTCCTGTTTATAAAGGAAAAGGAGCTCGATTACAACGCGCGCTTATCAACTATTTTCTCGATAAGAATACCGCAGCCGGATACAACGAAGTTCAAGTGCCACACTTGGTAAATGAAGCTTCCGGTTTTGGTACGGGCCAGCTTCCTGACAAAGAAGGTCAAATGTATCACGTAGGCGTTGATGATCTTTATTTGATTCCAACCGCTGAAGTACCGGTGACTAATATGTTTCGCGACAGCTTACTTGAAGAAAAAGAGTTGCCTATTACGTGTACCGGGTATACACCGTGTTTCCGTCGTGAGGCGGGCTCTTACGGGGCGCACGTACGTGGTCTTAACCGCCTGCACCAGTTTGACAAAGTTGAGATCGTTCGCATTGAGAAAGCTGAAGATAGCGACGCTGCCCTTGACGGAATGGTAGAACACATAAAAATGATCTTAGACGAGTTAAAGTTACCATATAGAATTTTGCGCCTTTGTGGTGGTGATCTCGGTTTTACTTCAAGTCTTACTTATGATTTTGAAGTGTTTTCTACCGCACAAGATCGCTGGTTAGAGATCAGTAGTGTTTCTAACTTTAAAACCTTTCAGGCAAATCGTTTAAAGTTGCGTTACCGCGATGCAGAAGGCAATAAACAGCTTGCGCACACCCTTAACGGTAGCTCACTAGCATTACCCCGCGTACTTGCCGGAATTCTTGAAAATTATCAAACCGAAGATGGAATCACCATTCCTGAGGTGCTTGTACCCTATTGCGGTTTTGATAAAATTTAAGCAACAAATACTAGCATAACCGGGCTTTCGTTTTAGAAGCAGGAGACTGCTTGAACTTTAGTATCTTTAACTAAAATCGAAAGCCTGTGTTACGCGTATTTTTCTTAGCTCTTTCTTTACTTGGCTTTTTGCCACTTCAGGCTCAAGAAGATCTTCTTGCGCGTAATTATATGCAACAAGGCGCTTATGAAAAAGCCGCGCTTTTATATGAAGGATTGGTAGCAAAAACTCCCGGAAACACCAATCTGGTAACCAGCTTGGTTGAAGCGTATCAGCAATTAGAACAGTACGACAAAGCCGAGAAAGTACTGTTAGAAACGCTTGAACTGTCTAAAAATCTAGTCTACATCAAAGTTGATTTGGCTTACAATTATCAATTGCAAGGCTTGGATGCTAAAGCGCAACAACTCTATAAAGAGGTTATTGAGCAGGTAAGCGCAAATCCGCCACTAGCAAGTATGGTAGGCCGAACGTTTAAAAAATACAACCTGCTAGACGAGGCTGCCACAACTTATACTTTAGCAAAAGACGCCGGCTTAAACAGCGTTTATATCAATGTGGAACTGGCCCGCATTTACGGCGAGCAGGGCAACATTGAGCAGATGTTTGATGCGTATATCAACCTTATTTTAGAAAGTGACCGGTATCAAAGTCTTGCACAGCGCGCATTTAATGATTTCATTACTGATGATCCTCAAAATGAAGCCAACGGTATTTTTAGAACACTGCTGCTAAAAAGACTTCAAGACGATCCTAATCTACTTTACAACCGTTTGTTAAGTTGGTTGTTCATTCAGCAGAAAGAATACAACAAAGCATTTATTCAAGAAAAAGCGATCGCACGACGCACAAATGATCTTAATGGCATTTTTACTCTTGCAAGTGTAGCCAAAGAAAATGAAGCTTTTGAGCTGGCAAGCACGATTTATCAATACCTGGTAGAGCAAGCGCCAAGCGACGAGATGCGCCTGTTTGCACATCAAGAATTACTGGATCTCAGGGTTCAAAAGAACGATCAGGCAGATTTTGCTAGCATTGAAGCGGCATATAAAAGTTTGCTTAATCAATTTGGTACGGCTGCCGAAACGCTTGATCTACAAACTAAATACGCACACTTTTTAGCCTTCAATCAAAATAAAAAGGAAGAAGCTTCGGCATTTTTAAAAGAAACACTCAATTTAAAACTGAATCGGTTTCAAGAAGCCCGCGTTAAAATGGAACTTGCCGATATTTTGGTTCTTGAGGAACGCTTCAACGCAGCATTGATCTATTATTCTCAAATTCAGAAAAATTTAAAAGACAATATTCTGGCCCAAGAAGCACGATTTAAAGTCGCAAAAACCAGTTATTACAAGGGTGACTTTGAGTGGGCAAAAACACAGCTGAAGGTTTTAAAATCTTCTGCTGAGCAATTGATCGCTAACGATGCTCAAGATTTGTATTTACTGATTACAGACAATACTGTGGGTGATTCTACTCAAACGGCACTAAAGACTTTTGCTAAAGCAGATCTGTTACTTTTTCAGAACAAACAGGATGCAGCGCTAGAGGTTTACAATACGCTTTTAGCTGAACATAAGGATAAAGCCATTGAAGATGAAACCTTACTAGAACAGGCTAAAATCTTTGAAAATAAAGGTCTATACAACCGTGCGGTGCAAAATTACCAGCTTATTTTAGAGAAACACGGTGACGATATTCTTGCAGATGATGCGCATTATCGCTTGGGTAATTTATATGCAAACAAACTGGAGCAACCCGAAAAAGCAAAAGAGCAGTACGAGAAGATCATTTTTAATTTTGCTGACAGTATTTTTTATGTAGATGCGCAGCAAAAATACCGCAAATTAAGAGGGGACGCGATCAACTGATGTGTATCTTTGCCGACCAAAAAAAAGATGACCTGCCTTAGGGTGATATTTCCTATGGTGGTGCTAAATAAAATTGCGCTATGATTATATATAATGTTACGGTAAATGTTGATGACAGTGTACACAGCGACTGGTTGTACTGGATTCGCAATGAGCACATCCCAGATATGCTTGCTACCGGGAAATTTGTAAAAGCCCTAATGACCAAAGTTCTGGTCAAAGAAGAAATGGGTGGCCAGAGCTACTCGATACAATACACTGCAAAAAGCAAAGATTCTCTTGCCCGCTATTATAAAGAAGACGCACCTAAACTTCGTGAAGAAGCCGGGCGTTTTGGTGATAAAGTACTTTCGTTTAGAACAGAGCTTGAGATCATCACCGAGCAAACCGAATTTAAACCGCAGTAATCGTTTAAGCCTGCATTTTTAAATCCTATTGATGAAAAAAAAGTTTACCCGTACGCATAAAAAAGCCGCTTCAGAAGATCCTGTGAAGGCTAAAAAGTATTTGGGTCAACACTTTTTGAAGGATGAAACTAGTGCAAAAAAAATAGCTGAAACCTTAAGCTATGACGGATATTCTGAGGTTTTAGAAATTGGTCCGGGTACCGGTGTGCTCACAAAATATTTGTTGCGTAAAGACAGTAATGTAACTGCGATGGACCTTGACAGCGAGTCTATCGTGTATCTCAATCACAGCTTTCCGTTAGAACATCCACAACTTATGGAAGGCTGTACTTTAAATGTTGTAGAAGCCGACTTTCTCAAGTTTGATCTCAGCAAATTATACGGGGATCAAGCTTTTGCCATTACCGGGAATTTCCCATATAATATTTCAACGCAAATCGTGTTTAAAATGCTGGAGTGGCGCGATCAGGTGCCAGAATTTAGCGGAATGTTTCAGAAGGAAGTGGCGCAGCGCATTTGTGAGCCAGAAGGCAGCAAAGCTTACGGCATTCTTTCGGTATTAGCACAGGCTTTTTATGATGCCGAATATTTATTTACCGTTCCGCCCGGTGTTTTCAATCCGCCGCCTAAGGTAGACAGCGGAGTTCTAAAACTCACCCGTAAAGCCAATTACAAAGATCTTGCTTGCGATCCTGATCAATTGTTCAAAGTAGTTAAAATGGCATTTCAGCAACGGCGCAAAACCCTTAGAAACAGTCTTAAGCAATTAGAACTCAGCGACAGCTTTCGCGAAAGCGAAATCTTTAACAAACGCCCAGAGCAACTGAGCGTAGCGGCCTTTATTAAACTCACTCAAGATATTGCCGAAGATTTAGCAAAGTAGGCCTTATCCCAAGCCAACAACAATATCGTTTTCGGGCTTAGCCGGGCGGTAAATGTATCTTAAACCCCACGCAATCTGTGTTGAGTTTATTTATATTTGCCTGACTCAAAAAAATACAAACCCTCAATAAAGTAGCGACTATGGCTTTTGAACTTACCGAAGACCTTATAGAGCAAATTGAAAACTTTATCGAGGTTGGTGATGACACCAGTATTCTTGCACTTTTAGAGGAAGTTCACCACGCTGATATCGCCGAGATCCTTGATGAGATCTCTACCGAAGAGGCCACCTACCTGATCAAACTTCTGGATAGTGAGAAAACTTCTGAAGCGCTGATGGAGCTTGACGAAGGCTATCGGGAAGAAATTCTGGACAACCTCTCGCCTCAAGAAATTGCAGACGAACTTAACGAACTAGACACCGATGATGCGGTTGACTTTTTATCTGAATTAGATGAAGATATCCAGCGTCAGGTTATTGATGCGATTGAAGATGAAGAGCATGCGCGCGACATTATTGAGATGTTGCGGTATGATGAGGATTCTGCCGGTGGTCTTATGGCAAAAGAGCTCGTACGCGTGCGCGAAACGTGGACGGTTGCCGGTTGTGTGCGTAAAATGCGGGCGCAGGCGCAAAATGTGACTCGGGTACATTCGGTTTATGTGGTTGATAAAAATGATCATCTCATCGGAAGGCTTTCTTTAAAAGACCTGCTGACCGCCGAAGCCAAGTCTAAGATTTCAGACATTTATATACCCAATGTAGATTCCGTAAACGTGCATGATACCGGCGAGGATGTAGCCCGAATTATGCAAAAATATGATCTTGAAGCGGTACCGGTCGTGAATGATGCCGGTGTGCTACTTGGGCGTATTACGGTTGATGATATTCTCGATTTTATACGAGATGAGGCCGATGAAGATTACCGAATGGCGGCAGGTATTTCTCAGACGGTAGAGGCTGACGATAACCTATTTAAACTAACCAGAGCGCGACTGCCGTGGTTGATGATCGGGATGTTTGGCGGTCTAGGGGCTGCAAGTATTATTACCGGTTTCAACAGTATTTTTGAAACTTTTCCTAAGCTGCTCGTTTTTGTTCCGCTTATTCAGGCAACCGCCGGAAACGTAGGCGTTCAATCTAGTGCGATCGTCGTTCAAGGATTGGCAAACGATTCGCTTAAAGGCAATATCGCCGGCCGTTTACTCAAAGAATGTGCTTTGGCGATTATTAATGGTCTTGCCATCGCAACGGTTGTTCTCGTCATCAGTCATTTTTTCTTTGAAACCACCTATTTAGAGTCGGTAAGCATTGGGGTTGCGATCATTGCCGTTATTATTTTAGCCGCCTTGATCGGTACTTTTATTCCGATTGTATTAGACAAAAGAGGTATCGATCCCGCTGTAGCTACAGGTCCGTTTATCACCACCAGCAATGACGTCTTTGGTATTCTCACCTACTTTTTAATTGCCAAGCTCATTCTGGGCTTTTAATGGTATTAAATTCTTCTCAAAACCACTAATAACAGTCACGCTCCCTTAAGAGTTTCGTATTTTTGAGCAATGATGAATGCAAAAACGTTTAAGCTCAATATTACAGTTCCTGCCGAAGCAATTGACGGCTTAGGCCACGTAAATAACGTGATCTATTTACAATGGGTGCAAGATGTCGCTGAAGCACATTGGCAGCATAATTCCACCGAAGAAATGCTACAAAAATATGCCTGGGTTGCTTTGGAGCACACGATCAAATATCACGCTCCGGCCTTTGAAGGGGAGCAAATCACAATTGAGACTTGGGTAGAAAAATTTGAGGGCGTTCGCTCTATTAGACGCACTAAAATCTTTAGACCTTCAGATAACAAAGTTCTTGCAACTTCGATCACAAATTGGTGCCTTTTGAATATGCAAACCCGCAAACCACTACGCGTTCCGGAGTCGTTCACCGCATTTTATGAGGAAGTTAATCAATAAGCATCTTATCTTTTTACTATGAAAATTTTACATATAGACAGCAACCACGAATTGATGATCGAGCAACTCAAAGCCGCAGGTCATATCAATGAGGAGGACTATACATCTTCAAAAGAGGAGATCGAAGCAAAAATCGAGCAGTATGAAGGTGTGGTTATTCGCAGCAGATTTAAGATCGATAAGCAGTTTATTGATGCTGCCGCCAATCTTAAATTCATTGCCCGTGTGGGCGCCGGTCTGGAGAGCATAGATATTCCTTATGCGGAGTCAAAAGGAATCGCTCTAATCGCAGCACCAGAGGGTAATCGCAATGCAGTTGGGGAACACGCTTTAGGGATGTTGCTGATGCTTTTCAATAAACTAAAGCAAGCTGATGCCGAAGTGCGCTCTGGGCAGTGGAATCGGGAGAAAAACCGCGGTTTGGAACTTGAAGGCAAAACAGTAGGACTCATAGGTTATGGGAATATGGGAAATGCATTTTCTAAAAAGCTGAAAGGCTTTGACTGCGAAGTGCTCTGTTATGATATTCGCCCTAATTTGGGCAATGAGAATGCCACACAGGTGAGTTTAGAAGAACTTCAGCAACGTGCAGATGTTTTGAGTTTACATACCCCGTGGACGCCACTTACCGATAAAATGGTGAATACTGAATTTATCAACGGATTTAAAAAACCATTTTGGCTTATCAATACCGCTCGCGGAAAAAGTGTAGTGACTGAAGCACTTGCCAATGCTTTAAAAAGAGGAAAGATCTTAGGTGCAGGACTTGATGTGCTTGAATATGAAAAACTCTCTTTTGAAAATCTGTTTACAGCTACCGAGCAAATGCCTGAACCGCTACAATACCTAATTCAGGCTGAAAATGTAGTGCTTACTCCCCACATCGCAGGCTGGACAGTTGAAAGCAAGATTAAACTCGCACAGACTATTGTTGACAAAATTCTAGCATTAGCAACTAAATAGGATTCCATACTACCGGCGCAAAATCGTTGGTTTAAAGGCTTTTTTTGTAACTTAGGAGTGGTAACACACTTCTATGCAACACATTTACGATCCTGATTTTCAAAACAAAGATTTAGCTGCGAAAACAACGGCTGCCTTTGATAAGCTGGCTGATGCTTTTAAAACAATGCAGTGGGCAAACCAAAAAGAAAATGGCTTCTCCCCGCTACAACAAAAATTAGTTTTCTTTATTGCCTATCATGGTCCTTCTGAAAATACCGTAAGCAATTTGGTTGAAGAATTTCAAGTTACCAAAGCAACGATCAGCGATTGTGTCAAAACGCTTGAACAGCGCAGACTACTCACCAAAGTACTCAACTATAAAGACAACAGACGTTTTCACATTACGCTTACCGAAAAAGGAAAAGAAGTCGTTGCACAACTTACCGAACCTGCAACACCCATCTACAAAGCTTTAGAAACAGAATCCTCTGAAGATTTAAAGCTGCTTTATACTAGTTTGTTTTCCATACTATCTACATTGAATAAAGAAAATACGGTTACTTTAAGCAGGTCGTGTCAAGATTGCAAAGCCTACCGTTCAGACGGAATCAATCATGCTTTTTGTATGCAATTACGCACGCAACTGCACCCAGAAAATCGAAGAATAGATTGTCCTAAACATCAACCTAAATAATACAGTATGAAAAATAGAGTAACCGGATTAGGCGGATTTTTCTTTAAAACCCAAAATCCTGATGCAATTAAAGCCTGGTATAAAACGCATTTAGGCATTCCTACAGACCAATACGGTTGGACGTTTTGGTGGCGCGATGAACACGGAAATAAATGCTCGACACAATGGAGTCCTTTTCAGCAGGATACATCTTATTTTTCTCCAAGTGAGAAGCAGTTTATGATGAACTTCAGAGTTGAAAATTTAGTTGAATTGCTAGAAGTACTTAAACAAGAAGGTGTCGAGATCGTAGGGGAAATAGAAGAGTACGATTACGGCAAGTTCGGTTGGATCTTAGATCCTGAAGGCAATAAAATTGAACTTTGGGAGCCTGTTGATTCCGTATTCTTAGATGAGAGTGAAAAATAACATTCCATATTCCTGAAACTATGGATCTTCTAATTCGACGATTTAAGCCCGAGGATTATCCTGAAGTCGCTAAGATCTATCAAGCAGGGATTGACACCCAAATCGCAACCTTTGAAACGGAGGCTCCCGCATTTGAAGCTTGGGATTTACGTTTTTGCAAAGCGTGCAGACTAGTTGCCGAGGTTGATCATAAGGTTGCCGGCTGGGCAGCGTTAAGTCTGGTTTCTAAACGAGTAGTATATCGCGGGGTTGCGGAAGTCACAGTGTATGTCGCACCGCAACATCAAGGTAAAAAAATAGGTTTTCAACTTCTTGAAGCACTTATTCAAGCGAGTGAACATGAAGGCTTCTGGACGCTAACTGCACATATTTTTCCGCAGAATAAAGCCAGTATTCACGTGCATCAAAAGTTAGGTTTCAAGCTTCTAGGAATTCATGAAAAAATCGCTCAACGCAATGGTAAATGGCAGGATAATGCACTTCTAGAACGTCGAAGTACTAAGATTCTTTAGCCGACTCATCCTCGTTGCGTGCCTGCTCCAGCTTCTGCTCTAATTCAGCTTGAAATTCTTCCAGAACCGGCTTTACGGTACTTTCCGGAAGATCTTCGATCTTGATATACATGAGCCCGTCAATAGCGTCATTAAACAAGGGATCTACATTAAAAGCGATCACTTTTGCATTCTGCTTGATGTATTTTTTGATCAACACCGGGAGACGTAGATTACCGGTTTCCATCTCTTCAATGATCTTGTCAAACTTATTGAGATCAGCTTCAGTCTCATCAAAAACAAATTCTTTATCGGCATCTTTCAGCTTAACCTTAAATTCCTTTTTCGGTCTGATGTACTGCGCGATATACGGATCGTAATAGTGCGAACGCATAAACTCGATCATCAGCGACTTAGAAAAATTAGAAAACTGATTGCTGATACTCACGCCACCAATAAGGTATTTATGCTCAGGAAAACGCAAAGTGGTGTGCACAATTCCGCGCCACAATAAAAAGAGCGGCATCGGCTTTTGTTGGTATTCTTTAATCACAAATGCGCGACCCATTTCTATGCTTTCGCCCATCATTTTATGCAGCTCAGGTTCAAACCTAAATAAGCTTTGCAAGTAGAAACCATTGATACCATGTTCTGGCATAATATGCGCTCCAAGTCCCATTCTATAAGCTCCGGCGATTTTTTTGCTATCCTCATCCCAAAGAAATAAATGATGGTAATGATGATCATAGCGATCCAGATCTGTAGGTTCGTTAGTACCTTCTCCTACTTCTCTAAAGGTGATCTCGCGCAAGCGCCCAATCTCATTTAAAATGTTGGGAATAATCTCTGCGGAAGCCAAAAACACCTCATAATTCTTGCTCTGTAAAAGTCTTTTCTCGTTCTCACGAAGCTTGTTCACTTCTTGCTCAATGAGTTCAGCTTTAACTTCGTTGGCGATCTTCTTAGGCTCTTTAGGAGTTTTTAAAGATTGCGGAATAGTGCTCAAAAGCGATGATTTTTTCTCAAAAGTCTTCGCCAGAATATAGGTTTTACGTCTTAGGAATTCCGTGAAATCCTCTAAGCTTTCGTGCTCTTTTTGCGCCTTAACCGAAATCGGATTCCCGATACGCACGTGAATGGTACGTTTTTTCTGCGTAAGCAGTTCCGAAGGAAGTTTAGCCGTACGCAAAGTGTCGCTGATGCGTGAAAGCTGATAGAACAACCTGCTGTTTTTAGCGTGAAAATAAATAGGAACCACAGGAACTTCTGCGCGCTTAATGAGTTTCATCGCAGCTTCTTCCCAGGGTTTATCAATGATA
Organism: Leeuwenhoekiella palythoae; assembly: GCF_020310025.1. Classification (GTDB taxonomy): domain Bacteria; phylum Bacteroidota; class Bacteroidia; order Flavobacteriales; family Flavobacteriaceae; genus Leeuwenhoekiella; species Leeuwenhoekiella palythoae. Next base: position 1,485,555 of record NZ_CP084318.1, read on the forward strand.
AGCTTGTCATCTTTATACGTAGAAACTTCCCCCGCAGGAAAAATCCCTAACGGATGCCCGTCACGCAAATGTCTGATCGCCTGTTTGAATCCGGCGATGCTTGACTGTGCATCCTTATGATCTTCAAACGGATTTACCGGCATCACATAAGGCTTTAATGGCTTGATGCGATGCAGCAGAAAATTTGCGATAATTTTAAAGTCAGGACGCTGCTCTATGAGTAGTTTCAGCAATAAAATCCCATCAATTCCACCTAGTGGGTGGTTACTTATGGTAATGTAACTTCCGGCTTTGGGCAAGCGCTTTAAATCTTCTTCGGGGATTTCAAAATCGATCTCAAATTCGTTTAGAATCGCATTGAGAAACTCAAGATCGCTTAAGTGTTTGTTGCGGTCATAGATCTCGTTTGCTTTAGAAATCTTGAGCACTTTCATCAAGGTCCATCCCATAAACGTACCCGCAAAACCAAATTTATCTACGTTGATTGCCTTTGCAACTTCTTTTGCGGTAACTAATCCCATGAACTTTGTGTATTCAAAAAAATCTTTGCACCCGGCAAAGATGATATATTATATTTTCTTTGATGCAAGGTCTTACGCTTTGCAAAACCCCACTTTATAAGTAGGAAACAAAGATAGCAAAAAACGCAGCAAGCGCGCTATAAAGACACCAGCTGAACGGTATTTTGCATCACTTGTTTTAATAGAATTTCTTTGTCTTTCTCTAATTTGGCCAGCGCTTCATCTGTGGCGTGACGTAAGGTATACAGCGATACATTCTCGTGTACCGTTACTTTAAAATCGGCACGCAGCTTAGCCACCAACGCGTCTAGATTTTTATATTTATTATCTACACAAACCGAAAAACTAATCGCTGAATTCTGGATCAGATCCACTTTCATTTTAAACATTCCCAGCAGTTTAAAGATCTCTCCGATATTTTCTTCCGCCATAAAAGAAAAATCTAAAGAAGATAGCGCAATGAGTACCTGATCGGTTTTTCTAATATAACACGGAATCAAGGGCTCGATTAAAGTTCCTGCACTCACTTGAGTGCCGGGCTGCTCCGGATTCAAAAAAGACTTTACAAAAAGTGGTATTTCTTTACGCTGCAAAGGCTGAAGCGTTTTAGGATGAATCACCGAAGCCCCATAAAATGCCAACTCTATCGCTTCTTGATAGGAAATAAAGTTAAGCAGCGTCGCGTGTTCAAAATAACGTGGATCTGCACTTAACACTCCGGGAACATCTTTCCAAATGGTAACGCGCTCAGCATTGAGGCAATAGGCAATAATGGCCGCAGTGTAATCGCTTCCTTCTCTGCCTAACGTGGTTGAGAATCCGTTAGGATCTGAAGCGATAAAACCTTGCGTAAGCTGTATTCCTTTTTTTGGAAGTTTTCTGCTCAAATTACGCATCGTAAGCTCCCAATCTACTTTTCCCTCGCGGTAATTGGTGTCGGTTTTTAGATAATCGCGCACATCGTGCCAAGTAGTTCGGTAACCTTCTTTCTCCAGAAATGCATTTACGATGGTAGTACTTAACAATTCGCCATAGATCACTACCTGATCGTAAACAAAATTATAGTCGGGTGATTTGTTGCGTTGTAAAAAGCCTTTTAATTCTTCTAGTAAAGCTTGAATTTGTTTAAAGACCGGAGCCGAAGGATTTTCAAAAAGTTCTAAGGCAATATTGTGATGAAAAGCCTCAACGGTCTCGATGGTATCGGTTTTAGCATTGGCATCAAAGTAGGCAGCTACCACATCCTCAAGCGCGTTAGTCATTTTGCCCATCGCCGAAACAACAATCACAAGATCTTCAACTTGCGTTTGTTCTAAAACCTTCACCAAGTTCTTTACTCCTTCTGCATTTTGAACCGAAGCTCCACCAAATTTATAAACCTGAAATCCCATAGGCTGTAGTTATGCCAATCCTTTTTTGCTTAGAAATGCTTTCATTGCTTCAGTATCCATTTGCACTGTGTTCCATTCTTTCATCACGTTTGCTCCTGAAGCTTCATAAAAATCAACCGCCGAAGTATTCCAATCAAGAACCACCCATTCTACGCGTTTTAGACCCAGCTCGTACGTGTATTTGATCACTTCGGTATACAACGCCATCCCTAAACCTTCACCACGATACTGCTCGCGTACGATGAGATCTTCAAGATGTACGGTGCGTCCCTTCCAAGTAGAAAACCGATAATAAACCAGCGCAATACCAAGGATCTCCGTGTCTCGTTCTGCAACAAAGCACGTAAAATCGGCATTGTTCCCGGTACCGTACGCGATAAGATCATCTACCGTTACCTCAACAGCTTCAGGCTCTTTTTCATAAACTGCCAATTCTTTAATAAGGCGTAGTACCTGTGCCATATCATCGGCTTCGGCTTTGCGAATGGTTGCTTGCATAGTAATAGGTTTTCTAGCTAAATATACGTTTTACCCTAGAATCACGATAAAATATTTGTGCGCTGCCCAGAGAAAGTACCTTTAAAAAGCTCCTGAAAGTTTATACTTCCTTACAATTCTAAAAAATCAAAATGCCCGCTTTAGAAGGACTAAAGCGGGCATTGCAAATTATATATGTTAAATCTATTTCTTATCTAAAAGATATAGGTAATCGTCAAAGTCAATTCCACCTTGAAAAATCTGAATAGAACGCTCTATCAACTGTTTTGCACGTTCAGCGCTAAAGCCTAGGCCTATCGCATATTTTTCAATTAAAAAACGCTCGTGATCATCAATCGTATGATCTACAAAGATCATTCTGAACAAATCGTGCAAGCGCTCTAAACGCTTTTCTGAATTGTTAGGCGGATTGATAGGATATCTGCGTGCATTTTCTACAATATCAACATACTCAGTCTCGTCAATATCGAGTTTTACAGCAAAACGCTTTAAAAGTTTAATTTCTTCGGCATTCAACTCTCCGTCTACCGTAGCCATATTTGCAATTGCTGCAAAATGCCCAAGGTTACGTCTATGCTCGCCACTATCAAATAAATCTGTAAAAGACATGGTTTAATTTTTAAGTGGTCAAAGATAATTATTTAAGCCGCTTATTAAAATTTAAAATTCAGTTTATCTCTGTCCGAAACGGATAACCAAAAAACCGTCACAGCGCGCCAAAAGCCTAAGCTTTGCTAAATCCTGCTAATGTTTTCTTAATCGGTTTATGGCTTACAAGCTTACTTTATACCTTTAAAATTCAATCGTTTGAATCCTTTAAAAACTAACAAACCATTAAAGCGCCACTTCTTCAATTTAATGACAAAGGCATTTATTGCGCCGCTGCAGATGTGTATCTCGACCCCTGGAAACCGGTTGACAAAGCCATTATTTCACACGGTCACGCAGATCATAGCCGCTGGGGTCACAAGGCTTATATCACGCACCACATCAATGTGCCCATAATCAGACACAGATTGGGCGAAATCAACGTAACCGGTAAGGAATGGGGCGAAACCTTTACGATTAAAAATGTTAAATTCAGTTTGCACCCTGCGGGGCATATCATTGGCAGCTCGCAAATTCGCGTAGAACATAAAGGCGAAGTCTGGGTATTTACCGGCGATTATAAAACCGAAGATGACGGCGTCGCCACTCCGTACGAACCCATCAAATGTCACACGTTCATTACTGAATGTACCTTTGGACTTCCTGCGTTCAAATGGCGGCCGCAAAGCGAAGTGTTTAACGACATCAACACATGGTGGTCAGACAATAAGGCTGAAGGTAAAACCTCGGTGATTTTTGGATATTCTCTGGGAAAGGCACAGCGATTACTGCGGTATCTAGATACAGATATCGGTAAAATTTATACGCACGGTGCTATCGAAAATATGACGGAAGTAATACGCCCCCTCTGCCCGATGCCAGAAACCACACGCGTCACCCGCGAGACTAAAAAAGAAGAACTTCTGGGCAATATTGTAGTCGCTCCACCTAGCGCACATGGCAGTACATGGATTCGTAAAATGGTGCCTTATGTTACCGCTTCTGCTAGTGGTTGGATGACCTTTAGAGGAGCCAGAAGGCGCCGGGCGATCGATAAAGGTTTTGTCCTAAGCGATCATTGCGACTGGCAAGGTTTACTAGAAAGTATTGAAGCCACTGGTGCCGAAAAGATCATCAGCACGCACGGCTATACCGATATTTTCACACGGTATTTGCTGGAGCAAGGTTATGACGCACGCACCGAAGCGACACAATATGAAGGCGAATTAGGAGAGGAAACTGAAAAAGAACAGGAATGAGAGCATTTGCCCAACTTATTAAAAAGATAGACAGCACCAACAAAACCAACATCAAGGTTGATGCCCTAACTGAATATTTTAAAGTGGCTCCGCCGCAGGATAAAGTATGGACGATCGCGATACTTTCACACCGCAGGCCTCCCCGACCGGTAAATACAACGTTGCTGCGCACTTGGGCTTCAGAGCTTGCAAACATTCCGTTGTGGTTGTTTGAAGAAAGCTATCACATTGTTGGCGATCTCGCTGAGACGATCGCTTTGGTCATTCCTGCTTCAGAAGAAAGTACCGATAAAAGCCTCACCCAGTTTCTAGAAGAAATTATAGCCCTCAAGAAAAAACCGGAAGAAGAAAAACGAGCTTATCTGCGATCCAACTGGACCGACCTTAACTATTACGAGCGTTTTGTATTTAGCAAACTCATCACAGGTAGTTTTCGCATTGGTGTAAGTCAGAAGTTGATGACGCGTGCGCTTGCAAAGGCCACTGGCATTGACGTTGATATTTTGGCCTATAAACTTATGGGGAATTGGGATCCCAAGACCATAAGTTTTCAAGAGCTTATTTTAGAAGAAAACAAAGCAGATTACCTCAGCAAACCCTACCCGTTCTACCTCGCTTATGCAATTGAAGATGAACCTGAAGATCTGGGGGAAGTTTCTAAATGGTTTGCAGAACATAAATGGGACGGCATTCGCTCGCAAGTGATCATTCGGGACAACGAACTCTTTGTATGGAGTCGCGGTGAAGAATTGGTTACCGATAAATATCCCGAGTTTGAGGCTTTGGTCGAAGCCTTACCTAATGGAACCGTTTTAGATGGGGAAATTCTACCGTTTAAAAATGGAGTGATCGGCACCTTTAATGATTTACAAACGCGTATTGGTCGTAAAAATGTTTCCAAAGCACTGCTCAAAAAAACGCCGGTAATCCTCAAAGCTTATGACATTTTAGAATGGAAAGGCAAAGACATTCGCGATCTGGCTTTCGCCGAAAGGCGCAAAATCCTTGAAAAATTATATACCGAAGTAACAACTGAAGTGCTGCCCCTGCATCTTTCTGAAACCATGCAATTTGACAGCTGGGAAGCTGCGGCTCAAGAACGCGAACGCAGCCGCGAAGTGATGTCTGAAGGTTTAATGCTGAAGCGCAAAGATTCGCCCTATCTGGTAGGACGTAAAAAAGGAGACTGGTGGAAATGGAAGGTTGAACCCCTTACCATTGATGCTGTGCTTACCTATGCGATGCGCGGTCACGGGCGCCGCAGCAATTTATTTACTGATTATACTTTTGGACTTTGGGACGATAACAGAGAAGAACTTGTCACTTTTGCAAAAGCGTATTCCGGCCTTACTGATAAAGAATTTCGCAGTCTCGATGCATGGATCAAAAAGAACACTTTAGAGCGTTTTGGTCCTGTGCGTAGCGTGACTCCGTATCACGTTTTTGAGATTGCTTTTGAAGGCATCGCTCCTTCTAAACGTCATAAAAGTGGTGTTGCAACCCGTTTTCCAAGAATGTTGCGCTGGCGGAAGGATAAAAAAATTGAGGATGCCAATACACTTGAAGATTTAAAACAATTGATTCCCAAGCCTGAGAAATCTAAATAAGGAAACATTTGAAATTTTAACTTTAAAAGGATTAAACGCTCTCCTCCTTTTCAAGGAGGAGAATGAATTTGCCAAAGGCAAAGAAAGAGGTGGTAACAGGTTGTTTAAAATGAAAAAACAAGTACATAATTTAAAGGAACTCGAATCTCAACGAAAGTATCTAAGGTCTAATTTAACAGCGGCTGAAGCTTATTTATGGAACTATTTAAAAAAATCTCAACTTAAAGGAAGGAAATTTAGAAGACAACACAGCATATCACATTTTATCGTTGATTTTAATTGCCCTCAAGAAAAATTAATCATAGAACTTGACGGCCAACATCATTTAAGCTCTAACGCCATGGAGTACGATGAATTCCGAACAAAGAAGTTGAATGATTTAGGTTATACTGTAATTCGCTTTGAGAATAAAATGGTCTTTGACCTTTTACCAAGTGTTTTGAAAGAAATCGAGAATAATTTTAAATGCTAAATTAAATCAAGGTTATTGGCGGTAATAAAACCACCCCGTCGCGATTCAGATCGCGACACCCCTCCTAAATTTAGGAGGGGAGCCATAACAATCTGAGTCCAATTCAAAACCCATCTGCTATTCATAACGAAATGACCCACAAACAACTTCATAATCTCGCTACTTCTTGGTTCAAGGATCAAGGCTGGAAACCTTTTGCCTTTCAGGAAGAGACCTGGGATGCATTTTTGGAAGGAAAAAACGGATTGCTGAATGCGCCTACGGGTAGTGGAAAAACATACGCCTTATGGGTAGCCTTCGTATTGGATTACATCAAAAACAATCCCGATTATAAAGCCAAACACAAGCCCGGCCTTAAAGCAATTTGGATCACACCTCTTCGCGCGCTTTCTGTTGAAGTTGCCCAGGCAGCCCAACGTTTTGCTGATGGTTTGGAAACCCAACTCACGGTTGGGATTCGCACCGGCGACACACCCCAAGGCGAACGAGCGAAGCAAAAAAAGAAAATGCCAGACTTGCTGGTTACCACTCCCGAAAGTCTTCAGCTATTGCTGACTTCAAAAGGATATGACAAGGTTTTTAAGAATACGACTGCTATCGTTATTGACGAGTGGCACGAACTTTTAGGAAGCAAACGCGGTGTGCAAGTAGAGCTCGGCTTGTCCCGACTCAAAACAATCGCGCCGCAGTTGCGTATTTGGGGTGTTTCGGCAACGATAGGAAATCTCAATCAGGCACGCGAGGTGCTTCTAGGACCCGAATTTCAAGCATTTAAAAATTCCGCTTTAATCAAAGCCAATCTGGGAAAAACCTACAAAGTAGAAAGCATTATCCCGGAGACTATGGAAAAATTTCCGTGGCGAGGGCATATGGGTTTGCATCTACTTGAAGAGGTGGTTCCCATCATCAATAACAGCAAAACCACTTTGCTTTTTACCAATACCCGGGCGCAATGTGAGTTGTGGTTTCAAAAGTTGATGCATAAACATCCCGAGTTTGCCGGCGAGATGGCGATGCATCACGGCAGCATCAATAAAGAAACCCGATTGTGGGTTGAAGAAGCCATTCGCAACGAAAGCCTTAAAGCCGTGATTTGCACTTCGAGTTTAGATCTGGGCGTTGATTTTGCTCCGGTAGAAAGCATCATTCAAATTGGTGGCCCAAAAGGGGTTGCGCGCTTTTTACAACGTGCAGGGCGTAGCGGTCACCAGCCCGGTAAAGAAAGTGTGATCTACTTTTTACCCACGCACGCCATCGAGTTGATCGAAGCTTCGGCACTGGGAAAAGCGGCGATCAATCAAGTGGTAGAAGATCGTATTCCGTATTTGTTGAGCTTTGATGTATTGATTCAGTATTTGACGACTTTAGCGGTTTCAGACGGTTTTTATCCTGCGGAAATTTACCAAGAAGTCAAGCAAACCTTCTGCTTTCAGGCGATGTCAGACGAGCAATGGCGTTGGATCTTAAATTTCATCACCAAAGGCAGTCAGTCGCTGCAAGCCTATGACGAGTATAAAAAAATTGAGATCGAAGAAGACGGAAAATTCAAAGTAAACAGCAGATCGGTAGCGATGCGGCACCGTCTACAAATAGGCACCATCGTTGGCGACGCGGCACTTCAGGTTAAATATTTAAAAGGTGGGTACATCGGTACGGTTGAAGAATGGTTTATTTCTAAACTAAAACCCGGCGACGTCTTTACGTTTGCCGGAAGAAATCTCGAACTCTACCGCATCAAAGGAATGCAGGTTTTGGTCAAAAAAGCCAAAACCAAAAAACAAGCGCGTGTGGTGAGTTGGATGGGCGGTCGACTCACTTTATCTGCGCAAATGAGCGAATTGCTGCGCGAAGAGTTGTACTCAGCAAACCTTCCTTTTGAACAACAAACGCGGGAGCTGCAAGCCCTCAAAGATATTTTTGCGCGGCAACGCGTAGAATCTATCGTACCGACTGATGATCAATTTTTGATCGAAACCTTTAAAAGTCGGGAAGGCTATCACCATATTTTTTATCCGTTTGAAGGGCGTTTTGTACACGAGGCTTTGGGCAGTTTGCTCGCCTATCGCATTAGTTTGCTGTCGCCCATTACCTTCAGTATCGCTTTTAACGATTATGGTTTTGAGATTCTTTCTGATCAACAAATAGACATGCAGCAAGTGCTCGACAACGACTTGTTTACTTCGGCTTATTTATTTGAAGACTTGCAGAAAAGCTTAAACAGCACCGAAATGGCAAGGCGTAAATTCAGAGATATTGCGGTGATTAGCGGTATGGTTTTTACAGGATTTCCGGGGAAAATCATTAAAAACAAACATTTGCAAAGCAACAGTCAGTTGTTGTTTGAAGTATTCAGAGATTATGAACCGGAGAATCTTTTGTTTCAACAAGCCTATCGCGAGACTTTTGAACACCAATTGGAAGAAGGCCGTTTACGCATCGCCCTGGAGCGAATTGAACAACAAGAGATCGTAGTCAAAAACTGTAAAAAAGCAACCCCATTTTCCTTCCCGATCATTACCGATCGCCTTCGCGAAAAACTTAGCAGCGAGAAGCTTGAAGACCGCATTAAAAATATGCTCAAGTATCTCGATAAATACTAGCAGCACCCTTTCAACCTTAACAAATTTTAGTCTTTCCTTAAGCCTAAAATAACAGCTTAAATCCTGTAAACACTAGTCCTTTCCCGTATCTTTAATACAAAGAAAACTAATCCTTTCCGCTTCGCGGAAAACCAAAAAAATAAAGTTATGAAAAGTGTACAACCGTATTTAACCTTTAGAGGAAATTGTCAGGAAGCCTTAAATTTTTATCAGAATTGCTTTGGTGGTCAGATCAAAAATAAAGATACCTATGAAGGCAAAGAAATTGATATTCCCGGAGATTATCGCAACAAATTGCAGCACGCCGAATTAGAAGGAAAAGGGATTCATATTATGGCGTATGACGCGGCGCCAGACACGCCACTTACTGAAGGAAATCAGGTTCAATTAAGCGTGGATTTAGAAAGTAAGGAAGAAACCGACGAATTATTTGAAAAACTTTCTGCCGGCGGACAAGTTGTAACTCAATTGCAAGAAACCAGTTGGAATGCATACTACGGAAGATTGCGCGATCAATTTGGCGTAACTTGGATGCTCAATTATCAAATGAATTAAGATATTTCATCACAGAACGACTAGAAAAATCTGCTCATCACGAGCAGATTTTTTGTTTTTATAAACAGCCATTTGATCAAGAAAACTTGAAATTTGTCAAGCAATGACGCAAGAGATCAGTATACAGAATAACACATTTACGATGCATCCTTCGGGAGGAATGCTTTGGCATGAGAAGCGCATGCTGTTGATTGCGGATGTACATCTGGGGAAGGTTTCGCATTTTAGAAAACACGGGAGCGCAGTGCCACTTAGAGCGGTTGCTGCCAATTTTGACCAGCTCACGCGCGTGGCCGATTATTATCAGGCGCAGTCTATTTGTTTTTTGGGGGATCTTTTTCACAGCAGCTTAAATACCGAATGGAAACTTTTTGAGAAATGGGTGCGATCTCGTGAAGAAACCTTGATACTTATCGCCGGGAATCACGATATCATTTCGCCTGTAAAATATGAGAATCTGAATATTGATATTTACAGCGAATTTCAATCAAATGGTTTTTTGTTGACGCATCACCCCGAGGAACGTGAAGGTTTTTTCAATTTTTGTGGACACATACATCCCGGAATTCGGTTGGGCGGAATTGGCCGACAAGTGCTAAAACTTTCGTGTTTCTTTAAGACTGAAAATCAATTGATTTTACCTGCGTTTGGTACCTTTACCGGAAACTATTATCTCGAACCTCAACCGGGAAATCAAGTTTTTGCAATAACTAAAAATGAGGTAATCCCCATTCAATGAAAAAAAAATTAGCCCTAATCAATTTGGTATCTGTGATTACCGCCGTTGTAGTCAATTATCTTTCTCAAACACAACGCTGGAACAATACGACCATTGGCGAGATGAGCGCTAAATACGATAACCTCTTCACGCCTGCCGGCTATGCTTTTGCGATTTGGGGTGTGATTTTTTTAGGACTGATAGCCTATGCCCTTTTCGGAATTAAACGCGCATTTTTCAGTAAAAAAGAAACACCGCATATTGAGCAAACCGGTTATTGGTTTGCGCTAACCAACTTTTTAAATACGGCTTGGGTGGTTGCTTTTACCTATGACTACGTCTGGCTTTCAGTTTTGATTATCATCGGGATGTTGATCTCGCTTTTAAAAATCGTTTTTAAAACCAATATGGAGCGCTGGGATGCACCTATCGAGATCATTGCTTTTGTGTGGTGGCCTGTTTGTATTTACAGCGGTTGGATTGCTGTGGCAACTATTGCAAATATTTCGGCGTTTTTGGTCAAGCTGGGATGTGCCGGAAGTCAGTTAACACAGATCATTTTTACGATGCTTTTGATTACGATCGCGGTGTACATCAACCTTTTAATGACTAATCTGCGCAATATGCGTGAATTTGCGATGGTGGGTGTCTGGGCGCTTTTTGCCATATTTAGCAGGCATAAAGACAGTTTAGAAAGTGTGGCTTATTTTGCCTTGGCGGGCTGCGTCTTACTTGTTGTTACTGCAGGATTGCACGGCTACCGCAATCGAGCAACCAATCCGTTTAATAAACTCAGGCAGCGGTTAAATTCTTAAAGCATCGATTTGATATCGTTTGCCCAACTGGGATAACTAAAAACCATTCCTTTTAAGGTGTTTACTTCAAGTTTGCTGTGCATCGCCATCATAAATAAATTGATTGTTTCTGCGGCTTCACTGCCTAGCAAATGCGCACCTAAAATCTGTCCGGTTTTCTTATCTAGTAACGTTTTGTACGCATAAAATTTTTCATTCAAGCGCTTGGCGTTATACCAATCTTCAACCGAAGCGGTTTTGACTATAAAATCATAGCCTTGCTCTTGAGCCTCTTGCTCCGTGAGTCCCACACTCGCCAATTGCGGAATGGTAAAAACTGCCGAAGGCGTTGCAGGTACATTGACTTCTGCGGTGTTTCCGTTTAAAATATTCTTAGAAACATAATAGGCTTCCTGATGCGCCACCGGAGTTAACGGCAAATTACTCGTGTCTGAAACATCTCCGCAAGCATACACTATTGGATTCGTCGTGCTTTGCATAAATGAATTTACGGCAACTCCTTTTTTTGAAAATGCCACGTTCCCTTTTTCCAGATCGAGTTCGTCTACGGCTGGGACGCGACCCGCAGTATTAAAGATCAATTCGGCTTTTAGTTCTTCTGAATTTCCGTTGTGATCTACTGTTAATCTATAGTTTTTACGCAGTTTTTCGATTGCTTTTGCTTCAGCGTTAAAAAGGAATTTAATGCCAAGTTCTTCCGATTTTTTTTGAAGTTGAAGCGCTAGATCTTCGTCAAAATTAGACAGTATACGCGCATTCACATCAACAATGGTAACATCTACCCCGCAGCGTGCAGCAATATGGGCAAATTCCATCCCGATATAACCAGCGCCTATAAAAATCATACTTTCGGGCAGTGCTTCGAGCTCAAGAAAGTCATCACTAATTAGTGCGAGCTCATCTCCGGGAATATTTAAATTCATTGGGACATTTCCTGTGGCGATCACGATTTTATCGGCGGTAACGGTTTTCCCTTCCACAGACAAAGTATTTTCATCTAGAAACTTCGGCGATTGATGATACAAGGTCATCCCTTGTTCTTTGAGCTTTTCTTCCGTAGTGAACGGTACGGCTCCGGTGAATGTCTTTTTGAATTCCATCAGATCAGACCAACTTACCTCAGGAAGCTCTTTTATTCCTTTTCCTTTTAAATTTTGGCTGCGCTCGATGATTTCGGTGAGGCCTACTAAAACCTTTTTGGGATCACAACCTCGATTGGCGCACGTTCCGCCAAATTCCCGATTGTCTGCAATCGCAACATTTAAGCCCGCTTCAACCGCGTCATAAGCCACGTGTTTGCCAGCATTACCGGTGCCAATTACAAAAAGATCGTAGTGCGCTATCGCCATAATATTGAATTTTTATAAAGATACAGGGGAGTGCGTGGGTTTTATGTTAGTGAAATTGTAAATCCCTGTTATGCGTTTGCCAAAAGAGTTTTTGTTACCAAAATGCTAAATCTCAAAAGCTGTTTTGAAACCAAGTTTTACGCAGTATCTTTGCCCACCTATGGGTAAAACCACGATCACCAAGCCTTTTTTAGAGTCTGCACAACTGCAAGAACTCGGGAACGCTATTGCCGTTTCTCAAAATAGAATCAATCTCGACGGACTCATAGGTTCGTCGCTTTCTATAACTATTGCCGAAAGTTTTAAAACTGCAGATAAGCCTTTTCTGGTTATTCTAAATGATAAGGAAGAAGCGGCGTATATTCTTAACGATCTGGAGCAATTGGTCAAAGAGGATCACGTGCTGTTTTATCCCGGAAGTTACCGCAGACCTTATCAAATTGAAGAGACTGATAACGCCAATGTTTTATTGCGTGCCGAAGTGCTTAACCGCATCAACAGTCGCAAAAAACCGGCGCTTATTGTCACGTATCCTGATGCGCTTTTTGAAAAAGTAGTCACCCGAAAGGAGCTTGATAAAAGCACGCTCAAAGTAAAAGTCAACGATAATCTTTCGCTGGATTTTGTTAACGAAATGCTCTTTGAGTATAAGTTTAAGCGTGTTGATTTTGTGACCGAACCCGGCGAATTCTCTGTACGTGGGGGAATTATAGATGTGTTTTCATTTTCACACGATCAGCCTTATCGCATTGAATTTTTTGGTGATGAGGTAGACAGCATCCGAACTTTTGATGTAGAATCACAGCTTTCTGTTGATAAGATCAACAAAATAAGCCTGATGCCTAATGTAGAAAACAAGGCGCTTCAGGAAACCCGGGAAAGCTTCTTAAAATATATCGCTGCAGATACGGTGATTTTCACTCAGGATATTGAGCAATTGGCTACACGTATCGATACCAATTTTAGCAAAGCAGAAGAAGCATTTCAGAAGTTAGACAGTGAGATCAAAAGGCATAAACCTTCAGAGTTATTTTGCGACGCTACGAGCATCAAAAAACAACTTCTGGATTTTACGCTGGTGCGGGTGAGCGAAGGCTTATCCTTACCGAGTGATAAAGCTTCCGCGAGCATCAATTTTAATCAGCAGCCGCAACCGGCATTCAACAAGCAATTCAATTTGCTTATCGAAAATCTCAACGAGAATCACGAAGCCGGTTATACCAATTATATTTGCTGCGCCAGCGAGCAACAAGCCAAACGTTTTCAGGATATTTTTAACGATGCCGAACTCAACGTAAAGCAGTACGAGACTATTATTGTCTCCCTTTACCGCGGTTTTATTGATGACGATCTAAAAATGGTGTGTTATACAGACCATCAGATCTTTGAGCGGTATCATAAGTTTAAACTGAAAGACGGCTACGCCAAAAAACAAGCGATCACACTTAAAGAATTGACCAGTCTTCAAGTGGGCGATTATATCACGCATATTGATCACGGGATCGGGAAATTTGGTGGACTCCAGAAAATTGAAGTAGAAGGAAAACGTCAAGAAGCTATAAAACTCATTTATGGCGAGCGCGATGTGCTTTACCTAAGTATTCACTCATTGCATAAAGTGACCAAATACAACGGCAAAGACGGGAAGCCGCCACAGATCTACAAACTAGGAAGCGCTGCCTGGAAAAAACTGAAACAAAAGACCAAAACCAAGGTTAAGGAAATCGCCTTTAACCTCATTAAATTATACGCCAAGCGTCGTCTTGAAAAAGGTTTTGCTTTTGGCCCGGATACCTATTTGCAAAACGAACTCGAAGCAAGTTTTATTTACGAAGACACGCCAGATCAAAGCAGCGCCACCGAAGCCGTAAAAGCCGATATGGAAAGTCCGCGCCCGATGGATCGTCTGGTTTGTGGTGATGTAGGTTTTGGTAAGACCGAAGTTGCCATCAGAGCCGCATTTAAAGCGGTGGATAATGGGAAGCAGGTTGCAGTGCTTGTGCCCACCACGATTTTGGCTTTTCAGCATCATAAAACCTTTAGTGAACGACTAAAAGATTTACCGGTCACGGTAGATTACCTGAACCGTTTCCGCACTGCGAAAGAAAAAAGAGAAACGCTTGAACGTCTTGAAAATGGTCGTCTAGATATTATCATAGGTACACACCAACTCACCAACAAAAATGTAAAGTTTAAAGACCTGGGGCTGCTGATCGTTGATGAAGAACAGAAATTTGGTGTTGCGGTAAAAGATAAACTGAAGACCATTAAGGAAAATGTTGATACGTTAACCTTAACGGCGACGCCTATCCCACGTACGCTGCAATTCAGTTTGATGGCGGCGCGTGATTTGAGTACGATCACCACACCACCGCCCAACCGCTACCCTATTGAAACACACATCATCAGACTTTCTGAAGAAACGATACGCGATGCGATCTCGTATGAAATTCAGCGTGGCGGTCAGGTATTCTTCATACACAACAGGCTACAAAATATTAAGGAAGTTGCGGGAATGATTCAGCGTCTGGTTCCTGATGCTAAAGTGGCTATCGGTCACGGGCAGATGGACGGAAAAAAGCTTGAAGAGCTGATGCTCCAATTTATGGATGGCGCTTTTGATGTTTTGGTTTCTACAACCATTATAGAAAGCGGTCTCGATGTGCCCAATGCCAACACGATTTTTATCAATAATGCCAATAATTTTGGTCTGTCTGACTTGCACCAGATGCGCGGACGTGTAGGCCGAAGCAACAAAAAAGCGTTTTGTTATTTCATCACACCGCCACTTTCGGCGATGACTGATGATGCACGCAAACGAATCACGGCTTTAGAGCAATTCTCAAGTTTGGGAAGTGGTTTCAATATTGCGATGAAAGATTTAGAAATACGCGGTGCCGGAGATTTATTAGGTGGTGAGCAAAGCGGATTTATCAACGAAATAGGCTTTGATACCTACCAGAAAATCCTCAACGAAGCGATTGAAGAGCTGAAAGAAAATGAGTTTGCAGAGCTCTATGCACACGAGAATGTTGATGACGAAAACAAAGAATACGTCAAAGACACTGTCATAGATTCTGACTTTTCATTGTTGTTCCCTGACGACTACATCAACAATATTACCGAGCGTTTAAATCTCTACACCGAATTAAACAACCTCAAAACCGAAGAAGAACTCGCAGCCTTTGAAGCACGTTTGATCGACCGTTTTGGAGAACTGCCTAAGCAAGCCGAAGACTTGTTGAACTCGGTGCGTATCAAATGGATTGCTACACATTACGGACTGGAAAAAGTGGTGATGAAAAATAAAAAACTCATCGGGTTCTTTATTGCAGATCAGCAGTCTAAATTTTATCAAAGTCCGGCGTTTTCCAGAGTGCTTCAGTTTGTACAAACCCATTCAAACAAGGTCACGCTTAAAGAGAAAAAAACCAGCAAAGGTTTACGCTTGTTGTTGACCGCTGCAGGGGTTTCTTCAGTAGAAAAAGCTTTGGATATCTTAAGACCTTTGATGCCTAAAAAGGTAGAACAGGTTTCAGAATAGGTTAAAACCAATACAGATTTATCAGAATTTCTAAAAATACCTAATTCGCCTCAACTCGCATTATACTTGAAATGTCGGGTGAATGTCGGGTAAAATGTGCGCCAAAAAATTGTTTGAAATAGGTTGCTATCTTTAGTATTGCAGGGTCTAACATTCTTGTATTTTTAGATGCGCATCACTACAAGAGCAATCTTATGTCACTCATGAAACAACCACAATTAGGGCTGAAAATTTTAGAATTACGTCAGCAAAAAGGATTTACTCAAGAAGAACTTGTAGAACAGTGTAATATTTCGGTGCGCACCATTCAGCGCATTGAAGCGGGCGAAGTTATGCCGCGTGTGTACACCGTAAAAACTATTCTCGCTGCACTGGATCGCGACCTCGACGACTTACAGGAATCTGTTTTTGAAAAGAAAGTGAAAAAGGCTTTTTTGATTGAAATCGATGAGAATAAAAAGGTGTCGTTCTTGTTCAATCAACTCCATCTCGGTTGGATTGCGGGGATTCTGAGTATGATATTATTGGTTTTTCAACTTATTGAAGAAACCACTTTTCTTGCCACCGGCGGTTATTATTTTGGCGAAGTATTCTATGTAACCATCACCATACTTGCCGCCATAGCTTTTGCACTACATATGCGCGCTTTTGTTTTGATCGGCGAATTGTTTAAAGCCAGTTTTCTAAAAACCAGTGCGCTTATCGCCATTGCGATCAACACCTTAATCGCGATCTACTCGGTCGTTGATCTTCATTTTCAATACATCAAGCTTGAAGCTTTTGCATTGATTTACAGCGTACTTTTTGGAATTGTTTTTATCTGTATGGGAATTGGGCTGTATAAAACTAATCATCTTGGCCAACTGCCCAAAGTAACCGGAATAATCACTTTAGTATTAGGATTTATGTTCTTAACCATAATTATGGTGGCCATAGCCGGTCCTGCAAGCATTCTGGTTCAAGGACTTTATATAGCGATAATTTTGAGGGCGATAGCAACCATAAAACAACAAATTACTGCGGAAGCCT